>NZ_JAFLJM010000024.1 GCF_017745675.1 Alkalihalobacillus sp. BA299
TCCGTAGAGTCTAGTGGCGATAGCGAAGAGGCCACACCCGTTCCCATGCCGAACACGGAAGTTAAGCTCTTCAGCGCCGATGGTAGTTGGGGGCTTCCCCCTGTGAGAGTAGGACGTCGCTAGGCACCAAGCACAACCCATGAGGGTTGTGCTTTTTTTTGGGTGCGGCCCAGCATGGGTGCAATCTATAGGGTGAAAGTCCCGAACTGTGAAGGCAGAAGTAGCAGTAGCTTAACGCAAGGGTGCCTGTGGTGACGTAGGATCTGAAGGAAGCGGGCGGCAAACTTCCGGTCTGAGGAACACGAACTTCATACAAGACGTATGGATAAACTTCTAAAAAGTAACTAATCACAGATAAACAAAGTTCAAGTATATATTGGATAGAAAGTATGGTTGAGACACCTGCTAAGGCCACACGCATGATTTTTAATAATGGTGCTATTTTTTATCTATAGATAAAAGAGGAATTTTCGGTGTTTATCTAGAAATATTCTTAACATACATAAATCGAATGAAACAAAAAAATTGGGCCATAATATTAGGTGTATGTGTTTGCAACTCTTAGATATTTTTTTTATAATAAAGATAGTCAAAGATAGTCAAAGTCAAGGAGGGGGGCGTGGATGAGGAACATCTCAGATATTATTGAGCAGTATTTAAAAAGCATTTTAACAAAAAGTGATGGAGAGCTAATAGAAATTAAACGAAGTGAGCTCGCTAAGCGATTTCAATGTGTACCGTCTCAAATCAACTATGTCATCAGTACACGTTTTACGGTTGAAAAAGGGTATATTGTTGAAAGTAAACGAGGTGGCGGCGGCTACATTCGAATAATAAAAGTAAAAGCACACAACCAAGCGGACCTCTTCGAACAAATGATTCAGCTTATCGGCGAGCAGATTAGCCAAACCAATGCTGAAGATATTATTTCAAGATTATACGAAGAAGGGGCGGTATCCAAGCGCGAAGCTAACTTAATGTTAAGTGTCATCGACCGCTCATTATTCCATTCAACTAATCCTTTACTGCGTGATTTTATTCGAGCAAATGTCCTTAAATCAATGCTCCAAACATTAAAATATCAAGAATAACTCAGTTATATTTTCTTTTTCAACAAGTCTGTACTCAATGTTTTAAAGGGAGAGGTGATCCTATGATTTGTCAGGAGTGTAATCAACGTCCTGCCACTTTACACTTCACCAAAATTATTAACGGTGAAAAAACAGAATTTCATATCTGTGAACATTGTGCAAAAGAAAAAGGAGAGTATTTTCCTGGGTCAAACAGCTTTTCCATTCACCAACTATTATCTGGTTTATTAAACTTTGAGCAACCGATTTCAAAAGGCCAACCAGCAGGATTTACCTCAAACAGGGCAGTTACTTGTGAGCAGTGTAAGATGTCATATGAACAATTTGTACGAACAGGTCGATTTGGCTGTGCCAAATGTTACGAAACCTTTAGTGATAAGCTGGATCCTATATTAAAAAAAGTTCATAGTGGTAATCATACACATTCAGGGAAAGTACCTAAACGAATTGGGGGTACGATTGAAGTTCGCAGGAAAATAAATTCCTTAAAAGAAGCGTTGCAACAACACATTGTTAGAGAAGAATTTGAGGAAGCTGCTCAGGTAAGAGACCAAATCCGTTCTTTAGAAAAATCGATATTCAACCAAGGGGAGGAGTAATAATGTCACTTGAACGATTTATTAGTGAAGCGATTAGTCCTTGGATGAAAAAAGATGGCCCAGATTCGGATATTGTGTTGAGTAGCCGAATAAGATTAGCTAGAAACCTAAGAGACTTTACGTTCCCCATTTTAGCAACTATGGAGGAAGCGAAGTTAATTGTTAACCACATTAGTTCAAATTTAATGAAAAGTCCATATTATTCGATAGGGCCACTTGAATTGCTTCATATGGATGATTTAAAAGGAAATGTTAAGAAAGTATTAGTTGAAAAGCATTTAATCAGTCCTCATTTATCAGAAGAATCAAAGCATGGTGCTGTTCTATTGAGTGAGCAAGAGTCGGTCAGTATTATGATCAACGAAGAAGATCACCTACGTATCCAATGTTTGTTTTCTGGTTTTCAGTTAAATGAGGGGCTCGTGTTAGCGAGTGGACTAGATGATTGGATTGAAGAAAAATTAACGTATGCTTTCGACGAAAAAAGAGGCTACTTAACAAGTTGTCCAACCAACGTAGGAACAGGTTTACGAGCATCCGTTATGATGCATCTTCCTGCATTAGTGATGATACAGCAATTGACGAAAATACTACCGGCGATTAATCAACTTGGACTTGTCGTCCGAGGAATTTATGGAGAAGGTAGTGAAGCGCTAGGAAATTTATTTCAAGTTTCTAACCAAATGACACTTGGAAAGTCTGAACAAGATATCGTAGAGGACTTACGTGGGGTGGTAATGCAATTAATTCAACAGGAACGTGCAGCGAGAGAGATGCTTATACAGTCCTCTAAAATTCAATTAGAAGATCGTGTGTTCCGTTCTTTCGGAATTTTATCTAACAGTAGAATTATTGAATCAAAGGAAGCGGCACAACGATTATCTGAAGTGCGCTTAGGGATTGATTTAGGTTTAATTCATGGTATTTCAGGTAATATCCTTAATGAACTTATGATTTTAACGCAACCAGGATTTTTACAGCAGTTCGCCGGGGAAACGCTCTCTCCAAATCAGAGAGATGAGCGAAGAGCAGCACTAATTAGAGAACGTCTTAAACTTGAAGACGAGCAGAAATAATCTTGGAGGTGGATGAATATGATGTTTGGAAGATTTACAGAAAGAGCACAAAAAGTATTGGCGTTAGCACAAGAAGAAGCAATCCGATTAGGTCATAATAATATTGGTACTGAGCATATTCTACTAGGTCTTATTCGTGAAGGTGAAGGAATTGCAGCTAAAGCTCTTCAAGCGTTAGGGTTAGGCTCAGATAAAATTCAAAATGAAGTAGAAACATTAATTGGTACAGGTCAAGAAGGGACTAAGACGATCCACTATACTCCAAGGGCGAAAAAAGTAATAGAGCTCTCTATGGATGAAGCTAGAAAGTTAGGGCACTCTTACGTAGGAACTGAGCATATTCTATTAGGTTTAATTCGTGAAGGTGAAGGAGTAGCAGCTCGAGTTTTAAACAACTTAGGGGTTAGCTTGAATAAAGCTCGTCAGCAAGTACTTCAATTGCTTGGAAGTAGTGAAGCATCGGGTGGTAATCAGCAATCTGGAGCCACGGCCCATGCGAATACACCAACCTTAGATAGTCTAGCACGCGATTTAACAGCAATTGCAAAAGAAGAAGGACTTGACCCAGTAATCGGTCGAAGTAAAGAAATTGAACGTGTAATTCAAGTCTTAAGTCGTCGTACGAAAAATAATCCTGTTCTTATTGGTGAGCCAGGTGTTGGTAAAACGGCGATTGCAGAAGGGCTAGCTCAAGCTATTATTAATAATGAAGTTCCAGAAACGCTACGTAATAAGCGCGTAATGACATTAGATATGGGAACTGTAGTAGCAGGGACTAAATATCGTGGTGAGTTTGAAGATCGCTTGAAAAAAGTAATGGATGAAATTCGTCAAGCAGGAAATGTAATCTTATTTATAGATGAGCTCCATACACTCATTGGTGCAGGTGGTGCTGAAGGTGCAATTGATGCTTCAAATATCTTAAAGCCATCGCTTGCTCGTGGTGAACTACAATGTATTGGTGCAACAACATTAGATGAGTATCGTAAATACATTGAAAAGGATGCTGCTTTAGAGCGTCGTTTCCAACCGATTCAAGTTAATGAGCCGACGAATGACGAATCGATTCAAATTTTAAAAGGATTACGAGATCGTTATGAAGCGCATCACCGTGTGACGATTACAGACGCTGCGATTGAAGAGGCAGTAAAGCTTTCAGACCGCTATATATCCGATCGTTTTTTACCAGATAAAGCGATTGACTTGATTGATGAAGCAGCTTCAAGAGTGCGCCTACGTTCTTATACAGCACCACCAAATTTAAAGGAGCTTGAAGGAAGACTCGAAGAAACTCGAAAAGAAAAAGATGCAGCGGTGCAAAGTCAAGAGTTTGAGAAAGCAGCTTCTTTACGTGACTCAGAGCAACGTTTACGAGAAGAACTTGATTCCATGAAAAATGAGTGGAAAAAGAAACAAGGACAAGAGAATACAGAAGTTACAGTTGAGGATATTGCGCAAGTCGTTACGAGCTGGACAGGAATTCCTGTATCAAGATTAGTAGAAGAGGAAACGGATCGCCTTCTTCGAATGGAAGAAATTCTTCACCAACGTGTCATTGGTCAAGAAGAAGCAGTAAAAGCAATTTCAAAAGCAGTTCGTCGTGCACGTGCAGGTTTAAAAGATCCGAAACGTCCAATTGGATCATTTATTTTCTTAGGACCAACAGGTGTCGGTAAAACAGAACTTGCTCGTGCTGTAGCAGAAACTTTATTCGGCGATGAAGATGCATTTATTCGCATTGACATGTCCGAATACATGGAAAAACACGCGACAAGCCGGTTAGTTGGTTCGCCTCCAGGTTATGTTGGGCATGATGAGGGTGGACAATTAACGGAAAAAGTTCGTCGCAACCCATACTCTGTTATCCTCCTTGATGAGATTGAAAAGGCACACCCTGAAGTCTTTAATATTCTACTGCAAGTTTTAGAAGATGGCCGCTTAACGGATTCTAAAGGACGTACGGTAGACTTCAGAAATACAGCTGTCATCATGACGTCAAACGTTGGTGCTAGCACCCTACGTAGAAATAAATCATTAGGGTTTACAGTTGACAGTGAAGACCAAAATTATAAAGATATGAAAGGTAAAGTGATGGCTGAGCTTAAAAATAGCTTCCGTCCAGAATTTTTAAACCGTATCGATGAAATCATTGTCTTCCACTCTCTTGAAAAGAAACACATCCGTGAAATTATTAGTTTAATGGCAGAACAGTTAGAAAAGCGTCTAGCAGAACAAGGAATTCAATTTGAATTGACAGAGGCTGCAAAAGACAAAATTTCCGATGAAGGGTTCGATCCTGAATACGGAGCACGTCCACTTCGCCGAGCGCTACAAAAACAAGTAGAAGATCGTCTATCCGAAGAGTTGTTAAAAGGAACGATCAAAAAAGGACAAAAAGCAATTATCGACGTGAAAGATAATGAACTGATTGTTGAAACGAGAGAAAACGCTCAAGTTTAAGCAGGAGATCAAGCGATAGTTCAGAAAGGTCCAGAACTGGGGGAGGTTTCTCCTTCAGTTCTTTTTTAATCAAATCATGTTTTTCTAAAAACCATTCATGATACAATTACAATAAGAGTAGGTTATAAAGAGGGGAACAGAATGGCGAAAAAGAAAACGAAGTTTGTTTGTCAAGAATGTGGGTATGAATCGACAAAGTGGATGGGTAAATGTCCAGGGTGCCAAAGTTGGAATTCAATGGTTGAAGAATTTATTGAAACAGCGGCCAAAGGGAGAAGCTTTGTGACAGGAGAACGGTCAGAAACGTCGATGAAACCACAGCCGATAACCAAAGTAGAAAATGAACTCGAAGAAAGAATTAGTACGGAAATGAAAGAGTTAAATCGTGTTTTAGGTGGAGGGATTGTACCAGGCTCACTCGTATTAGTGGGAGGGGATCCTGGGATTGGAAAGTCCACTATATTATTACAGCTTTCGTTCCAGTTGGCGAAAAACGCCTATAAAGTGTTATATATTTCAGGTGAAGAATCGATGAAACAAACGAAGCTCAGAGCTGATCGTTTAGGAGTGTTAGCTGACCAACTATACGTCCTTTCTGAAACGGACGTTGATTATATTGAAAAGGCGATTAACGATATTCAACCAACTCTTGTTGTGATTGATTCCATACAAACCGTCTTTCAACAGGATGTCACATCGGCACCAGGGAGTGTTTCACAAGTTAGGGAATGTACGGCGGCATTTATGCGAATTGCGAAAACAAAAGGAATTGCTATTTTTATCGTAGGGCACGTCACGAAACAAGGCTCGATTGCTGGACCTAAATTATTAGAACATATGGTGGATTCCGTTCTTTACTTTGAAGGGGAAAGACATCATACGTATCGCATATTAAGGGCGGTAAAAAATCGGTTTGGTTCAACGAATGAAATTGGTATATTTGAAATGAAGGAAGGCGGCTTAGAAGAAGTCATTAACCCGTCTGAAATTTTTTTAGAAGAACGAACAGAAGGTGCAGCTGGGTCCACTGTTGTTGCATCAATGGAAGGCACAAGGCCCGTGTTAGTTGAAATTCAAGCTCTCGTTTCTCCTACTAGCTTTGGTAATCCGAGAAGAATGGCTACAGGTATTGACCATAATCGTGTTTCATTACTAATGGCCGTACTCGAAAAGCGGGTAGGCTTACTTTTGCAAAATCAAGATGCGTATTTAAATGTTGCAGGTGGCGTTCGTTTGGATGAACCAGCGATCGATTTAGCGATTGCTCTTAGTATCGCGTCAAGCTTTAGAAACCAAACAACTGAACCGACTGATGTCATGATTGGTGAAGTTGGCTTAACCGGTGAAGTTAGACGAGTAGCTCGAATTGAGCAACGAATCAATGAAGCGGCAAAGCTTGGTTTTAAACGAGCCATTATCCCTCAAAAAAATATTGGGGGTTGGACTATCCCAAAAAACATTCAAGTGATTGGTGTGGAAACGCTTGAAGACGCTTTAGATGTTGCACTAGGAGGATAAAACTGATGGAAGAACGGAAAAAAGGTAATTTTATTACAGATGTATTAAAGCTAGTGGCTCCAGGAACACCATTAAGAGAAGGCATCGATAATGTACTCCGAGCCAATACTGGTGGGTTAATTGTTTTAGGTTACAATGCTGAAATGCAAAACATCGTTGATGGAGGTTTTTTTATCGATTGTGAATTTTCACCGGCGTATCTATATGAGCTTGCTAAAATGGACGGGGCTATTATCTTAAGTGAAGATGGAAAGCGAATTTTATATTCCAATACACAGTTAAATCCAAATAACTCTATTTCGTCCAATGAAACTGGGATCCGGCACCGGACAGCAGAGCGAGTAGCCAAACAAACTGGAAATTTAGTGGTATCTATCTCTCAACGCCGAAACGTTATTACTCTGTATCAAGGTGAACACCGCTACTCACTTAGAGATATTGGGGTTATTTTGACAAAAGCTAATCAAGCAATTCAAACGTTAGAGAAATATAAAACAGTACTAGACCAAGGGATTACGAATTTAGGTGCACTAGAGTTTGAAGAGCTTGTAACTTTTCAAGAAGTTTTCCAAGTTATACATCGCGTTCAGATGGTTTTGCGAATAAAGAGCGAGATTTTAAACTATGTGAATGAGCTTGGTAGTGAAGGACGATTAATTACGATGCAGTTAAATGAGCTTGTTGCAAATATTGAAAAAGAAGCGATTCTTTTAATCAAAGACTATGTTAAAGAGCGATCACAAGATGCATTTGAAACTTTAAGAGAATTACAGAAGCTTTCGAACGAAGAGTTGCTAGACGAACAGCTTGTTGTTAAATTACTAGGCTACTCGAAAAATTTTAATATTCAAGAACAAACGGTTTGTCCAAGAGGGTATAGAATCCTTTACAAAATCCCAAGACTGCCTTCATTAGTCATTGAAAATTTAATAGAAACCTACGGTAATTTAAGTCATATTATGGTGGCGTCTATTAAGGAGTTAGACGAGGTTGAAGGAATTGGGGAAGCCCGGGCGAAGATGATTAAACAGGGGTTAAACCGCATTCAGGAACAATTATTTATTGATCGACACATTTAATAAACATTCGACAATAAAAAAAGATTTGTGTAAAACATTGACGAATTTATTAATAAATTATATAATTAGTAGTTTTGGTTTGACATTAATCAGTGGCATCTGATACGGTTAATTGTAAATGGTTTATTGAAAACGTTGAGAAATTAATATGTGATTTTGTGGAAAATAAATAATCTCACGTTTCAAAAGAAAAAGTTTGTCTATAATAATAAAAGGAGGTGAAATCATGCTAAAACGAATAGTTCAACTATTTTTTGTTCTAATAGGTGGTACTTTAGGGTTTCTATTTATTCCTGATCTAATAGAAATTCTTAATTTAGGTGAACTACCGTCTTGGGTAATGAGTTCTTATGCTGGAGCTGTTTTTGGAGCAATTATTTTTTATCTTACTACTTTTTGGTTAGCTGATTATATTGTGGGGTTGATGAGGTTAATGGAGGAATCGATTGTCAAAGCCCCAATAACCGATGTGCTTTTTGGAACAATGGGACTAATTGTCGGTCTAATTGTTGCCTATTTAATTGGTATTCCGATTGACGCTATTAAAGTACCTGTAATCAGTTCAGTATTACCGATATTTATTACATTTTTTCTTGGTTATTTTGGATTTCAAATTGGGTTTAAGAAGCGTGATGAACTTATCAATCTTTTCTCTGCTGCTCAACGTAAGGATAAAAAGAAAGATGGAGATGCAGAAAAGGAACAAAGTGGTTCAAAATTAAAGTTACTAGATACAAGTGTTATTATTGATGGACGGATTGCCGACATTTGTAAAACAGGATTTCTAGAAGGAACACTAATTATTCCTGAATTTGTACTAGAAGAATTACAACATATTGCGGACTCATCAGATGTGCTAAAACGAAACCGAGGTCGACGTGGATTGGATATTCTTAACAAAATCCAAAAAGAATTGCCGATTAAAGTTGAAATCTACGAAGGTGACTTTGATGAGATTCATGAGGTTGATAGCAAGTTGGTAAAGTTAGCAAAATTGCTATCGGGGATCGTTGTAACGAATGATTTTAATCTAAATAAAGTTTGTGAGCTTCAAGGTGTTCCAGTATTAAATATTAATGATTTAGCCAACGCGGTTAAACCAGTTGTACTTCCTGGTGAAGAACTTAATGTGCAAGTGATTAAGGACGGGAAAGAACATAATCAAGGTGTCGCTTATTTAGATGATGGGACGATGATTGTTGTCGAAGGTGGCCGTGATTATATTGGTAAACAAATAGATGTGATCGTTACAAGTGTTCTTCAGACGAGTGCAGGGCGAATGATTTTTGCCAAACCGAAATTACTCGAAAAAGCATTATAATACGAATAACCATTTGTAGAAAAAGATCAGATATAGTGGTGAGGAGATCATGAACTATTCAGTAATTATACCTGCTGCAGGGCAAGGTAAACGCATGAAAGCAGGGAAGAACAAACAATTTTTGCAATTATCTAGTATTCCCTTAATTATTCATACATTGCTTATTTTTGAAAAAGATCATTGGTGTAAAGAAATCATCCTTGTCATTAATGAAGAAGAGAAAAATACAATGATGAATTTAGTTAGTAAATATCGCCTTCAAAAGATAAAACATTTTGTCATTGGTGGTTCAGAAAGACAATATAGTGTAGCTAATGGATTAGAAGTTGTAAAAGATGACACAATCGTTCTCGTTCATGATGGGGCTAGACCTTTTATTCAGGAAGCTAAAATTCACGAACTTGTACTTTCTGCAAATGAAACAGGTGCAGCTGTCTTAGCTGTACCTGTAAAAGATACGATTAAAAAAGTTACTGAAAGCAAAGTCGAGAAAACGATGGAGCGTTCAAGCTTGTGGGCAGTCCAAACCCCACAAGCTTTTCGTCTGTCGATTATAAAAAATGCTCATGATACGGCAAAACAACAGGGCTTTTTAGGAACAGATGATGCAAGCTTAGTTGAGAATATCAATGAAGATGTAGCCATTATTGAAGGTGATTATTTAAATATGAAGCTAACAACACCTGAAGATCTATTATTTGCAGAAGCGATTTTAGCTAGTCGAAAGGGGATGGCATGATGTTTAGAATTGGACAAGGCTTTGATGTACATCAGTTAGTAGAGGGGCGGCCACTTATCGTGGGTGGAATTGAAATTGAATATGAAAAAGGGTTACTCGGGCATTCTGATGCTGATGTTTTATTACATACAATTGCAGATGCAGCTCTTGGGGCAATTGGTGAAGGAGATATCGGGAAGCATTTTCCGGATACAGACCCTGCATTTAAAGATGCTAATTCGGCTAAGCTTCTTGAGCATGTGTGGAAGATCGTTAAGGAAAAAGGGTATTCGTTAGGTAATGTAGATTGTACGATCATCGCTCAGCAACCGAAGATGGCGCCATACATCTCGCAGATGAGAGAACGAATCGCGTATTTACTAGAGGGAAAAGTAGATCAAGTGAATGTGAAAGCGACAACGACTGAGAAGCTAGGATTTACTGGAAGAGGAGAAGGTATTGCAGCCCAAGCCGTTATTTTATTAAACCAGGCTTGACCGAACAGCCTCAGTTCGTAATAATATGATACAGAAAAGATTATGCGAAACGATAGAATGGAAGGTGTCATTATGTCAAATGAAGTAAGAGTACGATTTGCCCCGAGTCCAACAGGGCATTTACATATCGGTGGAGCGAGGTCAGCTCTTTTCAATTATTTATATGCTAGAAATCAAGGCGGCAAATTTATTTTACGGATTGAAGATACAGACCAAGCGCGTAACGTTGAAAATGCAAAAGAGAAATTGTTAGATAGTTTAAAATGGCTCCAAATCGATTGGGATGAAAGTATAGATATCGGTGGTGAATACGGACCGTACAGCTGTATGGAGCGATTAGATATTTATAAGCAATATATCCAACAGTTAATCGATGAAAAGAAGGCGTACTACTGTTATATGACCGAAGAGGAGCTTGAAGCTGAGCGTGAAGCACAAATAGCACGAGGGGAAAATCCAAAATATAGTGGCAGAGATCGAGATTTAACAGTAGAACAGCGAAAAGCATATGAAGAAAAAGGACTAAAACCGGTTGTGCGTTTTCGGGTCCCAGAAGCTAAGACGTACGTTATTGATGATGCGGTTCGTGGTGAAGTTCATTTTGAGTCCGATGGAATTGGTGACTTTGTCATTGCAAGAAAAGACGGAATTCCAATGTATAACTTTGCAGTAGTGGTAGATGATCACCTCATGAAGATTACTCACATCATTCGTGGGGAAGAGCATTTGTCAAACACACCGCGACAAGCGATGTTGTATGAAGCGTTTGGTTGGGAAGTGCCTAAATTTGCTCATGCATCGCTTATTTTAAATCCAGATCGTCAAAAGATGAGTAAGCGTGACGAGTCGATTATTCAGTTTGTAGAGCAATATCGAGATCTAGGGTACCTTCCTGAAGCGATTATTAACTTCTTAGTACTTTTAGGGTGGTCACCCGTTGGAGAAGAAGAAGTGTTTACAAAAGCGGAGTTGATCGAACAGTTTAGTCTAGAGAGAGTTGCCAAAGCGCCAGCTGTATTTGATACTGATAAATTAGCATGGATGAACAATCAATACATGAAAGAAGCCGATTTAGATCGTGTTGTTGAGTTAGCATTACCGCATTTAGTTCGTGCAGGAAGAATTCCAGAAAATATGACTGCTGAGCAAAAAGACTGGGCCAAGCGATTGATTGGCTTGTATCAAGAGCAAATGTCTTACGGAGCAGAAATCGTTGAACTTACAGAGTTGTTTTTCAAAACGGAAATCGATTATAATGAAGAAGCAAACGAAATTCTTGCAGAAGAACAAGTGCCTGAAGTATTACATCAGTTTATGAATGAGCTCGAACAAACAGATGTTTTTACTGCAGAATCTATCAAAAATGCAACAAAAGCTACACAAAAGGCAACGGGTCAAAAAGGTAAGAAATTATTTATGCCAATTCGTGTGGCGACAACTGGGCAAACGCATGGTCGTGATTTACCAGACACACTTGAACTTTTAGGAAAAGAGCTAGTAATTGAGCGTTTAAAACAAGCGTTACAATAAAATGATAGTCAAAACGAAGATAAGGTAGAGTAAGAACAGGGCTGTCTTTTCAGAGAGAACCACCATGGCTGAAAGTGGTTTAAGATCAGTGGTTCTGAAGTTGCGCCTTAGAGTCTCTTATTGAACGTTTTAGTAGGTAGGAGCGGTTACACCGTTATCGTAGAAGAGGAGAAGCAATCATCTATATATTGCTTAAACAGAGTGGAACCGCGCCCACAAGCGTCTCTGTGCGAATGCACAAGGACGCTTTTTTTATGCTTATTTATAAAAATAATTTAAACAAGGCAATGGGGGAGGTAAGTATGAGAAAGATTTTTCAAACATTAAAAAATGATATTGATGTCGTCTTTGATCAAGATCCAGCAGCGCGAAGTCGGTTAGAAGTTATTTTTACGTATTCAGGGGTTCATGCGATTTGGTCGCATCGACTTGCGCATTGGTTTTGGAAAAGAAAACTATACTTTATTGCACGTTTTATATCACAAGTAAGCCGCTTTATTACGGGAATTGAAATTCACCCTGGAGCTAAAATTGGTCAACGATTATTTATTGATCACGGTATGGGTGTAGTCATTGGAGAAACGTGTGAAATCGGGGATAATGTAACGATTTATCAAGGTGTGACGTTAGGTGGAACTGGGAAAGAAAAAGGGAAGCGTCACCCAACGATTGAAGATAACGTATTAATTGCATCAGGAGCTAAAATACTCGGCTCTTTTACAATTGGGGAAAACTCAAGAATTGGAGCAGGATCAGTTGTATTAAAAGAAGTGCCAAAAAATTCTACTGTTGTTGGCATTCCAGGGAAAGTCGTACTCCAAGATGGGGTAAAAGTACAAGGTAATTTAGATCATCATAATTTACCAGATCCCATTTCGGATAAATTTCGTGAATTAGAAGATCAAATAAATGCGCTCCGCACAGAGATCGAGTTTTACAAGAGTAAACAAACAGCGGGTAAAGAATAAACTACTTAAATAAATGCTTAAAAATTAGGAGTTGATGCCAAATGGCAATTACTTTATATAATACCCTAACCAGAAAAAAAGAGCCGTTTGTTCCAATTGAAGAAGGAAAAGTGAAAATGTATGTTTGTGGACCAACGGTTTATAATTACATTCACATCGGAAACGCGAGACCTGCGATTGTGTTTGATGTCGTTCGTCGATATTTTCAATACCGTGGCTATGAAGTGACTTTTATTTCAAATTTTACTGATGTTGACGACAAACTAATACGTGCAGCTAAAGAGTTAGGTGAAGATGTACCAACGATTGCTGAACGATTTATTAATGCCTACCACGAAGATACATGTGCATTAGGTGTAGAAAAAGCAGATCATCATCCGCGAGTAACAGAAACGATTCCGGAAATTATAGATTTTATAACAGCACTGATTGATAAAGGCTTTGCGTATGAAGTGAATGGGGATGTTTATTATCGGACTAGAAAATTTGCTGAGTATGGAAAGCTTTCCGATCAGTCGATTGAAGATCTTCAGTCAGGAGCTAGAATTGAAGTTGGTTTTGAGAAAGAAGATCCATTAGACTTCGCTCTTTGGAAGGCAGAAAAAGCGGATGAAATCTCCTGGGATAGTCCGTGGGGCAAAGGGAGGCCTGGTTGGCATATTGAATGCTCAGCAATGGTGAAAAAATATTTAGGAGAAACGATTGATATCCATGCTGGAGGACAGGATTTAACCTTCCCTCATCACGAGAATGAAATTGCTCAATCAGAAGCTTTAACAGGTAAAACGATGGCCAATTATTGGATTCACAATGGTTATATTAAAATAGACAACGAAAAAATGTCGAAATCACTCGGAAATTTTGTTTTGGTCCATGACATTATTCAACAACATTCGCCAGATGTCGTACGCTTCTTTATGTTACTTGCTCACTATCGAAGTCCGATTAATTTTAGTAGTGAATTACTACAAAGTGCCAAAAATGGTTTGGAGCGTCTCCAAACGACTGTTGAAAACCTACAACATCGCTTAACAGAAAGTGCTGACTTAGGTAAAGAAGTGGATGGATGGGTTGAAAAAGTTAGTAGCTATAAAGAGCGCTTTGTCAAAGAAATGGATGATGACTTTAATACAGCTAACGCGATTTCCGTCTTATTTGATTTAGCTAAAGAAGCTAATGTCTATTTACGTGAAGACCAGACTTCTAAAGCGGTGTTAGAAGCTTTTTATAAGCAATTGATTGAATTAGGTTCTGTACTAGGGATCAAACTAGAAGTGAAACAAGAGTTACTAGATGAAGAAATTGAACAATTAATTGAAGAGCGAACGAACGCTAGAAAGAACCGTGATTTTGCATTAGCCGACCAAATTAGAGATGATTTAAAAGCAAAAGGAATCATCCTCGAAGATACTCCACAAGGTGTTCGTTGGAAAAGGACGTAACTAAATGAAGATAAGTAATAGCATTGTGGATGCAAAACAATTAAATGCCTTAGCATTAGCGTACATGGGTGATGCTATTTTAGATACCTATGTACGCTATCACTTAATAGCGACTGGAAAAACAAGGCCAAATAAACTACACCATGAAGCAACTCGCTATGTTTCAGCAAAGGCTCAAGCTAGGGTAATCAGGGTATTACTAGAAGAAGGCTTTTTCACGGATGAGGAGCATAGTGTCATTATGAGGGGGCGTAATGCTAAATCAGGCACAATCCCTAAAAATACAGATCATAATACGTATCGGTATAGTACTGCATTTGAAGCATTGCTTGGCTATCATTATCTATTGGATAACAAAGGGCGTTTAGATGAAATTATACAAAGGATGTTTCTTTTAATAGAAAGAGAGGGCTAGTTCGGTCATGAGCAAAGAAGTAGAATTTATTATGGGAAAAAATCCAGTCATTGAAGCGTTAAAAGCGTCCCACCCTATTAATAAAATATGGATTGGCGAAGGTACTCAAAAAGGACAAGTAGCAAAAGTACTTCAACTCGCAAAAGAAAATGGTGTTATCGTTCAACATGTACCAAAACGAAAGCTCGAACAGCTCGTAGACTCAAGCCATCATCAAGGAGTAGTCGCTTCTATTGCTGCATATCAATATGCAGAGATGGAAGATTTGTTCGCCGTGGCAAACGAACGTAATGAGGAGCCATTCTTTTTAGTGCTTGATGAAGTGGAAGACCCACATAATTTAGGATCTATTTTGCGGACAGCGGACGCAGTTGGGGCTCACGGTGTTATCATTCCTAAGCGAAGAGCAGTCGGACTAACGCAAGCGGTTGCTAAAGCTTCAACAGGTGCGATTCAACATGTTCCTGTTGTAAGGGTTACAAATTTGGCACGAACGATGGATGAGTTAAAGAAGGAAGGCCTGTGGTTTGCGGGTACTGATGCAAAAGGAACAGAAGACTATAGGCAAGCAAACTTTAATATGTCAATTGGTTTAGTGATCGGTAGTGAAGGGAAAGGGATCAGTCGTCTTATAAAAGAAAAGTGTGATTTCCTCGTCAGAATACCGATGGTTGGCCAAGTTACATCGTTAAATGCATCAGTAGCTGCAAGTCTTTTAATGTATGAAGTTTATCGTCAGCGTAGCCCTATAGGTAGGGGCTAAAATGAAAGATATTTTATTAGTGGATGGCTATAATATCATTGGAGCATGGCCTGAGCTAAGAGAATTAAAGGACCAAGACTTAAATCTGGCCAGAGATCGTTTAATTGAGAAGATGGCTGAATACCAAGCGTACACTGGAATAAAAGTCATGCTAGTATTTGATGCTCATATGGTTCCTGGTGTTGGTAAAAAGTATAGAAACTATCGTATCCAAGTAATTTATACACGTGAAAATGAGACGGCAGATGAACGAATTGAAAAACTCGTAAAAGAACTAAAAAATGTAGTAACCCGTATTTATGTGGCAACATCAGACTTTACAGAACAGTCGGTTATTTTTGGTAGTGGTGCTTTAAGAAAATCTGCCCGTGAACTTCTTATTGAATTAGAAACGGCAGAAAAAGGCATAAAAAAGGCTGTCGAAAATCATCGAAAACCAACCTCTTCGACAAAAATTTCACTTTCTAAAGAAATGGCAGAAATTTTTGAAAGATGGCGTCGAGGTAGCTCTTGAGTGGTTGACGCTTCCAAAAAAGGTACTATATAATAATTTTATATCTATACATCAGTCATGGTCGGAGGGATTTATGTGAGTATGCAGATCAAGGAGACGATACACCCCAATATAGGACAAACTGAAGATGAATTATTAGTGGAAAAGGTAAGAGAGGGAGATAGTGCTGCTTTAGAGTATTTAATCAATAAATATAAGAACTTTGTTCGAGCTAAAGCGCGATCCTATTTTTTAATTGGTGCTGATCACGAAGATATCGTGCAAGAAGGTATGATTGGATTATATAAAGCCATCCGTGACTATAAAGAGGACAAACTCTCTTCTTTTAAAGCGTTTGCTGAACTTTGCATTACAAGACAAATCATTACAGCTATTAAAACAGCTACCCGTCAAAAACACATTCCACTTAACTCGTATGTGTCCCTAGATAAACCGTTGTATGATGAAGAATCCGATAGAACTCTCCTTGATGTCATTTGCGGAACTCGAGTGACTGATCCAGAAGAATTGCTCATTAATCAAGAAGAATTCGATGACATCGAATTAAAAATGGGCGAGATTTTAAGTGAACTAGAGCGAAAAGTCCTGATGTTGTATTTAGATGGACGTTCGTATCAAGAAATCTCCGCTGATCTAAATCGGCATGTTAAATCGATAGATAACGCGTTACAACGGGTTAAACGAAAGTTAGAACGATACGTAGAATTAAAAGGTATTAGTTTATAAAGGTTAGTTAGAAGCTTAGATTTTGGACAAGCACTCCATTTTGAAAGCGCAAATATTGGTTATAAACCTTTTGCATAAGGTTGTCTCAGAACGAGTTGTACACCCTTCCATTAAGAATTTGTGAAGTGGTAATCTGGATGAGTCACCCTTATGTTTATTTTTTTAGCTTGTTGTACATAATGGAAATGGACCCCCAATTGCTTTATTGACACTAACTATCCATTATGATAGAGTTTAAAAGAATGTAAGCATTTCTTAATTGTTTTTTTCGGAGGTGCTCGATGCGGAGAAAAGCTGTACTAGCCTGTTCAGAGTGTAAGTCAAGAAACTATAGAACCGAAAAGAATATGGAAAATCAAGCGGTCCGCATTGAAATGAAGAAGTTTTGCAAAACATGTAAAACACACACACTTCACCAAGAAACAAAATAAAAAGATAGCGGTCTTTTTTATTGTCTAGCTTAAGAGGCTAAGCGGGGAGTCTTCGCTGTTCTTTTTTATGGATTAATAAATGGTTGCTTACTCAATGATGGGTGCTGGAGGTGTCATGATTGGCTGACCGTGAGAGAAAAAGCATTTTGAAATTTTTTCGTGAAGTAATGTCTGAATTGAAACGGGTGACTTGGCCGACACGCAAAGAGTTGACACGCTATACGTTAGTCGTTCTTGGAACAGTCGCTTTTGTTTCGGTCTTTTTTGCAATAGTTGACCTAGGGATTTCAAGTTTGCTCCGTTTAATACTAGGATAAGAGTGATAGGAGTTAGTCTTGGAGTTTATCCATAGAGGAGGGAAGGACGAGTATAGTCCTAAGATGTATGGAGAAAAACTGGTATGTAGTTCATACGTATTCTGGATATGAAAACAAAGTGAAAACCAATCTGGAAATGCGAGTAGAAACAATGGATATGACAGATAAAATTTTCCGTGTTTTGGTTCCAGTAGAGGAAGAAACTGAGATCAAAAATGGAAAAAGTAAATCTGTAACTAAAAAAGTATTTCCAGGGTATGTACTTGTTGAAATGGTGATGACCGATGATTCATGGTATGTGGTTCGAAACACACCTGGAGTAACCGGTTTCGTTGGTTCCGCAGGAGCTGGATCAAAACCAACTGCTTTGTTACCAGAGGAAGTAGAAGGAATATTAAAGCAAATGGGTGTAGAAGAGCCTAGAGCTGATATTGACTTTGAAATTAAAGAGTCAGTGAGAGTTGTAGAAGGGCCATTTGCTAATTTTATTGGGACGATTGAAGAAATTCAAACGGACAAGCGCAAAATCAAAGTCCATGTTAATATGTTCGGTCGTGAAACCCCGGTTGAGTTAGAATTTACTCAAGTTGAAAAAGTAATGTAACGACAAGCCCCTCATTCTAAGGGGCTTGAATGTTTTTGCGCGTTTAATTGCAAGTCATTTCAATTGGATATAAATAGTTTTTAAAAGAACTTGATATCTTACTTTGAAAGTGATAATATTGTTATGTTTGATGGGGGTATTCGTAAATGGGTGTTCCTAATCAATGAGTGGGAGGGTAAAACCCGGTTACCACATCACGGACTAAGGAGGTGTGTCGCGTGGCTAAAAAGGTTATTAAAATGGTTAAGTTACAAATCCCAGCAGGGAAAGCAAACCCAGCACCACCAGTTGGACCTGCATTAGGACAAGCTGGAGTAAACATTATGGGCTTCTGTAAAGAATTCAATGCTCGTACTTCTGATCAAGCTGGTTTAATCATTCCGGTTGAAATTACGGTATTTGAAGACCGTTCTTTTACATTTATCACTAAAACTCCGCCTGCTGCCGTTCTTCTTAAGAAAGCAGCTGGAATTGAGTCTGGTTCTGGTGAGCCAAACCGTACAAAAGTCGCAACTGTTAAGCGTGACAAAGTACGTGAAATCGCTGAGCAAAAAATGCCTGATCTAAACGCAGCTGATGTAGAAGCAGCAATGCGTATGGTTGAAGGAACAGCTAGAAGCATGGGAATCGTTATTGAAGACTAATGTTTTTTGTTGCAGGAGGTTGCGATTAGGAGAAATCCTTACCTAACAATATGTTAGGTTCGCAACCTTTATTAGTGGGAGGTACTACCGATAAAACCACAAACGAGGAGGAAAAGAAAGTGGCTAAACGAGGAAAAAAATATCAAGAAGCTACGAAGTTAATAGACCGTGATCAAGTATATTCTGCTGAAGAAGCAATTGAACTTGTAAAAAAGGCATCTACTGCTAAGTTTGATGAGACAGTTGAAATTGCTGTTCGTCTTGGCGTAGACCCTAAGAAAGCAGATCAACAAATTCGTGGAGCAGTTGTACTACCAAATGGTACAGGTAAAACTCAACGTGTATTAGTATTTGCTAAAGGTGAAAAAGCGAAAGAAGCAGAAGCTGCTGGCGCTGATTATGTTGGAGATGAGGACTACATTAACAAAATCAACCAAGGTTGGTTTGAGTTTGATGTAATCGTTGCGACTCCTGACATGATGGGTCAAGTTGGTAAGCTTGGTCGCGTATTAGGACCAAAAGGTTTAATGCCAAACCCGAAAACAGGAACAGTAACTTTCGAAGTAGAAAAAGCTGTTAATGAAATTAAGGCTGGTAAAGTAGAGTATCGTGTAGATAAAGCTGGAAATATCCATTGCCCAATTGGTAAAGTTTCTTTTGAAACAAACAAGCTAGTTGAGAACTTATCTACAATTGTTGATACTTTAGTTAAAGTTAAACCTGCTGCAGCAAAAGGTACTTACATGAAGAATATTGCTGTTGCATCTACAATGGGTCCTGGTGTGAAAGTTAACGTAGGTTCTCTTGTAAAATAATTTGTTGACAACAATCGATCAATAGAGTATACTTCTTTAAGTGTTCTATTAATTGAAAATGTTAATAGCATTCCATACCGTAGACAGTAGGTGCGTCAATCGCTTAATTTCCTACCGAGGTTGTCATTAATGTAGTTTTTATGACTAACATGACCTCCGTATGTCTATATGCGGAGGTTTTTATATTGGCTTCTGAACGGTATGAAAAACCATAGGAGGTGTAAGAATGAGCGTACTTGCAAAAAAACAAGAAGTTGTAACTGAAATTGCGAATAAACTTCGTGATAGCAAATCTACAGTTATCGTTGATTATCGTGGATTAAACGTAGCTGAAGTTACAGAACTTCGTAAACAACTTCGTGAAGCAGGCGTTGAATTTAAAGTATATAAGAATACTATGGCACGTCGTGCGACAGCAGAAGTAGAAATGAGTGAGTTAGACGCACAACTAGTTGGACCAACTGCTATTGCTTTTGGAACTGAGGATGTTGTAGCGCCTGCGAAAATCATTAACAATTTTGCTAAAGAGCATGATGCTCTTGAAATTAAAGCTGGTGTAATCGAAGGTCGTATTGCGACTGTTGAAGAAGTTAAAGCTTTAGCGGAACTTCCATCACGCGAAGGTTTACTTTCTATGTTGCTTAGTGTACTTCAAGCTCCAGTACGTAACTTTGCATTGGCTACAAAAGCTGTTGCTGATCAAAAAGAAGAACAAGGTGCATAATTGTTTCGGATGTTTGAGTTTCGGATAAAAATATTAAAGATCTGATTAGGAGGATTTATCATGAGTAAAGAGCAAATCTTAGAAGTAATCAAAGAAATGACTGTTTTAGAATTAAACGACTTAGTAAAAGCAATCGAGGAAGAATTTGGTGTAACTGCAGCTGCTCCTGTAGCTGTAGCTGGTGCAGCTGCTGGTGGTGACGCTGCTGCTGAACAAACTGAATTTGACGTTATTCTTACAAGTGCTGGTGGATCTAAAATCAATGTTATCAAAGTTGTACGTGAAATCACTGGCCTTGGCTTAAAAGAAGCTAAAGGTATGGTTGACGGTGCTCCAGCTCCAATTAAGGAAGGCGTTTCTAAAGAAGAAGCTGAAGAAATCAAAACTAAACTTGAAGATGCTGGTGCTTCTGTAGAAGTTAAGTAATTCATTTAAAATGAGAAGACTGGGTGAGGCGAAGCCACACCTGGTCTTTTTGTTTACCGTTAAGATGGAGGGGGTAAGTAGTTTAAAGGTTAGGCCAATGTAGTGTCTAGTGTGAAACCGAAGTGTTGATGTTGTTAAAACAACGATCAGCATAAAAAACTAAAATTGTTGTTAAAATAAAAAGATGTAAATTATAAATTGTGGGGTTATTAAAATGACCAATCATTATTATTCAGAAAAACCGACGGTAGAAAGTAACCGAAATACATTTAGTTTTGATTTAAGAGGAAACACGTTAACATTTACTTCAGATGCAGGGGTTTTCTCGAAGCGTGAAGTTGACTTCGGCAGTCGCTTATTAATAGAGGTGTTTGAATGGCCTCGAGTGAAAGGTGATC
Organism: Alkalihalobacillus sp. BA299; assembly: GCF_017745675.1. Taxonomy (GTDB): domain Bacteria; phylum Bacillota; class Bacilli; order Bacillales; family Bacillaceae_F; genus Alkalihalobacterium. The sequence continues at coordinate 21,077 of NZ_JAFLJM010000024.1, forward strand.
TACTAGATATGGGTTGTGGATATGGTCCGATTGGGTTAGCTTTAGCTAAAGAAAATACTGAAGTGACCGTACATATGGCTGATATAAATGAAAGAGCGGTAGAGTTAGCCAATGAAAATGCAATCCAAAATAAAATTGAAAATGTCAAAATTGTTCAAAGTAACTTGTTTGATGCTATTGAGAAGAATGATTTTGCAGCCGTTTTAACAAACCCTCCGATTCGTGCAGGAAAGTCGACTGTGCATGAAATTTTTGAAGTTGCCTATTCTAAATTAGTTGCTGGTGGGCAGCTTTGGGTCGTTATCCAAAAGAAACAAGGAGCTCCATCAGCGATTGAAAAGTTGAAAACCTTGTACGCAAACGTTGATATAGTCGTAAAGAAAAAAGGATATTTTATTTTAAGAGCAGAAAAAAATTGACTATGATAGGCTATTGTGTTATTGTTATTTAATGCGTATAACTGCCTATTTTCAGACACATTATACAGAGAAAATCAATAGAGGATTGCTGTATAAAATGGAGAAGTTTGGTTATACTTATATAATCGTCGTAATGGTAAGAAGTAGTTTTGATAACAATATTATCCAACTGCTTTTCTAGTTCAATTGGGTTTTAATCCATTGTACGAAAAACATTATAATAAGCGAGATTTGAGGGGTGAATCAGTTGACAGGTCAACTAGTTCAGTATGGACGCCACCGCCAACGAAGAAGCTATGCGAGAATTAAAGAAGTATTGGAATTACCAAACTTGATTGAAATTCAAACAGCTTCTTATCAATGGTTTCTTGATGAGGGTTTGCGAGAAATGTTTCAAGACATCTCACCGATTCAGGATTTTACGGGAAATCTAGTTTTAGAGTTTATCGACTACAGTCTTGGAGAACCGAAATATCCAGTAGATGAATCAAAAGAACGAGATGTTACATATGCTGCTCCTTTGCGTGTGAAAGTTCGTCTAATTAATAAGGAAACTGGTGAAGTTAAAGAGCAAGAAGTGTTTATGGGTGATTTTCCATTAATGACAGAAACAGGTACGTTCATTATTAATGGGGCAGAGCGTGTTATTGTTTCCCAGCTTGTTCGATCGCCAAGTGTTTATTATAGCGAAAAAATAGATAAGAACGGGAAAAAAGGGTTTACTGCAACTGTTATTCCTAACCGTGGAGCATGGTTAGAGCTTGAAACAGATGCCAAAGATATTGTGTATGTGAGAATAGATCGTACTAGGAAGATCCCTGTTACGGTTCTTTTGCGTGCGCTAGGTTTTGGATCTGATCAAGAGATCATTGACCTTTTAGGGGAAGATGAGTATTTACGTAATACATTAGAAAAAGACAATACGGACGGTACTGAGAAAGCTTTACTAGAAATTTATGAGCGTTTACGTCCGGGTGAACCGCCGACAGTCGATAATGCAAAAAGTTTATTAGAGTCAAGATTTTTTGATCCTAAACGCTACGATTTAGCAAGTGTAGGTCGTTACAAAATCAATAAAAAGCTTCATATAAAAAATCGTTTATTCAATCAACGTTTAGCAGAAACGTTAATTGACCCAGAAACGGGAGAAGTGATTGCGGACGAAGGGACATTATTAGACCGTCGTACACTAGATCGTATTATTCCGTATTTGGAAAATAATGTTGGGTTTAAGCAAGTTGGAGTATCTGGAGGTGTTGTAGAAGATGGTGATGTTCAACTTCAAGCCATTCAAATCTATTCACCAGATGACCAAGAAAATGAACAGACGATTAAAGTAATTGGAAATGGTATGGTTGAGCAAAGTGTGAAACATATTACACCTGCTGACATTATCGCATCTATTAATTACTTCTTTAACCTACTGCATAGTGTTGGAGATACAGATGATATCGATCATTTAGGTAACCGTCGTTTAAGATCTGTAGGTGAGTTATTACAAAATCAATTCCGTATCGGTCTTTCAAGAATGGAAAGAGTGGTGCGTGAGCGTATGTCAATTCAGGACCCGAACATGATTACGCCACAAGCGCTAATTAACATTCGTCCTGTTATTGCCTCAATTAAAGAGTTCTTTGGTAGTTCACAGTTATCTCAGTTCATGGATCAAACGAATCCGTTAGCTGAGCTTACACATAAGCGTCGTTTATCAGCACTAGGACCTGGTGGTTTAACGCGTGAACGTGCAGGATTTGAAGTTCGTGACGTTCACTATTCCCACTATGGTCGTATGTGCCCAATTGAAACGCCAGAGGGACCAAACATCGGACTGATTAACTCGTTATCTAGTTACGCGAAAGTAAATGAGTTTGGGTTTATGGAAACACCTTATCGTCGAGTCGATCCTGAAACAGGAAAAGTAACGGCTCAAATCGATTACTTAACAGCCGATGAAGAAGATAACTATATTGTAGCCCAAGCAAACATGAAGCTTGGTGAAGACGGATCGTTTATTGACGAAAATATTATTTCTCGTTTTAAAGGGGAAAACATCGTCGTTTCACGTGATCGCGTTGACTATATGGATGTATCACCAAAACAGGTTGTTTCGGCCGCAACTTCTTGTATCCCGTTCTTAGAAAACGATGACTCGAACCGCGCGCTTATGGGAGCGAATATGCAACGACAAGCTGTACCATTACTTCGTCCGGAATCACCGATTGTTGGTACTGGAATGGAGCATGTATCTGCAAAAGACTCTGGTGCAGCGATTGTAGCTAAACATCGTGGAATTGTAGAGCGTGTAACTGCACGTGAAGTGTGGGTTCGTCGTTTAGAAGATATCGATGGTAAAGAAATCAAAGGTGACTTAGATAAGTATCGTCTTCAAAAGTTTGTAAGATCCAACCAAGGAACTTGCTACAATCAGGTTCCGATTGTCGCAGAAGGTAATATCGTTGAAAAACGTGAGATTGTTGCGGACGGTCCTTCAATGGAATTAGGTGAGATGGCCTTAGGACGTAATGTAATGGTCGCATTCATGACATGGGAAGGTTACAACTATGAAGATGCGATTATTTTAAGCGAGCGTTTAGTTAAAGATGATGTGTATACATCTGTTCATATTGAAGAATATGAGTCTGAGGCTCGTGATACAAAGCTTGGACCTGAAGAAATTACACGCGATATACCTAACGTTGGTGAAGATGCGTTAAAAAATCTTGACGAACGCGGAATTATTCGTGTCGGTGCTGAAGTAAAAGATGGCGATATTCTCGTCGGTAAAGTCACTCCTAAAGGGGTAACTGAGCTAACAGCAGAAGAAAGACTTTTACATGCAATCTTCGGTGAAAAAGCTCGAGAAGTACGCGATACATCGCTTCGAGCACCACATGGAGGAGACGGAATTGTACTTGATGTTAAGATCTTCAATCGTGAAGATGGTGACGAATTACCTCCGGGTGTAAATCAGCTTGTAAGAGTATATATTGTTCAAAAACGTAAAATCCATGAAGGGGACAAAATGGCTGGTCGACATGGTAATAAAGGGGTAATTTCAAGAATTTTACCTGAAGAAGATATGCCTTATTTACCAGATGGCACACCAGTCGATATTATGTTAAATCCTTTAGGGGTACCTTCGCGTATGAACATCGGACAAGTGCTGGAGCTCCATTTAGGAATGGCAGCTAGGTACTTAGGAATCCATGTCGCTTCGCCGGTATTTGATGGGGCACGAGAGGAAGACGTTTGGGAAACACTAGAAGAAGCAGGAATGGCTCGGGATGGAAAAACGGTTCTATTTGATGGACGCACAGGAGAACCGCTTGATAATCGTGTATCTGTAGGGATCATGTATATGATTAAACTGGCTCATATGGTTGACGATAAACTGCATGCACGATCTACTGGACCATACTCTCTTGTTACTCAGCAACCACTAGGTGGTAAGGCTCAATTTGGTGGACAGCGTTTCGGTGAGATGGAGGTATGGGCGCTTGAAGCATACGGTGCAGCTTATACGTTACAAGAAATTTTAACCGTTAAGTCGGATGACGTAGTTGGACGTGTGAAGACATATGAAGCGATTGTTAAAGGTGAAAATGTTCCAGAACCGGGAGTGCCAGAGTCATTTAAAGTATTAATTAAAGAGCTTCAAAGTTTAGGAATGGACGTTAAAATGTTATCTAGCAACGAAGAAGAAATTGAAATGCGAGAGCTAGATGATGAAGACGAACAAGCGAACGAGAAGTTAAATTTAAATATTGAAACAACAGAATCTAATGGCTAAATAGATTAGAGGCGTTATGAGGATGACTTGAGGAGAAAGAACATGCGCTTTTTCTCAAAGTGCCTGTATTCAAATGATCCTGAGTCATCCTCACCATTTCAACCTTAAAAACCTTAAGATGGAAAGGGAGGTTGGCCCCTTGATAGATGTAAATAATTTTGAGTTTATGAAGATTGGTCTTGCTTCGCCGAATAAAATACGTTCTTGGTCACGTGGTGAGGTTAAAAAGCCTGAAACAATTAACTATCGTACACTCAAACCTGAAAAAGACGGCCTATTTTGTGAAAGAATTTTTGGTCCGACGAAGGACTGGGAATGTCATTGTGGTAAGTATAAGCGTGTACGTTACAAAGGTGTCGTTTGCGACCGTTGTGGCGTTGAAGTAACTCGTGCGAAAGTTCGTCGTGAGAGAATGGGACACATTGAGTTAGCGGCCCCAGTATCTCACATTTGGTATTTTAAGGGGATTCCTAGCAGAATGGGACTTGTCCTTGACATGTCTCCTCGTTCACTTGAAGAGGTTATTTACTTTGCTTCTTATGTAGTGACAGAACCAGGTGATACCCCATTAGAGAAAAAGCAGTTACTTTCTGAAAAGGAATATCGTACATATCGAGATAAGTATGGACGTTCATTCACTGCGCAAATGGGAGCAGAAGCAATTAAAAAGCTTCTAGCTGATATTGATTTAGATAAAGAGGTTGATATCCTTAAAGATGAGCTTGCGACTGCACAAGGTCAACGTAGAACGAGAGCAATTAAGCGTCTTGAGGTTTTAGAAGCCTTTAGACACTCAGGAAATGATCCGTCTTGGATGATCCTTGATGTACTTCCTGTAATTCCGCCAGAACTACGTCCGATGGTTCAATTAGATGGTGGACGCTTTGCGACATCAGATTTAAACGATCTTTATCGTCGTGTGATTAACCGAAATAATCGTTTGAAGCGCCTACTTGATCTTGGTGCTCCGAATATCATTGTTCAAAATGAAAAGCGTATGTTACAAGAAGCAGTTGATGCGCTAATCGATAACGGCCGAAGAGGTCGTCCAGTAACTGGGCCAGGTAATCGTCCATTGAAATCACTTTCTCATATGTTAAAAGGAAAGCAAGGGCGTTTCCGTCAAAATCTATTAGGTAAACGTGTTGACTACTCAGGACGTTCGGTTATCGTAGTTGGACCTAACTTAAAGATGTATCAATGCGGACTACCAAAAGAAATGGCATTAGAGTTATTTAAGCCATTTGTTATGAAAGAACTAGTTAGTAAAGGGTTAGCACACAACATAAAGAGTGCAAAGCGTAAGGTCGAACGTGTTCAACCTGAAGTGTGGGATGTACTTGAAGAAGTTATTCGTGAGCACCCAGTCCTACTTAACCGTGCTCCTACGTTGCACAGATTAGGGATTCAAGCATTTGAACCAACACTTGTTGAAGGGCGTGCCATTAAGCTGCACCCTTTAGTTTGTACTGCCTATAATGCTGACTTTGACGGTGACCAAATGGCGGTTCACGTACCGTTATCAGCTGAAGCCCAAGCTGAAGCTCGACTTCTAATGTTAGCTGCACAAAATATTCTTAACCCTAAAGACGGGAAACCGGTAGTTACTCCTTCCCAGGATATGGTTTTAGGAAATTATTATTTAACGTTAGAAAGAGTTGGAGCAAAAGGCGAAGGCTCTATTTTCAAAGATCCTAATGAGGCGTTAATTGCCTATCAAAATGGCTATGTCCATTTGCACAGTCGGATTGCAATTCCGGTTGCCTCGTTAAATAAAACAACATTTTCTGATGAGCAATATAGTATGCTCCTATTAACAACGGTTGGAAAAATTATTTTTAATGAAATTCTTCCAGAGTCATTCCCGTACGTGAATGAACCGACGGCTACAAATTTAGAAGAAGCATTACCAGAAAAATATATGGTTCCAATGACAACGGATGTAAAAGAAGTTTTTGCAGAACGTGACATTGTAGCGCCGTTTAAAAAAGGCTTCTTAGGTAATATCATTGCTCAAGTATTTAAACAATTTAAAATTACTGAAACATCAAAAATGCTTGACCGTATGAAAGACCTCGGTTTCAGGTATTCAACGAAAGCCGGTATTACTGTAGGGGTAGCTGACATCGTTGTATTAGCAGAGAAAAAAGAAATCTTAGCAAAAGCTGAAGAAAAGGTAGACCGTGTCATCAAGCAGTTCCGTCGTGGTCTAATTACAGAAGAAGAACGTTATGATCGAGTTATCTCGATTTGGAGTGAAGCGAAAGATATCATTCAAGAAAAACTAATGAAATCTTTAGATAAGCTCAATCCAATCTTTATGATGAGTGACTCTGGTGCCCGTGGTAATGCGTCTAACTTTACACAGTTAGCAGGAATGCGCGGACTGATGGCTAACCCATCTGGACGTATTATTGAGTTACCGATTAAATCAAGTTTCCGTGAAGGGTTAACAGTATTAGAGTACTTCATTTCTACTCATGGAGCTCGTAAAGGTCTAGCCGATACAGCATTAAAAACAGCTGACTCAGGTTACTTAACACGTCGTCTGGTTGATGTTGCTCAAGACGTAATTGTCCGTGAAGATGATTGTGGAACAGACCGTGGTCTTGTAGTCGAAGCAATTAAAGAAGGCACTGAAGTGATCGAAAGTCTGTATGATCGTCTCGTTGGACGTTTCTCGTTCCAATCAGTTCGTCATCCAGAAACAGGTGAAGTACTCATTTCGAAAAATGAACTCATTGATGAAGATATTGCAAAAGCAATCGTTGATTCAGGAGTTGAAACAGTTACTATTCGCTCTGTTTTCACATGTGATACAAGGCATGGAGTATGTAAAAAATGTTACGGACGTAACCTTGCGACAGGCAGTGATGTAGAAGTTGGTGAGGCAGTTGGTATTATTGCTGCACAATCGATCGGTGAGCCGGGAACACAGCTTACGATGCGTACCTTCCATACAGGTGGGGTAGCAGGAGACGATATTACACAGGGTCTTCCGCGTATCCAAGAGTTGTTTGAAGCGCGTAACCCGAAAGGTCAAGCGGTTATTTCTGAAATAGAAGGTACAGTAGTGTCAGTAAATGATGGTTCAGATAAACGTGAAGTAGTAGTACAAGGTGAAATGGAGACAAGAAACTATGCGATCCCTTATGGTGCAAGAATTAAAGTTATTGAAGGAGATCATCTAGTTCCGGGTCAAAGTATTACTGAAGGTTCAATAGATCCTAAAGAACTACTGCATGTAAAAGGTGTGAAAGGTGTTCAAGAGTATCTCCTACGTGAAGTACAAAAAGTTTACCGTATGCAAGGGGTAGAAATTGGTGATAAACACGTAGAAGTAATGGTTCGTCAGATGTTAAGAAAAATTAGGGTTGTTGATAACGGAGAAACAACAGTACTTCCAGGCGCTCTAATGGATATTCACCAATTTAATGACGAAAACTTAAAAGTGCTTCTTGAAGGAGAACGACCTGCAACAGGACGCCCAGTGTTACTAGGTATTACGAAAGCCTCATTAGAAACAGAATCATTCTTATCAGCAGCATCGTTCCAGGAAACAACAAGAGTTCTAACCGATGCAGCAATTAAAGGTAAGAGAGATGAATTATTAGGGCTAAAAGAAAATGTAATTATTGGGAAACTTGTCCCTGCAGGAACAGGAATGACACGTTATCGCAACTTAAAGATTATTTCCGAGCACGACAAACAAGAAGAGTTGGAGCAACTAGAACCGATCGAGGAAGTTGCAACTCAAGAATAAATTTCAAAACATAGTTGACAGCGTATAATGAGAGTGATATTATATCGTAGTGTGCCTGAGAAACCTGTAGCTTTGGAGGATGAAACGATGTCTTATGAAAAAGTGACGCAGGCAGAGAATGTTGTCATAGGTACTAAACAAACGATCAAAGCTCTCGAACAAGGGAACGCAATTGAGGTCATCATAGCCAATGACGCTGATGCAAGAGTTGTTAATAAAGTACAACTGCTAGCTCAGAAAAAAGGCGTACCGATAACAACAGTCGATTCCATGAAGAAGCTAGGAAAAGTTTGTGGAATAGATGTTGGAGCTGCCACTGTAACTTTGACAAAGTAATAATGTTTTTGCCAATGCGATGTCGATCGCTTGGCAAAAACTTTACTTTTGTTTAAAAATGAACCACCAGGATCAGTGGTCTTAACAATTTCTTTACGAAAGGAGGAAAAAACATGCCTACAATTAACCAGCTTATCCGTAAGGGACGTCAAGCGAAAATTAAAAAGTCTGACTCACCTGCATTAAATAAAGGTTATAACAGCTTTATCAAAGCTCAAACTAACCAATCATCACCGCAAAAACGTGGTGTTTGTACTCGTGTAGGTACAATGACACCGAAGAAGCCGAACTCAGCTCTTCGTAAATATGCTCGTGTACGTTTAACGAATGGTATTGAGGTTACAGCTTATATTCCAGGAATTGGACACAACTTACAAGAGCACAGTGTTGTACTAATCCGTGGTGGACGTGTAAAGGACTTACCAGGGGTACGTTATCACATCGTTCGTGGTGCTCTTGATACAGCAGGAGTTCAAAATCGTATGCAAGGTCGTTCTAAGTATGGAACAAAACGCCCTAAAGAAGCGAAAAAGTAATTCGATAAAAATAGGTTTATATAACGAAAGGAGGGGAAATAATGCCTCGTAAAGGACCAGTAGCAAAGAGAGATGTACTACCAGATCCTCTTTATAATTCAAAATTAGTAACTCGCCTAATCAACCGTATCATGGTTGATGGAAAGAAAGGTGTAGCTGAGAGCATTCTTTATAATGCTTTTGATTTAGTAAAAGAGCGTAGCGGAAATGACCCTATGGAAGTTTTCGATCAAGCACTTAAAAACATCATGCCAGTATTAGAAGTTAAAGCACGTCGTGTAGGTGGTGCTAACTATCAAGTACCGATTGAAGTTAAGCCTGAACGAAGAACGACTTTAGGTCTTCGTTGGTTAGTTAACTATGCTCGCCTTCGTGGAGAAAAAACGATGGAAGAGCGTTTAGCTAACGAAATCTTAGATGCAGCAAACAACACTGGTGCATCTGTTAAGAAACGTGAAGACACTCATAAGATGGCTGAAGCTAACAAAGCGTTTGCTCACTATCGTTGGTAAGATATATAAAATAACTATTCTAATAATCATTCAAAGAATGAAAGGAGAAATACACTATGGCAAGAGAGTTCTCCTTAAAGAATACACGTAATATCGGCATCATGGCTCACATTGATGCCGGTAAAACGACTACAACAGAACGTATCTTATTCTACACTGGACGTATTCATAAGATCGGTGAAACTCATGAAGGTGCATCTCAAATGGACTGGATGGAGCAGGAGCAAGAGCGTGGTATTACAATCACGTCTGCAGCTACAACTGCTCAATGGAAAGGTCACCGTGTTAACATTATCGATACACCAGGTCACGTAGACTTTACTGTAGAGGTAGAACGTTCTTTACGTGTATTAGACGGAGCTGTAGCAGTACTAGATGCTCAATCAGGTGTTGAACCACAAACGGAAACAGTTTGGAGACAAGCAACGACATACGGCGTACCTCGTATTGTTTTTGTTAACAAAATGGACAAAACAGGTGCCGACTTCTTATATTCAGTAGGCACAATCCACGATCGTTTAGGTGTTAAAGCTCAACCTATTCAGCTTCCAATCGGAGCAGAAGATGAGTTTAATGGTATTATTGATCTAATCGATATGGTTGCTTATTACTATGAGGATGATCTAGGAACTCGTACGGAAGCTAAAGAAATTCCTGAAGAGTACAAAGAGAAGGCTCAAGAGTTACATGAGCAACTTGTTGAAGCTGCTGCTGAATTAGATGAAGAACTAATGATGAAGTACTTAGAGGGCGAAGAGTTAACAAAAGAAGAAATCAAAGGTGCAATCCGTAAAGGGACTTGTAACGTTGAATTCTTCCCGGTACTATGTGGCTCTGCATTCAAGAACAAGGGTGTTCAGTTAGTACTAGATGCTGTTCTAGACTATCTCCCTTCACCGCTTGATGTACCAGCTATCAAAGGTACGTTACCTGATACTGAAGAAGAAACAACTCGTGAATCTAGTGATGAAGGTCCATTCGCAGCACTAGCATTCAAAGTTATGACTGACCCTTACGTTGGTAAATTAACATTCTTCCGTGTGTACTCAGGTACAATCAACTCTGGTTCTTATGTAATCAACTCTACAAAAGGAAAACGTGAACGTATCGGGCGTATTCTACAGATGCACGCTAACAGCCGTGAGGAAATCGCGACTGTATATGCAGGTGACATCGCTGCTGCTGTAGGTTTAAAAGATACAACAACTGGTGATACTCTTTGTGATGAGAAGAACCAAGTTATCTTAGAATCTATGGAGTTCCCAGAACCGGTAATTTCACTTTCTGTTGAACCTAAATCGAAGTCAGACCAAGATAAAATGGGTATGGCGTTAGCTAAATTAGCTGAGGAAGACCCTACATTTAGAACACATACGAATGAAGAAACAGGCCAAACGATTATTGCTGGTATGGGTGAGCTTCACCTTGATATCATCGTAGACCGTATGCGCCGTGAATTCAAAGTTGAAGCTAATGTTGGTGCTCCTCAAGTATCTTACCGTGAAACAATCCGCAAAGCGGCGAAAGTTGAAGGGAAGTTTGTACGTCAGTCTGGTGGTCGTGGACAATACGGTCACGTTTGGATTGAATTCGAGCCTCTTGAAGAAGGTAAAGGTTTCGAATTCGAAAACAAAATCGTTGGTGGTGTAGTACCACGTGAATATATTCCAGCAGTTCAAGCTGGGATTGAAGAATCATTACAAAATGGAATGCTAGCTGGGTTCCCACTATTAGACTTAAAAGCAACGATTTTTGATGGTTCATACCATGATGTAGACTCAAACGAAATGGCGTTTAAAATTGCAGGTTCAATGGCATTAAAGAACGCAAAGTCACATTGTAACCCAGTACTTCTTGAGCCAATGATGAAAGTAGAAGTTGTTGTACCTGAAGAATACATGGGTGACATTATGGGTGATGTGACATCACGTCGCGGACGCGTTGAAGGTATGGAAGCTCGCGGTAACGCACAAGTAGTTCGTGCGATGGTACCACTTGCTGAAATGTTCGGTTATGCAACATCTCTACGTTCACGTACTCAAGGACGTGGAAACTATACAATGCACTTTGATCACTATGAAGAAGTACCTAAGAGCATTGCTGAAGAAATTATCAAGAAACAAACTGGCCAATAATTGACAGTTATTATTGTTTCTTATAGTAGTTTATTGTAAGCTAAGAAAGGTGATATTAAATGGTTATTTCACCTTTCTTATCCATAATAATTGATGTGTATTTAAGGGAGGAAAAGTAAAATGGGAAAAGCTAAATTTGACCGTTCTAAAACACATGCTAATATTGGTACAATCGGACACGTTGACCATGGTAAAACTACATTAACAGCTGCAATCACAACTGTTCTTGCTAAAAAAGGTGGAGCAGAAGCTCGTGCATACGATCAAATCGATGGAGCTCCAGAAGAGCGTGAGCGCGGTATCACAATCTCTACTGCACACGTTGAGTATGAAACTGATACTCGTCATTATGCACACGTTGACTGCCCAGGACATGCTGACTACGTTAAAAACATGATCACTGGTGCTGCACAAATGGACGGAGCGATCCTAGTAGTATCTGCTGCTGACGGTCCAATGCCACAAACTCGTGAGCATATTCTACTTTCTCGTCAAGTAGGTGTTCCTTACATCGTAGTTTTCTTAAACAAATGTGATATGGTAGATGATGAAGAGCTACTTGAATTAGTAGAAATGGAAGTTCGTGATCTTCTTACTGAGTATGACTTCCCTGGTGATGATGTACCAGTTATCCAAGGTTCTGCTCTTAAAGCTCTTGAAGGAGACGAAGCTTGGGAAGCAAAAATCTATGAGTTAATGGACGCTGTTGACTCTTACATCCCAACTCCAGAGCGTGACAACGAAAAGCCATTCATGATGCCAGTTGAGGATGTATTCTCAATCACTGGTCGTGGTACAGTTGCTACTGGACGTGTTGAGCGTGGCCAAGTTAAAGTTGGTGAAGAAGTAGAAATCATCGGACTTGCTGAAGAGCCAAGCAAAACTACAGTTACTGGAGTAGAAATGTTCCGTAAGCTTCTTGATTATGCTGAAGCTGGAGACAACATTGGTGCATTACTTCGTGGTGTATCTCGTGATGATATCCAACGTGGACAAGTACTTGCTAAACCAGGTACTATCACTCCTCACACTAAATTTAAAGCAGAAGTTTATGTACTTTCTAAAGAAGAGGGTGGACGTCACACTCCATTTTTCACAAACTACCGCCCTCAGTTCTACTTCCGTACAACTGACGTAACTGGTATTTGTAACCTTCCTGAAGGTGTAGAAATGGTTATGCCTGGAGACAACATCGAAATGACAGTTGAACTTATTTCACCAATCGCGATCGAAGAAGGAACAAAGTTCTCAATTCGTGAAGGTGGACGTACAGTTGGAGCTGGCGTTGTTGCTTCAATCCAAGAGTAATTTTATTTAATGAATAAGGGGGTGCCTTGAAAAAGGGCACCTCTTCTTTCATCTTTAAACCATCTTTTAATGAACAGTAAATTGGAAGGATTTTAAAATCCAATTCCACTTGAATTTTATGTATAACCTCATTATAATAGTAAAAGTGTGATCAACAGAAAAATATTCTTGCATTTTGCATTTAGATTTTATATAATATTGAATGTTGGTCTGTGACAGCGATGATGCGAAAGGTTGCTGACACACCCGGCCCCATTGCCATGGCAGGGTGTGAGGAAATTTTCGCGGAGTATGTCTATTTATAAAAATGGACGATAAAGGAGGGGCTTAAATGGCAAAACAAAAAATTCGCATCCGTCTTAAAGCTTACGATCATAGAATCCTTGATCAATCAGCTGAGAAAATCGTAGACACAGCGAAGCGTTCTGGAGCTAATGTATCTGGTCCAATTCCGCTTCCGACTGAAAAAAGTGTTTACACTATTCTTCGTGCGGTACACAAGTACAAAGATTCTCGTGAGCAATTCGAAATGCGCACGCATAAGCGTTTAATCGATATTGTAAACCCAACACCACAAACTGTTGATGCTTTAATGAGATTAGACCTGCCATCTGGCGTTGATATCGAAATCAAACTTTAATCGTAATTTATGTAAAGTTTGAGTTGTTCATTACTATTAATCGTAAATTTAACTATAAAATAATGGCATAAAAATAAAATCAGTGAAAACACAGGAGGTGTGACTAATGACCAAAGGAATCTTAGGGAAGAAAATCGGTATGACTCAAGTGTTTGCAGAAAACGGTGATGTAATTCCTGTAACTGTAATTGAAGTTACTCCGAACGTTGTTCTTCAAAAGAAGACAGTAGAAAATGATGGGTATGAAGCTATTCAATTAGGTTTTGATGATCAAAAAGCTAACCGTGTGATTAAGCCTGAAAAAGGACACGCAGAAAAAGCAAACACAGCACCTAAGCGCTTCGTGAAAGAAATTCGTAACGTAGATTTAGCTACGTATGAAGTTGGTCAAGAAGTCAAAGCAGACGCATTTAACGTAGGTGACGTAGTAGACGTAACAGGAACATCAAAAGGGAAAGGTTTCCAAGGTGCAATCAAGCGCCACAACCAATCTCGTGGACCAATGTCCCACGGTTCTCGTTACCACCGTCGCCCTGGTTCAATGGGACCTGTTGCTCCAAACCGTGTATTTAAAGGTAAAGCTTTACCTGGACGTATGGGTGGAGAACAAATTACAGTTCAAAATTTAGAAATCGTAAAAGTTGATACAGAGCGTAACCTTCTTTTAGTTAAAGGTAATGTACCTGGTGCTAAAAAGAGCTATGTTACTGTTAAAAGTGCGGTTAAAAACGACTAACGTTTAATGGAAAGGAGGACACATCATGCCTAAAGTAGCATTATTTAATCAATCCGGCTCTCAAGTTGGGGATATTGAATTATCTGATGCCATATTTGGTATTGAACCAAATGAGCATGTTCTACATGATGCTGTAGTCATGCAACAAGCATCTTTACGTCAAGGTACTCATAAGACAAAAGGACGTTCTGAAGTACGCGGCGGTGGTAGAAAGCCATGGCGTCAAAAAGGAACTGGACGCGCTCGTCAAGGGTCGATCCGTTCACCACAATGGGTTGGTGGAGGAGTAGTATTTGGACCTCAACCACGTGATTATGGGTATAAATTACCTAAGAAGGTACGCCGTTTAGCGATCAAATCAGCTCTTTCTAGTAAGGTGAAGGCTGCTGAGATTGTTGTGTTAGAAGATTTAGCATTAAACGCACCAAAGACAAAAGAAATGGTTTCGATTTTATCAAATCTTTCTGTCGACCGTAAAGCATTAATTGTAACTGCTGATTACAATGATGCGGTAGCTTTATCTGCTCGTAACATCCCTGGAGTAACATTTGTTTCTGTTGAAGGTGTAAATGTTCTTGATGTACTTAAGCACGATAAGTTAATCATTACAAAAGGTGCAGTTGAAAAGGTAGAGGAGGTGCTAGCGTAATGTCAAACGCACGTGATATCATTAAGCGCCCCGTAATTACAGAACGTTCAACTGATTTAATGTCTGAGAAAAAATACACGTTTGAAGTAGACACTCGCGCGAACAAAACTGAAATCAAGAGTGCAATTGAAGAAATCTTTGGAGTGAAAGTTCTAAAAGTAGCTACAATGAACTACAAAGGCAAATTCAAACGTTTTGGTCGTCACGCAGGTTATACTGCAAAACGTAAAAAAGCAATTGTTACATTATCACCTGATAGCAAAGAATTAGAATTCTTTGAAGGTGTATAAAGTTTAACAGAGAAGGAGGGAAATCAAGATGGCGATTAAAAAATATAAACCGACCAGTGCTGGTCGTCGTGGAATGTCAGTATTAGACTTTTCGGAAATCACTACTGACAAACCGGAGAAATCATTACTTGCGCCTTTACACAATAAAGGCGGACGTAACAACCAAGGTAAATTAACTGTACGTCATCAAGGTGGCGGACATAAACGCAAGTACCGTGTTATTGACTTCAAACGTAACAAAGATGGCATTCCAGGCCGCGTTGCTACGATTGAGTATGATCCAAACCGTACTGCAAATATTGCATTAATTAACTACGCTGATGGTGAAAAGCGTTATATTATTGCACCAAAAGGGTTAAAAGTTGGAATGACAATTGAGTCAGGTTCAAACGCTGATATTAAAGTAGGGAACGCTCTACCTTTAATTAACATTCCTGTTGGTACAGTAATTCATAACATCGAGTTGAAGCCTGGTAAAGGTGCTCAGCTAGTACGTTCTGCTGGTGCAGAAGCTCAACTTCTTGGTAAAGAGGGAGACTACGTATTAGTTCGTCTGAAATCAGGAGAAACTCGTTACATTCTTTCTACTTGCCGTGCAACAATCGGATCTGTAGGAAATGAAGAACATGAGCTTGTAAACATTGGTAAAGCAGGTCGTTCTCGTTGGTTAGGTAAACGTCCAACTGTACGTGGATCTGTAATGAACCCGAACGATCACCCACACGGTGGTGGTGAAGGACGTGCTCCAATCGGACGTAAATCACCAATGTCTCCTTGGGGTAAACCAACACTTGGTTACAAAACTCGTAAGAAGAATAAGAGTTCTGATAAGTACATTGTACGTCGACGCAAAAAATAACGGGGTTGTTCTACGGTTCATTCGAACCGTGGGTCAATCACGAAGGGAGGTTTATTCATGGGCCGTAGTTTAAAAAAGGGACCTTTTGTCGATGATCATTTAATGAAAAAGGTCGAAGGTATGAACGAAAAAAATGAGAAAAAAGTTATTAAAACTTGGTCTCGTCGTTCAACAATTTTCCCTGAGTTTATTGGGCATACAATTGCAGTTTACGATGGACGTAAGCATGTTCCAGTATATGTTTCAGAAGACATGGTCGGACACAAATTAGGTGAGTTTGCACCAACGCGTTCGTACAAAGGTCATGCTGCTGATGATAAGAAAACAAGACGTTAATTAAGAGGGGAGGTCCTTGACAATGCAACAAGCTAAAGCTGTAGCTAAACAAGTGCGTGTGGCTCCTCGAAAAGTTCGTCTAGTTGTGGACTTAATCCGAGGTAAGCAAGTCGGTGAAGCAATCGCTATCTTACGCCATACACCAAAAGCTGCTTCTCCAATTGTAGAAAAGCTTTTAAATTCTGCAATCGCAAACGCAGAGCACAATTATGAAATGGAACCTAATAACTTATATATTAAAGAAGCATTCGTAGATGAGGGCGTAACTTTGAAACGCTTCCGTCCGCGTGCTATGGGTCGCGCTAGCCGTATTAACAAGCGCACAAGCCACATTACAATCGTTGTTTCAGAAAAGAAGGAGGGATAAGCGTGGGTCAAAAAGTCAATCCGGTAGGACTTCGTGTCGGTGTCATCCGTGACTGGGAGTCAAGATGGTACGCTGAAAAGGACTATGCAGACTTACTTCACGAAGATATTAAAATTCGTGAGTACATCGAAAAACGTTTAAAAGACGCTTCAGTGTCTAAAATCGAAATCGAACGTGCTGCTAACCGTGTAAATGTTACTGTTCATACTGCTAAGCCAGGAATGGTGATCGGTAAAGGTGGTTCTGAAGTAGAAGCACTACGTAAAGCTTTAAATGAACTAACAGGAAAACGAGTACACATCAACATCTTTGAAATTAAGAATGCTGATTTAGATGCAAAATTAGTAGCAGAAAACATTGCTCGTCAATTAGAGAATCGTATTTCTTTCCGTCGTGCAATGAAGCAAGCATTACAACGTACAATGCGTGCTGGCGCTAAAGGAATTAAAACACAAGTATCAGGTCGTCTTGGCGGCGCAGATATCGCTCGTGGAGAACATTATAGCGAAGGTACTGTTCCACTTCACACTCTTCGTGCAGACATTGATTATGGAACTGCAGAAGCAGATACAACTTACGGTAAATTAGGCGTTAAGATCTGGATTTATCGTGGTGAAGTCCTTCCAACGAAAGGAACGAAAAAAGAGGGAGGGGGCAAATAATATGTTATTGCCAAAACGTGTAAAATACCGTCGTGAACACCGTGGTAAGATGCGTGGTCGTGCAAAAGGCGGCACGGAAGTTCATTTTGGTGAATATGGTTTACAAGCGCTTGAAGCTTCATGGATTACTAACCGACAAATTGAAGCTGCGCGTATTGCAATGACACGTTACATGAAACGTGGCGGTAAAGTATGGATTAAAATTTTCCCTTCTAAACCTTATACAGCAAAACCTTTAGAGGTTCGAATGGGTTCTGGTAAAGGTGCTCCTGAGGGATGGGTAGCGGTAGTGAAACCAGGGAAAATTATGTTTGAGATTTCTGGAGTATCAGAAGAGGTAGCACGTGAAGCACTACGTTTAGCTTCTCATAAGTTACCTGTAAAATGTAAGTTTGTAAAACGCGAAGAAGTGGGTGGTGACGCAAATGAAAGCTAATGACCTTCGTAATCTTACGACATCTGAAATAGAACAAAAAACGAAGTCACTTAAAGAAGAATTATTCAACCTTCGCTTTCAATTAGCGACTGGCCAGTTGGATAATCCAACCCGCATTCGTGAAGTTCGTAAGGCAATCGCTCGTGCAAAAACTGTTTTGCGTGAAAGAGAACTTGGGATTAACAACGGCTAATTTGAGAGGAGGTTTGCTTAAATGGAACGCAACCAACGCAAAGTGTACATCGGACGCGTAGTTTCAGATAAGATGGATAAAACAATCACAGTACTTGTTGAAACATACAAGAAAGATCGTTTATATGGAAAGCGCGTAAAGTACTCTAAAAAGTTCAAAGCCCATGATGAAGAAAACACAGCTAAAGTTGGCGATATTGTTAAGATTATGGAAACTCGTCCATTATCTAAAGACAAACGCTTCCGTTTAGTAGAAGTAGTAGAAGAAGCAGTTATTATCTAACTTATTCTTTTTAACTTGAAGGGAGGTAAGATCGTATGATTCAACAAGAGAGCCGTTTAAAAGTTGCTGACAACTCAGGTGCTCGTGAAGTACTTTGTATTAAAGTTTTAGGTGGATCTGGCCGTAAAACAGCTAATGTCGGTGATATTATCGTTTGTTCTGTGAAACAAGCAACACCAGGCGGCGTTGTCAAGAAAGGTGACGTTGTTAAAGCGGTAATTGTTCGTTCAAAGAGCGGTGTTCGTCGTACAGACGGATCTTACATTAAATTCGATGAAAATGCAGCTGTAATTGTACGTGACGATAAGGGTCCTCGTGGAACTCGTATCTTTGGACCAGTTGCACGTGAGCTTCGTGAAAAACAATTTATGAAAATCGTTTCTTTAGCTCCGGAAGTACTATAATATACATCATCCCTTTTATAAGGAGGTGCGATGATTACATGCACGTAAAAAAAGGTGACACAGTTAAAGTGATCTCTGGTAAAGATAAAGGCAAACAAGGCGTTATCTTAGAAGCATTCCCTAAAAAGGACCGTGTTCTTGTAGAAGGTGTTAATATTGTTAAAAAACATGCAAAACCTTCTCAAGATAACCCACAAGGGGGAATTGTTAGCAAAGAAGCTGCAATTCATGTTTCTAATGTAATGATTATTGACCCTAAGACGGGCGAACCAACTCGTATTGGTTATAAAGTAGAAGATGGTAAAAAAGTACGTATTGCGAAAAAGTCTGGCGAAGCACTAGATAAGTAGTCAGTGTTGAAAGGAGGTCAATCGTATGACTCGTTTAAAAGAGAAGTATAACAGTGAGATCGTCTCTTCTCTAGTTGAGAAATTTAACTACCCTTCAGTTATGGGGGTACCTAAAGTTGAGAAAATCGTTATTAACATGGGTGTTGGTGACGCAGTATCGAACCCAAAAGCTTTAGATAAAGCAGTTGAGGAGCTAACTCAAATCGCTGGTCAAAAGCCGTTAATTACAAAAGCTAAGAAGTCAATTGCAGGCTTTAAGTTACGTGAAGGTATGCCGATCGGAGCGAAAGTAACACTTCGCGGTGAGCGTATGTACGAATTCTTAGATAAGTTAATTTCAGTTTCATTACCACGTGTACGTGACTTCCGTGGGGTTTCGAAGAAAGCTTTCGACGGCCGTGGGAACTACACATTAGGTGTGAAAGAGCAATTAATCTTCCCTGAAATTGATTACGATAAAGTAGATAAAGTACGTGGTATGGATATCGTTATTGTAACGACTGCAAACACGGATGAAGAAGCTCGTGAGTTATTAACACAAATGGGCATGCCATTCCAAAAATAATCGGCAAAGCCGAAGAGGAGGGAAAACTTTGGCGAAGAAATCAATGATCGCAAAGCAGAAGCGCACACAAAAGTACAAAGTACAAGAGTACACTCGTTGTGAGCGTTGTGGACGTCCGCACTCTGTAATGAGAAAGTTTAAATTATGCCGTATTTGCTTTAGAGAACTTGCTTATAAAGGTCAAATTCCTGGCGTTAAAAAAGCTAGCTGGTAAACCCTTAAATGGGAAGGAGGTAATATAGATGGTCATGACAGATCCTGTTGCAGATTTGCTAACTCGCATCCGGAATGCGAACGTAGTTCGTCACGAGAAATTAGAAGTACCTGCTTCTAACATCAAAAAACAAATCGCTGAAATTTTAAAGCGTGAAGGTTTCATCCGTGACTTTGAATATATCGAAGATAACAAACAAGGTGTTATTCGTATCTTCTTAAAATACGGTGCAAATAACGAGCGAGTAATTACTGGATTAAAACGTATTAGTAAGCCTGGGTTACGTGTTTACGCAAAAGCTACAGAAGTACCTCGCGTATTAGGTGGTTTAGGTATTGCTATCGTTTCTACATCTAAAGGTATTATGACTGATAAAGATGCTCGACAACAACAAGTAGGCGGAGAAGTATTAGCTTACGTTTGGTAATCATTAAAGGTAAGATTGGAGGTGTAAGTATATGTCACGTATTGGTAAGAAGCCAATTGAAGTTCCAAGTGGAGTAACAGTTACTTTAAATGATAATGTGATTACGGTGAAAGGACCTAAAGGTGAACTTAGCCGTAGTGTACATCCAGAAATGGTCGTTAAAGTAGAGGAAAATCAAGTTGTTATCGAACGTCCAAGTGATAACAAGGAGCACCGTTCTTTACACGGAACGACTCGTAGTATCATTAGTAACATGGTGGAAGGTGTAACAAAAGGATACGAAAAAGGACTAGAGTTAATCGGGGTAGGTTACCGTGCAACAAAATCTGGTTCAAAATTAGTATTAAACGTTGGTTACTCTCACCCAGTTGAAATCGTACCTGAAGAAGGTATCGAAATCGAAGTTCCTTCTAATACAAAAGTACTTGTTAAAGGTATTGATAAAGAGCGTGTAGGTGCTATTGCAGCAAACATCCGTTCAGTTCGTTTACCTGAGCCTTACAAAGGAAAAGGAATTCGTTATGAAGGTGAATATGTACGTCGTAAAGAAGGTAAAACTGGTAAATAATAAATAGTTAGCGGAAAGGAATGACGTTCAATGATTACGAAGCCTGACAAAAATTTGGCGCGTAAGAAAAGACATGCTCATGTTCGTCGCACGATCACAGGTACTCCTGAACGTCCACGTCTAAACGTTTTCCGTTCTTCTAAACACATTTACGCACAGCTAATTGATGATGTGAACGGTGTAACATTAGCTTCAGCGTCTAGTTTAGATAAAGAACTTAACTTAGAGAACGGTGGAAATAAAGAGGCAGCAAAGCTTGTTGGAGAACTTGTAGCAAAGCGTGCAGTTGAAAATGGGCACACAACTGTTGTATTTGACCGTGGTGGATACTTATATCACGGACGTGTTCAAGTATTAGCTGATGCAGCTCGTGAAGCTGGATTACAATTTTAATGTAAAAAGGAGGGAAACTAAATGCGTATCGATGCAAATACGTTGGAGCTTGAAGAAAAAGTTGTTGCCGTTAACCGCGTAGCTAAAGTAGTAAAAGGTGGACGTCGTTTCCGCTTTGCTGCATTAGTTGTAGTAGGTGACAAAAACGGTCACGTCGGCTTTGGAATGGGTAAAGCTCAAGAAGTTCCTGAAGCAATTCGTAAAGCAATTGAAGATGCAAAGAAGAACTTAATTGAAGTACCTGTAGTTGGTACAACAATTCCACACGAGATCTTAGGTCACTTCGGTGCAGGACGTGTACTACTTAAGCCAGCATCTGAGGGTACAGGAGTTATTGCTGGTGGACCTGTACGTGCAGTACTAGATCTTGCGGGTGTTGGTGATATTTTATCGAAGTCACTAGGGTCAAATAACCCTATTAATATGGTTCGTGCAACTATGCAAGGCCTTAAAGAACTTAAGCGTGCCGAAGAGGTTGCCAAATTACGTGGTAAATCAGTAGAAGAACTGCTAGGATAAGGAGGGAAAAGACATGGCTAAAAAGTTAGAAATTACCCTCACTAGAAGCATTATCGGACGTCCTGAGGACCAACGTATTACTGTTAAAACACTAGGATTACGCAAGATGCACCAAACTGTAGTACAACAAGATAACGCTGCAATCCGCGGTATGATCAATAAAGTAGCACACTTAGTAACAGTTAAAGAAATAGAGGCGTAATTGAAACTTACTTAAGAGGAGGTGGCAACATGAAACTTCACGAGTTGAAACCTGCAGAAGGTTCTCGCAAAGTCCGTAACCGCGTTGGACGTGGTATCGGTACTGGTAACGGGAAAACATCTGGTCGTGGACACAAAGGACAAAACGCACGTTCTGGTGGTGGTGTTCGTCCAGGATTTGAAGGTGGACAAAACCCAATTTTTCGTCGTTTACCAAAACGAGGATTTACAAACCCTACTCGCAAAGAGTTTGCCATTGTAAACCTAGACACGTTAAACCGTTTTGATGCAGGCACGGAAGTTACACCTGAATTATTAATTGAAACGGGTGTAGTTAAGAATGTAAAGGATGGTATTAAAATCCTTGGTAACGGCAAGCTTGAGAAGCAACTTACAGTAAAAGCTCATAAGTTCTCTGCTACTGCTGTGGAAGCAATCGAAGCTGCTGGCGGAAAAACTGAGGTGATTTAATGTTCCGGACGATCTCCAACATTATGCGCGTTGGTGACTTAAGACGAAAAGTTATTTTTACATTGTTAATGCTCGTTGTCTTTCGAATTGGTACGTTTATTCCTGTACCAGGTTCAAATAAAGATGTATTAAACTTCTATGATCAAGCGAATGCTTTCGGATTTTTAAATACATTTGGTGGGGGAGCACTAGGTAACTTTTCGATTTTTGCAATGGGAATTATGCCGTATATCACCGCATCTATCGTTGTACAATTACTTCAGATGGATGTAGTGCCTAAGTTTGCAGAATGGGCAAAACAGGGTGAAGCAGGTCGTCGGAAATTGGCTCAAATCACTCGTTATGGAACAATTGCGTTAGGTTTTATTCAAGCATTAGGGATGTCGATCGGGTTTAATACGATATTCCCAGGGCTAATTCCTAACCCAACTGTTCCTACCTATCTGTTTATAGCACTCGTACTTACGGCTGGAACAGCATTCTTAATGTGGCTTGGAGAACAAATTACTGCAAAAGGTGTTGGAAACGGGATCTCCATTATTATCTTTGCAGGTATTGCTGCTGGTATTCCAAACGGGGTCAACCAAATTTATGCTACCCAAATTGAAAATGCCGGTGAGCAACTGTTTCTAAGCATTGTTACAGTATTAATTTTACTCCTTGCTGTCCTTGCTGTAGTTGTTGGAGTTATCTACGTTCAACAAGCTTTACGTAAGGTTCCAGTTCAATATGCAAAGCGTCTTGTTGGAAGAAGTCCTGTAGGAGGACAATCAACACATTTACCAATTAAGGTAAATGCAGCTGGGGTTATTCCTGTAATCTTTGCTTTATCATTATTTATTTTTCCACCGACAGTTGCTGGGTTCTTTGGGACGGATAATGCGATTGCCTACTGGGTTACGCAAATTTTTGATTATACTCAGCCGATCGGAATGGTATTGTATGCACTGCTCATTATTGGATTTACGTATTTCTATACATTTATCCAAGTTAATCCAGAGCAATTAGCTGAAAATCTGAAGAAGCAAGGTGGTTATATCCCTGGCATTCGACCAGGTAAGACGACACAGGAATATATTACACGTATTCTGTATCGACTGACACTTGTTGGAGCATTGTTCTTAGCGGTTGTCTCAATTATTCCAGTCTTCTTTACTACGATTATGGGGTTACCTCCTGCGATACAAATTGGCGGAACTGGATTATTGATTGTCGTTGGTGTAGCATTAGATACGATGAAACAAATCGAGAGTCAGTTAATTAAACGTCATTACAAAGGATTCATTAAGTAACTAGTAAGCTAAGGGAAAACAACGATTTCCCTTAGTATAGTTATAAATCGGTAATGGAGGGGAAGAAAATGAATTTAATATTAATGGGGCTTCCGGGTGCTGGAAAAGGTACTCAAGCAGAAAAGATTGTTGAGAACTATGGAATTCCACACATCTCTACAGGAGATATGTTCCGTGCAGCAATTAAGAATGAAACTGAACTAGGTGTAAAAGCAAAATCATTTATGGATGCTGGTGAACTAGTACCTGATGAAGTAACAATCGGTATCGTTCGTGAACGATTAAGTCAAGCAGATTGCGAAAAAGGATTTCTACTAGATGGATTTCCACGTACAGTAGCACAAGCAGAAGCTTTGGATGAGATGCTAGCATCTCTTGAGAGTAAAATTGATTTTGTTATAAATATCGAAGTTCCAGAAGACATCCTTATGGATCGACTAACGGGAAGAAGAGTTTCACCGACATCAGGGAGAACATATCATGTTATATTCAACCCTCCAAAGGTTGAAGGGATCTGTGACGTTGACGGTAGCCAATTGATTCAAAGAGATGACGATAAACCAGAAACAGTGAAGAAACGCCTAGAAGTAAATATTAAACAAAGTAAACCACTTCTTGATTTCTACTCAAAGAAAGGTGTGCTTCGTGATATTGATGGGTTACAAGAGATTGGGCAAGTGTATAAAAACATTGACCAACTTCTGAAAGGAATAAATGCATGATTATTTGTAAGACTGAACGTGAAATCGCCATTATGCGCGAGGCGGGTAAGATCGTTGCCCTCACACATCAGGAGCTGAAAAAGCATATCCAACCTGGTATTACTACCAAGGAATTAGATAACATTGCCGAAAAATTGATTCGTTCATATGATGCGGTACCATCCTTTAAAGGCTACAATGGGTTTACGGGTAGTATCTGTGCTTCAGTAAATGAAGAATTGGTTCACGGTATACCAGGGAAACGTGTACTCAAGGCTGGAGATGTCATTAGTATTGATATAGGAGCGCAATACAATGGCTATCATGGCGACTCTGCATGGACATATGCTGTCGGAGATATTGCTGAAAGTGATCAAAGGTTAATGGATGTAACCGAAGAATCTTTATATAAAGGTTTAGAGGAAGCAAAACCAGGAGAACGCCTATCGAATATATCACATGCGATCCAAACGTATGTTGAGTCGTATGGGTATTCGGTCGTTCGTGAATATGTAGGGCATGGTGTTGGTCAAAACCTTCACGAAGACCCACAAATTCCACACTACGGTCCTCCAGGAAAAGGCCCTCGATTAAAGCCCGGAATGGTTTTAGCAATTGAACCAATGGTCAACGCTGGTAGTCGTTATGTACGAACATTGGCGGATAACTGGACTGTTGTGACTACCGATGGAAAAAATTGTGCACACTTTGAGCATACGATTGCTATCACAGAGACTGGCTATGAAATACTAACGAAAGTGTAGTATGAAGGTGATGGAGATGAAAGATCCTGAATCTGGGCCATTTATTGGTCAGGTCGTTGAAGTTGTAAAAGGCCGAGATCGGGAACGGTTTTGTATCGTAATTGAAATTATTGATCATCGTTTTGTTTACATTGCAGATGGGGATAATCGAAAATTCGATAATGCAAAAAAGAAAAATGTCCAACACCTTAAGTTTATGGACTATGTCTCAGATGAAGTGAAAAATAGCATGAATGAAACTGGTCGTGTTACCAATGCCAAGCTGCGGTTTGCGATACAAAAGTTCTTAGAACGAAATCATTTACTGAAGGAAGGAGAGTAAATTCATGGCGAAAGAGGATGTAATTGAAGTTGAAGGTACTGTAATTGAGCCACTACCAAATGCAATGTTCCGTGTCGAATTAGAAAATGGTCATAAAGTATTGGCTCATGTATCAGGTAAAATTCGTATGCACTTTATCCGTATCTTACCAGGTGATAAAGTGACAGTTGAATTATCTCCATATGATTTAACGCGTGGCCGAATCACATATCGTTATAAATAATCCTTAGGTATTTGTCGGTTTAGATATAGTTTGCTTTGCTCAAATGAGAGCTTGATACGAGCACTCCGTAATATAAGGAGGTAAATAATATGAAGGTAAGACCATCAGTGAAGCCAATCTGCGAAAAATGTAAAGTTATTCGTAGAAAAGGTACAGTAATGGTAATTTGTGAAAACCCTAAGCATAAACAAAAACAAGGTTAATACAAGGAGGTGCTTTAATACATGGCACGTATTGCAGGTGTTGACATTCCTCGTGACAAACGAGTAGTAGTGTCTTTAACATATGTCTACGGAATCGGAAGAAAGTTATCTTCTGAGATTCTAGAAAAAGCTGGTGTTTCTGAAGATACTCGCGTACGCGATTTAACAGAAGATGAATTAGGTAAAATTCGTGAAGTACTTGATGCGTATAGAGTTGAAGGAGACCTTCGTCGTGAAATCTCTCTTAACATTAAACGTTTAATCGAGATCGGTTGCTACCGTGGTATTCGCCATCGTCGTGGCTTACCAGTTCGCGGACAAAATACGAAAAATAATGCTCGTACACGTAAAGGTCCACGTCGTACAGTAGCTAATAAGAAAAAATAGTAAAGGAGGTAGGTTAGAACATGGCTAAAAAGACTAATACACGTACAAAACGTCGTCAACGTAAAAATGTTGAGAGTGGTGTAGCACACATTAAATCAACTTTTAACAATACGATTGTAACGATTACTGATGTACATGGAAACGCAATTTCATGGGCTAGTGCTGGAAACCTTGGCTTTAAAGGTTCTCGTAAATCTACTCCATTTGCTGCTCAAATGGCTGCTGAAGCTGCTGGTAAAACAGCAATGGAAAATGGCATGAAAACAATCGAAGTAACTGTTAAAGGTCCTGGTGCAGGTCGTGAAGCAGCGATTCGTTCTCTACAAGCAGTAGGTTTAGAAGTAAGCATGATCCGTGACGTTACGCCTGTTCCTCATAATGGTTGCCGTCCACCAAAACGTCGTAGAGTGTAAGAAAAGAAATCCAATTTCTTGTATAGATTTCCTAAAAGTGTTAATAATGGTTAAGACGAGATTTTCCCTATGAAACGGTTCTTGCTTTTATTAACAATGGTAATGCGTATGGGAACTGCCTAATGGGGAATTCCGGTTAGGCAATCCTTACGAGTCCGCCGGAGTTCGACGTTTTGAAGGAGGGTTTGTTGAATGATTGAAATAGAAAAGCCAAATATTGAAACGATTGAAGTTAGCGAAGATGCTAAATATGGGAAGTTCGTTGTTGAACCACTAGAACGTGGATATGGTACAACTTTAGGGAACTCCTTACGTCGTATCCTCTTATCCTCTTTACCAGGAGCTGCTGTAACTAGTGTTCAGATTGACGGAGTGTTACATGAGTTCTCTACGATTGAAGGTGTTGTAGAAGATGTAACGACCATCATTCTAAGCTTGAAGCAACTTGCTCTAAAAATCTACTCGGATGAAGAGAAGGTTTTAGAAATTGATTTTCAAGGTGAAGGTGTAGTTACAGCAGGTGACTTAACACATGATAGTGATGTAGACGTATTAAATCCAGATCTTCATATCGCAACGTTATCAAAGGGTGCTAGACTACATATGCGTTTAATGGCTAAACGTGGACGTGGTTATGTTCCTGCTGAAGATAATAAGTCTGAAGATCAACCAATTGGAGTGATTCCAATTGACTCGATCTACACACCAGTATCTCGAGTGAATTATCAAGTCGAAAATACACGTGTAGGTCAAATTACGAACTATGATAAACTCACCTTAGATGTGTGGACTGATGGCAGCATTCGTCCTGAGGAAGCAGTATCATTAGGTGCTAAAATTTTAACTGAGCATTTAAACATTTTTGTCGGTTTAACAGATCAAGCGCAAAATGCTGAAATTATGGTTGAAAAAGAAGAAGATCAAAAGGAAAAGGTTCTTGAAATGACGATTGAAGAACTTGACCTTTCTGTTCGTTCTTACAATTGCTTAAAGCGTGCTGGAATAAACACCGTACAAGAATTAACGCAAAAAACAGAAGAAGACATGATGAAAGTACGTAATCTTGGACGAAAATCACTTGAAGAAGTTCAAGAAAAGCTTGCTGAATTAGGCTTAGGTCTTCGTAAGGAAGAATAGGTACTAATAGGGGACGCTAAGACTGTGCGCTTCTCCGTTTTTCTTGTGTTTTTATCATAAATTCGTCGTGCCTGTTTAGGCAAACATATAAGTGTTACAAAGGAGGGAAACAGTCATGGCATATGCAAAATTAGGTCGTGATAGTGCTGGTCGTAAAGCGTTATTACGTGATTTAGTTACTGACTTAATCATCAACGAGAGAATTCAAACTACTGAATCAAAAGCTAAAGAACTTCGCCCAATCATTGAAAAGATGATTACTCTTGGTAAACGTGGTGACCTTCACGCGCGTCGTCAAGCAGCATCTTTCGTACGTCGTGAAGTGGCTAATGAAGAAGTAGGTCAAGATGCTATTCAAAAGCTTTTTGAAGATATCGCACCTCGTTATGAAGAGCGTCAAGGTGGATATACTCGTATTTTAAAAGTAGGTCCTCGCCGTGGTGATGGTGCACCAATGGCAATTATTGAGCTAGTTTAATTTTCTATAATACGTGTTCAAAAAGGAGGACAACGAGAGGCAAGAAAATCGAGGAAGCGCATGCTTGAGCAACGGAACGTATGGTGTTAATACGTGAGTAGCGGATAGCAAGCTGACAACGAGTTTCGCAAGCTATCGTTCCCGGACTTTTTGAATTACTGCTGATACATTATATATATTTGACGACAAAGGGCGTGACAGGTTGTGAGCATTTTTGCTCTCACTCACAGCCCTTTTTTATATAGGAATGGTTAATGAGTATGATTTATTATCCATTCACACAGTTATGGTACAAAAGATTATTTATATAAGGTGATGTTCATGGTTCATCCAATTGAAATTAGTGACCTTACTTATAAGTATGATGTTGAAGGTGAAGAAGTATTAAAAAATATTTCACTTACAGTTAAAAAAGGAGAATGGCTCGCCATTATTGGCCATAATGGTTCAGGAAAGTCGACTCTTTCAAGATTTTTAAATGGCTTAATTGTTCCTGATATTGGTGAAGTGTTGATTAATGGGATGAATACACGAGATGAAGAGAAGATGTGGGAGATCCGCAAGAGTGTAGGGCTTGTATTTCAAAACCCTGAGAACCAATTAGTAGGAACTACTGTGAAAGATGATATCGCTTTCGGTCTTGAAAATAACGGGTTTGATCCAATAGAAATGGAAGAAAGAATTCGAGATAGTGCCAAGAAGGTTGGTATCGTTCATTTATTAAATGAAGAGCCACATCGACTTTCTGGTGGTCAAAAACAACGGTTAGCGATAGCTGGTATTATTGCAATCCAACCATCTGTGATCGTATTGGATGAATCAACATCGATGTTAGATCCAAAAGGAAGAAAGGAAGTCCTTCAGACAGTTTTGCATTTACGAAAAACAGAACAGATTACGGTCCTATCGATTACTCATGATTTAAATGAAGCTACATTAGCAGATCGTGTCGTCGTAATGAATCAAGGTGAGATCGTTCGCGAAGGGATGCCTATTGAAATTCTTACTGATGAAGAATTTATGCACAACCAAAGCCTCGATATACCTTTCTCTATAAAGCTTCAGCAACAATTAGAGAGAGAAGGTATACGATTACACAATGTGACATTTTCTATAGACGATATTGTGGAGGAACTATGGAAATTAAAGTTGAACAATTAGGCCATACGTACATGCAAGGAACGCCGTTTGAAAAAGAAGTTCTTAAACAATTATCGTTTACCATTCCCCGTGGCTCTTATACTGCAATTATCGGTCATACAGGCTCGGGAAAGTCAACGTTAATTCAACATTTAAATGGGTTACTCAAACCAACTGTTGGAAGCGTTAAAATTGGAAAGATTGAACTGATTGCGATGCAGAAAACGAAGGACTTAAAGTCACTTCGAAAAAATGTAGGGTTAGTTTTTCAATATCCAGAGCATCAATTATTTGAAGAGACTGTTGAAAAAGATATTATCTTTGGTCCAATGAATTTTGGTGTCCCAGAAGAAAGGGCGAAAAATAGAGCAAGGAAGCTCATGCCTCTCGTAGGATTATCTGAAGATTTCTTAAAACGCTCGCCTTTTGAATTAAGTGGTGGTCAAAAGCGGAGAGTTGCCATTGCAGGTGTTCTAGCTTTAGACCCTAAAGTGCTAGTACTTGACGAACCAACTGCAGGACTAGACCCCAAAGGCCGTCGTGAGATTATGGATATGTTTTACCGGTTACATCAGGAAAAGCAATTAACTACTGTATTAGTTACACACCATATGGAAGACGCAGCAACGTTTGCAGATCAGATTATCGTATTAAATCAAGGAGAAATGGTCTTAGAAGGAAGTCCCCAACAAATTTTTTCAAATGTTGAGCTACTTCAGACTATTGGTTTAGACGTCCCTGAAACGATTGCTCTTTTAAATAAAATGGAACAAAAGTTTGAGCAGCAAATGCCATGCGATTTATTTACCGTCGATGAAATTGCACAATTTATAAAGAAGTATATGTTTGAAAAAAGGTGAAGCGATGTTTCAACATATTTTAATCGGTCAATATGTACAAGGAAATTCGATTTTGCACCGACTCGATCCGAGAGCCAAATTATTAGCTGTGTTTTTACTTGTTATCGTTGTTTTTATGGCGAATAGTTGGGTTTCTTATGCTGTAATCATCAGTTTTTGTTTTGCTACGATTTTCCTTTCAAGGGTGCCTATTCGTTTTATTTATAAAGGCTTAAAGCCGATTTTACTACTTGTTTTTATTACTCTTATTCTGCATTTATTCTTAAATAAAGAAGGCCAGCTTGTTTTTGAGTTGGGGCCATTTAAAATATATGAATCTGGGATTACACAAGGGGTATTCATATCTATGCGTCTCCTTGTTTTAGTCATCTTCACGTCACTATTGACGTTAACTACGAAACCGATGGATCTCACGGATGGTTTAGAAAGTATTCTATCACCATTTAAACGGTTTGGACTTCCTGCTCACGAACTAGCGTTAATGATGTCGATATCCCTGCGGTTTATTCCTACGTTATTACAGGAGACAGAAAAGATTGCTAAAGCCCAAATGGCTAGAGGAGTTGACTTTTCTAGTGGGCCTCTTAAGGATCGAATGAAAGCATTTATTCCTCTACTCATCCCGTTGTTTATTAGCTCTTTTAAGCGTGCTGAGGACTTAGCTTTAGCGATGGAATCAAGAGGTTACCGTGGTGGAGAAGGTCGAACGAAGCTTCGCCAGCTGTGCTGGTCGTTTCAAGATACAGTAATTGTTATTGTAGTTATTACTTTCGGAATCAGTCTATTTTTTTTAAGGGCATAAGTGAGGTGTAGTTAATGCGGCGCTATAAATGTGTTATATCCTATGATGGTACGGACTTTTCAGGTTTCCAAATCCAACCAGATAGGAGAACAGTTCAAGGTGAATTAGAGAAAGCGTTAAAAACGATTCATAAAAATCAATCTATACAAGTATTTGGTTCTGGTAGAACGGATGCTTCTGTTCATGCTATAGGTCAAGTCATTCACTTTGATACACCGCTTCATATTCCTACTGAAAAGTGGGGTCGGGCATTTGCTGCAAACTTACCTCAAGATATTGTCATTCGTGATGTACAAGAGGTTAACCAGGACTTTCATGCACGGTTCCAGGCTGTTCGAAAAGAGTATCGCTATCGTGTATTAAATTGCAAACTTCATGATGTGTTTCGGCGCCGCTATACGTATCATTTTCCGCATGAGCTGAACGTGAATGCGATGCAGGAAGCAGCAGAGTTCCTTCTCGGTATACATGATTTTACATCCTTCTGTTCAACGGCTTCACCAATTGAAGATAAAGTTCGCACCATCTATCACTTGGAGATCATCCAAGAGGAAGACGAACTTATCTTTAGGATTCAAGGGAACGGGTTTCTTTACAATATGGTGCGGATTATTGTAGGAACTTTATTGGAAGTAGGAGCAGGCAAACGAAATGTAAATGATATGAAA
Organism: Alkalihalobacillus sp. BA299; assembly: GCF_017745675.1. GTDB lineage: Bacteria > Bacillota > Bacilli > Bacillales > Bacillaceae_F > Alkalihalobacterium. The sequence continues at coordinate 52,828 of NZ_JAFLJM010000024.1, forward strand.
AAGATAATCTTAGCAAAAGATCGTACAAAGTCAGGAAAAACAGCTCCTGGACATGGTTTGTATTTATGGAAAGTAGATTACGAATGACATGTATGAGCTGTACTCTTTCTGTAAATACAAGAATTAGAAATATTTTTTACAAAACAACTCATCCCCGTGTAACAAGTTGTTGACATTGGTTGCTAGATATTATAAGATGTTAGATGGTATTTCTAAATGAAACCCACTAGCCCCGGGTTGTTTAGGATTGTTATTATAGACAATGCAATTACCATAAAAAATGAAACTAAAATGATGAAAGTTTAAATAGGAGGGAAAATCATGCGTACAACATTTATGGCAAAGCCAAATGAAGTTGAACGTAAATGGTATGTTGTTGATGCAGAAGGCCAAACATTAGGTCGTCTTGCAAGTGAAGTTGCCTCTATCCTTCGTGGTAAACATAAACCAACCTTTACTCCGAACGTAGATACAGGTGATCACGTGATCATTATCAACGCATCGAAAATCGTTCTTACAGGAAAGAAATTACAGGACAAAATTTATTACCGTCACACAAATCATCCAGGTGGACTTAAGCAAACTACTGCAGGCGAAATGCTTCAAAATAAACCAGAGCGTATGTTAGAGCTTGCAATTAAAGGCATGCTTCCAAAGAACACACTTGGACGTAAACAAGGTATGAAGTTACACGTTTACGCTGGTAGCGAACATAAACACCAAGCACAAAAACCAGAAGTTTACGAACTTCGTGGTTAATTAAAAGGAGGGTATTACTTTGGCACAAGTACAATATTATGGTACAGGTCGCCGTAAGCACTCTGTTGCACGTGTTCGTTTAGTGCCAGGCGACGGTCGTATCGTTATTAATAATCGTGAATTCAATGAATACTTCGGGAACAAAGAAGTATTAAAGTTAATCATTCAGCAACCATTAGTTGAAACAGGAACAGAAGGACAATACGACGTTATTGTTAACGTTACTGGTGGAGGCTATACTGGACAAGCGGGAGCTATCCGTCATGGCGTTTCTCGTGCGCTTTTAGAAGTAGATCCAGAATACCGTGCTCCATTAAAAAGCGCTGGTTTCTTAACTCGTGATGCACGTATGAAAGAGCGTAAAAAATACGGTCTTAAAGCAGCACGTCGTGCACCTCAGTTCTCAAAACGTTAATATTTTTGCAAAAGCCTTGGTCGCAGACCGAGGCTTTTTTTGCGCATAACAAGCTTATTTTAGGGACAAATAATCGATAAAACTGGAGATAGATCGATATATTTGAAATTAGACTGATAAAACTGAAATTAGACTGATAAATCCGTGGTTAGACTACCGTCTAAATTAACCTTTCATTTTTGGATAAAATCAACGGTATTTCCATAGCATGAGGTTAGTTACTTTTCTCGATACTAATGAAAAAAGGTATTGAGGAGAGGGTTCCAATGACAGTTATAACAACATTTTCGGAAAAACAACGTGAAAAGCGCTGGAAATTTGAACGTAAAGTATTAAGACAGTTATCGTTAAAGGACTTAAAGAAAGATGCCCAACAACATTTTGAACCGTTGTTTCCCTTTCATTTTCAGTATCAACCTTTCTTAATCGATCCAATCATTGATGCAGCCATTGATTCGTTTTTAATTGGAGCAGAGTTTAGTCGGTTTGGGTATTACGGTGAAGGTGTTCGAGACGTACGGTTTCGTTGTGAAGAAGAACTAAAAGATATTTATACGCAATTGTATTACATTCTTGAAGGTTGGTATATGTATCGTGATACTGGATTAGATTCGTTATATTTAGCTGTTGAACAATTTATTGAACAGTGGTGGGAGAAAGGCTTTATAGAAGGTACCAAAAGATACCGTATGAGACTGCACTAAACTAGACAAGTTTCTGTTCATATTTTCCTCCCTGTCCCAATATAAATAAAGAGAAGAGGACGTAGGAGGGACTGGGAATGAAAAAGTGGATTAAAGGGGGCGGCTTCGCTCTAGCGGTTGTTGGGTTATTATTTATTATACAATATCAATTCGTTAGCAATGACTCTTGGTCAACTTGGCAACTTCCCTTATCAGGAAAAGTCATTGTACTCGACCCGGGCCATGGCGGACCAGATGGTGGAGCAGTGTCTAAAGAAGGTTTACTTGAAAAAGATGTGACGTTAAGTATTGCTCTTGAGTTACGTGATTACCTACAAGAAGCTGGAGCACTTGTACTAATGACTCGAGAAGAAGACAGTGACTTAGCGGATAAAGATATTAAAAAAATTCGTCAACGAAAAGTTCAAGATTTAAAACGAAGAGTCGAGTTAATTAATGGTTCGAATGGTGATATGTTCGTTAGTATCCACCTTAATGCCATCCCCTCACCAAGATGGAAAGGTGCTCAAACTTTTTATAATCGAACAATTGAAGAAAATGAGTATATTGCAAAATTTGTTCAAGATGAAATTCGCCGAAACTTAGAAAATACACATCGCGTCGCCAAGCCAATCGGTAACGTATATTTAATTAAACAAGCTAAAACTCCTGGTGTTCTTGTTGAAGTTGGTTTTCTATCCAATCCAGAAGAAGCTGAACTACTTGAAAAAGAAAAATACCAACAGAAAGTTGCTGCATCGATTTATCAAGGAATACTACGCTATTATGCAGAGGAACCCGTTCCTGCTTCTTAATAGCTGAAAGCGTAATCAACGTATCCTAATACGAGTTATGCTATACTAAATATATCTACATATAAAGGATGGTGTGCTCGTTGTTAACAGAAGAAAAAGTGATAAATGCATTAAAAACGGTGATGGATCCATTTTTAAATAAATCCATTGTAGAAATTGATGCAATCCGAGAAATCAAAATTAATAATAATCACGTCAGTTTGAAAATAGCCATTGCCAAAACAGGGACAGCAGAACAAATGCAATTACAGCAACAGATGGTCAATATATTAAAAGAAGCTGGAGCGGAATCAGTTGGTCTTCGTTTTGAGAATTTAACAGAACAAGAACTACAACAGCGTGGTGGCATTCAACAGAAGCAATCTCCATCACTTCTTACATCAAAAAATACAACGTTTATCGCAGTAACAAGTGGTAAAGGCGGTGTTGGAAAATCGACAGTATCGGTTAACTTAGCGACAACATTAGCTCGATTAGGTAAAAAGGTCGGCATTATTGATGCTGATATATATGGTTTTAGTGTTCCTGATATGATGGGGGTAGAAGAACGTCCGAAAGTAATTGCTGAAAGAATTTATCCTGTCGAACGTTTTGGGGTAAAAGTGATTTCAATGGGCTTTTTCGTTGAAGATAATGCCCCTGTTATTTGGAGAGGCCCTATGTTAGGAAAAATGCTCAACAATTTCTTTAGTGAAGTAGAGTGGGGTGAGCTTGATTATTTAATATTAGATTTACCTCCTGGTACAGGCGATGTGGCTCTAGATGTTCATACGATGCTGCCTCATTCGAAGGAGATCATCGTAACTACGCCTCATGCAACAGCTGCATTTGTTGCAGCACGTGCAGGTGCCATGGCAATCAAAACGAACCATGAAATCATTGGTGTCGTAGAAAATATGTCTTATTTCGAAAGTAAAGTAACAGGTGAAAAAGAATACGTATTTGGTACTGGTGGAGGAGAGCGTTTAGCCGAAGAATTGAAAACGGAGGTCTTAGGGCAAATCCCACTAGGACAACCTGAGATTAATAAAGATGATTTTGCTCCTTCCATTTATGATGAAAGCCATCCAATTGGTCAAATATACACAAACATTGCTAAACGTATCATTGAGAAAGTGGAAAGATAAAAAAACAGTCCCATAAGTGTCTTCGTTCCCAGTTCTATTACGGAAGAAAATGCAACAGCATTAATATTTTGTAATAGTACTAGCTGACACTTATTTGGGACTGCCTTTTTATAATTAAGAACCTCCGCCGCCTCCGCCTTCTTCTTCTTTTTTCTGTTCTTCATCTTCCTTCTTCATCTGCTTTTCTGCAACTTTTTCAAGAATTTCATTTACTTTAGCAGTGAAGAATGGGCTTTCAAATGCTTCAGACATAATGGTCATTACTTGTTGGCGATATTCTTTTGTTTTCATTAAATCTAGTGCTGCTTTTTCCATTTCTGGATCTTTTAATATATCCATCATCATTTGTTGGTATTCAGGATCTTTCATCAGTGATTTCAGCATTTGCTCTGTCTCTTCCTTTAAACTTTCAGCCAACGCTTTAGCAAACTCCGGTTCTTGCATCGTCGTTTGCCAAAACTCTTTACCTTGTTCAGAAGTTAAAGTTTGTTGAATGGTTTGTTTTACAAAAGATTGCTCCATGATGAGGTTTTTTTGAACTTTTTCATCCGTTAAAACTTCTGAGACCGCCTTTTTCCCTTCTTCTGTCTGCAACATATCAACCATCATTTTTTTCATATCTTCATAATCAGGTTGGTTATTTCCACCACCCTCAGCGGTTGCGCAGCCTGAAAAAGTAAAAACGAAGATTGCTAGGAGTAAGAATAGTTTGTAGTTTCGCCCCATAAACCTCTTCCTTTCGATCATTTTGTCATTAATATGCAATATTTCTACAAAAATTATGCGTAGGATCATGGAGTAATCTAGATTTTTTAAGGTGTCATTGGTACAATCAATAGAGCATGAAAAGAAAGATGGAGGAGCGTTCATCGTGAATAGCCGTAAAGTTGTTTATTTATTTTTTACTTCTCTTATTATTGGGAGTCTTAGTGGTGCGATAGTAGGGCTTGTCTTAGATTGGTCGATGTATACAGCTGAAGGTATCATGAATTTTATTTTTGGTTTAATCTGGTTACTTGGGATTAGTGCTGCTTTTAGCTTAATTAGTCAAATGGGTTTCTTTGCTTACTTAACCATACATCGCTTAGGACTAGGTTTATTTAAGGCAGCGAAATTATGGAATAAAGTTCAAGTTGTAATTATTGCTTTTGTTATATTTGATTTAATATATCTTCGTTACCTTTCATTTGCCCATGAAGGTGAAACAGTGCTTAATTATATATGGATGCCATTTTTTCTTTTAATTTATGGTATTATTATTGCGTATTTTAAAGCGAAAGATACGAATCAAAGTGCTTTTATTCCGGCGTTATTTTTTATTGTTGTTGTTACAACTATTGAATGGGTTCCCGCTTTAACAGTTAATGATCCAAAGTGGTTGTGGATATATTTTGCTCCATTGCTAACAGCTAATACATGGCAGCTACTAATATTACACCGCTTAACAGGCAATCAATCAAAATAATTGGCTCTTTTCTAAAAGGTTGTTGCTTTTAGCTATTGGACCGTTAACCAAGGGAAAGCTTGGTTCTTCACGCTTGGCGTGAAGCCTTTTGAACATAAATCAGCCAGATGGACAAATGAATTTGTCCATTAGGGCTGATTTATGTTCAAATAACGGCCCAATAGCAACAAAGTTTACGAAAACAGCTAAATAATTTAATACTTATTCAAAAAAGAAACAGGTGTGAAGCTCACAGCTGTTTCTTTTCCATAGATATAACGAATTGGAATTATGGTGTAGGGGGCATGTCTTTTACGAACACGCAATTTTTTTTACTTAATTTCTTCACTTTTTGTAGTAGTGCTAGCTATTAATTCACTAACTGTTGCAAATTGATAACCTTTCCCTTTTAGGTGATCGATAATAATAGGTAAAGCCTTGTGGGTTTGTTTAACGGCATCAGAGGCGTGAAGAAGAATAACGTCTCCCTTATTAGCTTGATCCACCGTTTGTTCTACAATCTGATCTACACCAGGATTTTCCCAGTCATTCGTATTAACACTCCAGTGAACAATAGAGTATTTGAGTTTATCAGCAATAGTTAGAATACGTTTATCAAATTGACCGTGTGGTGGTCTTAATAAAGCTGGCTTTTTTCCTGTAAGATCTGTTAATACTTGATCGCCTCGGCGTATATCCTTTTTAATTTTCTCATCATCCCAAGAAGGGTAGCTGTTATATTGGTATCCGTGATTGCCGATTTCATGTCCATCTTCAACGATGCGCTTAACAATATCTGGGTGCCGTTCAGCCCATGCAGCAGAGAGGAAAAATGTAGCTTGAACACTTTTCTCTTTTAAAACATCAAGGATTGGTAATGCTCTTTGATCCCCCCAACTAATATTAAATGTTAAAGCAATAATTTTTTCATTCGTTTTTGCTTTGTAAAAGGCTTGTGGTCCATCTGATGTTGAAAAGACCATTAATTCGTTCCGTTCTACAAATAAAATTCCAGCTGTAAAAAAGGCAGCAACAATAATAATGGATAATTGCTTTATTTTCTTCCCGTTCCATACTAAAAAGAACTTCATCTTACCCCTCCCTGTCCATTCCTCTAAAATAACTCTATGCATTAGCGGACAAGATATGAATAAAATTACAGGATTTAGAAAACAATTTTAAAACAGACTCTTTAAATTAATTGGTAGAGGTGGAAAAATGATGCTTGGGTTTTTGCTAAATATGAAAGAAGTACAAGAAGTAGAGTATTTATTAAAGAGAGAGATGGAGGAATTACTTCTTGATTTAACTGATCCAAGAATAGATAACATCGTAAAAAAAGCGATGGAAGAAAAGTATCAAATTATTTTTGGGATTTACCGGCGTTTTGCTTCACCTAAAGAGTGCACTAAATATATAAGAACCTCCCAATATAAGCATTTTAATTAGATTATCGTATGTTCTACCTCGTGAAGTAGTTTATACATTGACCACGAGGTAGAAAAGAAATGAAAAATAGGTGTTGACGATATAATATGGAGGTGTTATAGTATTCCTTACGCAATCAATAATGAATTTTTTCAGGAGCAAAACAAAAAATTACTTAAAAAAGTACTTGAATTTAATTTTTGCTTGTGTTATGATTTAAAAGTCGCCATTGAGGCAACATCATAAAAAAGTTCTTTGAAAACTGAACAAAAAGCCAAGCGAAATAAAGAGATACATGATATCTCGTCAATGTTTTAAAACGTCACAGTGATGAATGATCTTCGATTAAGAACGCGAACGTCCTGTTCGCAACA
>NZ_JAFLJM010000025.1 GCF_017745675.1 Alkalihalobacillus sp. BA299
AATTGGTCCGCTCGACTTGCATGTATTAGGCACGCCGCCAGCGTTCGTCCTGAGCCAGGATCAAACTCTCCATAAAAGTGTTTGATTAAGCTCACTTCCACAGGATGTGGTGGCTTCGATGTTGCGAACAGGACATTCGCGTTCTTAATCGAAGATCATTCATCACTGTGACGTTTTAAAACATTGACGAGATATCATGTATCTCTTTGTTTCGCTTGGCTTTTTGTTCAGTTTTCAAAGAACTTATCCACTGCTCAACAGCAACTTTATCATAATAACAAACTAACAAGTGATCGTCAAGGATTTTTTTAAGCTTGTTTTTCGATCTCTCATCAGCGACGAATAATAATATACCATTTTTATTAGTTTTATTCAAGTCTTTTTCTTAAAAATATTTAAGACTATTTTTGGGATAATATCTGATAACAAATACTGATCGTTTTTTGTTCATTATTAGTAATGTACATAAAACGATTTGAAGAAAATACTTTACCTTCATAAATATGAAAAAGGTAACGAATGACGTCCATCACCTTCTTGTTAGCTTAACTCAAAGAATTAATTAACTCGAACATAGGAACTAGTATCGATAAAAACATCAATAAAACAATGAGCCCTATAACAAAAAACATACTCGGCTGTATTATCATCACCATCTTCTTTGTTTGTTCTTCTATTAACACAAACAAATGATCACTATAATGTTGTAGCTCTACTTCAAGTGCTCCTCTTTTTTGACCATGTTCTATCACAAGTGATAATTCAGCTTCGAAGAATGGCCTTCTTTTCAAAATTTCTACAAGTGCCTCTCCTTCCTTCAGTCTTTGAATTAACCACGATGCCTCATCTTGAAAAAATAAAATAACACTTTGATTTTTAAAAATATTCAGTGCTTGTGAAATAGACAATCCACCTTTTAATAAGCTACTTAATTGAACGGAAAAATAATAAGTAGTAATTGCAGAAACAAACGAAGAAAGAAACGGAATGCTTAATATCAAAGTCATTTTTTTGTGGGGAGTGAAATGACGAAATTTTATTATATAGTAAGAAAATCCAATAAGTAAGAAAACGAGAAACAGTAGTGTCAGAAAAGGAATGCTATCGATAAAACGAAGAAATAAAATCGTTACAAATGGTAGTTCAATGGACATCGTTTCAAATAAGTATTTGAAATGAGGAAACAAGTATATGACCATAATGATCATAACAATTAAAAGTAACCAAAATAGAAACAATGGATACCTTACTAACTTACTAACTTTTTCTTTAATTTGTTCTTGTTTTAAATACAACTTTCCCGCTTCAATTAATCCATCAGGTACACTGCCAATCTGTTCTGAAAAATATATAAATGAACTAATATCATTTGGTAATTTCAAACCTTCCATCGCTTGATATATTGCTTGTCCTTCTTTTAGACACTGAAGTACTTCGCTTATTTTTACTTTTACTTGTTCTCTTTGAGATAACTGCAGAAGTTCTAATCCAGCAGAAAGACTATAACCTTGTTGTAATAAATAGCCAAGCCGTTGCAGAAATTCAGCTTTTTTAATACCATTAAAATCCCTATCCCATTTCATTACTTTTCGCCCCACCTCTCTAAAGAGTGTTTGGTTATAAATCCAAGAGCATATGCCTTAATCAATTGCTTTTGCAATGTTCTAAATGAAACAGATGAAGGCTTCATATGAAATATACTTTTTTTCACCTTTTCTAATTCAGCACTCAGCAACATTTCATAAATAGCGGTTATTTTACGATTTACTTTTTCACAAAAAAGTTGACATTTTTCTTTGCAGAATGGACACTCCCTTTCTACTAACCTTTGCGCGATAACACCAACAAGAGTTTGTTCGATATCATGTGAAGGTATATTTAATTCTAATAATCGGTAAATAGCACTAACGGTATCTTTTGTATGCATTGTAGTTAAAACGAGATGCCCTGTCATAGCGGAACGAATAGCGAGTTGAGCCGTACTGCTATCTCTAATTTCACCGACCATTATAATGTCTGGGTCATGGCGGAGGATCGCTTTCAACCCTTCATTATACGTTATTCCAGCTTTATCATTAATCTCCATTTGTATAAAGCCTTCTGTCCTTTTTTCAATTGGATCTTCTAGTGTGACAATATGCAATGGCTCTGACTGTTTAGCTGCCATTAGCATCGAGTATAAAGTGGTCGTTTTTCCAGAACCCGTTGGCCCTGTTATGATAATTAATCCATTTCTTTTTTGAATTAACTGCTTTAGTAATACAGAATCGTTATAGAATAAAGGGAGCTGCTCAAGAGCTAATGTTTCATTTTGAGGTAAAAGTCGAATGACTAAGCTTTCCTGAAACGGGGTAGGAATAGTAGAAAGACGTAAACTAATGAGTTCAGAGTGAAATGTAAATTCCATCGAACCGCTTTGAGGCTTTCTTTTTTCTCCAATATCCATGGAGGCTGAAAATTTGAAATGGCTAACAAGCTTCTCATACATCGATTTTGATACTTCTTCAATAAGCTGCAAATTTTGATGAACCCGAAAATATATACTAGCATTTTTTCGATTGGGGACAATATGAATGTCACTAGCCTTCCGTTTAGCAGCTTTAACGAGAAGTAGTAAACTTTTTTGTTCAATCTCGTTCAAATAAACACCACCTTAGCTTTATCTGTTATTTTTAAGATACTACTAATTCTCCCTCAATTAAAGTAAATTTTTTATAAAAAAATTGTATATTTCATTGCGTAACGTACACAATAAAACTGTTAACTCAGTGGGCTATAGCCAAGCGGTAAGGCAACGGACTTTGACTCCGTCATGCGTAGGTTCGAATCCTGCTAGCCCAGCCATACATATAAAAAAACACCCCTAAATCGTTAAGTGAATCATGCGATCTAGTGGGTGTTTTTTATCTCGATTTAAATTTTATCTTTCTATTCTTGAATAGTGCTATTTGTCTGTAATTTTTCATTAACAGAAGCTACTTTTCCAGCAAGTGTTGTTGTCTTATCACGACGATCATCAATTCTAATATTGGTCGCAACTCTTTGGACACCAGCTTCAAAAGGCACTTCATGTATCGCTTGAATAACCTCAAAAAGAACTGGTAATTCACCTTCAATAATCGTACTCATAGGTGTCAATTGAAACTTAATTTTATCACCATATTTTTCTAATATTCGGTGGATATCAGCAACATAATGACTAACACTCGGTGAATTCGTTCCAATCGGAATAATCGTAACATCGACTATAGCCAATTTCTTCGCCTCCCTCTTTACGATCTTCTTTTCCTCTATAAGATGAGGAAATTCTTGTTTAGCTAATTTTCGATAAGAGCGTATCGCCGTCATTAAATGAACTCGTTCAGGTTCAGTTGTTGTCACTTGCTTTTGTAAATAATAAGAAACAGTAATGACAAACCGCCTTATCAATCGCATAGGCCTTTTATTAAAAGTTAGATTTATTAAGATAACAAGAACAACTGCAAGATAAGAAGCCCACATAATGGCCTTAGTTGCTGTAAAAAAAGGAAAAAGTAATAGCGAAACTAAAATAACCGAACTAAAATAAATGACAACTATATTCGTCGAACAATATCGATTTGTAATAGCCGCTTTTCGTATTTGATAAAGTCGTGATTGTTTTATTATCCCTCGATCACTAAAAACTTTATGTTCAGCCCCATGATATTTTTTTAACGTCTTTGGAAATATAAAATGCGTACCAAACATGTAATAAAACAGAAAATAATAAGGTAAGCCATCCCAAATAGTAAACCCGAAAAAGAATGGGGATAATTTCGGCACAAAAATAAGACTCATGAAAATAATTGTAAACAATTTAAACAGCCATGGCATCGACGTAAAAACTTGACTTACCATAAGAAGAATCGTTTTTACATTAAGTGGTTTTACCCAATCCGAAATTCTTCCATTGTTGTTATAAGCACAAGCAACATATTCTTTTCCAATAAAAAATATCCCATTTTGATAGGACAAACCTTTAATCATGTTGTCTTATCCTTTCTCATGGTTGTGGAATCGCCGTAAATCTTTCAATAACCCAATGATTAATATCTATATCTACATTCGATAAACGTGCTCGATCAAAGGAAACATCATCATGCACATCCCATGTGTGAAGGTAACTAATCGAGATTTCCTGACCAATAAATTCCTCACCTACGATTACGACTTCAAAGGAACCCATATTGCCATATCCCATGTGCTCTTGCATTTCATTAGGGAATGTAAATACAATTCCATCATTAACGATCGTTCCTTCAGTTTCATAAATTTCATTACCACCATGCTTTAAAACAAGGTGTGATCCTTTAATTAGCTCAAAATCAAATGGCTCTTGTCCTTCTTCAACTAATTTAACTCCAATATAATCATCACCTAATACCCCGTCTACCGGCATCTTCTGCCAATCCCAATCTCCAATAATGGTATGAGTACTTCCATTAGAAGTCGCGTCAATAGCAAAACTTATCACATTATCAAGGTCTTCATTCGTCATTTGATTGGAAGTATTTAAATAATGATAACCTCCGAAAAAAATAAAGCCCATTAATAGTAGTGGTAATACGATGACTACCGCATTTCCTTTATACATAACTGACCACCTTATTCCTCTTCCTTCTTTCAATAAATAGTAGCTCAACAGTTTTATTGTCTCTAAGTTTTAATTATTTGTCCATCCTTTACTAAAAAATAAAGGCTGATCAATTGGATATCCTCCATCAGATCAGCCAAACAAATGAAATTAACGATACAATCGATATGCCGCATGATTGGTTGGACCTATTCCTCCACCAATCGATAATGAATGCGTAATAGCTGCACTAATAAATTCCTTTGCTGTTTTTACAGCAGCTGTTATGTCATCGCCTTTTGCTAATTGGGCCGCAATAGCAGCTGCAAAAGTACAACCTGTTCCATGCGTATTTTTTGTACGAATACGTTCAGCTTCTAAAAGGATAATTTCCTGGCCATCATATAAAATATCTGTTGATTTTGTATTACCTTCTAAGTGCCCACCTTTTAAAACAACATACTTTGGTCCAAGTTCATGTAATTTTTTAGCCGCACTTTCCATCTCAGCCAACGTAGTCATTTCTTTCATTTTTAATATTTTGGCCGCTTCAGGTAAGTTAGGTGTAATCACAGTAGCAAGTGGAAGCAATTTAGAAATAAGTGCTTCCACAGCCGCATCCTGCAATAATGATGCTCCACCTTTTGCAATCATTACAGGGTCAACGACAACGTTATTAACATGATATTGTTTTAGCTTTTCAGCCACTAGTTCAATAATCTCTGCAGAAAATAGCATTCCTGTTTTAACTGCGTCCGTTCCAATATCAGAAAGAACCGCATCTAATTGAGCTTCAATTGCTTCTATGGATTGCGGGAATACACCGTGGACTCCCAACGTATTTTGAGCTGTTAACGCCGTAATGACGCTCATTCCAAACGTTCCTAATTCTTGAAATGTCTTTAAGTCAGCTTGGATCCCAGCTCCACCTCCACTGTCAGAGCCTGCAATTGTTAGTGCTTTGTTCATGACGATCTATCCTTTCTTAGAGGTTGTTCTTACATAATAAGGGTGTTCAAAAAGTTAAACACATTTAACTGAAACGTTCAGGTGCGAACGATTTTAGTGGTACAATCGCTTGTTTTTTATCGAGCAAGTCGGCAACAATATGTGCAGTCACTGGACTTAGTAAAATTCCATTGCGGTAATGTCCAGCTGCAAATATGATTTGAGAAGCATTCGACAGACTACCGATTAACGGATATCCGTCTTGAGTCGCCGGTCTTAACCCAGCCCACGTGTGAAAAGGAACTTCATTTTCTAAAAATGGTAATACGTTTTTATTCCAATTCGTTAATCTACGAATCCCTTTCTCAGTTACTGTCGTGTCAAATCCTGCAATATCTTCAGAGGCCCCATTGACAAGTGTTCCGTTCCCCTTTGGAACCAAATACCCTTGACTCGTATAAATAATGTGTTTTACTTTTCCTACCGGTACATTGTAGGCACAAATTTGACCTCTAATCGGATAGACTGGGATATTCAGATCAAATACATTTTCTAACTCCTTTGCCCACGCACCGTTACTAATCACTAGACGATCACCAGAAAAAGTTTTTCCATCTTTTGCACGCACATAAATTTCAGACTGCCAACAATCCACTGTTACTTCATCTAAATGGTCAAATATTTGCACACCTAACTTTCGACAACCTTCTTCTAGCGCTTTTACGTAATCTGGTGCATATACATGACTTTCCTCAGGGTAATACATCGCAGCAATCATATCTCGAGAAAGCTCTTTTTCAAGCTTAAATAAATCTTCTCCATAAAGGATTTCAGCCGTTGCCCCAAACTGTCCTTGCCATTGTTGTCTCGTTTCAAGAGCTAAAAGATCAGCTTCATGATATACACAATGTAAACTTCCAGAATTACTGTATTCAAAGTCAATCCCCGATATTTCTTTAACTGCTTGTTGCCACTTCGGATACAATTTCAAGCTTTCAAGGCACAACCTAAAAAAGTCATCAGGGTCTTCTCCAATTTCTGAAAACGGTGCAAGCATTCCAGCAGCTGCTCCTGAAGCTTGTCCACCACATGCAACTTTTTCTAAAACAGTAACCTCATGTCCTCTTCTTTTACATTCAAAAGCAGTTGCAAGACCAATAATTCCCCCACCTAGTACAACAATCCGTTCTCCCATTTAAATTCAACTCTTTCTATTTCAAAATCAATGACTCATAAGCACTACTTGCTGTTGCATACCGTTTTTGTGGAATTCGACCTGCTAAATACGACATTCGGCCAGCTTCAATGGCATATCGCATCGCTGTCGCCATTTTCACTGGGTCTTTTGCTTTAGCAACAGGTGTATTCATTAACACTCCATCAACACCTAATTCCATTGCTTGAACAACGTCCTTTGCAGAACCTAGTCCGGCATCAACAATAATTGGAACATTTGCTTCTTCAACGATTAACGATAAATTATAAGGGTTTAAAATACCTAAGCCTGTTCCAATTGGAGCACCACCAGGCATTACTGCAGCCGCTCCCGCTTCTTCTAATCTTTTACATAATACAGGATCGTCAGAAGTGTATGGTAGGACAACAAAACCTTCTTTCGCTAAAACTTCTGTTGCTTTTAATGTTTCAATTGGATCAGGTAATAACGTTTTTTCATTGACACTAATTTCTACTTTAATCCAGTCACTTAAGCCACTCGCTTTTGCTAAACGGGCAATTCGAATCGCTTCTTCTGCTGTTTTTGCTCCTGACGTATTCGGCAAGTATGTAAATGTTTGTCCTTCTAAATGCTGTAAGATCGCATCTTCATCTGGAGCTTCTAAATTTACACGGCGAATCGCAAATGTGAGTACTTCTGAACCCGATGCTTTAATCGCTTCATTTTGTACAAATGGATTAGGATACCGCCCTGTCCCAATAAAGAAGCGAGATGACAATTCTTTTCCTGCGATGATTAATTTATCTTTACTGTTCATATGATCATCCTCCTCCAACAAAATGAACTAATTCTATTTTCATCTCCGGTTCGATCGCTGTATCATCCCAGTTGCTGCGATCTACGATTTCTCCATTCACTTCAGTTACAACTAAATTCTCTTCTAATCCGTAATGTTTCACAATATCTACTAGCGTTTTAACTTCTAATTCCACCATTTCTCCGTTAATATAAAGCTTCATTATATATTCACCTTTTGCTTAATTTTTTCTATGAATTGTTGACAAACAGATTCAACGTTGTCTGCTCCAACAATTTCACTAATTGCGCAAATACGGGTAGCTCCAGCCTCTAATACTTGATCAACATTATGAAGCTTTATGCCACCGATAGCAACGAAAGGGATCGTTATTTCTTTTACGACTTGGCGGATATAATCCGTAGTTACTGGGTCAACGACGTCGACTTTACTTTTGGTCGGGAATATAGGACCTACACCAATATAATCTGCACCAGCACGCTCAGCTTCACGCGCTTCTTCGATTGCGTGTGTAGAAAGACCAATAATTTTATCTTTACCAACTATCTTTCTCGCCTCTTCAATAGGTAAATCATCTTGTCCGATATGAATGCCGTCAGCATCTACTGCTAACGCAACATCAATATGATCATTTACAATAAAAGTTACCTCATATTTGCGCGTTAACTCTCTAAGTTTCTTCGCTTTTTCAAAGACTACTTTTTTTGAATTTGTTTTATCACGTAATTGAATAATGTCTGAACCACCAAGTATGGCTTTTTCCATCACGGTCAACAAATCTCTACCTGGATGAAACTCTTCGCCAGTAATTGTATATAACTTAAAATCTTTCATGCTCTAATCGTCTCCCTTCCTCAACGTAAATATTTAAATAAAACCGTAACCCAACGACGGATTACGGCTAGATATTGATAGTTATCAACTCTTCGACTTTCCTACGCTGGGATTACCAGATCAGGTTCGAGGGTAAAAGGATTCCTTTTTCTCAGCCTACAAAAATAGGCACCCCTAGTCACTCATATAAACTTTTATTAAATGTTCTCTTTTTCATTATGACATAATTTTTATAGATTACAACACATAAGACAACGTTCATTCTATTAAGGAGTGAATCGTTTTATTCGTAAGATCGATTAACCATTCATATTGATTTCCATATAACATCCACTTTCCATCAGGAGAAAGTTTTATTGGGGCTTGAAGGTCGACATCCATAATCTTTTGTTCCGTCCCCTTTTCCACGTTATACTTTGTCAATTCAAAAGGATTGTCATAACTAAAAAAATCTCCACTACTTAATGGTTTTAAGTAATAAAAGAAGTGCTCATTTGCATCATATTGGTGAAACGGAATCCACCATTGCTCTGAGTACGTATTTAACGTTGGAACTTCCAATTCTCCGATCACTTTTTGGTGTTGAAAAATTTGATACAGCGAATTCTCAGCATCAATTGAATCTACATGAACTGCAATTAAAATATTTTCGGGGAATGTGAAAAATGCAATAACTTCATCTAGATACTTTTCTGTATTGTTCGTATTAAAATTATAACTATATATTGGTGCAAAAAAGCTTGGAGCTAAAGATGACCATTCAAGAAAGGCGACTTCATCTTCATTCAGCCATTGAAAGTACATCTTTTCTTGATCAAGTTGATCTAACTTTTTATCTTTTAGATTCAATTGATACACATCGAATTCCCAATCAGGAAGAAAAGAAATAATAATAAGTTCATCATGTTTGTAAGGATTCCAGAAAAGCGAAAAATCTTCACCAATCTCACTTAATTTATAAACCACTTCTCCATCTTTACCTATAAAGTAAAGTGGCGAAGTTAACTCATAAGTTGACGTTTGAACAGCAAAATAGGAATAATCATAATTAGCTTCTACTGAAAGAATTGGCTCATCAATTTGAAAAAATTCAGTTGTTGCTCCTGTCTTTAAGTTAACTTGATCAATATAAGATATCGCATTCTCATCTCTTAATAGCAGAACAGATTCACTATCGTACCAATCACTTATTTCAACAAAGCTATAAGGATTAACTTGAAGCGGCGTTTGAAAAGTCGTTTCAGTCAATACATTTACCTTTTTTTGAATCAAATTATAATTTTTTTTAGGGTGATCTAATATGTCTTTATCTTTCGTAGTACATCCGATAGAAAGTAAGATAAGGAAAGTTAACACGAAAAACAGAGATTTACTTTTCATTTGAACCTCCGTTTAATTTCATATTTAAATATATATTAACATGTAATAACATCCAATATTACAAGTTTTTTACAACTATTTAATGAACTATTGCTCTAGTTTTTTAATCGACAGGAAAAGGGATGCCAAAGCACCCCTTGACTTCATTATTTATTCCTTTTTGATTCTAAGCTTTGTTACTCCCTTGACCTTCATCCGTTAAGTGAAGAAGGAGATCTTTTAATTATATATAAATTTTGCTCCTGCTATTCCAGGATTGGTCATTTCTCGAGGGTCTAAAATTTCATTTAATTCTTCTTCTGAAAGAATTCCTCTTTCGATACAAATCTCTCTTACAGGTCGATTTGTTTGTATAGCCTCTTTCGCTATTCTGCTTGCTGTTTCATACCCTACATGTGGGTTAATCGCAGTAATAATACCAACACTACGCTCAACCATCTCCTTACACTTTTCAATATTCGCTGTAATCCCTTCAATCGTAAATTCCTTGAATACTTTAATGCCATTTTGTAGGATCGATAACGATTGAAGTAAATTAAATACTAAAACTGGCTCCATTACGTTTAATTCCAACTGCCCAGCTTCAGAAGCTAGACTAATCGTATGATCATTTCCAATGACTTGAAATGAAATTTGATTGATAACTTCACACATTACCGGATTTACTTTCCCAGGCATGATGGAAGAACCGGGTTGACGTGCTGGCAAATTAATTTCATTTATTCCTGTTCGTGGACCAGAGCTCATCAACCTTAAATCATTTGCCATTTTTGATAAGTTGATGGCTAATATCTTTAATGCACTGGACAATTCTGTGTATGCGTCTGTATTCTGTGTAGCATCGACTAAATCTTCTGCGGTTTCAAACGGTAACTCCGTTATATCCGCTAAATACTTGGCCACTTTTTGGATATACTTTGGCATAGCATTTAATCCAGTTCCTACAGCTGTTGCTCCCATATTTATTTTATATAACTCACTTAGTGAGCCACTTAACCGTCGTAAATCCCGATTGATTACTCTGCGATATGCACCAAATTCCTGACCGAGACGAATAGGAACTGCGTCTTGAAGGTGAGTCCTACCCATTTTTATAACATTGTCAAATTCCTGTTCCTTTTTGGATAAGGCTTCGATTAATTCTTCTAACTCCTTGGTTAATCCTTTCGCCAAGTTCAAACAGGCAATGTGAATAGCGGTTGGGAAAGCATCATTTGTTGACTGAGCCATATTCACATGAGTATTTGGACTAACTTTTAAATACTCACCTTTTTTTCCACCTAAAAATTCAATTGCCCGATTGGCAATCACTTCATTTGCGTTCATATTAAAAGATGTGCCTGCTCCTCCTTGAATAGCGTCAACGATAAAATGGTCGTTAAACTTCCCTTCTATAACCTCTTCCGCTGCTTGGACAATCGCATCTGCGATCTGTGGGTTTAACGCCCCTACATCCCGATTGGCTAATGCGGCTGCTTTTTTTACAAAACCGAAAGCTCTGATTAATTCTTGATGAGGCGGATAGCCTGTGATCGGAAAATTTTCTTTTGCACGCATCGTTTGTATACCGTAATATGCTTCAGTAGGAACCTTTTTCTCACCAATTAAATCACGCTCAACTCGATAATTCTCCATGTAAATTCCCCTTTAAATATATCTAAATTACTTTTAGTTTTCTTTCTCAAGTACATTTCAATGCACCATTTTGTTATATGGTTAATATTATTATATGTTAGTGGTTGATTGATCGTTAATTAGCTTACTACAGTCTTTGTCTATTTTTGTGTCTTAGCTAACCATGCGCCCCCAATAACACCAGCATCATTTCCTAATGTTGCTACTACAATAGAAGCTCCTTCGGCAACACGGGGTAAGGCAAATTGTTGAAATGCTTTTTCTAATGGTTTAATTAATGTTTCCCCTGCTTTCGAAACACCACCACCAACGACTATTTTTTCTGGATTAAACGCATTTGCTAAATTGGCAAGTGCAAAACCTAAATAATATGTAACTTTATTAACAACCAATAATGCACATTCATCGTTGTTCTCAGCCGCTTCAAATACTATTTTGGCTGTCATCTTGTCCTCTTTTTTATATTCATTGGCTAACAAACTATTGGGGAAATCTGTTACCAATTCTTTTGCAATTCTTGCAATTCCCGTTGCCGAACTTACAGTTTCCAGGCATCCTGTCTTTCCACAATTACATGGATAACCGTCTTCTGGCACCGCAGTTATATGACCAATTTCACCAGCCATTCCATTGACACCATGAAGGATATTACCATTCGCAATAATACCGCCGCCTACTCCAGTCCCTAATGTGACACAAAGTAAATTTTTAGCTCCGTCCCCTGCACCACGCCACATTTCTCCTAATGCGGCAATGTTAGCGTCGTTATCAACTATGACAGGGAGACCCGCATCCATTTCCAAACGATCTTTTAAGTGAAAATTTTTCCACCCAATATTTACTGCTTGATAAATATAACCTGTTTCCATATTAATAAAGCCTGGCGCACCCATGCCAATTGAATGTAATCGATCTTTAGATTCACCAAGATGCACTAATGATTGGTCAATCCATTTCGCAATATCTGTAGTAATTTCACTACCTTCATTATCGGTGTTTGTAGGCACTTCTCCTTTATAGACAATATCACCATATGAATCAACAAAAGCTAACTTTATCGTTGTACCACCAAGGTCTACTCCTACATACCATTGAGTAGTCATCGAATCACCCTTTCTGATGTTCCCGTTGTTCTTTTTTTAAAATAAGTAATGCTTCTTGAAAAGATTGCTTATCAACCATACCTAACTCATACAGCTCTCGTATTTCGTCTTCCATCATCTGCGCATCAACACTACGGTCTTTTGTATAAATAAAAGTACCATACTTTTTTAGTAATTGCTGAACATCATAAAATGTTTTCATCTTTTCACCTACCTTCCTCATTATATCAACTTCTTTCTAATCAACAAGTAGTTCACTATACAATTGTTGATTAATTTGTCACATCAAAAAAACCTAAAATAATTTAATTATCGCAATGATGAGAAAATAAACTAGCGGTAAATAAGACACAAACTCTATTCGCCTGGTTTTTTGTAACACAATATATTGAATAATTTGACCTAAGAGGATGGCAAAATAAAAGAAGATGACTGAAACTACATGAAGCCATATGCTTACTTCACGAATTTTCCACTCGATACCAAAAAGAAAAAATAATAAAAATAAAATGCTCCACAATACTCGAGATTGCTTATGAAAATAGCCCATCATCGGATGAAAGTTCATAAACGCAAGGATTATTATTGCTAAAAGGACAATGCCTACTAAAATTTCAATAAATCGAAGAGCTAAAATGGTCTCAAAATAACGGCCAACAAGAAAACCTAAATAAACCGTAAATGCAAAGAATACCGTTGTGAGAAACACTTGCAATTGAGTTGGCATAAGCCTTTTAGATATCATTAAACCGCCAATCGCGATCCCTATGAATACACTGTAAAATATCGCTATCATCCCATTAATCATTATAAATCCTCCTTCTACAATTAGTGAAACAAGCTGTTTTTATCACTATATGTAAGAAAAAAGTGAAAAAGACACCAAACACATTGGAGGAACAAAAAGGAGTGTATTATGGAAGACAAACTAAAGGATATTATTAACCGTGGACTTTACGGTAATCCTGAAATTAAACCAGAAGAACGAAATATTTTTCTTACAACTATTATTGAAAGAATTCATCTCGCTTTAACAAAAAAACAAGTTATTCATAAAGGGATGTATGACCAGGCCGTTACTCTCTTAAGTAAATCAAATAATATCCATCTATATATTAATGGAAATCTATCTTACTCACTTTATTCGAACTATGTGAAAGAAGCAAATAAACATAATATTCCATTTACAGTTGTCAATGCGAATGAACAAACACCGATCGGTCTCGTCATAGCAACTGAAAATCAAGCCATTAATAAATCAGACATTTTTATAAAAGATAGCTTCTATGAAATGGAGTTCCACATAAATGAAAAGTAAGCTGAGCACAGAGCTTAGCTTACTTTTTTTTCTTATACATTTTTACATTATTATAAGGATTTATCGATCCGGATCAAGTGGGTGTATAGCAGGTGGTCTACGGTCCTTGAGAGGTATCGGTGAACGTAACAAAACATCACGAAACCCTTGGTAGGAGAAAGGAAGAAACGGCCATAAATATGGTGTTTGAAACCCTTTCATCCTAACTAGTAATAGTATAAATAATACTGTTCCTACTAAGTAACCTCCTAAACCAAATATGGCTGTACTAATTAATAAAAGAACTCTAATTAAACGATTGGCAAGACTTAATTCATAACTTGGAGTGGCAAAGGAGCCAACTGCAGCAACCGCTAAATATAAAACTACCTCTGGAGAAAATAGCCCGACATTAATAGCGACTTCTCCGATTAATATCGCTGCGACTAATCCAAGCGCAGTCGCTAGTGCACTTGGCGTATGGATAGCAGCCATCCTCAACATTTCAATGCCAACTTCAGCTAATAAAAATTGGGCATATATAGGAACCTGTCCTACATCATTCGGTCCAATATAAGCAAACATTTCCGGTAATAGATGTTGATTGGTTGCAAATAAATACCAAAGAGGCAGCAAAAAGATCGAAGCCCACACAGCTGCAAAGCGAACAGCTCTTAATGCTGCACCGATAACTGGTTTTTGTCGATATTCCTCTGCATGTTGTAAATGATGCCAAAACGTTGTCGGCGTAATCATAACACTTGGAGACCCATCTACCATAATCACAACATGCCCCTCAAACAAATGGGCAGCAACGACGTCTGGACGCTCAGAATACCGGACCATAGGATATGGGTTTAAATGCTGTCCAAAAATAAATTCTTCGATTGTTTTGTCTCCCATAGGCAACCCGTCTGTATCAATTTTATCAAGTGCTTGACTAATTTTATTAACAACTTGAGGATCAGCAATATCCTCTATGTAGGCAATACACAAATCTGATTTTGACCTTCTACCGACACGCTTATATTCTATTCGTAACGTTCGGTCTCGAACTCTTCTACGAGTCAATGCAGCATTTTGTACTAATGTTTCAACATAGCCGTCTTTCGCCCCACGTATCACCTGTTCTGTATCAGGTTCTTCAGGACCTCTTACTGGGTAAGTTCTCGTGTCCAATAATATAATTTGATCTAATCCATCTACTACTAAAGCAGCTTGTCCGGCTAACACATCGTCAACAATGGCATCTAGATCATCATTTGTATCAATTTCGACATACGGGATATGTGTATGCGTAAGCGCTTTTAATGCGTTTCCCTGTAAATCTTCAGGCTTAAGTAAAAGGAGTTCTCTTTGAATTTGTGTTAATGAGAAATCTTTTGCAAATCCATCAACAACAAAAAGCGCCATCGGAATTTCTGCATACTCTAAGTCAAGGTGAATGATGTCAAAACTTTTATCTACACCAAGCGCTTCTTTCAAATATTTAATATTTTCCTCGATCTTTTTCGAAACAGGGTGTATTACTTTCTTTTTTGCCAAGGAAATCGCCTCCACTTCCTGCATATTTTTCACAAATATAGCGACTTTCATGCAAAAAAAATATGTCAGGCACTTGGAGATGCCTGACACCATTATTTCGTAAATCAATATTGCATATTTCCATTATTAATTGTTTTCATTCATTGTTGAAAATAAATAATGATAGATTAATTTTGACGTATTTTCTAATGAGTCAGTATGGGTACGCTCATGGGCATGAGAAGCATCAATGCCTGGACCAACCAAGCCGTGAATAATATCATGACCAGATCGAATGGCTGCCGACGCATCAGAACCATAGAATGGATAAATATCAACGGCATAGTTTAATTTTTGATCTTTTGCAATTTGAACTAGTTTTTTTCTAAGTCCTGTATGGTAAGGTCCACTAGAGTCCTTAGCACAAATCGAAACACAATATTCAGTTGTTGCTTGTCCATCACCAATCGCTCCCATATCCACTGCTATATATTCGACGGTTTCTAGCGGTATGTTTGAATTTCCACCATAGCCGATCTCTTCATTATTTGAAATTAAAAAATGGGTTGTATAAGGTAATGGACGTTTTTCTTCGATAACATCTTTAATAATATTCATTAAAATTGCAACGCTCGCTTTGTCATCCAAATGACGTGATTTCACAAAACCTTGATCCGTGACTTGGAATCTTGGTTCAAATGAAACGAAGTCTCCAACTTCAATCCCTAACTTACGAACTCCTTCTACATTTTTAACTGGTGCATCTATACGAACTTCAATATTTTTCTCATCGCGCTTTACTTCACCTGAATTTTTATAAACATGTACAGAAGACTGATGAACTAGAATTGTTCCTGTATATTCTTTTCCATCACTTGTTTCGATCTTGCAATATTCACCTTCAACTGCATTCCATCTGAATCCACCAATCATTGTTAAGCTTAAACGTCCATCATTTTTTATTTCTTTAACCATTGCTCCTAACGTATCGACATGAGCAGTTAACATTCGATGCATCGTTTCATCTACTCCAGGAAGTGTCACAATTAATCCACCTTTTCGATTTTTCTTCATCTCTACTCCTAATGGTCTTAACCAATTTTCTACAGCTGTAATCACTTTTTGTGTATTTCCGGAAGGACTAGGAATGTTAACAAGCTCCTCAAGTGTTTTGATCACATTTTGTACATTAAATTTTTCCATCGTTAAACTCCTTTTCGTTTTTTAGGCAGTATTCATAAACTTTTTTAACATATTCAGTAAATTTCTTACATAAACATAACTGAATAATAGGCTGTCCACCGGAGGTAGCATATGAATAAAAAACGAATTGCTATTTTTATTTTCTTCAGTATTTTTGTCATTCTATTTATTAGTTTTCTCGACAGAAAACCAACATTTCTTGAAACACTTACATTTGAACCAATTGATGAGCAAGTAGAATATATAAACGCTAGTACATCTCTGCGATTTCTTACCATTGAAGATGAAGATGAATACTTCATCGATTGGAGTGTTTCTTCACAATTAACTAAAGAAGCATATTTTAGGAAAGACTTCTCTTTTTTATTTGAAGATGGTAGGTTGACTCAAGTCATGTCCAAATGGGATAAGAATAAACAAGATATGAATAATAGAAAAACGATCAATGGGGAAGATAGCGGTCATTTCCAAGCCGTAACTTTCCACCATTCTGAAGTTCATTACCCAAATGATGATATAAAAAGTCGATTATCGATTAGTTGTGACGAACTATACGTAATTGATTCACCACTAGCTCCTATTCAATCATTCAAAGAGCCCTCAGATGAGAAGGAGTGGGAGGGAAAAAGAATTCTCGATTATATTGTCGAACAACAATTAACCTATATTTGGAATGACATGTTAAGTGAATATAATATTAATACGGATCACTATATGACATTTCCACTAACTACCATTTGTAAATATAAAGAGATTCCTCTACCAAATCTTTCTGAAGATCAATCGAGACTTGTTATTCATAAGATTTGGGAGAGCATTTATAATGAATACTTTGCTGGTGTACAAGACCAACATCACTTAGGAATACAGCCAGCAGGAAGTACCATGCCACTCATATTACTATCTAACAACAATGATCACTTTATCATCCTTTTCCAAACCTTAAAAGGAGAAAAGGTACACCATCTAAAAATCTTACCGTTTTAATTTTTCTTTTAATTGAACGTAAGGCTCTTTCTCGGGTGAATATATTAATGCTTGATTCACAGCTTGAAAGGCCTTTTCAGTTTCATCTATCTGTACGTATATAAGTGCAAGATTATAATGTGCTTCATGAAATTCAGGTCGTAACTCAACAGTACGAATAAAATTCTTTTCAGCATCTTTAAGATTTCTTAAATGTACTTCTGTAAATCCTAACAAAAAATAGTATTCAGGTAAGTCAAGATTTCTCTCTTCCAAAGATAATAATAACGAATAGGCTTCTTCGTACTCTTCTTCCTCCAACAATTCTTGAGCAAACTGCAGGTGTATCATTGGTTCTCCCGCCTTTTGATCATTTATCATTCCAAACGTAAATAAGCCATACCCTAATATAACGACAATTATAAAAAAAAGAAATTGTCTCATTCGGACGTTTTGACTAGGAAGCTGCACGACAAAAGAAGCTAGAAATCCACCAATTAACCCTCCTATATGTGCACTGTTATCTATCATCGGGACTAGAAATCCTAAACTTATGTTAATAATAAGTATAACAATGACACTCATTCCCATTGTTCGAAAAAATAGTTTTCGGTGGTTTACACCAAAGAACAGCAAGGCTCCAAAGCAACCAAATATAGCACCTGATGCACCCGCAGCCACTTGCTCGTTAAAGGCATAGCTAGATATTGAACCAAATATGCCTGCAATCATATAGATAAATAAAAAACGCAAGCTTCCGAAAATCTTCTCAACCGCACTACCTAAATAGAAAAGTGCTAATGAGTTCATAAAAAAATGAATAAAACCGATATGTAAAAACATGGCTGTAATAAGTCGCCAATATTCTCCAGCTTCAATCAGAGGGTTATATTTAGCCCCATATTCTATTAAAGTTGCAATTCTCATACTGCCACCATTCCATTCAAGAACTCCAAACATGATGGCAACTGCAAGTAAGAAGAAATATGTAAGTACCGGCTTTCCATATGTAAAAATCGATTGTTCAGCATGTAATCGCTCTTCTGCCTTAGTTAAAACCTCAGTTCTCAAACGTCTAATCTCAACTTCAATTTCTTCAATAAACATATCTTCTATCGGTTTAGTATTCATTAAAAAAAGGTGCAACCGTTTAAGTTCTCTAGCTTTCTTATCGTAATCCGCTTCAATTAAATAGGAATGCATGACCGTTTTGTGTTGACCTACCGTTAACGGTTCCAAAAATAAATGTTCCCATGAGTCAACAGGACCATAAGTAGAGACATAAATATTTTCCGCTACCATTTTACGAAAGCTGAGTTGTCTACGTAAATCATTGAACTTCACTAGAGTGGCTTGCATATCATCTTTTAATCGATTACTCCAGTTCATGTCTACTCGAAGCACTCGTATGACTTTAGGGAGCTTATCGTCTTCTTCTTCCAACCAAACCTCATTATACCTTGGGTTTACTTCAATAACTCGCATTCCTTTTTGGATGACAAGATGGTGGACAAGTTGCCAATAAAAAAAATCCTGCTGCAAAGCGTCCATTTCCCCTCACCCTTTCATTGATTGGTCATCTCTTAGTACATTCAATACTTCCGTTAGCTTCTGACAAGTTGCCAGCGGTTGATGGTTTGTAGCAGATGGCTTATCTCTTGTATTTAAATAAATCGCATCCCACCCCGCATCAATAGCACCGCAGATATCATGCTCCCAAGAGTCCCCAATAAATAATTTTTCTTTAGTTTCCCCAAGTTTTTGTAAAGCTATATCAAAAATTTTCCGGCTTGGCTTAGCCACTCCTAGTTCTTCGGATATAAAAATTTGGTCGTTACTAATGAAGCTAGCTAAGCCAATCTTTTCTACTTTTCGATATTGAGTATCTGCAGTACCATTCGTTATAATTCCAACGATAATCCCACTTTGTTGCAGTACACTCATTAGTTCGAACAATCCTTCATAAGGTTCACTAAAAGTATCCACAATATCATAATAATGGGCATGAAATGCATCTGCTTCTTCATCAGTATACGGTAATGCAAACTCCTTCATCGTATCGTGATAACGTAAACGACGATATGTCTTCGCATCAACTTTTTTGGTTTCGAATTTTTTCCAATATATATCACTATATCTCTTAAAAGAATTAAACCACGTCGAAAGATCAAGTTGATTTTCTATCACGTTTTTTTCTAACCACTTCTGCTGTAGCTGTTCAAAGCAATAACAAATGGCCTTTTCAAAAGCCTCTTCATGACTGAATAATGTATTATCTAGATCAAAACAAATTGTTTTCCACTGCAAAAACACGCCCCCCTTTCTTTCCATATTATATCAATTTTAATCTATTCCTTCAGCACTTACATAAATATGATAAAAAGCACTGCCGCTCTTGACAGTGCCTCGTATGACTATAAATTATGAGTTATTCATGGCTCCTGTTTTTGGGCCAAACATCATTTCTGACATAAACTTTTTTCTTAAACCTGGAATTTTCATCGTCAACTGCACTGCAGTCTTTCTAATCCACCTTTGTCCAAGTAATACGTTTAAAATTCGATATCGAAAACGATAGGCAATATAGACAATAATGAGCATGAATATTCTAGATATCAAGTAAATCTCCTCCTTCGCTCATAATTTGCCTATTTCACGTTGAACTTATTCTCTTTCTATTTACTGAAGTTAATGACCGGTTCCATCGCTATCCTTAATACCGTAGCAGAATGATGAAGCTTCTCTTGCTCCTCCACATTTAAATCTAATTCAACTATTTCTCGAACTCCGTTTCGATTGACTACAGCAGGTACACCAATATAAATATCATTTAAATTGTACTGGCCTTCTAGTAAGGCTGATACAGTTAAGATTGAATTTTCATTTCGCAAAATAGCTTTCGTTAATCGAACAAGCCCCATCGCTATCCCGTAATAGGTTGCACCTTTTCGTTCGATAATATGGTAAGCAGCATCTCGAACATTGACAAAGATTTCATCCAATCCTTCTTTCGTTATATTCGATTGGTCATCCTCTACATAGCCCAAGATCGATCTTCCACCAATGTCTGCATGACTCCAGATCGGTAATTCAGTATCTCCATGTTCCCCCATAATATAAGCATGAACATTTCTTGAATCAACATCGAAATACTCCCCTAACAAAAAGCGGAATCTCGCTGTATCTAAAATCGTTCCTGAACCAATTACGCGCTCTTTTGGTAAGCCTGAAAACTTCCACGTTGCATAGGTTAATATATCTACTGGATTTGTAGCCACAAGGAATATACCATCAAACCCAGATTTCATCACTTCAGTAACAACTTTATGGAAGATTGCAGTGTTTTTTTCTACTAAATCAAGTCTTGTCTCCCCAGGTGCTTGGTTTGCTCCAGCAGTAATGACTACTAAATCGGCATTTTTACAATCAGCGTATGTTCCACTCCAGATTTTCATCGGTGTTGAAAAAGGTAAGCCATGGTTTAAATCCATCGCATCTCCTTTAGCCTTTTCTTTATTGAGATCAATTAATACCATTTCATCAGCAACACCTTGATTAAGGAGTGCATAGGCATAACTCGATCCTACAAAACCTGTACCAATAATTACTACGCGACTGCTTTTTGAGTTGTTCATTAAAATGCCACCCTTCATTTGGATTACCATACACTTTGATTGTATATTATTTCACAAACTTTTTAGGGATTTGAAAACGTTGCATTCATGGCAATTTTGTTACAATACTATATTAAGGAACTATAAGCCAATATACTTCGAATAAATGGCTTTCGCCTTTGCTATATCTTCAGTTCCTTGTACAAGTGCACGACCGTCTGAAAATAGTACGATTTTTCCACCATCATTTAATTGAGCTCGTAATAAAAAGGGTGTTTTTTGGACGGACGCTACTTTACTTAACCGTGTTTCCCACTCACTTAAATCAAAGACTTTCCTCATATGGAATTGTACCGTTTCACGCCCGCACAGAGAAGTTACTTGGTCTTTACCCATTTCTAAAGCAGGATATTTTTTTTGTTGGCAAGTTGGACATTCTTTATCTGCTGCAGTAAATTTAAGCTCATATGTATGATTTCGCCAAACATCAAATGTCATGAGACTTCGGCGTTGTTCTTTTGCTCCAACTAAGTACTTCATAGCTTCTACCACTTGGTAAGAAGCAACTATGTCAACAACAGGAGAAATAACACCAATCATATCACATGTTTGCCCACCCGTTTCTCCTTCTTTAATAAAACAACGTAAACAAGGGGTTTCACCCGGCACGAATAAAGCCGACATCCCTCTTGAGCTGACTGCACCTCCATAGACAAAAGGTATTCCTTTTTTAAAACAAATGTCATTTAAAAGGAAGCGGGTTTGAAAGTTGTCGGTCCCATCAAGAACAATGTCCATACCTTCAATGAATTCATCTATATTTTGCAATGTTACATCACTAACTATTCCTTCAACTTTTACATTTGAGTTAATCTGTGCTAACTTTTGTTCAGCAGCAATCGCCTTCGGAAGCGCCTCTACCACATCTTTTTCAGTAAAAAGCATTTGCCTTTGTAAATTACTCATTTCAACATAGTCTCTATCAATAACTCGAACAAAACCAACTCCAGCTCGAACGAGGTGATTAGCGAGTACCGTTCCAAGTGCCCCCATTCCAACAATAAGAGCACGACTTTGCGACAGTTTAATTTGCCCTTCTTCACCAATTGGTGAAAACAGCATTTGTCTAGAATAGCGTTCGTTTCCCTTCATTTTTTCTCACCTTACTTTTCTATAGCTTTATAATGATTAGAATAACATGATAAAAAGTGCACCAAAAATACTGCCGACTAACGTGCAGGCGAAGTTAACTACATCATTATTTATCAAGCGTAATCCTTTTATCTGCTTCGTTTTCTGTTGACAATGAAACAATTGTTCAGTCGTTATTTGACATATATTACATTGATATTCGACCTGAAAAAGTGCACCGATGAATGTATCAGAAAAATTTCCAATTATTCCAGCAATCATAAGGAGACCTACCATTAATATACCATTAGCGTAATGATCATATAATAGCAGGCATGTACCGATACTTGAAATCAATAATGCACCACATATGCCAGCTAGAGTCCCAGCTGTCGAAATCGCTCCTGAAGTTCCTTGTGTTACACGTTTTTGCTTTAAAATATGATAAGGCAACCCTTTACTTAAACCACCAATTTCAGAAGACCAAGTATCGCTATTTGCAGCGGCTAAAGCACCGATAAAAGCACCAATCCAAACTAGATCATTAGTAAAGAAAAACAATAGTGAAATCAACGCAGCAATACCACCATTTGCAACCACTTGCATTGCATCTCTTCGCTCTCCTTTTTCAACAACCTCATTTCTTTTAGCGCTTTTTTTGTAGGAACTCCAAAAAGTAGAGGATATGAAAAAGGAAGCTAATACGAGAAGTCCACCTATTTCTAACCCTAACGCAATACAACTTCCAATACCAATTGCAGCCACCATACCTGAACAGGATAGCTTATCAAACCAGTAGGCTATCCCAGCGAGTAACACGACACCTATTACAGACAAAATCAACTTACGTACACCCGATCTTCTGTAACTATCATTTGAACAGGAATGTCAAATGGCTCAAGGGGTATACCATGAATTAACTGTTGTTCAAAAGCAAGTGCACAGGTATGACCTTGATAATCGACTAGGTATCGATCATAGTAACCTCCACCATACCCTAAACGATTCCCACTTGTGTCAAAAGCTACCCCTGGCACAATGATCAAATCGATACGGTCACGTTCATAAGGTAAGCAAACTTGTACATTAGGTTCTTTTAATTGAAAATATGTACTTTCAAGGTCATTAAAATCATTAATTTGAAAGAAAACCATTTCACTTGTTTCGGGATAAGTTTTGGGGGCAACGATCGTTTTCCCTTCTTCCCATGCTCTTTCAATGATCTCATATGTATTAACTTCATTTCCTTTTGAAATTGTAATGGCGATCGTATTTGCCTCTTTCCATAATGCAGTTGAACATAAATGCTCTTTTATTTTATCACTTTTGCTCTTATATTCTTCTGTACTCATTTTCGTTAATTTACTTTTGACCAGTGATCGTAATTCTTTTTTTTCATGCATGCTCACACCTCCAGTCATATTCATTTTATTTGGCGTGAAGAACCAAGCATCCGCTTGGCTACAGTCCAAAAAACAAATAGCAATAATCTTTTAGGAAAGCTGTCTTCGTAAACTTTGTTGCTATTGGACCGTTTTTTGAACATAAATCACCCCTAATGGACAAATTCATTTGTCCATCTGGCTGATTTATGTTCAAAGGCTTCACGCCAAAGCGTGAAGAACCAAGCATCCGCTTGGTTAACGGTTCAATAGCTAAAAGCAACAATCTTTTAGAAAAGAGCCTTTAGGAAAGAGCCTTTTATTTAGAAAACCACGACTTTTGCACTTTAGTCGAAAGTGCAAAAAAGACCGCAAATCCTAAAATTATAGGGTTTTTGCGGTCTCATTTGATTACCTTACTTCGTTTCACGGTGTAAAGTATGTTTCTTAAGTCTTGGGCAATATTTTTTTAGCTCAATACGCTCAGGGTTTGTGCGTTTATTTTTAGTAGTGATGTAGTTACGATCACCAGTTTCAGTGCAAGCTAAAGTTACTTGTACGCGCATTATGTTCTCCCTCCAAATCTCATGTTTTCATTCATACCTTTAAATGATAGCAAAGATAAGCCAAGGTAGCAAGTGTATCTTTTTTACACTTTATAGGATAACCTTTTAAACACTTGGTTATAGTCGTTCATCACATCTACAAAGGTTGCGTGTGACCACGTAAGCGGCGCTACTGACAGTGGTTCACCTGTATAGGGATGGATTTGTTCAGGCAATAAACCACTACTTAATGAATGTTCACACACCCATTGAAAGATTTCATAAGCTGGCTGTAGCTCATCTAAGCTTTCTGCTTGAAGAATGTGCCATTTAGCCACCCATAACGAACAAATAATCCAAGGGTTTCCTGGTACCTCTTTTACATCATCTGATTGCTTAAAATACGTATCATTTTCATACCTGGCATATCCACCAACTTTTGTTTTTAATCTAAGCTGTTCACTAACTAGACTCATCGTCTTCCTTACTTTCTCTTCCTTTGCATCATATAGTCCAAAAGCAAAAAGACCGAAAAGACTACTTTCAGGAGTTTGATCTCGTTCAATTTCTCCAGTTGCTTCATCTTTATAAATCCCTCTATAAAAAACCCCAATTTTCGTATCAAAAAGATGTTGTTCTATGCCTTCTTTTATTCGTTTAGCACCTTGTTCATACCGCTCAGCACTCTCTTCTTCACCTAAAAGGTTAGCAAAACGAGAAGCAGCTAATAAACCACCATAAACAGCACTTGCAGTAAATGTAAAGATACCCCGACGCTCTTCCCATAAATCATAAGAAGGGGCAGGTAAACTTAACTCTTCATCAATAAAGCATAATAAAAATTCGGCACTAGGACGAACGAGTGGTCGGTAAAGAGATTGCGCAAATTCAATATCACCAGTAGCCGCATAATCTTCCCAGAACGCCCATAATACAAGAGCTGTTTCATCTTCTTGTATAGGCAATTGCTCCTCACCACTAGCACCAATAAGCGGATGCCAGCTTGAACCAATCGAACCATCAGGGTTGTACTTATGAAATAAATAACCATCATCTGATAACACTTCACTACACCGTCGAAAGAAATTACGAACCATTCCGTGATACCCCGCTTTAACCATTGCTTGTGCAATCAGTGCTCCATCTCTTGGCCACATATAGCTATAATGGTCTTGATTATATTGAAGGATATCCGAATCGTTGGCAGCAATAATATAGCCATTTTCATTGGTTTGCGTACGAATAACGAGAAGACTTCGCTTGTATAAGTTAATCATCTCGGGAGAAAAGTTAGCTGCTAACACTTCCCCTTTATTAACCCAACTTTTCCAATACGTATGAATTTTATTTAATGTTTGTTGAATACCAGTTTCAACGACGTACTCATTTAATGCTTGTACATCCTTTAACGATTTACCTACAGTCATCCAATAATAAGCTTCTTGTGTCGATTTAGGTGTAAGTACTCCCTCTAATGAAAATGTACTATCAACAGAACCTTGTGCGATTGGATTAAAATGCAGCTTTCCGTCTTCAGCATCACGAAAAGTTCCTTCTTGTGCATGAAAACGTTTAACACCTGTTGTGTATTGCTTAATACCTTCTTCACCAAAACAACCGTTAAACAAAAAGTAACGATTTCTTTTATAATGGATCATCGTTCGGTCCTGAGGTGAAAAGAAGGCTGTATCGCCTACTTCATTTTCGTATATAGCGAGGTCTTGGTGAAAAAACAATTTAATTTCGCGCTCTTCCTCTGACAAATTTTCGATGGAAAATTTACGGATAAACACCATTTCCCGTTGATGCACACCTTCTTCTACTCGAATTGCTATTTTTTGTTCTGGTAATACGGCTTGACTATTCGTTACTAAAGAGTCATCATGGTAGTCGGTTTGAATGGTCCATTGATTAGAGTTCAACCAAAAAAAGGCATTGTCAATCCAGACTCCAATCCTATTCGGATGTCCTTGGACATGATTTTGATGACCGACATACGGGAAGTAAATATCTCTTACTTGTAAATCCTTATCAATATTAACGAGTAGTTTACCGTTCCCTACTACAAGTTCTCTAGGCAAAATAAAAACCTCCCTGTTATGTATGTTTATTTAAAGACTTAGCATATCAGCAAGTTCTATACGTCGACTTATTATTCTCATACATCTTTCCTTATCTTACTGTCCATCTTTTCTTCAAACAAGCAGTCTATTTTGTCTTATCTTGTCACACATCGAAGTTTCAAGGGTTACCGAGCACAAAAAAAGTTTTTCTTCCATTTTTGCAACTAAATCCTTGATTTTATGAAGAATTTTGGTTTATTATGGGAAAACTTGAAAAGATGTATTGACAAAGGCATGTATAATGAAAAGAGGCACAAAAATTTTTAAATTTAGAAGGCGAGAAAGGGGATTTATATGGAGGTCATCATCATTACACTTTTCGTCTTAGCAATTATTTTACTAATAGCTTCTTTTTTTATGAAGGACCGTACAAAAGACCTTGAAAATCAATTAGAAGGGTTTACAATGACTTTTATGCAGGAAATTTACCAGCTAAAGAAAAAAATAACGATTTTAGAAGAAGAGCTATTACCTAGTAGAGAAGACCCTTATTTAAGTCCAATGAAAAAAAATACAACGAGTGGACTTATTAATGAAGTAGCTACCTATTACGATGCTGGTTATTCGATAGAAAAAATTGCAGAATTAACAACCCTATCAGATAGTGAAGTCCTTGGATTGATTGCAGCCTATCAACGTAAGGAATGATGAAAGAAACGAGGGATAAAATGACGAAAAAAACAGTGCAAGGAGTAGGGGCAGGAATTTTGCTCGCTACTAGTATTTTTGCATATATGTACTTTTTTCAGACGTCGCAAACAGAAATAGAGCAAGAGGATATTGAAATTCCTGAAATAGAATTAAGTAGTGAGGAAATGATGGAAATATTAAAAGATCAAGGCTTTATCGTCATGGACGAAGATGAATATCAAGTACTACTAAAAGGGAAAGAAGAAGCTGAAACAGAAGAAGCTCAAGATAGTGAAGTAGAGCCACAGCCTCAAGCTATCCATTATACAATTATTGAGATTCAAAGCGGGATGAGTAGTACAGAAGTAGCAAACTATTTAGAAAAAGTATATGTCTTAGAGGACACAACCGAGTTTCTCCAATTTCTACATGAGAATGAGCTAACTCATCAAATAAAGGCGGGCGAATTTGAGCTAAATAGTACAATGAGTGTCGAGGAAATTGCATTAGAAATTACACAATAAATACTTAAGAAAAGCGTAAGCGCCCGTTTACCGACGTACGGACTAGCCTCGGCCGCAGGAGATAAAGGAAACACGGAGTAGCGCTAGCGAGCCGATGGCACCTGCAGCAAGACATCCTCGAAATTTCTTATTCTTCAAAAGAGGCTGACAGCGAGTCAGCCTCTCTTTTTAATCAACATTTTCTTCTTCGTTTTCCTCGACTTCATCAACAACTGGGATGTTTACCTCCGGATTTTGACGCCTTTCTTCTAATTCAAAAAAAGTATCCATAACTCCACTAACAATATTCCTCGAGATTGAAACACTTGAATTCCTATTTACATTAGGAACAACGACAGCAACCGCTACTTTTGGATCATCGTACGGAGCATAAGCAACAAACGTTTGATTGTTCCCTCTCTTATTTAAGACCTGAGCGGTACCGGTTTTACCTGCTAGCTGGTAAGGTTTATTAGCAAGAGCTCGCCCAGTCCCTTGCGAACCTACAATAACTTGCCTGAATCCTCTTTGTACATGTTTTATGTGCTCATCACTCATTTCCACACGGTTCATGACAGTTGGTTGAAATTGAGTTATAACTCTTCCCAAATCTTCTTTTGATGAACTGGGTTCCCTTATTTCCTTGACAATCTGCGGTTTCATTCGATATCCGTCATTTGCAATCGTTGCAACGTATTGTGCTAATTGTAATGGCGTATACGTATCGAACTGTCCGATTGCAAGGTCAAGTAAATTACCCGGGTATTGTACACCGCCGTTAAACCCTAACGATTCTGAAGGTAAATCAATTCCTGTTTCAACGCCGAGTCCAAACTGATTTAAATAGTTACGAAACTCTTGATAGGATCCTTCTAAATCGTTCCAGCAACATTGCGAGCTATAATTGAAGCCTGCGATTCGCATCGCAATGTGAAACATATAAACGTTCGAGGACCTTTCTATAGCTGTTAAGCTATTAATATTCCCCATTGACCTTACGGATTGTTTCTGAACCCCCCCGACTCGGATCGGTGCGTCATAAATAACTGAATTAGGAACGATCACACCCGAGTGAAGGCCAGCTAATACAGTGGCTCCTTTGACAGTAGACCCCATCTCAAAAGACTTATTAACCACACCAAAATGATCGAAATCTCTACCTTCATACCCTGCCATAGAATAGATTTCTCCCGTTTTTGGATCCATCATGACGACATAAGCAGCAGGATCACGTAAATAAACGCCTCGATTACTTTCCACTTCTTTACGAAGGATGTCTTCAACTTTTGATTGTAGCTCTACATCAACAGTAAGAACGAGGTCATTTCCTCTTTGACCAATCTGTTCACTCGCTGTTCCAACGACTGAACCACGACTTGTAATATTCTCAACGACTGCTTTTTGACCTCTTAGGGCCTGTTCGTATTGCAGCTCAAGAAAACTTGTTCCAACAATATCAGACCTGTCATAGCCTCTTGATAAATAGTAATCTAAGCTTTCCCTCGGTATCGATCCTGTACGTCCAAAGAAGCTCCTAAACGTATCGTCATAAACGTATTTTCTTGTGGCATCTCTTAAGATATCAACACCTGGTAATTCATCAAGATGTTCACTAATTGCATGAGCCTCTTCTAAAGTGATCCCTTGTTTTATACGTTGGGGGGCTAAAGCATAGCCTCGATCCATTTCACGCTTAATCGCAAGGACACTTTTTTCCGCTTCCGTTATTTCTGCTAAATCTTCATTTGTTATTCGTTCTAAAGTTAATTGGTACTCCTCATTATTATCTAGGTTTCTCCGTTCTTCAGCACTCACTTTTTCAAGCGCCTGTTCTCTTCTAGTTAAGATCCAAAAATCTTTCATATCACGCTCAGTAATACTAGAAGTTTCTAAATCAATTAATTTTGCTAATTTTTGAGCGACTTCTAATTTTTCTTGTTCAGATGGGCGTGGGGGCTGTGTGTAGGTGAGAGAAAGTTCTAATTCATTATCAACAACGATATTACCGTAGCGATCATACATTAATCCTCTTGGAGCATCAATTCGAGCAGTTACATGACTCGTACGTTCTAGTTCGCGAGTAAAATCTTCCCCTTGGACAATTTGGACGACTCCTAACCTTAAGATAAGTGCAGAAAAAAGGATAAATACAGCAAAAAATAATATATTCAATCGCGTCGGGACATGGTTTTTTTTCTTTTTTTGATTTGTCATCTTCATTCCCTCTCTATAGAGTAAGCTTCCAATTATTTCACATGAAAATAGAAGCTGACCCAGTATTAAATGTCAGGCACCTAAGTAGATGAGCATAGACATTTATGAGTCAGCCTCTTATTATTTTAAAAATAAGGAACCCGCGTATGCCGTTGCCCTATTGTTTCAAGAACCTACACTCGTAGGTGGGTGTTCGCAAAAGATTCTTCAACGTCCTTGTATAAGGCATGTTGTTAAATCTTTAATATAGAACTCCCTTTTTAAATCCACGGTTCGAAACAAGTAGAGGCTAACTAACACGGCAGGTTGTGTTTTTGGATTGTATAAGTATTATACCATATGAAAATATAATTTTTAAAGTTAAGTTTCGCTTTCCCACAGTTTTTCAACAAATTTAGACAGTAGTGCCTCCACTGTCCCCTTCTCCCTTTTGTTGCCGGGAAAAACTATACGTTTCCCCACCTTTATTCATAGAAAATTTGACTTTTCTCACAAAGAAATAAATGATTAAGTGCCCCGCACCTAGTATTAGAAAAAGAGCTGGAATTCCGTGTTCCTCATTAAAGACTGTAATCGTAATAATGAAGGCAAGGACAGAGACAACTCTCCCTAAATTTAAAAATAATTCACGAACAACGATATATTCTACGCGCATTTCTGCAGCCTTCCATCCTTTCCCAATTACATCATACGTTAAAGAAACGTACGGTACGAGTAGCATCGGATAGGCGATCGATATAACAACGGCGTACATAATGAGCCTAGTAAAGTTTAAATCCGTAATAATGATGAATATAGCTAAATAAAGGATTATCCCTCCAAGTAATATCGATTTCTTTCGATAAGAAGGCTTCATAAGGCGAGTTGCAAGGTAGTAACAGATAAATGAAACAGCTGAAGCAACCAGTCCATATGTACCGATAGCAAGTTCACTACCAGTTGCTATATATACCCAAACGACGATAACAAAAACAAAGGTTCCTTCTCTTAGCCCTTGAAAAAAATGAGCATGAAGAATATGTTTCCAATTTTCATTTCGTTTTCTTTCTTTTAAAATAGCAAGAAATGAAAAGCTGCCTGATGCAGGTCTTCTCTTTAAAAATAGGCTTGTTATCACTGCAACAACAAACAACGTTAGTGATATTCCAAAAATGATTTTATACCCAAAAAATCTCTCCATTCGCGTGATAATAAACCCTGCTAAAATTGGTCCAATCATTCCAGCAAATGAAGTTAATAACCCTAAAAATCCATTGAAAAAATCTCTTGTTTCTGGTTCTGTAATTTCAAATGTTAATACATTAAAAGCTAACCAATAAAATCCAAAACCAATCCCTAATAATGACCCTAACAAAATTAAATACTGTGCTGCATTTTCACCTAAGAAAAGGACTGTAAAGAAGAAAACGGATAGGAAACTTACTCCTAACCGCAGCACGATAACACGATCAATCTTTTTTGCCCATCTTCCTGCAAGAATAAATGTAATCGGCTGCATAACAACGGATGATAAATTATAAAGTGCAATATCAAGAAATTCTCCAGACTGCTTCCACAAATATACATTAACAAATGTATTAGATAATGCAATACTTAGAGCATAAAGCCCACCAATCGTTAATAAAAGGATTAAATCTCGATTTACTTCCACATCCCCAACTAACTTTTGCATCATTTTCATGCCGACACTACACCACCTTAAGTGTAGTTTGGCGATTTTAAATGGTCGTTATACAATAATTATGATTATGGGGGGGCTCATAAATATCTGCACTCCTCTTACTTACACAAAACACCGCTAACCATTTCATGATTAGCGGTGTTTTTCGGTTATGATATTATTTAGCTTCGCTATATAGCTTAGCTACTTCATCCCAGTTTACTACGTTCCAGAACGCATTAATGTAATCAGGACGACGGTTTTGATAATTTAAGTAATACGCATGCTCCCATACGTCTAATCCTAAAATTGGAGTTTTCCCTTCCATTAATGGAGAATCTTGGTTTGGAGTGCTCATTACTTCAAGCTCACCATTGTTAACAGCTAACCAAGCCCAACCAGAACCAAAGCGAGTTGCCCCAGCTTTAGCAAACTCTTCTTTAAAGCTTTCAAGACTTCCGAATTTACTGTTGATTGCTTGAGCTAAATCACCAGATGGCTCACCGCCACCGTTCGGGCTTAATAAAGTCCAGAATAAAGAGTGGTTAGCATGTCCTCCACCATTGTTTCTTACTGCTGTACGAATATTTTCTGGTACAGCATCTAAATTGCTAATTAAGTCTTCAACTGATTTGCTTGAAAGCTCATCATGACCTTCTAAAGCATTGTTTAAGTTTGTTACATACGTATTGTGATGCTTTCCATGGTGGATGTTCATTGTTTGCTCATCAATATGAGGTTCTAGAGCGTTTGCAGCATAAGGTAATGCAGGTAATTCATACTTTGCCATTTTTTCATTTCCTCCCTAAACAATTGTTTTTCATAATAATTTGGAAAAGTGAGACAATGCAGTTAATATATTTAAGCAACAGAAATGTTTACTAAGTTGCTCAATAATTACATTATCAGAAAAAACCAGAACATGCAATTGATATGTATTATGGATTTAATCGCTTTCTAGTTTCTTATTCCACACTATACATTACCCTTTTTTTTATAATAATAATCAAAACATACATAATTACCGGACATACCCCATATTGTGAATTACGTACATATACTGGAGTTCAAAAGGAGCAGAAAAATAGTTGTAAAAATTCTTATTAAGGTTCTGTACTCCTTTTTGAACAAATATTCTAAGGAGGGTGTGAGCTTGCATTGGTTTGAAGCACTTTTATTAGGGATTATCCAAGGAATATCAGAATTTCTACCTATCTCTAGTTCGGCACATTTAGTTATAGCTGAAAAATTATTAGGGATTCGTATGTCTACTGGAAGCCTTACGTTTGAAGTACTTCTTCACGCAGCATCTTTATTAGCAGTTATTTGTTTTTTTTGGAGAGATCTATTAGTGATCTTAAGGGATTTTTTTCATTATTTATTTACAAAAGATAAGGAGGCAAAGGCAAACTATCGCTTCGCCTGGTTAATTGTAGGGGCGACAATTATTACAATGGGAGTAGGAAAAGGCATTGAAGGTGTCATCGGAAATAACCTAACAAATTCGTCAACGATTGGCGCTTCTTTAATTGTAACCGGAATATTTTTAATTTTAATGGAACATGGAATAAATATCGGAAAGCGTACTGTTAAAGACATGACCTGGAAGGATTGTGTCATCATTGGATTCGGTCAAGCTCTAGCAGTTATTCCTGGGATTTCAAGAGCCGGAAGTACTCTCATTGTATCATTATGGTGTGGTTTAGATAAAAAAACAGCTGTTCGCTATTCATTCCTTTTATCAATTCCTGTAATTACGGGGATTACTATTTTAAAAATTCCTGAAATTACAACAAACACTTTTTCAGGTGTAGGCTTCGAGCTTTTCATCGCATGTATCACTTCATTTATTTTTGCTATTATTGGTATACAGTGGCTTATTCAAATGTTAAATCAAGCAAAGCTCACTTACTTTGCCATCTATTGCATTGGACTTGGTACAATCACATGGATCTTTCTAAACGACCTACAAATGTAAAGAAAAGCTTATGACTGAAAATTCCCTTTCAATCATAAGCTCTAATATGTATAAAATATGGCGGAGGAAGAGGGATTCGAACCCCCGCGCGGTTTAACCCGCCTGTCGGTTTTCAAGACCGATCCCTTCAGCCGGACTTGGGTATTCCTCCGTTTTAGATGTATTATATTAAAAAATAATTTTTCTTCTTACTTCAAATTTCTAACTACTAGAATGGTGGACCCTGTAGGACTCGAACCTACGACCAATCGGTTATGAGCCGACCGCTCTGACCAACTGAGCTAAGGGTCCATTGATGGGGCGATTGATGGGAATCGAACCCACGAATGCCGGAGCCACAATCCGGTGCGTTAACCACTTCGCCACAACCGCCATCATTATGAAATTAAAATTGGTAGCGGCGGAGGGAATCGAACCCACGACCTCACGGGTATGAACCGTACGCTCTAGCCAGCTGAGCTACACCGCCAAAATGTTTGGCTCCACAGGCAGGACTCGAACCTGCGACCGATCGGTTAACAGCCGATTGCTCTACCAACTGAGCTACTGTGGAATAATAACGACAATTTTAATTATATATCAAATCATCTTTTTTAGTCAATACCTAATTACGTTTTCGTAAATGAGTAATAGGATGAAAATGTTAGTGACGAAAAGTAATATATCATAAACTTTCTTCTATGACAAGGTATTTTTAAAATAACTGTTCCCTAACAAGAAAAGCGGAAGCGCCCGTTTACCGATGTACAGACTGAACTGAACCGCAGGAGATAAAGGAAACACGAAGAAGCGCTAGCGATCCGATATTGACTTATCGTACGGAGGTGAGGGAAGTGTCGCTAGTCGGTGGGCGCTGGAGAGCCAGCAATTAGTGTCTTGACTTTTAGACACGTTTGATGGACCGAAGCGACCTCGAGCCGATGACACCTGCAGCTAGACATCCTCGAAATTTCTTATTCTTTAAAGTAGGTTATCCCTTGTAGCATTTTTTTTTCTCTTGTAAAATGTATGGTGGTAGTTGCTAATTATAGGAAAAGGAGTAGACTTAATTAAAATGAATATATTTAATCAATTGATAAAAAGCTTATATTCTCCTAAAGATATCGCTACATTTCGATTTCAAGGTATTGGAAAGACGATTTTTTATGTATTTTTATTAATGGCGATTATTTCAATACCAAATGCGATTAGTTTATCAACAACTGCTTATCAAGGCGTCAACTATTTAGCAACATCTTTGCAAGAAGAAATTCCTGATTTTGCTTTCCAAAACGGTGTACTGACTTCAGATTTATCATCGCCATACATTGACGGGGATGATAATGCAGTTTTTATACTTGATTCTACTGGCCAATTAAGTGTCGATGATATTTATGAATATGATAATGGCTTAGCATTACTTGAACGAGAGGCAGTCATTATGACTGACGGTATGGCAGAAACTGTCCGCTATCGAGATTTAGGAAATCTCAATTTAACAAAAGAAGAAATTTCAGGTTTAGTTAATGGTGTTGCTGATGTTCTTCCTGTTATTCTAAGTATTATATTATTATTATTGTACTTATTTTTTACAGCGTTAAAATTCATCGGTGTTACTGTATTAGCTTTAATTGGATTAATGTTAAAAAATAAAGCAGGTCAAAACTTAAAGTATCGACACTTATGGATACTATCAGCTTATACTGTAACATTAGCAACTGCGCTCTTTGCTTTAACTGAAGCTTTCGGTATTTATATCCCATTCTCATTTTTATTCTATTGGGTTATAGCTATCTTCATGTTATACCGGGTTCTTCATTATGTTCCTAAACCTACACCTCGAAACGATGTAGAAACTACTCCTCCAGTAACGGATTGAATGCTTTTAAGGGGCTGACCTATGTCAGCCCCTTTCTTATTAAACTTCTTCTACTTTAAAGTCTGATGTTAATTCTTGGAGACTTTTTGATATTTGGTTTAACTCTTTTGCATTGTATTATTTTCTTTCGTTTGAAGTAATTGTTGATTAGAAACAGCTGTCATTTGTTCTGTACTTGCTATCTGATGAATTAAATTATTCATCTTCAATTTTTTTTACAACAATACGAGTTCCGTCAACCGAAACTACTTCAACTACGGTCTCTTGTGCTAACCAATTATTCTCACTCGTTGCACTGTATTGCTTACCTTCCACTTCAATTGTACCAATCGGACGAAATGGTGTGACTGTTTTTGCTCTTTTTCCTACTAAATCTTTATACGTAGTATTTAGCGAATTATAACCTTGTTCCCCAGTTAACTGATCTTTTAATGTCATTTTTGACCATAATTTTCGCGAAGGAAAAACCTTGAGAAAAAGTAAGGACGCAGCTGCTCCTAGCACTAATCCCATCGCTACTAATGCTCCGTACACAAAGTTTGGAGCGGGTACTGCTAAACCAACTATCATTAATATAATGCCAAGCAGTGCAATTGTACCATCACTAATCACTTTTCCATCGACAATTATTAATAAAAGACCTAAAATGTACAACAATATGACCCAAATTCCTGTATCTCCGGCAATATGGTAAGAAAAATAAACAGCCATAATACCAATTCCTAGTACACCAAAGATGCCTTTTGCCTTAACCAGTAACTCGCCAATTAAGAAAAGGGTTCCTAAAAATACAACGAGAAATCCGATACTTGCAATATTTAGAACTTCCATTTACTTCAACCCCCAATCATTTAAAATATACGAGTTAAAACGAAAGAAGTTTCATTTCATTTTTTGGTTAAACTACTTATGAGGTGAAAAAAGTATGAAAAAAAATAATAAAAAAGGTGTGGGTCCACAAAAGACTGTAGATCATACTTTGCAACAGCAACAGTCTACTGCTTCAAACGCTTTTGCACCAGTAAAAACAAAAGCACTACTTGTCTAAAGTGATTTCAAAACTACATATTATAGAAGGAGGTATTTTTTAGTAGGTTTCAGTTAATGAATATTAGTTACTAAGTTCATTAATTAAATATCTGATTAGCGAGTGAAACGTGATTTTCACTCGCTGACTTATTCTCCTTGGCGGCCACATAGTATTATACACAGCCATTCATTTATTTAAATAACTCTTTAATTGCTTCAATAAAGCGTTGAAGTACATCTAATAAAGAAGCGATAAAGGATTGAGTATCTTCACGATTTAGGAAATCACCTAAATTATCACGAATTTTCCCAATTTGATTTTGAACTTGGTTCCAATCAATATTTAAATCCTTTAAACGCATAAATAGTGAAACGAGACCGTTTAATTCTTCTTCTGTTAAAGTAACGCCTAACTCTTGTGCCACTCTTTGGATGAGTTGACGAAGGTCCTCTTCTGATTCAACAGGGTTTTTAGCAATTTCTTCTTTAATACGGTTCATTAACTCTGTTGCTTCTTCCATACCGATACTTTCTGCAAGCTTACCCGTACGCACCATTTCTTCATTAGCAATTTGCTTCTGTTCTTCAGGAATATCAATTTCAGTTGTAACTTCATAAGCCTTAATGATGCCCGTTAAACCTGCTGTACCAGATACTTCAAATGGTGCTGTTACATAAATATCAGCATCTTTTACACCAGCAGTTACAAGTGCATTAGCATACATCGCTTCTGAAACCCAGCTAATATTATTTGTCTCTACATTAAGACCTGATCCAGATTCTGTTAATGTAATCATTGAAGATGAAATCGATCTTGTTCCTATTTGCCTCGCACTTACATAGTTTCCTAAATATTGATGCTCTTCTTCATTCGTTACAAAAATAATTTCTACATTTTCTGGTGCGCCCATTTCATTTAATAAGCTTTTCTGTTGTTCTGCTGTTAAATTCTCTCCTAGCGTAACAATCATATCACCAGGCGCTGCATCAGCAGCAACAATACTTGGTATGAGTAATGTAAAAACAAGTAACAATGGAATTAGTTTCTTTTGCAACCACTTCATAATATTCATCTCCTTTGAGATCTCTTTAAAAAAGTTAACGTACTAAACTTAAGAAAACAATTTTTCAAAGAAAATTTAAAGTGACTTTTGACCTATTTATTTGTGTAAAACTATAAAAAATACCCATCTTTTT
The DNA here is from genome assembly GCF_017745675.1 of Alkalihalobacillus sp. BA299. GTDB lineage: Bacteria > Bacillota > Bacilli > Bacillales > Bacillaceae_F > Alkalihalobacterium. The sequence continues at coordinate 37,343 of NZ_JAFLJM010000025.1, forward strand.
TCATATTATGGAATGACATTCCTTTAAAATAGGTATGCAAGTCCATGATGAAATTAGAATTACAAACGAAATGCCAACTAAAAAAAATGACGAGAAAAACAATTCCGTTTCATCATACATTAGTAAACTAAATGTAATTGGACCGAAAGCGACCCCTAAAAAGCGGATCATTGAATATAAAGATACAACTAATCCTCTTTCATGTACTCCTACAGATGAAGTCACTGCTGTATTTGCAGCAGGAAGAAAAAAACCTAAGCCAATCGAAGCTAATGAAATTAACAACAACAGACTGATTAATCCATGGAAAAAGATTAGAAAAGCAAAACTGATCAACAAGATACTTAATCCCAGTAATAAATAACGCTTAACTTTATCTCGGTCGTCCCCCATATTTCTACCCGTCCAATATGAAAATACTGTTAAAGCAATAAGCGGAAGCGCTAGATATATCCCTTTTTGAACCCCATAAATTCCATAGCTCTCTTCAAAATAATAAGACATAAAGAACATAAGTCCGAACAAAAGCAATAAACCAACACCACTTGCCAAAAAGATAGGGATTAACCATTTAAACTCTCTTACAATAATCGTAAATACAGATCGACGGTATTCCGAAATACGCATTGGCTTTACATCTCTAGTTCGCTCATTCACCCAAACTTTTATCCCCCAATAAGCAAAAAAAGCGAAGAAGAAGTAAACCCAAAAAGTCCCAAACCATATAAATACCGCAATAAATGCACCAACAATTGGACTTATCACTTTTCCGAGGCTATTAAATACCTCAACAGCTCCCAATGCTTTACTTCTTTCAGTTCCTTCAAATAAATCACCCGCTAAAGCCATGGCCATCGGAGAAGTACCACCTGCTCCAACACCTTGGAAAAAGCGACCAAATAATAATAATGAGAAAGCAGCTTGTCCCTTTAATAAAACAGGAGCTAGACCCGACATGATACTCCCTATCATGATAAAGAGGAGAGAAAGCATGACTACCTTTTTTCTCCCTACTCTATCCGATATTCCCCCGATGATCGGGATCATCAATGCAGCTGGAATAGAAAATACCGTTAGAATAAGTCCCCCCTCTATAGCCGTTAATTGTAATTCATGCTGGATATTTGGAATAATCGGAATAAACATTGAATTTCCAACGACCATAACAAATGGAAGTAAGCCGATTATTAAGATAATCATTGTTGTGGAAGACGACTTTTTCAATGGAATTCCCCTTCCTCAAAAGACAAATCATTTTTTAGTCATATTTACTAAAAGACATGAATATATATTGTTAAGATATTTACTTTAATAAGGAGGACAAGCTATTGAGCACCAAATTGAGCTTTAAACATAGTCTTGCTTTAATTTTAATTGTTATTATTGCATGTTATAGCCTTTATTATGATCTTACGACTGGTACTTTACCCAAAGTTAACGATAGTTCAACAACCAAAGCTCCACAAGAAAATCAAGTAAATATCGCTATCGAAGAAGAAGCCTTACCTGCACAAGAAGTTGTTGTTGAAAATGGCTATACCGTTCTTTCGATTGTAGAACATCTGCACGAAGGACCTGTACCCGCCTCCATTCAACAAATTATTTATGATTTTCAAGAGTTAAATCCCGGTGTCACTGCAGATAAAATACAAGTTGGAAAAACATATTTGTTTCCCCTTTACACAAATTCTGAATAACAATACCTTGCCAAACAAAATAGGTGACTGATAGAATATATACGTGTGCCATTTATACACATTAGTTGAAAATAAAAGGGGCGAACGATTCATGACCCAAATCACTCACCGAACACAAACTCGGCCAGTGCAAGTTGGCGGAATTACAATAGGTGGCAATAATGAAGTTGTTATCCAAAGTATGACAACCACTAAAACACATGATGTTGAAGCAACTGTTGCAGAAATCAAGCGGCTAGAAGAAGCAGGTTGTCAAATTGTTAGGGTAGCTTGTCCTGATATGCGTGCAGCAGAAGCAATTTCTGCAATAAAAGCAAGAATTAATATTCCTCTTGTTGTAGATATACATTTTGATTATAAACTTGCATTAAAGGCGATTGAAGGTGGAGCTGACAAAATCCGAATTAATCCAGGCAATATTGGAAAGCGGGAAAAAGTAGAGGCTGTTGTGAAAGCCGCAAAAGAAAAAGGTATTCCAATTCGTATTGGAGTTAATGCAGGATCCCTTGAGAAGAAAATTTTAGATAAATACGGTTATCCTACTGCAGATGGCATGGTTGAAAGTGCATTGCATCACATAAGTATTCTTGAAGAACTTGATTTCCATGATATTATCGTATCAATGAAAGCATCTGATGTGAACTTAGCAATAGAGGCTTATGAAAAAGCCGCAAAAGCGTTTAGTTATCCACTTCACTTAGGTATCACCGAATCAGGCACTTTATTTGCTGGTACAATTAAGAGTGCAGCTGGATTAGGTGCAATTCTAAATATGGGCATTGGAAATACAGTTCGTATCTCATTAAGCGCTGATCCTGTTGAAGAAGTAAAAGTAGCACGTGAATTGCTGAAGTCATTTGGATTAGCTGCAAATGCAGCTACTCTTATTTCATGTCCTACTTGTGGCCGAATTGAAATTGACTTGATAAAAATCGCAAATGAAATTGAAGATTATATTTCAACCATTAAAGCACCGATCAAAGTTGCAGTTCTTGGATGTGCTGTAAATGGTCCAGGAGAAGCGAGAGAAGCCGATATTGGAATAGCAGGTGCGCGTGGTGAAGGCTTATTGTTCAGACATGGTGAAATCGTTAGAAAAGTTCCCGAGGAAATAATGGTCGAGGAATTGAAAAAAGAAATTGATAAAATTGCTTTAGAAAAACTAGCTAAACAAGAATAGTTAACTTTTTAATCACCTGATAATTATGGAGTAATAAGCACACGCTAGACGCGTGTGCTTATTTAATAACTCCCCTTCAAAATTGTAGGTGATGGTGATATGGATTCCTGCTTTGACTTACTAAAAGAATGGCGAGAAAAAGACGGTCAAGATTATCGACAATGCACCAATACCAATAGCCCAGTTACCAAGTGCATTTGCCCCAGCCCTTCTCGCTACGAATCCGACAATGATCCCTGCTGCTCCTAAAAGGATTGGCAAGAAGAACAATGACAGAATGGAAAGCACAATAGCAAATGTTCCGACTCCACGACCACCAGCGATCGCGTCGTCATCGTTTGCTTCTGCTGTTTCTTCCCGTTCTTCTGTACGTCCACCAAATGCTCCCGTCATTGGTGTAACTTCAGCAGCCGTTTCCTCTTCAAATGTCTCTGGTCTTTCACGGTCTCTTTCTTCTGGCCTTACATCAATGGTATGATCATCTTCATTGAAGCCTTTATAATCATTATTATCAGCCAAAACTAATCCCTCGCTTTCTATATTTGGGGGAGCATTAATAGTATGACTCACGCGCCATTGAATATAGGTGACAATGATTGCATGCATAGGAAACGATTTATTTTTTAAGAGGTGAATTATGAAAAAATCAAAAGTATTCGGTTTTGATATCGATGGAACTATTACAGATCCCGCTACATTTGTCCCGTATTTAAATAAACACTTTAACAAAAATATTACTTTAAATGATATTACAGAATATGACTTAACCCAAGTTCTTGGTGTAACATCAGAACAATTTTGGAAATGGATGAAAGAACATGAAAGTCATATTTATTCAAAAGCTGATTTAGCTAGCTATGCCAAAAATGCGCTTAATACATGGAAAAATACCCATAAAATGATTTACATAAGCGCAAGAGGAGATCATTTGTATGAATTAACCGAAAAATGGTTTCAAACAAAGAAAATTCCATATGACCAAATTAAATTAATTGGCAGTCATAATAAAATCAACTCTATAAAAGAACAAAGACTTGATATTTTCTTTGAAGATAAACATGATAATGCATGTGATATTGCTGAAGAGTGCAAAATACCTGTTTTACTATTTGATACTCCATACAATCGTCTTTCTGTTCCAAACAATGTTATTAGAGTACAAAACTGGAATGAAGCGACCCATTGGGTAGACCTATGGTTAAAGCAAGAGTAATAAGAAAGGAAAGAGGTTCCTTGTTGGATCCTCTTTCCTTTTTATTGTAATTCAGTCTGAACGGGTGTACAGCTATTACAATATCCGTATATTTCAAACTTATGTCCAGTCACTTCGAAATCCTGGAATTTAATATTTAAATCCTCCATAGGGCAATTGTGGACAGCTTTTGTTTTTCCGCATTCTAAACAAATTAAATGATGATGATGATGGGAAGTGGAGCATGAGAAACGAAACTTTTTTTCACCCTCTAATTCGGTTACTTCTAATATATCCAAATCGGCAAAGACAGCTAAGTTTCGATAAATCGTATCAAAACTTAAACCTGGATAATCGTTACACATTTTCTCAAGTACATCTTTAGCTGAAAGATATCTTTTTTCATCAGCAAATAATCGAATCATTTCTTCACGCTTTTTTGTATATTTATATCCTTTTTCCTTTAATCGTTCCAGGGCTTGCGACACATTCATAAAGTAACTTTCTCCTTTCGTTTCCCTTTAAGTAGATGATGAAGAAGGTGAGCTATAATAAGCCAAATCGTACCAAACAATACAATTCCTCCACCAGTTGCAATATTTAAATAATATGAAAAGTAAGAACCGGTTACCATTGACAACTGTCCAAACAAAACAGACAAGAGCAGCAAGCTTTTAAAGCTTTTCGCAAAGACAATTGCAGCTGCAGCTGGTAAAACAATCATGGCACCCACAAGTAATATCCCAACAACTTTCATCGAGACTCCGATTACTAATGCAATTAAAAAAGAAAATATTAAATTGATGCGTTTGACCAATATTCCTGATACTTTTGCAAACTCTTGATCAAATGAAATTGAGACAAACTCTTTATAAAACAATGACAATATAATAAGCACTAAGATTGAAGTAAAGATCATAAAGTGTAAATCCTGTAACGTTACACTGACAATGCTTCCGAATAAATACGTAAACCACTGATTATAACCCGTTTTAGATATACTAATAATAATTGCACTCAATCCAACTCCCGTTGAAAGAATAATGGGAATGGCTATTTCTTGAAAATCTTTATAGAGCTGTCTTAATCTTTCAATTATTAACGATCCTATAAATGCAAATACTAACCCAAAATATAGTGGATTTACCATTGAAAAAACAGCAAGCGATTGAGTTAGTAAAATACCTGCCGCAATTCCTGTTAACGTAATATGGGATAATGACTCCGAAATAACTGAAATTCTTCGAACGAGCAAAAATAATCCTAACAATGGACATACCAAACCAATTAATAGAGCCGCAACCATCCCTCGTTCAATAAAGGTTAAATTTGATAAGATTTCTAACATTCATGCACTCCTACTCTATTCTGTCTTATTGATTTTACTTTAGAACAAGGCTCAAGACAACAATGTAACTTCGCTCATTTTCAAGCACTAATGTTGGGCTTTCGTTTTAAAAAAAGTTTTTCCTTTAACTTTTTAATGGATAAGCATATCACTAATATAAGTACAGAAATGAGAACGATCGTTCCTCCAGGAGCTATGTCCAATTGAAAGGCAGCAATTAATCCTCCAATCACTGCTATTTCGCCGAAGATAATCGAATAAAAAAACATTTGTCTAAACCCTTTTGCAATTCTCATACTGGTCGCTACAGGAAGTGTCATTAATGCAGATACAAGGAGAATTCCAACGATTCGCATTGAAGCTGCAATAACAAGCGCAACTATTATAATGAACACAATATGGATAAAAGTCTTATTTAATCCAGAAACTGTTGCCTGTTCTTCATCAAAGGCTAAATAAAAGAGCTCTTTAAATAAGAAGATTGTAACGATAATTACAACGATGGATATAACTAGGACAGTATATAAATCTGAACGAGTTACCGTAATAACACTTCCAAACAAATAATTAAACAAGTCATTATTAAAGCCATCAGCTAAAGAAATCAGGACGACTCCAATTCCTATACCACTCGAAAGAAGAATGGGAATGGCCAGTTCCTTATAATATTTATAAAGGTTTCTTAGTTTTTCAAGAAGTAATGAGCCACCTACGGCTGCTCCCATCCCCATGTACAGAGGATTAATCCCTTGAAATAATACAAAATGTTTCCCTAATAATAAACTTGCAGCAATGCCTGTTAGCGTAATATGTGAAAGGGTATCTGCAATTAAAGATAATCGGCGAACAACAAGAAAAACTCCTAACATTGGCGCAATAAGTCCAATTAATAGCCCTGTATAAAAGGCATTTTGTAAAAACTCATATTTCAGAAAAGCATCAATCATGTTTGCAGCCCTCTTCACAATGATTGTGGCTTAAGAGTTGGACATTGTGGCCAAAAAAGGAGGAAAGGTTATGGTTTTTTTCAAATTCTTCGCGGTCACCATGAAAGTGTAATGTTGTATGAATGCAAGCGATGTCTGTCACATGCTCAACCATTGTACTTATATCATGGGTTACTAATAGTAACGTAATATTTTTATTCCGATTTAACTCCATTAACATTTGATAAAAAGATCGGACTGAGCTTGAATCAATACCAACAGTTGGCTCGTCTAAAATTAACAATTTAGGGTTGCTGACTAATGCTCTTGCAATGAACACTCGTTGTTGTTGTCCTCCAGATAATTCGCCAATATTTTGGTTCGTATATTCTGTCATTCCAACGTTTTTTATAGCTTCATGAACCTTTTTCTTATCTTTTTTTGTCATAAATCGAAATAGCCCTATTTTTGCATATAACCCCATTGAGACCACTTCATACACTGTCGCAGGAAAACCAGAATTAAAGCTATTTGCTTTTTGCGAAACGAAGCCTATTTTATCCCATGCTTTAAATTTATTCACACGCTGACCAAATAATAGAACTTCTCCTGTCTGTGGTGTTAATAACCCTAATATACATTTAATTAAAGTCGATTTTCCGGAGCCATTAGGTCCAACTAAACCTAAAAAAGCACCTTCTTTTACCTTTAAATTGACGTTTTCTAATACATCTTTGTTCTGATAACGAAAAGAAACTTTTTCGACTTCAATCGCATTATTCTGATAATCAATCATAATCTTCCTCCAAATTAATACTGTCCTTTTATTATAGCATAAATAAGAATTGTTCTTATTAATTAGACTTTGTTAAAGTAAATTGTTGATTTCATTCAGCACTACATAAACGAGTCACACATATGCAAAGTAACCTAGAAAATTATATAATAAAACAAATAAAGCTGATTTCCAATCAATAACTAACAGGTTTATAAGGGATGTGAATTTTCATGGCTCAAAAAAAATTAGCAATTATTGATATGGGCTCCAACTCCATTCGACTCGTCATCTACACTATACAGAGCAATGGCTGCTACCATGAATTACATAATTTTAAAGTGGTTGCTAGACTGAGTAGCCATACTTCAATTGACGGTAGCATAACAAATAAAGGAATTAAGATCATTGTAGATACTTTAACTCGATTTAATAAGATCATAAGAACACATCAAATTGATCAGATTAAAGGAGTAGCTACAGCAGCCATAAGGCTTGCACCAAATCAGAAAGAAGTATTAGAGATAATCAAAGATAAAACATCCCTGTCTTTTTCTATATTAAGTGATTACGAAGAAGCGTATTATGGCTATTTAGCTGTGACCAATTCTACAAATATTGAAAACGGGATTACGATTGATATTGGTGGTGGAAGCACTGAAGTTACCCTTTTTAAAAACAGGAAGTTATATGAGTATGTAAGCTTCCCATTTGGCGCAATCACCTTAAAGAAAAAATTTATTGAAAATGACCCTCCAACATTAGATGAAATGGACAAGTTAAAGACCTTTTTAGTTAAACAATTCTCTTCTTTAAATTGGATTGTAAACTCTAATCTCCCAGTTATTGGTATAGGTGGGACAGCCAGAAACTTATCTCTTATTCATCAACGAAAAATGAACTATCCATTACAAGGGCTTCATCAATTCGAATTAGCACCAAATAATATTGACGAAATCCAACAGTACTTACTACACTTATCTTTTCCGGAAAGGCAAAGCGTCGATGGGCTATCAAAAGACCGAGCAGATATCATTATACCAGCGATCGAAGCCATTTATTCACTCGTTAAAGTAACTAATGCACCACGCTTTATTATGAGCAATAAAGGATTAAGAGATGGAATTTTTTATGAAGAGGTTTTGCAACAAATAGGTATTGATCAATTTCCAAACGTCGCAGAGGAAAGTTTTTTTCAATTATCTAATACTTATCAAATCAATATTGATCATGTTAAACAAGTATCAAAGCTTGCTTCAGCCATTTATAAAGAGTTATCTCCATACCTCCTTGAAAAATACAATGATGAAGCTAATATGAGTTTGTTAAGATATAGCGCTAGAGTTCTTTATGTCGGGGAATATATAAGTAGTGAGGCAAGTAGCCAACATACGTTTTATTTATTATCCAACATGACGATCGATGGACTTACACATGAGCAGCGCCTTGCTATTGCACTCATTTCTTCATTTAAGTCAAAATCATATTTATCTCAATTTGCAGCACCATTTAACGAGTTGTTGACGAAGCAACAATTAAAACGGTATGAACTACTCGGAGCAATCCTAAAGTTTGCCTATGCACTGAACCGAACACGAAGAAACATCGTCAAAAAATGTTCCATTAGCAAAACATCAAAACGAGATTTATCCATACAATTCCTTTGTGATAGTGATTATTTTTTTGAGGAAGAACAAGCCTTAAAATATAAAAAACATCTCGAAAAAGTATTGAACTTTAACATTGAACTTCACTTCCAAAATAACGACTAATTTACATTGGCTTTACATAAAATTAACAATCAATTGATAAGATGATAGCTAGATTAGAAATATTGATTTTGGAAAGGTTGATAGTATGTCGACAAATCACATCGAACAAAAAACTCCTATCGATTTAAATGACCCAACCTTTTATAATAACCGTGAATTAAGTTGGTTAGCATTTAACGAACGTGTACTAGAAGAAGCAATTGATGAAAGAAATCCTTTACTAGAAAGATTAAAATTTTTAGCGATTTTCAGCTCCAATTTAGACGAGTTTTATATGGTACGTGTTGCAGGATTAAAGGATCAAGTAAAAGCTGGGTTTAATCGCCCTGAAAATAAAGCTGGACTTACTCCAAAACAGCAATTAAAAAAGATAGCGGAAAAAACTCAGCAGCTCGTCCGTCTCCAAGATAATATGTTTTGCGAGACGTTGTTACCAATGCTTTATCACGAAGGTGTTCACTTTTTATCTATTGATGAAGTCACTTCTGAACAAATGGAATTTTTAGAAGACCGTTTTACTCATTACATTTTCCCTGTACTTACACCGATGGCCATTGATGCCTATCGACCTTTTCCTATGCTCTTAAACAAAAGTTTAAATTTAGCTGTCTTATTAAAAGAGGAAAATATGCAACAAAATAAAGAACGCTTGGCAATCGTTCAGGTTCCTAGTGTGTTGAACCGTTTTATTCAATTACCAAATGGTGGAGATAAACATCAATTTATACTGCTTGAAGATGTAATTAGCCACTTTATAGGTAAACTCTTCCAAGGACATACCGTGAGCTCGGTATCACCATTCAGAATTACACGTAACGCTGATTTGACGATCCATGAAGAGGGGTCAAGAGATCTACTAAGAGAAATTGAAAAAGAACTAAAAAAGCGTAAATGGGGTGCTACTGTACGTCTTGAAGTGCAAGAAGGGTTAATGGAGCCTAAAGTGTTAAACCTCTTACTTGACGTACTAGAAGTTCATAGTAACGATGTGTATTCCTTTAAAGGACCATTAGATCTATCTTTTTTATTTAAACTCTACGGTAAGCTCATGACTGAGTTCGAACATTTAGCCAATGAAAATTTAATTCCACAACCTCCGGAAGATTTAGTAAATGAAGATAACATTTTTCAGGCCATTAATAAGAAAGATATTTTTCTTCATCATCCATATGAATCTTTTCACCCTATTCTTGATTTCTTGAGTATGGCTGCAGATGACCCAAATGTTCTTGCCATTAAACAAACTCTTTATCGTGTCAGTGGTGACTCACCAATTATTCATTCACTTGCACGAGCTGCAGAACAAGGAAAGCAAGTCACCGTGTTAGTAGAGTTAAAAGCACGATTTGATGAAGAGAATAATATTCAGTGGGCAAAAAAATTAGAAAAAGCCGGTGTACATGTGATCTATGGGATCACGGCATTAAAAACCCATAGCAAAATCACACTAGTTGTTCGCCATGAAAACAATCAAATTCAGCGTTACGTACACTTAGGGACAGGTAATTACAATGATTCAACTGCTAAGCTATACACAGATATGGGAATTCTTACGTCTGATGAAGGGTTCGGAATTGATGCAACAAACTTTTTTAATTACTTAAGTGGTTACAGTGATAAACCGGTTTGGAATCATATATCCACAGCGCCTTTTCAAATCAGAGATACGTTTATTGAAGCGATCGGCAAAGAAATTGATACTCATCTCCAATCAGGAAATGGTCGTATCATTGCAAAAATGAACTCCCTTACAGATAAACCGATCATTCTAAAGCTGTATGAGGCATCTCAAGCCGGGGTAAAAATAGATTTAATTGTTCGAGGAATTTGTTGTTTACGTCCAGGCATTGAAGGTGTGAGTGAAAATATTCGAGTTCGAAGTATTGTCGACCGCTTCCTTGAGCATAGTAGGATCTTTTATTTTCATCACGGAGGAGAAGATAAAATTTTCCTTTCATCTGCTGATTGGATGACAAGAAACATGGAAAAGCGAATTGAAATATTGTTTCCGATTCATAGTCCTAGTATTAAAAGAAGAATTATTGAAGTTCTAGATATTACGTTAAAAGATAATGTAAAAGCTAGGGAACAAGATAAAACTGGTCGTTATCATTATGTACCCCGCCAAAACGGGGAAAAACTTATTCAAAGCCAGCTTACATTTTACGAAATGGCAGCACGTTTTAGTGAAGAAGATTAAAGTACGAATGATCTGAAAAGTTATGCTTTCTTATTGTAAAATAAAGAGGTTAACTCAATGTGAGTAACCTCTTTTGTTTATTAAGCTGTTCGTTGAACCTTTGAACGAAAATATCGAGTAACGATACCTTGTTTTGGTGATAAGAAAAATACCAGCCCAAAAATGACGGAAGCTACAAGAACGATCGATGCTCCAGATGCAACATCGTATAGGACAGAAAAGAAAATGCCTAGTACTGCTGAAATGGAACCAAAGAATGCAGATAAAAACAACATCACTGGTAACCGGTCCGTTAATAAATAGGCCGTTGCTCCTGGAGTAATTAACATCGCTACAACCAAGATAATTCCAACTGTTTTTAAAGAAGCAACTGTAACCAAAGATAGAAGAAGCATTAATAAATAATGAATTAACTGAACGGGTATACCGGCTGCTTTCGCCATTGTAGGATCAAAAGTACTCATTAACAATGGACGGTAACATAGAAAAATCATCAATAATACAAAAGATCCAATCCCAAATGTTACCCATAGATCGCTCCTTGAAACTGCCAATACATTTCCAAATAAAATATGCCATAAATCTAAAGATGTACCTCTTAGGTTTGTTAACAAAACAACACCTAGAGCAAATGCTGCAGTAAATAATATTCCTATAGCAGAATCGTCTTTAATCCGACTATTTTGCGAAACATAGCCAATCCCTAGCGCTGTTAACACGCCTGCAATGACAGCCCCGATAAAAAAACTACTACCAACCATATAAGCGATGACAACTCCCGGTAATACTGCATGTGAAATTGCATCACCCATAAGAGCCATCCCACGTAAAATAATAAAACAACCAATGACTCCGCAAATAATCCCAACTAAAATAGCCGCAATTAAAGCTTGCTGAAGGTAATTATAACGAGACACTTGGTCAATAAATGAAATAATATCTTGCATTAGCTACACACCACCATCATTTGGTCATTCTCTTTAAAAAGTTTAATTTTCCCTTGATACGTTTTCGAAAGCAGTTCCGGTTTAAATGTTTCACTTACTTTACCATAACCAATCAATTCTTTATTAACTAACATGATCTGATCAAAATATTCTTCTACCTTACTTAAATCATGATGAACAACAAGTATCGTTTTCCCTTCTGCTTTTAACGATTTTAAAATACGAATAATAATTTCTTCAGAAGTGATATCAATTCCAGCAAAAGGTTCATCGAGGAAAAACAATGTAGCTTGCTGTGCTAGAGCTCTAGCTATAAACACACGTTGCTGTTGACCTCCAGAAAGTTCCCCAATTTGTCGTTTTCGAAAAGAATCCATACCTACTTTTTCTAAAGCTTCGGTTACAATCGCTTTATCTTCTTTAGAAGGCCGTTTATACCAAGGAAGGTGAATAAAACGTCCCATCATCACAACATCTTCAACGAGCACAGGAAAGTCCCAATCAATTTGACTTCGTTGTGGTACATAGGCTATCAACCTTCTGGCCTTATTAATTGATTTTTGCAAGGCAGTAATACCGTTATTTGTGGATTTTTCCAAACCTAATATTGCTTTAATTAAAGATGATTTCCCAGCGCCATTTGGCCCAACAATTCCAATTAAGTTCCCTGAATCAGCACTAAAGCTTATATTATTAATGGCTTGTAGATTATCGTAATAAACGGAGAGATTGTTTACCTCTAACATTCGTTCCATCTAAAAACCCCTCTCTATTTTTAGTCTTTTGTTTCTACCGTACCTTTAAAGAATAAAGGCTAAGTCAAATAACTAATATCCGTAATTCACCTAAACCATTTTATGAAAAAAATTCGGATTCGTGATAAAAAGTTTCCTCTGGTAAACTTTTTATACTATAACCAATTATATTAGCTAAGGGGAAACGTTGTAAATGATTTTTTTTAAAATTTCTTTCTATACATGCCTAATAATTAATTATTTTGGTTTTGTTTACTAATTTTCACACATTTATGAATCGATCATACATTAAATGTATTAGTGCTATAGGAGGAGGAAGGCAACGTGAATCCTTTTATTCAACAAATGATTAACCTTAAAATTAATTCCCTAACGAAAAAGGAATTAATGGCTTTAGCTCATCAACACCAAATGCCTATTAATGATGAACAAGCTAGTAAAGTTATTAAAGTGATTCAATCTGAACCAATCGACATCGCCAATCGCCAACAACTCGATCGGATGATCCACAGATTACAAACCGAGGTAGATCCATATGTTTCCAGGTTAATTTCTCAGCTACTTAATCAATATGGACACCTTCTCAATCAAATATAAATGCCATTCGCTGAGTCGATGTTGATTTATCGTACGGCGGTAAGGGAAGTCTCGCTAGTCGCTGGGCGCTGCAGCTAGACATCCTTTCTTTAAATTTTAAAAAAGACTGTTCCATAGGTTCTCTATTCTCCTTAATGCTGGAGATTTCAGATCCTTAGCAACAGTCTCTCTTTACATTCATTTAATTATGAACTCATAATAACTTCTTTTAATTGCTCATTAAAGTTTGAACTTTTCAACATATCAATTTCATGTTTATATGGTGCTTTTTTATTATTTTTATCTTCCCCAATATAAGGTGTCTCTAAAATTTTCGGAACATCCTTTAATTGTGGATGGTAAACAATATGGTGAAGCGCATCGTAACCAATATGACCAAATCCGATATTTTCATGACGGTCTTTTCTTGCACCACGTTCATTTTTACTATCGTTAATATGAAGCACTTTGAGTCGATCTAATCCGATTAATTGATCAAATTCCTCTAAAACACCATCAAAATCATTAACAATATCGTACCCAGCATCATGTGTATGACATGTATCAAAGCAGACAGATAACATATCGTTATGAGTTACACCATCGATGATCATCGCTAATTCCTCAAATGAACGTCCACATTCAGAGCCTTTACCAGCCATCGTTTCAAGGGCAATTTGGACATTTTGATTTTTATCTAGCACTTCATTTAAGCCTTCAATAATTTTTTTAATGCCAGCTTCTGCTCCAGCTCCAACGTGAGCACCTGGATGAAGAACAATTTGTTTAGCTCCTAGCGCCTCGGTTCGTTCAATTTCACTTCGTAAAAAGTCAACACCTAAACGAAAAGTAGCCGGTTTTTCCGTATTGGCAATATTGATAATATAAGGTGCATGAACGATAATTTCACTTATACCGTTTTCTTTCATATGCGCTAAACCTGCTTCAATATTTAATTCTTCAATCGGCTTTCGTCTTGTATTTTGAGGTGCACCCGTATAAATCATAAAAGTATTTGCACCGTAAGAAACTGCTTCTTCACTTGAGGCTAATAACATTTTCTTTCCACTCATTGAAACATGTGATCCTAAAATCATCTTCTCCACTCCTCTTAAACCAATGATTTATTTACTCTTTCTACGATTTAATCTACGTTCTCTCTTCTCTTGCTTTTCTTGTAAATACCTGGCTTTCTTTTTATAACCGGGTTTTACCTTTTTCGGCCTTGCTATCGCCTTTCCACTACTTACTGTGCTTTTACTTTTCTGTTTAGTCCCACCAAACTTTGGTTTTTCTAACGTAATTAACTCACCATTTTTAATATCAGTAAAAGTGAAAGTAATACCTCTTTTCATAAGCTTCTCAATTGCTTCTTGTTCATGAGGCTCATATATCGTAACCGCTAGTCCTTCATTACCGCCACGTGCCGTTCGACCAACACGGTGAATATAGAAATCCAAGTCCTTCGGTAAATTATAATTAATAATATGAGTAATACCTTTAATATCAATTCCTCTCGCGGCTAAATCTGTCGCCACTAAATATTGAATTTTAACATCATTCACTTGCTTCATAATCTGCTTTCTTTCACGAGGCTGTAATCCCCCATGTAAACGGCCCACATTTAGCCCTGCAGATAACATCGCGTCCGCTACCTCATCTGCTTGTTCTTTCGTGTTTGTAAAAACAATCGCAAGATAAGGATTTACAACTTTTGCGACTTCAATAACCACCTCTACTTTATTGCGATGTCTTAATGAAATTAATCGGTGTTCAATCGTCGGAGCAGTAGCATGTTCAGGTTTCACATGTACATGTCTCGGGTTATTCATATACTTTCTTAAGAAGGGTTGTAGCTTTTCTGGGATGGTTGCTGAAAAAACGAGCATTTGAAGATCAACAGCCATCCTTGATGCTAATTTATCAACATCTTCGATAAATCCCATATCTAGCATTTGATCTGCTTCATCCACGACAAGTATGGGTGTATTTTGAACAAATAATGCTTGTTCAGCAACTAAGTCATTAATGCGACCAGGTGTACCAACCACGATATGAGGCTGTGTTTTTTCTAGTTTATCAATCATTCGCGAACGGTCGGTTCCTCCAACAAGAAGCTTTGCTTGAACCGTTTGTTCTTCTTGGTAATCTAACAATTTTTTTAATTCATTAAAGATTTGAGTAGCAAGCTCTCTCGTCGGTGCAGTAATAATTGCTTGTACTTCTTCATTGTCTGAATTGATTACATCGACAATTGGTAATAAAAATGCTAACGTTTTACCAGAACCTGTTTGTGATTGACCAATGACATCCTTGCCATTACGAATAGCCGGAATTAAGCGTTCCTGAATTTCCGTCGGTAATGTAAAACCTTGGGCCGTAATTGCGTCTATTAAAAATGCTTGTAAATCAAAGCGAGCAAAATTTGAATTTGTCATGACTGTCTCCTACCTCTTTTACCTTGTAAAGGTTATATTTCTATGCAATTGTTTATTCTACCAAAAACAAAGTGTAAAAGCTAATTTATATCATACATCTTGAAGCTAACAAGGACGCGTTGCACCAAAACGTCTAACATGCATATACCTAATCATAGAGAGTGAAATATTGTACGAAAGGATGAAAACGATGTTTTTTCCTTACCAACAACAAATGATGATGCCACCAACAACACCAAGCCCCTTCAATTTCCCTTCCTTTTCTCCATCTGCGAATCCCGGGATGTTTGGAATGGCATCTGGTGCTCCCAATATGATGGCACCAACTGGCGGCGGTAATTTTTTAGCGAGATTATTCGGAAGAGGAGCAACCGGATTTAGTTCAGGCTTTGGTAGGGCTGGATTCGGTCCAGGTTTTGGAGCTGGTACCGGTGGAAATATGTTTGGTGGTATGGGGGCTGCTGGAATGAGTACAGGTATGGGGGCCGGCACTGGAGCGTTAGGTGGAGGAATGAACTTAATGGGTATTCTTCAAAACGCTCAGCGTGTAATGGGTGTCGTGCAACAAGTTACCCCAATGATCCAACAGTATGGTCCACTCTTACGAAGCATGCCTCAAATATATCAAATTTTAAAAAGTGATTCTGGTAGTGAAGAAGATACAACTATGCCAAACAGTGAGGACAATCCGTCCACAAATACAGAAAGTACAACAAATCCATCACCTATGAATGGATCAAAATCTAAAGCAAAAGGACAATCAAAAGCTAAGTCAACCGTTGGCGGAATCCCAGCACCTAAAATGTATATCTAAATGTGTTAAAGTGATGTTCATTGTATATGCTTCCTTCCTCTATTATAATGTTATGTAGTACACAATTGATAGGAGGCCAAGCATGAAAGTATTAAAAATATCACCGCGAGGCTATTGTTATGGTGTTGTCGATGCGATGGTACTCGCTAGACAAGCCGCCCAGAACCTTGATTTACCTCGCCCTATATATATATTAGGTATGATCGTTCATAATAAACATGTTACAGAAGCCTTTGAAGAAGAAGGCATAATTTCCCTAGACGGTCCAAATCGATTAGAGATCATAAAGCAAGTTGAGAAAGGTACTGTTATCTTTACAGCTCACGGAGTCTCCCCAGAGGTTCGGAAACTTGCAAAAGAAAAAGGTTTGACAGTTGTAGATGCAACATGTCCAGACGTAACAAAGACTCATGACTTAATTTTAGAGAAAAAGGCTGAAGGGTATCACGTTATTTACGTCGGAAAAAAAGGCCATCCAGAACCTGAAGGAGCACTCGGTGTCGCACCCGATATCGTTCATTTAGTTGAATCTACTGACGATGTGGAAAAACTTCAAATAGCTAATGAAAAAATTATTATTACGAACCAAACAACTATGAGCCAATGGGACGTTGCTGATATTATGAATCATGCACTAAAAAAATATCCCCATGCAGAGATTCATAATGAAATTTGTTTAGCTACGCAAGTACGACAAGAAGCTGTTGCTAAACAAGCAAAAGAAGCTGACCTTGTTATAGTGGTCGGCGATCCAAAAAGTAATAACTCTAATCGCTTAGCACAAGTCTCTGAACAAATTGCGGGTACAAAAGCATATCGAATTTCTGACCTATCTGAATTAAATCTAGAATGGCTAGCGGGAGTGAACGTTGTCGGTGTAACATCTGGTGCTTCGACACCAACTCCTATTACAAAAGAGGTTATTGATTTCTTAGAAAAGTATGATCCTACAGATGAAACTACTTGGGAAAAAGAACGCAAAGTTACTCTGCAAAAAATCTTGCCAAAAGTAAAATCTAAATAAGATATTTTTACTTTCTTATTCTTAGATAAAAAACGCATGGATTTGAACTGCACCCCAATTGTTGGACACTATCTAACAATTGGAGGTGCAGTTTTTCTATGGCTAAATATACCCTTGAGGTAAAAATTTCAGCAGTTACACGCTATTTGGAGGGTGTAGAAAGTTTTGTTTCTATTGGGAGATCGATTGGGACATCTGAAAGTGTGATTATGAACTGGGTTAAGCAATTTGAATATCATGGCATTGAG
>NZ_JAFLJM010000026.1 GCF_017745675.1 Alkalihalobacillus sp. BA299
CTATACCAAACAGATGGGTGTTTTTTCATGCAAATTTTTAGTGTCAATGTAAGTATTTCAATGACGTCAGCAACTACTACTTGTTGAACTTATTGAACTTTTATTGGTGCGAAAGTTGAGTTATTAATTCTTAATAATATTCATCATTCTATTAAGTCGATGAGTAAATGTATCATTGTATAATACTCTTTGTCTAGCATTTTTAGCAATCTCCTTTCTCTCCTTTTCATGTTCAAGGTAATAATTCACTTTCTTTAGTAAATCCTCCGTTGATGTGAATGAAATAATCTCTTTGCCTTCGCTAAAATGGTTAATTAGGTCTGGTTTATGATCAATGAGTTGAAAGGCTGCACAACTAGCAATATCAAATGTTCGATTGTTTATACTTTGGTTAATCACGCCTTTTCCGTTACGATTGTATTTAAATTGATACGGACGGTGTGAGTTAAGAATAATTTTTGTTCTATTATATATTGATGCTACACGTTGAGGTTCAACCCAGTGGTTTATAATTCGTATTCTACGATTGTGTTGATATTTGGCGAAATCAAGCTGCCAATTCCCTCCAATCGTTAAGATAGAGTGAGAGGAATGATCTAGAAGGAATTTCGTAAACTTGATTCGTTCTGGATAGGCATAGCCAACAAAGCAAATATCATGATCATAATAGCCGTTTTTATTTTTTGATTGTGGTAAAAAAATGTTTTGATTTGTTCCAAGTGGAAGGTGATGAACATTTTTGTGTCCTGCTGCATTATAGAAGTCTACACAAGATGACTCAATCGTAAATACATAATCAAAGTGATGAATAAGGTTTAATGTCTTATCAGTAAAATAAGGATCCTCTGTCATCCAAATGGCCGTAGGTATCTTTTGTTTCTTTATCCAATCAAGCATTGAAGTAGGCATTTTAAATCCTACCATTGTAAGAATAAGATCGGGTTTAAAGGTATTTATCATTTTTTTTAGAGAATCGAGTCCATAAAAGATATTAAAGCTTCTAACGGCATGATTTAACTGGGATAATGATTTCATGATGGACTGATCAAAGTACAAGTAGATTCGCTTAAAGCCAGATGGAATGTATAAAATTTTCAATAAAATCACCTTTTCTAAAAGGATTTTTTATTTTCGTTTTTCTTTATCTACCTTAACCTCTAAAAAGACTAACCTAATTATGTTTATGCATTTAAGGCTAAAAAATATTTAATTAATTATTTATCTATAGGATCAAGAGGGCGTATAGCTACATAGGATATATAGAAATCTTCATACATCCGCTTTTATCTACTATGTAAGAAGTCTAAATAATAATAAAAATAAAAAGGGGAAAGCTCCCCCTTTTATCCTTATGATCTTGGAAACACTTGTGGACATTGTGGTGGTGGTGTAACTCCAGGACAAGTAACTGGTAATTCTTCACGTGGCTGACAAAACTCTGCTGTTATTTTAATTTTAACAGGAGCTTCCATTTGTACGTTTAAACAAAAGTCGATTACCACATCTAGGCTTACGAAGGTAGAATTGTCACACATTAAAGTAGCTTCACAAGAAAAGGTTGATAGATCACAGACCACTGTAGTACCTTGTGGGGCACATAGGATAAAATGTTGAGGTCGGCTCGAAAATGGTTGAGGGTCTGATACACAAACAACCTGATTATTATCGTCCCTTATTTCTACAACAAAAAAACCACTAGCAATTAGTTTGACTTTTTGTAGGGTAGTCGTTTGCCCTGAAGGAAGGGTTACGGTTACATCCTCGCGTTGAGCTATTTCTTCACAAGTAATCGCATTTGGATCGGTAAAGTCAATTCGATTTCCAGCTTGATCTGATAGAAAGCATGTTGCTGTTGTTCCAAATAAACAAGGGTCCGCGTCCATTCCTGTAATTCCTGTGATGTCATTACAGTCAAAGTTAAGTTGATTTAAACCTGTAAACCCTTCAAAACTTCGGGAAACCTCGATTTGCCGGGTTACCCAATCATAAACTTTATTAACTCTAATACATAGGGCTTCTTGTATCGGTTGAATTTTCATATTTTCATCCCCTTCTACACTCAGATACTATATCCTATGGTTTAATCACCTGTAAGGACTAGATGAATGGATTGATACAAATATGGAGTTTTTAAGGGGATAAATAAGAGATAATGATTGATGCTAGTACTAACTTAGGATGGGATGTAGCTTTTTTAAAATTATTAACCTAGTAATGTTAATTGAATGTATTAAAAATTAATGATGATTTTATTCAAGGCAGGTGTTCCTTGCTGAAGCTCTTTAAAGTAAATATACCCATCTACTATTACTGAGTTTTTTTCTTTAGGCTTTGTTAGTTTTAAGTCGAAATTTGAGAAAAAAAGCTTTTCTGCAGGCTGTAATTTGTCACATTCTTTAGGACGTAACCAGTATTCTCCAGTTTCCTTTGCTTTCTCTTTACGTTCCTGATTTAAGTACTGCCACTCCTCAGAATTTGTGGCATCGACAATCATTTCATTGCGAGGAGCTGCATCAATTTTTCCACCAAGTTTTCCGGATTCTGCTGGTTTTATCTGTATACAAATCACGGGTGTGTTTAGCGCTTCTTCTCCCGTGTTTTCAATTATAAAATTCCCCATAATGAGTACTTCTTTTTCTTCATCATCTAAATCTGGTAAGATAACAGAGTAATTGAAAAATGCTTGACCTTTTAATATTTTTTGTTCATCCGCCATTATTTTACCTCCTTAAGAAAATCCCTTACTAATTCATATGTATGTGATAGGGCTCGCCAATATTAAGACAAAGAAAAAAGACAGCAATTAATGCTGTCTACGTACATTCGATTCGGAGGGTTACACTTCTTGTTCTTCCTGTTTGATTATTTCTCACTGTAATCACAGCAGTAGCACTTCCAGGTTTTTTACAATGTACACGAACCCCAGCTTCACCATTTCTTGTTTCCAAAGTTACATTTGCAATCCCAATAGGTGTGACGGAGTTTATTTGAGTAACCGTTTGATTAGGACCAAAACTTACAAAAACAGGTTTACACACTTTACCGCGAACATCCCTTATATCACTTATCGGAAAAATTTCAGGGCATTGAGGTGGAACTTGGAGCGGTGGACACTGAAACGGAATTTCTTGACGAGGTTGACAGAAGTCTGCTGTTATTGCCAGCTTAACAAAAGCCTCCATTTGAATGTTTTGGCACATGTTGATATGAACATCAATTTGATTAAATGTTCCGTCTGCATTACAACAAAGGATAGCTTCACATTGGAAATCTGAAATTTCACACTGTACTCTAGTTCCTTGTGGTGCACAGAGGAAGAACTTTTCAGCTATTGAAAACGATTGTGGGTCTGAAGTACAAACGACTCCATTACCATTTGATATTCGGATTACAAAAAATCCCTTTTTTAATACTTTAACCTTTTGCAGAGTGACAGAGTTACCATCAGGAAGCTCAAAGTTAAAATTTGTACGATTATTTGGATCCGTTAATTCTTGACATAAAATGGCCCCAGGTTTTTCAGGATTAATTGGATTTCCAAAGGAATCAGTTATAATGCATTCAACATTTAAGCTGTTACAAACGATTCCAATATTATTGATACTATTGCTAGTGCCATTGAAAAATTCACATGGGTCAGCAAAAATGCCTGTAACACCATTACATTCAAAATTGAGATCACTTAAACCAGTCGTTCCATTATACATTCTTGAGAAATCGACTTGCCTGGTGACCCAATCAAAAACTTTAGGAACTTTAATACAAAGGGCTTCACTTATTGGCCTAATTTTATTCATACTATAGTCATCCTTCCTAATTTTGGACTACTTCATAGTATGTATTAGCCTTTCTATTTGGATAAGTCATTCGTTTAGATAAAGTCCAATTTAGTAAAATTGATGATTTTATCTAGTTAATAATGTGTATCCTTTATAAACACTGAGGTTGGAGTTAGGTGTTCCACTCCTTAAAAGGAAAAAACCTAAAAAATTCCACGTGCGCCTTAGCCGTATGTCATGTACTATTTTTTGTTGTTGAATATATATAGAGTAGAGAGGTGAAAAGGGAGGTCTATCACACCAAATTCATCATATATATAGTGGAGAAAAAATAAAAAGGAGGTTTTAACCTCCGATAGATGATGAATATTTAATTTAATAGTCGTCATTACCAGGAAAAATTTCTGGACATTGTGTTGGGAAGTTAAGTGGCGGACAATTAAAAGGTACTTCAGGGCGAGGTTGACAGAAGTCTGCTGTAATTTCTAACTTTACTATTGCTTCCATTTGAATGTTTTGGCACATGTTAATGGAAACATCGATTTGTTGAAAGATCGGATCACCTTCTTCATCTTCTCTACAAATTAAATTGACATCACATTCAATATCTGTAATTTCACATTGTAAGTATGTTCCTTCAGGAGCACAAAGGAAAAACTTTTCAGCAACAGCAAATGATTGAGGGTCAGATGTGCATACAACAGATCCTGAAGAATTTGAAATTTGCACGACAAAATATCCCTTTTTTAACACTTTTACTTTTTGCAGAGTGATAACTTCCCCGTTTGGAATAGTGATTTCAACTTCTGGGCGTCCATTCTTTTGTGGTATCTCCGTACAAACAATCGCATCTGGTGAAAGTGGATTTACAGGGTTTCCATAGGAGTCTGTTAAAATACACTCAATCGATAATGACCCCATTCCAGCTAATGCAGCACAAGGATCTACACAGTGATGACCATTGCAGCTAAAGTTTAACGTTTTTAAGGAGTCGTGACCTGTAAACGTTTGTAGTGGCACATCCACTTGCCGAGTCACCCAGTCATAAACTTTAGGTACTTTGATACAAAGAGTTTCTTTGCCATTCTTACTTGACTTTTCGTACATGTTGATCATTCCTTTCATAAATGATTGGGCTAATGTCTAATTTTATAGTATGAAATCATAAAACTTGTGTGCCAGTCTTTTTTTATAATTTTTGTATCGGAAAGGAACAATCATTTACCAAATAAAAAAAAGAGGGTGGGGGCCCTCTTCTTTTTAGATTATGACGGGAAAATTTCTGGACATTGTGGTGGAAATTGTAGTGGCGGGCATTCGAATGGCAACTCTTGGCGTGGTTGACAAAATCCTGCCGTAATCTCCAGTTTGACTAAAGCTTCCATTTGAACGTTTTGGCACATGTTAATGGAAACATCGATTTGTTGAAAAACCGGGTCTCCTTGCTCATCTTCTCCACAAATTAAGTGAGCATCACATTCAAAATCGGTAATTTCACATTGTAAAAATGTACCTTCAGGAGCACAAAGGAAAAACTTTTCAGCAACAGCGAAGTGTTGTGGATCTGATGTGAACACGACGGTACCTGCAGCATTTGTTACTTGGACGACAAAATGTCCTTTTTTCAACACTTTAACTTTTTGAAGAGTAACCACTTCTCCATCTGGAAGTGTAATTTCAACTTCTTGTCGACCGTTTGGTTGCGGAATTTCTGTACAAAGGATAGAACCGTGTACTAACGGGTCAACAGGGTTGCCAGCTGAATCCGTAATAATGCAGCGAACGTTTAAAGCTCCCATTCCAGCTAGTTCTGCACAAGGATCTAAACAACTACTACCATTACTATTTGAATGAAAGTTTAATTGTTTTAATCCGGGATCCCCATTAAAAGCTTGAAGTGGTACATCGACTTGTCGAGTGACCCAATCATAGACTTTAGGTACTTTAATACAAAGGGTTTCTTGACGTCCCTCAATTGGTTTAATATCCATAACTTAAAAACTTCTCCTTTCACACCATGTGTTTTAGGGTTTATTCCCAATGTTATATTATGTCAGGGCTAAATTTTTGTGAGAATAATTTTTAGGAAATGTTGTGAGAATATTTATCTAGGATTTGAATAGGTAGTAGACTATAAACCGTCCAGTCCTTACAGTTATTATAGTTTTTCAAGTTGGTAGCTAATGGTGAACTTTAAAAATGGGTAAGTGTACAAGCTTCTCAATATTTTTAATCCCTTCTTTTCTATCCTCAAGTTTTGTAATCCAGTCAATAAAAAAAAGCTGCTGACCTAGGGGAGTCAGCAGCTAAAAAAGGAAGGTTCGCTACATCACATTAACCAGGAAAGACTTCTGGACATTGTGGTGGAACTTGAAGTGGAGGGCACTCGAACGGTAGTTCTTGGCGAGGTTGACAGAAGTCTGCTGTAATTTCCAATTTAACAGTTGCTTCCATTTGAATATTTTGACACATGTTGATATGAACATCGACTTGGTTGAATGTACCATCTGGATTACAACAAAGAGTTGCATCACATTGAAAGTCTGTAATTTCACATTGTAAAAAAGTTCCTGGAGGTGCACAAAGGAAGAATTTTTCCACTGTAGCAAATGATTGAACATCAGAAGTACAAACTACTCCATTGCCGTTCGATACTTGGATCACGAAAAATCCTTTCTTTAAAACTTTAACTTTTTGGAGAGTGACAGTATCTGGAGTGACTCCATTTGGAATAGTGAACTCAAAACTTTCACGGTTTCTTGGATCTGTTAACTCTTGACATAAAATAGCCCCAGGTTCCTCTGGATTTACTGGATTACCAAATGAATCTGTAATAATACACTCAACATTTAGATTGTTACAAATGATCCCATTATTATTCCCATTGCCGTTGCCATTCAAAAGCTCACATGGATCAGCAGCGAGTCCTGTAACACCGTTACATTCAAAATTTAGTTCTCCTAAACCATTAGTTCCGTTAAATGATCTAAAGAAATCAGCTTGTCGAGTAACCCAGTCATAGACCTTAGGAACTTTAATACATAGAGTTTCTTGACAACCTTGAATTGGACTAATCTTCAATTCAATCATCCTTTCAAAAAAGTTTAGTAGGTTTTTACCACACTGTATAGTATGTACGCCCTGATGATTTGTATGGGTGCATGCACAATTTGATCAATATTTATCTAATTTTTTTTTGCATAAAAAAGAAACAATTAATCATTCGCCCATATACATAGTATAGATGGATAATATCTGCCTGTTAAAAAGATGTGGTTATTTAATTTGCAAATAGTCATTCTTTGGTTCGAAAGTCAAGTGTAACCGCCGTAGCCAGCGATACAATAGTGGAGGTGGGGAGCAAGGGAATCTAATTCCTTGAATGGCTTATTGATGTATTAGTGGGGAAGCAACCATAAAGCAGATTACAATGTATTTGAAAGGAGAGATTGTTTTGAGCCGCCAAACCAAAAGCGATTTCAATAACATACAACAAAAGCAAATGCTATTGCACTTAAAATCAGAACTAGCACGCTATCAAATTAATGAAGAAAGATTTGAACGGTTGGTTGAAAAACTGAGAAAGGAAAAAGGTGAATTACAGCGTGCATTTAAAGAAAAG
This sequence comes from Alkalihalobacillus sp. BA299, assembly GCF_017745675.1. GTDB lineage: Bacteria > Bacillota > Bacilli > Bacillales > Bacillaceae_F > Alkalihalobacterium. The sequence continues at coordinate 7,402 of NZ_JAFLJM010000026.1, forward strand.
ATCTCTCAATTAAACGAAGTAACAGAGGAAAGTCGGGAGTTTTATAGCGAAAAACTAGCATTATTGTCTCGTTTGGAGGATTTAGGGAAGGAGCAAGTTGAGCTTCAAGAAGCCCTCTCTTATTATGAAACCGAAAAAGCACAATTATTAGAACAAATCAATCAATTGCAGTCGACACTTGATGAAGGTCAACAACCATTAGTAGACGAACTCAATGAACTAAAACATCAAAAATCCGAACTGCAAAATGTACTCGAGGAAAAAACGAAAGAACTAAATGAATTAATGGAGCTAAAAAATCAATATTTACAAGAGAAAGAAGCATTGGTTAATGAAAATGAGGAAATCATTCAACAACTGAAATCATTAGAGGGGGAACAGGAATCCTACGAACAGGAAATCCAAAAATATTCAGCAGCCAATGAGCAGCTTCAACATGAAATTCATCTCCTAAAAGAACAACTCGACGTTGACCAACTTCATATTATTGAGGAGCTTGAGTACGTTACGAAGGAAAAGATAAAATTACAGCAAGAACTTCAACAAAAAATTACCGACCAAGATAAACTAGAGGAACAGTTAGAAATATATAATAAAGAAATAGAAAGTTACGTTAAACAAATACAAAAATTAGAAACAGAAGCTTTAAATTATCAAGCGATTATTCAAGAGCGTGATGAAACTATTCAATTATTAAAGGAAAAAATCGATCAGGAACAATTAGAGCTTATTCAGCAATTAAAACAAGCGGAAAATAAAAACGAAGAACAAGAAACAATGATCAACGAATTAAAACACGAAATTCAAGATGTTAATGAAGAATTAGATCATTTTAAAGCGGAAAGAACCACCTATGAAGAACAAGTAACAAACTATGAGGCATTAATTCGTGAGCTTGAAGAAGAGGTTAATCTTTATAGTGAAAAAACAGATGAAGATCAAATGAAATTAATTCAAGAATTAGAGGAAGCGGCAACTCGTTATGCCCAACTACAGCTCGATTTCGAAGAGAAAGTTTCAAATTTAACAAAATTAGAGGAAACGAATCGTTCTTATAAACAAGAACAAGAAAGTTTAAATCAACAATTAGAAAATGAAAGACAAGAAAAAGAGACATTAAAAAATAAAGTAATTGAACTTGAGGCGAATTTAACAGACGTTGAAGGTAAAGTGAATCAAGGTCAATCGAGTTTTATCGAAGAAATCAACTTACTCAAAAGTGAAACAGAAGAATTAAGAAGTGAACTTCAACAAAAAGTGACCCAGGTTAATCAATTAGAGAAAGAAAGGAATTCCAATAAAAATGAAAGAGGAGAATTACAAAAACTGATCGAAAAACTGGAGGAAGAAAATAAAGAAAATAAAGAATTGATTAAATCACTTGAAAGTAAACTGAATACCCTCCAGGAGCAATCTAACCAAGACCAAATAAAGATAATCCAGGAGTTTGAACAGATAACCAATGAAAAAGACCAATTACAATATAATTATGAACAACAATTGGAAAAAATAACACAATTTGAAGCTGAGACGAACCAATATAATGAGGAAATCCAGCAATTACGTGAACAGCTAAAACGAATTGAAGAAGAGAAAAATACGTTAAATCAACAACTGGTAAATTACAAAGATAATCAACAAGAAGTGGAGAAACAAAAGAAGACTATGCAAGAAGAGAAGCAATTACTTCAAAAGGATTTCGTTAAGAAGAACGAAGAATTAACACGTATAGTAGACCAATTGGAAATGCAAAAAGCTGCATTAATTGAGTTACAGGATAAGTACAAAGAAAGTGGTATGGAAAACGAAAGGTTAACAAAAGAAAATATATCATTAAGCAGTCAACTCGAGCGGCTAGAACAACAAAATAATAGTATTCATGAGCATGTTAAATATTATGAAAGCTTGAATAAAGAAATGAAGCAAGAAGTTACGGCTCTAACGAAAGAAATTAATGAAATTCATGCTGATCTAAAAGTAAAAACAAAAGAAAACAGTCGTTTAGAAAACGAATTAGAGAAACATTTATCAACATTAAATCAACTGAAATTACAACAAAAAGATCATAGTCAAGAGTATGAAAAGGTTATAAAAGAAAACAAGGCTTTGCATGGTGAAATAAAAGGACTCCATGCAGACTATAAGTCATTTGAAAAGAAATTTACTAAGCTGGAAGAAGAAAAGAATAGAAATGCATATCAACTAAGCGAGTATAAAGAAGCATTAACTCAAGCGGAAAAAAGTCTTAAAGAAATAAAAAAGGAATATCAGAAATTAGAACATCAATTAGAAAAGCAAACAGCAGAATTAAACCGTACGAAAGAACAAAGGGATGAATACTTGGAAGATAAAAAATTGTTAGTTAACCTCCTTCAAAACTCTAATGCTAATTTTAAAGCTGAACCGAGAATGGATATAAGTAATAAAGGTCAGCAAACAAATATAAAAAATGAAGAAATAGTTGTAAGGCAATATGAGGAAACAGTAAGCAATTCCAATTCGTGGTTTTTACGAAACTTAAGAGATCAAAACTCGCTTAAAAATAAAGTAAATTCTAAGCTTAATTCTAAACCAAAATCAATTCAAGCTAATAACCGACCTTCAGTCGATTCATTTTTATCATTAAATAAACGATCATCACAACCGAAGTATCAAAATCCTGTAAACCCCCATGTTGAAAATAAACAATTAAATCAAACAGAAAACGTGGATGAAAAAGAATAATCAAAATATTTATTATATGAAAAAAGAAGTTTATCAACAAATCGTAGAATACTGCAAGAAAGAGGCGCCACTTGAAGCATGCGGGTTAATTTCGGGGATAGATAAAAAAGGACTTTCTTTTTGGCCAGTTCCTAATGAAGAAAATAGCCCTTTCCAGTTTAAGATTTCAGAAAAGAGTATGAAGGAAACGCTTAGTAAAGTGGAAAGGAAAGGAGAACAATTAACAGGAGTTTTTCATTCTCACCCGAACACGAGGGCGTATCCATCCTATTATGATATTAAAAATCATTCATATCCAAACCTTGCTTACATTATTGTTTCTTTGTTAAAAAAAGAACCAACTGTTTGCTGTTTTAGCATTAATGAAAATAAACAGGTTACTAATTTAAAGCTAGAACTTATATAAAGAGATAGCTCCAGGGCTATTCTCTTTTTTATGGAAGCTTAAGGTGAAGAGAGCTTAACGCGGAAACAACTTTTAAAAAGAATGCATATAATAAAGTATGATTAAATTATAGTGTTTTGTAACATAGAATAGGGAGGGATCAACTTGAACCCAAATAAAAGACGGTTAGTTTCTAGGACATATAATACTAGCGGCCATGTTTATATGAATCAACCAACTGGAAATAAAAGTACCTCACCATATAAAGTTTTTTCATCAACAAATCAACCCGTGCAACAAAAAAGCGGCGGATGTGGATGTGGAAGCAAAACGCAAAGAAGATAACCAGGCAGATTTTACTGCCTGGTTTTTTACTTATGGATACTTCCTTTTAGAAATCTATTGAGTAATTTTTATTGTTAATCTAGAAGTGTGCCTAATATAAAACAAGGATAAATGACTTAATTTGTTATAGCTTCATATAAATAGACTCTTGTCCGTTACCATCAAATACCCCTGTGCATTTAATATAGTGTAACAGACAAATAAATTATAGAAAGGTGGATAAATATGAACTTTCATTCAAAAGGTAAGTTCAACAAGTTTAATAAAGCAGCAAGTTGTAAAACTGCAGACCAAGCACAAACATTATCCCAATGTGAGAGTACGCCTGTAGATATTACAGGCGTAGGAGATCGTGTAGTAAAAGTTCCAGTTGTCGTTGCACACGAGCAAATACAAGTTGATATTGAATCTGTAGATAGACTTCCAAAACCAGCCCGTGAAATTAAGCGAATTCGTAAAAATGTTCACTTAACACAATGTAAAGTTGTTCAGTCTGGTCTTACAGGGAATGTAAAATTATTTTTAGCCGGCTTTGTACGTAAAAATATTGAATTTGTCACAAGTTGTTCTGGGGCCATCGAACATCATACAGTGGAAGTACCGTTTAGCTGTGTCGTACCTCTTACAACAACCAACTTTGAAGATCAACTATCAAGTATTAAAAATGGTGTAGTAGATATTCTATTCAACGATAAAAAAGGCATGGGAATGGATATGAAAGAACGAGGGATTCTTACAGTCGAGAATTTTAATGAAAAACCATTTTGCGAACTAGAGCAGGCATTCATTACTGAATTGGATATTTCAGAAGATTGGAAGCCAGGCTGCAATGTTTTCCGAACACTCAGAGAAAAAATAATTCTAGATTTAGAATTAAAAGTGTTACAAGTTCAACAAGTTTTTGTACCACCATTAGCACCATAATAAGGATAAGAATTATGTAATAAAGGAAAAAAATGGTTGATAAACAATACCTTTAAAAGATCGATGTTGACAACAACTGTCAACATCTTTTTCTATTGGTTGAAACACGGAACCTGTCAAAGGGAAACTTAATTTTTAAACCATCGTAATACATTGTTTGTACTTACAATATCTTTGTAAAAAAAAACCCTCTTTTTGGGAGGGAAATAATTAGATATTATTTTTTACGTTTATTAGATATAATGTTTTCGAGATACGTTATAGCATTATTTACATTATTAGGATTAAAAAAAGTTTTACTTTTACTTGCGGTTTCACTTCTATTGAGAGTACCGTTTTTCATCTTTTTTTTTGTATTAATATTATCATTTTTTAATACCTTTGCGATTAACGACTCCGCTAATATTTTATTAGAATCAAGATTCATTAATATCCCTCCATTTAAATTATATTAGAAGCTAGTATTACGTTATGCTATTAGGAATAATCTAGTGAAGGCTTTTATCCTTTGGATATTGCCCATTGTTGGAGAGTTGATAATGAAGCTTTACATACCAAGGGTAGGTAAACTCGTTACTGATTATTTAAAAAGTAATTAAACAATTGGCTGTGTTAAAGCCCATTGTTGATAAACGTAGATTTTGGGTTCATCGTGTGAAATTTTAGCTTTACACGCTTTTCAGTATACTAAAAGGTTGAAAAATGGAATGAAATATTGAGAAAATGCATGTTCTCACTGAATTTCCTTCCATATTTTCAATAATGAACCCAAAATCAACACTAAACATTGACAGAGCCAAAAAATATAAAAAACAATCAAATAGAATAAATGGTAACGTATAAGGTCAGTTAACATGGAATACTTATCCATCCTGTTTTCTTTCTAAAAAAACATACTCAAATCAGCCGTTACGACTAATTTGAGTAAGTCTCTCTATATTTTCTAACACTTCTATTTTATTGTTTTAGGGATTAATAAACGTTTTTACTGAACTTATATCATTTGTGTCTACAAAAATTTGGTTCTGGCTGGTGCCATCTTTTTTAAGTTTCTTTTTAAAATTACTTTCTGTTCGTTGCAAGTTCTTCATTTCTAAAAAGGTATTCAAATCGCTATAAATATTTTTGATGATAGACTTTAATATTTTTTTCTCTTCTTTCGTGAGTTGATTTTTCATATCAATATTATGTTTTTTTAAAACAGTTGAAACAAACATCTCCGCAAATTTTTTATTAGATAGCCCATTAACATCCATAGCTACCCCTCCTTTCAAAGTAATAAAGAAGCCTAATATACGGTATGCATGACTAGGTATTTAGTGTAGGCACCTCACTAGACAAAGCTATTTATCGATAAAAAGTTTTGAATAAATGGGCAGAAGTAGTATTGAAGGCTAGTTTGCTCACTTATTATAATGAAATGGATAAGTAGTAGGGAAATATTGAAAAATGATGCAACTGGATAACGAAATTACATAATGGTGGGCTTAAAACATGCTTGATAAAATTAATTTGAATGATGTAATTATATAGCTCTTAAAGCAGGTGAACGTATTTTTGAAATCTATCAAAAAGCAGATTTTGAGGTTGAAAGTAAACAAGATGACTCTCCTTTAACATTAGCTGATAAAAAATCAAATGAAGTGATAGTGAAAGAACTAAAGGGGTTATATCCTAAAATTCTGATTTTAAGTGAAGAAGGGACGTATTTTTCTTATGAAGAAAGAAAAAGGTGGAATTATCTATGGTTGGTTGATCCATTGGATGGGGCGAAAGAATTTATTAAGAAAAATGGTGAGTTTAAGTACTAAGTTAAGGAGTTGGCTAATGATTTTCTGAATCATTACAAAAAACAAATGACTATAGCCCTTTTTAATAGGACAATTTCCTTTTATCCCATGGACGAATATCTTAGTAATAGGAACAAGTTTTAAAGGGGGAGCCACATGAAAATAAAAAAAGCAATTATTCCAGCTGCAGGATATGGAACGAGAAGTCTCCCGATAACTAAAGTTCTTCCAAAAGAAATGTTTCCTATTAATGGAAAACCAGCGATTCATTATGTTGTTGAAGAAGCTGTCGCCTCGGGTATTGAGGAAATATTAATTGTTGTCTCGAGAAATAAAAATATGATTATCGATTATTTTGATCGTTCACTTGAATTGGAAGCATTTTTAACGGAAACGAATAAAAAGCACTTATTAGAAAAGTTATCGGTTCCAAAAGCACATATACAATTTGTACGTCAACCTTATGCAAGAGGATTAGGCAATGCCTTAGAAATGGGGATGCCATTTATTAATGATGAGCCGTTTGCCGTTCTTCTACCAGATGATCTATTTTTTGAAAAAAAACAGAGCTTAAAGCAATTGATAAAAGCTTATGAGAAAAAGAATAGTAGTGTGATAGGAGTCCAACAAGTAAAACAAGAGCTGTTAAAAAATTATGGTGTGATCAAGGAGAAAAAGGTTTCAGCTAGATTACATGAAATCGTCGATATTGTTGAAAAGCCTCAAAGTGACCCTCCTTCTAATCTAGCTGTTGTTGGTCGGTATGTTTTACATCCCGATATTTTTACATTTCTCAAGAAAATAAAGCCAGGTGTTGGTGGAGAGATCCAATTAACAGATGCGTTAAAAGAGATGTTAAAAGTTCGAAAGTGCTTCGGATATGAGGTTACAGGGGAGCGTTATGATATTGGGTCAAACAAAGACTATTTCGAATTATTGAAGAAAATGTACATTGCAGAAGGTTAATCTGAGCAATCAAAATTAGATGAACAGATAGTTTGTAAAGCTTATGTAAAAAATTCAAAATCCTACTCAAATACCTATACCATTATAAATTCATAACATATTTTATAGCAGTGCAATCAAAAAACAATTTATATGTTTAGGGAGGATCAAGATGAGTAGTGAGCTTCATGAACTAACGATCGAACTTGAATTTCAAGACGATATATTTTATGAATTAGAATATGATGGTGAAGTTGGGGAGTTAACGATCCATAAGAAAACAGGTGACAGTGAAGAAGTTGTTGCAAATGCGGGCTCAGTAGTAAACACTAACTTTATGAATGACTTATCCATTTCTTCCGATATGACAGAAGAACAATTAATTGAGAACATTCTTAATGCGTTAGGTAATGATTCCTTTAGTGAATTAGATGTAGAGATTTCATTTGCAGATGGAAACACAGTTGAGTTTATAATTGAAGATGATGAAGATGATGAAGAAGACGAAGATGATGATGAAGAAGACGAAGATGATGATGAAGAAGACGAAGATGATGACGAAGATGATGACGAAGATGAAGACGAAGATGATGATGAAGATGATGACGATGAAGATAAAGATGATGACGAAGACGAAGATGATGATGACGATGAAGATGAAGATGAAGATGAAGATGAAGATGAAGATGAAGATGAAGATGAAGACGACGATGAAGATGAAGATGATGAAGATGAAGATGAAGATGATGATGAGTAATGAAATGGTGTCAGGCACATTAAAGGTGCCTGACACCATTTTTTTTACTTAACGTAGAAAGCGAGACCGGATCGCTTTTTTGCCGCGGCGCATGGATGGGACGGAAATATAGAGCGCTTCTTTGGCGCGTGTCATTGCAACATACATGAGTCGTCGTTCCTCTTCCATCGGTTCGTCGTTACCGTCGCGCCACGAATCAAGAGCATAGTCGTGAGGAAGTCCACCGTCAACGGCGCCGATGATATAGACATGGTTAAATTCTAAGCCCTTTGAGCGGTGAATGGTCATTAACTGGATGGCATCTCCAGCTATTTTGTTTTTATTTGCGGTAATTTCTTTATGCTTGTGGATGATATGATCAACGTACTCAAGAAATTCATGAACAGATCTGTGTGCTTGAGCTGCAACTCGTAAATCTCTTACGTCATCAGATCCCTTATCCATCGTATTTCCTTCATTTCCTTGCTTTTTCAAGTAATCGGTTAAGCCCATTTCTTTTTCAATAAAGTCAATGGCTTCAATGGGTTTTAATCCAGGTATTTTTTCAAACAAAGGAACAATCGTTTTAAGTTTCTTTAATTGGAATGGGGGAAGCTGTGTTAACTTTGTTAAGGCTTCTACTAATGAGCAATCCTCAATAATGCTGAGCGCCTTTAGGTCTCGTAAAACATCCTGTTTCAAAAATAAGGCTCCAATTAGGTCACTCATCGCTGCTGTATCGTTTGGATTAATCGCTAATTGCATATACGCTAAAACTTTTCTAACTGTTTTCCGTTGATAAAACGAATCACCTTCTTGTTCAATAACAAAAGGTAAACTAGAGTGAACAAGACGTTCAAATAAAGCACGGGTGGATACATTTGTTCGATAAAGAATGGCAAAATCAGCAGGGTTGGCACCTTGTGAAATTCTTGCTTTTAAATCTTCGACAATAATCGTTGCCTCAAGTTCTTCATCGTATGGAAAAAATACAAGTGGCATAAAAGAGCTATTAGTCAATGCCGAGAGCTTCTTATCGTATCGATGTTTATTCTTTGAAATAACATGGCTTGCCGTACTAACGATCGAATGAACAGATCGATAATTTTTGGCAAGAATGACTGTTTTGGTTTCAGGGTACTCTCTCTTAAAATTTAAAATATACTCTGGATTACTTCCTCGAAATGAGTAAATCGATTGGTCATCGTCACCAACTACACATAAGTTATTATGTGGTTCAGCTAACATTTGCACAATTTTGTACTGGACCCGATTAATATCTTGAAATTCATCAACCGAAATATAAGAAAAACGTTCTTGATATTTCTCTAGTAGACTCAGATTTTCAGATAAAAATTCATAACAGCCAATTAGCATGTCATCAAAATCAAATAGCTGTTCTTTTACCTTTATTTCTTCATATTGTTTGTATATATGTAACGTTCGTTCTTCAAAAAGATCTTTTGGTTTAACTTTTGCTGGAATGATTAAATTATTTTTCCACCAACCGATTTGTGTAAGGGCCTGATCATAGGCAAATTCTTTTTCTTCTAGACCTAATTCACGACCAACCTGCTTAGCAATCCTTTCTTTTTGCCATTCCCATTTTAACAATCGATCTTGATGCCAGCGGTTTGGATCATGGTGTAGTAGCATTTTATAAAAAATACTGTGGAAGGTTCCTACAAGAAGCTGTTTTATGTCCTTCTGGTTAAGGTTAGGATATTGTAACATTCGTTCCTTCATTTCTCGTGCTGCTTTAGCGGTAAAGGTTACAAGTAGCATCCGGTTAGCAGGAATTTGTTTTGCAGTCATCATGAAGGCGGCTCTTGCTGTAAGAACTCGCGTTTTGCCACTTCCTGCTCCGGCTAAAATAAGTAGTGGACCTTCAGTAGTTGTAACCGCTTCCCATTGATATGGGTCTAACCTAAAGCCGCGCTGAGCTAATTCAGCGTAATAATTATGGTCGATAGGCTTTGATTCATCCGTTTGTTCTTGAAAGGCAGAAATACGACAAACAACTTCTGGCTTCTTCCAATGAGCTTCAGCTGATGGAGATGAAGCACTATTTGTGATCGAGCGTCTTTCTGGTAAACGAAATCCAACCGCTGTTTTATTTAAGGCTGGTTTGGATGGCTGTTTTTGTTCGATAAGAGTGGCAATGGCTTTTTGACATTCAGTGTTATCGTGCGAATGAACAAACTGTGGTGGATGCTCGATACTGACTGAGAAGGCCATTTTTTCATGACAGTGTGCACAAGTCACTTTGCCTTGCTTACTATCTAGATAAAGTTGCTGATATTGATTAGGCTGGATCTTTGACAATTGAACGAGTCGTTCATTCCAATATGCGACTTCCACAACGGTTCCTCCTTAAAATGAACGGGCAATAACTAAAGTAGCATTGTAGCACAAATCGTCACAAAGGAAAACTACTAACTGTAGAGGAAATGATACTAGATTAAGAGAAAAAAAGTGGAATAATTATAGTAGTAGCAGCATATAATATTATGAATATTCTGTTTAATGCAGAGGAGGAAAAATCATGGGATATGTACCTCCACATCATAATATTGTAGCTGTTCATTATGGGAGTAGAATGCAAATAAGACAAGCTTCTATCAAAAGAAAAGAACGGGTTCAAAAAGTTCATTTTGCCGACCTACTAGAACAACACAAAAAAGAAGAGGAATTTGTAGGTAGAAAATCCTCCGTATACGATAAGCAGAAGCAGATCGTAAACGAGTTAGTAAAAAAAGGAATATTTTTTGATAAACAGGCCTAAAATAGGTCTGTTTTTTCAATTATTGCAAAAGTTGCATGATATAGTAGAGGTGATAGGATAATGGTTCCTTTTCTAATTCTTGGAATGATTGTTACAATAGGGGCAGGTACGATATTGTATTTTGGATTATCGATTGGAAGTCAATTTTTATTTGGCCCATTTATTGGCTTAGTGGTAGGTATTAATTTTATTTTTTTAACAATTGTACGAATGTATCAAATAAAGAGGAGACAAGAAGATGGAACTTAAGCAAATCGATGAGCAGTGTTACTATTTTAAAGGAGCAGTGAACATAGGCTACATTAAAACAGATAATGAAGGAATATTAATTGATGCTGGTCTTGATGAGTCTGCGATCAAAAAAGTGATCAAACAAATTGATGAAAGAAGTTGGCCGTTAACCCATTTATTTATTACTCATGCACACGCCGACCACTTTGGCGGAGCAGCCTACCTAGTAAAGAAAAAGGCGATTAAAGTATACGCACCTGATATAGAGTCAGCGATTATTAACTTTCCAGTGCTAGAACCAATTTATTTACAAAATGGCAATAAACCATATAAAGAGTTAAGAAATAAATTTGTAGAAGGAAAATCGGTAGCGATTGATGAAACATGTATAGAAGGGAAATATTGGATAGGTTCTTTGGAAGTAACCTTACATAATGTTTCAGGACATAGTTATCATATGTTAGCTGTACAAGTAAATGATATTCTGTATGCGGCGGATAGTTATTTTGATGAAAAAACGCTTATAAAACATAATATTCCATACATTATTGATGGAACAGAAACTATCGATACATTACAAAAGCTGATACAAATGAATGTTAAAGGTGCATTACCTGGTCATGGTGATTATGAAGAAGATTTTAAAGAAACTGTAGAAAAAAATATTGTCTATCACAAACAAGTTGAAGCTGAGTTACTTAAGATTATTTCCCGAGAAAAGTCGACACCAATTGATGTGATCATTGCAGAATTTTGTCAGTATCGAGGAGTGAAGGTTGACAATATGACTTCATGGGCACTTTATAGGACGGCGGTTTGTTCGTATATTAAAAAATTAGTCGAAGATCAACAAGTACAAATTGTCTTTGAAAATAATTTTCTTTCTGTAAAACGATTGTAAAATATATAAGGAATAAATCAGGATATAGTTTTTTAGATGGTGGTGAAAAGAAGTTATAAAATTTTTTGAGAAAGTTACCTTCGACTATACTGTTTAAAAAAAAGAAAGTGTTAACTACTCCTTCTTTTAATCGTAATTTTTGTTGGCTTATTACGTTCACTTTCTTCACTTTCAGTAAGTTCAGATGTACAATTTGGACATCGTGTTGCTTTAAGAGGGATATTAGAAAAGCAATAAGGGCACATCTTTTGTTTCATGTGCTCTAATGGATCACCGGATGGACGTCTGAGTCGGTTGACTTGCCGCACGAATAAAAATAATACGAAAGCTACAATTAAAAAATGAATTGTATGATTTAAAAAAAGGCCATAGTTTACGGTAGCGACACCAGCATCCTTAGCTTCAGAAAGTGTAGTGTATTCATAATTAGATAGATTAATGTAAAGGTTTGAAAAATCCATTTTTCCAAATAATAGACCAAACGGAGGCATTAATATGTCTTCTACGAAAGATTGAACGATCGTTGCAAATGTCGTTCCTATAATTACACCAACGCTCATATCAATAACATTGCCACGCATTGCAAACTCTTTAAATTCAGTAAAAATTTTCATCCATTGCTCCCCACCTTAGAAGGTTGTCTTTATGAGATGTTATGCAATTTCCTACAGAAGAATGACGACTTGTCTCCATGTTAATGACAATTATCCAGCGCTTTTCTTCATGTCTAGCTTCAACGCCCAGCGTCTAGTGGACTTCGCTCCCCCTCCTTACGATAAGTCAACATCGGGACGCTTGCGCTCTCCGTGTTTCCTTTATCTCATACGGGAGGGCTCCAGTCCATACGCCGCTAAACGGTCGCTTACGCTTTTCTTATTTACTTATGTAGAAATGTAATATAAGATAGAATTGGAAAAATTTGTACAAAGGGGAAGTTATATGGAAAATTTAAATAACTGTAAACCTATCCTATCTTTCCATTCAACAAGAACAAATAAATACAAATGGTTAATTGATAACTCAATAGATATGATTTCTATCCATTATCCTGATGGCAGGTATAGTTATGTTTCCCCATCTTTTACGGAAACGTTAGGATATAAGAGCTGTGAGTTATTGTATAAATTTCCTGGTGATTTCATTCATAAGGATGATCTAAATACAGCATTGAAAAGCTATGAAAGTTTATTACTAGGACAGGAAACTGTAGAGTCAACGTTCCGACAACAAATGAAAAATGGGGAATATATGTGGCTAGAAGCTAAGATTAAAGCGATACGTGATGAAACAGGAGAAATTCTTGAAATATTGTCATTTACAAGAGACATTAGTGAAAAAGTAAAGTATGAAACAACGCTCTTACAAGCGAAACATGAACTAAATAATATTATTTCAAATCAACAAGGGATGGTTATTCAAATTATTAAAGAACAGTTTAAATATATTTACGCTATTTTTACAGGTGAATTAGTTCATGTGATAGGCTGGACGCCAGAAGAAGTAGTTGGTAAAACTCCATATGAAATTTTTGAAAAAGAAACAGCCGATTATTTAGTCAATCAATATGATTTAGCATGGGAAAGTCAGGAAAAAGTGACATTTGAGTACACAACGAGCAATGGCTATTATCTATTGGTAAAAATCAAGCCAATTGTTGAAAATGGTGAAGTCATACAATTGATAGGTTCGTGTGTTGACATTACCCCATTAAAAGAGGCTGAACAGCAGTTAATTCAATCAGAAAAGCTATCTGTTGTTGGAGAACTATCAGCTGGGATTGCTCATGAAATTAGAAACCCATTAACGGCTATTAAAGGTTTTTTGCAAATAATGAAAATGGAACAAGATAATAAATATTTTGAAATTATGGAATCTGAAATTAATCGCATTGAGTTTATTACGAACGAGTTTATGGTTTTATCTAGACCACGTACTGAAACACGAAAAAAAATGAAGCTATGTACAGTGATGGAAGATGTTTTATTTTTAGTAGATACAGAAGCATTTAAGAAAAGAATTACGATCAAGCAAAATATAGATGAAGATGTGTTCATAGAAGGTGAAGAGTACCAAATTAAACAAGTGTTTCTTAATATTATTAAAAATGCAATCGAATCAATGAGTAAAGAAGGCGTTATTCATATCGATGTTACACAGCAAGACGAAAAGGTTTTTATTAAAATTTCAGATCAGGGCTGTGGTATTCCCCCTGAAAAGCTTACTTATTTAGGAAAACCATTTTATACGACAAAACAAAAGGGAAATGGACTTGGATTAATGATATGTTACAAAATAATAAAAAAACATTGCGGGAGCATTTCAGTTGAGAGTAAGTTAAATGAAGGAACGACTTTTACCATTGAGTTACCGAAAGTTCATCATACTAATGAATAAGAAAAAAATAGAAAAGTAAAAAACGCAGCTGATCTCCTCAAATCAGCCGCGTTTTCAGTTATCCCGTTCAACTAACATTCAGTCGGCGATGAAGATACCCCCTACTGAATGAAGTTTCACTTTATTTATAATGATGATTGCTCACTTTTGATCATCGTCACATGAGGGATCCCGGCATCAAGAAATTCGTCTGAAACCGTTTCGTAGCCAAGCGATTGATAAAAAGCTTCTGCTTGAGTTTGTGCGTTAAGTTTAAACTTTTTTAGCCCCTGCTGTTGACCAACACTCTCAATTTCATCCATTAACAATTTACCAATTCCTTTTTTTCGATAATCATTTAAGATACAAATTCTTTCCACTTTCCCATAGCCATCAACGGTTCTTAATCTGCCAGCGCCAATTGGTTTATTGTCGTCGTAGACAACAAAGTGTGTGGCTTCATCTTCAAATTGATCAATTTCTTCTTCTTCAGGTACTTTTTGTTCTTCAACAAATACGGTAGTTCGTACGGTGTAGGCATCTTTTAATTGGTCTTTGTTTTCAACGACGGTTACTTTCAATCTTAACAATCCTTTCCTAAATGAAATGTTTCGTAAACAGTCCAAGAACTGTTTTCTAATTGGTAGAGCAGTTGTACTCGGTCAATCGTTTCTTCATGGTCAACCGAAAGCATTTTTAATTGTCCGAGCACATCAAAATGTTCTTGATTCGTTAAATCTTGCCCAATCGTTACGTGAGGTGTAAACTTCTGAGGTGTTTCTTCTAAAAGTATATCTTCATGTAGTAATTCGTGCAGTTTTTCTAACGATGGGTTTAAGCGAATTTTAAAAAAGATTTTATTTGTGTTTGGAAAAAAAGAATCCACTTTATAAATATGAATTGTAAATGGTGTAATGGATTTTGTCACATTTCTTATATAACGAATCGTACTATCTAGCTTTTCACCAGGGATTTCAAACGGATGTTTGATCGTGATGTGTGGAGGGATTAATGAATAATGTGAGTCATACCGCTTTCGGTAAGAGTTTGCCTGGTCTTGTAAAGCTTTTGATGGAAATACCGCAATCCCATATTTCATAAACATCAACCTCCTGTACAAACTATTTATTTAGTAAACATATATTGAAGCGCTTGTTTAATATCTGGCTGCCAAAACGTCCAACGATGGTCACCGTCAAATTCATGATAATGATAAATTATTTCCAAATTTATTAACATCTTATTCAATTCACGGTTAGGAATGAGAAAATCTTTTCGTTTACCATTCGTTGTTTCTACATTCGTTTCCTCTTTACCTACTACATGATAAATCTTTAAATGGTGATTGTCGAATGCTGCGACTTGGTCTAGAACGGCTTGATTAATGTATGGTGATTGTAAAATGATCTGACCAAATGTATTCGGGTAATGAAGAGCAGCTAATAAAGATACTGTTCCACCTAAGGAATCTCCGATGAGAGTACGTCCTGCGGCAAGTGAATACGTCTGAAAGTGCTCTTCTGCATAAGGGACTAGCTCTTCTGCGAGAAAACGAATATAGGCATCAGACATTTTGCCATTTGGATGATACATTTCCAGGCGCTCCTGTACATTTTTATAAGGAATGCCAATAATGATAACGTCTTCAATTTCATTGTTAGAAATAAGTTCTTCTGTTTGGCGAGCAATTCGACCGAGCTGAAAATAATATTTGCCATCTTGTGCAATGAGTAAATGATAGCTATATAAAGGCGAATAGTTTGGAGGTAAGTAGATCAGTAGCGGCAGTTCTTTTTTTAAGTAATTGCTATAAATTTGTTCTTCTTTCATTGTTCCATAAAGTCGATTACTCATTTTTTTCAACCTTTCACTTTGTCCAGATTTTCATAGTGGTAATATTATTATTCTAACATATATGCAGAAAAATCGGTTTTAAAAACGAACGACAAAAATTAGGTACAAAAAAACGAGTTTCAAGACTAGCTGAATAGACATATTAATGTTCTAGAGGAATGCTCGTGGTTGATATTTATACAAGGAGAACAGGAGGAGATTAGGATCAAAATATATATATTACCTGTACCAGATCGGCTACAACCTTTACGCTTAGCAACGAAAAAGTACCCTATTCATAATGAGGATTATCATATAGAAGAAGATTTTTTTAAATATTTAATTAAGGAAGATAATCTTCTTGTAACGAATCCAATCGATGCAGACTGGCACTACCTACCTGTTTTTTGGACTAGATGGGTGAGTTATGGTTTAAAAAGAGATAGATTAAAAAAATTAAAACAAGATATAGATCAAATTATTATTAATGATAGTAAGACTTTCACGGTGTGTCATCATAAAGATGCTCCTTTTGTCTCACTTGATAAGACATTAATTTTCACAACGACTCGAAAACAAAACACGATTGATGTACCACTTCTTTCAAGTCCACATCAACTTCCAAAGCTAGTTCCCCCAAAAAATTATTTAGCTTCTTTTATCGGCTCTATTAGTACTCATCGCGTTAGACTGGAAATGTTTATGAAGCTTAAACATCGTAATGATATATTTTTGTACAATGGAAATAAAGGTACCCCTTTCTTTGTAAATAAGTTATTAGAATCGTATATATCACTTTGTCCTAGAGGAATAGGTGTAAACTCCTATCGTTTTTTTGAATCGATGCAGATGGGTGTTGTTCCTTTAATTATTGGGGATGTTGATACGAGACCATTTAAAAAGTATATTGAATGGGAAAGAGTAAGCTTTTACTTACCTTCAGTTCATCAATTGAATGAAGTATTGGATAGTGTAAATAAAAAAGAGTTACTTCAAATGGGGCGTGAAGCTTCAATGATTTGGAAAGAAAAATTGCAGTATCAGAAATGGTGTAAGTATGTCATTCTTGAACTAAAAGATTTAAAATAAATGTTATGCTGATTTAGTACTTAAAAATTGCTCAGAAAACAGACTCGATGAAAGGAGTCTGTTTTTATTTGTAGAAAATTCTAAAATTAGTAAACTTCTTAGAATATTTTAGTTACAATAATAAAAGGGATCATAAAAGCTACAAAAATATGACTAAAAGCGTTGTATGGTTTATAGGTGTCGTAAAAGAATTTGATAAATAATTGGATTTCTTTATTTATTCTTATAAGCTTAAATGAACTATTACACCTTCTTACAACGCGATCTATCAAAGGGGGAGACATAATAATGAAAGTACCTGTTCCATCAAATGTTGTCGAACAAGCTGCACGAGCTAAATTACAAAAACGAGGCGTTTCTTTAGAAGATATCGCACAAATCGTTTATGATCTCCAAATCAAGTATTATAGTAAACTGACGATAGAAGATTGTTTAGAGAGTGTCGACGCTGTATTGTTTAAGCGAGAAATACAGCACGCGATCCTAGTCGGCATTGAGTTGGACGAGTTAGCAGAAAGAGGACAGTTATCAGAACCTTTACTCTCGATTATCCAATCTGATGAGGGATTATTTGGTGTAGATGAGACGATCGCACTCGGTTCTGTTTTTGGGTTTGGTAGTATTGCTGTTACGACATTTGGATACCTTGACAAAGCAAAGCTTGGGATTATTAAGGAGCTTGACGCTGGGAAGGAAAAAACGCATACATTTTTAGACGATTTAGTCGCAAGTGTAGCTGCAAGTGCAGCTGCGAGGTTAGCACACCGATTACGTGATCGAGACGAAAATCGTAGCCGAATAGAATTAGAAAAGCGTGACATGGAAGATAAAATAGGTTAGAACAAAGCAACTCGATATAATTTGTGAGTGTATTTCTTATGACGAAATACAGATAGGTTTAAGTTCTCTGGCCTCGATCCATTTTATCCGGTTTTAACTAAAAGTTCAGTGGGGGATGAAGTAAAGCCCCTACTGAATGAAATTTTACTTTATTTTAGGTTACATATAAAAATATCCCAATTTTTTATAAAAGAGTAAACTTTTATTAATATATTGGATAAAATAAAAAAAAATCGTTGAAAGGCAAGGGAAACGTCATGAGAAAACGGCCACGTTGGATTTATTGGAAGCAAACATTTCAATCAAAGTTTCAAGCTGGATGCTTGAAAGCTAAGCTTGAGGATAATTGGCAGAATGGGTATGAAATTGGGCCATGCGTTGAAATAAAAAAATTAAAAACAAATAAGTATGTGGTTAGATATACGTATGATGAGATGTCAGAATGGTCCTGATGTCTCTTTCTTTACTTTGTAGGAAGTTAGAAATGCGCATTTAATTTATGGATGGATTCGGTGTATTTTTTGTTGAATTTTGTCGATAAATCGATAAATGAGTGAAAGTTGAAAATAAAATATACAAAGTTAAAAATAAAATGTACGAAGTTGAAAATAAATGCTCTAAACTTGAAAATAAATCTCCCATAGTTTTCCCTTGTAACTTAGATTAGTGCTAAGTTACAAGGAAAACCCAATAAAATGGAATATAACTTTATTAAATAGAATATTTCAATTTTAAATGACGTGAAATACCGAGGCTAACTTGGCAGCCTCGGTATTATTTACGGTTTTCCAATCATCTTTTCAGGACGAACAATCTCATCGAATTTTTCGTCGGTTAGTAATCCGCTTGCTATGGCTGCTTCCTTTAATGTACTTCCTTCAGCATGTGCTTTTTTAGCAATTTTAGCAGCATTCTCATAGCCTATGTGTGGATTAAGTGCAGTAACAAGCATGAGCGATCTTGATAAAAGACTATCAATTATGTCTGTATTCGCTTTTATTCCAACGAGACATTTATCGTTAAATGAACGCATGGCATCAGATAGTAGTTGGACCGATTGCAAGTAATTATAAATGATAACCGGCTTAAATACATTTAATTCGAAGTTACCTTGACTGGCCGCAAATCCTATCGTTGCATCATTTCCCATCACTTGAACGGCCACCATCGTTAATGCTTCACTTTGGGTCGGGTTAACTTTTCCAGGCATGATCGAACTACCAGGCTCGTTAGCGGGAATTGTAATTTCACCAATTCCTGATCTAGGCCCACTTGCTAGCCATCTGACATCATTTGCGATTTTCATTAAATCGGCTGCAAGTGCTTTTAGTGCACCATGAGCGTACACGAGCTCATCATGACTTGTTAAAGCATGAAATTTATTTTGAGCTGAGGTGAAGGATATGTTTGTTAGTTTACTTATTTCAGCAGCCACTTTATCTCCGAACTCTGGATGAGCATTAATCCCCGTTCCGACGGCGGTTCCGCCGATTGCTAGTTCCTTCACATGTTCTATGCTTTCGAGGATCATTGTTTCAGATTTCTCAAGCATTCGCAGCCAGCCACTAACTTCTTGCCCTAGTGTTAAGGGAGTCGCATCTTGTAAATGTGTTCGTCCAATTTTAATAATATCCTGGAACTCTTCTACTTTCTCTTTTAACGTTGTTTTCATCGTCTGAATCGCAGGAACTAAAAGACTTTCCACTTGATCGACAGCAGCGATATGCATGGCTGTTGGGAATGTGTCATTGGAGCTTTGGGAACGATTCACATCATCGTTTGGATGAACACGTTCTTTACTATCTTTGGCTATTAGAAATTGATTAGCTTCATAAGCAATAACCTCATTTACGTTCATATTGGACTGCGTGCCGCTTCCTGTTTGCCATACAGATAAAGGAAAGTGCGCATCTAAGTCGCCTGAAATAATCTTATCAGCTATTTTAACGATGGCATCTTTTTTCTCCTTTTCGAGGTTGTTAATTTCGTGATTTACAATTGCAGCTGATTTTTTCAAAATTGCAAATGCACGAATGACTTGCATCGGCATTTTTTCAATACCAATTTTAAAATTTTCTAAACTTCTTTGTGTTTGTGCTCCCCACGACTTTTCGGTTGGTACGTTTATTTCACCTATCGTATCCTTTTCGATTCGAAACTCCATTTTTCATTCCTCCAAACGTTCATTATACTATTAGCTTTTTATACTTCTTGTGAATCAATACCAATTACTTTAATTTATAAATTTTACAATAAGATAATCTTGAAAATGGATAAAGTAGCGAGCTTATTCATATTTTTCTGGAAAGGGTGTTTGATTATTATTTGCTAGAGGTCTACCTTATCTTAACTGAATGATATTTCCAACATTGCTAATAATAAACCTATTACAAGGAATACAAATGTAGTTCTTATATATTTTTACAATGAGGTGGAAAAGGTGAATATTCTGTGGGGGATTCTAGGAGCGATAGGTAGTTTATTTGGAGTAAGTGGACTCACACTAGAAGGAATTTTAGGAATTGTGTTTTCTCCCCTTGCTTTTGCGATCGGTGTACCGTGGCATGAAGCGGTCACTGCAGGAGGGTTCATCGGACAGAAACTCATTGTAAATGAATTTGTTGCTTACCTTTCATTTGCACCACAAATTGGTGAGTTGTCTGAAAAAACGGTAGCTGTTGTTAGCTTTGCGCTTTGTGGCTTTGCTAACTTTTCCTCATTAGCGATTTTATTAGGCGGTCTTGGAAATTTAGCCCCAAACCGAAGAGCTGACATTGCGAAGCTTGGGTTACGTGCTGTAGCTGCTGGAATGTTAGCCTCCTTATTGAGCGGGTCAGTAGCTGGAATGTTATTCTAATGAAAAAAGTAAGGTTCTTCTTCAGGATGAAGAAGGATCTTTTTTGATTCAAGAATAAGAAAGTTATTCACGCAGTTTTTAAAGGTTGTATTCATGTATTGACATCATCATGCATATACATTATTGTATTAAGTGTATTACATCGAATGATACACTTAATACACTGAAGCAACCTTTAAGGTGGTGATTACATGCTTGTACGAATTGACCCGAAAAGTAATGTACCGTTGTATGAACAAATTATTTTACAAATTAAAGAGTTGAGAGCAAAAGGCATCATTCAGACGAATGAAAAGCTTCCGTCTGTTCGTGAGTTAAGCTCACAAATTGTGATAAACCCGAACACGGTAAGTAAAGCGTATAAGGAGCTGGAACGACAAGGGATTATTGTAACGATTCGAGGAAAAGGTACATTTGTAGCAGAAGGTGAAACGGTCGAAGCGTCGGAAAAGGAGAGAGAGAAGATGAAGAAGTCTCTAGAGCAACTCGTTATTGATAGCGTGTATCTAGGGATTACGAAAGAAGAACTTCAACAATGGATGAATGAATTATTCAAAGATTTAGGTGGTGATCTGGATGATCGAGATTAAACAATTATCAAAGTCGATTCATAATCAGAAAGTCCTTTCCGATATAAATTTTCAATTAAAGCCAGGAAACATTATAGGATTGATCGGTCGAAATGGTGCGGGAAAAACAACACTTTTACGTCTTTTAGTAGGAATTCTTCTACCGACTAAAGGTGATGTTTTATTAGATGGAAGAAGTATTTACCAGCATCCTGAAGTGAAAAAGGAAATTGTGTTCGTACCTGATTCTCCTGAAGCACTTAAAAGCTATTCTACTAAAGAAATTGTTAAATTGTATAAACAAATTTACCCTAAGTTTGATGAAGAGTATTTTGATGAGCTACTTGAGCGTTTTTCATTACCGAAAACAAGAAAGATTGGAAATTACTCCAAAGGGATGAAAGCCTTATTTGCGCTTGTCTTAGCTTTCTCAACCCGGGCAAAGTACATTTTGTTAGATGAACCAACAGACGGTCTTGATGTGATCGTAAAAAAGCAAATCCTGCGCTATATTATTGAAGAAGTAGCAGAGCAGCAAGTGTCTGTTATCATTTCTTCACACCGTCTGGATGAACTTGAATTTATGGCGGATCAAATTATCGTCATTCAAAATGGGACAATTGAATCAAATTATGACTTAGATGTGATGAAACAGTCCTATCGTAAGGTTCAAGTCGTTTTTAAAGAATATTTACCAAGTGAATTAAAAGGACAAGTAAAAGTACTTCATCAAAGTGGTAGAGTATATACATTGTTGCTAGATGGCGATTTAACTAAGAGAGAGGCAGAAATAAAAAAACATGAGCCTTTGTTATATGAAGAGCTTTCGGTTGTATTAGAAGATATTTTCGTTGCAAAGCTTGGAGGTGAAGAGTATGTTGACTAAAGCGTTATGGATGAAAGAATATAAACATACTAAAACCTTGATCTGGGGATTGCTCCTATTATTCTTTTTCGACTTTCCGATTCGGGTGTCGCTTAGCTTAGAAAGTTGGAAGGCAATGGAGGAGCAAGCAGCATCAGACCCTGGATCTTATGCGCATCCAATTGTCCATGATTTTATGGTACGTTCGTTGTTTTTTGGTGGTTTTGCAACATTCTTAGGGATGATTCTTATCGTATTACTTGCAGGAGTTCTAATTGGCTCAGAGAGAAATACGCGAAGAAATGATTTCTCATTTGCTCTACCGTATAAAAGAAGTGAGATGTTTTTAACAAAATGGTTAATTGGGTTCTTGACGATAACGTCTTTTTACACGGTTAATTATGTTGCAGCCTATTTTTTAGTAGCGTCTTCTGATTATGGTTATTTTCTTGAACAGTTTTCGCATGTGCAATTATTTATTATGCCGCTATTAGGGTTTATCACGTTGTTTAGCTTTGCAATGCTGATGGGAACGATTGCTGGGGAAATGATTTCTCAAATGGTGCTTACCTTTATATTCACATTCTTTCCATTAGGATTCTATTATTTAGTTCAAGGCTTTTGGATGATCCATACTGATCACTATTTACATGAGCCTAACACGCTTGGATACTTTGTGTGGCCGATTTATAGTGTGGATGCGTACTCTAGCAAACCAATCTTAATTCCAATCGTAGCCACAATACTATTTACTATAATTGCGACCAAATTGTATATGGTAAATAAATCCGAACATAATGGAGAATTCCTTATTTTTAAAGGGTTACAGCCAATTTTTAAAGTTGGAATCATTGTTTGTTTTGCTTTATTAGGGGGAATGTTAATTTCAAGCTTGACGCCGTACATGAATGGTAATATACTGACTATCGTGTTCTATTGGATAGGGTTTATGATATTTGCCTTTTTATCCTATCGATTGACCACAAGATTGTTTACGATGAATGTAACAGTAAAGAATAAGTAAAAGGTGAGAAGAAAATGAAAAGAGTATTTTGGTTGTATATTTTGTTGTTGTTTTTCCTAGCTTTTTGTTTCGTGTATATTGAAAATATGAATCTGGCATCTTAGTATTTAATCAAGAGATAAGACGTCATAAAATAAATCACAAAGAAAAATAATAAAGTGTGTAATGGATAGATAAAAGCTAGGACTTATTTAGCTTATCTATCCTTTTTTCTTTTTATATTAGCTTATCTAAACAATAGGAAACGCGGTAGTATAAAAGGTAAGGGTCAATTACATCAAACCTAAAAATTGTCATAAGACAGGGTGATGACCATTTACCAAATAAAACTATGGTTTGACATTAAATACGAGAAGAATGGAGCTGCAAAATAGCGGGAAACTCCAATAAAAAAAAGCGAACCATTTCAGCCCGCTCCTTCATTTAAATTATTCAAATAAACTCTTATATTCACCGTAACCTTCTTTTTCTAGATCATCCTTATGAATAAACTTTAGTGCAGCTGAGTTAATACAGTATCTTAATCCAGTCGGCTGTGGGCCATCATCAAATACATGTCCTAAGTGAGAATCAGAGTTCTTACTCCGAACTTCAATCCGTCTCATGCCATGGCTTGTGTCAAGATCTTCTGCAATTTTATTTTGGTGAAGAGGTTTTGTGAAACTCGGCCAGCCACAGCCTGCGTCAAATTTATCAAAGGAGCTGAATAAAGGCTCACCTGAAACGATGTCTACATAAATTCCTTCTTCTTCATTGTTCCAGTACTCGTTTTGAAACGGTGGCTCTGTACCGTTATTTTGTGTCACCTCATACTGCATCGGTGTCAGGGTTTTCTTTAATGTCTCGGGATCTTTTGTTACTGACCAATGTTCTTTTATAAACTTATCGCGACCTGAACCTTTTCGATACGTTGTGTATCTAAATGGGTTTTTCTTGTGAAAATCTTGGTGATAATCTTCAGCAGGATAAAAAGGTGCCGCAGGTAAAATTTCTGTTACAATCGGCTTTGAAAAACGTCCGCTGTCTTCTATTGCTTTCTTCGATGCCTCTGCCACTTCTTTTTGATCTTCGGTATGGTAGAAGATAACGGTTTTGTAAGAGTGACCTCGGTCATAAAACTGTCCACCTGCATCCGTCGGGTCAATTTGTTGCCAAAACGTTTGTACAAGTTTTTCATATGGAAAAACCTTAGGATCGTATGTGATTTGTACAGCTTCATAGTGTCCTGTTGTTTCACTACAAACTTCCTCATAAGTTGGGTTTTCTTTATGACCGCCGGTGTAGCCTGATATGACTTTTATAATTCCTGGTAACTCGTCAAAAGGAGTGACCATACACCAAAAACAACCTCCAGCAAATGTTGCTGTTTCAACGTTATTATTCACGAAAATTTCCCTCCATTCAATGAAAACAATTCTTTATATGTAGTATACAAATAAAATGGTAGAAAAAACAAAAATAACGCATGGACTTGATGGAGGACAAAATAATTAAGTGTGATAGTAGAAGTTTAATGAATAAAGTCGGTGGAATTACGTCAGGCCACTAATGATATATAAATGGTGACAGGCACCTTTTTAGACTAAAGGTGCCTGTCACCATTTTTTATCGATCTTCATACATAAATTTTTTATGATTGTTTACCACATATCATCATATAAACGACGGTCCACTAAGTTTGTATCAATAGGACATGCTTCTGCATCACGTCCATATTGCCATGCCCAAACATTGGCATCACAAGGTGGTTTGCTAGGATTAAACCGTTGTGGTCGGTTTTTTTTCGATGTGACACCGCGTTCCGGTTCTGCACTCCATAACACTGCTTGAATCTGCACTTGTTCATTGTTTGCAATCGCTGCACAATAGGCTTCACTAAAAGGTCCCTCTACCGGATCGTTATAAAACCCTGGTTTGTAACCACTTGGATAGAACGCATCTACCCATCCACGTAGCCAAGCTTCATCAACATCAAAGAAATTTTCAATATTTGCATATACTCTCACACCTGTAGGAAAGCCGAGCCTTCTTGCCTGAAATATAGCATTTGCTGCTGAAATTTCCCCAGCACGATAACCGACAGCTTCATCAAAATTGTTATAAATTGGCATGACACGAACACCATTTCCTCGTAACCTATTAATTTCTTCTGACGTCAATCCATCATTCACATTCGGTATCGTTGTTAAGTATCTTCCCCAATATTCCGGTTTTCCAAAGTTTTCAATGACACAATCGTATAAGGCAGGAGTTACGGCCGCTGCTGAATCAACCCCCCAAATGCTTCTCGCCATGTGATCACTCCTAACTTTCAATATCAAAAATAGTGGTCTGTGAACGGTCTATTTTATATTTTATCGTTTCATGTGTTGTACTATGACAAGTGAATAGGAATGATAATGGTAAAAATCGTGCCCTCCTCTTTTTGGCTTTGGACATCAATAATACCATTCATGCTAGAAATTATGCTATAACATACCATCATTCCAAGTCCGGTTCCTTTTGACTTCGTCGTATAAAATGGCTTCCCTAAGCGATTTAACTCTTCTTCTGTCATTCCAATACCAGTATCGCTAATTTCAATTACAGCTTGATGATCTTTTTCATATGTAGTGACTTGCAAAGTGCCGCCATCAGGCATCGCTTCGATCGCGTTTTTATAAATATTGATTAGGCATTGCTGAAGTTTACCTGCATTTCCGAAAATGATAGAATCGTCATTTAAATTACTATGTACATGAATCGAATTCAAGTTCGCAAAAGGGATGATTACTTCAATTGTCGTCTGCACTAGCTGGTTAACCGAGATTGGTTCTTCTTGATCTTTTTGCGGCTTTGCTAAAGAAAGGTAATCAGTAATGATAAATTGTGCTCGGTCTAATTCTTTTAACATAATGTCAAAATACGCTTTATATTTTGTATTGATTTGATCATCATCTTTAAAAATTTGAATAAAGCCACGAACAACTGTCATTGGGTTCCGAATTTCATGAGCAATTGATGCAGCTAATTCGCTGACAAGCTTCATCTTTTCCATTTCAGTCATTTCTTGTTTCATCTTCATATGGCGATGATGATGCTCAATAAAATAAATCGCTCCCCATATTGTAAAGAAAACAAACAAGATGGATAATGAGTAATAATGTAGGATATCCGTTAAATAATCACTTGCATGTAGTTGTAAAAGAAACAAACCAGTTGCTGCAATGAGTAAACTGAAAAGAGTTGATAGTGTAGTCCCATAAATTAACCTTTGCTTACTACTACCCTTTCTATAAATTGGTAGAATAAAGATCATAACGAAAAATATAATAACTTCAATAAGAAAAAATGCTAGCAACCCGTAATTTACCCCAATAAATGCACGTGGGATGAAAATGAGAATACTTGTGATAATTCCGGCCGGTAACCCACCATATAAATAACTAAGTATTAGTGGAACAGCCCGCATATCAATGGAAAAGATATTTTCACCTATTAAATAGGGAAACATCAAACAAAAAATAGCAGGAATACAAAAAATAATACCAATTAGAATAGATTCAGTTTGAGTAGAATATCTCTGCAGTTTTTCAGCTAAGAAAAATTGATAGAAAAATATACTAGCAATAATAAATAAAAAATTTAATAAAAGTTCTTCTAAACCCAAGTGAAGTTCCTCCCTACTGAAAGAACAAAAATTGACTCTCCTATTAATTAATAATATACATATTTCAGCCTATTTTCTACGATATTTTACAAATTTAGCAGTATTAATATCGAAAAAATGTTTTATATATATAATTTTGTAGTAGACCTCCAAGTGATTGAAATGTACATTGTAGTATATTCATCTAGAAAATAGCGTTTACTTTTTGGTATAGTGTTATTTTTGAATAATAATATAGTAGAGAGTGTTGGAACAAGAAGGAGTGTTATATTTAGTTGAGTAGGTGTACGAACTTCTATTATTAAAAAGGAGTTGACACTATGGGAGAAATGAGGTATATTTATTTTGTCGCTAAGAAATATGACTCATGATCCGTTAGCTCAGCTGGGAGAGCGCCACCTTGACAGGGTGGAGGTCGGCGGTTCGATCCCGTCACGGGTCACCATACATATAAACGTTCAACCCCTTGCATAGCAAGGGGTTTTGTTGTTTTTGCGGATTCACTACTCGACCTCAATTTTCCTCTTCAAATAGCTTTGACCACATTTTGACCACATTAAATTTGCATACTAGTTTATATCAATTAGAAGGAAATTAATTTTAAAATCAAGATCCAAAAATAAGAAAGTCTTAGGTCTTTTAATGTGAAGTAGACATTATACTGTGCAATAAATGTCTTCTTTTTCAGATGATTTTGTGAAACATGTACTTAAACCGAGCAGGAAAGTTTTATTAGCTGAAAGGTTAAATTTTAATGTAACGTCAGGGTCTACTAGCCTAAATGCTACTGGTGCAGTTATTGAAATTAGTGAGTTTAAGTACTTCATCGTTGGAGCTAGATCATCTGGGTCTCACAACTATAGAGTGCGAATAGAACCTAATGTTGAGAACAACACTTTTGGTAGATCGTTGGAATACGGAACGGTTATTATAGATAATCCTGATGGGGGAGGGGAAGTTACGGACAAGTTATTGGCGAAAACTGACTTACTACAAATACATAACAGTTTCAGTTCACCACGGCTCAAATGTCTCAGTCCAGGTAAAGCGCATAAAATTTAAAATTGATTTAGATATTCCACCTCTTGATTGTGTAGATTAAATTGATAATTTTACAGACGAAATCGTAGAGTATTGGTATGATTGGCAAGATAGCAACGGCGTTCTAAAGAAATTTTATGGACATTATCACCCATTTACGGCAAAGAAGCAAAGGGTACGTGAAGTGGATAATGAGTATAGGTGTCTTTATAAAGTTCTAATGTTTATTAAAGCGCATGTTTATGTTACTTAATAACCCAGGAGAGATATAAATACATTTTTAGAATTGAATAAATTAGGGATGGGGGAAATATAGTGAACGTTTTTCACGAATATGATAAAATGCCTCGTAACTATCGAGAGATTTATTATAAAGTTCGATTTAAGAGCGGAAAAGAAATGCACAGTGAGGTTTCTAAAATCGTTAGCAAGATGGCAAAGAAACCTTATTTAGTAAAAGAACAACGGGAAGATCTCGAAGCTTTGAAGGCGCTGCTTGAATTTAAATATAATGATGAGGACATACATGAAAATTATGATAACTTTCAAAAGTATTTTAGAAAAACGAAGCGAACCACTAATATAGAAATTAGAAAAAAAGTAAATCAATTGTTAAGAGAATCGCATTTTACGCATGCGCATAACAAAGAATATGTCGCTAAAATGAAAGAGATGATTCATTCTCTGGGTGAAGAAGTGATGGAAGAAGTTAACGAGTTTGTGATTGCTGAGAAGAATCGAATCAAAGAGTACCAACAAAACGCATCTAAACGAATAAGTATTGGAGGAGCTATTAATAAAGAATTAGAAGTTATTTCTCCTAAAATTATTAAAGAGTCGAAAATGAAAAACAATTTTTTTACCAATTTAACGTTTGATAAGGATAGAATTGGATTTTTTATTACTCCTGACGTGGGCAAAGATCGAGAGATTGTAACAGAATACATCAAAAAAGCGAATAGTAGCACGTTATTAAACTTTGAAGGCTTAGACGATGAGGATGAGAATTATTTTATTACATTTACACAAAAAGAAGATTTAGCGTTTATGAGTTTTCTTTTATCCATGAAGTTTATGCAAAATCCATTAGAAGGTGTTAAATTATTAGGAATCTCTCTTCCTACCATAATTATGAGGTGTAAATTTAATGGAATGAATATTAAAGAACCTGAATTTTATGAATTAAATTTTAATCGTTTTTATCAATCTATCAGAACAGTAACTCCATTAAATCGACTACAAACTAATGAAGATGATGATACGGTTAGATTTGTTATTAATAGCTTAATGGATAAAACGAAAATTGAAACAGAGCTTCATTTAGCGTGTTATTTACACTACAATTTTCTATTACCAATCACTAATTATTTATTAAATAGGCAAGAATACTTTAAAGAAAATAATATTATTATGCCGCTAGATGAATATAAGAAAAAAAGAGATGATATTTATCAAAGACTTATTATTGAAGGTAAAGCGAATGTTAAATGGAAAAATGAAATAGAATTATTTAAACTTGTGAAAAAGCATTACTCTGATGCAATATTTCAATATAGAGCGCGATGGTTAGAGTATCAATCACTGGATATTTATATCCCTAGCCTTAAAATAGCGATTGAATATCAAGGGCAACAACATTATGAACCTATTGAGTTTTTTGGTGGAGAAGAAGCGTTTATTTATAGAAAGAAAATGGATCAGCTGAAAGAAAAAAAATGCAAGGATAATGGAATTAAATTAATCCTCTGGAAATATAAAGATGTTGTTTCGAAAGCAAATTTAAATAAAAAAATGAAAGAATTATTAAAATAACAACAAATATCTATCTAAATTTATGTAATATTTAAAAGTTAAATAACAAAAATAAATTTTACATTTACCATAAGGGGTTCAGCCGACAAAGGGGATATTATACCTTAAGAGATTACCCAAAAACGAACGTTTATAAAATAGCTTCATTATTTGCTAAAAATATAGAATTTCATAACCAAAACTCATACCAAAACTCATACCAAAATCAAAACACCAAAAGATATAGCAGATATCATTTTTGGATAGTTGTAATCAAAAGCCTAACACATCAGGTGTTTCAGCCTTAACGTATAAAATATGCTTTTTGACGGTGAACCCCTTATATGGCGGAAGCTAATTATAGGTTAAGTTCCTACACAGACAGTTTCCTTTAAGTAAGCCCAAGATTGTATAGGAATTTCAAACCAGAAAAGGATTTGGTTTTATTTGGATACTTTTTACTCTTCATTGTTTTTATCCTAAAACGCTTCCTTTTTATGATCAACACGTATATAGAGATGATCGATAAGAAGAACCTATGATTTCAATCTAAAAGTATCCTCTTTTTTTATGGAGGAGGTATCGAACTCTTTGCACAGCTTAAATATGATGGAACAACATAGTAATACATCCATTCAACCTAAAGTAGAACCTGATACAAAATTAGATGGTGTAGCAATTGTTGCAAATGATATTGGTGAAAGTCCTGGTATAGAACATAAACAGCTTGGTAGAGTAATATCTTATAGTTTCTGCTAGACAGTATACTGTGCAACAAATTAAGTGAGATTCGGAATAACCTAATGAGTTTTAAATTGGATATTTATGTTAAAATATAATTGAGTTTGTGAAATATTGCACTTAAAGTAACGGGTGCTTATAGTTTAAGAAGTTTTATAGGTTATGCTACTTTTTAGTAAAAGCTTTTCAAACATTTATAATGATTGGAGAGGTGCAACTTTTAGATTTTTAAATATAATATTACTGCTTTCTTTATTGCTAATAGGGTGCTCCTATGGAGAGGACGAAGCGAAAAAAATAGATACTATAAGTCAACTAAAGCCGATGGAAGAAGGGCAATATCATATGTTTGTATTTTTTGACTTTCCTCACAATACAGTGCCGCCTGAACCGACTGAACACAGTGATGTAGATGAGTATTTACAAAAGCAATATGGTGTTTATGATAAAATGATGGTAAAAATGAACCCAGCTATGAAAGTACATCGATTTGTCGTTAGAAATGCTAAAAAAAATCCTGAACAAATTGATTTTTTAAATATCTAAATTCAACTCTTGGATTAGAAAGAAACAAAAATGCAAATTTATCTAAGGAATTAGAAACAAAAAAGCAAATGGCAAAACTGTACAAGATAGAGAGAGACGGGTTACAGGATAAAAATGAAAAACTTCTAGGTTATGCTAGTTCAATGCGAAAGGTATCTTGCTGCATATGGTACATCAGTGTTAGATGTTACAAAAATCAGCGAACAATTAGACTCAATTATGGAAGACTGATGTAGTGTACCAGTAATATTAGTTATAAATAAACAATCTATTATAAACCCTATTGGAGAAAAAGATTATGAATTTTCTTGAAATCAAAAGAATGGAAAATATTGCAACGGAATATTTTGAAATTCTAGAAGAATATTTTAGAGGTATTTACCAGCCAGGTCTGGACAAGTATTTAATGGCAGAAAAAATTAGCCATATGGATATCGCAATTAAAACTATTATACTAAGTTTAAATGACTTAGAGGAAGACCTAAATAAACTTTGGGACAAGTACGGGGAAAGTCTCATTGAAATTTCAAAAGATCCTAATACATTTAAAGTTTTATACTGTGGTAATCCTTCACCTCTTAACGGTATTACTTTTGTAAAAAGAACAGCTCTTTATTTGGATTCCTTATTTATTGAAGACCCTATCATGTTCTTATTAAAAACTAAAAAAGTCGCAACCGATAGAGCTTACTTAAACCAGATGATAAAACACGCCTTTAACCTTCTTGACTTGAAAAAGTTGTTTTATGGTGAAGGGAGTGTACCATTATTAATAATTTTTCCACCATTTACCAATGATGAGAGTAGGTCTAAAATAAATGGTATTATAAATCAAAGTGGAGATGAGTATTTCAAATTATTATTTGAAAGAGATTTTATGAATACCGAGGATGTATTTGATTTTTTAAACAATATTACTTCAGTAAATAACTTAATGTTAAAAGTACAGAATTCTAATTTCTTTTTTCCTGATACGACAGATAAACCTGAACGTGTTTTTTCATTATATACTGATATTAAAGAATCATGGAAAAATAATAATAACATTACAGTGGGAACTGCGCTTGGATATAAAATTTATGGTCAATTTTCTAATATAGGTACGCAAGTATTTCAGGCACAACGCCTGTCGTCTCAAATAGTATTTGATAGAAGAGAATATTGGGATTTATATAAATGGGATTTAAGCCAAAAAAAAGGTGTTACATTTGATATAGAGCATATATTATTAAATTCAATGCAGTTGGACGATTTTAAATGGCTTGAAAATATAGACATAGATAAATTAAATATAGCTAGGAACGAAGAAGAAATCTTAAAATTACGAAGTGTAATTAGAAAAAATATCCATACAACAATAGGTGAATTTAATGAAGAAAAAGTTGCACGTCAAGCAGTTAGAAATTTAGAAGAAGCTTTAGTTGAACATTCTAAAAAGGTAACTGACTACTCAAAGCAGTTGAAAAGGAAACTTGGAATAGATTCAATTATCGTTGCGGGAGGGACAATCGCTAGTATACCTGCCACATTTGGGCTATCATCAGTAATAGGTGGGTTATCCGCTATTTATGGTATCTGGGACTATGCCTCAAGCACCGCTAAAATACACAAAGAAAGAGAAAGATTAAATAATAGTATGATGGGAGTTCTTTTTGATGCGAGAGAACAGAGAATTAGAGACTGAGGAATTTGATTTAAGCTTAAAAGCATATGTAAACTATGTAAACAGACAGATGAAAAAAGATGAAGATTATATACCTCACCCTTTGGTTAAAGCTCTAATGGTGGCAGTAAATGGTGCAGTTGAAAACGGGAAGCCTGGCAGGTATGCTGGAGCATCTGGTGATGCGGAGTACTATGAAGATAACGAAGCAAGAAAATCTTTTATTTGTGCAATTGAGTATAATGAAGATAAAACTATAACGCTACTTGAATTTCATGACTTAACATTGGGGTGCTCTGTACCAATTAAGGTAGCTTCATATATATTATTATTATCAATGCGATTAGATGGAATCAAAGGGAGTATGATTTCTATCGAAGATATGATTAATATTATAAATGACACTATCCCAACCTTAAATTTAATACGTTTTAATAATGATGAATGGTTAGAAGCAAGGGATTTCTTAGCTAAGAATTTAGATACTATTGGTGGCTTTCCTGAAGGACAAACTGAAGAGTACGAAAAGGATTTATTGAGCATTAAAGAAAACACTCCTTGGGAGGAGTACCCGCCAAGAGTAAGGATGCTTGTCGCCACTACCTACGTTCGAGAAAAATATCCTGACCTTTTTAAAAAGGATTGTGTTAATAATGTATGTGTAATATTAGATGAATATTTACCGAAAATAAGAGTAATGAATGACACATTAACCATTTTATACGGACCACCGTCAAGTTATTTTGATGATATTTTAAATTGGAATCATTTTTCTGATGTGAAAACAGATAATAGCTTAACATCACGGAAAAAATATAAAATAGGTAGAAATGAAAAATGCCCATGCAATTCTGGTAAAAAGTACAAAGTTTGCTGTGGGAAGTTATAAAAATATATGTAGGGGTATAAGGAATCGACTTTTTTAGTTTGGCTTCTTAAAGTAACGTATCCGTTAGCTTAATTACTCTTTTAGAGTATCTATATTTTCACCTATGTGAATAGGTGTCTGAATTACTATTTGATTTCATGTCTATTAAGTAATAAAACATTGATGTAACAACAAAAAAAACATGTGATTCCTGGTGTGAAATCGCATGTGTTTTTGCTTGTGAATGGCTTGCACCTCTGACGTAAACCCGTTAAGATAATCTCTAAGGTTTTTTAATACTATCTTTTAACATGGTATTTATGTTATGTTTCGTCAACTAGTTAGTTTTTCAAAACAAGTAATAAAACGAGTCACCACTTTCTCTTTCTAATCTATATAACTCAAGGAAGGTTTTACGAACAGCATCGTGGATAATTTTTCTTACAGTTGTTTGGTTAGCTTTTCTACCACCGATTTTTTTCATAGTGTAAATGGTCCATTCATCAAGTTTCTTGTCTGAGTAGAGATTAGAAGATTGCACGTTAGCTCGATAATTTGAATTATTGTATATAAAATTAATTTTAATAGAATCGTGACGGGCATCTAATACTTCAACCCCTTTAACACTGTCAACTTGTCAGGTAATTTATCGGTAATCTCCGAAATAGAGACTCCCAAACCTTTCAAGACCATCCGGTCTTCCTTAGTTACACTCTTTCTTGCCAATAACTTCAATTCTTCAATTTCTTGTTTTAATTCCTCTATTTTTTTGTCCTGAAGACAAGAATCTACCAAAAGACTAGCTGCGCCGAAAATCATCTTGTTGTAATCACTTTCAGTAAGCTCATCGAACGGCTTTCTTAATTTATCATACTTTTCAGCTTTCAACTTTGTGATTTCTTCATCAGTTAATTCCGTCTATGCAGAGCTTCGTGTGGCAAAAAAATTACGCGATCTCTTATCTGTTGACCTCCAATCTGTACAAGGTCAAATTCATAATTGGATTGATCGGTACTTCCCAGAGTTCCTGACCGTATTTAAGGACTGGGAAGGTTTATCAGCCCTACAAATATAAAAAACTAAACCTGTTACCACATGAGTTAATAAAACTATCTGATCAAGAGATATTAACCCATCTAAGAAAAGCTGTAACACGTGCAGTTGGTATTAAAAGAATACAAGATTTAAAGCGAGTATCTAGTGAATCAATTGGAATCCGAGAAGGTTCTGATATGGCTAAATTAGAACTAAGTACTTTGATAGATAAGTACGAATTAATTATTCAGAAGTTCGAAGAGCTTGAATCTAAAAGGGATACCTTACTAGAACAAATCCCTGGAGTTGAACAAATGTTAGCGATAACTGGTATAGGAAAAGATACAGTTGCGGGCTTTTTTGCAGAGGTCGGAGACCTGAAATATTACTCTCATCCAAGGCAAATTATAAAACTTGCAGGGCTTAGCTTAAAAGAAAATACATCTGGAAAGCACAAGGGACAAACAAAGATTACAAAGAGAGGCAGGAAAAACCTAAGAGCCCTCTTATTCAGAGTTACCATGCCACTTGTCGCCAAGAATTCAGCCTTTAAAGCCTTACATGAGTATTATTATACAAAACGGCCTGAAAATCCACTTAAGAAAATGCAGTCTCTTATCGCTTTATGTAATAAATTAATACGTGTATTGTTCGCTATTGGTAAAAAGCAATTCAGGTTTAGTGAAGAGAAAATGTTAAAGGATATTCCTCATATGGACAGATTACAACAAGTAGCGGCTTAGATTTCGATTGTAATATTCTTATTGATTTTAATAATTGGATTTATTTTATATAGACATTTGAAGCACGGATTAGTAAGTAAAACAACTAACGTACGGACATTGATCCTGTCGAGCAGCATGTACTGACATCTACCTCATGGAAAGGTTGGACGAAGGAATTTTGGAGCATAGACTCTGTGAGACATGGGAGGGTTGACCTCCTTGAGAAAAGTGGACATCCACCAGTGCGATCATAAATTAGCTAGATATCCACTTTTTGGGTTAAAGTGGCTAGGAAACTATGGTTCTTTTTGCTCTTTGACTCCAGAATTAACCTCTAATACGACTTTATTCCAACCATTCAATCTCTATTATAAGCTGATCACTGATGAAATCATGAGAAAACAAGAGAAATCGTAAGATTGTCCTTTATTTATAGAGGGAGTTTAGTTGAAGATCAATGTTTAAATTGTGTTCAACAAACAGGCCATAATGTGCAATAAGAAGTCACAACAGGAATGAGCATTTACTGTAAAATATAATTAGAATTAATAGGGGGTAAGGTTAATGGTAAGGTAAATTTGGTAGTGAAATCGTTGAGTAAAGACAAAGAACTTAAGAAAAGTAAAATAGATACGGATGATGGTTTGAACCGATTATATAATTAGGTCTTGGGTACAGATAGCTTACTTCGACCATAGTAATTAAAAAGATGTTTTCCTTATTTATTAAATAACAGATAGGTCATAAAGAATCACTTCAAACAGAAGTCAGGATACTGTTGTTGTAAAAGTTACTTTGCAAAATCAAAGATTGATAGAATATTTAATCTTACATAAGGATAGGAGATGATACCCTTTGTCAACCATTGATGAAAGAGAATCATTTTTTGAAAGTATGTATGCTAATCATCCAGAAAAGTTCAATCCTGATTGGGTGATATATTCAAAACAAGAATGGGTTGCAACGAATCTAAGATGTGATGTTATTTATAAAAGCAAAAAAGACGGAACACTTCACTTGGTTGAGATTAAACGACATGAAGCTGATTACCCAAATATTGCACAGGTGATGGAGTACTACGCAAAATTAAAAATGAAAAATATTAATGTACATAAAGTTTATATATTAGCAAAGGGATTTTCAAAGGAATTAAAGTTGGCCATGGAATACTGTAATATTACTCCGATGAAAATTAATTTCGAGAAAATTAAGGAAATTAGCAGTTTTACGGATGATGAGACTGAAGGTATTTATAGTAATCCTTTAACTGCAATAAAGAATGTTGTTGGCGATTTGCCTCAAGTTCCCATAGGAATAGAGAGTTTTGATTTTATGTTTGAGCAATATAAGGATACATTAATGAGCACTCCACAGTCGCATTACTTTGAAATATGGGAGTTTAAAGTACCAAATCCAGGTGGGCAGTATTATCTGTTATCCATTAAACATGATGGTAATTTGTATCACTTTAATAATAAGTTTGATTATATGGCAGGGACTAAAAAAAATCTAAGTGATTCTACAAGAAATTTTGCATGGGATTTCTTCAAACAACATTGCTTAGATAAACCCTACAAAAACGTCATCATAAGGTCGTACAATCCAACGAGAGGAGGTAGAAAATTAGAGGATACAAAACTGAAAATAGACGAATTTTTAAGGGGAAATGTGAACCCTGAGTTGCAATAAAATAATGGAATTCATAGAGGAGTATCATTTAGTTAAAGCAGTACATTCTAATTGAAAGATGTACTGCCTACTTCAGGAATAGAGCGCGATTAATGAATTAGGGGTCGCTAATCTTATTAAACTCCCTAAGTTAGATAGATATATCTCTCAAATGCTCACTTATTCACAGGATTTCAAACTACTTGATTGTACTATGACTTAATAATGGATTGTGTTTTGAGAGTAAGAGCTACATGAAGTCGTGCGGGAATAGAGGAGGTAGTATCTAACTCCATTTATTACCAATATAAGCACGTATTCTCCACGCCGCCCCTGGAGGCTATCCCTCCCATGTCTCAACGGGTCTAAGCCCTTTTATTCCTTCGTCATGCCTATCCAAGGGGTGGAGGCTGTTTTGCTAACGGAACGGGTCAGTGCCCTTTTGTTTAAGAGATCCAGTACTCCGTGCTTTTTTGAGATCCAACGAATAAGACAACATTCAAAATAATTATTCTAGCTATTAAGCTGCAATAGGTGAAAAAGTTTGTAGTTTTTTAGGACAATAAGATTCATCTCTTTTAGCCATTCCTAACTAAAAGTCTTGCGAGCTTGCCAATCAATTTCATAATGGATTTCATTTTTTTGATTTTTTAACATGTACATTGTGGGCGTGATAAGCTTTGAATTCAGGATTATTTGCAATAAGTGATATGGTCGCTAAGTAAAGGAAACGGCGTAACCTAGACCTTCCACGCTTGAACAGCACAATTTGACCCTTCCATTTGCCTGAACTCGCCTCTGCTAGATGTAAACCAGCGTGTCGTAGGAGAGAATTACCGTGTGCGAAACCACTTAAATCTCCTGCTTCTCCAAGGATTCCAGCCAGAGAAATTTTACTAATACCTTTTATGGCAAGTAGTTTGTCTGTAAAAGTAATCTGTTTGAGTGCGTTTGTGACTTCTTTTTCTACCCTTGCAAGTTGAGCTGTAGCTAAATCAAATTCTTCAAGTAATTGTTCTAAATGAAGTTTATAAGCAGCGGTAGCTTGTGTACTTCCAACAGAGTGTTTAGCTAATTCAATAAGTAAACGTGCTTTATGTAACCCTGCGTGTCGTTGCATCACAGTTCTCTATCCATCAATAATTTCTTGAGGTTCTAAAGATTGAAGATCGCTTGGTGTAGGAAATAAACGGAGAGTTGCGATAGCTCCTTTGCCTTTGACATCTTTAAATACTTGTCGAAGTTCTGGAAATACAAAATCGACCCAACGGTTAATCTGATTGATAGAACTGACTAATCTTTTAACGATCACGTCACGGTTTGACATAAGTACTCGTAATTGTTCAAAGGCTTCTGAAGTCGGGCGAATAATCGCATATTACCCATTCTTGACCATATCAGCAATAACTAGAGCGTCTTTAATATCACTCTTAGATTGTGTATTATCTCGGTTTTCTTTATTCTTTTTTACAAGGTGAGGATTGACAGTTACAACATCAACGTTATGATTGTAGAGCCATTTGGAGAGGTTTAGCCAGTAATGTCCCGTAGGTTCCATTCCAACAATAGCTGTTTTAAAGTTCGCCTTAGTAATTAAATGATTTATCCATTCTAATAATCTAGCGAAGCCATCTTCTTTATTTTCAAATGTAAGAGGCTCACCAACGATAATCCCACGAAAATTAACAGCACGAGCTACATGAAATTGTTGGGCTATATCTACTCCTACAACAAGGTGTTCATGTGTAATTCTTTCAATCAATTGATTTTGTTTGTTTTGCATTTTATACTTCATAGTAGAGCTTCCTCCTTAGATTTTTGAGTTTAGAGTGGTGTCTTTACTCATATCTTACTGAGGGGCTCTATTTTTTTCAAAGTTGAAATTAACGCACTACAGGAATGCTAACGGAAGCGTTAGTTCAATAATCCAAGACCTTCAATATATATTGAGTTTTGCATTAAATATTTATTGAAGGTCTAAGTCTTACGTCTTTATGACGCTTCTTTATCATCTTTTTCGAAAGATATATTCCTCACTACTTCTGCTGCCTTTATTAACTGATACAGCTTGAGAACGTCTTTCCTTGTAATACTCTCATAATTAAAAGCCCCATGCATTATCCAATTACGATTAATATTCTCTGGATGTTCTTCCCAGGAAGGTTTAAAAATCTCTTCAAAAACTTTAAATACTCTTCTAAAGAAAAGTAAGTTTATAGCAAGCTCGTCTTCTGTATTTTCTACATAGTCAACTAATTTAAAATATAGCTTATTTTTATGATGTTTTAGCTTTGGTTTCAATGTTATATCAATCTCGTATTCTTCAAAAGTAGTACCAATCAGACCTTCAATTACAGAAAAAAGAGGAAAAGTAGCAAGAGCATATTGTTTCGTTTTAAATGCTGAATACGACTGTTCAAGAATTAAAGCATATTTATTGTATATTTCATCAGTTTTAAAATAATCCATATAAGAATCAATTCGCTCTTCTACATATTGCTCGATTGTTTCATCCGAAGGAGTATCTTCACTTTCAAATTCATCCAATAAATCGAACATATCTCGATCTATTGCCCATAGATCTTTATCGAATTTTCCCATTGAATTCTCATATGCCTCAAGCCTTATCCTTAGCCCCTCTCTAATACGATTAA
The DNA here is from genome assembly GCF_017745675.1 of Alkalihalobacillus sp. BA299. GTDB lineage: Bacteria > Bacillota > Bacilli > Bacillales > Bacillaceae_F > Alkalihalobacterium. The sequence goes on from NZ_JAFLJM010000026.1 coordinate 46,999, forward strand.
AGTCTATGTTCTTTAATGTTTTATTTACGGCAAGCGGTAAATGGAGTGATGAATTACTAAGAAAAATACTATTCATACTAACTGCTTTTTTTAAGGCAGTAGCAATAGATTCAGTGGATTTTTTATAACTTTCGCTTAACCTTTGGAAGCTCCTGGTTATCTCAGGATCAATGGTAATTTTTTGTTTTTCAAGTTTCTGTTGAATATCTTTAATCTGGGTTGATATGTCCACCGCTTGTATTTTAGGATCAATTTTTTGCTTAATCAAATCATTTAAAGTTAATTCTTTACTCATTGATTCCTCCCATAATTCTTTAGCTTTTCCTTATTTTAACACAGTTCACATTGATGTATTATTGCTAATAAAGGTCTTTTTCTTTTTTTACACTTTGCAACTATATTTAATTGAATTTTATTTTGAGATTATCAACTATTAAAACAGAGTTACATTGTTGTACAGTACAACGATACTGCGCATTGAATCAACAACTTTGTGAAAAAAATGTACTTAAAGTACTTATATTACAAACGTGTGCTTTAGTGGAAAATAAAAGCAAGACGCACAGGTATTAACCTGTGCGTTCTTGTATGCTAATTATAAATTTGTAGAGGATTTAAATGTGAAAATACACTGTTATCTAGCTTGTGAATACGTCTCCTCCCGAAACTGAACGCGTTACCTATAAGTATGAAAAATATAAATAAAGCTTAAGGAAATGAAAAAATCACTGCCTACTAATCCGCTGCACCACCGTCTCAATATCAAAAACTCGTTTATTCAAAGCTGCCGTCTTATCATCCACATGATGAGCAATTTTCTCTGTATAAGCACCTAGGTTATCAATTAAGTTTTGGTTTAACTTCTCAACGCCTTCTTTCATCTCAACGATATTCGAACGAATTTCTTGTTGGCTAAGTTCGAGTTTTGCTTGACCGGCTTTTAGTCCATTAATATCAGATTGAATATCTCGTTGGTTTTGAGCAAGGCTATGTTGGGTATCTTTCAGTACACTAATATCGGACTGCATTTCTCGTTGATTTTGAGCAAGGCTTTGCTGTCCGTCTTTCAGTACACTTATATCAGATTGCATTTCTCGTTGGTTTTGAGCAAGGCCTTGTTGTCCATCTTTCAGTACATCAATATCCGACCGCATTTCTTTTAACTCACTAAGAATAAGTTTTAATGTATTCTCCATTTTGATCCCTCCGATTAATTGCTTCTATTATATCATCGTTTTGCTTTTATTTAATTAGTAAAATCATCATACTATATTGTTGTTATTCACACTCCTCATCGCCTGCTCAAACTTATCTGCCGCACTTTTCTGCATATCTGGTACAACATGACTATAGATGTCTAGGGTGACATTTGTTTTACTATGGCCGAGCCGCTCGGATACGACTTTCGGATGTTCCCCCAGCTGCAGCATGATCGTGGCGTGGGTATGTCTCAAGTCATGAAAACGAATGTCGGGTACGCCGCTTTCTTTAATCATTCTTTTGTAATATCGGATGAGGTTTCTAGCATCAATAGGTTTTCCAGTTTCGATACATGCAACTAGATTGTAATCTTCATAGGCGGGGCCGAGTAAGATCTTTTGTTCGTTTTGTTCTTTTTTATGCTGCTTTAATTCTTCGGTGACGTGCTTAGGGATTGAGATAAGTCGCTTTGATCCGCGAGTTTTAGGTTCTTGAAAAATTAATCCTTTAGCGGTCCTGGAAAGCGTTTGCGTTACACTGATATTTCCATCTTTTAAATGACAATCCTTCCAGCGTAAGCCGAGGATCTCGCCTTGCCTCATCCCAGTATAGATTGCAAGGAGAAAGACGATATAAAACCGTTTGCCTTTCACATACTCGAGAAAGGTTGTTGCATCTTCTAGCGTCCACGTTCTTATTTCTTTCGCTTCGAGACGTGGGGGATCGACTAGTTCAATAATACTTTTATTGATGTATTGCCATTTAACTGCTTTGTTAAAAGCCTTCCGTAATACGGCATGCATGGTTCGTACATATTCAGCCGAATAGTTTTCATCCTGGAGCTTTTGTAAATAAAATCCTTGCACCATCGCAGGTGTTAACTTGGGGACTTTGACATGTCCGAGGCTTGGTATGATGTGTTTTTGAATGATATACATATGGGTTTCGTACGTTTTTTGACGGAATGCGTGTTTACCATGCGTAGTCATAAACTCGAGTAATATTTCTTCCACTGTTTTTTGACTTGGCTCAACGTATTCCCCTTTCATTAATTCGTTAATTAGCTTATTGCAAGCATGTTGTGCTTCTTTTTTGGTTTTAAAGCCAGACTGGGTTTTCTGTTTCCTCTTGTTATTAGCATCTCTTCCAAGATCGATTGTAAATGACCACTTATCCCCACGTTTTCGAAAGTATCCTTTCATTTCATCACCTCATTAATCGCTCTACCTAATTAAAGAATAAAATGAAAAGAGTAGGTTGGATGGTAAAGTAATGGCATAATGTATAGTTATTTTTTATCTTATTTACCAAAAGTGGATTAATGAGATAGGATGATTACCAACAAAAGCTAATTGTGATTTTAGTGTAGGAAAGAGTTGCTTAATAGGTGAGGGTTAGGAATAGTGATTGAGCTATCATAGTACATTGCGCGGAGGAAAAATACTAATACTTCTTTAAATAAACAAGTCCCACTTAATGGGACTTGTCATGAGGAACTCTGTCTTTACGAAAAAAGAAGTCCTTTATTCATCGGTTGCATAAAAAAGAATGATTAACCCACATAATAATCTCAAGTTTGTATTAATTTATTCCTAAGTATCATTCGAACAGAAACTATTGTCTTTGTAAAATTCCTAATTTTAGTTTTAACTCATAAAGTCTTTTCGAGGCTATTTTATATTCAAAATCGACTTGAGTGACTGCATAAACAATTAAATTACGCTGATATTCATTTTTTAAGATTGAGAATACAGTAGGTTTTTTATTTTTGATGAATGCCATGACTTCAGTGACGGGTAAAGATACGTTTGTGGTTGTTATTCCTAAAAATGAAGTAATAAAATGTTTAAAAGGTAATACAGAATCTCTCTTATCGGGCAGAGTAACAAGCATATTGCCCATTTTTTCTAATGCATCTTTAAGTTCTGGTTCATTTAATTCCATTTTAATTTCCTCTACACTCCTTCAAAAAAATTGGTGCCAAATGAAAACTTCGTGATGGTATTCTAAAGGAGTACTTTTCATTGGCAGCTGGCTGACATCGGTTTCCCATTAGTCCCTATAGCTTTGCGTCCTTATTTTTCAACAAGTTTGCCTTTTGCAATCATTGTAGAATTATATCGAAAATTAGTGGTGGGGTAAAGAACGACGTCGTGTTAAGATCAAGAAAATATGTAAAACATATATTACGTTTCTATGATCAAAAAGAAAATTTTATCGTAAAATGAAAACCTAAATTTAAAAAATAAAAAGCCCACTCAAAAAAAGAGGGGACAAAAGACGGTTGAAATTAGCAGGCATTTTCCATATATTTTTGATAAGGAGTGAGGAATTTGTCGGCCAAACAGGAATTCGATCAATTAGTGATATATTTTGAAACTAAATTAAATAGAAGTTTATTAGAAAAAGAAATAGAATATATAAAATGGTTACAAGAAAAGATATACTGTACTAAATAACTATTTAGTTTCACTTGTTTCAGTTGCTTCTCTTCTTTCTAACTCGTGTTCTAACAATTGAATAAAGTCTTTTGGTAAATTACATGCAATGGCTTTGTTATATGCCTCCAACAAATCATCATAGCTTAACTTAACTAACATAATATCCTCCCCTGAAAACTTATCCCAAGAACTAATACTAATGGCTATGAGAAGCAAATTCAATACTTTTCTGAATGTTAGTTTGATTGTAAATGTTTTGTAATATAAAAATTCATTAATATAATTAAATCTCATATTAAGAACATCGTCTTTACATATTACTAGGTATAATTTACCTCTAATTTCGTCTTGAAAGATCTACTGACATTGCATGATGTCCGACAACCTAAAGAATATAAAAATAAAAAAACTCATTGTTCTAGCCTTGACACTGGGGCCCTATCCCCTTTGGAAACCCGAATGTAAGGAAGGAAAAGCACCTTCCAACCACCCGCTCCTCCCGTCGCTAGAGGCTACCAAAGGAGACCACCCTGTGTAAAGGCACCGCTCCGCTTAGAACGAAGTGAGCTCACAGGAGAATTTTTAAGCTTATACTAGATGTCTTAGTAGAGGCTGGGACATAACTAGCTAAAATAATTGTAAAAAGGTTCCGAACATCAAAGAAAACGATGTTCGGAACCTTTTTAGTTAGTTTTTTCATATTCTATTCTCCGATTAACCGCTTGTGGCGATGTACTTTCTCAAGTTCACCGCCAAGAACGCAAACCCTAATTCATTTTTCACCTTCTCTTTGCCTCTCACTGACAGACGAGTGAAATGCAAATTAGCCTTCAGAAATCCAAAAACTGGTTCCACATCGGTTTTACGCTTACCGTAGATTTCACCGGTTTTCTCTTCTGAAAGCTGTTGTCTAACGTATTCTTTTTGTTGTTCCCATTTTTCGTTGTACTGTATTTTCCGATGGTGGCCTTCTTTAGCCTTGGTGCATTGGGAACGGAATGGACAGCCTGAACAGTCTTCACACTCATAGACCTTAAACGTTCGTGTAAATCCATCTTTGTCTTTTCGATTTGATAGGTATCGGAACACTAAGTTTTTCCCATTTGGACATGTGTAAAAATCCGTTTCCTCGTTATAGTCCCAATTGGTGGAGTGGAAAGCGTTATTCTTATATTTTTTCTTCTTCTCTTTACGATACATGTTATAAGTAATTAATGGGGTACGCTCTCGATGTTCGATTACATCTATGTAGTTTTGTTCACTACCATAGCCTGCATCAGCGACAATATATGGGGGCAGCTTAAAGAAACCTTCCTCGATTTTGTCCAGAAAAGGGATGAGTGTACGTGTATCTGTCGGGTTAGAGAATACATCAAAAGCTAGCGTGTATTGTCCTTCCGTCGCAATTTGCACATTATAACCAGCTTTTAGTTGGCCGTTCTTCATGTAATCATCTTTCATTCGCATAAAAGTGGCATCATGATCTGTTTTTGAATAACTGTTTCTCTCTCCGAATATGGCCATGTCGTTTTGGTATTTTTGTTTGCGAGCTACAAAATCTTTGAACTGCTTCCGATACTGCTTCGGAGCTTTGCGTTCCGAACGAAGTTGTTTTCGTTCACTTACATCTTTACTTGCTTCGATTTGGTTATCATATTCCTCAACCTTGGCATCAAGCTTTTCCACTACTTTTACGAGTTCTTCCGTAGATAGTTCATCCAGGTTTTCTCGTTTGATTTCTGGAATAATTTCATTTTCCAACAACTCATCATACATTTGGTTGGACTTCTCTACCAAATTGGCGCTGTACTTTTCAACCGCTTTACGCCAAACAAACGTAAACTTATTGGCATTCGCTTCGATTTTTGTTCCGTCAATAAAAATGGCTTCTTCCTCTATCAACTTTTCTTGTACGAGCTGACAACGAAATTGGACGAAGCATTGGCGTAGTAATTCCTGAACTTCTGGATGGACACGAAAACGATTGATGGTTCGATAACTCGGTTCATATCCTTGAGCTAACCACATCATGCGAATACTATCTTTGAGTAATGCGTCGATCTTTCTTCCAGAGAAAACAGATTGCGTGTAAGCACATAAAATGACTTTCATCATCATCCGTGGATGGTAAGCAGGGTTACCCGTTTCACGTAGGAAGCTAGCGAATGCTTCATCAGGAATCTGTTCCACAAGATCATGGACGGCGTAGGCGATATCATTTTCTTGAAGTTTTACTTCTAAATCTAGCGGCAAAATGAGTTGAGTCATGGTATAATGTTTAAACATAAGGATACCTCCGATGGGTTTTGGTGTGGTAACTTTAATTTTATCAGATGGTATCCTTATTTAAATCCAAAAACTATTAAAATTTAAAAAATAAAGAGTGGCACTCACGGTGCTTACCCCTAAAAGTTAGAGTTTTATTATGCAGCTGATTGGCTGGAGTGAGTTCGATATTCAACTGGACTCATCCCAGCCAATTTTTCTTTTGATCGTTCATGGTTATACCAGTAGATATATT
>NZ_JAFLJM010000027.1 GCF_017745675.1 Alkalihalobacillus sp. BA299
CTCTTCACGCATAGCGTGAAGGTTTTGAAAATAAAATAGCCGTTCAGACAAATGAATTTGTCTTGAAAAGGCTATTTTATTTTCAAAAAACGGTCCAAAAGCAACAAAGTTTACGAAAACAGCCTAAAATAAATAAGCTTATAACCAAGATCAATAAATGTATTTCTTGATCTTCATAGTAAACTATCTACCATTACCATTTTATCAGAATGACACCTTGGATTATACATAATGCTTTTAAAGGATTGTGTAAAATTTCATAAAGTGAAACTTCATCTAGTGGGGAGCCTCATCCCCCACTAGATGTTAGTTGAACCAATCGGGTTGTAACTGGCGCTTATCTCCCACTTAGTCTTTCTAGTTCCCGAAGCCTTGAAGTGGGAGTCTTAGCGCCAGTTAAACGGGATAAAAAAGATTACATATAAATATCCCTCTAGTTAGGACTCGCCTTACCGAGAGGGACTTTAATTTACAACCTCGAAAACCGACTTATATTAAGTAACACACCAATTGCAACCAGCATGAGAGTTAAAGAAGAACCTCCATAACTTAAAAACGGCAATGTGATCCCTGTAACTGGCATAAGTCCAGTTACAACTCCGATGTTGATCATAACTTGAATGGCAACCATCGATATTATACCTACCGCTAAAAAACTACCAAATAAATCTGGAGCACCTAAAGCCACTCTAATACCACGCCATAATAAAATGCCAAACAAGAAAATAACAACTAAACCACCAATAAACCCTAACTCTTCAGATAATATAGCAAATATAAAATCCGTCTGCGGCTCAGGTAAATAAAAGTATTTTTGACGACTTTCTCCAAGGCCTAAGCCAAGTAATCCCCCTGGCCCGATTGCATAGAGAGATTGAATGATTTGGAAGCCACTACCTAAAGGATCTGACCACGGGTCGAGAAACGAAGTAATTCGTTTAATACGATAAGGTGCTGATATGATTAGACCTACAAAACCTGCAACACCGATAAGAGCTAAACCTACAAAATGTGCAATACGAGCACCCGATACAAAAATCATAACGACACACGTCCCAACCATTACTGCTCCTGTACCTAAGTCTGGTTGAAGCATGATCAGTCCAAACGCTAAAAGTACAAGTGAAAAAGATGGAATGAGACCGCGCTTTAATGATGTTATTTTTTTTTGATTTTCAGATAAATATTTTGCAAGAAATGCGATCATTGCCATTTTCATAAATTCAGATGGTTGAAAGGAAAATGCACCTACTCCTAACCAACTTCTCGCTCCACCTCGAACGAGTCCAACACCGGGAATTAATACTACAATAAGAAGAATAAAACAAATGATGATCAATACTTTAGACCACTTTCTCCACGTCCAATAATCGACGTTCATAATGAAAAGCATCGCCGCGACTCCTGCACCAGCAAAGAAAATTTGCCGTTTTGCAAAGAAAAACGAATCATCAAACTTATATTGCGCCCATACCGCACTAGAACTATATACCATAATAACACCGATCGTTAATAGTGCAATTGTTGCAATCATCAAAAGAAAATCTGGTGCCGTTTTTGTTTTAGGCAATTATAACACCTCACTCACCAAAAAGTGTTCGTACAACTAATTTTTGTTGTACAACCTCTATTACCTAAACATATGCACCAGATTGATAGAACATGTCCTTTTATCTTTGCATTAACTGCTCAACAGCCTGAATAAACTTCTCGCCTCTTTGTTCAAATGTTTTATACTGATCCCAACTTGCACAAGCAGGTGAAAGTAAGATAACATCACCTGGTTCTGAAAGGTCATACGCTACGGGCACAGCTTCTTCCACATTTAAAACCGAATCGATAATCTTAACTCCAGCTTCTTTAGCAGCAAGGTTAATCTTTTCTTTCGTTTCTCCAAACGTTATAACTGCTTTTACTTTTTTTAATGACGGAATGAAAGCATCAAATGAGTTTCCTCGATCTAATCCCCCAGCTAATAAAATCACCGGTTCAGAAAAAGCTGCAACAGCAGCTTGAGCTGCTAGTATATTAGTTGCTTTAGAGTCGTTATAAAACTTTCGATCATTAAGTGTCTTTACATATTGAACTCTATGTTCTACACCTGTAAACGTCTTTAAAACTTCTACAATTTGTTCCGTACGAGCACCCATCGATTTTGCTGCAGCAATTGCCGCTAATATATTTTCCAAATTATGCTTACCTGGAAGGGTAATATCTACTCTGTCAATTATTTTTTCTTCTTTAAAATATACAATATTATCCTTTACATAAGCTCCACTCAATACTTCTTTTGTAACAGAAAATGGGACTTTAACCCCTTTAACACCCTCAGCAAGCTTCACAACATATTCATCGTCCACATTGATAACATAAAAGTCATCTGTATCTAAGTTAGCAAATATCCTAGCTTTAGCATGACCATAAGCTTCTTTTGTACCATGGTAATCTAAATGCGCATCAAAAAGATTTAATAATACAGCTACCTTTGGATGAAATTCTTCCGTTCCTTGAAGTTGAAAGCTTGATAGTTCTGTTACTATAATGTTTTGAGTTGTAGCTTTCTCTGCCACTTCACAAGCAACGGTTCCTATATTTCCAGCAATGAGTGGCTCTTTCCCACTATTTTTTAGCATTTCGACGATAAGTGTCGTCGTCGTTGTTTTCCCATTAGAACCCGTAATGGCAATCATTTCTGCCTCTGATATTTTGGAAGCTAATTCCACTTCAGTAACGATCGATATGTTACGTTTAAGCGCTTCTTCAACAATCGGATTCGTATATGGAATCCCTGGATTTTTAACAATAAAGTCTACAGGCTCATCCAGTAATGTTAATGGATGTGAACCACAAACGACTTTGATGCCTATACTCTGTAAATCTCTCGCTTGGGGATTCTCTTCAATCGGCTTTGCGTCATTTACCGTAACATTTGCTCCTAACCGGTATAAGAGGCGACTTGCAGCCTCACCACTCTTTGCTAAGCCAAGTACGAGTACATGTTTATTTTTAAATTGTTGTTTATTTTTCATCTAGATCCACACCTCTAAATAAATTCCTAATATAGCAAAGAGCATCCCTACTAACCAGAATGTAACGACTACACGCCATTCGGACCAGCCCGATAACTCATAATGATGGTGAAGAGGGCTCATTTTAAAAACACGTTTCCCTCTCGTTTTAAATGAGATAACTTGAATAATAACAGAAAGGGTTTCGATCACAAAGACTCCACCGATAATAACTAATAAAATTTCAAGCTTTACTAAGATAGCAACAGCTGCAATCGCGCCACCTAAAGCAAGAGATCCTGTGTCGCCCATAAACACTTTTGCAGGATGAGCATTAAAGACTAAAAACCCTAATACCGCACCAACAACTGCACCACAAAATACTGCAACATCAAACATTTCTGCATTCCAAGCTAAGACGGTAAATGCTCCAAATGCAATCGCTCCTGTCCCTGCCAGTAAGCCGTCTAATCCATCCGTTAAATTGACTGCATTCGATGCGCCAACTAACATAACAATAATAAGCGGAAAATAAAGCCATCCGAAATCAAATGAAAAGTTAGTTGCTGGAATAGCAATTTCTGTTGAGAAATCAAGTAGATGTAAACCTAAATAAAATATAATAGCAATAAAAAGTTGACCTACTAATTTTTGCTTAGACGTTAAGCCTAAATTTCGCTTCATAACGACTTTGATAAAGTCATCAAGAAAGCCTATTACCCCATACCCTAACGTAACAAAAAGAAGCAACCAAATTTCAGTTGTGAAAGCTAAAAATTTCGAAATCATAATAATCGTTGTCAGAAGAATTGATAATAATATCATAATTCCCCCCATCGTTGGGGTACCACTTTTCTTCTGATGTGATTTTGGTCCTTCATCTCGAATACTTTGTCCAAATTTTAACTTTCTCAGAAATGGAATCGTTATTGGGGATAATATTACGGCAATGAGGAAAGATGCGATTAATGTAAATAGTAATATGATTTGTTCAAACATTTTCATTGCCTCCTTTCTCTTACATTAAATGTTTAGTAATCGTTTCTAATTGAAGTCCCCTCGATGCTTTAACTAGTACAACTGTCTTTTCATCTAATAGTTTTAAAGCACTATCAATAACATCCTGTTTATTTAAAAAGCGTTGTACTATAAGCGTATGGCCTTTTTTCTCATTAAATGCTTCAAGAATCCACTGTCCTTTTTCTCCAACAGTAAATAAATGAGTAATTGGATTTTCTATCACAGTAGCAACGGAGCGATGGAGCTCTTTTTCACCTGAGCCAAGCTCATACATATCGCCTAATATTAAAATTCGTTTTGAAAAACCTGGTAACTCTTTAACCGCTTCAATAGCGGCCTTCATAGAAGTTGGACTTGCATTATAAGCATCATTAATAATGGTAGAACCGTTTAAACCTCTGAGCCGTTCGAGTCTCATTCCTGTTAAGTTTACTTGTTTTAATCCGCTCTGTATACTGTTTTCTGTTACACCTAGTTCTTTTCCGACAATAATCGCATATGCAGCATTTTTAATATTATGGCGCCCGAGTAGTGGTACTTCAAAAATCGCCTCCTCACCTTTAAAAGAAAATGTAAATCCATACTCGCTTGTTGATATATTCATAATTTGGTTTTTACATGTCTTAGCAAAACCACAAGTGTTTACATTATCACTAAAGAAGGGTTGAAGTAAAGGCTCATCCCCGTCAACAATTACATTTCCACCTTTTTGTAGGCCCTTTATAATCTCCATCTTTGCTTGAGCGATCCCTTCTCGACTTCCTAATTGTTCAATATGAGATTCGCCAATATTCGTTACTACCGCAATATTAGGCTCTGCAATTTTACTTAATAATTCAATTTCACCAAACCCACTCATTCCCATTTCTAAAATAAGCAGTTCACAATCCTTTTCCATCTCTAAAATAGTTAAAGGTAAACCGATATGATTATTAAAATTCCCTTGCGTCTTGTGCGTTTTAAACATCGTTGATAAAACAGCATCTAGTAAATCCTTTGTTGTTGTTTTGCCATTACTCCCAGTTACTCCTACTACGATAGGGTCGACAGATTTAAGGTATTTTTTTGCTAATTGCTGTAGCGCTTGTATAGTTTCTGTTACAAAGTAGAGCTGAAACTCTTCTGGTAAATCGTCAGGTACAGTCCTATCCTTTTGCCATAATGAAGCGGTAGCCCCTTTTTCAATCGCAGTATGAATAAAGTCATGTCCGTCAAATCGATCACCAACGATGGGAATAAACAAGCCTTTCTCCATCGGCTTACGACTATCAGTAAATACACCCGAAAATATTAAATTAGTGTTCTCATGCTTAACCCGCTCTGAAATTTCTTCAACTAATTTTCCTAGTATCCTCATTAAATTCTCTCCTCGATGATCGTTCTTGCTACAGCTCTATCATCAAACGTAAAAACATTTTTACCGACAATTTGATACGTCTCATGTCCTTTTCCTGCAATGAGAACAACATCATTCTCTTTCGCTTGATTGATCGCATACTCAATGGCTTCCCTTCGATCAACAATGGAAGTATAGTTTTCACCTTTTACTCCGGATTCCATGTCTATCAAGATAGCTTCAGGTTGTTCGCTTCTTGGATTGTCCGAAGTGAATATAGTTTGATCAGCATATTTAACCGCGATTTGCGCCATGATCGGCCGTTTCGTTCGATCACGGTCACCACCGCAACCAACTACACAATAAATTTTTCCTTTTGCTAACTCTTTAATTGTCATGAGGACATTTTCTAAACTATCGGGAGTGTGAGCGTAATCAACGATAACCGTAAAATCTTGCCCTGCTTCTACCGTCTCAAATCTACCAGAGACTCCTTGGATACTTTCTAAACTTTTTTTAATGTTTACTAAAGGGATTCCTTGAACTAAACAAGCAGCAGTGGCTGCCAAAGCATTGTAAACACTAAACTTTCCAATTAAACGTAGGCTTACATCTGTTGACCCCACTGGTGTAGTTAATGTAAATGAAGTTCCACCGGCTTTCATCTGTATATTCTTTGCACGAATATCACTTTTTTCATTGATCCCGTATGTCACGACTTGAGCTGCTGTCATCTTTTTGTATTCTTCTGTAGCCTGGTCATCGTCATTTAATATCGCTATTTTTTTACTTGGTTGATTATATGTATTTCCTAGTTGTGAAAAGAGGAGACCTTTTGCAAACTTATAAGCTTCCATTGTTTCATGATAGTCAAGATGATCAGGCGTTAAATTTGTAAACACTGCAATATTAAAGTCACACCCTCTAACTCTTCCAAGGTGTAAGGCATGAGAAGATACTTCCATAATTGCCGTACTTACTTTTTGATCTACCATTTGTTTAAATGTTTTTTGCAGAGTTAGTGATTCAGGAGTTGTATTTTTCGTTTCAAACGTTTGTTGACCTATTTTTGTATACATCGTACCAATTAAACCAGTGAGTTCCCCCATATCATTTAGTACTTTTTCAATAAGATGCGTCACTGTCGTCTTACCATTTGTTCCGGTAATTCCAATAAGTGATAATTTCGTTGTTGGATAATCATAAAAATGATTGGAAAGAATAGCCATCGCTCGCTTTGTGTCATTTACTACAATGACAGGGACTGATGCTTGCATTTCATGTTCAGCTAAAATTGCACTTGCGCCATTAGCAATGGCTTGATCTACATAGTCGTGCCCATCAACGGTAAACCCTTTAATACAAACAAACAAACTGCCAACTTGCACTTCTCTTGAATCCATTTCAATGGACGTTATCGTAGGATTTGTTTGTTCGTCTGAATGCTTAACATATTGTAATTGTTTTACGAGTTGATCTAAATTCATAGTAAATACCCTTTCTATCACGCACTTTTAATATCTATCGTAGGAAAAAGAGGAGCTTTTTAATCATAATTGAAAGGTTTTTCTGTTATAAGTGTATGTTTCACTTACTTGAAGAAGTCCCCTTTCCTTTAGTAGCCTCCCCTTAACACAATGAATCCCTCCGAAAAGTAATGCCGGAGGGAATAAAGTGTCACAGAACTATTTTAGTCTGTTGTGTCTGATTTGTCACCCATATAAAGTCGAATTGTTGAACCAGCTTTTACTTTTACACCAGGTTCCGGTGCTTGGGCTAACACTTTGGACCCACTTCCTGAAGCGTCGATTTTTAAATCATAATACGCTTGGTTGATTTCTCGAATAGAAAGTCCAATAAGATCTGGAATCTCCACAATAGGTTCATCATTCCAAGCTTTTTCTTTTTCAATTTGCTCTGAACGCTTTTCAACCCCCATCGCGGCCAAGCTATCACCAATAATTTTCCCAACTATCGGAGCTGCTACAACACCACCGAATTGAACCGTTCCTTTAGGATTATCTATAGCCACATATACAACAATTTCCGGACTATCAGCTGGAGCCATACCAATAAATGAGACGATATGGTTATTTTCTAAATATCGGCCATCTTTCGCTTTCTGCGCTGTTCCCGTTTTCCCTCCGACTCGATACCCGTCTACATATGCACCTTTCCCTGTCCCAAGAGCAACTACAGTTTCGAGTGCATGACGAATTTCTTTAGATGTTTCTTCTGATATGACTCTTCTTTTTAAAATTGGTGCCTGAGAGCTGACAACTTGACCTGAGGCTGGATCGATCCATTCCTTTGCGATAAATGGTTGATATAAATATCCACCATTTATCGCTGCCGAAACAGCTGCTACCTGTTGAATCGGTGTAACAGAAACCCCTTGACCAAATGCTGTTGTAGCTAACTCTAGGGGACCTACTCTATCTCGACTAAACAATATCCCTTTTGCTTCTCCTTGGAGGTCAATACCTGTTTTTTCGCCAAATCCAAATTTTTCAATATAATTAAATAAACGATCCTTTCCTAGACGTTCGCCGAGTACGACAAAACCTGGGTTACACGAGTTTTGAACGACCTCTAGAAAAGTTTGGTGACCGTGCCCCCCCTTTTTCCAACATCGCAGCCTGTGGCCTGACACTTCGATAAATCCTGGGTCGTTGAACGTTTCTTTGTGCAGATCAACTTCCCCCTCCTCTAATGCAGCCGCAATTGTGATGATCTTGAATGTCGACCCTGGCTCATATTGCATCCAAACTGGTTTGTTTTGATTATAAATTTCTGGCGGGACTTCTCTGAAGTTTTCAGGATTATAATGAGGACGGCTTGACATCCCAAGAATTTCCCCTGTATTTGGGTTCATCGCTATGGCAATTGCTCCATCAGGATTATACGTGGCTTCAGCAATATCTAATTCCCGTTCAATAATAGTTTGAACTCTGCTATCAATCGTAAGTTTTAAATTAAGACCGTCTATTGGTGGCGTGTACTCATCGGCCAAGTCTGGTAGTCTTTTACCTTTTGCATCCGAAAAGAATGAAACATGTCCTTTTTTCCCACTTAAATGTTCATCATAATATAACTCGAGTCCTGTTAACCCTTGATTATCAATTCCAGCAAAACCTAAGACATGTGATAAAAACTTCCCATTTGGGTAATGTCTTTTACTATCTTCAGCAACATATACTCCAGGTAAATCTAACGAACGTACTTCATTTGCTTTTTCTTTCGGTATTTTTCTACCTTCTGGATTAAGCCTAACTGAAGATGCACTTTTTGTTATTAGTTCATATGCCTTTTGTCGATCCATATTTAATACATTCGCTAATTTCTCGGCTGTCTCAGCAGGTTCTTTCACTTGACGTGGAACAACTAAAATGGAAGGTGCACTAACATTTGTAGCTAGAATTTCATCATTTCGATCTAAAATTTCTCCTCGCTTTGCTTCAAACGGAATGTCACGACTCCAGGAATCTTCTGCACGGTCTGTTAACCAGTCACCCATACCAAACTGCACATAACCAAGGCGGATCGCAATAATTATAAATATGAGTAAACCACATATTAATACAAACACTAAACGTTTTCGTACGGTTACATTGGACACTCGCACTTCCTGTACCCCCAATTTTCAACCTAGATTTCACATATAATAAGGCTTGTCATGCTTGTTTAACTTATATGCGTAAATCTAGGTAATTAGAACACAAATGGGGTTTGCTTATTGATCTTCAATTGGACCTTGATCTTCTTCCATTTCTTCATGTTGCTCGTTGAAGTCAGAATGAGGCAACTGCAATTCAATTGTTATATGTTCTTCTTTCCTAATAGGACTTCCTGCAGTAATGCTTTGATTTGTAACATAGCCTGTACCGAATATATTCATATTAAGATCCAATCCTTTTGATAGTTTCATTGCATCGCGAAACGACCATCCTTCAATACTTGGCATTTTGTATTGTTCACTATCGGTGACAAGGAGTACCTTTTCATTATCAATGACATACCTTTCTGACAACGGTTGTTGTCCTTCGACCTTTTCTCCATCTCCTATGACAATAACATCTAAACCTTCACGAACTAATTCACCTTTTACCGCTTCGATTGATTTTCCTATATAGTTTCCAAGTTTAAAACCAATCTCTTCATTTCGGACAGCCTCCTGAAAATCTGGGGTTATATTTAAATATTGTAAACTATGCTTCATGACCGTATTAAAAATTTCAGATACCGGAGCAGAACCTGACTCGGTTTGTTTTAATTTCGGTTGTTCAACTGCTACATACACGATGACACTAGGATCATCTTTAGGTGCCATTCCTAAAAAAGAAAAGATGTTTTTTCCATGTCCGTGCAGGTATCCAGGACCATCTGGGTTAGGAATTTGCGCGGTACCTGTCTTCCCAATGATATCAAACCCTTCAATAAAATAAGGGGTTCCTGTACCAGCTGAAGAAGTCACAACTGTTTCCAAAATGTCTTTCATTTGTTCAGCAGTTTCTTTAGAAATAGGTTGTCCAATAGCTTTTGGCTCAATTTTCTCAATAACCTTTCCTGACTCCTTATTAACTATTCTGTCGATAACATACGGCTTCATCATCGTTCCATTATTAGCAATCGCTGTAGCAGCTTGAACTTGTTGGATCGGAGTAACAGCTGTTGCTTGTCCAAACGCTGTAGAAATAGCATTAGATGCATTTTTCCGAGCAATTAAACTTGAAACCTCACCTGGTAAATCAATCCCTGTTTGCCGTGTAAAACCAAACTTTTCAAGGTATTCATAAACTTTATCTGTACCCAATTTCTCATTTGCAATTTTTGAAAAAGCAACATTCGATGAACGCTGCATCCCCTCATCATACGTAATCATTCCCCAGCCTCTACCTTGATTATGGTCAGAAATTATTCGATTACCTATTCGATATGTTCCTGATTGAAATTCCTCACTTCCATCATAAACCCCTTCTTCGATGGCTGCTGCTAAGGTAAACATTTTCATCGTAGAACCTGGTTCGAAGCGGTCGGCAACGGCAAAGTTTCTAAAATTTGAAATTTCTTCGTAGTAATTAGGGTTAAAGCTCGGACGATTACTCATCGCTAATATTTGACCTGTCTTCGGATCTGCAACAATCGCAATCATTTTTTCTGGATCATAATCTTCTTCGACCTTTGTCATAACTTGTTCTAACGCTGTTTGAATATTTGAATCAAGTGTTAAATATACGTCACTTCCATGTTTCGGCGGCTCAACAGTTTCTTTAGGATCTGGCAATCGAATTCCTTTCCGATCCCTTTGATAAACTACCGATCCATCTTCTGCTCGTAACAATTCATCTAAACTAAGTTCAAGCCCCATTCTCGACTTTTCCATATTCCTTTCTGTGTATCCAATCACATGAGATGCATACGTTTGTTTCGGGTAATAACGCCGTGGCTCTTTTCTAAATTCAATACCTGGTAAATCATATGCTTTGATCGTTTCCATTTTATCATGACTCATGTTCTTTGCACCGGGTCCTAATTCCACTTGAAACCGATCACTCGACAAAAGCCGCTCAAGATTTTCAACTGACATGTTAATATGTGGCGACAACACTTCTGCCGTTTCCCTTGGATCCTTTACATACTGTTCCTGATTTTCATCTAAAACAGCAAACATCGTATACGAACTGATTTCTTGCGCTAGCTTACTTCCTTCACGGTCAAAAATTGTGCCACGAGTACCTTCAATTACATTTTTGGTCGTCCATCTTTGTTCTGCCATTTCGCTTAAATCATGTCCGTTTACTTCCTTTGTAGTTTGAAGCAAGATAATTCTACCAATAAGAATTACAAAACAAAGAAGAAAAATGGCCATAATGAAAACCGCTCTCTTGTTAGTAACAGCTCTCTTATGAATTTCCACTATAATCACATCCCATTCTTAAATAGCGCAAGGCGCCCATTTAACTTCAACAAGTAAATAATAACAATCCCTAAAAAAAAGAGCTTTTACTTAAAAAGAAAACTAGCTCACAACGGAACTAGTTTTGTATTACTTTTACTTTATTGTCATCTAAAGACATCCCCAGCTCTTCCGTTGCAATTTGTAAAATTCTATCAGGTGCACTTAATTCTACTACTTGTAATTGAAGGCCATCATTGACTTGAGACTGTTGTTGAATATCTCTTTGCAGGTTATGGATATCCCTGTTAAGTGAATATGCCGATGCATAATTTGCAATGATCATTGTGATAACTACTGAAAAAGCTACAACTGCTAATAGAGCTAGCCCCTTTTCTCCTTTAGTAATAGGAAATGCCCTTTGTTTAGGAGACCTCGATTGTTTTTGCTGCTGATCTTCGATTCCTTTTGGCTGCTGCTGATACTGACGAGCTAAATTACTCATAGTGTAACCTCCTTCAATTTTTTTCTGCTATCCGCAGTTTCGCTGAACGAGCTCGGTTATTCATTTCAAGTTCATCTACACTTGCAATTATGGGTTTCTTCGTAATTAAGGAAAGTTTAGGTTCATACCCTTGAGGAATCATCGGCATTCCAGGAGGTAAATCAGGGCCTTTGCTTTCTTTCTTAAACATATCTTTACATATTCTATCTTCTAAAGAATGGAATGTTATCACACATATCCGACCTTTAGGTGCTGTCATCTCAATCGAATCTGCTAAAGCTTGCTCAAAAGCTCCCAATTCATCATTTACAGCAATTCGTATAGCTTGGAAAGTCCGTTTAGCAGGATGCCCTCCTGTCCTTCTAGCCGGAGCAGGTATTGCTGACTTGATAATTTCAACTAGCTCCCCAGTTGTTTCAATCGCCTTCTTTTCTCTTGCAGCTTCAATCTTTCTGGCAATTTGTTTAGCAAATTTCTCTTCTCCATACCTCGATATAATTGAAACTAATCTTCCAAACTCCCACTCATTCACAACTTCATACGCACTTAAGGGTGCCGTTTGATCCATTCTCATATCAAGTGGTGCATCTTGGTGATAACTAAAACCGCGATCTGCTTCATCTAGTTGTGGAGAAGAGACGCCAAGGTCAAAAAGAATTCCATCAACCTGATCGATCCCTCTAATATGAAGCTCTTCTTTCAGAAAACGAAAGTTACTTTTGATTAAAGTTATTTTTCCTTCATATTGATTTAACTTTTTTTGTGCATTGGCTATCGCTGCATCATCTTGATCGAAAGCAAAAAGATGTCCCTCAGAGTTTAGGCGAGATACTATTAATTCACTATGACCTGCCCCCCCGAGGGTACAGTCTACATAAATTCCATCTTCTTTTATATTCAAACCTTCAACTGACTCTTCTCTTAACACTGTAATATGATTAAACATACCTTCCACCTCTTTATGCTTTTCTTAGATGCACTCACTAAAGATCGAAATCCACGATGTTTTCAGCAATCTCACTAAACGACTCTTCCGACTCCATAAAGTAGTCTTCCCAGATTGCTTTACTCCAAATTTCTACTCGGTTAGAAACCCCAATAATGACACATTCTTTTTCTATATTTGCATATTCCCTTAGGGGTGAAGCAATATTTACTCTACCCTGTTTGTCAAGCTCACATTCAGTTGCACCGGAAAAGAAAAATCGAGTAAAGGCTCTGGCATCTTTTTTTGTAAATGGGAGAGATTTTAATTTACCTTCAAGAATTTTCCATTCGTCTTGTGGGTAGACGAATAATGAACGATCAAGTCCACGAGTGACAACAAAAGAGTCTCCAAGTTCTTCACGGAACTTAGCAGGAATAATAAGCCTTCCCTTTTCATCGACATTATGCCGATACTCTCCCATGAACATAACCTTTTCACCATCCCCCACTTTATACCTCTAAGTTACCACATCCCCCCACTTTATACCACTAGATTTTCTAATTCTCCTCATAAAAAAAAAATCCTGCAAAAATGCAGAATTTTTTTCTTTGAATGTGATAAATTTCAATTGTGAATACCAGTTGATTTTAGATAATATGAAACAAATAAACTTACTCAGTGGCAGGTCTATCTTCCACTCAGTGAACGAAGGTGCTATACTTCAATAACCTTATGATGACTATTTATTTTAAAATCTTGTACTTTTATTTTATCAACCATATCGATACCTAAAAGGTTAATAAATTGAAATATATTATAAATTCGCTCCTGAGGCTTATCATTTGGACTGACAATGTTGTCAATCGCATCATACTTCAACAATTCATACCGATATTTTTCCTTTTGCTGTCGTTCTAATTTTTGCTGAAGAATACCAACTTGATCTATAAGAATACGAATATTTTTAGTTGCAAGCTTTTCCGAAGTTTCATCTAATTGTTCAGCAATTTGACGCAACGGTGTGTGTATTTCTACTATTTGATCTTTAACTTGAATAGCAAGCTCATCAATGTTCCACTTTTTTTGTTTTGCGTACCACTCATCCCTCATTAACGGTAACTGATTTGAAAGAGCTTCTTCTACTTTTATTCCTTTTTCTGATAACCATTCCATATGTTTTTTTTCTAACAACGTTAGCGAAAGTCTAGGTACGATTGGAGGCATTTTCATTTCTAGGGTTTCAAACACTTTTTTTAACGTCGACCAATAGGCTATTTCTCCTGGTCCGCCTACAAATGCGAGAACAGGTAATAAGTACTCTTGCATCACAGGGCGAGTAACCACATTATTGCTTAATCGCTCTGGTGATATTTGCGCGATCTGAAGTAAGTCGCTTTTTGAATACTTTTTATGGTTGGCCTTAAAAGTTGTTTCATTCACGCGATCTAATCTATAGCGTTGTCCGTCTTCAACAATAAAAAGATTCGCATTTTCTTCATTGCGGTCAATCGGTGTTCCAAAGTCAAGTTGTGCGATTTTTTCAGACTGTGATAGAAATGCTTTCTGAATGTTTGCATTTTCTTCAATCAGCATCGAGAACATTGATGTCTCCATGCTTCGAATGTTAGGGTCTGCAGAATCAAGTAACACGAGTCCCTCTTCTTTGAAAAACCACGCCATTAACTGACTAAAGAAATCGGAATAATTAGTCGATTCCTCCAATAAACAGGTTACAATTTCAAGCAACCCGTTTGTATATTCTGTTTCTTGCATCGAAGCAAATACGTCTTCAACCCATTGTTTTGTTTTTTCATAATCAAGCTGTCTTTCTGACAACGGGATTTTATTATCTTCATATCCATCAATTAATTGGTGCTTGACTAAGTTGTCTTTATCTTGCAGAAATAAATGATTAACTTCAAGAAAGTCATGATCCTCTCCAGCCACCCAAAAAACAGGAATGACAGGAACATCTAGATTACTTTCTTGTTCTTTAGCCATTATGATAACCGTCAAAGCTTTGTAAATTGTATACAATGGACCAGTAAGCAATCCAGGTTGTTGCCCGGTAACTACAACCACACTTTTAGGGTTACGGAGACGTTCTACTTGTATCAATGATTTTTCATGGTGAACAAGCCGTTCATTATACAGTTTTAATGCATCAGCTAAGCCCTCACGATTATACGTTCGATTTTTCAAATATTCATAACGATTTTCATATGTAGATTTTTTCCGAAAGTCATACTCAAAATACGAAAGGAGCTGAGGATCCTTTTGTAAATATGCCTTAGCAATTTTAGTTGTTGGTGAAAGTTGAATTTCTTTCACATTCATTATGTAACGCCCTTTCATTTAAAACTTAGCACTCGAACGATTTGATTATAGCAAACTGATAAACACACACAAAATAAAATGCTTAAAAATTAACTATTAAAAAGTCGTGAAATTAATCCGTACGTACTTAACATAATATATACAATAAAAAATAAGATGAAATTAAATCGCCATATCCCTCTAAATAAACGGATAAAATGTACATCATTTGCTACTTTCCAATGGATGATCGTAAAGCAAATAGCCACCACAAAAAATGCAATTAAGATAACCCATAAGAACGATTGATTCCAAATTTCATAACTAATAAAATATACAGCACTAATAAAAAATACTAATGAAATATCAGCAGCAAGTCGAATAGAATAACTTTTTTTCTTCGTAATTTTCACAGTAATAATATACACTATGTACCACCCTACAATAGGTAACGTCACAACTGTAGCGATAAACCAAGCAAAAGCACTACTCAACCTTCTCCCTCTCTTCCTGTTCTATTCCCTTAATACTTTCATATAAAAAAGTCGTAACAGGCATAGGTAATCGTTTTTCTTCAGCTTTTTGTAATACATACCCTAAAATAGCTTCAATTTCGGTTTCATTCCTATTCTCAACATCACGAAGCATCGACGATCGATTTTGAGCCGTTTTTTCACAAATCATGACGACCTCTCCCCAAACCTCTTCTCTATTTTCTAAATTGATACTTTCAACTGTTTCTTCGTAAACTAACCGCATTAACTTTAAGAAATGTGGATTGGAAATGAGAACACCATTTGTCACTCTATATAGAGCAGTTAAAGGATTTATACATGAATTAACGACTAACTTTCGCATCATGATCATTAACCAATCATTCGTGACGACGATCGGAAAATGATGTTCAGTCAACGCCTGCCAAATACTAGTCCAATTAATTATCTTACCTTTAATAGCTCCTATTTTAATTGTTCCAATACCAGTATGGTGAACTTCAGTCATCGAAAAACGCATCGCCCCGTGTTCCACAATTCCAATAATGATTGTTTCAATGGGAAGCTTTTTTATTTTATCAAGATGCCCCATTCCATTTTGCAAAAATATCACAGCCTTGGGATACTTAATGTGTCTTTGAATAGTATTGCATACCTCTTTAATATGAAATTGCTTAACTGTTACAAATACTAGCTCATCGTCTAAAAAAACAACTTCATCAAGCGGCTTTGCATGAACATGAATGTTATGAACTTCATTATTTCTTTTCAAAGTAATTCCATGCTCTTCAAGTTGCACTGCTTGCAGCTTTTTACGCGTATAGATAGTAACGATAAAGCCACTTTTTCTTAAATAGGCGGATAAAAGGAGGCCAATTGCCCCACCACCAATAACACCAACTCTCACATGATCACTCCGCTCAAGTCATTTTTCTAATAACCTTTAGAATTCATCTACTTAAGATAATTATTATTTATGAGGTCAAAACCTTATTTTTATGATTCACTTATAGTAAATAATAGCATAATTGTTACGAAAGACGAATTACCATTTTATAATTTTTCTTAAGCCTAAAACAATTATCGGAATTTTTTTACTTTTTTATAATTCTAGTAGAATTTTATTTTTTTAAAGATGACCTCATCTTTTTGTAGTAAAATAAAAAGTGTGGTGATTATTTATTATTCTTAATATACTACTACTTTTTTGGGAGGTCATCTTATGGAGAAACCAGAAGTTAAGCGCTTACTTATTAATTATAAAACGTTAGAAGAATTTCAGAACTTCCGTGAATACGGAGCCCCTGAACTTTCAATGAAGGAAGACCTACAGGCGAATATTATCGAAAATGACAGTGAATCCCCATTTTATGGTATATACTACGGTAACAAGCTGATTGCAAGAATGAGTCTTTATCTAGTAGAAGGAAAGTTTGACAAATATTTTGAGCCACCTCAAGATTATTTAGAACTATTTAAACTCGAAGTACTAGAGGCTTATCAACATAGAGGGTATGGAAAAGCTCTAGTAGATTTCGCAAAAAGTTTTAACTTACCAATAAAAACAAATGCACGGCAACGTTCAGATGATTTTTGGAATAAGATGGGCTTCAAATCCGCAACATATCAATCTGCACGTGATCGTGGAGAAAACCCTTTTGTATGGTATCCAGAGGGTGTAAAAGAACAAGTATTAATCGAAGAAGAATAATAGGAAAATTTGATTTATCGCAACAACCGTAAAAGTCAAAAAGGGCAACTCAGGTGAGTAGCCCTTTTTGTATGTTATTTTAATTTGTTTTGTTCTCTTCAGGTAAAACCGCCATTTTTCTTGCCCGATCCATAATATTGATTAACGTCCTGTAATCTTCGTTAATAGTTTCTTTTTCTTTCTTTATTACTTTTATTTCCTTTTTCAGTTTTTCATTTAATTCTTTGAGTTTGTTATTTTCCATGCTGAGCTTTTCATTTTCACCTTCAAGCTTGGTATTATGTCCTAGCTTGCTGGCATATTTCTGCAGAAATTGGATTACATCATCCAGCGTCATATCACTAGATACTGTTTTCTTTTCAGCAACTGGAGTTGAGAATTCTTCTTCGCTTGTATGAGAAGAATTAGCAATGGAAGTTACTTCCACATCTTCACTCGCTTCAACTTCATAGTTTGCTTGATCATCATCCTTTGTCAGCTTACTTTTTTTGCGTTGCTTTTTAGCCAAGGTGATAGCAGCATCATACTTTTTTCGAATCGTAGAGTTCCAACGAAATCCACACGCAGCTGACGTACGCTGCAATCTTTCACCGACTTCTTCAAATGCAGCAAGCTGTGTACTACCTTCTCTTATATGACGTAAAACCACTTCAGCTAAGATTAAATCCTCATCATTCGTCCAAGCATCTTGCCGAATAATAGACATGTTATTTCCCTCCTAAAACATCTTTTGTCTATACTTATGCATCTACTAGATAAGATAGACTTTTATGTTCTATTAAAGGATTATGTCCTCGATTTAGTTAAAGTATTCCTCTTGTCGTATAAATGAGAATTATAGTTAGCATTTTAAGCCGGCTTTTTTGTACGGGGTTATAAGGTAACTCCATTCATTTACTTCGATAAAAATTTTTCAACTGCAGCATGGTGTTCATCCGTTTCCCATAACGTTGAACATTCATCAATTTCGTTTAGGAATCTATTCTTAACACTAGCTTTATCAAAACGGTCATTCCAGCGTTTTTTATAAGCTCTTAGTACAGCTGTTGACTGTTTTAAAAAAGGTGCCAGCCATTCCTTACATCCTTGATCAAAGTTTTCAGCCTCAATAATTTGCTGGACAAAATTCAAACCTATAGCTTCTTCCGCTGTAAAACGTTTCGCTGTCATGAGCATTTGTAATGCATCTGCTTGACTGATTCTTTCTAATAACATCGTGGATGCTCCCCAGCCTGTCGTTATGCCAAGTGTTCCTTGAACAAACCCAACCTTAACGTGCGGTGCTGCTAAACGAAAGTCGCATGCAGTCGCTAGCTCACAGCCTCCACCTACTGCCGTACCATTAATTGCTGCTACCGTCGGTTTCGGAAAGAAAAAGAGACGAAACAGAATTTCACCCATTTTCAAAAGCATCTCTTCAGCTTGTTTTTTTGTATGTAATAAATGAAAAATCGAAAGGTCTCCTCCAGAGCAAAAAGCTTGGTCACCTTGCCCTCTTATAACAACGAGCTTATCTTCATCATTTGTTTCAATTTCATCAAGCTTTTCTGTCAGTAAATCCATAACATCATAATCGACTGCATTTCTTTTATCCTGACGATTAATAATTAACCAAGCAATCCCATCTTCTCGAACTAACTGTACTTTTGCCACAAACTCTGCCCCCTTTACTCTTACTCGATTCTTTCGACATTATTTTTAATATTTCCTTCAATTTAAGAAAAGAAGTGGATATGACAAGAGTTGCATTAAAAAAATAAGCAAAAGGCTTAGCCTTTTGCTTATTGTTTATGAAACTCATTTATTATTTGTTTAAAACGTCTTGGCCTTTGTATGATCCACACTCTTTACATACACGGTGTGCAATTTTTAACTCTCCACACTCTGGGCACTTTACCATACCTGGTACTGCTAATTTGTAGTGAGTACGACGTTTTCTTTTGCGAGTTTTTGAAGTTCTTCTAAAAGGTACTGCCATCATTCCCACCTCCTTAAAGGGCTATCACTGTTACTTAAATTTTACATTATGCTATTATGCGGTTAGCGTCTACTAACCAGAACAATTAAGGCCGATAAAGCCGATGCTCCCAATACTATTGCTTATCAAAAAATTTTGCTAAATCTGCCAAACGAGGATCAATTCGATCTTTCTTATTTTCTTCCGTAATTAACTCCCAATCTTGGCCAGATTGAAGTCCTTTTTCATCAGCATCTTCACTAATGACCTGTAACGGAATTTCTAGAAGGATTTGCTCCATTATGTATGGAACAAGATCAATTGTCTCTCCTTCAACTTTATGAATGTCTTCTTCCTCATCTTCACTTATCCCAATATAGTCTTCTAAATTAAATACTTCTTTCACTTGAAGGTGAAAGGGGAATTTAACATCTAGAAGCGACCTAGAACATGGTAAAGTCATTTCTCCTATTATTTCAAGAGGAAACGAAATCATATTTTTTGTAAATATGGCCTCACCGATCACACGCACCGGACTAATATCACGAATTTGTGGATCAATTTTTTTTATTTCACTCAGATCCAATGTTTCGTCAAAAGTTAATCCCTTACTTTTCAAACCATTCAATTGTTGAATTGTCCATTTCACAAAAATCACCTCAAGGCAACAAGAGTAATTATAGCTGTGTAATTAGCATTTGTCAACTTATTTTCTTTACACTATTTTCAAGTGTTTACTTTATCATTATTCACATTCATATTGCAAGTTCTTTTATAGTTGCTATACTTTTTATTTAGCTGTTTCCGTAAATTTTGTTGCTTTTTGGACCGTTTTTTTGAATTTTTATAAATTCAATCGTCTATTCTTTGAAAACAACGTTTATACTATTTTAGTAGAGATTTATTATGGAACATCCACTTGAAGCTGATGATTTGGAGGTACATGAATGAAAGCTGTCGGAGTTATTGTTGAATATAATCCTTTACATAATGGCCATTTATTTCACTTAGAAGAAACAAAACGAGTCACAGAGGGGGATGTTGTAATCGCTGTCATGAGTGGACATTTTTTACAAAGAGGCGAACCAGCCATCGTCTCGAAGTGGCAGCGAACGAAAATGGCTTTAGCAGCGGGTGTCGATATTGTCATTGAACTTCCATATGCTTACTCCACCCAAAAAGCCGAAACATTTGCTTTCGGTTCGGTCGCACTATTACAAGCAATTGGTGCTACGGAAGTTTGTTTTGGAAGCGAGGCTGGTGAAATTGAGCTTTTCTATGAACTGTATGATTTTATGAAAGACAATAAACATACATTTAATGAACAAGTTCAATTTTTTATGAACCAAGGGAACAGCTACCCAAAAGCTACATCTAAAGCGTTTTCTGCAATAAAAGGGGAAAAGAAAATGCTAGACTTGTCTCAACCTAATAATATCTTAGGTTATCATTATGTAGAAGCAATGCACCTGTTAGGACAGAAATTGAAAGGAAGAACCATTCAGAGAAAGTCTGCTCAGTATCACGATGAAGGCTTCGCTTCCGAAACTATTGCAAGTGCTACAAGTATTAGAAAAGCAATTTTTAGTAAAAACCAAGATTCCAAACGTACGATTGGTCGTGTTATCCCACCAAGTACATTACAGTTATTAAACGAATACGAAATGGTGTATCATACTCTTCATGATTGGGAGCTATATTTCCCTTTGCTAAAATATCAGATTCTCTCATTATCAGAAAGAGAACTTGCTACTATTTACGAAGGTGAAGAAGGGTTAGAAAACCGATTAAAGCGAAATATTACTGCTGCGACTAGCTTTAAAGAGTTCATGAATTCCATTAAAACAAAACGTTATACTTGGAACCGATTACAACGATATTGCTTACATATTTTAACTACTACAAAGAAGGAAGAAATGGAGTGGGTAAATTCTGGAAAACAACCACCTTATCTCCGCTTACTCGGCATGAGTTCAAAAGGACAATCTTATTTAAATCAAGTTAAAAAAAGTATTGATCTTCCATTAATAACAAAAATGAATACTTACGATCATCCACTACTTGATTTGGATAAAAAAGTAGCATCTATTTATGCACTTGCACTACCGAAGGAAATCCAAAATGAACGGTTAAAAGAAGAATACACCCAGTCGCCTATTCGTTATACTGAAACTCGAAAATGAGAGGTGACCATACATGTCACCTCTCATTCTCAGCTTTTTCTTTCCAGTTTTTCTAAATATTCAACGGCTTCTGTTAATGTATCGATTCCGACTATTTTAGTAGTCGTTCCAAGTTCTTTTGCGGTAGCAACTGCTTCCTCATAGTTGGACCCCTCGCGTCCACCTTCTTTAGGAACAAAGAAAATATCTGAACCAGCTTTATGTGCTGCGACTACTTTTTGCTTTGCTCCTCCAATTCGTCCAACATTTCCCTCTTCATCAATCGTTCCTGTGCCAGAAATATGATACCCTTTTGTCAAATCGTTTGGTGTTAATTGATTAAGAACTTCTAAAGAAAACATGAAACCAGCGGATGGACCACCGATGTTACGAACATCAATCGATACTTCCGGATCAAATGTTAATGTACGATCTGTAACTGGATACATAATACCAAGACCTACCCGACCTTCACCACTATCTAGGTCTTCTGGGAACGGTGACAACGGAACGGTTATATCTACTTCTTCATCGTCCCTACGTACAGTTAAAGCCACTTCATCACCCAATTCTTTTCCAGCTAGCCTTTTATTTAATTCATTTACTGTTTGAACACGGTAGCCATCCACTTTTAGTATTCGATCTTCATATTTTAAATATTTTTCAGCAGACATTCCATCGACAAATGATGTAACTATGATCCCATTATAAGAAATTTCAACTTCCTTTCCAGCATGCTTATATGCCGCAATTTTTGCCGAATCCTGTGATGTGTCCATCATCATCTGTTGACGATGGAGATAATCCTCCTCAGATTCCTCTGGACGCTTTATTTGATCTTCCGGATATATATCACGATACTCACTAAAGTGAGCCCATGCATAAAAATAAACATTTGTTTGTCCCATTAATACTGTAGTAAGCATAAATGATCCTTGTTCTTCCTTATAACCATCCTCTACATCAACATATGGAGCTAATTCTTTAGCATCACCTGGTTGGGAGTAATAAAACGGTAGTTTATAAAAATGAAGAATAATTAATATTGCTCCAATAATCCAAACCTTACTAATCTTTCTCTTTTTTTCAATGACCATTGGATTGCTTCTCCTTCCACTTGTCAATTTGTTCACAAATGAGGTTAATGTGTTTTCTCGCTTCATCCTCCCCCAGACGAACATATTCTTCTACATTCGTAAAAGCAATCGAACTTGCTTGCCTTACCATTGGACGGATCATAACATCCGTATCTATTTCCCGGTGACGAACTAATTCCCGCTCCATTATATCCATTGTTTGTAATATGACATCATAGATTGATGAGATTTGAGGTTCCTCTTGAAAGTATGAAACATCAACAGCAATCGTTATATCTGCTCCCATTTCCCTTACAACCGAGACAGGAACACGGTCAACCACTCCACCATCAACTAGAAGTCGTCCATTCCATTTTTCTGGAACAAATATTCCAGGAATGGAAATACTTGCACGAATGGCAGGTGCTGAAGGGCCATCTTTAAAAACGACCCGCTCCCCGTTCAATAAGTCTGTTGCCACAACCCTAACTGGTGGTGATAATTCTTCAAGATTTTTCCCTTTTGCTAAAATGTGAATCAGTTCCTTTACTTTCTTCCCTGCAACAAAACCCATTTTAGGAACAGTAAAATCTAAGTAATATTTTCGGCGAAAAAGCTTCGCGAACTTTTCAAGATTTTCAGTGGATTGCCCCGCACCATATAATACTCCTACAAGTGACCCCATACTGCTACCTGCAATAAAATCAATTGGAATATTAGCTTCCTCTAATACTTTAAGTACTCCGATATGTGCAAAACCTCTAGCCCCACCAGACCCTAATGCTAATCCGATTTTTGGACGGTCCAAAAATATCAACTCCTATCTTACAGCTTACATTCCCTGTTTTCAATCATATGGTCTAAATTGACGAGCTATACGTATATTGATTAGTGGGACAGGTTTATTGTTTCATAGTGCGTGTTCAAAAAGGAGGAAAACCTCTTGAATTCTTCAATTTTTAAAACGATTACTCTTGCCATTTTAGCAACATCATTAACTGCTTCACTCATGATATATCCAAAAGAATCATTCGAAGCTTCATTACGTGGCTTAACCATGTGGTGGGAAGTTGTTTTCCCATCATTATTGCCATTTTTTATCGTTTCAGAACTCCTCATCGGCTTTGGTGTTGTAACTTTTATTGGAACACTACTTAACCCATTGATGCGACCTGTTTTTAGAGTACCCGGTGTAGGAGGGTTTGTTTGGGCGATGGGATTAGCTTCTGGCTTTCCTGCAGGTGCAAAATTAACTGCTAGACTTCGTCAAGAAAAGCAATTGACGCGGTTAGAAGCTGAGCGCCTTGTAACGTTTACAAATGCATCTAATCCTCTTTTTATTTTTGGCGCAGTAGCCGTAGGTTTTTTTCATAATCCAGCATTAGGGGTTGTCTTAGCTCTTGCCCATTATCTAGGTAATTTTTTTGTCGGTTTTATTATGCGATTTCATGGTAATAAAGAAGAAACACCTTTAAAAGTAGAAGGAAAACAAAATAGCAAAAGTTTTAAACATGCGCTTAAATCTTTACATGAAGAACGATTAAAAGATGGGCGCCCGATCGGAAAATTACTTGGTGATGCAGTTCAATCTTCCATTAATACCCTTTTAATGATCGGGGGATTTATTATTTTGTTCTCTGTACTAAACAAGCTTTTAAGTTTAATAGGGATCGTGACGGTATTATCTTCCTTTATGTCCATTATACTAACTTTCTTATCACTTCCAAGTGAATTAAGCTTGCCTCTTATTTCAGGGATTTTCGAAATCACTCTAGGAAGTCAAATGACCTCGGAGATCGAAAATGCACTTTTATTACAGCAGGTCATTATCGTTAGTTTTATTTTAGCTTTTAGTGGCTTTTCCGTCCAAGCTCAAGTTGCTAGCATTTTAGCAGAAACTGATATTCGATTTAAACCTTATTTTATCGCGAGAATATTGCATGGAATTTTTGCTTCATCAATCGTGATCGTATTATGGAATCCTTTATTTGTAAATCAAATGGGAGCTTCGAAGGATGGAACAATCCCTGT
Source organism: Alkalihalobacillus sp. BA299 (assembly GCF_017745675.1). GTDB lineage: Bacteria > Bacillota > Bacilli > Bacillales > Bacillaceae_F > Alkalihalobacterium. Next base: position 24,441 of record NZ_JAFLJM010000027.1, read on the forward strand.
TTTTCTTCAAGAACAAACTTGGTCTTGGCTACTTATTGGTTGGAAAAGTCTTGCACAATTCGGTTCACTGATTACTTTAAGTGCGCTGATCATTTATATTGCAATCTGCTCAAAACGTGCTCGAACTATAAAAAGGTAATAAGAAAAGCACAAGCGCCCGTTCAGCGGCGTATGGACTAGCCTCGGCCGCAGGAGATAAAGGAAACACGGAGAAGCGCTAGCGATCCGATGTTGACTTATCGTACGGAGGTGAGGGAAGTCTCGCTAGACGCTGGGCGCTGTAGCTAGACAAGAAAAGCGCAAGCGCCTGTTCAGCGACGAATGGACTGGAGCCCCACCGTATGAGATAAAGGAAACACGGAGAAGCGCTAGCGATCCGATGTTGACTTATCGTAAGGAGGGGGAGCGAAGTCCACTAGACGCTAGGCGCTGTAGCTAGACAAGAAAAGCGCAAGCGCCCGTTCAGCGGCGTATGGACTGGAGCCCCACCGTATGAGATAAAGGAAACACGGCGAGTGCTAACGAGGGGATGTTGACTTATCGTAAGGAGGGGGAGCGAAGTCCACTAGACGCTGGGCGCTGAAGCTAGACATCCTCGAAATTTTCTTATTCTTTAAAAAAAGTATCAGGCACCTCAGGCAAATGGTTAACAGTTACATGAATATAGTCTGCAACTACGTTTCGTTAACCATTACATGCGAGGAGCCAGACACTTTTGAGTTAGGCTCTTTACTTAAAAGTCTGTATATTTAGTTCTTAAAGCCGCTTCCACAACATCAGGAACAATATCAGATACATTAGCACCGTATTTTGCGACTTCTTTTACGATACTTGAACTTAAATATGAGAACTGGTTGTTTGTCATCATAAAGAAAGTTTCAACTTCAGGGTCAAGTTTTCTGTTAATTGAAGCCGCTTGCATTTCATATTCAAAATCAGATACAGCTCTTAAACCACGGATTATGGTAGTTGCTTTTTTTTGCTTGACATAATCAACTAGTAGCCCATTAAATGAGTCAATTTCTATATTTTCAATATGTGAGGTCACTTCGTGTAAAAGCTTTACCCGTTCCTCAACCGTAAACAACGGTGTTTTATTACGGTTGTTTAGAACAGCGACTATAACTTTGTCAAACACTCTAGAACCTCTTGTAATAATATCAAGATGTCCGTATGTAACAGGATCAAAACTTCCAGGACACACTGCAATACTTGCCATTTTTCTTCCCCCTTAAGTATAAAAAGTTATTATTCATATAAATAAAATGATATAGCCGTATCCCCATATACTTCACGTCTTTTACAGGAGAAAGCACCTATGGTTTCAGCTAATTGAATTGATGCATCGTGTTCTGCAATTATCGTTCCACCTTTTTCCAATAAATAAAAATCGTGAATAATACTAATTTCAGACTCAATTTTTTGCTCTGCATACGGTGGATCCAAAAAAATATATGTAAATGATAGTTCCCTCTTAATAAGTGCCTTTAATGCTCGTTTCGCATCATTTCGATATACTTCAGCACGATCTAAAAACGAACATAAATTTAAGTTTTCTTTAATTACATCGACTGCTTTTCTGTTTTGGTCAACAAAAATCGCTTTCTCAACACCCCTACTGAGTGCCTCAATGCCTAAATTTCCACTTCCCCCGTATAAATCGAGTACCAACCCACCGTTAAAATATGGCCCAATAATATTGAATATCGATTCTTTAACTTTATCTGTTGTAGGTCTCGTTGTCGTGCCTGGTACAGCTTTTAAAGGCTGACCTTTCTTTTCACCTGAAATGACTCTCAATGGTACACACCTTTCCTTTATGGATTGCTAGCCAATCTTGTTTGTTTTTTTTATCCTATCATAAAAGATTTAAAAACTAAAGAATATAGCTGTGTACTGTTAAGAGAAAAAAATTCCGAAATGATGTATTAGTAAAAATCATTGTGGTCATAATAAGATTAGCAACATTGAGAGATGTTGCAACAACCGCGGAGAAGACTTACGTTTCCCCATAAGTTCTTCCTCCGGTTTCTCCTCTCCCATAGCCTTGTACATACAGTAGTATGTTGTAGGGCACCTCGCAAGGAATTCCTTGCGAGGATTTTTTTTGATGCTAACATTTTCATGGAATGATAAAAAGGAGGCTGAATGTTAGCCTCCTTTTTATATACCCATTTTATAATCATACTCTTTTGCTTTATCCGGCTTTGCATTTTGGTATTGCGTCTTGACAAAAGGCCTCATCGATACCTCTACTTTTTTTACAAAATGAAGTGATTCCAATCGATCAACCAAGCCATCAATATCCTCTTGGTCACAGTATAACACAACGTACTTCATCTTTTTAGAAACGTAATGGACGTTGCCGAACTTTCGCAATTGTCTGGCATATTTTAATGAATGTAGCCATATTGCCAAGCCTTGTCTGTGACTAGCAAGCATAAAGATTTCCCCTTTTCACATAACATATAACTACTTCAGTCTATCAGAATTATATTTATCGAGCAATAGAATCCCCTTTTATTTTCTTTTTATGATCCATACTCTTGTTTACCTATTGTTTATTATGGAAAATGATAAGGAAATTAAGCTACAATTAACAAAAGGAAAAGAAGAATGAATATCGTACCATAACTAATTTCTAAATAAAAATATAAGGAAGGTTGACATGTCACTTGAAACGGTATGGAAACAATTTTTTGAACTTTTAAGAAGTCATCCGACTATCATTTCAGTTACCAAAAAAAACTACACAAACCTCCCTTTTCTTTACGTGCAAAGTAAAATAAGCCGTGAAGAGGTTGAACAAACATTAAAGACAGTTGCTATCACTGTCATGAAAGGAAAGAGATTGACACTTGAAATGATATACGTAAGAAAATCAGAAACTACGTATGTTTACCGCTTTCGGTTTTTAGTTCCAAGTGAAAAAATGTTTTGTTGCGGTAATGGTTGTATGGACTGTATTAGGTTTAAAAACTCAAAAGAATAGGCTGTTTTCGTAAACTTTGTTGCTTTTGGACCGTTTTTTGAAAATAAAATAGCCTTTTCAAGACAAATTCATTTGTCTGATCGGCTATTTATTTTCAAAACCTTCACGCTATGCGTGAAGAGCCAAGCATTCGCTTGGCTTACGGTCCAAAAGCTAAAAGCAACAATCTTTGAGAAAAGAGCCAAAGAATAAGAGGTTGACTAATTAGTGTCAACCTCTTCCCCTTAGCTATTTACAGCCACAACTTCCACCACTACCACAACCTCCACCACATGCAATTTGATCAAAGTAAGGGTTACCTGAAGGTACTTTAATATGAGGTGAAACATTACTTGCAATAATAGTACTGATTTCATATAGTAAACCTTCAAGTTCAGATTCTGCTTTTTTATAGTCAGATATGACCGGATATAGATCCAACTCTCTTTTCAATTCACGGATCCTTTTTGACGTTTCATGAAAATTGGGGTGATATTTACCAAACCGCTGCACTTCTTCATAATCTTCCTTTAGTTGTACGAAACGGTTAATTAATGACTGTGCTTCTTTATCCTGCTGCAATTTATATTTACACTCGATATAGTGATTAAAAACGTCAGAAGATAAAATGGCTTGAGATAATTGATGTGTTTCTTCTAAAATGTCAAACGACGTCATAGACGTTATCATTGAGCCACCTCCTGCTATTCATTATAACATGAGATTATTTACTAAGCTAATTTATGTGTCTGTCATCGTTTGAGAAGGAGATGCAACAGTTAATTTTTCACTCATGACTACATAGCCAAAATTTACGATCAAAACCTACACCTTCTTCATCTAAAATGTTTATGGTATTTGAACGGTAAATTCCTCAGAAATTCCGTACAATTCATAATCATTTTTTACAACCTCTATCTTAATCGTATGCTCACCACTTGGTAACCCTTTAATAATGAATGCCGCTTGATAAATTGAATCGACTCGTTGTCCATCTACAAACAATTGAACATGCCCTTCTCCGTCTACATGATTTTTGCCAGCCTTTTCTTTTGTAAATGTAAACTGGTCGATAACACATTCTACATAAACATCTGTGCCTTTTACTTCATGATTAACTGTCATTAATCTTTTTTCTTTACTTACAGAAACTTGAACAACTCCATTCCCGTGCATTGGAATTATTCGAATCTCTTGTAAGTCATCAGTTGCTTGTACAACCGAAGAGATGAAACAAATAATCATGACGAAAAATAATTGTAATGAGAATTTAAACATTTAGGGCCTCCTTTATTTCTTGAGTATTGTTACCAAGAGAATACAAAAATATCCGAAAGCTTGGTAAGAAAAGCGCAAGCGTCCGTTTACCGACGTACGGAGGTGAAGGAAGTCTCGCTAGTCGGTGGGCGCTTGCGCTAGACATCATCTGAAAAGTTATACTTTCTTTCTTACTTCCAAGATAAAAAGCTAACTCTCAAGGCAAGAGTTAGCTTTCTTATTCCATATTAGGCGAATGTTCAGGATCTCCGGCCCCTCCAAATGGGTTCATTTGGAGCATTTGAACGAGCATCATTGCTAACTGTAAATTATTTTGTATTTTCTCCATACGCTGCGGGAACGTCTTTCCATAAAACTGATTTGCTTCAAGCTCGAGTTGCTTAATTTGATAAGGATCACGGCTTAATTTCCGATACCAATATGGGTGTTGACGAATAAATTGCTTTAATTCGGGTTGACTACGTAACCGTATATTTATATCATTTCGCATAGCTTTTACACCCCTCCTATATAACAAAATTAATGTCTTCTAAATGAGAAAGGGTCATCTGGTCGTTGTGGTTGATTCGGTTGATTTTTTCCTTGAAATGATTGCATTAATCCCTGAACATTAGATATTACACTACTTACTTGTGCCATATGATGCTGTAAGTCATTAAAATTAATGTTTTTTAACATGCCGAGAATATTCGTTGTCATATCAGTTGAAGAAGATGCTTCTTCAGCAGCTTTATCTGTATCATCCTTTACCTTTGCATTTTGAACCGTTTTATCTTCAGTATTTGATTGGGTGGTATTTTTTGATTTTCTTTTATATTTTTCCCAATCAGGATGATCAGCTCCCAGCAGCGACCATTCTTCATAAAAATCTTGCCACGTCTTATTCCCACTTCTTACTTCTTGGATTAGTAGTGAATGCTCTTTTACAAACAGCTTAAATTCATGAATGGAAGGGTGTAAATTTTTTGAATTAGAAGGCATGCAATTTCCTCCTTTACTTTATAAATCTTCTCCCTACATCATATCGTTTTGCCCAGTTTAGCGTTCGCCCAATTTTAATAATATGAAAAAATTGCTACGACTTCATCATCTTGTTAAAATATACTATGGAAACTAATAGAAAGAGGAACGAATAATGGAACAAAATGAACTAATTGCAGAAATTAATTCAATTTATCAAAATGGATCGGAAGAAGATAAACAAGCACTTGCATCATTAATAAATGGGATGAAGAAAAAGCAAAGCGGTGAATGTGTAACTTATTTATCAGGTATTACAAATATGAGGAGTCAGTTCCTTGATAATGGGTGCTTTGAAGTCGTAATGCCCATACAACCACTAATTGAAAATCCGCTTAAAATGACACATGGTGGCATAACGGCAACACTCCTTGACACAGCAATGGGTTCGATTTTGAATTTAAAAATACCTGAGGATAAAGCTTGTGTTACAGCAGAGTTAAAAGTAAATTATATTCAACCTGGAAGAGGGAAATATCTTCGTTGCGTTGCAACCATTTTACATTTAGGTAAACAGCTTTGTTTTTCTGAAGGCAAAGTTTATAATGAAGAAAATAAATTGATTGCTTCAGGCTCTGGAACCTTTTTTGTCATTCCTCGCAATTAATGTACCTAAGGAGTGATAGTTTGTTGATCGCTGCTATAGTAATACCAATCCTTTTTATCTTTTTTTATTTTACTGTAAAAAGAAATAATGCAGCATATGAAAAAAGATGGAGAAACGTTGGGGATATTAATGAGCAACTGACTTTGTCTGGAACTTTAGAACGATCATTTGTTGAAAAAAAAAGGTTTTACCATCATCGCTATATATGGAACTTTCAAATATATCTTAAGGATAAACATGAGCTAATAAAAGTAATTTATGAAAAACCTGCTCTCACCGATATACCTCCATTAAAGCTTACGACACATGATAAGATTAAATGTTACGGACAATGGAATGGTAAAAATTTTCTTGCTAATCGCATTGTAACCGAATAGCTGAAACCTGAAAAAAGAGGCGCATAACGCACCTCTTTTCTTTTATTCACTTTCATTTATTCTCTCAGCTGTTTTGTATGCATCGACCATTCCCCATATCCAAAGAAGCGGAGTTGTAATAAATCCAATGAGAATTAACATTAATAATCCAGAAATAAAGTAAGCAATAATAAAAGCTATCCCTTTTCCAATTTCACCATTATAAATTTGTCCTAACCCTGCAAAGAAAAAACTTAGCACTGCAGCTATACCTGGATTTTTCATTCACTCCTCCTTCAATCCTTTCTTCTTGTTGTTTATAGAGTATTACTATAATAAATGTTCCAGGTAATTTGTTTAGAACTAATTTTTTTGAATTGCCCATGGCGTCATAAAGTTTTGTGTATAATATCTTTCATAAACTCCTATACCTAAATGAGTAAATTCTTCATTTAATAAATTTACGCGATGACCTTCGCTGTTTAACCAGCCTTCAACTGCTTCAATACTATCAACATATCGTGCAGCAATATTCTCACCTGCAAAATAGAATGATACATCTCCACGTTCTAGACGATCTTTTAACTCTCCATAAGTTGGAGAGGTGTGAGAAAAATAATTATTTTCAGACATATCTTGACTATGACCATATGCAACTTTAGACACTTCACTATCCCAAGTTAATAAAGGTAAATTGTGCCTATCTCTAATGGCATTCGTTATATCTAGTATTTGCAGCTCTGCTCCTTCTTCAATTTGTCTCCATTTTTCCTTTGATAGGTCTTCTTCTTGCGGTAATGCACCTCGATACGTAACTGAATATGGCCGTTGTTTTAGCAAAATATCACCTGATAGATACCTCACACTTGAAAGCTTATTCGTAAATGTATCAAAATAAAGTTGTATCCAAGTATCATCTTGAATTTGAATTAATGGTCGACTCTCCAATTCAGTTCCCGTTAATTCAAATCGATAAGAACCCATTTCCTTATTGACCGATACATGATCTAAGAAAGAATAAGAATAAGATAATTTTTCATAATCTGTACCACTAATAAATGGTTCTGATAGACTTCCAACATCCATCACATAAATGGTTACTACTTTCTCATTTTCAACTCCTATTTGCATATACCCATCATATTTATCATAAATCCACCAATCATAACCGTACAAAGAAGGATCTATTCGCTTAGGCTTTCCAAATTGGGCTTCAATAACATTTGATGACTCTCCAATTAAATCGTGTAAGCCTTCACTAATTGAGGCATGGGAACTTTCTTCGTTTTCAGCTTCTGGCTCTGTGGCTGTTTCTTCTCTATATAGCTCTTTTTTTTCTTCTAGCGTTGGTTGAGGTAAGTCAAATTTGGTAAGCATAGAGGAAAATTCGTTTGGAAAATATTCAAACATAATGATTAAAAGGATGCCTAATACAATGAAAAGGCTACACCCCAATCTTTTCATTTTATCCTCTCCCCGTAGTAATTGTAATACCATTTTCTCTGTTCTATGCAATAATCCTGCTAAATTATGACTGTTAATGGGATTTAATTAATAAAGCGTAAATATAAATATAACGCTCTACTGGAACCTTTATTTAAAGAGTATTTAAGTATTTCATAAAAAATACACATAAAAGCGTAATGGATCATTAATCCATCACGCTTTTACTTTATTTGCAGGCTATCATCTTTTTTATTAATGATGTACTTCTGGACTCTCCGAAATTTCACTTAACGCAAAGCTCGCTTCATCCATCGTACCTCTGTGTATAGCAATATCTCCTAACGCAACAATACCAACAAGCTTGTTATTTTCAACAATCGGTAAGCGCCGAATTTGTTTTTCAGCCATCATTTTAGCAGCGTCATCTACAGACATATCTGGTGAAGCTGTGATTAGCTTCTCACTCATAATATCTGTAACTTGTGTAGAATTAGGACGTTTCTCAGCGACACCACGAATAACAATATCTCGATCTGTAATCATTCCAAGCAATTGCCCATCTTCGCAAATTGGAATAGCTCCACAATCTTCTTGCTTCATTTTTAATGCTACTTCATACACATTATCAACTGGAGTGCAGTACTCAACATCGGTTGTCATAATATCTCTTAAATGTTCCATTAATCGAAGTCCTCCTTATCTGAATATCAAGCAATAGTTTACCCAATAATAAAAGAAGCATACGAATTAAATCTGATTTGTTTCTTTCATTAAATATTCAACATTATTCGTTGCATCTTAGTTCTTTTCATACTATGATTAGTTAAGTATAGGGTATTTGTCTAGGAGGGAATAAAATGAAATTCGAAAGTTTCGAGTTAGAAGGAAAAGAAATAAAATTTTCAACACTACAATTTGCAGCAGAATCTGTTGGTTTTGTACATGCAGGCCAATGGGACTACGAACGAGTAACGTTTGATTATAAGATTGAAACTCACGAGCATAATGTTACATATTATTTGCGACTACCTGCTTATGCTATTGAAGGAGACATTCCAGCTCCTGATACAAAAGTTAAGCTACTTACCCCAATTCTTGGAAAACATTACTATCCACATGGTGTTGAGTATGATGAAGATTTCGCAAAAAACATTGTAGATAAGTGCAATAAAAAGCTACAATTATTTAAAGAGAAATTAGAAAAATAATGATTAAAAGGAGGGGATTAATCCCCTCCTTTTAACGTTTCATGATAGTCACGATTTTAAAAATATCATTATGTTCAATAAGTTCATAGGTAATGTCCATTTCTTCAACCATTTTATCACCACGACGATCTGTAGTTTCAATTATTTCATGTACATTGACGTGATATTCTTCAAATTCATTGACAAGAACTTCATTTACTGAATGTTGAACTAATTTTATTGTACTTCTATCTTGTTGAAGGTCATTCACATGATGCCTTAGTAAATGATAAAATGTTGAATTAGGTACTAAATAGGGTTCTAATTCACCAAAGCTACCTTGATTAACATGGAAAACCATATCTTCTTTATATTCGTTAACAAATTGTATGGCAGATTGTTTCTTTTCACCTGAAACTGGACTAAATGTACCTTCTTCAGTATTTCCGCATCCTGTCAATAGAAGTATCAATGTAAAGCTACTCAGTAAAACTATGATCATTTTTTTCATAAAGTTAGTACTCCTTTTGTCTAATCTTTTACAAGAGTACTTTAAATGAAGAGAAACTTCAATAGAAGGTGCCGTACATTCGTTTAATCGTCAAAATGTACATCTTCTATTTTGATATCAACCCGATCAACTGTAAATCCTGTGCAATGCTCGATTTCACTTTTGATAATCTTTTGTAACATCCTCGTTATATACCGTATATCTATACCGTACAACACAGAGACACTGACTTCTAATTCGATTGAGCTCTGATCGGCAATTACCGTTATGCCGTATTTTTCATTTCGATATAATGAGCTTCTGACTCGTTTTATCCATTCATTATATGGTTTAATATAAGGACTATGTTTTTGTAAAGTAATATATATAAGATCGATGATAACTTTTTCTTTAATATGAAGTTGACCACCCTCAAGCGATTGGATTGCCATAAGATCATTCTCCTTTACGAATGATTTAATAATATTTTAAGAAAGCCTTTCCAAAGCCTGTTCAACCTTTTCCGTTCATACTATAATACATAGTAGATGCCTTTACTTTAGAAAGGGGTTTGAAATTGTCCGCCATTTTTACGAAACGCAATATTATCATAGCATTAACGATCATACTATTAGTCATTGCAGGTTATTTCATTTTACCTGTTTCTCTACCTTTAATCTTAGCTTTATTTACAGCACTAATTCTTGTTCCTGCTGTAAAGGCACTTTCTGAGAAAATAAAAATGAAAAGAAACTTAGCCGTTATGATTGTCTTTACCTTATTTGTATGCTTTATTGGGCTAAGTGGTTACTTTATTGTGACAAAAGCAATAACTCAAGGCGTACAGCTGGCTGAAAATTTACCCACTTATATAAATGATATTAACCGGGCTTGGTTAACATTTCAAAGAGACCTTGAAGACCAATATGAAGACTTGCCACCAGAGTTAGTTTTCGAAATTAATCGGCAAGTCACACAAACATTAAATAATTTAAGAATGGAATTAAGTAACAGAGATCTAATCAGTGATTTAACATCATTAATTACAACGATACCAGCTTTTTTAGTTAATCTTCTTGTCTATTTAATTGCTTTATTTCTTTTTTTATTAGAGCTTCCTAGACTAAAACAAAAGTTATATTCTTATTTCTCAGAAAAAACAGCAGATAAAGTTAACTTTATGGTGTCACGTTTATCATATGTAATTGCTGGTTTTTTTAAGGCACAATTCTTAGTTAGTATTATTATTTTTATTGTATCGTTAATAGGTCTTCTCATTATAGTTCCTGAACTAGCACTGTTAATGGCTTTCATCTTATGGATTATTGATTTTATTCCTATAATTGGTTCAATTGCCATATTAGGTCCTTGGGCTTTATTCCACCTATTAACTGGCGATATAAACTTGGGTTCTCAGCTATTAATTTTAGCGGGTGTACTCCTCATCATACGAAGAGTTGTCGAACCTAAAGTAATGGGACAACATATTGGCCTTTCTCCATTAGCAACATTGATTGCTATGTACATTGGCTTAATGTTATTTGGGGTAATAGGATTTATTATCGGACCATTAATTATGATTGCTTTTACTTCGGCTAAAGAAGCTGGAATTATTAAATTTAATATTAAAATTTAATATAAAAAAAGGCTGTTTTCGTAAACTTTGTTGCTTTTGGACCGTTTTTTCAAAACCTTCACGCTATGCGTGAAGAGCCAAGCATCCGCTTGGCTTACGGTCCAAAAGCTAAAAGCAACAATCTTTGAGAAAAGAGCCTAAAAAAAACATCATTTCTAAGTTACACATTTTCCGATCTAATAGAACTTCATATCATAAAAAAACTCCCGCCAAATGGCAGGAGTTTTTTTAATAATACGGTGAAATTAATATATAAACAAGGACACCCGTTAAACTAACATATAACCATAGCGGCATTGTCCACCTTGCAATTTTACGATGTCTATCGTTTTCCATATTCCACGCTCTCGCCACTGTTGTTAATGCTAACGGAACAATTACTGCTGCTAATACGATATGCGTAATTAAAATAAAATAGTAAAAATACTTTAGAAAACCTTCTCCACCGTAAGTTGTTGATGTTGAAAGAAGATGATGGCTAACGTAGGTGACAAGGAATAATGTCGTTGTCGTAAATGCTAAATAAATAAAACGTTTATGCCATGTAATATTTTTCTTTATTATTGCAATTAAGGCAAATAAAAGAAATATGAATGTAAAACTATTAAAAATAGCGTTCATCAATGGTAAAATTTTCACATCAAATAAATCAAAATTTTCTATTCCAGGTAGTCCTGATAATACAACAACTAACCCATTAATTACAATCGTTATTGCAATGATCCACGGCTTATAATTTCTTTTTTTAAATGACGATCCACTGATCGTATTTTGACCGTAATCCTTCATTGTATCACTCCCACACCATATAATACTGAGCCACTTCTTATTATACACAAAATTAGACAAAATAACGTTTTTTTTGCAATCTCTTATTTTACAAATCAATGAACAATGGAAGCTAAATTCACATCAAAGCTTACCATATCTATTGAAGAAGTCTCTCAACTTGAATAAGGAACTATACCTAAAGAAAAAAACCGGTTGTAAAATGAAATTACAACCGGCTTTTTTTCTAATTAATATTTTACTACTCCAACTAATAGCATTAACGCTGCAATCATTGGTATTGCAATAACCATTCCCGATGCCATAAATGCATTTGCCCATCCATGATCCTTATCCTTCAAATGCATGAAATATAACAACTGAAGGAAGAGCTGAACAAGAGCAAGAATTAAGATAAACGGAATGGCAAATGTAGCTGGGATAAGATCTGCTGCTACTGCTACAAAAGCCAATAAAGTTAAGAAAATCATTAGCGCAAAGGCGATAATTTGTCTTTTCTGTTCCTCGTTCGTCTTTCTTAACTCCTCTTCTGACATTGCACTTTTAGAAAAAGGGGTACTTAAGTTGTCTGCCATAAACTTAACCTCCTATTCCCATTAAATATACTACTGTAAAGATGAACACCCAAACTACGTCAATAAAGTGCCAATAAAGGCTGGCTACGTAGAATTTTGGAGCGTTTGTTAACGTTATACCAGATCTACTGTAGCGAATTAATAAACATGTAATCCAAGATAGTCCAAAAACCACGTGCGCCCCGTGCAAACCAACTAATGTGTAGAATGAAGACGCAAACGCACTTGTTGTATAGCCTAACCCATAATGATGCGAATACTCATAGAACTCGAAGATCTCAAAGCCTAAGAAACCAAGTCCTAATAAAACTGTTACCCACATCCAAGCTATCATTGTCTTGAATTTATTTTTTTTCATGGCATACATTGCTAGTACACTTGTCAAACTACTTGTTAAAAGTAGCATCGTCATAATAAATACTAACGGTAATTGGAAGATTTCCGATGCAGATGGACCATCTGCCACACCGTTACGTAAGCTTAAGAACGTACCAAAAAATGTAGCAAATAGTACAGTTTCTCCACCTAGAAAAAACCAAAAGCCTAAAAACTTATTTTTACCTTCGAGTGTTGCCCTCTCTGGATGAGGAGGAAGCCCTTTAGAAGTATCTACAGCGTGTCCCATCGATTAGCTTACCTCCTTTTCTTTGATTTCTTCCACTGGAATGTAGTAGCCATGGTCTTCTTTTACCGAACGAGCAATCATTGAACCTAGCGTAATGACAGCTCCTAGTCCGATTACTACAAAAGGAGAAACAATTGTGCTTTCCATATTCATCATAACAAAGCCGAAGCCTAAAAAGAATAATCCAATTGACATAATAAATGGAATGATTGATCCATTTGGCATATGAATTGGCGCAACTGGCTCAGCTGGCTTCATTTTACCATCTCCGTGAATTTTTTCATAGAATAACGGATCTAATGAACGAACTTGTGGTGTTTGTGCAAAGTTATACTCAGGTACTGGTGAAGCTGTAGCCCACTCCAGTGTACGAGCATCCCAAGGATCAGCACCAACACGTTCTCCCTTTACTGCAGAATATACGATATTAATTACAAGTACAATAACTGCAGCAGACATAAAGAATGCTCCAAGTGTACTTATGAAGTTAAATGTATCCAGTCCTTGGTTTCCTAAGTATGTGTATACACGACGAGGCATACCCATTAAACCTAAGAAGTGCTGGATAAAGAACGTTAAATGGAACCCAATGTAGAAAAGAATGAACATAAGAATACCAAGTTTTTCATTAAGTTTATGTCCAAACATTTTTGGATACCAATAAAATAAACCAGCAAATAATGCAAGGATAATACCACCAACAATAATGTAGTGGAAGTGAGCAACTACGAAATACGTATCTTGATATAAATAGTCAACAGGTGCCATTGATAACATAACTCCTGTTACCCCACCAAGTACGAACGTAGGTACGAAAGAAGATGCAAATAACATAGCAGTGTTAAACGTAATTTTACCGCCCCACATCGTAAATAACCAGTTAAATATTTTAATACCAGTTGGAACAGCAATTGTCATCGTTGTAATTGCAAAGATAGAGTTTGCAATTGGCCCCATACCTACAGTGAATAAATGGTGAGCCCAAACCATGAAGCCTAAAAATGCAATTATAATTGTTGCAAAAACCATTGCTGTATAACCAAATAAACGCTTTCTTGAGAAAGCTGGTAGTACTTCTGAAATAATACCGAAGGCTGGAAGTACTAAGATATAAACTTCTGGGTGACCGAAGATCCAGAAAATATGTTGCCACAATACAGCATTACCACCCATTCCTGGAATAAAGAACTGAGCTCCAAAAATACGATCTAACATTAGCAAAGCAAGACCCGCTGCTAATGGAGTAAAAGCGAATAAAATTAACATTGATGTAATAAATGATGTCCATACAAATAATGGTAAACGCATCATTGTCATTCCCGGTGCACGCATGTTAACAATTGTTACTAAGAAGTTGATACCTGATAATAACGTACCGATACCAGCAACCTGTAAGCCTAAAACATAGAAGTCAAGACCAAGACCTGCAAAGTCACGACTTGCTAATGGAACGTATGCTGTCCAACCAGCATCTGGTCCTCCACCGAAAAACCAACTCATGTTCGTTAGTAAAGCACCAAAAAAGAAAATCCAAAATCCTAAAGAGTTAACAAATGGGAAGGCAACGTCACGAGCTCCAATTTGTAACGGAATCATATAGTTCATAAAACCAAAGAGTAACGGTGTTGCAACAAAGAAGAGCATAACCGTACCATGCATTGTAAGTAGTTCGTTAAATGTTTGTCCATTCATAAAAGTATTCTCTGGGTACATCAACTGGATACGCATTAATAATGCCATAAGACCAGCTTGAACGAAGTAAAGCGTACCAGCTACTAAGTAGAGGATGGCTATTTTTTTATGGTCAACGGTAGTTAACCAATCCCAAATTACACTTTTTGACTTTGTATTAGCCAATGTAGTCGTAGCCAATGGGGCTTACCTCCTTTAATCAAAATTTAATTTAATTATTATTCTTGTACGTTTAAAGACCGTAAAAATGCAATTAATGCTGTCATGTCCTCATCACTAATTTGTGGGAAGGAAGGCATATTATTACCTTGTTTCAGCGATTCTGGATCACGGATCCATGCTTCTAAATTTTCATCAGTATTCTCAAGGTAACCAGCAACTACAGTACGCTCTCCAAAGTTAGTAAGAGCTGGACCTGCCGCTGTTCCCATTCCACCAATCGCATGACAGCCAATACATCCGTTATTTTCAAACACTGCATACCCTTCATGTGCTACAACTTCAGAATTATCTTCAGCTTTTGCTTGCATACCTTCAACCCAAGCATCATATTCAGGGCGATCTAATGCAACTACTTTAAAGTCCATAAGAGCATGCTCAGGACCACAAAGCTCTGTACATTTCCCTTTGTAAATTCCTGGTTCCTCTGCAACCATCCAAAGATGATTCGTAACACCAGGAACGTTATCTACCTTACCTGCAAGAGCTGGCACCCAAAATGCATGGATTACGTCATTTGAATGCAATTCAAAGGTAACTTTTTCACCAACAGGTATGTAAACATCTTGTCCGGCTGTAAACCCTTCATCTTCATAATCAAATTGCCACCAGAATTGATGACCTGTAACTTTAATATGAACAGAATTTTCACCTTCAGGTTCTGTATCAGCCATCATAAATGTACCTGTAATTGTCGGCACAGCTAAGACCGCTAATAAAAGGATCGGAATCGCTGTCCAAATAATCTCTAATGTCGTACTCCCATGTACTTGTTTAGGGTACGCATCGTCGCCAGGTTTTCTTCTAAATTTAATTAGAATAATAAAGAATATTGCAAATACAAATGCAGCTACAAAAATCATGACAAATAATGACAACATCATATTGTCATAAATCCACTGAGCCTGAGGTCCCTTCGGATCAAGCGCAGTAAGGTTTGCTTCACCACATCCTGTCATAATAAATACAAGAAATGAAAGAGGAAGCAAACGCCAAGCATTTTTCCAATTTCTCATCTGACAATCAATCCTCACTTTCGCTTTGTAGTGAATACTACGATTTATTTTATTTTACAGTCACTATTCCCCTCATAGTTTTCTCTCTATATGTGGACAATGACCATAAGAACAAACAAGATAGTAAGATAATTCAGTGAATAAACGAACATGAATCGTGCCCATTTAATATCATTCTTCATCTTAAAACCTGCTATTCCTAAAATTAACCAACCGATACCTAGTGCTGATGCTACAATGGTATATACGAGACCAAATGGGGCTAACATTAATGAAACTGGAAGTAATACAGCTATATAGAGAACCATTTGTCGTTTTGTCACCGCAAAACCTGCAACAACAGGTAACATAGGGATACCTGCAGCTCGATATTCTTCACATCTCTTCATAGCTAAAGCTAGGAAGTGTGGTGGTTGCCAAAAGAACATGATAAAGAATAACAGCCAAGCATATGTGTGAAGACTTGGGTCAAGTGCTGCCCATCCAATTAATGGGGGAACTGCTCCTGAAATACTTCCAACTACTGTATTTAAGGAGTGGGTACGCTTTGACCACATCGTATATAAAACAACATAAACAAACAAACCAATCAATCCAATGACAGCTGTGACTGAATTGGTAAATGCTAATAACATAATACCAAAAGCTGACTGGATAAGACCCACCCATAAAATATGGTTTGCTTGGAACCTTCCATTAACAGATGGTCTCTCTTTTGTTCGGTCCATAATAGGATCAATGTCTCTATCAATAAAATTATTAAGAGTACATCCACCAGCCATTACTAAGGCTGCACCTATAATTGCAAATACAACGATATGGAGGTTATCTGCCAAGCTTACACCCGAATACTTTGCTGCTAGAAATAGACCAGCAAATGTAGTGATAAGATTTGATGTAACAATGCCTACCTTCCCAAGTGTAAGGTAATCTTTCCATGACTTTTGATAATCAGTCACTATAACACTTGTTTCATCATTCATCACATCAGTAGCTTCTATCACTGTGTTGGTCTTATTCATCTCCCTTTCACCCCCTTTACGAGAACGGCTCGACAATAAAGAGACTAAAGATATTTCATCTATCGAGTCATAACAACATTATATCTTAAAATCTACTTTGTTTCATCAAAATCCAAAGTTTCACACTATCTTCACATTTTTATGAGTACATAAAAAGTTCATCCTTCAAAAATTGACTATGCCGTTCTTTTTTTTTAAGATCAATATTAGCCTCATTTAGTTTAATACATCTATCTCAAATTGAAAAGAAGGTGAACAAATTGCATAGGTTTTTAAAATTATTTGGTGTGATTACATCAATAGGGATGTTAATTGTTCTGATGCAAGGTGCACTAGTTACAAAAACAGGTTCTGGTGAAGGCTGTGGAGCAACATGGCCACTTTGTTTTGGTGAATTCATCCCTACATCACCACAGATAGAAACGATTATTGAATACAGTCACCGGATCGTCTCTGGATTGATGGGTCTATTTATCATTATTTTTGCAATATGGGCTTGGAAAAAGCTTTCCCATATGAGAGAAACTAAGTTTTTATCAATTATGGCAGTATTTTTTATTATCTTTCAAGGTTTACTAGGCGCTGGGGCCGTTGTATTTGGTCAATCTAAAGCGATATTAGCTTTACACTTCGGTATTTCTGCTATCTCATTAGCAACAGTTGTATTATTAACTGTGTTAGCTTTTGAAGATGGAAAAGTTAAAGTACCTGTACCTAATGTGTCAAAAGGCTTTAGAAATTATGTGTTTTTTGCCATTATCTATTGTTATTTAGTTATTTATACCGGTGCATATGTCAAACACACACAAGCTACTTTGGCTTGTGCAGGCTTCCCATTATGTAATGGCCAAATTTTTCCTGGTTTTGCCGGTCCTACTGGTTCACATTATTTTCATCGACTCGTAGGTATAGCATTATTCTTTGTTATAGTTGGCATGTTTATTTGGGCAATACGACATTACCGTCATGAGCCTACAATTATCTGGGGAACTGGACTAGCATTATTATTTGTTTCAGGTCAATTAATTAGTGGGATTGCAGTTGTATTTACTGCAGCAACATTATTCACAGCAATGCTACATGCTCTAATTATTTCCTTATTGTTCACCACTTTATGCTATTTAACAATGATATTAACTAGAATTAAATATTAAACAGAAAAGAAAAATGTCACTAGCTAACATCATCGCTAAAAAGGAAAGAATGGGGTGACTTCTAGCCCCGTTCTTTCCTTTTTCAATGTAATTTTATTTAAAAAAAGTCAATAAACGCTGTTGGCTTTTTTACTATGATACGTTCTAATAGTTCTATTTCTTCTCGTGAGCCTTTAATTCTTTGTATTTTTAATAGTTGTGTTGGACTTTGATAATTCAACAACATTGTGGTTAAATCTTTTATATCACAACTTATCCCTCGTTTAGGTTCATATTGACATGTCCCTTTATTTTTCGTTGGGTATTTCCTAACCATTACTTTATCTGGTTTCATGGCCGTAAGCTGGAACGTCGCTGCATTCCAAATAGCAAAATCATCCGAAATGTGAAGGAATAGTGTAAAGTCTTCTTCATTTTGAAATGGATATAAATTTAAAAATTGTTCAACATCAACAATTCTAGCCATAAAGTATGGTATTACTTCTTTCTTTATTTTTG
Organism: Alkalihalobacillus sp. BA299; assembly: GCF_017745675.1. Taxonomy (GTDB): domain Bacteria; phylum Bacillota; class Bacilli; order Bacillales; family Bacillaceae_F; genus Alkalihalobacterium. The sequence goes on from NZ_JAFLJM010000027.1 coordinate 43,022, forward strand.
GATCTGGTAACCAATAAGGATACGGTTCGTTTAAAGGAAACTGCTCAATAACATACTCGTCTGCCATTGAGTCATGATTTGAAATAAAGTTCCAAATCCCCTTACGACTTTCATCATCAAGAGCTATAAACTCTTTAACCGTCATTTTCCGCTCCTTAGCTTCATAAATAATATATCCTTTAGGCTCACTGTTTTCAGTATAGTAAACGACCATTCTACCTTTTTTTCTATAAAGTACCCAATCCCTCCACCAGTTTTCATCTCGTTTGAGCATCCCATTATAATTTCTAGCATATTTCGTATATATATCATTTAATGTTCCAATGGAATCTTCTGTGATCTTCTTGATACTTCCATTAACATGTTGAAAGCGTGGTAATTGTTCTCTAGTTAATGTTAACTTTTGATAATCAACGATTAGTTCCCACCCATATTTCCGATAAAAGGGAACTGAAAAAGGATATAAATATGATAAAGATTGTTCTTTATCTTTCATTTCTTTCAACTCTAGTTGTAATAGCTTTTTCACCAACCCATTACGTCGGTATTCAGGATACGTAGCTACACCTGATACGCCCCCCATTTTGAAGTCAACATCATTAATCTGTACTAAAAATGGAAGTGTAGTCAATTTTGCTAAAAGTTCACCATCAGAGTAAACACCTATTGAATCCTCTGGTCGCATTACGTTTAAGCGATGGAGACGTTCTTCGTCATTCAATGTATATTGAAAAGCAAATTGAGATAACTTTATACTATCCTCCATATCAGAGTTGGTTAATTTTCTAAATTCCAAGATCTCCCTCCTCCTAAAAAAGCGAATTCTTATTTAGTTATGAATATAATGATCAATTATCGGAAAAGGATAAAGGCTCCCTTACAATAATAAAAGCTGACTCAAAGTGTCTGACTAGTGATTTCAATCATTATAGAGCAACGATCATTGTTACATCTATTCTTCACTATTCTACATACACTTGAGTCAGCTTCTATCCTATTATTTACAACTTCGATAATTCAATCAGTAAATCCGCTGTTTGAATGGCTTCACCATTTCTGACATACACATCAACAACTTCACCGTCAAATGGTGCTTGAACTGTTGTTTCCATCTTCATAGCTTCTGTGATCATAAGATGATCACCTTTTTTCACTTTGTCACCTTTTGTAACTAATGTTTTAACGACTGTACCTGGCATAGAAGCTCCAATTTGGTTAGGATTTCCTTTTTCAACCTTTGGACGAACGACAACAGAAGTTTTAACATCTTGATCTTTAATCAAGACTTCACGAGGTTGTCCATTTAATTCAAAGTATACAATACGTGTTCCATCGTCTTGTGGTTTAGAAATCGAAACGAGTTTTACAATTAATGTTTTACCCTGTTCAATTTCCACTTCAATTTCTTCGCCCAGTCTTAGTCCATAGAAAAATGTAGGTGTGTCTAAAACAGATACATCTCCGAACTGTTGGCTGAACCGCTCATATTCCATAAACACCTTAGGGTACAATGCATATGAGATAATATCAAAGTCTGTTACTTGACGCCCTATTTCATTAAAAAGTGTTTCTTTTAGCTGTGAAAAATCTACTGGATCCATTAATTCTCCAGGTCGACAACTTAGCGGTTCTTTCCCTTTCAAAACAATATCTTGAAGTTTCTTAGGGAAGCCTTGATAAGGTTGACCTAGCTGTCCTTGGAAAAACTCTACGACCGAATCTGGAAAATCTAGTGAAGTTCCACGCTCGTATACATCTTCTTCTGTTAAGTTATTTTGGACCATATAAAGAGCCATATCACCGACAACTTTAGATGATGGTGTTACTTTAACAACATCACCAAACATGTCGTTTACGGTGCGGTACATTTTCTTTACTTCATTCCAACGGTTTTTTAAGCCAACTGCCTTCGCTTGTTGTTGGAGATTACTATACTGACCTCCTGGCATTTCATGCTCGTACACCTCTGTGTGTGGTGCATTCATACCACTTTCAAAACCATTATAGTATTTTCTAGTACCTTCCCAGAACTCACTTAGTTTTTCTAATGCATCAATATTAACATCTGGTTGGCGTTCTGAACCAGATAGGGCATAGTATAAACTATTTGCACTCGGTTGTGACGTTAATCCAGCCATAGAACTAATAGCAACGTCTACGATATCAACACCTGCTTCAATCGCACGTGAATACATGAATAAGCCATTTCCACTTGTATCGTGCGTATGAAGATGGATAGGGATATCGATTGTTTCCTTAAGTGTTGAAATGAGCTGATAAGCTGCTTCTGGTTTTAACAAGCCAGCCATATCTTTAATACCTAAAATATGAGCACCAGATTGTTCAAGTTCTTTTGCCAAGTTTGTGTAGTATGCTAAATCATACTTATTTCTAGTTGTATCTAAAATATCCCCTGTATAACACATCGACGCTTCAGCAATTTTACCTGAATCTCTAACGGCTTCGATCGTTAACTTCATTCCTTCTACCCAGTTCAAGCTATCAAAAATACGGAAAACATCAATACCTGCACTTGCGGATTTATCGACAAACTCCCGTATTAAATTATCTGGATAATTTGTATAGCCTACTGCATTTGAAGCACGAAGGAGCATTTGGAATAAAACATTAGGCATTTGCTTTCTTAATGTCAATAATCGTTCCCATGGATCTTCGTGTAAAAATCGCATCGCTACATCAAATGTTGCACCGCCCCACATTTCTGCTGAAAATAAGTTAGGTAATAATCGTGCCGTCGGCTCCGCAATTTTTTTCAAGTCATGTGTTCTAACACGTGTAGCAAGTAATGATTGGTGTGCGTCTCGGAACGTTGTATCCGTAAGAAGTACCTCTTTTTGCTCCTTAACCCATTTAGCGAGTCCTTCAGCTCCACGTTCTTCTAATATTTGTTTCGTTCCATCTGGTATAGGCTCCGTGTACTTAACACTTGGTATAACAGGTTTATCAAACACTGGTTTCTTTTGCTTTTCTAAGCCAGGATATCCATTGACAATTGTCTCCCCAATAAACGTTAACATTTTCGTACCACGGTCTTTTCTGACTGGGAAAATAAATAATTCAGGAGTTGAGTCAATAAAAGAAGTATTATATTCTCCTGAAATAAACTTTTCATGTTGAACGACATTTTCTAGGAATGGAATATTTGTAATGATTCCACGGATTCGGAACTCTCTAAGGTTTCTTAGCATCTTAGCAGCAGCTTGTTCAAATGTAAGCGCCCACGTAGAAACTTTTACGAGTAAAGAATCATAGTACGGTGTTATTACTGCACCTTGGAAACCATTTCCTGCATCTAAACGTACTCCGAACCCACCACCTGAACGGTAAGCATTAATGCGTCCAGTATCAGGCATAAAATTATTGCTTGGATCTTCCGTTGTCACACGAGATTGAATCGCATAGCCATTACAAACGATTTGATCTTGGGTTGGAATACCAACAATAGGACCATGTAGTTGTTCACCGTCCGCAATAAAAATCTGCGATTGAACAATATCAATTCCTGTAACCATTTCAGTAATCGTATGCTCAACTTGTACTCGTGGATTAACTTCAATAAAATAAAAATCTCCATTTTCACTTACAAGAAATTCTACAGTTCCAGCGTTTACATAATTTACGTTTTTCGTAAGCTGAACAGCCGCATCACATATTTCTTCACGTAACTCATTACTTAAAGAAACACTTGGAGCAACCTCTACTACTTTTTGATGCCGGCGTTGAACAGAACAATCACGCTCATAGAGATGAACAATATTACCATGCTTGTCGGCAAGAATTTGCACCTCAATGTGTTTCGGGTTTTCTACAAACTTTTCTACATAAACTTGATCATTACCAAATGCAGATTTAGCTTCTGATTTTGCTCGATCATAAGCCTCTTTTAATTCACTTTCACTGCGGACGATGCGCATTCCGCGACCTCCACCACCTAATGCGGCTTTTATGATAAAAGGATAACCATGCTGACTAGCAAAATCCATCACATCTTCAACACTAGAGACAGGTCCATCACTACCAGGAATAACCGGGATATTCGCTAAAATCGCTTGCTTACGAGCCTGTACTTTATCTCCAAACATCATTAGGTGTTCTTGTTTTGGCCCGATGAAAATAATCCCTTCTTCTTCACAACGTTTAGCGAATTCGATATTTTCAGACAAGAAACCGTAGCCTGGGTGAATTGCATCTACTCCATTGCGTTTAGCAATTTCGATAATCCCTTCAATATCCAGGTAGGCGTCTATCGGCTTTTTACCTTCACCTACAAGGTACGCTTCATCTGCTTTATAGCGATGATAGGCTCCTGTATCCTCTTTTGAATAAATTGCAACTGTACGAATATGTAATTCAGTACACGCTCGAAAAATACGGATTGCAATCTCTCCACGATTTGCTACTAGTACCTTTTTAATGTTCTTTAAACTGTTCATATAAGCCCCCTTAAAAGTGAAAGAAAATTCTGTTTTGTTTTTACTATTTTAAAAAGGTTTTCATTATAAAGCAAGAAGAATATATCCCATCTTCTATCTATTTTAATCATCCGATAACCAGATGATAATAGCTATTTTCAGTATAATTCTTGCTTTCTTACTTTTCAAACATTTCTACTATTGTATCATATACTTCTATGTAAACACTGTTTTATCTTAACAATTTTTAGGGTCTGCATCTATGTATAAAATAAACTAAATCTCTCCAATTTAATTTTCACACACAATTGATATAAAAAATAGGCCGACTCTATGTTAAAGAATCAGCCTTAGTATATTACTCAATTGTCGTTTCATGTAATGCAGCAAGCCGCCGTTCTAAATCAGATAGTATCTGCTTCCCTGTTTCTTCATCAATTAACTCTAATCGGGTTGCAAAATCAATTTCTCTTGAAAGTCCAAACATTTGTGTATCTAAAACTTCCTCATAAAGAGGACATTGAGGCATTGTTAAATTCTCCATCTGTACTTCTATGAGTTTTTGGATTTTTTCTGCATCCGATTTAAGAAGGGCATATGCTTTCTCGCTATGTCCTGTCATCGTCTTCATAGAACGTGATCCCTCCTTTAAACATAAAACTCTAAAATCACTTTTTGTGTAAGTAAATAGTCTTAACTCTAATAGTATATTCTATTGAATAAAATTGCAATGTTTTTAATAGATGAATGGGCAGTAAATTACTTATAATTAAAAAATACTTAAATTATATTGTTTAGATAAAAGTTCTAATAATCTTAATCCACCAATACTATTTCCTTTATCATCAAGTGCTGGGCCATATATTCCTATACCTACTCCATGTGGCACTGACCCAAGGATTCCCCCTGACACCCCACTTTTCGATGGAATCCCTACATTAATCGCAAATTCTCCTGAAGCATTATACATCCCACAAGTAACCATAAACGTCTTTACAATTCTTGCTACTTCTAACGGAATAATATTTTCATTTGCATTCGGACCTCTCCCTTCATTTCCAATGACATAACCTAATTTCGCTAGATCATTACAGTTCATTTCAATAGCACAATGCTTTGTATAGAGATCTATCAATTGTTCAATATTTGACTCAATTATACCATGTTGCCTCATAAAGTAGCATAATGATCGATTTAAATCAGCGGTTTCAAATTCTGATTGAGCTACAACAGGATTATATGAAATATTTTTATTACCAGTTAACTTTCGAATAAAATTTAGTACTCTTTCTAGCTTATCTTTAAGCGTATTTCCTACTAGCATGTCAGTCACTGCTAATGCTCCTGCATTGATCATCGGATTTAAAGGTTTCGAAGGTATACTCGTTTCTAACTTCGAAATAGAATTAAAAGGATCTCCTGTCGGCTCCATTCCTACTCTTTGAAAAACATAATCTGATCCTCTGTCCATAAGTGCTAAAGCTAAAGTTAACACTTTTGAAATACTTTGTAATGTAAAAACCTCGTCAATATTTCCTGCATACATACAATCTTGTTCACCTGTATATATAGCTACAGCTAAAGTAGACGGATCTGCTTCACCTAAAGCAGGTATGTATTTTGCCACCTTCCCTTTTTTTGTTAAAACTTTGGCCTCTTCTACCATTTTTATTAAATGCTCTTGTTTATAGCAAATCATAAGTTCACTCCTTTTATCGATTACGGTGTGACAAACTCGAGCTATGCCTTTATACTTAGGATAGTCAAAAGCACAAGGAGGATACCTATGGAATTTGTAGTATTTATTGGTGGAAAAGTTGATCATCCTTTAACCATTGACCCATCGGTTTGGATTTTTGATGAAAGAAAGGTCGACTTAAATACATATTTTGATTTACCTAGAGATGAAGAAGATGAACTTGTAAAATATACAAAAGCCATCTCAAAACAGTGGGATAAAGAAATTACAGAAGGTTCAGAGCCACCAAAACAAACAAATAATAATACCATAAAATATAAGCGCCAAGAGCTTGAGAATGGCACTTTTGGAATGCCCTTTTTACCTTTTATAAATAACGCTAAGCCTCAAGATCATGTCTCAGAAGTAATTGTGGAGACTCACGATGGCAAACAGGAAGTTTATTCACTTGAAATAGTCAAACAATTTATTTTAAAATTTTCACATATTGGTAAGCCATTAAAAGAAGATGGTCCCGTTCACATCCTGTTTGGGGATGGCTCAAATCAAGAAAATCCAATTAAAAATATTAAACAATTTACAATGAAATAAGGCTGACACTTGTCAGCCTTACCTTAACTACATTTACTTAGAGTAAATCAGCAGCAAGCTGTGCTAACCCTGAACGTTCGCCTTTTTCTAGTTTTATATGGCCACTAACCGTTTGATCTTTAAACTTTTCAACCACATAGGTTAAGCCATTATTATATTCATCTAAATACGGGTGATCAATCTGCTTTGGATCTCCCATCAGCACAATTTTACTTCTTTCCCCTACTCGAGTTAAAATGGTTTTTACTTCGTGTTTAGTCAGGTTTTGTGCCTCATCAATAATAATAAATTGATCAGGTATACTTCTTCCTCGGATATACGTTAATGCTTCCACTTGAATAGAACCCATCCCTGCTAAAATACGATCTAATTCCCCTGGCTTTTTCGTATTAAAAAGGTATTCTAAATTATCATATATCGGCTGCATCCACGGCCTGAGTTTTTCTTCCTTTTCTCCAGGGAGGAACCCAATGTCTTTTCCAACTGGGATCACAGGTCTCGCCACTAATAATTTCTTATACAAGCCTAGATCTTCTGTTTGAAGTAATCCAGCAGCAAGAGATAATAACGTTTTTCCTGTACCAGCTTTGCCAATTAACGTTATAAGGGGGATATCTTGTCTTAGAAGGAGCTCAAGAGCCATTTTCTGTTGTACGTTTCTTGCCTTTATACCCCATACTTGATCAGGGTCAACTTGAAATGGTTTTACTTTTTTTCCATCCGGTTCAACTTTTCCAATCGCTGAACTGGAACCTCCGAGCGCATCTTTCATAATAATAAATTGGTGAGGATAAAAGGGGTGCTTCGCTAATTCCGAAATCGCGATCTCATTATCAATAAAAAATTGATTAACGACTTCTTTATCAACATACACTTCAACATAGCCTGGGTATACATCATTAAACTGAATGACACGATCACTCAAATAGTCTTCTGCTGGAATTTTTAGCGCATCTGCTTTTACACGAACTAATGCATCTTTACTTACTAGTATGACTTCTTTACCATATTCTTTTTCATGTTCTTCAATCATTAAATTAAGAGCAACAGCAATAATACGGTTATCATTTGTCATTTCTGCAAATGAGTCTTTTAATTTTTGAAATGAGCGATGATTTAGCTCAACTCGTACTTTACCACCTGTTTCAATCTTGACTCCTTCATGCAACTTTCCTTTTCCTCTTAGGCTGTCCATCATTTTAGAGAATTGCCTAGCATTACGGCCAATTTCATCCATGTAACGCTTTTTTGAGTCTACTTCCTCTAACACCACTGCTGGAATGACCACTTCATTATCTTCGAAAGCATAGATTGCATGAGGATCTTGTAGTAATACATTCGTATCCAAGACGTAAACTTTATTCAATATTTGCGCCTCCTGACTAAAGTTCATTTGTCAACATTGCTTATAATCATTCTATGCACAAAAGAACAAATCCGTTATCTAAGCTAACATGGCTTATAGTATAGATGTATGATATTCGGGCCCAAGATAGAAGAAAATTCAGTCACCAATCCTTAATTTTATTAGACATGTGTATTCTTTATTAAGAATATGACTTTGAATAAAGTAAAACTTCATTCAAGACAAGATTTTTTCATTCTCAGTCTTGAGTGTAATTTAATAGGTTAATTACAATTTCTATTTATTAATGTCATTTTCCTCTGTTATTTTTCATTTTTTTCATGACTAAGTTTAATAAAGCCTTTACAAAAATAAGCCTAGTCAAAAGACTAGGCTTGTTTCATTGATTCCATTACTTGATTGTCTAATTTAGCTGCAGCATTTGCGTCATACGTTTTTTCATACTTTGGTTCTACAGAAATACGAGAGCCATAAAACATGACATCACGAACTTCTTTAATACTAATTTCAACTAATGCTAACTTCAATGGTACATTATCCATTTTTTCCTTAATTACAGCTGCATCCCCTACAATAGAGTATGTAGAACCATTCCCAATTAAATTTAATGTGACACCACTATGTTTGTTTATATTTTCAATGATCCTAGAACGATTATCTACTGCAAAGCGAACTTTCTCTTCAGAAGGTGCAAAAACCCATGAAATTGCATTTACATTAGGCGTTCCCGTTTCATGATCGACTGTAGCGATAGTAACAAAGCGTTCAGACTGTAATAGTGGTAATAATTCTTCCGTTAATGTTGGCTCTACTTGGTTTCCCATATAAAATCCCTCCACTTTTGTTATTACACCTATACTATACCTATTTTTTAGTGACGTTAAAACTTATATGCCTCTTATTTTCGTTTATTTTTTCAAGATTTGCCGTTAAAATAAGAGAAAGTAAATAGTTAAAGGTCTATGAATTGAATTCCTTTTTATTTTCTTAATTTTAATGATATCCTAGAACGGTTAAGATAGGCATTTATCTACGTCATGTGTGAGGTGATTAAAGTGAGAGTTAAATGCGTAATTTGTGATAAGATTGACAAAATCGAGGATTATAGTCCATTAGCTAAACGACTACGAAATCGTCCAATTCATACATTTATGTGTGATGAATGTAATGAACGCATTTCAGAACGAACAGAAGCAAGAAGAGCTTCCGGGAACTTTAGATTATATCGTCCCAAAAAAACCGAAAACGACTGGTAATAAGAAAAGTGGAAGCGCCTGCTCAGCGCCGTATGGACTGGAGCCCTCCGCATGAGATAAAGGATACACGGTGAACGGTAGTGAACCGATGTTGACTGATATGAACGAAACTGTCAAATACGTACCCCATTTTTTTAATTTCAGCTAAATCTGGGCAACCTTAATAGGAGAAAAGCTACTTAATTTTTCTCCACTTAAACTTTACATGGAGT
>NZ_JAFLJM010000028.1 GCF_017745675.1 Alkalihalobacillus sp. BA299
CTTCTTCAAGATGTCCTAAAAGAAAGTAACAAAAAGATTCAAAAGTTAATTCGATGTCAACTACAACACTGGATTGCAGGCTTACCTAATTACATCAAGGTCTACCTGCCTATTTCAGTGAGCGAAAGTTGAGTTAATAAATAAAAAATTAGCTTAACTTGCTAGTTTAAGTTATGGAAAAATTCATTAATAACTTGTTTGGCAGGGCATTATAACTTGTAAGTTAGCAGGCATTTCATGCCTTATGTTTTTAACTCACCTTTTTACCATAATTATTGAGATAATATATATTATTTTGCCTATTTTCTATTTTTATAGGTCTTTTAATTATAATATTTAGAAAATAATGAATAAGTTAATAGAAGTAAAATATCAACTTTTAAAAACTCAAAGGTGTGGAGGGTTATATTTGGCCAAAGTAACCGTGTTAATGCCTGTATATAATGGAGAACAATTTTTAAACGAATCGATTAAGAGTATTCTAAGTCAGACCTATAAAGATTTTGAATTATTAATTATCGATGATGGATCAACTGATAATAGTGTAAAAGTTATTAAATCATTTCAAGATTCAAGAATTCGTTTAGTTCATAATGAAAATAATTTAAAGTTAATTTCAACTTTAAACAAAGGTATTAGATTATCAAAAGGAGATTATATCGCAAGAATGGATTGTGATGATATTAGCTTACCAGAACGGATGGAAAGACAATTTAAATTTTTGGAAAATAATTCAAAAGTAGGTGTTTGCGGAACTTGGTTAAGGAGAATGGATAAAAACAGCATCTGGAAAGCTCCTTTACATCACGATGAAATTAAATGTTCCCTACTTTTTAATAGTTGTATTTACCACCCTACTGTTATGATTCGAAAGAACATCCTTAATAAATTTAACTTATTTTATAACGAGGATGCCATACATGCTGAAGATTATGATTTATGGGTTCGTTTAGCACAAAAAACAAATTTAGCAAATTTACCTGAACCCTTATTATTTTATAGAATGCATAAAAATCAAATAGGAAAAGTATTTTATAAAGAGCAATTAAACACAACCAATAAAATTCGTTTAAAACAAATACATTATCTTGGAATTGAACCAACTAAGGAAGAATTCCACATCCATCGACTTCTTACTAAATCAAAGAACCAAAAACACCTGAAATTATTAAAGCAAAAAATTACGGATGTAGAAAAATGGATTGATAAATTATTACAAAAAAACAACAAAATACATTATTTTAATCAGGACTCTTTTAAAAAAATATTATCAAATTTCCTTATAAAAATTAAAAAACAGTAAAAGGAGCATATAAATGTTTAACAATATTTCAGTTCTTATCCCTTTTCAGTCGGATAATAGGATGAGAAAAGATATATTCGAATGGGTAAAAAGATTCTACAAAACAATGCTTCCTGGAGCAGAAATATGTATTGGTGAACAAAATGATGAAATATTTTCGAGGTCTAAAGGCATAAACCAAGCTGCTCAAATGGCAACAAATAGTATTTTTGTTATTGCTGATGCTGATATATTTTATGATCCAATTATTATAACCAAGTCTATAAAACTACTTGAAATCCATCCATGGGTTATTCCATATAATAATGTATTAAATTTAACGGAAACTAGTACTAAAAAGCTTTTGAAAACTAAACCTATATGGCCGACGAATATTAGAATAGAGGCTAGAAAACGCCATTCCGGAACCTACAGTAGTGTTGGCGGATTAAATGTCATTCCACGACATCATTTTGAAGCTGTCGGTGGTTTTGATGAAAGATTTGTAGGTTGGGGGAGAGAAGACGATACATTTGTCTTGGCAATGAATGCAATATGTGGTCCTTTTGTCAGAATAGATTCAAGTATTTATCATTTATGGCATCCGCCCATGGAGAAATCAAATCTTAATCAGAACGATCAACTTTATCAAAAGTATAAAAAAGCTAGTGGAAAAAAAGAAGCAATAGAAAAACTCATTAATGATAGAAAAAAAAAGTAAAAATCAACAGGTAATAGATTATTAATTTAACTTGTTTTGAAATGGAGGTATTTTTGTAATGGTATCAGTTATTACCTGTACAATGCGACAAAATTATATCGATAATGTTTTTGAAAATTATAACACTCAAGGGTGGAGAGACAAGGAATTAATTATCATTTTAAATAAAGATAATATGGATCTTAATGAATGGGAAAATAGAGCAAAAAATGCTCACAATGTTTCAGTGTATCAATTACCAGAAAAGACTCCTTTAGGCCAATGTTTGAACTTTGGAGTTGGTAAAGCAAAATACGATTATATTGCTAAGTTTGACGATGATGATTATTATTCAACTCATTATTTAACAGAAGCGATGTTAGCTTTTAATAAAATTAATACTCAAATCATAGGTAAAACAACATATTACGCATATATTGAAAGAAAAAATGCTTTAATAATAATGCATAAAAATAGTGAAAATCAGTATGTAAATTCTGTGGCTGGTGGAACGCTCATTTTTAAAAAAAATGTATTTCAGAAAGTGAAATTTGGTAATAGAAGAGTTGGATCAGACCAGGAATTTTTAAAGCAATGTAGGAAATGTGGTTTTAGAATATACTCTACAAATAAGGAGAACTATACCTTAATTAGAAAGCCAAATCAAAACCATCATACTTGGAAAGATGGTGATGATTTTATTTTAAGAAAAGGAGAATTAATAACTTTTACTGATAACTTTAAATCGATCGTTTCATCACAGGATAAATAATATTTAAATTAAAAAGCGTTGGTAATATTAATAAATTTGTGTAAATCGATAGATTACTTTTCAGTATTTGTATTTATAAGGGGCTGATTATGGACCACGTATCAGAAAAAAATCTCTATCTAATGAACAGGTGGTGATTATTTTATAGTTATTCCCAGTTTTGGTTCAATTAGTGTTTTACTCTGTTATACTTAAGCTAACAAAAGATCATTGGAGAGGTAGTGCTATGGATGAATTAATGAAACTACTTGACTACTTGACGAGAATTTGATTTTTACAGGTACTGACATATCCATTTCTATGTTAAATCTACTCAAAAAGAATGTATGTGTCCTTTTTGTTAAACAGTATCTTCCCGAATCCACTCTCGTTACAAACGAAGCTTTCAAGATTTACCTATTCAAGGTAAAAAAGTGTTGATTACGTTATCCAATCGAAAAATGTTTTGTGATAACCCATAATGTGATCGTACGACATTTGCAGAATCCTTTTCCTTTATAGACAATAAAGACAAAAAAACAAAGTGGTTAAAAGAAACGATCATCGAAATTTCACTAACACAAAGTTCTGTTTCAGCCTCAACTTATCTAACGCAACATGTAGTCGATGTTAAAAAAAGTACGATCTGTTATTATCAAAAAAAACGAACCGACAATAAATAAAGAGAAAATAGAAGCTGTCTGTATCGATAATTTTGCTATGAAAAAGAGAACTAGTTACAGCACTGTAATGGTTGATCTAAACGATGGCAGGATCATTGATATAATAGAATCAAGAGATAAAAATGACGTTGTCGCTTGGCTCTCACAATTTCCAAATTTAAAATATGGCCCAAGAGATTGATCTCATACATATGCTTCTGCTATTCGAGAAGCTCATCCAAACGCCCATCACATCAGTTATCGATTTCATTTAGTGAAAAATTTGACGGATGCGATCATCCAATGTATTTATAAGTTTTTATCTGGACGAATTGTCATTTCTTTGACAAAGGAAAAGAAAGTGATGAACGAACTGCTGAGTAGTAAACCGTCACGCCGTGATAAAATTCTACTGGTCAAGTCCTTGGCTTCTCAAGGACGAACCATACAAAAAATCAAATCTCTAACGAAATGCAGTCTTCAAACAATTCGAAAATATATTAGAATGCCTGAATGCCTGAAGAAGATATCCCAAAAAATTCAGATGATAAGCGTTGTCGTGAACATAAGGAAGCTATCCAGAAGATCATGGATAGAGTCAAAGAAGTAAGAGCTTTACAGAAAGAAGGGTATAGTATAAGAAAAATAGCAGATAAGACAGGCTATACAAAGAAAACAATAAAAAATTATTTATCTCCCAACTTCAATCCTATTCATGGTCAATATGACGTACAGCGTCCAGGAAAACTGTCTCCCTTTAGAAATGAAGTCATTGCATTGCGTGCGAAAGGAATACCCTATAAAGACATTCATACATCCCTTCGCAAAAAGGATATACAGGATCAGAAGCTGCTATTAGACAATTCATAGCGAAAGAAAAAAGGCAGCAAAAAGATCTCAAAGACTATGATGCTGTTGGTTCTACTGAGATCATAGAAAGAAAATAGCTAGTAAAGCTACTTTATAAACCTCTAGAGAAAATGAAATCACTCACCCATGAACAAGTGAAGAACGTTGTCCAGAAGTATCCGTTATTAGATAAATTGCACCACTTGGTTGGCATTTTAAAGAGATACTTCTTTCAGGGAAAAAAGAATCTTTACATGCATGGATAGCAGAGGTAGAAAGCCTCGAATTAAGTGAATTGACTAGTTTTCTCAACGGAATAAAAAAAGAAAATAAATGCGGTTAAAAATGCATTTACGCTTCTCTATAGTAAAGGATTGGCTGAAGGGAGTGTGAATAAGTTAAAGACAATCAAACGCATCATGTATGGCAGAAATAGTTTTGAACTTCTACGGAATAAATTATTGCTACTTGAATCACGCAAATTCAACTAACACTGGAAAAAACTGGTTTGGCGCTTACCTTATTTTCACAAAAGGTCCTTTATCGATTTCGATAAACACTATTTTTGAAAAATATCCATCTGTTCATATAAGCCTCCCTATACTGTTTCACCAAAATTGCGAGAGAACCATTTTACCATCGTTACTTACAAAGTGTTTAGATAATTCCAACATTAATAGAACAAAGACTTCAAAGATAGCGATATCTAAGAAAACATTTTTAATTAATCCCATAGATTTTTTGTATAATCTTTTTCTCCAAACTTGTATTTTTTGACCATATAAGTAAATTTGAAAAAACCTTTTTTCTTTGTATATTAGGGTCATTTGTACTTTGGCTCCTTTCACTATTAACAGGATCATCATTATAAACTAATAATGGTTCATTAATAAATGCGAATTTAGTTTTTGTAGCTACTCTTAACCATAATGCGTAATCTTCTACTCCTCTCATATCTCTCCCTTCCGGAAAACCAATGACATCTAAAAATAAAGATTTATGAACAATAGTAGAACTACATATGACTTGATTTACTTTAATTAAATCATCTAAAGTTAATATTGATTTGTTTTCATTGATTAATAAGGTATCTGAAACACCTTTATTTGGTATATATCGATACGCGTTAGTACAAGATGCTAGATGATTATGTTTAGTTAAAGTAGTTAATTGCTTTTCTAATTTATTTGGCATCCATTCATCATCACTATCTAAAAATGCAATCCATTGACCTTTACTTATTTTGATTCCTCTATTTCTAGGAATAGCAGGTCTTCCACCGCGCTCTCCTGGAATCCACTTTACCCTATCATCTTTTAACGAAATTACTATATTTTCACTTTTATCTGTTGAGCCATCATCACAAACTAATACCTCTATTGAATCAACCGTTTGATTAAGGGCACTTAAAATAGCTTTTTTAAGGGTTTTTTCACGGTTCCATGTAGGGATAATAACTGATATTAAACACAAGGATTCCACCTTCTTTTTTAAAAACTTTCTATAATCATTTATTTAAATGACTAACTTATAGTTGCTTGTGTATCATCTTTATTGATTTACATAAAGTTTAGGTTGATTTTTCTTAATCTGGTTTATAAGAGACGTACGATTAGAATCAGCTTTCGGTCCCATTGTACATCCATGGCGACGATAAAAGAATAATGGTTCCCGAATAGTATCACCAAGCCATCCTTTCTCTGTAAGGGAAAGTCAAAAGTCCCAATCTTCATATCCTTATTATAACTACTAGCTAATTCCCAAACTTGTTTTCTAACTAGAGAACATACAACTACAATATTGATGTGAAAAAGTGTTTGTATATTAAAAGCTGCAGGAAGTCAAGTCGTTTCAAGGTATCAAAAAAATTTGATACTACTAGGAGAAACAAAACTAATTTATGGCTTGTTATCAAGACTTTAACATCTTTTTCAATTAAGGTTGGGGAATTTTATCGTCTGCATGTAAAGGGAAAATATAGTTTCCTTTTACTTCCTTATTTCCAGCATTCTGAGCAACAAGTAATCCTTTATTTTCCTGATAGGTCATCCTAGTTTTCGATTTATTCCTTAAGTTTTTTGTATATCGATTGGTAGAACCGTTATTTACAATAATGAGTTCAATATTTTGAAAGACGGAACTTAAACAAGAATCCACAGCTTCTTCAAAGAATTGTCCGTAATTTTAACAAGAAATAATAACACTAACCTTTGGATTATTTTGAGAGATAGATATATTAACTTCTCCAAATAGTTTGATATTCTATTGTATTAAGTTATAAACCAGTACGTTCTAGGCACAACACTAGATTTAGCCAATTCCTCATTCGTTTAGAATATTGTCTGTAAGTTAGCTTTAATAATAATGAAATTCCTTTTAGTTAAGTAACTATACATTTTAGGTAATAAGTACATAAACTACATTAGAAGTTTAAAATTAAAAAGGTGTGTTGTGATACTAATGAAAATAGTTTTGGTGACAGGGGGAGCAAGCTTTATCGGCTCGCATATTGTTGATTTATTATTGAAAACCGGATATGAACCTATCATTATTGATAATTTAAGTACAGGGGAAAAGGAAAATATCCCTAAAAATATTACAATGTATAAAATGGATATATTATCATCTGAAGTAATAAATGTCTTTTCTAAAGAAAAACCGGATTATGTTATACATCAGGCCGCGCAAGTAGATGTGACTCGATCTATGAAAAGTCCTCTAACAGATGCATCTGTAAATATTATGGGTACATTAAATTTATTAAAGTATTGCAAAACATTTAAAATAAAAAAGTTTATATATGCCTCTACGTCTGCTGTTTACGGTAATACTTCTGATTGCAGTATAACAGAATATTTCCCAATTCAACC
Organism: Alkalihalobacillus sp. BA299; assembly: GCF_017745675.1. Taxonomy (GTDB): domain Bacteria; phylum Bacillota; class Bacilli; order Bacillales; family Bacillaceae_F; genus Alkalihalobacterium. The sequence goes on from NZ_JAFLJM010000028.1 coordinate 7,115, forward strand.
AATCTCTTATTATGGTGTTTCTAAACATTCTTCGGAATTGTATATTAAGCTTTTTCATCATCAGTATCATTTACCTTACACAATTTTAAGATATGCCAATGTTTATGGTCCCCGTCAAACACCAAAAGGAGAAGGAGGAGTTATTTCTATTTTTATTAAAAAGTTGTTAAAAAGCGAAATACCGATTATTTTTGGAGATGGAAACCAAACAAGGGATTTTATTTATGTAAAGGATGTAGCTAATGCAAATATCCGTTCATTAAGTTATGGTGACAATAAAGTAATTAATATTTCTAGAAATGAAAAAGTCACCATAAATGAGCTTTATCACAAAATAATTTCTCTAATCCCAGGCCCTTCTATCCCTTCATATTAACCAAAGCGAGATAGGGATATTAGGTATAGCAGGTTATGTAATAAGAAAGCAAGAAAACTTCTTAAATGGCAGCCAAAATATAATTTAATAGATGGTTTAAACGAAACGATTAATTTTCACAAAAACTTATGAACTTACAACTAAAACGGTTCCAAAAAGAGGTGGAGAATTTTGAATAAAGTAGGCCTATTATATATTTGTACAGGTAAATATGAGATTTTTTGGGAGAGCTTTTATAACAGTTCTGAAAAATTCCTTTTACCTAATTGTCAAAAAATGTACTTTGTCTTTAGTGATGCTAAGAGGATATATAACGAAGATAATGATACTGTAAGAAAGGTATCCCAAAAAAATTTAGGTTGGCCGAGAAATACATTAATGAGATTTAATATGTTTAGAAAAATAGAAGAAGAGTTAAAGGAATATGATTATTTGTTCTTTTTTAATGCTAATATGTTGCTCGTAGATATTGTGTATGAAGAAGAAATCTTACCCAAAAAAGAAGGATTAATGGCAGTTATTCATCCAGGTTTCTATAATAAAAAAGAAAATGCTTTTTCATACGATAGAAACCCTAATAGTCAAGCTTATATTCCATATGGGCAAGGTAAGTACTATTTTATGGGTGGATTAAATGGAGGAAGATCACATGATTATTTGAAGTTGATAAAAACATTGGATGGAAGGATTAAGAAAGATTTAGCTAATGGAGTTACCGCTATATGGCATGATGAATCACATTTAAATAAATATCTTTTAGGAAAAACCATAAAAATACTAAATCCATCTTATGGCTATCCAGAAGGTTGGAACCTCCCATTTACTCCTAAAATCATAATCAGAGATAAAAAGAAATGGGGGGGGCATGCTTTTTTAAGACATAACTGATAATGAGTAAATTTAATTCAATATATTCTCATTTTATAAACATAAAGGTTCTTGACCTGAGTTGGTGCTTTAAATTAATTAGCTGTTTCAAGCTTTACTAGTAGGTTGAAATGATGTCCGATAGCTAAAGACACGTCGTTTTATCATTTTAATCTTGTTGTTACTTCCTTCGATTCAAAACTTTACTAAAAAAGGAACTATCGTCTGTGTATGTTCTATGTTAAGAAAATAGACATGTCGTGATGTAGGGAATATACTGAACAAATGAAAGAAGGATTTGAAGATTGGGGTTTTTAAATTTCACCAGCTCTACAAATGGATGGTAAGCCTGGACTATAAAAATAAGCGCACCTTCACGGTACGCATCACAAATAGCCGTATATCATGATTTTTTTATCGAGATATACTGTAAATCATCACATTATTTCAGGTCAGCTTTTTCACATTCATTCATCCTAAAATCTGAAATAATGTGATATTTTTTTCGGATTATTTCAGATTTTGTACGTTCTCTGTAAGCCCGAATTATAAAAAAATAAGCGCACCTTACGGTACGTACAACAAATGGCCGTATATCGCGATTTTTTTTAGCCGTATATCGCGATTTTTTTTAATCGAATATACGGCTATTTTATTTTCTGCTACACGCTGCCTGAATTAACTTTGACCAAGGCATGTATTGATTTAAAATTTCAGGGTTTTAATGGATGTTGAAATTCGGTAGATCCGTCAAAAGTTTCTTTATGTATTCATAGAAATCTACACCGTTACTTTTAGCGGTTTCTGCAATACTTAAACAGATGACGTTTGCTGTTGCACCAGATTCACTAACGGAGTGTAGCCAGCTTTTTCTTCCCACCACACTTGGACGGATAGCGTTTTCAGCTGGTTATTAAAACATTAGAATAACCAGCTGAGCGATCCATCAAGCCCGTGGTCATTGGCCGTAAAAACTTCTTATTCAGCAACACTCCTCGCGGGCCAAGGCCAGCGCGATCATCTACAGCATCGTGGAAACCGCAAAAGCAAACCAGCTTAATCCGTTTCAGTACTTGACCTATCTCTTTGATCGGTTGCCTCAGCTCTCCGATCCAACCGATCCTGAGGCGTTGAAAATGCTGGTTCCTTGGTCGTCATCCTTACCGTTGACTTGCCGCATCTTTTCCAAATAAGCGTAACTCAGCCCTCATCTTCTCACAAGGTGTGGGCTATTTGACGCTTATGACTCTACATATTGTCGAATATGGGGATATCTCCATATTCGGCACACTTGTGCTACACATCTCCTGCAAGAGGGAGCTCATTTGGTGTCTATTCAAAAATTGCTTGGACATAAAAGCATAACGACCACTCAAATTTATTTGCACATCACCACCTCTGACTTAAAAGAACTTTCAAAGCATCATCCTATGCGAAAAATGCGTAACATAATGGGGTTAAAAGGCGATCCCGTCCATTCCTTTCAGACTCCTTATGGCATCCGGACAGGAACATAACGAAATTTAATGAAATACTGCGGATGAGCTAGATTGGAATAGAATTACCATATCTAACTGACCTAAACGGTTAATCTGAGCCTAAATTAATGCCGCTAAATCCTTTAAAATCTCCTTCAAATATCCATGTTTTCGTGCTATTGGCATTCGCTTTTGCGTGGATACTTTGTATAGCGTCATGTGTCCTCTTCGGTCGAAACCCATAGGAAGTCGCCACAAATTGAGCTTCCCATTGAGGTTCCAGCGCATTTTTGACCACATTCTTCCATACTCTATCTTTTATAATGGGTATGCCAAGCGGTCGTAATTTTCCATTTTTTTCATAATGCGAATCCGCCTTGCAGGTTTAGGTTGGTGAGTGTAGACACTCTGTGTTTTCATAAGGATAAATAATTCTTCTCTAGCTGAAGGCTTATGAACTTTATGTCCATCTACACCTGCTGTGCGTTTACCTCAGTTAATTTGAGTTACTCGTTTAATAGACCATAACAAGTTAGCCTGGCTGCGAAGCATCAAGCGTTGTAACTTCCTTACTTTTCGATGATGAGCTAGCTGTTCAGCACGAAAGATCCGTTGTCGTAACTTCTGTACATATCGTTCGATCTCTTTCCAATTTAGTAAGGACCATTGGATAAGTGAGGGAATAGCCGACTTTTGATGCAAAGCATTCATAACTTATTCCTTCCTTTCGACAGAAGATGCTTTTCGCTTTCTTTCTGGTTGATGACCAATTGGAAGTCAGCACCCTTTGGGGTTACATCATGGATTTGGTCACTTGACCGATGTTATCCGTTCAGTTATGTATTCCTGTTGCCTTTCGGCGTAACGGCCTTCGCTTCTTCCAATCTCCTTTACCTCCTGCAACGTCGGTTTATCTTGCGATATTCCTACTACATATGCAGATTGCATGAGGCTTACCAAGTTCCGCTTAAATCAGATACGATGAAGGTAGGTGTCTTCTCTACTCCGACAGGTTTGTGGTCGTTGTTCAATGGCCGTAGAAGCCCATTTTTCCTACCTGTTCTACTAACGCAACGCATTTCTTTTTCGTTAGCTGTTTATGACGAAGCTTACAAAGATTCACGTAAAGTTCAACTTGTTCATCTTTCCCTTGCGCGGTTTCCATGTGCGCTCATGTACACCTTACGCTTTATCTCATGCAACCGACCTATCTGTTGCCAGATACGCCGTTTCGATTGGGAATTGCCTTAACGACTAGGCAAGTAATTGTATTACACTGATATTAAGCAACTTTCATGTAGCACCCTACGCTTAAACATAGCCGTTACCTTCTATTCTCCAAGGCTAACTACCAGTGGTCGGCTCAACCTTTCTGGGTGGGATTCGCACCCACTATATGACACGCCCCTGCTTGGAAGCATGGTCAGTCCCTCAGTTAGTTAAAGCACGAAAGTGCTTTAAAGTTTCCGTTCATTGGTTCGTATCATTGAAGTAAAGACTAGTGAAACTTGGGATGCTTTGCGTAAAGAATTGGAACGTATTCATCTTGGACATTTTTCTTCAAAAAACGGTGACGTCTACCAAAGCACAGAACTGACAACCAAACAACGTCAAGCCTTTGCGGCGCTTGAGGTTGAACCTCCTCCAAGGTTCATAAAAATTGATCCGAAGGCATAGATACACACCTTATCTGTGTCCCAATCCCGTGAGCCCACAATGGATAAGGGTTTGCAGGTATTTTATTTGCCTAGCAATTGTCGAACTCGGCTGGAGCAATTGAGGTTATTATATCCCTTTCACTACAGTATCTTGACAATGAAATTTCTAGCTTGTTCCAGCTTTTTTTAAAGATTTTAAGAAGACAAATTTATATTTATTTGAAATAATTTCTGGCTACTGACCATTTTCTACATGGAAGGGAGTAAAAGACTTCTGATAAAATATTAGGGAATCATCGTAGAAAAAAGTATATCTATGGTTTTCCATATCTTGATATATCTTCTAACCACAATGTTAAAAGTTCAATTTCCTCTTTTTTAACAATACCACTTTTGTATAGTGCCTCATAAGCTTGATACATGTTATCCTCTATGGAATATTCTGATTTAATACTCCTAGATACTATATCAATAATTTTGTAAGGATATAGATAACATGGGATTTCCGATTCAAAATCTTTGATAAACTCATGAGCATTTCTTTCTTGAACTACCGTTGCTTTAGTAAAGCCTAAATGATAACCTTTAGTCCACATAATGGGTTGGGCAACTAAACCTCTTAGAATATCAGTAAAACGAAAGGTTACATATGCGGGAAGATACAATAAGGGAAATAGTTCTTTACGAAATGCAGTATTTTGTGAATTAAAAGGGGAAATTGTTCCTTTTCCAAGAACAATTGGCCCAATTTCATCAAAATAACAAGAGGTATTATTAGTTAAACGATATATTGCATCTACATCAGGATCACCATCTGCTAAGCCCTGCCAAACGCCAATAAAGGAATATTTTTTTTTCAAATTGGTTGAAAAGTTTTTTGGCTTTGTAATTTTATCCAGTGGCAAACCTCGTGGCCATATGTGCATATTGGAAAAATACTTATAGATGTTAATAAACCCCAAATTCTGATCAGTAATTTCAAATGGACCTTCGAACTTTGGAAAACCCCAGTTGTTTTTAGGAATATTATCATCATCAGTATCAACAATAATCTGCGCTCCAGATTGTATAGAATATAGATATCCGATCATTTTCCGAGAATAATGATTATATGGTAATTTTTTTATTATTTTATAATCAATATTATTCTGTTTATTAGTTGGGAAAAATACAACATGACTATGTTGCCAATTTGAAGGGGTCTTAAGGTCTCCAACTACAATAATATTGTAGTTGGAAAATGTCGAAAATTTTTTAATAGCTGAAGTCGGATCATGAATAGTGGTGATAACAATAAAAAATTTATTCCGCTCATCGCTGTGCTTTTTCAAGATCACTTCACACCTTTCAAATATTTATCAAAAAAAGCTTTCGTGGTATACTTATTTTTAGCTTTCTCATAAGCATTTTGAACAATTGGCAAATATTCATTATAATTTTTCAATATTTCTGCTATCTTCTTATCCAATTCATTCTCTTGATAATAAATGAATTCTTTATTAGGTTCAAAAAAATACTCTATTATATTAAACGGATCCTTTCTACATAGAATTAAAGATTGAGAAAATGCAGCTTCAAACACTCTCGATTTTAATTGAGGTACAAGAACTTCGCTGTCCTTAAGATCATCGCCGGGTTTAGGAACATAATGAAAAGCCTCATTATTCTCCCACCCATCAATTTGATAGAGATGATTTAATTGATCTTTCCCTAAAAAGAGTAAATTATGAACAACACTGATTTTCGATTTTGAAGCAATTTCCAATTTTTTTTGATAGGACACACTCCTATCGGTTACAAGTTTGTGGTTGCTATGTGATACGATCTTGTAGTTGTATTTACTTATTGTTTGAGCCACCTCTATAATATTTTTTTTGCGTAAATGACCTGAATAAAAGACATCAAATATTTTATTATTTTTTTTAGGGATTAACTGCTCATTAAAAGGGAAAAATACAAATGTTCTTTTATTATTTGAATACTTTTGATTCAACCATTTTGAGGTATATGGGCAAATTGTAAATATTTTATAAAAATAATCCTCATATGGTATATGATTAAATGAAGCATCTGGAACCCAAAGCCGATTAGGTTCTTCAAATTCAAGATACACTATTTTCTTATTTTTTGTACCCAACTTTCTCCAATCAACAATATTATGAATAAGCAAAAAATCCCCAGCTAATGATTTGAAGCGTGAAAAATTATAAAAGCGCGTAGGATCTTCAGGGTAATTTTTTATCCCTTCTTGATATACTTCCACTCCACTATCCTCCTCTCCGTTTATTACGACTTTCATTCTTTGGCTAGTATTTCCTTCATCTTCTATAAATTATTATTTTTCATAACTAACTGTTACAACTTTTATTTTATTGCCTATTTGATTTATTTGGACAATACTTCTATAGAAATTTATCCCGAATTTCGAAAGTCCGTAACATCAACCCAAATCAGGCTCTTCGCCACTAGCTGTGATGTAATAACATAGTTTCTCTATTGTAAGCGTCAAACTATCTACACCTACAAAACCTAGATAGCGTTTATCATAATAGTACCCAGGAGGTGCTATTATGGCAGAGGTTACTAGAAGATTAAGTACGCAAGAGTGGGACGAACTCATTGAAAACTACCATATCAGCGGATTAACTGCAGCACAATGGTGTGAATCTCATAGTTTTAAAGTTAGTCAATTACGCTGGCAGATGATCAAACGATTCAATGGGTACCTCTTCACACCGATTCCATTATCTCTGGATCACCATCGATTACTGTAAAGATCGGTAACGCGGAGATTTCCGTCTCAGAAGGATTCAACAAACAACTTTTTGCAGAAGTTGTTCATTCTCTACTAACCTTATGTTAAACCTGAAGCAGACATCAAATGTATACCTTGCCATAGGAAAAACGGACATGCGAAAGAGCATTGACGGGCTGGCCATTATAGTTCAGATGAGTTTCAAACTAGATCCTTTTTCCAATGCTATCTTTGTATTTTGCAATTTAAAACGAGATAAAATTAAATTGCTTTATTGGGAAAATAATGGGTTCTGGCTTGCCTATCGCCGTCTGGAAAGAGGGAGATTTAAATGGCCGGAAAATGCGAACGATAAAGTGATGCCTATTACCGAACGACAACTTCGCTGGCTCCTTATACTGAATTCGGAATAAGGAGCCAGCGAAGTTCCTACTGCGACAGATTACGGACTTCTTGTTCATCTTTCGGCCATTGCAGCTTACCATTATCCAAACGTTTATAGAGCATAGCGAAGCCATCCCCATCGAAATACAGACATTTATATCGATCTTTCTTCCATCCAGCAAATAAGAATATAGAATCGCCATAGGAACTAATTCAAAAGAGTCTTGAATCAGGGGAGCTAATCCGTCAATTCCTTTTCTCATATCCGTCTTTCCAAAAATGATATAGATATTTTTCACATCCGTATAATCATGTTTCACCAATGCTTCAACTCCTTTATGATCGTTTGGATGATGTGCCCCTCAACGCCGTTGTAAAAGGAGATCTCTACTTTTTCCGTTTTGATTGTGCAGATGCTAGAGGAACCGATTGTTGAACAAACCGGTGAGGATTTACTATTTTCGGGAAGAAGTGTAACGGGGACAATAGTTAATTTTTCTTGCGGCATCAAAAAAGCACCTCCTTCTATTTATACTTGTATCGTATTAGGAGGTGCTGCCTAATTATATGCGTTGTTTGAATGGGGGCTTACCGTTCTCTCTCCATTTTTTCAAATTATTTCAGTTTAAAATGAAGGGTAGTAGAGTAAGAAACTGATTTCAAAGGGGCTGTCCCATAAGGTCATAAAATGACCTTATGGGACAGCCCCTTTTTTCATAATATTTTTTAAAAAAAGTGCACAAAAAAATCGCCAAATCGATTAAAATGAAGTCACCACAACTAAACAAATTAAAAGAAAGAGGCGATTTTTTTTGAGTAACCAAGTGGCTACGTTTAAACAGTATAACATGAATCAACTTATTCTTCCTATTGACTTTTCAGATTTTAATCCCAGACAATCATGTCGTTCGAGTGGTAAACGGCATGATCAATGCGTTAAGTGATGATCTTTTCTTCCAGGAGTATAAAGGTGGCGGTCGCCCTGCTTATCACCCGAAAATGATGACGAAAATTGTACTCTTTGCCTACACACAAAAGATGTTCTCTTGTCGAGAAAATGCCAAAGCTCTTCAGGAGAACCTTCCTATGATGTGGCTAGCGGCTCAACAAACACCAGATTTTCGTACGATCAATCGTTTTCGTTCTGAACGGCTAAAACTATTAATGGATACGTTATTTTCAGTGTTAACCTGCTTACTTATTAAAGAAGGTTATGTGGATGGGAAGTCTTATTTTTTAGATGGGACTAAAATTGAAGCGAATGCCAATAAGTACTCCTTTGTTTGGAAAAAGAGCATCGTTGGATATGAGGAAAAGCTCCAAGTTAAAATAGAAGAGATGCTTCAAGCGATCGAGGATCATATTGAACTAGATACAGCTCAGCCTAAACAAGAAGATACCCTATTTGAAAAACCACGTATTTCAAGCGAAGCTCTTCAAACCGTTATTCATTCGATTGAAGAGGAATTACAGAAAAAAGAAGAGCAAATCGAACAAGCGAAAGATAAAGAAGAAAAGAAAGTCCAAAAAAGAGAAGCAAAACCTCTTCAAAAACTTTATCGAAAAGTCACAACCGATTATCTTCCTCGCCTTTTAAAATACGAGGAAGCCTTCGGTCTCTTTGGTGAGCGTAATAGTTACTCCAAAACCGATCCCGATGCGACATTTATGCGCATGAAAGATGACCATATGAACAACGGACAGTTAAAAGCAGGCTACAACTGGCAAGTCGGAACGAAAAATCAATTCATTCTTTTTCATACGCTGTACCACAATCCAACGGATAAACGATGTCTTGAACCTCATGTCAAAGCGCTAAAAGAAAGTGGGATTCCATTGCCAGACACGTTAATTGCCGATGCGGGTTATGGAAGCGAATCCAATTACGTCGCCATGGAAGAAGAAACATTTGAAACCTTGATTCCGTACAATACATTTCGCCAAGAACAAAAACCATCCTTCTCTAAAAAAACGTACCATCCTCACAACTGGAATTATAATGAGAAAGATGACTTCTACTGGTGCCCGAATCAACGGAAAGTAATCTTTAAACGCTATAGTAAAAAGACGGATCAGTACGGATATACTCGGGATTTTAAAATCTATGAATGTGAATCTTGTGAAGGTTGTCCTTTTAAAGCAGACTGTACAAAAACAAAGGGAAATCGCCAAATTCATTACAATCCAGTTTATGAAGAATTAAAAACGAAGCAAAACCAAAAGTTAAATAGTGAAGAAGGCCGAACGCTCTACCAAAAAAGAAAAATCGATGTGGAGAGCGTATTTGGTCATGTCAAACAAAATCTTGGCTTTCGAAGACTCCACCTTCGAGGGAAAGAAAAAGTATACATTGAACTAGGATTAATTGCATTAGCCCACAACATTCTTAAACCCTTGTAGTTTACGGTTCAGACCTTTAACCAACTCTCGTATATCCATGTATAATTTATGTCGTGGTTCTGTATTATTTACCCATTCTAATTGCCATTTTGGTTCATTTAAGCAAACACAATTATTTAAACTGTCTAGTAATGCACTCGTTAAAGTAGTCCCCCCCTCTTGGAATTCCTGTTACAATTATGTTTTTTGTTTCTAAGAAAACTCTCCTTTTATAATAAATACATAGACCTAATAAAATGTAATATCATTTCCTTATATTAATATAATAACTTTTTATAAATTAATAAGAATAGATATATACTATTCCTTTTCTCCTTGCTAGTACTGTATTCTCAAAAATAGTGGTAAGGAATTTGTCCCATTCGAAAAAGGCTGATGTTGACAGTATGAATTTGAATTATAATTGAATACTTACTCCTTCCTTGATGCATTGTCCTGTAAAAAAACTCTTATCAGACCTAAATAACTAGGACTTCACCCATTTTTCAGCGATATACTGGGATATTGTCACGTCTTTCCTATGCCCATTAATACGATATATAAGCCATTACTTTCGATGTCGTATTTGCAGTTTGGAAGGAGATTTCAGATGAATATATGTGTGATTGGAGCTGGGTATGTAGGACTTACAACTGCAGCCGTTTTATCTGACTGTGGTCATTATATCGATTGTGTAGATATAAATCATGAAAGGATAGCCATGTTAAAAAAAGGAGTCGTTCCAATTTTTGAACCGGGCTTAGAAGAAATAATTTCAAAAAACATAGAGAACAACCATTTAACTTTTTCAACTAAAGTGAAGGAAAAAATTGATGAAAATCCAATAATTTTTATTACGGTTGGCACTCCATCATTAGAAGATGGAAGTCCAAACCTCACCTATGTAAAGTTAGTTGTCGATGATATTGCCAATTCAATAACTTCTCACAAAACGATTATTATTAAAAGTACGGTACCACCTGGAACAAATGAAGAAATTTATAACATGTTTATTGAAAAAGATGTCGACCCTGAATTGTTTGATATCGTTTCCAATCCTGAGTTTTTACGTGAAGGCTCAGCTGTGAAGGATATGCTGGAGCCAGATAAGGTAGTAGTCGGTATAAAGCGACCTGAGCCAGTACAAGTGATGCAAAAGATTTATCAACAAATACATGCTCCTTATATTGTGACAAGTCTAACGGGGGCGGAAATGATTAAGTATGCTTCGAATGCTTTTTTAGCGACCAAGATTTCATTTATTAATGAAATTGCCCGAATATGTGATGCGTATGAAGTGAATGTATCTGATGTTGCTTTGGGACTCGGAACCGACCCGAGAATTGGTCCACTTTTCCTTCGAGCGGGGTTAGGATACGGTGGATCATGTTTCCCTAAAGATTTACAAGGACTGACGTATGCCGCGAAAAAGAAAAACATTCACCCCGAGTTAATTACTTCCGTACAAAACGTCAATGATATGCAAATTGATATCTACTTGAAAAAACTGAAAAGCGCTATTCCAGAGCTAAAAGAAAAACAAGTTACGGTTTGGGGACTTTCCTTCAAACCTGACACAGACGACACCCGTTATTCTGCTTCAATTCGATTAATCGAAAAATTACTGGAGGAAGGTGCAACCATTCACGCATACGATCCTGTAGTTAAGCTAGACCATCCCGAGATTATTTGTCATTCGAACGCCTATGAAGCTGTTAAACAATCTGACGCACTGATCGTTGCGACCGAATGGAATGAATTTAAAGAAATCAATTGGTTAAAAGTGAAAGAATCAATGGATGGAAACATTGTTCTTGATGGCCGCAATATCATTGACCCTAGAATCGTAAGGCATGCCGGCTTCCACTATTTAGGGGTGGGGCAATTGTGAAAATACTAGTGACTGGTGCCGCTGGGTTTATCGGCTCGCACCTATGTGAATATCTACTAACAGATGAATCAAATGAAGTCATTGGGGTTGATGGTTTTGTAGGTTTTACGGACCATGCTATAAAGCAGAGAAACTTAGTGAACCTTATGAACCACCCTCGTTTTCAATTTGTAAAAAAAGATTTGCTCGATATTAATTGGGATGATCACCTGAAAGACGTCGATGTCATTTTTCATTTAGCCGGTATGCCAGGGGTGAGAACGAGCTGGGGGGAAGACTTTAAACTTTATGTTAACTATAATATCAATGTGACTCAACGTTTATTAGAGGCGAGCCGTAACTTACCCATTAAAAAATTCATTTATGCTTCCACTTCCTCCGCTTACGGCGACAAAACAGGAAAAGTATCAGAGGATTCCAGGTGTACTCCTCTTTCCCCATATGGTGTAACGAAATTAACTGGTGAATATTTATGTCGGGTCTATCATGAAAATGATGGTGTTCCTATCGTAATCCTAAGATATTTCACCGTTTATGGCCCGAGACAACGACCTGACATGGCTTTTCACCGCTTTATTAGAAAAATAATGCTGGGTGAACCAATCGAAGTCTATGGTGATGGAAAACAAACTCGCGACTTTACGTTTATATCTGATTGTGTAAAAGGAACAGCAGCGACACTTTATACAGACCATTCTATTATCGGAGAGACGATTAACATTGGTGGAAAAGAACGAGCTTCAGTCTTAGATACCATCTCCATTATTGAAGAGCTTTTTCAACAAAAAGCGAATATCAATTTTACTGGAAATACTCGCGGGGAACCGAAACACACGTGGGCCGATATTTCTAAAGCTCAAAAACTCCTTCATTATTATCCAACCATCTCTCTAAAAATAGGACTACAAAAAGAAATAGAAGATTTAAAGCAACTCTACAAGGAGGTGTGATCATGAAAGTTGCGTTGGTATGTACCGAGAACCTTCCTTCACCGGCTATCAAAGGTGGAGCGATCCAAGTGTTAATTGATGGAATCGTACCAATATTAAGTGAGAAGCATGACATTTCCATCTTTTCAGTCGCTGACCATTCACTACCTAATCGAGAAATAGTGAATAACATTGAATATATTCGCGTTCCTTATAAAAATTATATGAGAGAGATTGCTAAACTTTTATCTCAATCTCGCTTTGATATTATTCAAGTATACAACCGTCCAAAAGCGATATTACATTTTAAAGAGGTTGCTCCAAACAGCAAATTGATACTAAGCCTTCATAATGATGTATTACGTGAAGAAAAGGTTGCTTATGAGTTAGGAAAAAAGGTGATTGAGACTTGTGATCATATTTTTGCGATCAGTCAATATATTAAACAAGAACTCATGAATCGGTTTCCTGAAGCCGGTGATAAAACGACCGTTGTTTATTCAGGTGTGAACTTAAATGACTATTCGCCGATTTGGTCCTCACATATTCAACCCATACGTCAGCATTATCGAGAAAAATATGGTGTAGAAAATAAAAAGGTGATTTTATTTGCCGGGCGTCTTTGTAAATCGAAAGGACCCCATATTCTAATTCAAGCGATGAGATCCTTGATAAAAAAACATCCTGATGCTGTTTTAGTCATTGCTGGCGGCAAATGGTTTAGTGATAATACAATTAATCATTATGTGTATTACCTCTACCAGCTTGCAAAGCCTTTAAAGGAAAAAGTGATTTTTACAAAATTTATTCCTGCACAAGAAATTCCTAAATTTTTTCTAATTGCCGACATTTTTGTATGCAGCTCTCAATGGGAGGAACCACTTGCTAGAGTTCATTATGAAGCAATGGCGGCGGGGCTCCCGATTATTACAACAAATAGAGGCGGTAATACCGAAGTTATCACCCATTTAAAAAATGGCTATGTTATTGATGATTATAACGTACCGAAACAATTTGCCGATGCCATTGATTACTATTTATGTAACCCAAATGTTGCTTTACAGTTTGCAAAAAACGGTCGTTTACTCGTTGAAGAAAACTTTCAATACAAGCATACTGTAAAACGTCTTGAAACAGCCTATGAAGCTATAAAAGAAGGGATTACAAATTAGATTTTAATAAATAGCACCAGCGGTAGGGTTTAGGATGTTCTATTTTCTCCTAAACCTTTAAATTTTTGTTCACCACTAAATGCGTTTCCACCTTTATTAAGCGGATTAAAAATGTTAACACTTCTTAGGCAAGCGACAGAACAAATCCACTAAAAGGTACATATGTAAGTAGTAATATATTGAATAGGTATGGTGTGCATTATGTCTTTTTCTGTTATAACGGTTACTGTCGTTTTAATTTTTATGTTTATTTGTCTTATTAAAGAATGGTTTGCACCTGAGCTTACCGTTTTTACTTCATTAGCTTTGCTTATTGTTTTAGGAGTTCTGCCTATCCATGAAGCTTTTCAAGGTTTTGCAAACCCTGCAGTTCATACGATTGGCTTATTAATGGTTATTGCCTATGCTGTTCAAAAATGTGGCATTGTACCGAAGCTCCTAACACGTATTTTAGGGAAAAATTCACAACTACCTATCGTCCTTATTAAAATGATGCTTCCTGTTTCTTTTTTATCGGCATTCATGAATAATACTCCAATCGTTGCCATGCTTACCCCGATTATTCATAGTTGGGGGATGAAAAATAAAATCTCTCCTTCTAAACTACTTATTCCACTTTCTTATGCTGCCATTATTGGAGGAACGATAACGTTAATTGGCACATCGACAAATTTACTCGTTCATGGATTACTACAGCAGCATGGACATCCAGGATTTTCAATGTTTCAGTTTTCATTAATTGGTATCCCGCTTTTTCTTGTTAGTTTATTTTATATGATCATTTATGGTCATATAAAATTACCGAATAATCAAAATTTGATCGAGGCCTACCAATCTACCAGAAAAGATTATACGGTTGAAGTCAAAGTAAATATTGATTCCCCTTGGATTGGAAAAACGGTAAAGGATGTTAACTTAAGGGCATTGCACGATATCTTTCTCGTTCAAATCATTCGAAGCAATAACGTCATCACTCCAGCCTCTAGGTATGAAATTATTCAAGAAAACGACGTACTGATCTTTTCCGGTAATGTAGAAAGCATTTTGAAGCTGCTCCATTTAAAAGGAATAGAGCTCACTACCTTGAATGAAGAAGTGGAACCCGTTTATAAGCCCAATACCTCTAATTTAGTTGAAGTCGTTGTATCCCACTCTTCTCCTTTAATTCGAAAAAAAATTAAAGATTCGAACTTTAGAGCTCAATATAATTCTGCAATCGTCGCTATTCGCAGAAACAATCAACAAATCTCTACCGGCATCGGAAACATTGTCATCAAGCCAGGAGATACACTCCTGCTTTTGGAAGGAAAAGATTTTATTAACTCATGGTCTAACTCTCGTGATTTTTATCTTGTGTCTGGGATCCAAACAGATGAAACAACAGTCACCGCTAAGTCCAAGGTTATTATTCCTACCTTAGTTGTCGTCATTGCATTAGCATCCCTTCAACTCTTATCGATATTTGAAGCCGCTCTTCTAGGAATGATTATATTAACTGTCACGAAATCCATAACAGCTGTTGAAGTAAAAAATGCCATTGACTGGGGGATTTTAGTACTCATCGCTTCAGCAATTGGCATAGCAAAAGCAGTTGAAAATGCTGGATTACCTACTCTAATAACCAATCTCTTAAACTTGGCGAATCCAATGAACGTAATCATCCTTTGCTTCATAATCTACCTAGTAACTCTCATTTTAACAGAACTAATCAGCAATATCGCAGCGGCTGCGCTTATGTTTCCGATTGGATTTTCATTAGCGGTTCAACTAGGTTACAATCCTGAACTGTTTGCGATCATTATTGCCATAGCTGCCTCCTGTAGCTTTATGACTCCTATCGGCTATCAAACGAATTTACTCGTTTATGGACCAGGTGATTACCGTTTTTCTGACTTTTTTAAAGTAGGCTTTCCACTAAGTCTCCTATGTATGATTGTTACCGTATTTATAGCTGTTTTTATTTGGGGATGAGTAAGAGAGAGTTTTTAATAATTAGGAAGGGAGTTGTCCAAAATGAAAAAGAAGAAAAACACCCCAGCAAATATTGTTTGGCATCAATCTAAGATTACAAAACTCGATCGACAAAAATTACACGGCCACAAAAGTCTTATGCTTTGGTTCACAGGCCTCTCAGGTTCGGGAAAGTCCACAATCGCTAACGCTCTTCAACACGAATTGCATCAAGACGGAATGAGTGTGTATTTATTAGACGGTGACAATCTTCGTCATGGGATCAATCGTAATTTAACGTTTTCTGAGCAAGACCGGAAAGAAAATGTTCGCCGAACAGCTGAGGTCGGAAAACTATTTGTAAATGCAGGTATAGTTGTTCTTGCAGCGCTTATTTCCCCTTATGAAGAAGATCGCGAGCAAGCCCGATTACTGTTTGAACCTGGTGAATTTGTTGAAGTTTATGTGAAGTGTTCATTACAGGAATGTGAAAAACGAGACCCAAAAGGCTTATATAAAAAGGCTCGACGTGGTGAAATCCCTCAATTTACCGGGATAAGTCAGCCTTATGAAGAACCACAAAATCCAGAGGTTACGATTGATACGACAAAAATGTCGGTAGGTGAATCTGTTCAAAAGATTAAATCCTTTATCTTAAGTGAATTAAAATTAGCAGAACATAAAGAGGAGTGAGTGTTTTGACACATAGTATCCCCCACGGTGGAGAGCTGGTTAATCAAATTGATTTAAATTTTGATTTCTCTTCAATCTCTTCAGAAGTTAAAATCGATAGAATGGCCTTATCTGATTTAGAGTTAATCGCAAACGGAGCTTATAGTCCACTAACTGGATTTTTGGGAAAGGATGACTATGAATCTGTTTTACACAATATGATGCTTAAAAATGAGATGGTTTGGAGTATTCCGATTACTTTGCCGGTGACTGAAAAAGCTGCAAAGCGCTTGATTATAGGAGAACCTATTAAACTACTCTTTGACAATACAGTCTACGGCATTTTACACGTTGAAGAAATATATACACCAGATAAATTGCTTGAAGCAAAGCTTGTCTATCAAACAACGGATAAAAACCACCCAGGAGTTAAAAAACTACAAGAACGTCCAAATGTTTATGTAGCTGGCCCCGTTACTTTAACGAAAATTCCTTCTAAAAATAAAAAGTTTTTACAATACTATAACTCCCCATCGGAAACGAGAAAAGCATTTGAACAAAATAATTGGAAAACAGTCGTTGGATTCCAAACGCGAAACCCTGTGCACAGAGCTCATGAATTCATTCAAAAATGTGCCCTTGAAACAGTTGATGGTTTATTTCTTAACCCCCTTGTCGGTGAAACAAAATCAGATGATATACCTGCTGACGTTAGAATGGAAAGCTATGAAGTTCTTCTAAAAAACTATTATCCTAGTGAGAGAGTATTTTTATCCGTATTTCCAGCAGCGATGAGATATGCCGGTCCGAAAGAAGCTGTGTTCCACGCGCTTGTTAGAAAAAATTATGGTTGTACTCATTTTATCGTCGGTCGTGATCATGCTGGTGTTGGCGATTATTATGGAACATACGATGCACAGGAGATTTTTAAGCAATTTTCACCAGAAGAAATAGGGATCAACATTCTTTGTTTTGAACATAGTTTTTATTGTAAAAAATGTGAGAACATGTCTTCGCGTAAAACGTGTCCACATGGGAAGGAAGATCATCTGCATTTATCGGGAACGAAGGTACGTGAAATGCTACGAAATGGAATTACACCGCCGCCGCAATTTAGCCGACCAGAGGTGATCGAAGTGTTAATGAGGGGGATGGAAAGTTAATTTTTTACCACTGAAGTTATATTAACTAGGGGCTAAAGAAGAAATTTGGAGATTACCGGTTGAAATCGGATTAGTTTTCAGGAAATTCTAGCTTATATTTTCTTCCCTTGTTCTCTCCTATTTGTTCGAAATTTGATGCAATGAGTAGTTTTTTTGCAACAGTAGTAGACATAATGTTTAAAAAGGTTCTCACTTGTTGATTTGTAACCTCTTTATCTATTAGTAAAGAATAATCTTTAAGTGAAAAAATGTGGGCATCAGAGGAATGAGTAGTACATTCGGGACAAACCCATTTCCCTCTTTTTCTAATCATCGCAATTCTGAAACATTCTGGGCAATGGACTCCCGTTAAAATATCTGTATGTGGGATTTGATATTGCTGGAGTAAATTTTGATCTCGAGGCTGGTGTTGCTTTATTAAGAGATTAGATAATTTTTTTATTTCTTTTAAAGTAAGGATTTCCTTATTGGAGAATTTATCTAACATGATTAGCTTATTTGGAAGTGAGGCAGCATGAATAACTTCTTTGTTCGGTGCTGCTTTAATAATTGTTGAGGGATTACTAATCACAACTATTGTTTTAATTGGTACTGGGGGAAATTTATGTTTTAGTAGCCACATGTCTAATTGTCGTTTTTGTCGTTCTACCTGTAATAGAGGATCTGGGAATGCCTCTTCTACATCATTTGAAGTACGGATTAACTGCTGAAACGTTTGATCGAATATTAATGACCCATTTATATTTTTCACTTCGAGAATAAGGAGAAATTTCGGTGTCAAAACCAATGTATCCATTTGAAAGTAGAGTCTATCATTATGAGGGATTCTGAGATCGTGCAATATCGTGTACCTTTCTTCAGGTAAAAAGGATAAATGAAAGTCAATCGCCTTTTCTCCATTATATCCTGCTAAACTTTTAGCGAGAGCTTCCTTTATCTGGCTTCTTTTTGGGTGCTCTAGTGGCAGTCTCCTTAGTAACGCTTCTAGTTTTAATATCTTCAATGGAATACTGCGTTGTTTTTTAATCAATTTGGATCACTCTCCTCTTGTTTTGAAGAAAATTTCTCCATGAATAGATAACATCCCTTCATATATGTACGAAAATTAATAATTAATTTACGAAACAACTAGCCCCACTATGAATATATCATTCTAATTTAAATTATATCGGTCTAATTTACGATATATCAGTCTAACTCCAGATATATCAGTCTAACTCTCGATATATCGGTCCAACTCAGAATATATCAGTCTAAGCCTATTTTGATCCCTAACTTTATCTACTAATTTAAAAAGGTTTGGGATCTCCTCCCAAACCTTTTCCACTCATCCTCATACCGTAAATTAACTCGCTTTCTTCTTAAAACTAAGCCACGGCGGTGCCGGCGGGTTGTCATTGCAAATGAATATGCCTCGTTTTCGTTTCTCTTCTTCTTCGTCGATTTCAACAACCTCTTCTTCTACTTCTTCAATAGTTTCTACGATCTCAGTATCGATTTCAGCTTCAGTATCTAGTACTTCTTCAATTTCTTCGCCCAGTACTTGTTCTTCTTCTGTGCTATCCGCATTAATCGGAATATTATTTTTAATTTTGTGCTCGATTTCAGTCCAAACGGCTAAGATATCATTTTCTACTCGGTTCCAGTGAAACTTTTCTTCAACTAGCTTCCGACCATATTGACCCATATCTTTACACTTTTGTGAGCTCGAAAGCAGTACAGATAAATGTTCAGCAAACTCATTTGGATCTTCTGGATTCGCGACAATTAATCCGTTTTTATTTACTTCAATGACTTCTGGGTTTCCACCACGGGCTGTTGTAACAATCGGTAATCCTGCTGCCATCGCTTCGTAATGCACTCGTGCTAGTGGTTCCTCCCATTGCGAAGGACAAACGAATATATCAGCTGTAGCGAACCAGTCTTGGATTTTATCAGGTGCGACAAATCCTGTCGTAATCACCGGAACTGGAGAGCGATCTGCTAAGGCACGGACATAGGCAACATAGTCCGTTACTCCGTTATCACTAAACCACTTACTTCCCATTAGGACAAGGGCAACATTGGAATGTTTTTTCGCGAGAATGTTCATCGCACGAACGAGGACATCTGCCCCCTTATTTGCTGAAAGGCGACCTGCAAACAGGATTACTTTTTTTCCTTCTAGATTGTATTCTCTACGTAAGTTTTTCCTTATCCCGTCCGCTTTTTGTGAGTAGGCAGGGACAAATCGGTCTAGATCGACGCCTGAATAAATCGTTTTTAATTTAGGAGCCGCTTCTGGGAATAGTTCCGTAATAGCCTTACCGATATAATCACTGATCGTAATAATTTTATCGACTTGCTCAATGGCAAGAGCTCCTTCCTCGGGAGATATCTTTTGAGGCTTAAACATATCATTATGCATACTTAAAATGATCCGCGCCTTCGGAACACATTCTCGTACTGGAGAAACGAGACGTGGCCGGTTAAAAATGTGGATTAAATCGAAGGAGGAATTGGATTTTAAATACTCAACAACACCTTGTCGATACGTTTCAAGTAAGCCACCTGGACATCGAACATAATGTATGCCGTCTTTCGTTTCTTTATCAGGTAATGACGGATCATTTCGTCCTAGTATTGTGATCTCATGTTTTTTACTTAGAAATGGCACAGCACCTGCGATATACGTTTGGATAGCTCCACCGCGTACAGGAGGGACTGGTAATTTCTCAGTACATATGATTAAGATTTTCACTTTTTCACTCCTCCTAACCAACTGTTATCCGCTAGTTCTTCGAGTACAGGCCATTTCGTTTTATCGATTTCTACAATTCTTTGAACTAATAATTTGAGTTCATCATCCATAAATACGGTTGGTTCATAAATCATTTCTTTGACATTTTTATAAAATAAATTAGGTAGGGCCATATCAATCATTAAAATCTCATACAGTTGATCATCTATTGGATAAGCTTCGTGATAGGCTAAAATCATTTCTTTGACCCAATGAACATCCCAGGCACCTAGATCATCCATCGTACCAGTAATTAATTTTCGCAGATCGCGAATCGGTAAATCATAGGCTACCCCGTCCAAGTCTATAATCCACATACCGCCGTCACCCTTTTGCCCGTTAGACCAACCGTAGTCTTGGTGAACCAGTCCCCATTCCTTATTCCCTTTTTTGACAAGTTCATGATAAGTGGATTGCTCTAGTCGTTCTAACGCTTTAATTGCTTGTTCTTCAAACATATCGACAACAGATAGTACCTCAGAACTTGCAGGCATCTCATTATATAGAGTGGCTATATCTCTTAACCAATTCATTTTATTGACAATTTTTTTATACGTTTTTGGCCAGCGGTAAAGTCTTGAAGCATTTTCTGCTCCTTCTGGTGGTGTGTAGCCTTTTGACAGTTGGTGGAACTCTCCAATGGCATAACAAAGTTCTTTTGCTCCTTCTAGATCTTTTGTCACTTGGAAAAGAGATTCAATCCATTCAGCAACAAACCAAAGCTTCCCACCCATTTCTACATACAATTTTCCGTCCTTTGTCGGAATGATCGGAGGAACTCGCGCATTTTTTTCTTTGACTAAATATTCTTGGGCACCGAGACTAAACAAACTTCTTGTTGGTCTACGATGTAATAATTTTAAACTTCTTGGTCCCTTATCAGTTTCAATCTTCCAAATTAATCCACCTTTATCTGCTTTTGTCGTTATGACTTCCATGTGGCTAACGTTCATATCATAATGTTTATTAACTTCATGAGCCATATTAACAATGTATTCTGGTACATAAAATTCATCTTGTAGTTCAGCTTCTTCTAAATCCCAGGGGGTAATAAGCTGTTCATTATCCATCTATTTACCTCCTTATAGTCTAATATAATAATTAATGTATTCGTAATTGGGAATTTAGGAATGGACAAATACCCACAAATGCAAAAAAAACGAAAAAACTCAGGGGGTAATGTTGAAGTTACCCGAGCTCTTTCGCTTATTAAGGCCGTTTATACTCACACTTTTATTTTTATTTTCATCGCATGATATCGTTAATATTCCTGAAGTTGATTTGCAGTGTACCACTCGATCGTTTCAATTAACCCTTTATAAAAAGACGTTTGCGGTCGCCAATGTAACGTAAAATGGATTTTCTCCCAATTCAAAGCATAGCGTCTCCCACCATTTTCTCGATCAGCGACGTGACGAATTAATTGATGATCCTTATTCATATAATCAAGGATAAGTTTAACGACATCTATAGTCGATCGCTCACGTCCCCCACCGATGTTGTACACTTCCCCTAACTTACCATGCTCGACAATCGTTTCAAGGGCACGACAATGATCCCTAACGAAAATCCAATCACGTTTATGTTGTCCGTCTCCGTAAATCGGAATTTCCTTTTCTTCAATGGCATTTAAAATAACAGTCGGAATTAATTTTTCCTTTTGCTGATACGGTCCATAATTATTACTACAACGAGTAATAATAGCTGGTAAACCGTATTTTTTTATATAGGCACGAACAATCATTTCGCCGCTCGCTTTACTTTCCGCATAGACATCATTTGGGTTGAGCCTTGCTTCTTCTAAATTTGGCCGATCTTTTTCACCTAGTGCACCGTATACTTTACCAGTTGATACATAGATGATTTTTTTGCCATAGCCTTGCCTTACTTTTTCCAGTAAATTCAACGTTCCGAAAACATTAACATCGTATAAATCAATCGTAGAATCCTTTTTCTCGGTTCCATCGGTTAGTGTTGCTAAGTGAACGATTGCATCATATTGACGGTCAAATACTTTATTGAGCTGCATAGCATTACATATATCTACTTGAAAAAATCGATAGTTTGGTAATTTTAAAGGTGCAATAAATGCTTCGGGATTGGTTGAATGTGTGAGAGAGTCAATATTTGTGATGTGGTAGGATGTATGGTCAAGAAGATACTGTATAAAGTTGGCCCCTATAAAACCTGCACCACCTGTTACTAATACTTCCTTCCTCACTTCCATTCCCTCCATGGACTTTAAAATTTTATAAAAAAAAAAATTATAATTGAATAACTTTTTGCACAACCGCTTCAATCACAGAGCCACACCCTGCAATCGCAAAGATGATAACAATTGGGAGAAAAACGGTAGGATAAATAATAAAACCAAAATAAAGAAAGGCCGCTGTCCAAATGCCAGTGCACCAATAGCATGCAATTAATTCACCGATAAACTTCCGCACTCCACTACCTTTCACTTCAAGGTAAGATGCTACCGTACCATCGGAAAGCGTTTCTGTTGTAATTTGATGAAATGGATTTCGTAGTGGTGCCATTATTTGATCAAATACTACTAAATGCGCTAAACGAAAAGAAGCTAGTAATAACAGAATAAATTCGAAAGGACTTATCATTTTCATCCATCCTCTTTTTTAATCTGCTAACAAAATATGTATAAAACTTAAATATGTGCCTAGTTCCTTTGTCTTTTTGAAAGGATTTTCAACCTCTTTTACCGATGAATGTGAAAGTTTACTAGTTATATGCACACTTTTCTTTCTTTACCATAGCCTAATAACGAAAAGAAAGGAGATGATATCACTATGTATCATTATCATCAAAATGAAATGAACTATCATGACTATTACCGTCAACAGCCTTCACTACAATATATTCCTCCAACGGTTATCGATCGTTATGTAAATCAATGGATCACTACATCCATCCCTAATTACGGTCAAGTCATTGCTTATGTTCTTGATTACAATCCAAGAACAGGAATGGTTTCAATGTTCATCTATCAACCACCACGGTATCGTCAACAATATATTCAAGTACATTATAGCGACATGGTAGGAATTAGCCCTTATTTCGGCCCGACTCCTCCTCGTCCACATCATCAACCGTCACCGTGGCAGCCTTGGCAGCCATCTCCTCCATCTCCGTGGCAACCATCGCCTCCATCTCCATGGCAGCCGTCACCGTGGCAGCCAGGGCAAGGGGGCGGGGGCGGCTTCTGGCCATGGTTGTTTGGAACAGCATTTGGATCAGGACAGCAACAATAATAATGTCAGTTTTAATGCCATTTAAAGGGTATGAAAAAGCCTCTTCCATTATGGAAGAGGCTTTTTCACAAGGAATTTAATGTCTAAATGCTTTTTCAGCTACTTCTTTTTGCTTCTTTTAGGAAAATGAAGGGGAGAATTTTTTATCTTATAGCTTTTTTTTCAACTTTAGATGTTTTATTTTTAACTTCAGGCCAAATATTTTCAAGTTCCTAGCTTTTATTTTTAACTTATGACCATTTATCGATTTCTCGACAAATACAAACAAAATTCGACACTGTTTTGGTAAACTTACTCTCTCAATTACAAATGTACATTACATTTTTTCTACCCATTGCTTTATCATTTCAGCTTTATCCACTTAAAATAGACAAAATTCCCTAGTGACAAATAGAAAAGGAGCCCTAGTTGAGCTCCTTTTCTCATCGATTAAGAAAGTGATAAAATGTTATATCCGCAATCGACATGGATCATTTCGCCTGTGATACCGCGAGACATGTCACTCATTAAGAATAATGCTGTATCTCCGACTTCTTCTTGTGTTGTCGTACGACGAAGCGGGGCACGTTCCTCAATTTCTTTTAATACATCATTGAAACCAGAAATACCTTTCGCTGCTAATGTACGGATTGGACCAGCAGAGATTGAGTTTACGCGAATGCCGTCTTTACCTAAGTCATTGGCTAGGTACTTTACGCTTGCGTCAAGTGAAGCTTTTGCAACACCCATAACATTATAATTTTTCACGACACGTTCACCGCCAAGATAGGTTAAAGTAACAATACTTCCACCTTCTGTCATCAGTGGACGAGCTGCTTTTACAACGGCTGTTAACGAATACGCACTAATATTTTGAGCGAGTAAGAACCCGTCACGCGTTGTATTTAAGTATTCCCCTTCAAGTTCATCCTTGTTTGCAAATGCAATACAATGAGCAATTCCGTGAATGACACCAACTTGTTCTTTGATGTTAGCGAATGTTTTTTCCACTTCTTCATCATTTGTTACATCACAGGGAAGAACTAAGAAATCATCTCTTTCTAACGTTTCTGCTAAATCTCGAACATTTTTCTCCAGTCGCTCTCCTGCATAAGTAAAAATTAAACGTGCACCTGCTTTTGAAAGAGATTGAGCAATTCCCCAAGCGATACTTCGTTTATTAGCTACTCCCATAATGACATATGTACGATCTTGTAATGATAAATTCATCATTTCCCCTCCTGCTCTATTAGGAACAATTTTAAGATTTGTTTTTACAATATTAAACACTTACTATTAGTACTTGGTACCAATAAGAGTATAGCATGTTTTTCATTATTTGGTATAGTCTAGTCATTAATATTCTTCCTTTATCGTTATTACCCTTTTTTTGTTGTGATATTCCTTTTAATAAAATGACAGTGTTCACACTCAAATATGACGTTTTGATTAGACTGTGCCGTTAATAAATTGGTTAAAGGTTTTTCAATTTTACACTTCGGACAAACAACGATTGGGTCCATCTGGCAATCCCTCTTTTCTAACATAAGTTCCGTACTATTATCACCAAAAAAAAACCTCCTAATAATAGGAGGCGTCAAATTAATCACCAAATTCTCTTCTTGGAAGTAAGGTTCTCGGCACATCTGTCCCCCTTGAACCACGTAAATCGACTTTTTCTGTTTCTGGTGGATACAGCATAATAAAGCTTTCTGGAATGGACTTTGCTAGGATTCTTGGGAGTTCTTCTAACTTAGGATGCCAAGCAATTGTCCCTCTTCTTGCACTGAGAACCACTACCAAGTCATCTTTTTTCAACATCAAAAAGTAATTATGAATTAACTCATTCCATGTTTTTACCTTTGCAAATTTTGTTGAAACATCAGGCTTCATCTCTTCAAATGTTTTTTGATATGAGATACTTTCATCTTTAATAACAAGGACAGATAGATTCGCTCCAATTTGATTGGCCATTTCTTTAACTGTTTTAATTCCTTCATAATATCCTGATTTATGATCTACACCTGAAGGTAAAATAAGAACAATTCTTTTCGTCGTATTTAATGGGTGGCCGAGCTTGGAAACTAATACCATTTCATTTGTTCGATCAAGTAATTGATCTAATACACCACCAAAAATCTTTTGCGGTGTCGATAATTTGCCGTTCCAGCCGACAACGACTTTTGTAATTCTCGTTTCTTCTATCGCTCGGATAATGCCAGATGAAACATTCGGATCGACTCGAGTTAATAAATGAACAGGAATATTGGCTCCTGACGCATATGTCAGCGCCTTTCCAAGCATTTTCTCAGCTTCAGCTACCTTTTCTGCCGACCGGCCATTTTGTTCCCGTGCAACCGTTAACGGATAAATAGGCTCATTACTATTCCCGCGTAAACTAAATGATAAATTTAATAGATCCTCTACTGAATTCGGATTTGCTAACGGTACTAATATTCGTTCTGGTGCATTACTTGGTTCATACGGCTGTTGTTCTTCCAATAAAGCAAGCTTTCGGCCATACTTCTCAACCGTATAAGGACCAACCATACAAGTGACGAGGATCATCACAATAACGCCGTTCACTGTTGCTTGATCAAATAATCCAAGATCAAAACCAACGAGAGTGGCTGCAAGAGTCGCTGCTGCTTGTGGAACTGACAATCCAAACATAAGATGGATTTCCTCTTTAGAATAACTATAGAGCTTTCCACTAATCCATGCAGCTAGATACTTTCCAAGCTGTACAAATAAAACAATTGCCGCTGCTAATATCCATGCGCTCGGTTCACTTAATAAAACTTGAATATCCATGAGCATACCAACGGATAACAAGAAAAATGGAATAAAAATCGCATTACCAACAAATTTAATTCGATTCATTAACGGACTATGTTCTAATATAAAACGGTTCAATGCTAACCCCGCTAAAAAGGCACCAATGATCGGTTCTAACCCTGCAACGGTAGCAAAAAATGCAGTGACAAACAAGATTGTCATTACAAAAATATAATCTAGTGTCCCTTCACTACTCATGGAACGGAAAAAGTATTGTGCCAGAAAGGGTATGATAATAAGTACAACGATTACATAAATAACTAAAGATACAAGCATCGTAATCCAAAGAGCTAAATTTAGGTCCCCTTCCATTGAAGCAGCAATAATCGCAAGAATAAGTAACGCTAACGTATCGGTCATAATCGTGCCACCAACGGTTGTCGTTACACTTTTGTTTTTGGCAATCCCAAGGCGGCTTGCAATTGGGTAGGCAAGTAATGTATGGGAACCCAACAATGAACCTAACAATATAGAAGCTGGAATTGAATATTGTAGTAATAATCCTAGAGCCGTACCTAAAATGAATGGGATTGTAAAAGATAAAGAACCAAATACAATACTGCGGTCTCGATATTTTTTAAAACCTTCTAAATCAATCTCAAGGCCTGCAATAAAAATAATATATAAAAGCCCTACTGTCCCTAATAAAATAATCGTCGGGTCTCGATCTAAAATGCCTAATCCATTTGGACCAATAATGACCCCTGCAAAAATAAGTCCGATAATACCTGGCACTTTAATTCTGGCCATAATTATGGGAGCTAACAGGAATACTAGCATAGCAATTGCAAAAATTAAGACTGGATTAGAGATGGGGTTTTCAAACATACTTGTTGCTCCCTCCTTTTTCAAGATATATTTCACTATTGTGATAAGTTTTCAAAATGATATTTTCAGCAAGTAGCAATGCCATATTCCCTCATTGTATGGGGGATGAACTTGTACTATGCAAATGAGCGAGTTTTTATAATACTACACTTTTACATTGGAGGAAACCATTATGCCTATTGATATTATTGGTGACATTCATGGATGCTATGATGAATTCGTACAACTTACTGAAAAACTAGGTTATGATTGGTCAGAAAACATCCCAATCCATCCCACTGGAAGAAAGCTAGCATTCGTTGGCGATTTAACTGACCGAGGTCCACATTCCGTAAAAGTCATTGAAATCGTTTACGAACTCGTGAACCGTAAGCTGGCTTATTATGTGCCTGGTAATCATTGTGATAAACTTTATCGCTATTTTCTAGGTCGAAACGTACAAACGACTCACGGCTTAGAAACAACAGTCGCAGAACTTGAACAGTTATCTCGCAAAGAATATAATGCAATCAGTGCGAAGTTCCGGAAGCTCGTTGAAAACTCTAATTTATACGCAGTCTTAGATGATGGAAAACTTGTTATCGCACACGCAGGGATTAGACAGGATTACATTGGCCGACATGATAAAAAAGTAAAAACGTTTGTCCTCTACGGAGATATAACAGGTGAAAAGCATCCTGATGGATCTCCTGTTAGAAGAGACTGGGCCAAAAACTATTCTGGTGAGGCTTGGATTGTGTACGGTCATACCCCTGTTGCCGAGCCACGCTTTATTCACAATACGGTTAACATTGATACAGGGTGTGTATTTGGCGGTAAACTAACCGCTCTTCGCTACCCTGAATTAGAAACCGTATCTGTTCCATCATCCATGCCGCACGTCGGAGAGAAATTTCGGGCCTTTGACGATACACTTGAGTAATTATTAAGAAGGTGACACGATGCAATTCATTAAAATTATACTGCTTTTATTAACAATTTTCATAGTAACGAGTTGTGGTCCGCAAGTTGAAATTCAAGGTGATATTGAGAAAAGTAAGGTTATCATTGATGAGGACCGAAATTTACTTACCCTTTATGTTCGTCTCCAAAATACAAGCAGCTTGCCATCTGATAATCTCTATGCCAAATTTGAACTATTATCGGATGAATTAATAAAAGAAATCGGACAGGAAACGATTGTTTTTGTCAATGATAAGCAAATTCCGGAACCATTTAATATTAGTCCGAACAGCGGCTACTTTATTGGAGAATCATTTGAAGTTAACCAAACATTTACTGAAGAAATGGTATCCGGTGCCGTTGAAGTTGTTATTTTTGATGAAGCTGGCGACGACGTTACTCGGTTTCCAATCACAAATGTAGAAATGGAAACGAATTAGGGCTACCAACTCGTCGTCCTATTTTATTTCCATGGAAAAGTAACATTTAAGTCAGCCAGCTTTGCATATCTAGGGGTACTTTTGCTTCGATTGTAATGTTCTCATAAGTAAAAGGGTGTATAAATGAACAGTAATAGCTATGCAACGCTTGTCTGTCTATTTTTTTTCGTTCACCGCCGTACAGATCATCCCCGAGTAATGGGTGTCCTATGGAAGCAAAATGAACACGGATTTGGTGCGTCCTACCTGTTTCGAGCTTGACTCTTACAACTGTTTCTTCATCCCTTTGTAAAAGAACGGTATAATGAGTAATCGCTTCTTGCCCATCTGAGCGCACTTCCCTTTCAATAATACTATCACTTTTTCTACCGATTGGAGCCTGGATTGTCCCTTTTTCTGTCATTAATTGACCATGAATAATAGCAATATACTCTCGGTGAATTTGACCAGCTTTTTGCTCCTTTGCCATTAAGTCATGCGCAAAGCGGTGCTTGGCGATTACCACTATTCCTGAAGTATCTCTGTCAAGTCGGTTGACGGCATGAAACGTGGAGGAAATTCCTTTTTGATCATAATAATATAATACTCCATTTGCAAGTGTTCCGCTCAAGTGATCTCTTGATGGGATCGTCGGCATGCCCGCGGGCTTATTGATTACAAGAAAATGATCGTCTTCAAATAAAATATCGAGAGCGATCGGTTCTAAAAGAATACTTTCACTTCTTGTTTCAGGTGGAAACACAATTGTAACTTCATCACCTGACTGTAGTGTCTTTCTTACAGTTGCCGTTTCACCGTTCACAAAAAGGGAGCCACCAGCAAATTTAATATCCGCTAGGGCTCTTTTCGATAATTTTTTTTCCACTTTTAAAAACTCTCGTAAAAGTTTACCTTCCCAGTCTTTTGCTACAGTCCATGTGATTTGTAGTCTTGTCATTTCACTTAGTCTCCAATAAAAGATTCCTTGACACGTTTCCAAAATGGAAACGGGCGAAAACGTGCAAACTTGATTTTTTCCTCAGCGACCCGGCATTGGATGGACTTGACTTTTTGGTGCACCCAAGAAAAGTGATCAACTGTTATTTGCAAATTCACATCATTTTGTGGCTTTAATAAGCAGGTATGGTGCTGAGGTAAAACGAGTGGTGAGCCTACTGTACGATATACACGATTATTTATGGACGCCATTTCTGCCAATTGAATCGATGCAAGTGACGGATGTAAAATGGCTCCACCGAGTGCTTTATTATACGCGGTACTTCCAGATGGAGTTGAAATACATAATCCATCTCCGCGAAACGTTTCAAATTTTTCACCTTTAATTTCTACATTACATACGAGCGATTCTTCCGGACTTTTTACTGTACACTCATTTAAGGCTAATAATCGTTCAGATTTATTATCACCATAATGTCGGATGACGACCTCTAATAAAGGATATTCAACAATCTGAAAAGGAGTTTTTGCAATATGAATGACTAATTTTTCTACTTCTCCAGGCATCCAATCCGCATAAAAGCCTAAATGACCGGTGTGAATTCCAACAAAAGATGATTCTTCTAAACGATGTTTGTACGTATGAAAAGCGTGTAGTAAGGTCCCATCGCCACCAACAGTAATTACAATTTCTGGTTCTTTTTCATCGTATGTTAATCCAAATTCAACTAAGTAAGTTTTTATCCTTTGCTGAAGTGCATTAGATACGTTATCTCCTCTAGAAGTCACGGTAAAGTTCATAACATCAGACTCCATCTATAATAAATTTATTCATTATTCAAACGGTCATATTTTTTAGAAATGATTTGTTGTGCTTCTCGAACTTCTTCACGAATTTGTGACATTTCCTCATCTAATTGAAAAGCAGCTTCGGCAGCGCGTTGCAATCGTTGTTTAAAATACTCTGGAATTTCTCCACTATATTTATAATTTAAGGAATGTTCGATTGTTGCCCAAAAATTCATGGCAAGTGTCCGTATTTGTAATTCCACGTAGATTTGTTTTTTACCTGCAATCGTTTCAACAGGATACTTGAGGACAATATGGTACGACCTGTAGCCACTCTCTTTTTTGTGATTAATATAATCACGTTCTTCAACGATTTTAAAATCCGTTCGCAGACGGATGAACTCAATTATAGTATTAATATCTTCTACAAATTGACAAACAATACGAATTCCGGCTAAGTCTTGCATGTCTTCTTCAATCCGTGTTAACGGGATGTTTTTACGTTTTGCTTTGTCAATAATACTCGTAACGGGCTTCACTCTCCCCGTCACAAACTCAATCGGAGTATGCATAGAAGATTTTTGATATTGTTCACGAATGCCTTTAAATTTAATTTTTAATTCCTCTACAGCTTGCTTATATGGAATTAAGAACGTGTCCCAATTGTACATGCAACCACCAACCTATCATCAAATAATCGACGTCACTTTTTAAAGCTATGTTGATTATTTTGAAATAATTCTTCCAACAGCTTCGACCATTTTCTCACCGTAATTGCTGTTGTCTTGAATATTATCCAGTAAGTAATTGAATTCATCTTTAAAATATGTACATTCTATCTCAAGCTCATGATTTAATTCGATATACACGCGATCTACTTCATTTAAATGTGTCCTTAACTCAGACCATAGCTGTTCAGGTATACTTACATGTCGATACTTTTCTTCGTCTTCCAAAAGATAAATGAATGCTAATTGATCTGAATCTGCAAGCATTCTTCCAGCAGCTTGCAATGAGACTGCTTCATTTTTGGCTAGCGGTTTGGCTATATGTAAGATTATTTTATCCTTTTTTGTAGAAATCTTGTTAACATCTATTTGTTTCATAATTGGGCCCTCCTATTACTTCTCTATCGTTACGTAACCATCTTACCATAATTTGCAGCAAGACTAGAATACAAATCACTGATCTCAACCGATTGTCCCTCATTTCTATCTGTGACATAATGGAAGCAAAGTGAATGTTTTGATCTTTTTTAGAGAGACAAGAGCTCCTAACTTGAGTTGAACAGCTAATTTCTCAACCCCATTCATGCTAAATTATTTTTAAGGAGTATATATACATGACCCGTGAAATTGAAATAGAAGCAAAAAACCTATTAACAAAAAATGAGCTAGAACGTTTACAAAGCTATTTTTCCATTGACAATTCTCAATTTGTCTCACAAACTAATCATTATTTTGACACTGCTAATTATGCCTTAAAAGAAAAAAAGGCAGCCCTCCGCATCAGAGAAAAAAGCAATAAATATATTATGACCTTAAAACAACCAAACGAAGTCGGTTTAATGGAAACAAACCAAGTAATATCGGCTGAAGAGGCTAAGCATATGCTTAATACAGGATCCATTCCTGATGGTGATGTAAAGTCAGATATTGAAGCTTTGAATGTCCCGATCGAACATTTCACTTGTTTAGGTTCACTTACTACGTCTAGAGCAGAAATTCAGTACAATCATCAACTTGTAGTTCTTGATATTAGCCATTATTTAGACACATTAGATTACGAATTAGAAGTAGAAGGAAACAGTGTAGAGTCGGTACAAGAAGTTTTTAATCACATTTTAAAACAACATAACATCCCGAAAAGACCAACGAAAAATAAAATTATTAGATTTTTTGAAAGAAAACAACAGCAAATGTAGGTCATTAATATTATCCAAAAATCGGACATTGTCTAATGTTGCACTGTAAAGTAAACTGATAATAGAATCAAATTCAGTCCGAGGTGACGTGAATGAACGTAATGTTGTTCCAGCAAATTGCAGAAATGAATGCTATTCGTCAGTTTCGAGGGACAAGCTCCCAAACAAGCAACTCCCCATTTCAATCGTTATTTTCAGATTTTATCCAAAATGAAATGGAGAAAGCGAACATTCAATTAAATACTAAGCAGCGACAAATGGATTTGTTTTTACATCCTATTGCCCAATTAGAGAGTGGAAAGCAGTTGTCTGCATTGAACGATACGAGAATCTCCCCGTTAACAGAAACCGGAAATTCTCGAGTAGATACTTATAAAAAATGGATTAATGATGCTGCAATAAAATATAACATAGACCCAAAGCTTATTGTTTCTGTCATCAAGCATGAGTCTAATTTTAATCCTAATGCTACAAGTCATGCTGGAGCAGGTGGACTGATGCAGTTAATGCCTGAAACCGCAAAATCTTTAGGTATTATGAATGTTTATGATCCCCAGCAAAATATTGAAGGCGGTGCAAAGTATTTACGCCAAATGCTTGACCGTTATAACGAAGACACACGTCTTGCTTTAGCCGCTTATAACGCAGGTCCAGGAAATGTTGATAAGTATGGGGGCATTCCTCCATTTAAGGAAACACAAAATTACGTACCAAAAGTGATGAACACTTTTTTAAACACCTAGCCTATGAAAATGCTTGGATCGGTTACCGATCTAAGCATTTTTTGTTGCAATTTGTTCACCTTTTTCTATCCAAGCAACTTATTTGAGGAGTCGGCTGTGTATTACGATGTAGTTTTCTTAGGATTCCTTGAGAAAATCTTTTTTTGAGATTTGAGCATTCCATTTTTCCCCTCTAGTATTCACTAAGGAGAGTCCTGGGTGACCGTCATCTCCTACTTTTTTCCTCTCTTGGTCACCTAACCTCCTTGTAACCACCACCACACATTTCTAACGTCTTTAGGCTCTTAGACTCACACAAAGACTATTTTCTTCCATTTATTTCAGATTAATTTTTCTTGTATTGATCTAATTCAGTATGATTAGGCTAGCTGTTTCCTATACGATCTCATTTTATATACCCTCCCTAGACTTCAAGTGATAAAATCACCATTTTATTAAAATATATGTTCAGCAAATCAGATTATTTGCTGTTAGAACTAACGATTGCTAAAATGGATTTAAGTAATTGTTACTAAAACATCCTCTTAAAGGAGATAACTATGTCAGAACATCAAACACCCTATGATGCAATAGGTGGAGCAGAAACATTAAGCCAACTAGTAGATACCTTTTACGATAAAGTAAGTCAGCACCCAGAGCTTGCACCGATTTTTCCAGACGACTTAACAGAAACTGCAAGAAAGCAAAAACAGTTTTTAACCCAATTCCTAGGGGGACCCACCTTGTACTCTGACGAACATGGTCATCCCATGTTAAGAGCTAGACATATGCCTTTTAAAATAACACCAACTAGGGCTTCAGCTTGGTTAGCTTGTATGAAGGAAGCAATGGATGAAGTTGGTCTACAAGGGGCTTTGCGCGAACAAATTTTTAGTCGTCTAACCTTTACAGCACATCATATGGTCAATCATCCACAAGATACGGAATAGGAAGGGGGACACTCAGGTGACTTCAAAAGATAATCAGTCTAGCTGTGATAATATTCGAGGCTTTTGTGGTCCTATTGACGAACCATCCGTATCCAAAGAAAACAATTGTGTTAAAAAACCGTTGGAAATCTATATATTTATTGATCCACTGTGCCCGGAGTGTTGGGCCTTTGAACCAATGTTAAAAAAGCTGCAAGTTGAATACGGAAAATATTTTAAAATACGATACTTTGTTGCTGGTTCGCTTGAGTATTGGAATAAACCACAGGCAAAAACAGAAGAAACGAAAAAGCTCGAAGAAATTGCGAAAAGTTGGGAGAAAACCGCTAGTCGGACAGGTATGAGCTGTGATGGTGATCTCTGGTTTGAAGATCCTATCACCTCTCCTTACACAGCTTCAATCGCTATTAAAGCAGCTGAAATGCAAGGTCAATTTGCGGCAATGAAATTTTTAAGAAGGCTAAGAGAACTACTCTTCTTGGATAAAAAAAATATATCTAAAGAAGACGTATTAATTGAATGTGCAAATAAAGCGGGATTAGATGTCGATGAATTCATTCGAGACCTTCATTCAGAAGGAGCAGTGAAAGCCCTACAGTGCGATGTAAAAATGACAAAGGAACTTTCTGTCGACTACTCCCCTACTTTTGTATTTTTCAATGATAATATCGAGGATGAGGGTTTAAAGGTTACTGGGTTTTATCCTTATGAGATTTTTGTTGAAATTATTCAACAACTATTAGGATATTCACCTGAACCTTCACCATCGATTACATTGGAAGAATTCTTATCTTGCTATAGTTTTGTTGCAACTAAAGAGGTAGCTGTCGTCTTTAATATATCTATTCAGGAAGCGGAAAGAAAATTAAAGCGGATGATGTTACAACAACAAGTAGAACGTGTCCCCGTTAAACATGGAACTTTTTGGAGATACATTACGAAATAAGAAAAGCGGAAGCGCCCGTTTACCGACGTACGGACTGGACTGAGCCGCAGAAGATAAAGGAAACACGTTGAACGGTAGTGAGTCGATGTTGACTTATCGTACGGCGGAGAGGGAAGTCTCGCTAGTCGGTGGGTGCTGGAGCTAGACAGTGAAAAGCGGAAGGTGTCTGCTTATCGGCGACAAGCGCTGGAGGACCAGCAATTCGTGTCCTGACTTTTGGACACGTTTGATGGACCGAAGCGACCTCGAGCCGATGACACCTGAAGCTAGACAATAGAAAAGCGGAAGCGCCCGTTTACCGACGTACGGACTGGACTGAGCCGCAGAAGATAAAGGAAACACGTTGAACGGTAGTGAGTCGATGTTGACTTATCGTACGGCGGAGAGGGAAGTCTCGCTAGTCGGTGGGTGCTGGAGCTAGACAGTGAAAAGCGGAAGGTGTCTGCT
>NZ_JAFLJM010000029.1 GCF_017745675.1 Alkalihalobacillus sp. BA299
AAAGGTCATATCCTAGTTTTCCTGCTTGATATTCTTTAACTAGCATTAACTTAAATTGTTCACTATATTTAGCCATTAAAAACACCCCAAAAGTTAGATTTCACTCTAACTTTTGGGGTGCAGTACAGATTTGGGCTTTTAATTAAACGTTTGATTAATATTCTTTAATGATGTTATAGAATGTATCTCTTTCAACAGGAGTTCTTCCTGCCGTTTTAATAAGGTGGATCAGTTCATCTCGAGTAATTCCCGCAGAAGTTAACGCTCCAACTGAATGAGAGATACGTTCTTCAATTAAAGTACCATGAATGTCATCAGAACCAAATGTCAGTGCCATTTGTGTTAGTTGAACACCAATATTAATCCAGTACGCTTTTATATGATCGAAGTTATCTAGCATGAGTCGGCTTATGGCAACAGTTCTCATATCATCGAAAGCTGAAGTTCTACGCTTTAAGCCTGCATTAATGGATCGCGGTTGCATTGCGAGTGGAATAAAGACCATATAGCCGTTTGTTCGGTCTTGAAGCTGACGCAGGCGATCCATATGAATTAAACGTTCTTCAAATGATTCAATTGAACCGTAAAGCATGGTCGCATGTGTTTTTAAGCCGAGACCGTGAGCGATTTCGTGAGCTTCTAACCATTGATCTGTAGATGCTTTATCAGGGCTCATCTTTTCGCGGTAACGTTCAGTTAAAATTTCAGCTCCACCACCTGGTAACGTATCTAATCCAGCTTTAATTAATTCTTCAAGTACTTCTTTCATTGAAATTCCAGCAATTCTAGAGAAAAACTCAATTTCAGCACCCGTGTATGCTTTAATGGTAGCTTGAGGGTAATGCTTTTTTAACGTACGAATTGTATTTAAATAATAATCAAACGGGACTTCATGATTGTGACCGCCTACAATGTGAAACTCCCGAATATTATCGTTCCAGCGATCGCTTACATACTTTAATAAAGCTTCTTCGTCCATTGTATATGCCCCTTCTTCACCTGGCTTACGTTTAAAGCCACAGAAGCTACAGCTTGCTTCGCAAACGTTGGTAGGGTTAATATACATATTTTCAATAAAATAAACGTTATTACCATTCTTTTTTTGATTCACTTCATTGGCAAGTTGAGCAACCGAAAGTAAATCAGGTGTATCGTATAAATAGAGTCCGTCTTCAATCGTTAGACGTTCACCACTTCGTACTTTATTTGCAATATCTTGTATCCGTTTATCGAGAGTAAGTG
The DNA here is from genome assembly GCF_017745675.1 of Alkalihalobacillus sp. BA299. Classification (GTDB taxonomy): domain Bacteria; phylum Bacillota; class Bacilli; order Bacillales; family Bacillaceae_F; genus Alkalihalobacterium. The sequence goes on from NZ_JAFLJM010000029.1 coordinate 1,243, forward strand.
TAGACATCAAATTACCTCTTTTCATTTCTTTATATTCTCCTATTATATTATCAGATAAAAACAAGAAAAAGGAAGTGAGAAGAATTGTAAATAGTAGAATGAAGGTTTAATACCTGTTAAAAGGGGTAAACCTATAATAACAAAGATAATAAAAAGAAAATTCTTAATTTTTAATAAAAAAGGTCATATTATCATACGAATTTTTTTTTGAAAATTATAGGCCCATTTGGTAAAATAAAAATTAAAGGTTGTCCAATTAAATAAGAGAAAAAACATTTATCATGGGCAACGGTAAGGGGTGAGTGGTTTGGAGAGACTTTGTTGTGAAGAGAGCCTTTTAAAAATTGAAATGTTAAGAGAAAAAATGGTATCGACAGCACTATTATATGGTTTTAACCACCCACTTGTACTTGAATACAGTCAAAAAATAGACGAAAAGCATAATGAATTTTTAACCAAACAGAAAAAACGAATTGTTTTTCAAACGAAAATAAAAGAAAACGTCCTTCCTTGAGAACAATATGTATAGGTAGTAAAATAAGATGTAGTAGAGGAGGGAAAATCAATGATAACAATAACTGAGTCAGCGGTTGCTCGTATTAAAGAAATGCTGAATGAAGAAGAAGAGCAAGGATTTAAGCTTCGCATCGGTGTTAAAGGTGGCGGATGTAGCGGTCTGTCATACGGCATGGGCTTTGACAAAGAAGAGCAAGAGGATGATATGAAGTTAGATTTTGAAGGCTTAGAAGTGCTTGTAGATAACGAAAGTGCTCCTGTTTTAAAAGGGGTAGTGATTGATTATAAACAAAATATGATGGGCGGCGGATTTACGATTGAAAATCCAAATGCTATCGCATCATGTGGTTGTGGCTCTTCGTTTAGAACGGCCGAAAATGCTGGGAAACCGGAAGAGTGTTAATAACAAGAATTTAAAAGTAGAGGTCTAAAACCTACCTAACGAATCCTCTGTTAGGTAGGTTTTTCTTTCGAGGATGTCTAGCTGCAGCGGCCAGCGTCTAGTGGACTTCGCTCTCCTCCTTACGATAAGTCAACATCGGATCGCTAGTGCTTCTCCGTGTTTCCTATATCTCATACGGGAGAGCTCCAGTCCATACGCCGCTGAACGGGCGCTTCCGCTTTTCTTGTCTAGCTGCAGGTGTCATCGGCTCGAGGTCGCTTCGGTCCAACAAACGTGTCCAAAAATCAGGACACTAATTGCTGGCCCTCCAGCGCTTGTCGCCGATAAGCAGACACCTTCCGCTTTTCTTATTGTCTAGCTGCAGCGGCCAGCGTCTAGTGGACTTCGCTCTCCTCCTTACGATAAGTCAACATCGGATCGCTAGCGCTTCTCCGTGTTTCCTATATCTCATACGGGAGAGCTCCAGTCCATACGCCGCTGAACGGCCGCTTCCGCTTTTCTTATGTGTTAACTAGTCATATATCTATACGAAAAAAGTTCAATCGCATAAAGTAAAGTAGTACTAAATCTGGTTAGGGCAATCGTCACGATAGGAGGAGTTCACGTGAGTTATTTTAGAGCACTATCACATAACACTTGTGGTTGTAATAAACCAACTATGCCTGTTCGTCCACACCACATTCCACATAAACCAAAGCTTAAGAAGAAAAAGAAAAAGACATGTGGATGTTTTTGCGATCAGTTTAGGAAGCAAACTCCAGTTCAATTTTCAAGCTTGGTTATAAATGGAGCAATATTAAAAATCGGTGAGAATGACCCAATCTATCCAGAGAATCAAATAATAGAAACAATTACTCTAACGCATATTGATGAAAAAAAATGTTGTGCTACGGTTAGAGTAACATATGTACAAGAAACACAGTATCTTCCACCATACCCCCAAGTCTATAGAGATATAGCTTGCCATCAACTTGGTCCGTATGTAGATTAGAAGTCCTTAAAAAGCTGTTACCTTGTGATTGATCAAAGCAAAAAAAGGAATAGGTTTTCTTCACACCTATCCCTCTTTATAGTCAACAAAAGTCATTAAACTTCGCTGCAGTGAACACACGAGAATCGACAGTAATCGGTATATGAGGATCACAGATTTCTTTCGGGATTGGACCAGCATCAACAGTTAAATAGTACCGGTTAAGTCCGCAGCATGGATTTTGATCGACCCAATGGAAGTGAGTCGTCGTCGTGCTGAAACCAGGTGTCAATGAAATCGTGGTCATATTAAAATCAGGAGAACAAGATGCTTCCTCCCACTCTCCATTATTACAAATCGTTAATGAAGCAGTAGTTGGAGAGGATGTATCTGTTGTTTCAAAAATAATTTGTGGAGTTTCATCTTCGCAAATTCTCCAAATGCGGAAAGTGACGGGCACTCCAAAAAGCCCAGTACCGCATGAATGCATATCGGAAATACTGGCGCTAATTGGTGGGAGGTCAGGGACGAACCATTCGACTGTAGCATGCAGTAACACTTTATCCTTTTTCTCATCGGTACAAATCTCTACTTTTGCAATTGGGTTAGTTGGAGCAGGGCAGCCTGTAGGTGGAATCGTACGGCTTGTATTTTGATCTTTATCAAAGTCTGTAAATAAAGATTTATCTTTGTTTTTTACATGTGGCGTCTTTTTACAATGATTTTTATGTTTGGGGCTTTTTTCGAAATAAAATGAATTCAATTTTAACACCTCGATCTCATTTTAGTACTCTTAACTATCATATTGTGTTAAATTGAATTGGTGATTTGGTGTGGGCATTAACTATAGATAAAAAAACATTTTTTCTGTTGTTTTTCTAAATTGTAAAAAGTTTTATTAAAATACTTTAAAACAAACAAAAAAGGCTGAACACATATTCAACCTTTTATAAGATATGCAATTAAAACATACTTGAACTATGTCCAGGTTGTAGCCTTGCGCCAGGGTCCATGTAAGATTTCGCATTGTTTACTGCTGTTGGTGCTTCACCAAACCCGACTGCGATTAGTTTTACTTTACCTTCATAAGTAGCGATATCACCTGCAGCGTAAATACCTTTAATATTCGTTTCCATTTTTGAATTAACAATAATGGAGTTCTTTTGTATGTCAAGACCCCATTCTTTAATTGGGCCAAGTGATGAAATAAATCCGTAGTTAACAATGACGGCATCGACATCGACAGTAGCCTCTTTATCACCTCTTACTTCTTCAAGGACCACTTTCGTAATTTTTTCACCATCACCAATGAGGTCTTTAATTGCAAAAGGTGTTTGGATATCCACTTTAGATTGGTGTAAAAGCTCTACACTATGCTCATGAGCTCTGAATTTGTCGCGGCGATGGACAAGTTTTACATTATTAGCAATAGGCTCTAGCATTAAAGCCCAGTCAACAGCTGAGTCGCCGCCACCGCAAACGAGAACGTTTTGGCCGGAGAAAATACTTAAATCATTAACGAAATAGTGCAGGTTTTTCCCTTCGTATTGTTCGGCTCCATTTATGTCTAATCGACGTGGTTGAAATGCTCCAGCACCCGCCGTAATAATAATAGCTTTTGAATAATGCTCTTCTTTATTCGTTTTTATTTTAAAGATATTATTTTCATGTTTTTCAAGTTTTTCTACGGATTGTTCAAGGACAATGGTTGGGTTGAATTTACTCATTTGTTCTTTTAAGTTATCAATTAATTCTTGAGCACGAATTTTAGGGAAGCCTGCTACATCATATATGTATTTTTCAGGATATAATGCAGAAAGTTGTCCGCCTAGCTGTGGCATACTTTCGATTATTTTTACCTTTGCCTGCCTCATTCCACCATAAAACGCAGTAAACAAACCGACTGGACCACCGCCGACAATCGTAATGTCGTACACTTTGCGTTCTTTTGTCATGACAAAGCACCTCCACCAAATTTTCATAAAAACCTAAAATGTAACCTTTTTCATTATAGATGGTATAGAAAGTAATTTAAAGAAATAATGTGAAAATACTGAATTTTTAACATTAATACCTTCTATATATTATTTATATTATTTTGTCCGCTAAAAATGATTCAATGGCTTGTTTATAAAACCTTACATTCCAAATAAAAGCAAGAATAAACGTACGGCTTTCAGAAGAAATTATTAAAAAGGTGGTTGAAAAATAAGTTAAAAACCAATATGATTATAAATGTGAATTGTGACTAGTTTGCGAAATTATCTCTTATCCTTTATGTAAAATTTTTTAACATGCTACGTGAAGTAAATCACAAACTAGTAATTTACTTCAGAGATTAACAGTATTTAACTAAAAAGAAAATGGAAGTGATGAAGTTGAACAAGCCAAAAATTGTTATTTTAGGGGCCGGTTACGGGGGAATGATTACGGCTTCACGCCTAACAAAAGAATTAGGCTATAATGAAGCAGATATTACATTGGTTAACAAACATGATTACCATTACCAAACAACTTGGTTACATGAACCAGCTGCTGGTACATTAGATCCTGAAAAAACACGTATGAAAATTAGCGAGGTTCTTAATTTAAGCAAAATTCATTTTGTAAAAGACGTAGTGGTAGACATTAAAAGGGATGAGAAAAAAGTAATTCTTGAGAACGGTGAACTTGATTTTGACTATTTAGTTGTTGCATTAGGTTCTGAGCCAGAAACTTTCGGTGTTCCAGGAGTATTTGAGCATGCATTTAGTAAATGGACAGTGAACGGAGCACGTCAAGTAAGAGATCATATTGAGTACATGTTTTCAATCTACAACAATGAAGATGAAAAACGTGATGAATTATTAACATTTGTCGTTGCAGGAGCTGGCTTCACAGGTATTGAATTTATCGGTGAATTATCAGAGCGTGTACCTGAACTATGTAAAAGATATGATGTACCACGGGAAAAGGTGAAAATGTATGTGATTGAAGCTGCACCGACAGCATTACCTGGCTTTGATCCTGAGTTAGTTGAATATGCGATGAATTTATTAGAAAGCCGTGGGGTTGAATTTAAGATCAGCTGCCCAATTAAAGAAGTGACTGAGTATGGTGTTATTTTAGCGGATGGAAGCGAAGTGAAAGCTGAAACAGTTGTTTGGGCAACTGGGGTTCGCGGTAACTCAATCATTGAAAAAGCAGGGTTTGAAAATATGCGCGGCCGTGTAAAAGTGGAACCAGATCTACGTGCACCTGGCCATGATAATATCTTTATCATTGGAGATTGTTCATTAATCATTAATGAAGAGATTAATCGTCCATATCCTCCAACTGCACAAATTGCAATGCAACAAGCTGCAGTATGTGCATCTAACATAAAAGCATTAATTCATAATGAGCCAACAAAAGGCTTTAAGCCAGATATTAAAGGAACAGTTGCATCATTAGGTGGTAAAGAAGCGATTGGTGTTGTATTTGATCGTAAGCTTTACGGTTCATCTGCAAACTTTATGAAGAAAATGATTGATAACCGTTACTTATTTATGCTTGGTGGTACGCCACTTGTACTGAAAAAAGGGAAAAACCCACTATAAAAAGCTTTTCAAAGGCTGACTCTATTCAATAGGAGTCAGCCTTAATTGCTTTAATAACGGGCATTGATAACGTGTCCATTGGTGTCAGTCATCTTTAGCACACTAAAGGTGACTGACACAAAAAATATGCAATTAACAATGAAATTTAAAGATAAAACAACTTGATTGCGCTTACACGGCTAAAAATAAACTAATTTGGAAGTTTTCTTTTTATCAAAAAACTGATAAAATTGTCTGAAACTTCTGAAATATTGAAAGGGTGTCAAAAATGAAAAAAAGAAAAATTGTTCTCAAGGATGGTCAATGCCCATACTGTAACGGATTAGGTTACTTTGAATTATTTTTAGGTGGAACTGAAACGTGTGAGCTCTGTTCAGGGCAAGGAGAATTGAAAAAGAAAGTTGAAAAGAGCGTAGTATCCTAATACTACGCTTTTTTCTTTGGTGCACCCACCGACAAGCGAGACTTCCTTCACCTCCGTACGATGAGCCAACACCGACTCACTAACGAACACCCGAGTTTCATTTATCTGAAACGGAAGACTCCAGTACATACTCCGCTGACCAGTCGCTTCTGCTTTTCGTGTAATGTTCACGAGTCGTTCAAGTATTCTATATTGACGCCTGTACGTAGATTAAGTAAACTAACCTTTGTAGCATTATGTATAGGTTCAAGTGAAAGTGAAAGTGCTTTTTTATTTGGGGGTGCAAGTAGTGGATTTTCTTATGGGTTTGCCCGTGTTAATCATATCAATACTATTATTTTTAATTTTATTTTTTGGGATCGGTTTTTTATTAAATATGATTTTACGTTCGACTTGGGTAATGGCTATTATCTATCCGATTGTCGTCATCTTAATTGTAGATAATGTTGAATTTTGGGATTATTTTACAGCTCCGATTGTATCATTCCAAGCTCTGGGCGCTGATTTAATTTCGCTAAAGCCAGCTGACTTTATTATTTTGGCAAGCGGTTTGCTAGGAGCTATTTTATCAGGCATTATTATTAAGTTGCTTCGCGCCAAAGGATATCGAATGTTTTAACCTTTAGAATAACCGGATCTGCCTTTCATTAGGTAGGTCTTTTTATTTTGTCTCCAAAAAAGGAGTTACATTTAAAAAGTCTGAAAAATGCAAAAGATAATCCCTTTCTTCCTCTTTTTTGAATAATTTTTTTCGGAAATGGAGATGCTTAGTCAATGAGAGGAGTGAAGAAAATGGAAATTGCGAAAAATACATTTCGCAGATTAGCCATGACGATTATGTTTGGTTTAGCATTTTTCTCAACGTATCAAACACTCTCGGGTGTGGGTACCGAAGAATTTACAAATTGGGCCAAGCTTAAGTTATTAGAGCGGCCTATTGTGAGTGAAAGTGCAATGAAGGATACTCATTTATTGAAAAAAAAATTACCGAAAATACAGCATGGATATGCAGCAAAATCAGTGCCTGTTATTGATACCGATCATGTATCTTTAGATGATGCAATTGATTGGCAGAGATACCCTTCAAAAAAGGTGGTTGCAACAGGTTATACTGCAGGTCATGAGTCTACTGGGAAAAATCCGGGACATCCAAGTTATGGTATTACATATTCTGGAGTTCAGGTGCGAAGAGATTTGTATTCAACAATTGCAGCAGACCCCAGTACTTTCCCGATCGGGAGTATTTTGTATATTCCAGGGTATGGATATGGTGTAGTGGCCGATACAGGTTCAGCCATTAAAGGAAATAAGATCGATTTGTACTATGAAACGGTAGAAGAAGTCTTTGAGCATTGGGGAAAAAGGGAAGTTGAAGTTTATCTTGTAAAAGAAGGAAATGGACAATTGTCGGAGCAGGAGCTCATTGATTTAAATGAAAATGAAGCAGTTCAAGTATTTCGAAGACAAATGTCATTCTAACTGTGAGTAAAAAAAGTATAATTTCAAAGTAAACAATGATTATATTAAAAAAGGAAAGAGACTGACCTTTACCAACAGCGGTATCAGGCACCTTTAGAATAGTAAAGTATATTCCTATGTAATGAAAAGGAGGCTGGCATTGTGGAGTCAGTCTCTTTTGTTGCTTACAGATAGTGGTGTTCAGATATTTATTTTTACTGTATGATTATGCCATTATTTTTAATTATACATCTAGTAATGGGTCTTTTCCATTAAATGGTGGATATTTTTCTGGATGTAACAATGCGGCAACCTTTTGTAATCCAACGAATAATCGCGGTGACGGTCGACAAAATAGTGGCTCATCCAGTACATGAATTTTATTATCTATAACAGGAGCAAATCTGTCCCAACCAGGGCGCTTCTTAACGATTTCAGGATTCACTTTATCATGGTCTACCCCTACCCAAACTAAGCAAATGTGATCAGGCTTTCTCTGCATGACATCTTCCCAATCAGTTTGGACGCTTGCTCGGTCCATATCTTCAAAAACGTTTGTACCACCTGCTAAACGGCTAATTTCAGTAAGCCAATTTGTACCACCAGGAGTAAACACAGGCTTCGGCCACCATTCCCAATATAAGCGTGGTTTATCGATAATTCCTTTACTGATCGTTTCGTACTCATGAATAAGAGAGTGAATACGTTCTACAATGTTTTTTGCTGTCTCTTGGTTTTCGGTTATTTCACCAATCTTTAAAAGGTCTTCACAAATCTCTTCAAGAGAATTTGGGTTAAGCACGATGTGTGGAAGGTTTCGTTCTTTTAAACGCTCGATATTCTTCTCCATGCCAGGAACGCTCAATGATGCCAACACGAGATCTGGCTTAAGTGAAGCTAACTTATCCATGTCAATATTTAGATCAGGGCCAAGACGTGGCAATGTTTGAATGGATTTGGGCCAATCTGAATAGTCATCAATCGCTATAAGTTGCTCTTCAAGACCTAAATATCCAAGTAGTTCAGTATTGCTAGGACATATTGAAATAATTTTCACCGGTTTCTCCCCCTACATATGATTATATTTAAAGCTAAGTTATTCATTATTCATTGATGAATAATTTAATTCAACTAATGATCTAAGCTTTACAAAAGTGTACTAGGCATAATGCTGGTGATCTGGGCATAACATAAGTGACTTAAGCTATACTTAAGCACAGATAAAAAAGAAGGTGACTCAAAAGAAAAGAGTCAGGCTCCTTAATTAGACGGAGCGCAAACACTAATGAGTCACCTGCTTTACATTTACTATAACATTGCGTGAAGGAAAAGTGTTAAAACAATTCCTAATAGTCCACCAAAAAACACTTCTATTGGTTGATGTCCTAACAGTTCCTTTAATTCTTTTCTTTTTTCTTCTTCTTGCATTTTCGGCCAAGATTTTACTTCATCAACTAATTTATTAAAGTCAGCAACAAGCTGATTGAGGACTGTTGCATGATAGCCTGCGTGTCTTCTAATTCCAGTTGCATCAAACATCACGATAATCCCAAATACAGTAGAAATCGCAAATAGAGGTGAATTAAAGCCTTCTTCAAGAGCTATTGCTGTGGCGAGTGCAGTAACAGCCGCTGAGTGAGAGCTAGGCATTCCTCCAGTACTCGTAAGTAAAGTCCAATCAACTTTTCGTGTAGGAATAAAAGCTAGTGGTACTTTAATAAATTGAGCGAAACCGATCGCTATGAGTGCCGCCCATAAAGGGAAATTATGAAATAGGTCCATAGTTCTACTTTCGTCCTTTCTATATAAAAGAAACTAGTGTATGACTTTATATTTGCAATATGATAATACTTAGTTTATGTTTTCAGTGAGCTGACATACTTTCTAATCCGTATATTTGTAATTTGTAACATGTAAAGAGGTGAAATGAATGGATCAACCGTTATATCCACTAGAATACTATGAATTTTTTGTTAAATTCAATGAAGGTGACTATTATACATGTCACGACTTATTAGAAGAAATTTGGATGACAGATAAAAGTAATGATTTCCTCAAGGGTATGTTACAAATGACTGTTGCCATTTATCATTACGAGTATGGAAATGTGAAAGGAGCCAGACTAATGATGGCTGCGGGACTCCGATATATCCAACCGTACCGACCATTTTACTGGGGTGTTGACCTAGAAGAAATTAATCAATTTATTAAAATATGCTTGTCCATTATACCACAGGACATCGAACGCGTCCCGTTTGAAAAAGTAAATGAATTACCGAAACTTCCACAGCTCGCTCTGTATTTGCAAGAATAAAAATAAATTCGATACTCGAAATAAATAATGAAGTTAGTTATAATAAAGTGAAACTTCATTCAGTGGGGGCATTTTTCCCCTACTGAATGTTAGTTGAACCAATCGGGTTGTTACTGAGGCCCACACGATGTGGGTCACACAGACGTTGCCACAGGACGTGGCGACCTTAGTCTGTGTTCCATCGTCTCCCACTTTGTCTTCTTTGTATCTTCAAAGCCTTGAAGTGGGAGTCTTAGCGCCAGTTAAACGGGATAAACGTATTATAACTAGGAGGACTAATGATGATGTATAAAATTCAAGCATTTAATGAATGGAATAATGAAGAAGCAGATGGACTTTTTGTTGGATTATTTGAAGATGATAAAAAATGGTCAGAAGGCTTAAAGGAGCTAGACGTCGCATTAAATGGTATGTTAAAAAAGCTGTTAAAAGAAAAGCATTTTACCGGAAAATTAAATAATATCTTTTCATTCCATACGTTAGAAAAGCTGAAAGCAAAAAAAGTATATATAGTCGGTGTTGGTAAGGAAACAGACGGACAGGATGAACAATTACGTAGTGCGTTTGCGCAACTAGGTAAAACGATTCAAAGGGATCAACTTCAACATGTAGCTGTGCTTTTAGATTCGTTTGTAAAAGAAGAAAAGGACGAGGCACATTGCAGCTTTCTGCTCTCTGAAGCCATTGAGCTTACGAGCTATAAAGTGGCAGATTACAAAGAAAAAGACAATCGAGTCGAGAAGCGCTTAGAAAGTGTAACCGTCTTCACAACTGCACTAGAACAACCTCTGTTAGAAGAACTTCAAGCCGGAAAGGTGTATGGAAATGGGACGAACCTTGCCCGAACACTCGTCAATACACCAGGAAATTTAATGACACCGACAGATTTAGCAGAGTCTGCAAAGGACATTGCAGATCGACATGGAATGGAAATCGAGATTTTAGAACGAGAAGATATGGAAAAGCTCGGTATGGGAGCGCTTCTCGCTGTTGCCCAAGGAAGTGAGCAACCCCCAAAAATGATTGTCATAAAGTATCAAGGAAAGAAAGAGTGGAAGGATGTGCTCGCTTTTGTAGGGAAAGGACTTACATTTGATTCGGGTGGGATCAGCATTAAACCGAGAGAAAATATGCATGAAATGAAAATGGATATGGGCGGTGCAGCAGCTGTTCTCGGTGCGATGGATATTATCGGTCAAATGAAGCCAGAAACGAATGTGCTTGCCGTCATTCCATCTTCAGAAAATTTACTGAATGGACAAGCGATGAAGCCAGGTGATGTTATTACAACGATGAGTGGGAAAACGATTGAAGTCAGAAATACGGATGCAGAAGGTCGATTAATTTTAGCGGATGGCGTTACATATGCGAAACATCTCGGTGCGAGCTACTTAGTTGATGTAGCAACGCTTACAGGAGCAGTGATTATTGCTTTAGGTGAATATACGACTGGGGCTATAACGAATAATGAAGAGTTTATGGAGAAATTGCTGTATTCGGCTTACGAATCAGGAGAGTGGGTATGGAGACTTCCGAGTTTTGAGCCGTATCGAAAAATGTTGAAAACGAGTGATGTTGCAGATTTGAACAATTCTCCAGGGCGTCCAGCTGGTAGTATTACTGCCGGATTGTTTGTCGGTGAGTTTGCTGGTAATACACCGTGGATACATCTCGATATTGCAGGAACAGCATGGAGCTCAAAAGGTACAGAAACAGGACCAAAAGGAGGTACTGGAGCGATGGCGCGTACATTAGCAGCACTCGCTGAGCAATTTGATCCAAACGAATAAGTGTAAAGTAACAATAATAAAGTACCTGACTCAGTCGTTGGCGAATCAGGTACTTTAATTAGTTCAGGAACATCGAGTGGATGAGTAGGTCGAAAAATGTCTGGTGGTGTCGAGAAATCGATAAATGGTCCAAAGTTAAAAATAAAATACGTGAAGTTGAAAATAAAAGCCACGACCTTGAAAATAAATCATTGAAAGTTGGAAGAAAAGTACACAAACTAGAAAAAATAATTTGAAGTTAAGTTTCATCCCTGTTACTGCTAACGAATCAAGGATAAAAACACACAAAAGTTACAAAAATAATTTAGAAATAGTAGGTAACTTTTATAAAATCACTTTAATACAGCTTAAAATTTCCTTATTTTACTCAACAACAAAAATTATAGAAAAACGTCCCAAGGATTCAGTTTCATCTGGGACGTCTTTTGTTAAAAGTATTTACTTTTTGTAAGAAAATTCGTATACGTCACTAATCGTTATTTCTTATTGTCTAGCTTTGTTTTCATTACATTGGCGACAAATTCGACGTCTGTACCTACAATAATTTGTAAATTTGTATTTCCTAATTTCATCGTTCCTTTTGCTCCGTGTTGCTTTAAGGCTGACTCATTTACTTTAGTCATGTCCTTCACGTGCAAGCGGAGTCTCGTCGCGCAATTATCAAGAGTGGAAATATTTTCCTTTCCACCTAAATCGGTTAAGAAATGACTTGCCATTGTTTCATATTTGTCTCCAGTTGCTTCACTAGAAACGTCACTAGTGCTATCGTTAATTAGATCATCTTCATCTTCACGGCCTGGTGTTTTTAAATTCAATTTTTTAATTAAAAAGTAGAATAATACAAAATAAATGGCTCCATAAATCAATCCAATGAAAAATAAAAACAACGGTTTTTCGGCAATACCAAAGTTTAAAAAGAAATCAATTGCACCAGCTGAAAAGCCGAATCCATGTCGCACTTCAAGAAGATAGGTCAGAGACATGGCGCTTGCTGTTAGTAGTGCGTGAATGAAATAAAGTAGTGGCGATAAAAACATAAATGAAAACTCAATCGGTTCTGTAATCCCTGTTAAGAAAGCAGTAAAGGCAATACCGATTAGCATTCCTGAAACTTCTTTTCTTTTATTTTTCCTTGCGGCTAAGATCATTGCAATCGCAGCGGCAGGAAGACCAAACATCATAATCGGGAAGAACCCTGTCATAAAGACTCCAGCCGATGGATCACCAGCAAAAAATCGATGTAAATCACCAGTTACCCCGTTAAATTCTCCAAATACAAACCAAACTAAACTATTAAGCACATGATGTAGACCAATAGGAATAAGAATACGATTTAAAAACCCATAAACCCCAGCCCCAAGAGCACCAGCATCGATAATCCATTGACCAAGGCTGTTAATTGCATCTTGAATTGGCGGCCAAACAAAACCGAATAAACCGGCCAGAGCGACCATCGTTGCTGCTGTAATAATTGGTACAAAGCGGCGACCTGCAAAGAAACCTAACCAGTCGGGCAATTTAATATTGTGAAAGCGATTGTAAAGAAGACCAGCAATAATACCAGAAATAATTCCACCTAAGATAGCCATATTAATGTTTTCATTAATAGCCTGTGTTCCATTTACGAGCACTAAATAACCAATCGCTCCAGCTAATCCAGCTGTTCCATTATTGTCATGAGAGAAGCCAATAGCGACTCCAATCGCAAATAATAAAGCTAAGTTAGCAAAAATAGCATCACCTGCACTAGCGATAAATGGGATGTTAAGCATATCTTCTTGTCCAAGTCGTAATAATAGGGCAGCTGCAGGAAGCACAGCGATAGGTAACATTAAGGATTTACCAATTTGTTGTAAAAAATTTAACATGAGTATTTTCACTCCTTTAAGTTATTGTTAACGCTTTCTGTAGAATTACTCTAGCACATAAATATATAGTTGTCTATACCGATTTTGATAAATACTTTAAGCTGTAAAAACCTAATTTCACTAATAATTTAAAGGTTAAAGAGATTAAATGAAAGAATATAGACCTTTATTGGTATAGACAACTATATAATTAATTGTTAAAATAAAAGCGAACATACAAGTAAGGAGCTAAAAGCTATGGATAAACAAAGTAGGTTCGTCATTAAGGAAGTTAAAGTTTTAGCAGAAAACCAAACATACCGAAATGGTTTTATAAAAGTAGAAGATGGCAAGATTACTGAAGTCGGTGACATGACTCACTATAAAGAAGGAGAAGGAATGACCGTATATTCTTTTCCAGAGCATTATAATGTCATCCCTGGATTGATTGATCTCCACATACACGGAGTAAAAGGTTCAGATACCATGGATAATACAGCAGAAGCGATAAAAAACATAGCAATGCACTTACCAAAAGAAGGTACTACGAGCTTTCTGGCGACAACGATTACTCAAGCACCTGAGCAAATCGAGTGCGCATTAACGAATGTGGCTCAATATACGAAAAGTGAAAATCAAGAAGGATTGGCAGAAGTGCTTGGGGTTCATCTTGAAGGTCCATTTATATCGAAAAAAAGAGCAGGGGCTCAGCCTGCGGAATACATTGAAGCGCCAAACCTAGAACAATTTAAATCATGGCAGACTGCTGCTGACGGTTTAATTAAGGTTGTAACCTTAGCTCCAGAAGAGGAAAACGGGCTGGCGTTTGTACGGCATTTAAAGGCTACAAATGTCATTGCTTCGATCGGTCATTCTGATGCAACTTACGATATTATCGATCAGGCGATAGACGCCGGAGTAACCCATGTTACTCATCTCTTCAATGGAATGAGAGGCTTTCATCACCGAGAGCCTGGTGTAGTAGGTACTGCCTTAGCAAGAGATAAATTAATGGTTGAAATGATTGTTGACGGAATTCATATTCACCCAGAGGCTGTTAAAGCAGTATACAAAGGGAAAACACCTGAGAAGATCATTATAATTACGGACTCCATGAGGGCGAAGCAATTACCAGCTGGGACGTATGAATTAGGGGGTCAGGAAGTTTTTGTTCAAGAAGGGAAAGCTTTATTACAGGACGGAACCCTTGCTGGAAGTGTTTTAAAAATGAACGAAGCAATTAAGAATATGATGAATTTTACAGGCTGTACATTAGAAGAAACAATTAAGATGGCAGCAGAAAATCCTGCGAAACAGTTAAATGCCTTTGATCGGATAGGAAGTATAAAAAAAGGAAAAGACGCAGACCTTGTCGTCCTTGATGACGCGCAAAATGTAGTGATGACTTTTTGTAAAGGAAAATTGGCATACACTGGAGAGAGGGGATAGCATATGAACTTAATTATTGCGGAAAATTATGAAGATATGAGCCATAAGGCTGCGAATTACCTTATTGAAAAAGTGAAGAAACACCCGAAAATGAATTTAGGACTGGCTACTGGTGGGACACCGGAACGAACCTATGAATTAATAATTGAAGATCATCAAAAAAACGGTACTTCCTACGAAGGGATCCAATCCTTTAATTTAGATGAGTATATCGGATTAGCTCAAGATCATCCAAACAGTTACTATTATTACATGTGTCATCAATTATTTAATGATATTGATATAAAAAAAGAGAATGTTCATTTACCAAGTGGTGTCGCTAAAAATTTAGAAGAAGAATGTCAGAACTATGAAGCTTTAATCACCAATGCTGGAGGAGTGGATTTGCAAATTCTCGGGATTGGCAGTAATGGTCACATTGGCTTCAATGAACCAGGAACTCCATTTCAGACAAAAACACACATTGTGAAATTAACGAATTCTACTCGAGAAGCCAATTCTCGTTATTTTGTAACGATGGCAGATGTACCAACTCAAGCGATAACGATGGGAATTGGTACGATCATGAAAAGTAAAGAGATTCTCCTTCTAGTTTCCGGAGACAATAAAGCAGAAGCACTGCAAAAGTTAATGAGAGAAGATGTGAATGAACAGTTTCCTGCTTCGGTGCTTAAAAATCACCCTTGTGTTACAATAATAGCTGATAAAAAGGCGTTAACCAAGGTAATGGTGCACAGTTGAAAGGAGTAACTGTATGATCAATAAAAACTCTCCACTTCCGATTTACTATCAATTGGAGGAGCAAATCAAATCTCTAATTGAAAAAGGAGAATTAAAGCCAGGTGATGTCATTCCTTCTGAACGGGAATATGCTGAAAAATACGAAATTAGTCGCATGACCGTAAGGCAGGCAATTAACAAGCTTGTGAATGATGGCTATTTGTATCGGAAGAAAGGAAGTGGAACGTTTGTTTCAGAAAAAAAGATTGAACAAGCGTTACAAGGCTTAACTAGCTTTACAGAGGATATGAAAGCAAGAGGAATGATCCCAACGAGTGAGCTGCTTCACTTTGAAATGATCCCTGCAACTGTACAAATTGCTAAGGAGTTACAGATCAATGAGCATTCTCCTGTTTATGAGATTAAGCGAATTCGTTTAGCCGACGGTGTCCCGATGGCTCTTGAGACGAATCATATTTCAGCAAATCTTGTCAAAGGTTTAACCGAAGAAATTATCAGTCAATCGCTATATCAATATATTGAGGAAAAATTAAAATTAACCATCGGTGAAGCAACACAAGAAATCGAATCATCGATTTCTAGCTTAACAGAAGCGAACTATTTAAAAGTAAAAAAAGGCGCACCGATCCTCTTAATTAGGCGGAAGACCTATTTATCAGACGGGACACCATTAGAAGTGGTCCAATCCTCATACCGTGCCGATCGATACAAATTCATCATCAATATGAAACGGTAAACAAGTAGGTGTAAAATGTTCGATACTTATTTTAAGAAAATAAAGGAATTACTTTTAACAATTGAAGTCGATGAGAAAGCACAAGTGAAACAAGCAGCGAAAAAATTCGCAGAAAGTATTCAGCAGGGCGGGATTATTCACGTCTTTGGATGCGGACATTCCCATATACTAGGGGAAGAAGTTTTTTACAGAGCGGGCGGCCTTGTACCTGTTAACCCTATCTTGGTAGAAGATTTAATGCTGCATCACGGGGCAGTCCGTTCATCAACATTGGAACGCAAGCAGCACTTTGCAGAAGCGTTTATCGGCGATGAAGACATTAGAGAAACCGATTGCTTAATTGTTGTCTCTACTTCAGGTCGAAATCCCGTGCCGATCGACGTTGCATTATATGGAAAAATGAAGGGTGCTTATGTCGTTGGAATTAGCTCACTAAACTATGTACCAAGCCAGCCATCACGCCATGAGAGCGGCAAACACTTATGCCATGTCGTCGATCTCGCTATTAATAACCATGCCAACATAGGGGATGCACTAATTGAAGACGATCAAATAGGGGTGCCGTTTGGTCCAAGCTCAACGATTATTGGAGCAGCGATTATCAATAGTATGATAGCTGAAATCATTCATGAGTTGAGCAAAAATGGGGTAGAGCCCCCGATTTTTAAAAGTGGTAATATCGATGGTTCGGATGAACATAACCAAAGACTTATTGAAAAATATAAAGAACGAATTAAGCGCTTGCAGTAAAATATGGGTGCTTAAAAAATAAGGCAAATATAGCAACAACTAAGATCGCATTGGCTTCCAATGCGATTTTCAATTGGATTTAAAAAGGAAATTTGGAGGATATAGCCAGATATGTAAGGACACAAGAGGATAAGTATAGATAGCCTCGGTCAGTGTATATGAACTTAAAATTTCCTTACTGAAGGAGACAAACGCCCATTTAAGCTGGTTGAGTTGGAAATATAATCCCAGTATCATTAAAATAAGTCTTGTTTTCAGACAACTTAGATTACATAACGAGGAGGATAAACGATTTGAACATTATTCAAAAGGTTGACCGCGGAATAATGAAAGTTGAAGAACTGATTTTAAGTTATTCGGTTATTCTCATTTCTTTAATGGTTGTCGGTAATGTAGTTAGCCGAACAATTACAGGGAAAAGTTGGGCTTTTGCAGGGGAGATTAGTGAGTTTGCGGTGATCCTTGCGACATTTATGGGGATCAGTTATGCGGCAAGAAAAGGACGACATATTAGTATGTCTGCATTTTTCGATGTTGCCCCGCCAAAGATTAGAAAAGCACTAGCTATAGTTATTCCAGCCGTGACAGCTATCATTTTGCTTGTCCTTGCATATTACGCGTTTGGCTATATGGTTTCAGTCTTTGAAAAAGGAAGAGTAACGATTGCCTTACAAATTCCAGTATGGATCTTACTTATTTTTATTCCGGTGGGGCTCATTTTAGGAAGTTTACAATTTATTCGAAATATGTGGATTAACATTAAAGAAAAAGAGGTGTATTTAGCAACTGAGAAAAAGGATTACTCTGAAAATTGAGTCTTCTTAGATCCTCATAATCTATGAAAAAAAAGAATAGAGAGGGACAACTATGGTAGCAACTTTAATGACGTTAATGGTTATATTTTTATTACTAGGTTTTCCGATGTTAATTCCTTTAATTGCTGCACCCCTTTTCGTTGTCATGTTATTTATTCCGAACATTGATCCGATATTTCTCATTCAACAGATGATACAAGGAATATCTCCTTACGTTCTATTAGCGGTTCCGCTGTTTATCTTTGCAGCAGACATCATGTCTACGGGAAAAACATCGAAACGGCTATTAGATTTTGTAGGCTCTTTTATTGGACATCTAAGGGGCGGTTATGCCATTACAACCGCTGCAGCTTGCACATTATTTGGCTCGATATCAGGTTCAACACAGGCAACCGTTGTCGCTATCGGTAAGCCTATGCGCGAACGATTACGCTCGGTCGGATATAAGGATTCTAGCGCGATTGCGCTTATTATTAACGCAAGTGATCTTGCCTTATTAGTACCACCGAGTATTGCCATGATTATTTATGCACTTGCAGCATCAAGCGTGTCTGTTAGTGAATTATTTATGGCCGGAATTGGCCCAGCTATATTGGTCTTCACGATGTTTGCGGTGTATTGCTATATTTACGCAAGAGTGAAGAAGATTCCGCTAGTTGAAAAAGCATCGTGGAAAGAACGAATTACCTTTACGCGAAAAGCATTACTTCCTTTAGGATTTCCTGTCATCATCATTGGTGGGATTTACTCAGGAGTATTTAGTCCGACAGAAGCAGCAGGAATCTCGGTTTTATATGCATTAATTTTAGAAGTACTTATTTTTAAAACAGTCAAATTCAAAGAAATTCCAAAAATCGCATTATCGACAGGTCTTGTAACATCGGCTGTGTTTATTCTAGTTGCTGGTGGTCAAGCATTTTCATATGTGATTTCATATGCGCGTATACCACAACTGGTAGCAAACAGTGTGATGGGCGGCGATCCATCGGCACTTACGGTTTTATTCATTGTTTCGATCTTCTTCTTTATTGGCTGTATGTTTGTCGACCCGATCGTCGTTATTTTAATTTTAACACCAATTTTCTACCCAATTGCAATGCAAGCGGGTGTCGATCCCATTCATTTAGGGATTGTCATCACATTCCAAGCTGCATTAGGGTCGGCAACACCACCGTTCGGCGTTGATATTTTTACCGCAAGTGCAGTCTTTAACAAGTCATATTTAGATGTCATCCGAGGTACACCACCTTATATTGTAATGCTTGTTATAGCTGGGATTCTACTAATATTATTTGAAGAAATTTCTCTTTTCTACCGTTACTTCATGTAAAGAGGTTGTTCAAAACACGATGAAAAGAGAGTTTCATATAAAAAAACAGGGGGTATTTGATGTTTTTTAAAGAAAAAAAGTTGATGTTACTTACGTTAGCCATCATGATGAGTGTCATTCTTGCAGCTTGTGGTAGTGAAGAAGCAGATAGTGATGCGGAAGAAACGTACAACTGGAAATTTGTGACTGAAGAGATGGAAGGTCAAGTCCAATACGAGTATGCAAAAGAGTTTGCAGACCGTCTTCATGAAAAATCAGATGGGCAAATCAACATTGAGGTCTATGAATTTGGCGGACTTGGGAGTGAAGTAAACCAAGTAGAACAGCTTCAAAGTGGAATTGTTGAGTTTGCAATTGTGTCTCCAGGTTTTACGGGAACGATGGTTGATGAAGGTCAGCTTTTTGCACTACAATTTTTATTTACAGATGATATGGAATTAAACCAACAGATTTTAGATACAAGTGAAGCGTTAAATGTTAATTTAGCTGAAAAATATGAAGAGCATGACATTAAACCTCTAGCATTTTGGACAGAAGGTGCGATGCAGTGGACAGGTAATAAAGAACTACGAACACCAGAAGATTTCAATGGTTTTAAAATGAGAACGCAAGAATCACCGTTAATTATGCATTCATATGAAGCATACGGTGCTAACCCAACAGCAATGAGCTGGGGTGAACTTCATACTTCTTTAGACAATGGTGTTGTCGAAGGTCAAGAAAATCCAATTTTCTTTATTGAAGATGCTTCATTCCATGAAGTTCAAAGTAATATGACAATCTCAAGACATAATATTTATGTTGCGATGACAACAGTAAATCCAGATTTCTATAATGGTTTACCAGAAGATATTCGTGCTATGATTGATGAGACGGTTGAAGAAATGCGTCCTGTTGGTTTTGAACTACAGAAAAAGCTAAATGAAGAGCTTCTTGACTCGATTGTCGATAACGAAACTTATCCGACAGAAGTCATCGAGCTATCAGAAGCTGAAAGAGACGCTTTCAGAGAGCTAGCGATCCCGGTTCGTGAGTACTTTGTTAATGAAGTCGTCGGCGAAGATGGCAAGATGATTTTAGAAATGCTACAAGTAGAAATTGAAGAAGCACAGTAAACGAAAGATTGAAGAGACTGACTCTTATGTTGATTTCCAACAAACGTTGGAGGGCTGACATAGAGTCAGTTTTTTTAACGTTAGGTGCCCACGAGATGAAAAAATTAGGAGAAGTCGGTCACAAAAGAACTGGCAAGGCGCCAGAGTGGAAGCAATAGGAGACCATTCGTCACAAAAGGGTGTATATTTTCCTTTGCTTCACTACCTCCACAAAAAATAAATATTTTTTCAACTCTACTAATTAATGACTTCCCTAAAACGAAAATATTATTCTAGGAAAATATAAATATTGACTTCATTTTAGGAGAATGATAGCCTTTAGTATGTTAGTTATTTAATATACTAAAGTGAAAAGTGTTAAGGAGGATTTTTTCGTGAATGCAGTCATCATCGCAGTACTTATTATGTTAGCGCTAAGTTTAGCACGAGTTCACGTAGTGATTGCACTAGTAATTGGTGCATTAGCTGGAGGCGTAATCGGAGGTCTTGGTCTAACCGAAACAATAGATGTATTTACAAATGGACTAGGTGGGAGTGCGAATGTAGCACTAAGCTATGCTTTACTAGGCGGTTTTGCCATTGCGATCAGTCGTACGGGTTTACCGGATGTTATTGTAAAATTAGCTTTAGCCATCGTAGGAAAAGAAGGAGAAAGTCGCAAGAGAGCTTTATCGAAAGCATTAATTTTTCTTATTATATTAATCATTTCTTGTTTTTCTCAAAATGTAGTACCGATTCATATTGCATTTATTCCTATTTTAATTCCACCGATTTTAAAAATATTAAATGAGCTAGGCGTTGATCGTCGGGCCATTGCTACGATTATTACGTTCGGTTTAACAACTCCATATATTTTATTACCATATGGTTTTGGTGCCATTTATCATGATATTGTCGAAACGAATATGGCTGAAAGTGGCCTTGTGATTAACCGGGCCGATATACCGGTTGCACTGATGTTACCTGTCGCTGGGCTTCTTCTTGGTTTACTCGTTGCTGTGTTCGTATCATATCGTAAACAACGTAACTATGAAACGAAAGGATTTACGAATGGAGAGGGTGTGGCTAAAGGGACGGCTACTAATCGGTCTATTATATTCTCAATCCTTGCGATTATCGTTACATTAATTGTCCAACTGATCACTAATTCCATGATCGTTTCTGCACTTGCAGGATTGGTTGTTATTTATTTAAGTGGTACAGTAAATTGGAAAGAATCAGATGAAATGGTCACGAGTGGTATGAAAATGATGGCTTTTATAGGATTTGTCATGCTTTCGGCATCAGGATTTGCAGCCGTTATTAGGGAAACAGGGCATGTTGACCAGCTTGTTGAACAAGTGGCAGGGGTCATTGGTCAAAATCAAGGATTAGCCGCATTATTAATGCTTCTTGTTGGTCTGTTTATTACAATGGGGATTGGTTCTTCATTCTCAACTATTCCGATTATTGCTGCTATTTTTGTACCGCTTGGTGAAGCAGTTGGATTTAGTCCACTTGCAATAATTGCTTTAATTGGCACAGCTGGAGCGTTAGGAGATGCGGGTGCGCCTGCATCAGATAGTACACTTGGACCGACAGCAGGATTAAATGCAGACGGACAGCATGATCATATTTGGGATACGTGCGTTCCAACTTTCATCCATTTTAATATTCCATTACTCGTCCTTGGTTGGATTGCCGCTATGGTACTATAACGAGATAATATTTTTTGTGAAAAAAGTAATAGAAAATTGAAGATTATTGAAACCTTATAGCGAGAAGAAACGTCTATATAATATAAGTATTCTATAGTTAGGAGAATGCGTATGGTATATGGAATGAAGTGGGTCTTTGCTCTATTAATTTTTCCCGTTATAAGTGGTTGTTCATCAGTAGATGAAAAAGTAGTTCTCTTTCAGCTTAATGAAATAATTACTACATCCTCCGAACTTTTTCAAAACCATAGCTCGTATGGAGACATGTTTTATAATGAGCAGTATCATACGTTGGAAGAAATTGAGAGATTGCTAGATGGAAAAGTGACAGAGGATGGTCTATTGCAAATGGTTGAAAGAATTTTTGATGAGAACGATAACATTCTTGTATACAAACAGCCTTTTCAAACGTACATAAAGGAATCAAATGTATATAATTCATCAATCAATGAGACGAATGCTTATTATGACACCGTTCGAAAAACAATCCTTAATCCTGGTCTACGGTTAATTACGGAAGAAGAACTTCAATTTGAAGTACATGACGAAATAGTCATTGTCAAAGGTGAAAATATTAATATCGAGTTCTATAATATAGAAATGTATGGTGGATCTGCAGAACAATATGCCAGATACGGATATCCAGCAAATGACGTACTATCAGTATCATTTAAATTTGTAAAGGATACGAACGGATATTTATTGGATTCTTTTCATATTGAAGATGGTGAAATCACTTCTTAAAGGTAATACACATGAAAAATGAGTTCAAAATTCATTGATAACGAAAGGCTCTTTCTCAAAGATTGTTGCTTTTAGCTTTTGGACCGTAAGCCAAGCGGATGCTTGGCTCTTCACGCATAGCGTGAAGGTTTTGAAAATAAAATAGCCGATCAGACAAATGAATTTGTCTTGAAAAGGCTATTTTATTTTCAAAAAACGGTCCAAAAGTAACAAAGTTTACGAAAACAGCCTAACGAAAAGAAGCATGGCCACAATTGGTTTAGTGATATAGGTAAAAAATAAAAAACAGGAAAAAGACCGTACAATATATTATTGCGGTCTTTTTTCCTGTCTTAATACTGAATAGCATGCGAAAAGCTAAGGCTTTTTTTAAAATGACATAAACATAGCCCGAGCTTTCCTAAAAAAATGTATTTCAATCATTTTACTCACACAAGTCTTGCTCCAGCTATTCAAAATCGCGTCGCAGTAAAGTTTCAAATAAGTTCGTTTGTAATCTAGATTATTTAACGGCTTCTTTTAACTGCTTACCTGCTTTAAATGCAGGAGTTTTACTAGCTGCGATTTCGATTTCCTCACCCGTTTGTGGGTTTCTGCCTTTTCTTGCGGCACGCTCTCTCACTTCAAAGTTCCCAAAACCGATAATTTGAACACTTTCACCTTTTGCTAGTGTATCAGAAATAACTTCAAAAAGTGAATTTACGCAAGTTGAGACATCTTTTTTCGTTAACTCAGAGTGTTCAGCAACAGCATTAATTAATTCAGTTTTATTCATAATTTACCCTCCCAAATCTACTAATTTTACTTAGTTGCTATCATCGTTACCGTTTTTTTAATAAATATACATCGAAATAAGAGTTTTCTTAAAAATTACTACTTTTTTCGGTTAAATTGGTACAGTTCGTGCCAGGGTTGACTCTATTTTACGTAGAACAGGAAGAATCCTCCCATTAATACAAATGTTTTAAAGCGATTATTAAAATCAATGTTAAATTCGTTTCTGAGTCTATTTCTAATGTCCACTCTAATATACATACAGACTTTAGCCTGAATTTCCTCACCGCCGTACGATAAGTCAACATCAATTCACTAACGTTCATTGTGTTCCTTCATCTTTAGTCTTTCTTTTCATTCAGCCGAAGAATTTGCAAAGTCGCATTAATCTCGCCACCGATAATAAGGATCAAGCCACTTAAGAAAAACCAAAACATAAGAACGATAACACCTCCTAAACTTCCGTAGGTGGCAGAGAAATTTGCGAAGTTCGTCACATAGACAGAGAAGCCGAGTGAAATCAATTGCCATGAAATCGTGGCAAACAGGGCACCGTAAACGACATCTTTAAAGGTAAGTCTTCGATTAGGTCCAATTATATATAATAACATTAAAACAATCGTCATAATGGCGATGCCAATTACCCAGCGGAGGCGGTTCCATAATATAAAAGACGAAGTAGGAATATGAAAAATGGCATCAACGGCTTCTAAGATCAGTTTTCCGAACACAGGTAAGAGAAGTGTGACAAAAAAAACAATTACTAATCCGAACATAAGCAGGATTGATAATAGACGCAAAGTAATAAACGACCGGGTTTCATCAATGTTATGAGCTTTATTAAGAGCACGTATTAAAGCATTCATTCCATTAGAAGCAGACCAGATCGTCGCAATAAACCCGAATGAAAGTAAGCTACCTTTAGGCTCTTGAACGAGTTCTAATACTGTCGTAATAAATAGATCGGCAAGCTCGTATGGTACATAGTCTTCAACAAATGCATAGATCTGCGATACATCAAGGGATAAATAAGGGAGAAGTGCCAAAATAAAAATTAAAAATGGAAATATCGAAAGTAAAAAGAAAAAGGCAAGCTGTGCGGCCCGATCCTGGATAGGATCCTTTTTTATTTGCTCATATAATTCTACAAAAAATAAAATCGGTGGAGTGCGATTTGATTGCAAAGCGATCATCCTTTTTTGGAATTTCAACTAAAAAGTATGCTAATAACCGTATAACGAGTTGCTCTATGAGGAAATTCAACGACCAAAGCTGTAATCCCTGCATTACTATAAATCCCCTAAAAAATTGCTGCTTAAACATTACTTCGGAGAGGTGTAATAACTGGGCAAACAAGTCTATTGTTTTCCAGAAAAAGGATGTATTTGTCATGATAGCATCATCCTAGTATTTTCATAATCATAACTTTTAAAAAAAAATCGCCTGGGTATAATTTAAAAATTAGCCCAAGCGATTTTAGTATCTATTAATAATAATAAAAATACTCCTGTATAAAATTGTCTCCACATTCCTTATCCTTATGCTGACAAATGTGCCTTTTCACTTTCAGTTTTCTTTCCTTCACGAACTACGGCTAACCATAAAAAGAGACCGCTCATGGTTAGAAGGAAGCCAGAAATATAAAAGACCATGTCAATACCGAATTTTGCTGCAACTATACCGCCCATGACAGGTCCAATTACATTGCCTAAAAATCGGAAACTAATATTGTAGCCTAGCACTTCTCCTTGAACAGAAAGTGGAGCAAGCTGCCTTATATAAGCTGTCATACAAGGAAGTAGACCGCCAATTTGAAGTCCGAATAAAAAACGTAAGATAATTAATTGCCACAGCTCTGTAACAAGAGCCTGCGGAATAAAAAACAAGGACGATAAAAGCAGTAAGATCACTAATACTTTTCCGTGTCCAATTCGGTCACCTAACGCCCCCCATTTTCTTGTTGCTACCAGGTTTCCTAAACCTGTAACAGAAAAGGCAAAACCAGCGAGGAAGGCTAGGTTTTCAGTAGTTGTTAACTCGTTTACGTAAAGAGCTAATAGTGGTTGAATACTAAAGTTGGCCACTTGAAAAATAAGAGAAATCATCATAACTGATATTAGAATTGGGCTTTTAAAAATATGCAAGAACACTTCTTTGCGCGTATACACTGTTTTTTCTTCATTTGCTTCCTTAAACACAATTTCTTTTATTCCAAATGCGACAAGAATAGAAGCAAATATAATAACCGTTCCAGTAATCGTAAATGTATATTGAAACCCGACGGTATCCGCTAGTAGACCTCCAAGTAAAGGCCCACATAAGGCACCGCTAACCGTTCCTGTTTGAAGTGTGCCGAGTGTTCTACCAGCCACCTCTTTTTTACATTGTGCAGAAATTAAAGCAGCAGAAGTAGGGATAAAACCTGTAACAAGCCCCATAAAAGCTCGCAGAATGAATAACTCCATTACAGACGAAGCGAATCCCATTAATAGGACACTAGAACCTATTCCTGCTGCCGTAATCACTAAAATCTTTTTCCGACCATATTTGTCGCCAAACCTTCCCCATAAAGGAGAAACAAAAAAGGCAACGAGAAATGTTACACCGAAGACGTAACCTGCCCATTGCTGAACGTAAGCGTCTGAGTAATCTCCTAACGTTTTAATGTATAATGACAAAAACGGCAGGACCATCGTAGCACTAGCTGCAACTAGAAAGTTTGCAAACCACATAATGACAATATTCTTTTTTTCGATCGTCACGTAGGACACCTTCTTGATAGAAATATTTCGTTACACTAAATATTATAAAGGAAATACCGAAATTATGAAAGGAAAAAGTGCTAGGTTTATTTAAAAATGGTACTATATTAATGGAAATTGATTGTTGGAGGGGAATGTTGTTGGGAAAAAAATATCAAAGTAAAGAAGGGAAAACGATCTGGGCTGTTTTGATTGTTTTAACAATTTTTAATTTATATATGTTTAGCGAGCGAATTATATTTTTGCCGTATATAGCCTTAGTTATTTTTGTATGTGCGATGTTTCTTTCCTATGAATTTCATATAAATGGGAATACCTTGTCTTATCAAATTCGATTATTTGGATTACCACTTATAAAAAAAGAAACAGCGGTAACTGAAATTAAAGAAATGTATTTCGTTAAATTACGAAACGTTCCGATTGTGTTAATTAAACCAAAAAAGGGCATGCGCTGGAAGCTATCTAAGTTTTCACCAAATACGTATGCAGAAGATTTATATGCATTTACATTAGAGCATGGGATCAAGCGGGTTGAATTAAACGGTTATCAACCGAATAAAGCTAATAGCGAGGAAAAGTAAATCCATATTTCTATCTTCAATATATTCAACGAAAATAAAATTCAAAGGAATTTTCAGAATATATTAGACAGATGGTTAGGACATCACGTATACTTGTTGGAAAATGATATTTATTATTAGGAGTGATCATCTATGCCAACAGTAGAAAGCTTTGAACTAGATCATACGATTGTAAAAGCTCCCTTTGTTCGTCACTGTGGAACACATAAAATTGGAACGGATGGAGTCGTGAATAAATTTGATGTGCGTTTTTGTCAGCCGAATAAGCAAGCAATGAGACCCGAAGCGATCCATACTTTAGAGCACTTATTGGCTTTAAATATTCGCCGCTTTGCTGAAGATCAAGATCATTTTGATATCATTGACCTTTCACCTATGGGCTGTCAAACCGGTTTTTATTTAATCGTAAGTGGTGAACCAACCATTGAAGATATGATTGATGTTCTTGAAAAAACAATGAATTATTCAATCGAACTAAAGGAAGTACCGGCCGCTAATGAAAAACAATGTGGTCAAGCGAAGCTCCATGACCTCGAAGGAGCTAAAAAACTGATGAAGCATTGGTTGTCTCATGAAAAGGACTTTTTAAAAGAAGTATTTTAATAGTTGACGAAAAGTATGAGGAAGTGATTGCGGTTGAATGGTCTTTTTTTCAGCTTGCCAATCGTTATATTACCAAGCAGTGGAGCTGATCAAATATCCACTGCTTTTTTATGTAGTTTTAAGACTTCCTGTTCTAGTCTACGGTCATACTAATAAAGTAAGGGTACATACTATATTTTTTCAGATATAAAATCAAAGATTTCACTCAGAATTTTTAAAAAAAGTAAGGCCATATTCACGCGTGAATATGATATTATTAACGAAATAAAAAATACAAACATAAGGGAGATAGGAAGGGGAGCATTAGAGTGAACAGTAAAGAAATTGAAGTTCTTCAAATCATTGAAGAAAATGGCCGCATCAGCTTAAAAACATTAGCGAAAATGACTGAATTAAACGAGGAACAAACGAAAGCGATTTTACAAAAGCTAGAAAAAGAAAAAGTCATCTTAAGTTACTCTGCAGTTATTGACTGGAGCAAAGTCCATGATCAAGAAAATGTGACGGCAATGATTGATGTAAAAGTAACTCCGCAACGAGGGGTCGGTTTTGATGATGTTGCAAAGAGAATTTATCGTTTTCCAGAAGTGAAGGCTTTATACTTAATGTCCGGAGCATATGATTTATCGGTCGTCATTGAAGGGAAAAGTATGTCACAAATTGCCCGTTTCGTATCTGATAAATTATCAACACTTGATTCTGTTATTTCAACTACAACACATTTCCAGCTAAAAAAATATAAGCATGATGGTGTTGTGTTTGAAGACGGTGAAGAAGATCGAAGAATCGTGGTGACTCCATAATGACAAATACTACGAGAGTGAACCGTCGTTTATCCAAAGCTGTTCAATCCATTCAACCTTCAGGAATTCGGCGCTTTTTTGACTTAGCGTCGACGATGGATAATATTATTTCTCTTGGTGTCGGAGAGCCTGATTTTGTCACGCCTTGGAATGTGCGAGAAGCTGCTTTTTCTTCGATGGAAAGAGGATTTACTGCTTATACAGCAAATGCAGGTCTCTTAGAATTAAGAGAGGAAATAGCGAAATATATGAGCCAACAATTTGCACTGCATTATAGTCCGACAAGTGAAGTGCTCGTAACCGTTGGGGCAAGTGAAGCGATTGATATTGCGATTCGTGCACTTGTTGACCCTGGTGAAGAAGTCATTATCGTCGAGCCAACGTTTGTGTCGTATGCACCAATTGTATCACTCGCTGGCGGAATACCGGTGTCTGTAGGAACGAAAAAAGAAGATTCTTTTAAAGTAACTCCGACACAATTAGAAGCAGCGATTACACCGAAAACAAAGATGGTCATGCTCTGCTTCCCGAATAACCCAACAGGAGCCGTCATGACAAAAGAAGAGCTCGAGCTTATTTCGCATGTCATTAAAAAGCACGACCTACTTGTGTTATCTGACGAAATTTATGCAGAGCTTTCCTATGATACGAATCATTATTCGATTGCACGCTTACCAGATATGCGTGATCGTACTGTTGTCATCTCTGGATTTTCTAAAGCCTTTGCAATGACAGGCTGGCGCTTAGGGTTTACACTTGCACCTGAAGACATCACGGCAGCAATGTTAAAAATTCATCAGTACACGATGATGTGTGCATCGACACCTGCTCAATACGGTGCGCTTGAAGCGTTACAAAATGGCTTAGTCGATGTGAAGAAAATGGTGCAAAGCTACAATCAACGCCGTAATTTCGTCGTCAAGTCATTTGCAGAAATTGGTTTACCTTGCCATACACCAGGTGGAGCATTTTATGCGTTTCCGTCTATAAAAAATACAGGGTATAACTCAGAGGAATTCGCTGAAAAACTCCTTCTTGAAGAAAGAGTCGCAGTTGTACCTGGTAACGTTTTTGGTGAAGGCGGAGAAGGACATATACGTTGTTCATATGCTACATCGATGGAAAATCTAGAAGAATCCATTCGGCGGATTGGAAATTTTTTAGAAAAACATAGTTAAAACAAGTTAAACATCATTTCAATTAAAAAAGCTGTCCCAAAAGTAAAGTATTGGTTATCTACACTAAGGCTAGAGTGAACCAGAAGCTTTGGGGGACAGCCTTTTTTGCGCTATTTATTCAAATATTGACTCTGTTTAGAGTTTTGTAACTTTTTATGTGAGTTAAAAGTACTCGGATTTTCTGGCGGTATAGGTTTGAATTCGATATATCGGGTTTAATTCCAAATATATCGGGTCTAATTCCAGATATATCACTTCTAACTCCAAATATATCGACAAAATGGAATAATGCAGCTCACAAAAAAAAGACAAGGCAGTTACGCCTTGTCTTAAAAGGGGGAATACTATATGGTAGTAATCAGTTATTCCCTTACTTGATAAAGTTTATACAAGCTTACTAAAAATAATTTGAGGTGTTAATCATGTATGTATTTGAAAAAATAAAAATAGAGCAACCGCTTATCCATTGTATGACGAATGTAGTTGTTACCAATTTTACCGCAAACGGTCTACTCGCGTTAGGTGCATCTCCGGTGATGGCGTATGCAAAAGAAGAAGTAGCCGACCTTGCGAGTATCGCAGGTGCCCTGCTTTTAAATATTGGGACGTTAAATCAAGAACAAGTGGAAGCAATGATCCTAGCAGGAAAAGCTGCTAATGAAGCAGGTGTTCCTGTTATCCTCGACCCTGTTGGAGCTGGCGCAACGACATACCGAACCGAGACAACAAAACGAATTTTAAATGAAGTAATCGTCAATGTTCTACGAGGGAATGGTGGAGAAATTGCAGCGCTCCTAGGTGAAAGTGGTATGATAAAAGGGGTAGATGGTTCAACGACACTACCCAAAGATACGTTAGCTAAAAAAGCGAGTCAAGCATTCAATACAATCGCTGTCATAACCGGTGAAACAGATGTCGTAACAGATGGCAAACAAACATATGAAATTTCAAACGGCCATCCATGGATGACAAAAGTTGTAGGGACAGGCTGTTTACTAGGTGCAGTGTTAGGTGCATTTTTAGCTTCGAATAATGAGCAACCAGTTCAAGCTCTTACTGAAGGATTGGCTTTTTACGGAATTGCTGGAGAAATAGCTTATGAAAATGCGAGTCAAAAAGGAATTGGTACATATCAAGAAGCATTTTTAAATGTATTACATCAAATGTCTGTCAAACAATATGAACAATACAAGAAGCTTGCAATTATAGAATAGAGGGATAATAATGAGTAACCAATTCTCAAACTTAGGTATATCTGAAACCTATGTCAATGTATTAACGAATAAAGGAATAGATGCACCAACCAAAATTCAGGAACAAGGCATTCCAGACATTTTAGCAGGGAAAAATGTCGTGCTTCATTCGCAAACAGGAAGTGGAAAAACACTAGCCTTTGTCCTTCCATTGCTAGAAAGGCTTGATGAAACCAAACAAGAGCTACAAGTGCTAATTATTGCACCGACACAAGAGTTAGCGATGCAAATTTTTCAAGAGGTTAAGGATTTAACAAAAGATACAGCTTTTGAAGTAGAAGCATTTATCGGCAGCGGAAACATTAAACGTCAGCTAGAAAAATTAAAAAAAGTAAAGCCACAGCTTGTGGTCGGAACTCCGAGGCGAATTTTAGAATTAGCAGAATCGAAATTAAAGCTCCACCAAGTTGAAGCGATCGTATTTGATGAAGCTGATCGGCAAATTTTAGATAAAAAAAGCAATGAAGATTACGTTCAACTGGAACGGAAAATGCCCGGAAATTGCCAGTTTATTTATGCTTCAGCAACAGCTACACCCGAACTTATCAAACGCTTATCAGAAAAGGTAAAAGATCCAGTTTTCCTTTCTGTAAATGAGGGAATAGTAAAACATAAGATTGACCATCTGTTCATTGTTGGTGACCGAAGACAGCAAATTGACCATTTAAGAGGAATAATTCGTAATTTACACATAACTCGAGGAATGGTGTTTGTCAATAGCTTAGAGCGAGTGAAGGAAACCGTTGAAAAATTAACGTATCACGGTGTTAAAGCTGGAGCGCTTTCAAGTGAACAAGATAAATTTCAAAGAGCTGATGTTATGCAAAAGTTTAGCAATGGTGATCTTCATATTTTAGTTGCAACCGATGTCGCAGCAAGGGGAATCGATATTCAAAACGTAACGCATGTCATAAACTTACAACTTACAGAAGAAAAGGAAGGGTATTTACACCGCGCAGGAAGAACGGGACGAATGGGAAAAGAAGGAATCGTGATCTCATTAATTACCCGCCATGAAATAAGCAAATTAAAGAAGTGGGCACAAGCCTTTGGAATTACGCTTCAAGAAAAGCAATATCAGTACGGAAAATTAACAGACAGTAGACTAAAGGAAGCTCCATATAAAAATGGTGCAAAGCCAATCAGTACAAAACCAGAAAAACGCTCAGCTAAAAAGTAATTTTTTTGATTTAATGCAAAAGATATGTTAGACTAAGAAGGTTAAAAAATAGTTAGGAGTTGTATTAGTATGGTAGCCAATTTAGAAGTAGGAAGCATCGTAGAAGGAAAGGTGACTGGTGTGAAAGCATTTGGTGCCTTTGTAGCATTAGATGAAAACACACAAGGACTCGTTCACATTTCTGAAGTAGCGCACGGTTTCGTTAAGGATATTAATGAAGTTTTATCAGTTGGAGATGAGGTGAAAGTAAAGGTTTTATCAATCGATGAGAACACGAAAAAGATTTCTTTATCTATTCGTGCAACTCAACCAGCACCAGAGCGTCCAGAAAAAAAAGAGCGTCCTGCACGTCCAGCTCGTCCTCAAGGCGCGAGAAAGCAAGAAAAGCAAAACACAACTCAAGGATTTAATACACTTGAAGACAAGCTAAAAGATTGGTTAAAACAATCGAACGAAATTCAAGCAGATTTAAACAAACGTTCAAAACGTTAATAGGAATGAAAGGAGAGACCTGATCGGAACAGGTCTCTCTTCTTTTTTAAGAATAAGAAAGAAATTTCGAGGATGTCTAGCTTCAGCGCCCACCGACTAGCAAGACTTCCCTCACCTCCGTACGATAAGTCAACATCGCCTCACTATTGTTCATCGTGTTTCCTTTATCTCCTGCGGCCGAGGCCAGTCCGTACGTCGGTAAACGGGCGCTTTCGCTTTTCTTAAAATAAATTGATTGTAGTTATTTTCACATATTAACGCTCAGGCTGAGGACTTCTTTCCAGCTCTTCATCAGGCTTAAAGAGAATGGAAATACAATAAAGTCCAGCCAAACCAACAAGTGCATAAATAAAGCGGGAGAAACCAGCTGCCTGACCACCAAAAATTGCAGCCACTAGGTCAAATCGGAAGAAACCAATTAAGCCCCAGTTAATGGCTCCAATGATTGCTAATACTAAAGCTGTACGCTGAATGCCACTCATAACATCCACCTCCGTTAATTGAATTAGCACTGATAAAGATTGTGCTCTCTTTTTAGGATGAGGTAATTTACGTAGAAATATGCATTATACTATTTTCCTTTATGGAACTAGAAATTTCGCGGAGGTCTAGCTACAGCGCCCACCGACTAGCGAGTACTTCCCTCACCTCCGTACGATAAGGTCAACATCGGCTCGATTACTCTCACCGTGTTTCCTTTATCTCCTGCGGTTCAGTCCAGTCCGTACGCCGGTAAACGGGCGCTTCCGCTTTTCTTGTCTAGCTGCAGGTGTCATCGGCTCGAGGTCGCTTCGGTCCATCAAACGTGTCCAAAAGTCAGGACACTAATTGCTGGCCCTCCAGCGCTTGTCGCCGATAAGCAGACACCTTCCGCTTTTCTTATTGTCTAGCTACAGCGCCCACCGACTAGCGAGACTTCCCTCACCTCCGTGCGATAAGGTCAACATCGGCTCGATTACTCTCACCGTGTTTCCTTTATCTCCTGCGGTTCAGTCCAGTCCGTACGCCGCTGAACGGGCGCTTCCGCTTTTCTTAATAAAAATTAATATTTATTTTAGAGGAATTCGTTGGTAAATATCTAATTATTATCAAATGATACAGATGCAGCTAGAATTGTTGCAACTCAACACGAACTCTACGATAATAATGGGGAAAGGGGCGTTGTGTTTACATGCAATCATTTACGTTTGTTAATCCGACGAAACTAATTTTTGGTAAAGGACAGTTAGAACAGCTGAGCAAAGAAGTGAAAAGATACGGAAATCGTGTCCTCCTTGTTTATGGCGGTGGGAGTATTAAGCGAAACGGCATTTATGAAAATGTCTTAAGTGAGCTTGAAAAAATCAATGCATATATTGCTGAATTACCTGGTGTTGAGCCGAATCCAAGACTTACTACCGTTCAAAAGGGAATTGATTTATGCCGCAAAGAAAACATTGACTTTGTGTTGGCGGTAGGTGGCGGAAGTGTGATTGATGCGACGAAAGCGATTGCCGTTGGTGCTAAATTTGATGGTGACATTTGGGATGTCATTACAAAAAAAGCTCGCCCAACAGGTGCACTTCCATTAGGTACTGTTTTAACATTAGCCGCTACAGGTTCTGAAATGAATGCAGGTTCTGTTATTACCAATTGGGAAATTAATCAGAAGGTGGGCTGGGGGAGTCCGTTCTCGTTCCCGAAATTTTCAATTCTCGATCCAGTTCATACGTTTTCTGTGCCAAAGGATCAAACGATTTATGGGATTGTTGATATGATGAGCCATGTGCTTGAAGCTTATTTCCATCAAGCACCGAACACTCCGTTACAAGACCGTATTTGTGAGTCGATTTTAACGACAGTTTTGGAAGTAGGTCCTAAATTAGTTGAGGACTTAGAAAATTATGAGTATCGTGAAACGATTCTTTATTGTGGTACGATGGCGTTAAATGGAATTACACAAATGGGAGCCCATGGAGATTGGGGAACTCATAATCTGGAGCATGCAGTTTCGGCAGTGTATGATATTCCACATGGCGGTGGACTTGCAATTTTATTCCCACATTGGATTAAATATGCCATGTCAGAAAACCTTAACCGTCACGTGCAATTAGCAACACGGGTATTTGGTGTTAATCCAGAAGAGAAAACAGACGAAGCGATTGCGCTTGAAGGTATTGAACGCTTGTCTCAATTCTGGAAGAGAATCGGCGCACCATCACGATTGGCGGATTACGATATTGATAATAGCCGTATCGAGGAAATGGCTGAAATTGCTACAGTGTTTGGCGATTATGGTAAATTTAAGAAATTAAATAAAGAAGACACAGTTAAAATTTTAACTGCTGCACTGTAAAAGTGAGCATGCTCATTTCATGTAGTGGAAAAGCTATTAAAAAGAGTGGAGAATTGATTAGGAGGATTTTTAAATGAAAACAATAAGCTTTGACTATTCAAAGGCAGCACCATTTTTTAATCAGCATGAAGTCGACTATTTAAGTGGTGCAGTTGAAACTGCGCATCATCAATTACATAACGGCACTGGAGCAGGAAGTGACTATATTGGCTGGATTGATCTTCCTGTGAATTATGATAAAGAAGAGTTCTCCCGTATTCAGCAATCAGCAGCTAAAATCAAATCAGATTCTGATGTGCTTTTAGTTATTGGTATCGGAGGATCTTATTTAGGTGCTCGAGCAGCACTTGAAGCTCTTCAGCATTCTTTTTATAACGTATTAGATAAAGGCAAGCGTGAAACGCCACAAGTGTTTTTTGTTGGGAATAATATTAGTTCTACGTATGTAAAAGATCTATTAACGGTTATTGAAGGGAAAGATGTTTCTATTAATGTCATTTCGAAATCAGGGACAACGACAGAACCTGCGATTGCATTCCGTATTTTCCGCGATTACTTAGAAAAGAAATATGGAAAAGAAGAAGCGACAAAACGAATTTATGCAACGACTGATAAAGCTAAAGGCGCATTAAAAACAGTTGCAACAGAAGAAGGCTACGAAACGTTTGTTATCCCTGATGATGTCGGAGGTCGTTTCTCTGTACTTACAGCGGTTGGACTTCTTCCGTTAGCGGCAGCAGGTATCGATATT
The DNA here is from genome assembly GCF_017745675.1 of Alkalihalobacillus sp. BA299. GTDB lineage: Bacteria > Bacillota > Bacilli > Bacillales > Bacillaceae_F > Alkalihalobacterium. The sequence continues at coordinate 36,632 of NZ_JAFLJM010000029.1, forward strand.
GAAGCGATGATGAAAGGAGCGCAAGATGCGCGTGAGGCGTATAGTAACCCGAACCTAGCTGAAAACGAGTCGTATCAGTATGCAGCCATTCGTAATGTACTTTACAATAAAGGAAAAACGATCGAGTTGATGGTCAACTACGAGCCATCTCTTCAATATGTTTCGGAGTGGTGGAAGCAGCTATACGGTGAAAGTGAAGGAAAAGATCAAAAAGGAATTTTCCCAGCATCGGTTAACTTTTCAACGGATTTACACTCCATGGGTCAATACGTTCAAGACGGACGTCGTGACTTATTTGAAACAATTATTAATGTAGAAAAAGTACGTGAAGAGCTTACGATTGAAGAAGCAGCGAATGACCTTGACGGCTTAAATTACCTAGCTGGTGAAACAATCGACTTTGTTAATAAAAAAGCATTCCAAGGAACGATGCTCGCACATACAGATGGAGGCGTACCGAACTTAATTTTAAATATTCCTGAGATGAATGAATATCACTTTGGATACATGGTGTACTTTTTCGAAAAAGCTTGCGCGATCAGCGGCTACATCCTAGGTGTCAATCCATTTGACCAACCAGGTGTAGAGGCGTATAAGAAAAACATGTTTGCACTACTTGGCAAACCTGGATTTGAAGCAGAAAAAGCTGAATTAGAAAAGCGGTTAAAAGACTAAGCAAAAGCCCGAATGGTGTTTACTACGCCTATTTACTTTAAAATGCCTTGTGGACTCAATGGAGTTCCGAGGCATTTTTTAATAGAAACAGGGAATGCTAAAGACAACAACGTGAAGTGAAAGAAAGGATGAAGCCGGATGATCGAACTAAATTCTGCCGTTGAAAATAAGCAATTCAAGCTTCAACACCTAGAAGAAAAATTGAAGCCGCTTGGCTATGTCATTGGTGGTAATTGGGATTATGATCACGGGTATTTTGACTATAAGATCGACGCAACTGTAGAGAATTATTTGTATTTACGTGTTCCATTTAAGGCGGTCGACGGGGAACTTGATCAAAAAGGTGTAAAAGTGGAGTTAGGTAAACCATTTCTTCTCAGCCACGCTTTCCAAGAATCACAGGATGACAATGTCATGGAATATAACCCGTTTATGAATCAATTTGCCGAACCGGAAGATAAGGATGCCCAGGTTCCGCAAAAGTTCATTGCAACCGGCCAAAATCTAGTTCAAGAGCTCGAAGCTACACTGTTGTTTTTTCCTCAGTAGTTTGCGCATATTTGACGCGAACACGCGAATAGAGGTATTAATCAAATGGTTTGATTAATGTGTAAAGATTGTTAGTCTGTGTCAAATTTTGTCGTTTGACCGATAAAAATGGAATTAGACCGATATATTTAAAGTTAGAACCGATATAAATGGAGTTAGACTGATATATTTAAAGTTAGACCGATAAAAATGGAATTAGACCGATATATTTAAAGTTAGACCGATAAACCTAAAGGTAGATCTGATAAATTTAAAATTAGAACAATAAGGCGGTGATAACCATCTAGTGCTTTAACTTTAGAGTTTAAATATGGGCGTTCAAAGCTAAAAATTTGATAAAAATCCACTTAAAAAGGAAAACCACTACTTATTTTTTTTAAAAGTAGTGGTTTTCCTTGCATACATATAACTGATTTACTTCTTGTCAATTGCTTTGGCATCTTGCATCACTTCTTCTAAAACATCCATCTCCACCATATCATCAGCAATTGCTTTATTTTTTTTCTCTTTATGTGGTTGCTGATCGTGGTTATTCCTAGCTGACTGCTTGTTCCAGTCACTCATGACCTTCACCTCCATCATTAGATTTTGTCTTATTCTGTAAATCTATTCGCTGAAAAGAGGCTAAGATAATATGAATGTTAGATAATTGAACAAGAAGTCTTAAAATACCTATACATTTAAACTACTATTTATATTAAAATAGAAAAAAAACTAAATAATTATTACATTTTTTAAAAATTTCTTTAGAAATAAATGTTTTAGTGTAGGTTTGCACTAAGAAGGGTGTAACGAAAATGATTAATGATATAGTAAAATCAAAAAGCTGTTGGTTTAGTATTTTTTTAATAGTTTTTGGAATATCTACTCCTTTATGGATTGGACATGATGAGGTTGGCTTAACTAGTCTTCTTCATGACTTACGGGAACATCGTTCAGGTAATACATTGATGTTGTCAACGATTGCACTCGTTTTTTTAAATTCGATAAGGGCATTACCGCATATTATTGGTGCATTTTTGTTAGGGAATGAAATTGGAACTCGCTTAAACCGCCCTTGGTTAAAAATAGCTATTCCTATTATTATGGTTCCTACTGCATATTCAATAATTAATATAATTAGCCCTTTTGGTGTTTACTTTGGTGGTTCCCCGATAGCTTTATTAGTAGCGCTTGTATTATTACATATACTGGGAAAAGGAAGAATTAGACCAGTAACAAAATCGTTTATTTTAGCTCAATTTCTCTTTGGATTTCAGTGGCTGAATACAGTTCCGTTTTTAACAGAGTACGGTTTTGGCCGTGGACCAACATCGATGGAATTAAAAAATACTGCATTGGAGTTATCCTTTGATCAAGCTCTTAATTTTTATGGTCTCCTACTTTGTATTATTTTTGTTGTAAATTCTATTGTATTATCCGTTTATTTAGTTGTTTCAGAACAAAAGTGGATAATTAGCCAGGAGTTGACTCGTGCACAGATGGAGGCTCTTCAATCTCGATCTGGACGAGAAGCTTTACATTTAGTACACGATTTGAAAACGCCACTAACAACGATTGAAGGATTAAATTCTTTAATTCAAATGAAAACGAATAATCCTAAAATAAAAGAGTATTCAGATTATATCTCGCAAGCCATCGAATCAACAAGTGGCATGGTTTCAGAAATCTTACATGAGCATCGCAGAAATTGGTGTTCGCTAGAAAAATTAATGGATTACGCACAGGCTAATCGGTTAATGGACAAAGTCGTTGACTATCATTTTATTATGGAGGCAGATGGTCGGATCGAAGTAAATATTAATAAAATCCGTTTCACACGAGCGATTGTCAACTTAATTGATAATGCTGTTGACGCAGTAAAAGGAAAGCAAAACGGACGAGTAGTTTTACGCACATATTGTTACGAGGGGGAAGTGTTTATTACGGTTGAAGATAATGGGAAAGGTATGTCCAAGAGAGAAATTGAAAAAATTTGGGAAGCTGGTTATAGTACGAAGTTAAATCCCGGAATTGGTTTAACTTTTGTTCGTAGTGTTATCGAAACTCATGGTGCAGAACTTTTTGTAGATAGTAAAGTTGGAGAAGGAACTACCTTTTGTATCAAAGTAAATGAAGTTAAATTGCCAGAAATAAAAGCAAACGTAATGTAACAGATGGATTAGTATGAATATGAAGGTGAGGGGATGAAAGTGAAGATAATAATCGCAGATGATAATCCATCACTTCAGTATATGTTAAGTGAAATTTGCAAACATGCTGGATGGACACCCATTATTGCAGAAAATGGTAAGAAAGCACTTACTTTACTTGAGCAATATGAACCTGCTTTAATATTAGTAGATTATCATATGCCAGTAATGGATGGTTTGAAAACGGTAAAAGAAATTAGGAAACGAAACCAATATATTCCGATTCTTGTTTTGACCGTTGATGAAAGACAAGAAGTTGCGGATCAATTTATTCAGGCTGGTGCTACTGATTTTGCATTAAAACCTGTAAAGGCCCCAGATATCATTTCAAGAATACAACTCCATCTAAAGCTAGCTAACTTAACGAATACTCAAGAAGATCAAGAAGAGATTTTTATCACGAAAGGTATTAGCAAATCGACTCTTTCTCATATAACACAATACCTTCGCGGCAAGCGCGAACCTGCTCCAGTCGATGAAATCTCTAAGGAGGTTGGACTCGCTTATCCTACTGTTTATCGTTACATCATGTATCTTCTTGAGGTTGGGAATGTCATTCAAAAAGATAGCCATCAAAAAGTAGGAAGGCCAAAAAAATTATATCAGTGGCTTTCAAATTAATGTAAGTCATTCTAACGCAATAGGCAAAGAACAAGGATAAATCTAAGTTTCACTAGAAGGTAAAGCAGGCTTAACGCCTGCTTTTTTTATGTCTAGCTACAGCGCCCAGCGTCTAGTGAACTTCGCTCTCCTCCTTACGATAAGTCAACATCGGCTCGCTGCTGCTCCACGTGTTTCCTTTATCTCATACGGAGTGCTCGAGTCCATACGCCGCTGAACGGGCGCTTGCGCTTTTCTAGTCTAGCTACAGCGCCCAGCGTCTAGTGAACTTCGCTCTCCTCCTTACGATAAGTTATCATGAACGAAACTAGCCCCTTACTCGTAATATCGTAGATTATTTTGGCTAAGCTGTTTAATGAAAAAAACCAAACCAAAACAGAGCTACATTACGAAA
>NZ_JAFLJM010000003.1 GCF_017745675.1 Alkalihalobacillus sp. BA299
GCTAAGAACCGTATTAAGCGTCGTTTTTATACAAATGTGTGTCATCAAAAACTAGCAACAGATATTACAGAATTTAAGTGTTCAGACGGTGTAAAACTGTATCTCAATCCAATTATGGATATGTTCAATGGTGAAATTCTTTCGTACGGGATAAGTATGCGCCCAACTCTAGAATTAACGCTCAAACCTTTAGATGAAGCCCTTGAAATTATAAAAGATTCAAAGTACAGAACAACTATACATTCTGATCAAGGCTGGCATTATCAACATAATAAATGGGTAACAAGGCTTAAGGAGTGCAAAGTGTTTCAAAGTATGTCGCGAAAAGGAAACTGTTTAGATAATTCACCCATGGAGAACTTTTTCGGGTTGCTAAAACAAGAAATGTATTACGGGGAAGCATTGTGCTCATTTGAGGAATTACAAAAGAAAATTGAAGAATATATCAATTATTATAATAACAAGCGTATAAAGCAAAAATTGGCAGGTATGAGTCCGGTTCAATATCGAGACCATACCAGCCAATTAGCCGCTTAATATAATACTCTAACTTTTAGGGGTCACCTCAGAAGATAAATTACTTTGGCGTTTTTTTGCCACCTATGCTACAAAAAAGAAGGCTACACCCATATCCTATTATAAGAAGCGATCATCAGCTAAATTATGTAAAAAGGCTCAAGATTACGAAAATCTCAAGCCTTTATATTATTTCGATTGGACTTTAGCTATGCAATTTTACCGATCTAAACTTACTAAGAACAGACTATTTCTCTTAGTAAACTGGTCCTCCACTCTTTTTAAAACGCGAATGCCTACTAGTTGATTGTGCCTGCCGATAACTTTTAAATATCCATAAATACTAACATCTAAAAATAGTGTATCATTTTTCTGCGTTGTTATATAAAAATCATTTGCTAACGTATATTTGCCTCCAAACGGATCTTCAAACACTTCATTTTTTGAAATAAGCTTTGTTTCGAAGTTCTCAAATCCATAATCAAATAAACGGTGCATATCACGGTACGCATGTTTAGATGATGGTGCATTTAAGGTCACTGCGATCAATTCCGTATCTTCTTGCACAACAGATGTAACTAATGTGTAACCCGACTTACGGACAAAGCCATTTTTGATACCAGTAGCTCCTTCATAATTCCAAAGCATTCGATTATGATTATAAATCGTCGTTTCCCAACCTTCACCAATCCAACGCAGCTCTTTAGTACTGACTATGTCTCGAAATGTATCATTCCTCATTGCATACTTTGAAATCTTCGCCATATCATAAGCAGTCGTATAATGCATTTCATCAAACAATCCATGTGGGTTCGTAAAGTTCGTATTTTCCACACCAATCGTTTCTTTCACAAATTTTGTCATTTTGCTCGCAAACGCTTTTTCACTTCCAGAAATATGTTCTGCGATCGCTACTCCTGCATCGTTGCCTGAACTGATTAACAGTCCTTGAATCAGTTTTTTAAGCGTAACTTCTTCACCTTCGAGCAAATAAACACGGGTGCCAATAACTTCTCGTGCATTTTGACTAACTGTAACCTTTTCAGATAAATGTCCTTCCTCAATAGCAAGAATTCCAGTAATGATTTTTGTAATACTAGCAGGATACATTTTCTGGTGACTATTTTTTTCATATAACACTTTACCCGACTTACTATCTATTAATATAGCAGCTTCACTATAAAGTTCATCCGTGAAATTCACTTCCGAAGCAAGTACTGATCCATTTCCAACTAAAACAAAGGTTATATATACAATGAAGGCATAGCTCATTTTTCTAAACATGTTTTTCGCCTCCTCTTACACTACATATTATAGTATAGTAAAAAAAGTATGATTTTTGTTTTAAATTATGATGACACTTTTATTACATTGAAAAAGGAGACTAACATAAAAGTCAGCCTCCTAAATCATTAAATTAATAAGCTCTACCCTTTAAATAATTGAACGAACATTTTACCGTATGACCCACCATCAATAATTCCAATTCCAACCTCTGAATATTGTTGATTTAAGATATTTGCTCTGTGACCATTTGAGTTCATCAAGGCTTGATGTGCTCCTTCTACCGTTTGATTTCCTGCCAAGTTTTCCCCAGCGATTCGATATGAAACTCCAAAGTTTTGTAACATATCAAAAGGCGAACCGTATGTCGGAGATTGATGTGAAAAGTAGTTATGATCGATCATATCTTGTGCTTTGATTCTAGCCACTTTCGTAAGTTCAACACTTACTTTTAATGCTGGCAAACCGACCTTAGCACGTTCTTCATTCACTAAATCGACCATCTTTTGTTCTTCAGCAGTAATTCCTGTTTGGACTTGCTCAATTTCTTGACTAGACTGTTCTGGCTGATTAGGTTGTTGTGTTGTTGGTGTTTTAATAACAGGCTGTTCTGGCTGTTCTGGCTGTTCTGCTACTTGTTGTTCTTGATCTGCTTTAGATCGCTCTTGAACTGACTCCTCTTGATTTACAGTACGCTGTTCATTTTCATAAAGCGGCTGTTTTTTCACACGTTCAATAATTACATTTGGATATTTCGCTTGAATTCTTTCTATTAATGCAAGAATGTCCCTATTAGATTGTAAATCAATTACTAGATTATTAAATTGCTCTTGGTTAATAGTATTAGAGTATACTTGAACAGCTTGGTTAGATTCTACTTTCGCTTGCTTTTCAGTATAAGCATTTACATCACTCGTATACAAACTTGTGATTAAAAGGGCCGCAAACGATGTTGCAAATAATTTTTTCATAGTAATACCTCCATTTACTTTCTGATGTACGAAGAAGTGCTTCGACCATTTCAATGTAGCATAAATGAAGGTTATGTCGATGTAATGATTTTCCAGATTTCATAAATCCATATTTTCACACATTTACATCAACCTATATTTCTAATAGAATTCACTAGACTTTCAATATTTTTCGTTCTCTTATTTTTCTTAAACTTTATAGACTATTACATAAATCGGTAATAAATTCGTAATATATAAGCTTAAACCCCTATCCTATCAAGGTTTCCCACCCTATCCTAATACAATTGGTAATCATCTCCTAAGGTATTCAACTCTATTTCTTGTTAGCCTAGTTTAAGAGCTTGCTAGACAAGAAAAGCGCAAGCGCCCGTTTATCGACGTACGGACTGGACTGAACCGCAGGAGATAAAGGAAACACGTTGAACGTTAATGAGGCGATGTTGACTTATCGTACGGAGGAGAAGGAAGTCTCGCTAGTCGGTGGGCGTTGTAGCTAGACAGGAATATAAGGAGGAAATACAATATGAAAAAACGAATTTGGTTATCTAGTTTTATCTTTACCGTTACTTTATTACTTTTTGGATTTACTTCAACAGCAGATGCAAATACAACTCATACAGTACGTTCAGGAGAAAGCTTATGGTTAATCGGAAATCAATACGGTGTTCCGGTCGCATCTATTAAAAGAGCAAACAATAAAAGTTCAAATATGATTTATATTGGTGAAAGATTGTCAATTCCAGCAGCAATAACAGCTAGTGAAAGAAACTTAATGGCACGTTTAGTTCGAGCCGAGGCTGAAAGTGAACCTTATGCTGGTAAGGTTGCCGTTGCAACTGTTATATTAAATCGTGTAGATCATAAAGAATTCCCTAATACAGTTTATGGCGTAATTAACGAAGTATCAAATGGTCATTATGCATTCTCACCTGTACAAAACGGACGAATTAACCGAGCCGCTGACTCAGAATCAATTCGTGCTGTTAATGAAGCATTAGCATTTAGAGGCCAAGGTTCTGGATCACTTTTCTTCTACAATCCAAGTATTGCTACAAATCACTGGATTGCTACGCGAGAACGTACAGTGACAATTGGTAATCATGTATTTGCAAAATAAGTCAAGTAAGAGGCTGATCAATTGTCAGCCTCCCTTTTATTATTCCTCTACTCGTGTAATGCTAATCGCTTTGGATTGACCTGGATACGATTCAGCCACTATATCAAATTCTACAAGTACTTTATCCCCAATTTGAAGATCCTCGAACAATTCTTGGTCCTCAACTTCAAACCAAATCGCTGTCCCCAATCCTTCATTAAGAATATTCTCCAAATCAAGCTCTGCCAATTGTTCTTTTGTCACATTTTCTATAACTAAAATCCGACTTCTGTCTTTTGCACTAACTAAACCTGTCACCTCTGATAGATTAAGTTCTTCATCTTGACCACAGCCAACTAATAATAAAACAAAGAGAAAAAATAATGACAGTACCCTTTTCATTGTAACCCCTCACTTTTTTCTATCTAATTACTTTATTTGACGTAAAAGTACATCAAGAAGTTTCAAATGAACGGGAAAATTATATCTTTTTAAATGACTGTTTTCGTAATCTTTGTTGCTTTTGGACCGTTTTTCAAAACCTTCACGCTATGCGTGAAGAGCCAAGCATCCGCTTGGCTTACGGTCCAAAAGCTAAAAGCAACAATCTTTGAGAAAAGAGCCTTTTAAATACACGATTTGTTTGTTTTAAATAATGCTGGGTATATAGCGATTAAGTTTATTTTTCTCATCCTTATTTTTCTATTTTTCTTTAACGCTCACCTCAATCATTCGATAAAATGAATAGAGGGGGAGAAAAGTGAATCAAATTACAAGAGTTTCTTCGCTACGTGCATATCGAATACACTCTAATTATGCCAATCGGAAAAGTGGACAACATATCAGTTAAAATCGAACCGTTAGCTCCCGTTGAAAAAGGGAAAAATAACAATAAACATCCATCGGAAAATTATTTGAGGAAGAAACTTAATATCCCAATCATTCGATATAGATCCACATTTAGGGGGGAGTTTGAAATTGCAAATTATTATTTCACACGATAATACTGATTTTGACGCATTAGCTTCAATGCTAGCTGCTAAAAAACTTTATCCTAACGCTAATATGGTCATAACGGATAAACAAAGTGCTGCCGTTAAACAATTTTTAGCGATTTATCGAGATAGCTTAGATTTAGTTCCAGACCATCTTATCGACTGGTCTAGAGTTACCGAACTTATCCTAGTTGACGTTGCCTCACTCTCAAGAATCGGTGATTGTGCAGTGAAACTAAATAAGGACGACTTACATATCACTGTATACGATCATCACCCCACTAAAGAGGGCGATGTTATGAACAATCACGGAATCATTGCAGCTGTAGGTGCGACAATTACGGTGCTTATAGAGGAAATAAGGCAACGGAGCTTATCGATTACCTCTTTTGAAGCGACTGTTTTTGGTTTAGGAATTTATACAGATACAGGCTCCTTCACTTACGCAAATACTACTGCAAGGGACCTTCAAGCAGCAAGTTTTCTCATGGAAAAGGGGATGAATTTAGAAATCATTCAACGTTTTTCTGAGCTTATTTTAAAACCTGCTATTACTGCTAGAGCTATTATGACAAGTCCTGTAAAAACTGTTCCTCCAGAAATGACAATTGAAGAAGCTGGACGGATAATGTTTCGATATGGACATACAGGGTTTCCAATAGTAAAAGATAGCAAGCTCCTTGGAATTATTTCTAGACGTGACTTAGATAAAGCAACGCATCACGGTTTAGGACATGCACCCGTTAAAGCATATATGAGTTCAAATGTCATCTCAATTGAGCCTAATACATCATTAGAAGAAATACAAACGATTATGATTAAACATAATATCGGACGCTTACCCGTTGTGGATCAAGGCAAGCTCATCGGTATTTTATCAAGGACGAATGTGATTGAAATATTACATAATCAGACGCTAAAAGAAGACATACAACAATCTGCCTTAAAAGACTTACACAACAACTTACGGGCAAAGATGAAAAATCAACTACCTAAAGATGTCTTTCAATTATTAAAAGAAATTGGAGCTACCGCAACTAATCATTGTATGCCTGTTTATTTGATTGGTGGCATCGTCCGTGATATTATTTTAGGTCGTGTGAATGATGATATCGATATTGTCGTTGAAGGTGATGGTATCGCATTTTCAAAAAAGCTTATAAGCGATTATGGTGGTGAAGTCATCACTCACGAAGACTTTGGAACAGCAACTTGGACACATCCTACAGGACTAAAAATCGATATTACATCTTCAAGACTAGAGTATTATGATCATCCTGCAGCTTTACCTAACGTAGAGGTTTCAACATTAAAAGAAGATTTGTACCGTCGTGACTTTACGATCAATGCGATGGCCATTTGTTTAGATTGCAGGAAGTTTGGTAAACTCGTTGACCCATTCGATGGTAAAACCCATCTTGAAGAAAAAACGATCAAAATCCTGCACAATTTAAGCTTCATCGAAGATCCAACCCGAATTTTACGAGCTGTTCGCTTCGAGACTCGTTTCCAATTTTCAATGGATAAACAAACGGAAGAGCTGGCTCTCATTTCAATTGATAAAATGAACGACTTATCAGTCACTCGGGTTAATCATGAACTGGAAAAGCTTTTTACCGAAGCTCATCCTTCAATAGCTATGAAAAGACTTTTTGAGCTTCAGTTTTGGAAACAATTTGGCATTAATAGCTGTCATTCAGAACAAAGCTTTACTCACGCGAAGCAGCTTGAAAAGTTTTATAAAATGGAACGACCTTATCCATTACAAGCCAAAAATCCAAGTTGGTTTACTTATTTTCTTATCCCGTTTTACTATGAAAATCACCTTGATAAAGCTAAGCGGTTCGCTTTAACTAAAAAAGATGGAAAGCTTCTCAAAGAAGTTTTTGAACTAAAGGATCATAAATGGCACTTAATAAAAGATATTGGTGAATTGCATCGATTATTAAAGCCATATTCTATCGAAGCTCTCCTTTTTTACATTGTAATTAAAGAGCTAAGTGATCAAAAATTCCTAATAAAATATATTCAAATGCGTAATCAACTTCCGATTTATTTAACAGGTGAAGATTTAAAGAATCATGGACTAAAACCTGGGCCCGTATTTTCAAATGTATTATTAGACCTTGAAATAGAAACTTTAAAGAAGCGAATAACTAGTAAAAAACAAGCTTTGGAATGGCTACAGCAACAAATTGAATGATTGTATGTCCACTATCAATAGAAATGCTTGGATGAAGTAGTATACATCCAAGCGTTTTTATATGCTATATGATTGTAAATTCTTTGCTAGTTATGTTGTGGCTGTAACGGTTATTAAAATAGTTATTACCTTTTTTCTCTACAGTATCAGAACTACATATTCGGTACGGTTATTAGCCTTTATTCAGATTACAATAAATATCCCATCTTCTTTGCTGCAAACGTTAGTTCTTCTCTAAATTTAGGATGTGCAATATCAATAAGATTTTTCGTGCGTTCACGTATCATTTTTCCTCTTAATTTTGCTACGCCATATTCCGTAACGACAAAATCAACGTCGTTTTTGGATGTCGTTACGACCGCTCCATTCGGTAAAGTTGGAACAATCTTTGAAATTTCTCCATTTTTGGCTGTAGAGTGTAAACAAATTACTCCTCTTCCCTCTTTTGCCATCCGCGCGCCCATGCCAAAATCTCCTTGTCCACCTGTTGAAGAGTAATATCTTCCGCCAATGGTTTCTGAATTACATTGGCCAAGAAAATCAACCTCAACTGTTGCATTGATTGTTACCATTCGGTCAATACTGGCAATATGACGTACGTCATTTGTTTCGTTAACTGGCAACATAAATACGTCTTTATTTTCATGCATGAAATTATAAAGGCGCTTCGTACCATATGCAAATGTCGCTGTCATTTTACCTGGTGCAAGTGGGTTATTTTGATTAGTTACCGCACCACTTTCAAATAAGTCAACGACTTGATCTGGTATCATTTCTGTATAAATCGTTAAATCTCGATAGTCTTTTAAATCATTCATTATTGCATTTGGGATTGCACCAAAACCAATTTGTAAAGTATCACCGTTTCTGATTAATTCCGCGATCGAATTACCAATAATTTTGTCTTCTTCACGAAGAGGAAGCGTCGGTGTTTCTGGTAATGGCTGATGATTTTCAAAAATAGCATCTACTTGACTAATGTGAATTTGATTTTTACCAAACGTTCTTGGCATGTATTTATTAACTTCTACAAGGATAATTACATTCTTATGAAGTAAAAAGGGAATGTAATCACAGTTAGTTCCAAGGGAAAAATAACCATTTTCATCCATAGGTGAAGTAGTAACCATTATCACACGGTTTGTCGTCATTTCATTTAAAATATACGGCAAGTCCGAAAAGTGGTTAGGTAATAAATCGACTTCATGTTCGTAAAACGCTCTACGTTCATCTTTGTTTAAAAACATAGAAACAATTTTTACTTTTTCTTTTCCAAGCTGTAAAACCGGTCGAAGCGAAAGCATCTGGAACAATCGGTTTCCTTTTAAGTGGTCCACTTTTGGTAATGCATCTAATAACCCAGGTGGTTCTCCAACAGCTATAGGTACGATAATATCTGTTTGTGGCTTAATCATACCAACAGCATCTATGCTTGAAGTTGTACGTCTTTGTTCATACATTTTTGTTATATTCATAGTTCCTCCAACCGCTCACTTAAAAATTTTTTAATACGTAATCAAATTCTACAAATACTAAATTTAATACAACCTATTTACTTTACTCAACAACAAACAAGCCGTCAATTTAAATAAAAGTAATTTTTATTATTTAGTTTTTACCCAATTGTTATTATTAATTAACTTTTTTATTGAGTTTGTTGAAAGGATGGATCTTTATACTATGAGTTCAAGAGTAAATCAAAAATGGCGTTACAAATTAAATAAGTGGCGTAGACGAGCTGCGATCTTCCTTTCACTTTCACTCCTAATAATTATAGGTTTTGTTGTATATGGGAAAATTGAATACGAAACTGCTCGAAAAAATTCCATTGAAACACTCGAAGAATCAGCACCTGAAGGTATTAAATATGAAAATGAATATGAACAAATACCTTTTCAAGCAGAAGAACAAAAGAAAAATGAGCCTCTTCATATCCTTTTAATTGGAGTCGATAAAGCCGTAGATGATAAATCAAGAACAGACACTATAATGATTGTACAATACAACACTAATCATGGAACAGCGAAGCTTGTTTCTATTATGAGGGACAGTTATGTAGCCATACCCGATCATCAAGACAATAAAATTAATGCCTCATTTTTTATCGGTGGACCAGAGCTTTTACGGAAAACGATCAAGAAGAATTTTGATATCGACATTCATTATTATGCGATGGTTAATTTTGACGGATTCGAACGTGTTGTCGATACGATCGCACCGAATGGGATTGAAATAAACGTTGAACACCGAATGTATAAGTCTTCAATGAAAATGCACTTTGAACCTGGTAAGCAAATTGTAAAAGGAAAAGATGTATTAAAGTATGTTCGTTTTCGTGATGACCATGAAAATGATTTTGGTCGTGTTCGTCGCCAACAAGAAGTAATCTCGCTATTAAAAGATGAAATGCTTACGCTTCGCGGCGTGTCAAAAGTACCTCAGCTCATTGGCGCTGTCGAACCATACATTGATACAAATATGAAGACAAGGAAAATTCTTAGTCTCGGAAAAGACTTTTTTCTGAACCCAGTTGAAGACATTGAAACATTAACAATTCCGATTGAACATAGCTTCATAGATCAACGTTACCCGCATGCAGGTCTAGTATTAGAAATGGATATTAAAAAAAACAAACAAGCGTTACACCATTTTTTTGAGTTCAATAATAAAAATGAGGAAGACTTATAAGAGTCCCCCTCATTAAAATGGTGCCTGGCACCGATGTTAGTTTTTACTTATTCTGTGTACTTTTTTAATACAATACAAGCATTATGTCCACCAAAGCCTAACGAGTTACTAATTGCTGCTCTAACTTCTTGTTTTCTCGATTTGTTTGGAACATAATCGAGATCACAGTCTGGATCCGGTGTTTCATAATTAATCGTTGGAGGAATGATCCCTTCTTCGATCGTTTTAGCCGTGAGTATGGCTTCTACTGCACCAGCTGCACCTAATAAGTGCCCAGTCATCGATTTCGTTGAACTAATGGCTAACTTTTTCGCATGATCACCAAATACCGTTTTTACAGCTATTGTTTCAAACTTATCATTATATGGAGTACTTGTACCGTGAGCATTCATATAATCAAAGTCCTCTGGTTGAAGTCCTGCGTCCGCAATAGCTTGAAGCATTGCGCGTACACCACCTTCACCTTCAGGGGCTGGTGCTGTAACATGATAAGCATCACCCGTTGCACCATAACCTACAATTTCTGCATAGATTTTTGCTCCACGAGCTGTAGCTGATTCAAGTGATTCAAGAATAAGGATACCTGCACCTTCACCCATAACAAAACCATCACGGTTCAAATCAAATGGCCTTGATGCAGTTTTAGGATCTTCATTCGTAGAAATCGCTTTAGCTGCACAAAATCCTGCAACAGCCATATCCGTAATCGGTGCTTCTGCTCCACCAGTAATCATATAATCTGCATCTCCACGTTGGATGACTTTAAATGCATCTCCAATCGAGTTTGTACCAGATGCACATGCTGTAACCGTACAAGAATTAATTCCTTTAGCACCTGTTACAATTGACACTTGCCCTGAAGCCATATCTGGAATCATCATCGGTACGAAGAAAGGACTAACTCGACGGTAGCCTTTTTCTTCAAATGTACGAAATTGCTGTTCATACGTTTCCATCCCGCCAATTCCTGATCCAATCCAAACACCAATTCGTGGTGCAATTTCATCCGTAATTTTTAATTCTGCATCTTCAAGCGCCATTAATGATGCTGCAACAGCAAATTGAGTAAAACGATCCATTTTACGCGCTTCTTTTTTATCCATAAATTGAGTCGGGTCAAATTCACTTACTTCTGCTGCAACTTTCATAGGGAATTTTGATGCATCAACACGTGTTAAAGGGCCAACACCCGACACACCTGAAATCGCATTATTCCACATTGTAGCCACGTCACTACCGATCGGTGACACTGTTCCTAAACCTGTAATAACGACACGTCTTTTCATATCGATCTCTCTCTCCTTTAATAACTTCTTTAATTACACAAATACGTTTGAGAAAGGTTAGCGACCCCACCGGATAGCGACTGCTCCCCAGACGAGACCAGCACCAAAACCAACGAGAACTACCAAATTACCATCTTTAATTTTACCCGCTTTCAACTCTTCAACTAACGCAATTGGAATTGAAGAAGAAGATGTATTCCCATATTTATTTGCAGTTACTGACATTTTTTCAATAGGTAGTTCTAATCTTTCTCGGGACGCTTCCATAATGCGAATATTCGCTTGGTGCGGAACTAAAAAGTCAACGTCTTCTTTTGTTAATCCTGCTTTTTCGAGCACTTTTAATGAAGATTCACCCATTTGACGAACTGCAAACTTAAATACTTCACGGCCATTCATATGAAGAAATTCCTTCTGGTGAATATGCATTGCTCCGCTTCCGTCGGCACCTAGCTCAAAGGATAAAATACCTTTATCTTCTGAAACCGGCCCTAATACTGCAGCTCCTGCACCATCTCCGAATAGAACGGCTGTATTACGATCAGACATATCAGTAACTTTTGATAACTTTTCTACACCTACAACGAGAATATTCGTATACGATTCATTAGTAATAAATTGTTGTGCGGTTACTAACCCATAAATAAATCCAGCACAAGCCGCACTAATATCCATTGCCGCAGCGTTTTTAGCACCTAATTGCTCTTGGATCATTGCTGAAACAGAGGGAAATGGCATATCAGGTGTTACCGTCGCTACTAATATTAAATCAATATCTTCAGGAGCAACTCCTGAATTTTCAATAGCTTCTTTCGCAGCTGCAAATGCCATATGAGAAGTATCAATTCCTTCAGAAGCAAATCGTCTTTCTTCAATTCCAGTCCTTGTTCTAATCCACTCATCCGTTGTATCAAGTACTTTTTCAAAATCAGCATTTGTTACGACACGATCGCCTACAAAACTTCCCATACCAAGTATTCCAGCATTAACTTTCTTTCCCATTTAACTTCCCCCTTAACAATACTTCATATCCATATACTTACCATCAATTATTATGACCTAGTACTAATTTTAGCGTAATTTTTCTGTATTGTCTATAATCCTGCAATTTCGGTCTCCTAATAAAAGGGCTCTTTTACTAAACACTAATTATTATGTACTAGCATATCTATTACTATAAGAGGTAGTTTGGAAATAACCTTTGATGCAAGGAGGATTCACGTATGGAACAGGAAAAAAAATCATCTGAAAATCAAGGAGACTTCTTTGATCAATTAATGTTTGGACCCCGTAGGCAGACGAGTGAATTTACACAAGAAGAACAATTAACTAACCAATCAGTAGATAATAATAATACAGTAAACAACCAACAAAATTCAAATCAAGAAACAAGTCAACTCGAGCATATTATTCAAATTGCACAAGTTGTAGGACCTTACCTTTCAAAACTCTCTCCTATGCTATCTAACCTACAATCACTTTTTTCTAATAAAAAGTAGAAGCTAGGTTTAAAGTCTTATGTTAGTGATCCGCTAACTTTTCTGCATTAAAAGCGAAAAATAAATAAAAAAGCTGTTTTCGTAAACTTTGTTGCTATTGGACCGTTTTTTGAACATAAATCAGCCCTAATGGACAAATTCATTTGTCTATCTGGCTGATTTATGTTCAAAGGCTTCACACCAAAGCGTGAAGAATCAAGCTTTCGCTTGGTTAACGGTTCAATAGCTAAAAGCAACAATCTTTTAGAAAGGGCCTAAATAAAAGAGGCAGACTCAAAAGTGTCATTGCCCCTCAGTTACACACGAATTTACGTGGACTGTGGTCATTGGCACTTTTTATGAGCCAGCCTCTTTATATCATTTACCAAGGGCCTCCGCCATAAGGGGTAGGTCCATATTCAGGACCGTAATTTGGACCATATTGTGGGCCATAACTTGGGCCGAACTGTGGACCATAGCTCGGGCCATATTGTGGACCGTAACTTGGACCATATTGTGGACCGTAACTTGGACCATATTGTGGGCCGCAATATGGCCAACAATATGGTCGACCAAAACCACCAAATAAGAAAGGACTTACTGCTAATCCAGCTAAAAAAGGGAGGACAGGGAAATAGCGGTGATGGTGATGGCCATGACCTGAACCATCACGGTACATCATCGGATAGTAGTTCATTAGGCAAAACTCCTTCTATCATGTTTTCACTACTTATCCTATGTACTCGCCCTTTTCATTGAGCATGTCCATTTTATGCAAATTTTTATTTGGTATTCTCTTCTTTACCTAATTCGTACGCTTCGTTCATAACCTTTACAAGCATGTTAACCATCGGTTGTAAATCGTCCATATTCAATTCAATCCCCTTTTCATCAAGGATCGCTTTTCCTTCTGGCATATACTTCATCGCAATTTGAATAAATCTCATTTGTAACTCTGGATTTACATTCATTTTATTCACCTCACTATTATTCTTCTTTCGGTAATTTACCGGTATTTATATAGTTTTCAATCGCACGTTGGATCTTAGTTTGAAATTCTTCAGGCACGATTGAACTAAATTCACCTAATGTTATCACTCCATCTTCAAAGTCATAGTATAGATTTCCAGACTCTAATTCCCCACGGTTAAACCGATCAGCTACAACTTGATATAGGTTATCTACATGTTGAACTGTACTTGTTAATACAGTCGATTCTCCTAAATCCGACTGATCACCTACAAAACCAATCGCAAAATGTCCATTCTTTTTAACTTCTTCAATAACCGGTATGTGAAATCCATCTCCAGCAGGATAATAAACATCAATTCCATCTTCATTCATCTTCTCTAAATAATGTAATGCAGTATCAACATCTCCCCAATCTTTGACGTAATTAATTTTTACATCAATCATCGGATTTTGGAACTCTGCTCCTTTAACAAAGCCTTCAACTTCAGGTTGCCATGCATGAGCTGCAATGATCCCAACTTTGTTTGACTCGGTCATCTTTGCAGCAACCATTCCTGCAAAAAAACCCATAGCATGACTGTTAAAATGCAAGCTAGTTACATTATCTCCACTGACTTCTCCATTAAAACTAACAAAATGAATGTGAGGATATTCAGCACTAATTTCATTAAAATAATCTGAAAAAATACGACCATGACCAAAAATTAAATTAACATCTTTTTCATCGTATTCGTTAACTGTAGCTCTTACCTTTGATATCGTATTAATTTCTTCATTGAAATAAACGTCTACATCTAAATCAGAATGAATTTTAAGAATTCCTTGATACCCTTTAAAGTTCCAACCTTTATCATCAATCGTATCTTCTAGTAATAAACCAACCTTTTTTAAGTTTGATGGTGTATGATTGTTTGAACATCCAACTATAATCAAAATAATAATTAATAATAAAATAAGATGTAATTTTCTCATAAAGTAGTCACCTTCAGTCAATAGCATTTTATCTTTTACAAGATAGCTTTGCTGACTTGTTGTAATCCTTTCTAAGCCTTTCTCTTACGATATAAGTACTCTAAAAAAAATCCAAGTGCAATAGCGATTATAACAACCATTCCATCATTCATATCTGTCAGAAGGTCGAGTATTAGAAAACTAGTAATTGTAGTTATTGAAAAAATGATAAGTCCAAAAATAACAGGTTTTGTATTCAATTATTTCCTCCATTACTTTATTCTAAATCTAATTTTACATAATATTTTACTAGAAGGGAAGCAATGGAAGTTACCAAAATTACTTGAACTAATTTAATTTCTTTTGTTTTATTGCTTTTTTTAAACTTTCTTCCTGTTTTTTTATCCCTTCTTCTAAGACTGTACTTTCTATAAAGCCTAGTTTTGTGGTCACCTTTTCATTTGAAATATACACTTCTTCTCGATGGTTTCTCCAATCTGGAGCTTTACTTCCTGTAATTAATTCTTTACCTTTAAACCATTGCCTCTTCTTTCCAGATGATAAATTATATATTTCATTCACATACTTTGTTTGGCCTGCTAATAGTAGACCTTGAACTACATCTTTTATATATAATATATCATAGGTTGATCGATCAACAATTTCCGGGAAGGGCTTATTCAGTAGTTTTGCCGTTAATAACTGATGATAGGCCATATCTTCTCGTTGTAAAGGCCCATATACAGTAGGAAGTCTAACGATAACAACGTCTAAATTACTTTTTTTACTCTGCTGAAGAAGAAGTGATTCTCCAGCCATTTTTGTTAATCCATAAGGGTTTATTGGATTTGAGGGCGTGCGCTCAGTAATTACCCCTGTTCTCTCCCCATATACTTGAACTGTTGATGTATAAACAATTCTTCCTTTACCTGTGATGGCCTGAATAAGATGCTTCGTTGCTTTTACATTATGATGAATCGTTTCCCGTAAACGTTTCCATTGATTATCCGTTTGTGTAGATGCAGCTAAATGAAAAACAACTGTATCTTCCGTTAAGATAGAAGTAAAATCAACACTTTCAATTGGTTGTTGAATATAGTGAAATAACGAGTTCCTTCCAATATATAGAAGTCGATCTTCCGCTTGACTTTTCTGTGCTGCATTAATCATTGAATCTATACCATATACTTCTATACCTTCGTCCAGAAGTTTCGAACAAAGATGGAATCCAATGAAACCTAATGCACCTGTTACGACCACTCGCTTCATATTATTCCTCCATTGTTAACAAATCCCCTCTGATTGCGATAGTCAGAGAGGATTTGTTAAGTTTTTTTCGTATTGATGAAAAAATGAAAATATCGGCTTACTAAAATATGAAATCGATTTTCCAGGTAAATATAACGTTAGTTTGATAGGACTATTTTGCTTTGAACGATATTTTTCATAGCGTTTACTATGCTCTTCAAATCTATATCTACGATAACTTGTTTCATGATAGATGTGTAATGGAATTTGGTTATGATGTTGCCAATCATTATTTTTGATGACTACTTTTTCTTCAACTTCTGCTTTCTTAATATCATAAGCTTGGGATAATTCAGAGAGAAGTCGCTTATAGAACAAACGGTCATTTTGCTCGGCCTTATAATGTCGGTAAAGGCTGAGGCATGGATTGATCAAAATCGCTGAACGAATATTTTCTCGCATCCTTTCAAACAATTTCAATGCTAATAATGCACCCATTCCTTCAGCAACGATATGAATATGATGATTTAATATTTCTCGTTTCATGATGAAATAATAAAGGCTTTCTGCCAATTGACATGCTTTATCACTTCCCCAATGTCTTCCAAAGAAATTGGAGGTAAAAATCGTATAGCCTTCTTTCCGAAGAGTGTTTATAAATTTAAAACGTTCTGGGTGTTGAAGCCACAACGACGTTTTTTCATTTACAAAGTGATTGATATCACCGATTAATAGAATAGCAAAGCCATTCGGTTTTTCTGGTAAATGGACAACACTCCACTGTTCATGGATACAAAAAAACCGTTCACATACGCCCATTTTTCCCTCATCCTCATAATTATATTTCTCGAACTTCTCTATTTAATTTATGCAAAGATTCGAGAAATGCAATAACTGAACGTTAGATTGGTTATGAGGCTAATCTGCTTCACTATTTAATTCTTGCAAAAGCCACTCGATTCTGTCTTTACCAGCGTCGGTTAAATTACTCTCTGATTGCTCTAGTAAAGCCTCTAATTCAGCTTTTAAATACTCCATAAGAACCTCCAAAATATGTTCCTATTTCTTATTATTCATATGTATAACAATAAAAAAAATGCTGTTTTTGTAAATTTTCTTGGTTTTTTCGACTTAGTTAATAAACAGGTGACTTACAAATGCTCCACCGTCATAAAAGAAATGAGTTTGTTTTATTTTTCTCATTATTTTAAGCTTCTAATGAGGTTTCATAGCACTTAGTTTTAAGTCACGCTTTTTTTAGTTATGGCTTCCGTTTGGGCATCCATTTTCGATTTTGGTTGGATGTTTGTGGGAATGTATCGCCCGCTTCTAACTTAATTGATTTTGGATTTTGTACCATACTTCCTGTTTCACCGATCTCAACGTATATTCCATTATTCGGTACTTTTTGGCCCGGCACAAATTGATGGTTTTGTCCCATAAATTTTCACTCCTTTTACAATGTACATTCATTAATATACCCACTTAGAGCTTATTTTACGTATAAGGATGAAAATACCTTTAGCCATACGCCTTCCAAAACGACGAAGAGCGTAATGGCTTATTATATCCATTACGCTCTTTTATCTGTCAGGCTATTTAGTTTCAAATAAACAGTGATTACTTGATTAATGATGCAAGTACAGCTTTTTGGACATGTAATCGATTTTCGGCCTCATCAAAGACGACTGAGTGTGCGCTATCTATAATTTCTGCTGTTACTTCTTCTCCACGATGCGCTGGAAGACAATGTAAGAAAAGATAATCTTCTTTCGCATTGCTCACTAACTCACTGTTTACTTGAAATGGTGCAAAAGCAGCTTCACGATCTTTTTGCTCGGACTCATACCCCATACTTGCCCAAACATCTGTATAAATAATGTCAGCATCCTTTACCGCTTCTAATGGATCATTTGTAACCGTAACTGTTGAACCTGTTGATACAGCCACTTCTTTTGCTTTCTGAATGATCTCTTGCTTCATTTCATACCCTTTAGGTGATGCAACTGCAATATCCATTCCAACCTTAGCAGCACCAATTACAAGTGAGTGTGCTACATTATTTCCATCACCAACATAAACGACTTTAATATCTTTAAATGTTCCTTTATGCTCATAAATCGTTAATAGATCTGCTAAAGCTTGGCATGGATGGTAGTAATCAGTTAAAGCATTAATCACTGGTACTGTCGAATATTTTGCTAACTCTTCTACTTTTTCATGACTATTTGTACGAATCATAATTGCATCAACATAACGAGATAAAGCCTGAGCTGTATCAGAAATTGGTTCTCCTCTTCCGATTTGAAGATCACGTGGGCTTAAAAACAAAGCATGCCCCCCAAGTTGTGTCATTCCCACCTCAAAGGATACACGCGTTCTTGTCGACGCATTTTCAAAAATCATTCCGAGAGATTTTCCTTGTAGAATATTCGAAATTTTACCTTCTTTTTGTGCCTTCTTCATATTTCCTGCTAACTCTAATAAGTAGAAGATTTCATCAGAACTAAAATCAAGTAATGTTAAAAAATCTTTACCTTTTAATTTATTAGCATCGACTTTCGTTTCAAATTGAAGCATTTCATCACAACCTTATACACTTGATTTTGTTCGGTGCATCCATTCTTGAATGGAAATAACCTCGTCTGCATTTCCTTTTAAGCTATTTAGCATCATAGCCAATGTCGTCGTTTCTGTAATAACAGTAATGCGATACTTTAATGCTTTCTGCCTTAGTTCCTTTCCAGTTTTATACCCTTTTTTAGGAATACTTATATAGGCCACTGCATCTTCCTTTTCAATCCACTCATCAAAAGGGATTACGGTACTAGTTGAAAGGAGTTGCTTCTCTTCAGCAATTGTAAATCCTAAGTCACAAATCTGTTTAGCCAGTGGCTGAAATTCAGGTAGTTCTTCCTCAGCAATATCAACAAAAATGGTTCCTCTTTGACGATACAATGGCGGAATTTGTCCTTCACTCCAAGCGAAGGCTTTCTTCATCGCATCTTCAACGGTATTGCCAATGCTTATTAATTCACCTGTTGACTTCATTTCAGCTTCTAAAATTGGATCTAAACCTGAAAGCTTGCTATAAGAAAAAATGGGTGCTTTCACTGTAAAATAATTTGTCTCAGGAAGAATTCCTGGTAATAATCCGAGACTACGTAAAGTCTGACCTAATAAAAGCTGTACTGTCGTTTCTATCATGTTCAAGCCAGTTACTTTACTTAAGATTGGAACTGTTCTTGATGCCCTTGGATTAATTTCAATAACATACAGTTGATTATTATAGAAGACAAACTGGATATTAAAAATACCTTTGAAATCCATTCCTTTGGCTATTTTTTTTGTATAATCGTAAACAGTTTGTTTTACGTGATCTGATAATGAAAACGGTGGTGTCACAGCCATGCTATCTCCCGAATGAACACCGGCTTTCTCAATATGCTCAAATATCCCTGGAATTAAAATTTCTTCACCATCAGTAAGAGCATCTACTTCGATTTCAACACCAGGATAGTACGCATCTATTAAAATCGGGAAAACGATCGCTTCGTCCTTCTTATTAATATGATCAATCATTTCATCACGACTTGTTATAATGACCATTCCTTGGCCACCGATGACATAAGATGGTCGAAGTAACACAGGATAACCAATTTTACCTGCTTGTTCTACTAAGCCAACCTCATCATAAACAGTTACTCCTGGTATGTGCGGAACGTCGACATGTTTCATAAACTCATAAAATCTACCGCGATCTTCGAGTTGATCAATCGTATCCATTGTTGTCCCGTATAGACGAATTCCAGCTTCCTCTAACCCTTGGACGAGTGAGATGGCTGTTTGCCCACCTAACTGTACGATAACACCTTCCACTTGCTCGAGTTCAACCACATTTAGGACATCCTCTACAGTTAATGGCTCAAAATATAAACGATCTGCCATTTCATAATCGGTACTGACGGT
The DNA here is from genome assembly GCF_017745675.1 of Alkalihalobacillus sp. BA299. Taxonomy (GTDB): domain Bacteria; phylum Bacillota; class Bacilli; order Bacillales; family Bacillaceae_F; genus Alkalihalobacterium. Next base: position 19,661 of record NZ_JAFLJM010000003.1, read on the forward strand.
TTCAGGGTTATTATTCATGATAATCGCTTCATAACCAAGCTTTTTTAAACTAATTGCTCCGTGTACTGAACAATAGTCAAATTCAATTCCTTGACCGATTCGAATTGGACCTGAGCCAACGATTAATATTTTCTTCTTATTACTCGTTACATCAACATCATGTTCCCCTTGCCAGCTTGAGTAATAATACGCTGTGTTTGCCGTAAATTCTGCTGCGCACGTATCAACCATTTTATACGAAGGAGTAATATTAAACTGGTTTCTCTTCGTTCGTACATCATGTAAAGTGACATTCCAAGCTCGACTTATCCATTGGTCGGTAAAACCAAAGCGTTTATACTTAAAGAGTTCCTCTTTACGAACCTTATCAAAAGAAGAATTGATGATTTCTTGTTCTAAATCGATTAGCTGTTTGAAGCTAAATAAGAAAAATAAATTAATCTTTGTTTCCTCATGTAAATTCTCAACCGTAATTCCACGACGTATCAATTCTAAGATTGCAAAAAAACGTCGATCATCCGCTTTTTTCACAACATTCCATAGCTCAGCATCTGCCCATTTTTTTAGCGCTGGCAATAGTAATCCATCCTCTTTGATTTCTAACGACCGAACAGCTTTTTGAATCGCACTTTCTAAATTTCTTTCGATAGCCATAACTTCACCAGTTGCCTTCATTTGTGTTCCAAGCTTACGGTCTGCTTGAACAAACTTATCAAATGGCCAACGTGGGAATTTTACGACGACATAGTCAAGGGCAGGTTCAAAGCTTGCATACGTGTGTCCAGTAACTGGATTAAGTAGCTCATGCAGATGATAACCTATACTTAACTTCGCCGCCATACGAGCAATCGGATAACCAGTTGCTTTTGATGCAAGTGCGGAAGATCTACTTACACGCGGGTTTACTTCAATTAAATAATACTGTTTACTTTCAGGGTCTAATGCAAATTGAATATTACATCCGCCAACAATTCCTAATGCTCGAATAATTTTTACTGAAGCTGATCTAAGCATTTGGTATTCGACATCCGTCAACGTCTGTGACGGAGCAACAACAATTGAATCTCCTGTATGGATACCTACAGGATCTATATTTTCCATATTACAAACTGTAATACACGTATCGTTTGCATCACGCATCACTTCATATTCTATTTCTTTAAATCCTGCGATACTACGTTCGATTAAACATTGTGTAATTGGACTCGCTGCAAGCCCACCTTTCACAATATAACGAAGTTCACTTTCATCGGTAGCAATTCCACCACCAGCTCCCCCTAACGTATAAGCAGGGCGAATAATTATCGGATAGCCTACTGAATTTGCAAACTTCACGGCTGCTTCTTCAGTTGAAACGATCTGACTCTCTGGAACAGGCTCATTCAGCTCATTCATTAAGTCACGAAACTCTTCTCGGTCTTCGCCTTTCATTATCGATTGAATCGGTGTACCTAATAATTGAACGTTATACTTTTCTAAGATGGACGCTTTATGCAAAGCTAACGCTAAATTTAGTCCTGTTTGGCCCCCTAATGTTGCTAAAAGGCCGTCAGGTTGTTCTTTTTGAATGATCTTCTCAATACTTTCCACTGTAAGCGGTTCGAAATAAACTACGTCTGCACACGCTTCGTCAGTCATGACAGTTGCTGGATTGTTATTTACGAGTATGACGCGGATTCCTTCTTCTTTTAGTGCAAGACATGCTTGTGTACCAGCATAATCAAATTCTGCAGCTTGCCCAATGACAATTGGGCCTGAGCCAATCACAAGCACTGACGATATCGACGTAATTTTAGGCATAAGCTTTCTCTCTCCTCTTGCTGCTCATTTCTTTTATGAAAACTGAAAATATCTCTTCACTATCTGATGGGCCAGGATGTGCTTCAGGGTGAAACTGAACAGAAGCAACTGGAAATTGAGTATGAATAAGTCCTTCAACGGATCCATCATTTATATTTTTATAGCGAGCCACTAGTCCAGAGTTTTGCAATGAATCTTCTTTGACTACATAACTGTGATTCTGTGAAGTCATATAGACTCTCTTTGAAAGTAAATCCTGAACAGGTTGATTAGCACCACGATGACCGAAGCGAAGCTTTTCCGTATCTGCTCCAAAAGCGAGTGCTAACAGCTGGTGACCTAAACAAATACCAAATGTTGGATAATTAACGGCTAACTTTTTAATATCGTTTAACTGACCTACAAGCTGTTTTGGATTACCTGGTCCATTGGATAAAAGAATGCCATCCGGCTGTAAACCTTTTACGACTTCAAACGGTGTGTCATATGGTACGATTGTTACTTTACAATCAAATTTCAATAAGGCATCGACAATTGACTTTTTATATCCAAAGTCGATAAGGACCACATGCGAATCACCTTCGCCATAAGTCAATATTTCTTGTGCTGAAACTTCTTCCACAAGGTTTAACTGTTCTATCGGTGTATATTGTTCAAAATTCACACGACTTAAATCAGTCGTTAAAATCGCTCCCATATCCCCTAGTTCACGAATTCGCTTAACAACCGCACGGGTATCAATTCCGGTTAACATCGGAATATTAGAGCTTTGGCAATTTTCCTGAAAAGATTGTTTCGATTCATAATGAAAGCCACTTGGGTTACATTCACTCATGATGACACCTGAAACTTGCGGCTGTTGACTTTCATTATCGATATCATTTACTCCATAGTTGCCAATAAGAGGATACGTAAATACAACGATTTGACCTTTAAAAGAAGGATCCGTAATTACCTCTTGATATCCTGTCATTCCTGTAAAAAAAACGACTTCACCGTATACATCAGCTTCAGGTCCGACCCATTCCCCTTCAAATGTTTCTCCTGTGGAGAGCACTAAATAACCTTTCATATTTTCTCCTCCTCACCACACACAATGTCCGTATATTTATTTTTAATGTAGTATTTTTATTCAATTTATCTTAAAAAAAATTGTTGATATTCTATATTATCTCGGCTAAATATGTAGCCGCTTGCTCGAGCTGTTCATTTGTTACAACTAAGGGAGGCAATAATCGAATGACATTTGGGCCTGCACTTAACGCTAAAAAGCCTTTTTCTCTCATTTGTGCTAATAATGGGGCGACCTCACCTGTACATTCAATCCCAATCATTAACCCTTTTCCTTTTATTTCTTTAACAAAGCTAGATGTTAATTTTTCATTTAATAACTTCAACAAATAGTTTCCTTTTTGCTCTACTTGTTGAAGAAAATCTGGCTGAAAGACTTGTGACATAACAGCACTCGCTGCAGCTGTTGCTAACGGGTTTCCACCGTAGGTTGATCCGTGACTTCCTGGTCCAAATGCTTCTTTTAATTTTTCTTTTCCGATTACCGCACCGATTGGAAATCCATTTCCTAACCCTTTCGCTGAAACGATAATATCTGGGGAAATATTGTAGTGCTCATATGCGAACGCTTTTCCTGTTCGCCCTATACCGGTTTGCACCTCATCAACGATTAATAATATTCCTTGATCTGTACACAATTGCTGAAGTTCTTCCATAAACTTTGGATCTGCAGGATGAACCCCACCTTCACCTTGGATGACTTCAATCATGACCGCAGCAACTTGATCATCTACTAAATTTTTAACTGAGTCGATGTCATTAAAAACCGCATATTCAAAATGGGGAAGTAATGGACCATAGCCTTCGTGAATTTTATCCTGACCTGTCGCAGACATCGAACCGAACGTTCTACCATGGAAAGACTGCTTAAAAGAGACAATTTTCCATTTCCCTGTATATTTTCTTGCTAGCTTTATAGCAGCTTCATTTCCTTCTGCACCACTATTACAGAAAAAAACATAATCGCCACATGAATTTTCAGTTAACATCGATGCTGCTTGTTCTTGCGTAGGTATATGAAATAAATTAGATACGTGCCACACTTGATCTAATTGTTCTTTTACTCGTTGGTGAACAACTGGATGATTGTGGCCAAGGTTGCATACCCCAATTCCTGATGTAAAATCTAAATATTGTTTTTCATTTATGTCAATTAATGTTGCTCCTTGTGCTTTTTGGACTGTTATGTCCCATCTCGCATATGTTGGAAAAATTGAACTCATGTTAAGGCCACCTTTTCTTTTATAACTTTCGTCCCAACAATTGAACCGTGTTTCGTTAATGTAGTTCCTTTTCCATTAACAATCATGACCGCTTCAATCTTCCCTTGTAGACTTTTAATTGCTGCTTTTACTTTCGGGATCATTCCACCATAAATCGTTCCACTTTCAATTAGTTCCTCAACTTCTTCTGTCGTTACTTGTTCTAGTAACGTTCCGTTTTTTAAAATACCTGGAACATCGGTTACGAATAAGAGCTGCTTTGCATTTAAAGCATCTGCAATCACTCCAGCGGCTGTATCTGCATTAATGTTATAACGTTCTCCATCCTCACCTATACCAATAGGAGCAATGACAGGAACCAAATCACTGTCAATTAACTGTTCGAGCATGATTTTATTAACCGAAACGGGTTCACCAACAAACCCTAAGTTTTCTTTATCGATAGGAATAGCCGTCATCAACTTCCCGTCACAGCCTGATAAACCGATACTATTGAGCCCTGCTCCTTGTAATTTAATAACTAAATTTTTATTTACTTTTCCGCACAAAACCATTTCGGCCGTTTCTAGGACGTCTTTCGTTGTTTTTCTTAATCCATTTATGAATTCACTTTCTATTTTCATAACCGTTAACAATTTATTAATTTCTGGGCCCCCGCCATGAACAATAACTGGTGATTTCCCTGCATCTTTTAAAGATTTTATGCTTAGAAAAAACTCATCTGAAAGCTCCCCGATTGTACTACCACCACATTTAACAACGACAATCTCTTTCATAGTTCTCCCCTCATTCGTTATCGTTTACGTACGATAACCTGCATTTATTCTGACGTAATCATACGTTAAATCACAACCCCACGCTTTTCCAAATCCATCACCGACATGTAAATCTACATAAATCATAATGTTTTCTTTGTTTAAATAGGCCGTTGCTTCTTCTTCAGAAAACGGAACGGGTTGACTCATTTTTAATGTTTCAATTGGTCCGAGCGCAATGTCAATTGATTCTGGATCAATATCGGCACCACTATAACCGATTGCACAAATTATACGTCCCCAGTTTGCATCAGTTCCAAACACCGCCGATTTCACTAAATCTGAACCAACAATTTGCTTAGCAACCTTTCCAGCTTCCTCATCATTTTTTGCACCTTTAACTTGAACTTCAATTAGCTTCGTTGCACCTTCACCGTCTCTAGCAATTTTTTTAGATAGTCCTTCGCATGTTTTTTCTAAAGCTGTCAGGAAATCTGACCAATTTGGGTGCTCTTCAGTTAAAAGATTGTTATTTGCTAAACCACTAGCCATGACAACAACCATATCATTCGTCGACGTATCTCCATCTACTGTAATTCGGTTAAACGTTTTATCGGTTACATAAGATAAGGCTTTTTGTAAATCCTTTGGTTCAATATTAGCGTCTGTCGTAACAAAACCGAGCATTGTTGCCATATTCGGATGAATCATCCCCGAGCCTTTTGCCACTCCACCGATTGTAATTTCTTTACCGTCAATAGTCGTCTTAAAGCACGCATGCTTTTTCACCGTATCTGTCGTTAATATCGCTTCATTAAATCGATTGGCTCCTTCAAACGAAGCTTCAGGCTCTAACTCTGTAATGCCTTTTCTAATTTTATCCATTTGTAATAATTCACCAATAACTCCTGTCGATGTTACGGCTACTTGATGAACTGGTAATGAGAATTTTTTTGCTCCAAGCTCACGCATTTCGTATGCGTCTTCTAAGCCTTGTTTCCCCGTACAAGCATTAGCATTTCCACTATTAACGATGATGGCACGCAGCTTACCTTCCGTTGCAATACTTTCCTTCGTTACTTTTAATGGTGCTGCTTGAACTTTATTTAATGTATATACACCAGCGCTACTTGCAGGTACTTCACAAACGATAGCTCCTAAATCTAATCGTCTCTTTTTTACGGCTGTGTAAACGCCAGTAGCGGAAAAGCCCTTAGGTGTGATAATACTTCCACCTTCAACCGAAGTTACTGCTTCTACTTTTTTACTAATTGTATTCATCTTGTACTTTCCACCTCTCATAAGTCCTATCACTTAAGGATAAGTCGGGATATAATTGAGTCCTGATGTCTCCTCATAACCTAACATTAAATTTAAGTTTTGAATCGCTTGACCTGCTGCGCCTTTCATTAAATTATCAATGACAGAAACAACAGTGATTCTTCCAGTCCGTTCATCATAAGTAATTCCGATATCACAATAATTCGTACCGTATACTTCTTTCGTTGAAGGATAATGACCATTTTTTCTAATCCTTACAAACGGTGAATTTTTATAATTTTCTTCAAAAAGCTCACGTAACTGTTCTTCAGTTATTTGATCACTTTTACTATTTGCATAAATGGTTGCCATAATTCCCCTCGTCATCGGAACAAGGTGAGTACTAAATGTTACAAAAGGAACTTCGCCGCCGTACATATTTAGACCTTGCTCGATCTCTGGGATATGCTTATGTTGATTTACTTTATAAATTTTAAAATTATCATTCATCTCACTAAAATGAGTCACTGCTGATGGAGATCTTCCTGCTCCTGAAACAGCAGATTTAGCATCGATGATAATACTCCGGTTATCTACTAATTCATTTTTTACAAGCGGTAGAAGTCCAAGTAGTGTTGCAGTAGGATAACAGCCTGGATTGGATATTAATTCAGTTTGTTGTATTTTTTCTCTTTCCCATTCAGGTAATCCGTACACTGCTTTTTCTAGTAAACTAGTATTCGCAGCCTCGTTTCCATACCACTGTTCATATACTTTACCATCCACTAGCCGTAAGTCTCCTGATAAATCGATCACTTTTAACCCTGCTTCTATAAGCTGACCAGAAATATCCCTCGACACTCCAGGTGGTGTCGATAAGAACACTACATCTGCTTGTTCTTTAATGATTTGAGGGTCTATATCTTGTAAAACCAAATCGTTAATTCCTTGTAAATGTGGGTAACTCTCACTGATCTTAATTCCTTGTTGTGAGGAAGAGTGAACAGAACGTAACTCAACCTCTGGATGATTATGTAGTAGCCGGATTAGATCTGCTCCGCCGTAACCCGTTGCGCCGATAATTGCTGCTTTCATTGGTTTCTCCTCCTCCGATTGATTAAAAATAATATCATTCATCCAATTCCATATTTTTTATGATGTGTATAATTATAAGTATGAATAAAAATAAATGCAACTGTATTTTTATTTTTAATTAAAATTTTCTTACACTTTATTTTATTTACCTTTTTATAACAGACTTTACTTTAGTTTAGCTTTAAATTTGAAAGGCAACGCTCTCAGTTTATACTCTCATTATGATAAATTTATACACCTTAAGCTAGACTCCCTCGAAATGTATACTTTATTAATCTACGAAAAAAACGTACAGAATCATCTCTGCACGTTTTGAAAATAATGATTAACTTTTAACTGTGTTATTGTAAATAGTTTTTTAGATCATTAATGATAGGTTCAGGGTCTGCATTTAATCCATCATACTTACGAATGACTTGTCCCTTTTCATCAACTAAGTAAAAGCTCGTCCCATGCATGATATCATCACTATCATCTAGATGTTGTACAAGCGTTTGAAAAGAACTCTTTGCAATATTAGAAATTTCGTCTGCAGAATAACCGGTTAAAAACATCCAACGTGAAAAGTCTGCGTCATTATTTTCACCATACTGCTTCAATACTTCTGGGGAATCGTAGTCTGGATCAACTGTAAATGAAACTAGGTTAACGTCCAGTCCTTCTTCTTCCATAGCGTATTGTAGTACTCGAAAATTAGGTGTCATTAAATTACAAACAGTAGGACATCGAGTAAATACCATATTAGCAATCCATGGTGTACCAAGTAAATCTTCATTCGTTACAGCTTCGCCAGATTGGTTTACTGCAGAAAAAGGTGTAATCGTTAAGTTAGCCGCTGATAGGTCAAAATCACTTTCTACCTTTTTATCGGTCTGGTAAAGCCAGCCACACCCACTTAATAATACGATTAATGCTATTACAGGTACTAGTATTTTATTTCCCCTAAATAAATTTTGTATAAAGTTCTTATTCATAGTAACAACTCCTAAAATATGTAGAAATCCCATAAGTGAGGTTGCATTCCCACTTATGGATCCATCTATAAACTTTCATTTTAATTTTTGATCGTATGAGTAACAGGAATATCACTAATTGAAGGTCCTTCAGATTGCTTTTCCTTTTTAATCCACTGTTTAAATACATATCCAAGTGTAAAGCCATACGTAATTTCCTGCATAATTTTCATCACAATACCTGCTAATTGTTGATCATAAACGGGATTCATTGGGGAAAACGGATTAGCCCCACTTGCAAATAGACCATAAGGAATATCCGCTCCTGCTGGTAAACAAAATGCCATAACTGTTCCCCATGTGGTAGGATCTGTATAAACACCATACATCGGTGTTCCTGCAAATATAATAAGGGCACAGGCTGGCGTAATTAATACACCGTTTGCAAAAATATAACCCATTCTTCGTAGATCAGAAAGCTGAAATTTGCTTGGAATCGGGGCTAGCATATGCCACCACATCAATGTAGCAGTTGCAAACAATATGATCTCATACGCACTATGAAGTATTATATTCTGCATTAAGAAATCAAAGACGTTCGGTAAATGATAAACAGAAAAAAGTCCGTTAAACAACAAAACTCCAATCAGCGGATTAAAGAAAAGCTTTCCAGTTGGTTCAAGGAATGTTCCTTTTGCTTTATATACGATTGCATGGAAAAACCATTTGGGTGTCCCTAAAATAAATAATGGTACTGCTATAAAATAAGCAAAAACCATCTGAGTCATATGAAAGGTAATCATTAAATGACCCGCTATATAAAGGGGACTGCCCCAACCGAGATAGAGAGCAACAAGACCAAGATTAAAGTACGTTTTTTGTTTTGCCGATACAGGCTCGGCTCCCACAAAACGCTCTCGCCAGCTTCCAACCAGTTTAAAGTAGAGCAACCCGACGAATATTAATATTACGATGAGCTCTGGTGTCCATAATGCGCGAAAACCAAAGTTTGTAAATAATTGTTGTAACACTTTTGTTTTCCTCCTATCGAGTGCATTCCTAACTAAAAATTAGGGAATAAAATTACCATTAGTAGTGTAAATAGTTGATGTATGATACTCTCGTTTATAACTATAGCACATTTTAATCCTTTTCCTAAGGTGTAAAGTGATGGCTATTTTCTAACAATATTTTGAACATAAAGGAGTCTTAATATGAGCAATAAACATTTAATTGCCCTTGACCTTGACGGTACACTGTTAAAAGATGATAAAACCATTTCTCCTCGGTCAAAAAAAGCGATTGAACTAGCAAAAGCTGCAGGCCATATCGTCTGTATTTCTACTGGTAGACCATACCGAGCTAGCGTACAATATTATAACGAATTATCGCTTACAACACCAATTGTTAATTTTAACGGTGCATTTGTTCACCACCCTTTAGATCACTCCTTTGGACACTATCACACACCATTAGATGTAAACACAGCGAAAACAATTATTGAAACGTGTGAAGCCTTTAGAGTTAATAATATTATGGTAGAAATTATCGACGATTATTATCTTCGTTATTATGATGAGGTTTTTATTGAAACCTTTACAATGGGTCAAAATCCTGTGGAGCATGGTAATTTGAAGCACATTCTACAAGATGATCCAACCTCTGTACTCGTTCACCCTAAAGATGAACATGTAGACGAACTTCGGCAATTATTAGCGGAAGCTCATGCTGAAGTTGTCGATCAACGTTCCTGGGGTGCCCCGTGGAATATTATTGAAATTATTCGAGCCGGGATGAATAAAGCTATCGGTTTAAAACGAATTGCAAATTATTATCATATTCCTAGGGAACGAATTATCGCATTTGGTGATGAAGATAATGACCTTGAAATGATTGAATATGCAGGTACTGGTGTTGCAATGAAAAATGGAATTACCCAGTTAAAATCTATTGCTAACGATATTACTTTAAGTAATGAAGAAGATGGTATCGCTATTTACCTCGAAGAAAAGCTTAACCTTAAACTTACATAATAAAACGGCTTCTAGGAAAAAATACAATTGCGTGAGAACCACACGCTCTTCAATTTTTTTTAAAGGAGCAAATAGAAATGAGCAATCAATTGTTACGAGAAGCCCGTACAGCTATAGAGTTAGCGGAACAAATGACACAACATGCCGTTACACCTGAAGAAATGCAAGCTGCTCAAGTACAAGTCGAAAAAGCGAGAAACAATCTACTGTCTGCATATGCAAATTCCACGATTGCACAAAAGCTACAATTAGAAGAAATGCAAGAATGCCTCAACCAAATTGACAATGAGTATCAATAACCATCCCCCCACTAAAACTAAAGCGATATGTCGCTTTAGTTTTAGTGGGGGTTTTCTTGTATTAGTCAAATTATATAAATATGGATTTCTAGAAAACGTCTTAAGTGGATAGCTTATCCTTCATTGTCATAATGAACCTCTCCATCAATAATGAAGTTCTTTTGATTTCTCTATCCGACCTAATCTTTTTATGTTACTCTAATAATTGGAGAATCGTTAACTAATAGATTTATAAACAATTAGGATTAATTCGTCTTGAATAGGGGGACTAGGATTAATGAAAATTTATGAAGTTCCAAAAGATGCAGATCAATCATTACGAATTCGTTTAGCTGACCTTTTAATGGGGCAAATGGAATCGCTGGGAAAAGAGGACGCTTATGATCGATTATTAGAAGCTATTAATCTAGCACTTCAGGAAGGGTCATCTGCACATATCTTTGTTGCCGAACTGGAAGAAGTAATAGTTGGCGCTGCATTTTTTAACATAGGCATTAGTATGACTATTGGTGGACATTATATATGGTTAAATGATTTATATGTTCATAAAGAATTTCGTAATCGCGGGATTGCTAAAAAACTGCTTTTAAAAATTATTTATTGGTCAGAAAATAAAAACATAAAAGGTATTGAATTAGAAACAGGGATTAATAATGAAGCAACGAAAGCCTTGTATAATTCTTTAGGCTTTTATGACATCATTTCAAAACGATATGGGTTTAGATTTTAAAACTGTTGAAACATATTCAACAGTTTTATTTTTTTTACTTCTTTTTCTTTTTTTTTGTTCATAGTATAGTAGCAACCTTCAGAAAACTCAGTCATGACAGCGATAAAGGAGTGTGGCCCGTGTCATATTATTACTACGAAGCAGAATTTAACAACCTCCATGTGGAACTGTCCAAGCATGCACTCCATCAGTTTATTAAAAAAATGATGAATGAAAACTTCTCACTCTTTTGGCGGTATGAAGACGATACGATTTTACTGATTATCGACAACCATGAAACACTTTACGAAATACCATTCATCCGAAATCAAGATTTCCTAACTTTAGATGTAGAACAACTAACTGTAAACGATGAAATCATTGTCGAAGCCCTTGAAGTCATTATCTCTAGGTTTAATGGGAATGGTGTAGTAAAAAAGTTCACTGGCACTGACGGTCCCCATTACATCACGAGTTACAAGACAGGGAGTATTCAGTCTATTATCGAAATTGATGGGAGTGAAAAAATTATTATGAATAGGAATGGTTCGATTGTAGAATACAGGGAGTATGGTCATAACTTGGAGCCTCAAACATTGTTTAACATTACAAATATGGAAATTGATTACGAGCTAATGGAATTGCACGAAGCTATTCAGGAGAATGATGAACAAAAAATAAGAATTCATAAAAAAAGGCTAAGAAAGTTACTTAACCGTAAAGAAGAAGTATCACAACTGTTATAAGCTTCATATTAAAATATTAGGTATGAACTGTTTCATAAATTCGCAACGTTTGTTTCATTTCACTTCTATAGGATTTTCACTTAACACTTACCTTAACAATCACTACTTTCCTAAGTGGCATTACTAGGCTGACTCTTATCAATGTGTCAGACACCTCATTAAACATGATAGTGACTTATCATGAACGTTGGTGGATTTCAGACACGATGGAGTCAGCCCAATGAAATTCATAAAAATTCTTTATGAATAGCAAGTATGCAAATCGTTTTATACCGACTTTTTTTGTACTAGCCTATCGTTTTATACCGAAAAGGACATATACCATTTGGCTTACAGTCAAAATATGTTGCTAACATCTTTTCCTCTTCTGGATAGAGAGTTAAGATCATCTAATCGCTCTAAACTTTCCCCTTGAATTGCTTACCTCATCATATAGGATAATAAATAATCATAGTTGCAATCGCATCTTCTGCACCTTTATTAATATAGCAATGTTTATAATGAGCAGAAAAGCGTATCCCTTCACCTTCTCCAATCATAAATGTTTCATCAGCGACCTTAATTTCCATCATACCTTTTTCAATAAATATGTACTCTTCGACTCCGTAGGCATGTGGGTCAGACATATGTCGACATCCAGGTTCGAGGATAAGTGTAAATATCTCAAACGGTTTTTGATATTCTTTAGGGAACAAAGGATAAACTTGGACCATACCCTTCTCCTCAATTAAAGGTTCAATTTCTTTTCGAACAACCTTTTGAATAAAAGGTGTTTCTTCTTCAATAAAAGTCGTAAACGGTACTCTTAATCCATTCGCAATCTTCCAAAGGGTGCTTACCGTTGGATTAGATTCTCCGCGCTCAATTTGGCCTAGCATTGGTTTACTGACTTCCGTCAATTGAGCAAGCTTATCTAAGCTCAAGCCTCTTTCTGCTCGAATTTGTTTTAGCCTCTTTCCAATAACCTGATTTAAATTCACTTTACTCATGGGAAAGTTCTCCTTGAAAATTCGTATAATATAGTTTACAATTCTGTATATTATAACATACATTTTAGTATTATTCTAAAAGTGAGGGAATAGAATGGCAACATTAACGAGCGCTAACTATGCTAATAACTCTTTTATGCGCGGAATAATGGCCGGTTTCGGAATCGCGATCGGATATACGCCTGCAGCCATTACCTTTGGTCTTTTAGCCAAAGGAACAGGATTAGGCTTCATTGAAACCATTGCAATGAGTATCTTTGTATTTGCAGGTGCAGCACAATATATGGCACTTAATTTAATTGCCATTGGTACTGGAGCACTTGAAATCATTTTTACGACGTTTATCGTTAATATCAGACATTTACTTATGAGTGCAGCTGTTAGTGAAAAAGTAGAACAAGAGCATCCCTTAAAAAAAGCGTTTTATGCATTTGGAATTACTGATGAAGTATTTGCGGTAACAACAACTCAGGATGGCACTGTTAAAACTGGCTTTGTCGTCGGTGTCGCCTCGATTGCTTATGGAAGCTGGGTGATCAATTCAGGCATAGGATACCTGGTTGGCTCAATCCTACCAGAAACATTACAACAAAGTATGGCTATTGCATTATATGCGATGTTTATCGCATTACTAATGCCTTCTTTAAAAAAGCATCGAAAGGTCGTTGCATTAGCCGTGTTCGCTGCTATACTGAATTTGATACTATCTCAATTTATTCCAAGTGGATGGGCCATCATTTGTGCGACATTGACCTCTTGTATCGTAATAGAACTTATCGATAAAAAAGCACCTGCATAGGAGTGTTAAACAATAATGGATACAAATATTCTCCTCATCATTGCTGGGATGGCGATTGTCACTTACATTCCGAGAATGTTACCACTCGTATTTCTAGACGCAAATAAAATACCTCCAAAGCTGCAAGCAATCCTAAGAAATGTTCCGTATGCAGCGCTAGGAGCATTAATATTTCCAGGGATATTAACCGTCCATGAAAATGTTATGTTTGGTCTTATTGGCGGTATTACTGCGGCTGTCATTGCATATCTCGGTGCGAATTTAATTGTTGTCGTCCTCAGTAGTATAGGAATTTTAACAGTGATTTCTTTGTTTTTATAATAGTATATACACATATTATACCATTTGGGCTGACGAAATTTATACGTCAGCCTTTTTAGTTTTGTAATCTCCTAAGAGCGCTATTCGCTTCGTCCATTATACGATCCATCACTTGCTTGGCCCCAACAACCTCTGTAAGTCGGAGGCCTTGCCCTGCCCACATTGACATCCATTCTGCCCTTCCTTGCTTGGCAGCTTCCTTTCGCAGGGGTTGTGTTAATGCATTTTGCACTGGGTAATCTGGAACTTCATCAACAGCTACACTTTTTAACCTTCCAATAAATTCATTTTTTAACCCTCTCGCCGCTTTACCGGAAAACATAGTCGTAATTATCGTATCTTCCTCAGTAGCTTCTATTAAAGCACTTTTATAGAGTGGATGTGCTCCACTTTCTATTGTTGGTAAGAAAGCTGTACCCATTTGAACCGCACCTGCTCCAAGTGATAAACTCGCAAGCAATCCTCTTCCTTCCATAATTCCACCAGCCGCGATAACAGGTATTTGAACTGTATCTACAATTTGTGGAACAAGCGCCATCGTTCCAATCATTGAATCTTCAGCACTTCCTGCAAATGCACCTCGATGTCCTCCTGCTTCACTTCCTTGGGCGACAATTGCATCGACATTTAATCCTTCTAATTGTTTCGCTTCTTTGACTGTCGTTGCTGTCCCAATCATCTTTGTTCGATTAGCCTTTAATCGATCGATCCACTTATTTTCAAGCGTTCCAAATGTAAAAGAAAAAACAGGAATTTTCTCCTCGATTATTACTTCCATTTGTTGTTCAAATTGTGGCCCATATACGTCTGGTAATGGTGGCTGCTCAATACCAAGCTCATCATAAAATGATTGTAATGTTTCGGTCATCGTTCGCACTTTTCTTTCCTGAATGTCGACAGGCTCTGGAATAAATAAATTTACCGCAAAGGGATTATTCGTTAACTCTCGAATTTTATGGATCGAATTTCTCATTGCTTCAGCGTCCATGTACCCCGCCCCTAATGAGCCTAATCCACCACAATTAGAAACCGAACCTACTAACTCTGGTGTCGTCGCCCCCCCTGCCATTGGTGCTTGTATGATTGGTAATTTTATATTTAAAGTTTTTGTCAAAGCTGTCTCATACCACATTTTTTATTCCTCCACTTTCCATTTAAAATACGCGTTCTCCAATAGCAACAAAGTTTACGAAAACAGCTTTTAAAAAAGATAGAAGGACTATTACATTTTTAGTCCTTCTATCTTTTTACATTAAATGAGCGTTGGTTCAGCTTACAATCGGTTGCTTATTTCCATGAAGAGCTTTAATCGCTCGATTAACCGCGGCACGGTGGTTCCATAAAAGCTTCTTTACATCTTCCTCTGGTAGAATGGTTTCTGCAGGATCGCTATAACCTTCACCTTTTCCATGAATAGACCAACGACCTTCCGCTTTCATTAACGTGATAACACCACCTCGTTCCTTATCATCAAAAACAAAGTAGTTTTTTAATTGCGTTGAATCATATTCTGACCAATCACAAAATGTTTTTAGTAATTGTTCAATGTGCTTCTTATTTCGAATACTCATTACACACTCTCCCTTATATTCGTCTAAAAATTTTATATATCTTTTTCATTCTTTAAAGTTCGTTTAATTCCTTCTTAAATTTTACGCATCTAACAAGCTTTTTTGTTACTATTGATATAATAATGTCATTTTGACTATCCTATTAGATAGGAGTTAAGGGTAAAGGGTTGATATTAATGCTTAATCTAAAACAATACGATCATTCTGAATTGGATAATCTTGAGGGAGATATTCTTGAGTTATATAAAAAACTTTCTGCTTCAACCTACTTAAAAGATGTTGAAATTACAGAGCTAGTTAAGGAATCGTTTGAAAAACTCATAAAAGATTTAGACGGGGATCTAATAGCTATAGTCGATAAATCATTGATGATGATGAACGGTCTTTTGTCACTCGGGATAAAATTTACAACTTATGCATCTTTCGAACGACGTTTCGACCTTTTCTTAACCACGCTTTGTGAGTACGTCATCATCCTATTAGATGAGGATAATGCTAGGCTAGAACTTAAGGAAAAGCACGCTATTACAGAATCACTTATTCTTTTATTCTTACGATATTTAACTATAGAAAAATCTGTTTGGTATCACTTCCTTTCGAAATGGTTTATTCTAAATGAAAATGAAGAATGGATTGAACCGTATTATCGTTATTTTCAACAACTACATCAGGATCATGACCGTCCGTTTCAGCTATCTATCATTACTAGCCTGTTAGCATTAATTTGCCTAGATGGCGTTGGTTCTCTGACTTATTTAAAACTACATAAACAACGGATAACTGCTAACGATTTATACTATCACTTTACATTGCTGTACAACCGCCAGGAGTGGGATACGATGCAAAGTTGGTTTGAACTTTTTACAGCTAGTTGGAATGGCCATCTCGGAAACCTACAATATTTTTATAATTCATTACTAAAGGATAAAAAAAATTCTTTTGATTTCACAAACCACCTAGCAAAGTGGCTCAATCGTCCTACACTACAATCTTATATAAAATTGTCGAAGTCTATAGAAGGTAAGGACCGAAGCCTACTATTTAAAAAAGTAAAAGAGAATCTTGGAGAACAACTCTCATACCCAACCATACAAAAGCTATATATTGAAATTATTTTATACGAACAAAAATGGGAAGAGGCTATCTATTATTTTTTAAACGAAGAGCCTCATCCTTTTCAACTGAGCGATGAAAAGCAACAGCTGTTAGAACAATTAGAAAAACAGCTGCCTGAACGAACAATTCCTATCTATCATCAGTTTATCGTTCGCTTAGTCGAAAAAAAAATGCGCTCACACTATTCCGATGCTGTTCAATTCATGAAGAAGTTAAAGCTTTTATATGAAAGAACAAACCAACTTGAGCGTTTTTATGAATTCATTTCGATGTTTAATCAAACCTATAAAACATATCGTGCATTAATCCAGGAGATGAAAACGATCGATGAGTAACTATAATCCAAATCACGTCCTCATACATGGTGGATGGTTAGGAGATTACTTCTTTATTTGGGGTGAACAAAAACAACATAAGAAGTATAAAGACTACTTAAACTTTCAATATCCATTTTTATATTCACCATTCGAATTAAAGCTGACTCTCTTTCAAGATGACGCTAATTCGTTTTATGGAACATTTGTCCAAACGAAAAAAGCATCATTAATTGCACCTATACAAGAACGAATGTTTTATAGTGAAGTAGGTGAAACTCTCGTTTACCAAGCGAACACAACATCAACTGAATTTGTGTTCCCATTAGAAGGTATTGTCATACAAAAAAAAGAATTGCCTAAATATATAGAGAGTATGAAACGCTGGAATCAGCTTCCCAAAATAAAGCTGGCTTATGATTTTAACTACTGGTTAACCATTTTTTCAACGATTCAAACGGAAATTAAAAACGGAAATCTTATACTCACCTCCTCTGGAGCTTGGGAATTAGCGAAATGGAATTGGACCGACTGGGAAGAAACATTACCGAAAGTTTCATTTTCATTCATTGAACCCAGATTGCATCATATTTCCAATGATGAGCGAGAGAACTATTCGTTTAGAAAAATGGCAAGTGAGATTTGCAGTCAATTTGTTCAATATTTAATTGCTAAAGATATGGAAGTACAAAAAGCATTTGAAGAACTCCATCATTCCAAATATTATTTGCTAAATGATATACCTGACCAAGAAGCAGACGATAAACTTTTTCTCGAAGAACTTGGTGCCATTCCAGCTGTACCTTTTCAAACAACAATTGCAATTGAAGAACCAAATCAAAATGAAGATGAATGGAAAATATTGCTCTTTTTACAAGACCGGAATGACCCATCGATTATTGTTTCACTTGAGGATTTACATAGAGGTCACCATCCATGGAGGGTAAACCCGGTTACTCGACTTAAAGAAGATATTGCAGAAATCATTCAACTCATACCAGAACTATCTTCTTTATCGATAACACGTCCCATATCACTTGTTACGAAGGAGGTAGTTTATGATCTTTTGACCTATCATTTTGAGCACCTTCGTCGTTTAGGAATTGGCGTTGTCGTTCCGAACTGGTTAAAAAAGCGACCAAATCACTTTCAAGCTAATATTCAGGTCACTGATCAATCTGCTGAGAGTTCAAGTGATAGCGAATCGATGTTCAATTGGCAAACGATAAGTGAATTTAACTTTGAAATTGTACTAAATGGTGAAAAATTAACGCACGAACAGTTTACAAAGCTTGTTAATTTGAAAACTCCTTTTATTAAATGGAATGGAAAATGGCTATATTGGGACCCAAATGAAGCCAAACACTTAACAAAATATTTGAACCAAAAAAAAGAGCAGCAGACGTCCCTTCTTGATACGTGGAAAACCTATTTATTAGACGATATTAAAGAAAGTGACGGGCTCGACGTATCCATCCAATGGGACGAAAAACTATTAAGTGCTATTGAAGCGACATTAAATAAAGAAATAGCGTCAATTACACCACCAGCTTCATTAAAAGGAGAATTAAGGCCTTATCAAATTGAAGGAGTATCCTGGTTATTTCATATGCGAAGAGTTGGGTTTGGAGCTTGTTTAGCAGATGATATGGGGTTAGGGAAATCGATCCAAACGATTGCCTATATGCTCGCCGTAATAGAAAGTCAGACAGGAACACGTACAACTCCATTTCTGATTATTTGTCCAACTTCACTCATTGGCAATTGGCAAGAAGAGTTGCAGCGATTTGCGCCACACTTATCTGTATTTGTCCATCATGGTGTTGAACGATTAGCCGATGCAGGTGATAGAGACTGGCCATATGATATTGTTATTACATCTTACGCTCTCGCTTTTCGTGATGAACTTATCTTTTCAAATACGGTGTGGAACGGACTGATTCTTGATGAAGCACAGCAAATCAAAAATGTTGAAACGAAACAACGAAAGGCAATTAAATTGATTAGCGCTTCTCACCGGATCGCATTGACAGGTACACCTATTGAAAACCGATTAAAGGAACTTTGGTCGATTATGGATATGTTAAATGATCGTTATTTAGGACAATACCAACAATTTCAACGTGCGTTTGTAAAAGAGATAGAAGGAAGTCATCCGAACGAGAAAAAGCTGCAACAATTACGTATACTTATTTCACCTTTCTTGTTAAGAAGAAAAAAATCCGATAAAGCATTAGAGCTTCAGTTACCAGACAAAACCGAGCAAACATATGTCGTCGGTTTAACAGCTGAACAGGCATCACTTTATCAGGCTGTCGTAAATGAATTATTAGCTTCTATCGATGAAAAAAATTCGATTGAAAGACGAGCAACCATTTTAAGTAGTATTACAAAACTTAAACAAATTTGTAATCACCCTTCGCAATTTTTAAAGGATCGTGGGGGGCTACATCATCGTTCTGAAAAATGGGATTTATTATTTACTCTTGTTGAACAAATCATTGATAATGAGGAAAAATTATTAATCTTTACGCAATATAAAGAAATGGGTCAGTTATTACAGCTCGGTCTTTCTGAGTATTTCAAGGTTGACGTTCCCTTTCTTCATGGAGGTTTAGCACGTCATGAGCGAGATGAAGTCATCAATAAGTTTAAAGAAGATGCAAGTACACCTATTTTCATTTTATCGTTACGTGCTGGTGGAGTCGGCTTGAACTTAACTGCTGCAAATCATGTGATTCATTATGACCGCTGGTGGAATCCGGCTGTCGAAAATCAGGCAACAGATCGTGCCTATCGGATCGGACAAACGGAAAAGGTAACAGTCCATAAACTGGTTTCTAAAGGAACGATTGAAGAAAAAATAGATCGACTCCTCATAAAAAAACAGTCACTATCAGATGACATTTTATCTCTGAATGAAAAAAGTGTCTCTGAACTAACAACCGATGAATTAAAATCACTACTAGAATGGAGTGATCAAAAATGAAAAACAGTGTACCGATTCAGTTCATTGAATTTTGGAGAGGGAACGGAGCATTACCACAAAAAAAAGAACATATAAACGATACAGAAGAGCTTGGTAAAGAGTGGCAGCAATTGTTGGAAGCTATTCAAGATGCCGCTAAAAAAGAATGGGAACCATCATAAAGGTTATAAGAAAAGCGGAAGTGCCCGTTTAGCGACGTACGGACTGGACTGAACCGCAGGAGATAAAGGAAACTCGGGTGTTCGGTAGTGAGGCGATGTTGACTTATCGTAAGGAGGGGGAGCGAAGTCCACTAGACGCTGGGCGCTGTAGCTAGACATCATCTGAAAAGTTATCTTCCTATCTTCTAAAAAACGCTTATAAAGCCCGTGTACCGAGAACTGTTTTTCTCTTCACGGGCTTAAAAAATTTTCTATGATAAAAACATTCTAAATCGCATTATTCTATTACAAGATTTTCTTCAACAAGAAATTGTTCTCTAAATGCTTCATTACCATTTACTGTCATAATTGGCAGTTCACCAATTACTTTGTATTTGCCCGCAGGGATTCTTTCTCCTTCAATCATTAAGTCCCACTCATCCGTAAACGTCATCGTTTCGTTAGGATTTAAAGTTTTTTCAACGATAGCCTGGGTAAACATCATACCTTCTGAATATTTGTAAACAACCTCATTTTTTTCAGTTACAACGATAAAATCAAAGAGCTGACCTGTAGGAAATTCTATAACCACCTCATCTTCCCCTTTATTTGTAAGAGATAATGTAAATGAAAGCTTGTCTGCTTCCTTATCTACTTTTAACGATGTCACGAGTGTACTCACTTCTTCTCCCCCTTGCTTTTTCTCTGCATCACTATTTTCTGTTACTTCATCAGATGTCCCACATCCTACTAATGCTAAAATAACCATTACTGTTATGAATAGTATTTTATTCACGAATATACCTTCCTTTCTAACCTTCTTTTCTAAATAAGCCAAATATACCAGCAGTCTCAACAATATTCGTAAATGCACTAGGATCAACTTCTTGGATGACTTTCTTAAGTTCATAGAGCTCATATCTAGTGATTACGATCATTAACATCTCTTTTTCTTCTTGAGAGTAACCTCCTTTTGCAGGTAGGCGAGTAATTCCTCTCGTCATTCGATTATGTATAGCTTCTCTCAGTTTATCCGCATTTTTAGTAATAATAAAAGCAGTTAATTTAACATGTCTCGTATATATCGCATCAATGACCCTTGAGCTTACATATAGTGTTACAAGGGTATAAAGAGCTCGTTCCCAATCAAATAAAAGACCAGAAGTAATGACAATAAGTGCATTCAATAAGAAAAAATAAATGCCTACTGGACGATCACTCTTACGTGACAATATGAGAGCAATAATGTCTAATCCTCCAGAAGAAGCCCCCCATTTCAATGTAATCCCAGCACCAATAGCTAGGATCACTCCTCCAAATACTGCATTTAAAAGGAGATCAGAAGAAATCTCAATCACTGGGGTGATTTCAAGAAAAAATGTGGTGAGGATTACATTTATAAAACTAAAAAGTGTAAATGATTTTCCAATTTTTAACCAACCTAATATAGCAACTGGAATATTCAATAGGAATAAGAGAATCCCTGTTGATAAAGGGATGACGGTTGCAATGAGCTGAGCTACCCCTGTAAATCCACTAGCAAATACATTCGCTGGAATTAAAAAAACATTTAAGCCAATCGCTATAAGTAAAGCACCTATAATTATAATAAATAACTTTTTAACAACTTCCATTCATTCACCTGCTCCATAATTCTAATTGTAGTTTTAACGTTTACTGTCTATATTAAACACCTCATCATAGAGAAAGCTCACTGTCCATTAGTGAGCTTTTTGTTCCCTGCAAATGAGTTGACTATTAAGCCAATCAACGACAGCTAATATTCCTTCCCTTGAAACTTTATGATCTGCTAAAGGGTCACTAATAAAAGTGACATCACTTGAACTATTGAGAACACACATATCTCCACATACCATTATTGATAGCTACATTTTATCTTATTCCGTAAAAAAATAGTAATAAAAAGAGCTGATCATGTCGGATGATTTAAAGAGACGTGGACACAATAAAAAGAGAACAACCATGAGGGAGGGATTGAAGTGCCTGTAACAAAAGATGACGATAAGAAGAAAAGAGATAACAATGCAAAACTTCAGGAGAAAAATCGTTTACGTGAGAAAAATGCTGAACTTGGTAAAAACCAATATTCAAAAAAGACAGATCATTTATAAGCCACATGTTATAAGAAAAGCGCAAGCGCCCGTTTAGCGGCGTATATCCTTGCGCCCCACCGTATGAGATAAAGGATACACGGCGAGTGCTAACGAGGCGATGTTGACTTATCGTAAGGAGGGGGAGCGAAGTCCACTAGACGCTGGGCGCTGTAGCTAGACATCCTCTGAAAAGTTATACTTTCTTGTCTTATCAAAAAAGATGCAAGCGACATTATGACCCTTGCATCTTTTACTTTAAATTATTTATATAATTCTTTCACATCAGAGATTACGTTTTCCATTCCTGTTGCTAGTTCACCTTCCCAAGCTAGCATTCCACCCGAATAATTGCATACTTTCTCAAAACCACAATCTTTAAAAAACAACGCTACATTTTGACTTCGGTTACCACTTCGACAAACGAAAATATACTCTTTATCCTTATCGAAATCGTCAATTAGCGCAGGTAAATTATGCATAGGAATAAGTGGAATTTTATTAATGTGTCCTTCTACATATTCTTCAGGTTCACGTACGTCAATTACGATAGGCTCCGCTTTTCCTGCTTTTACTATGCTTTGTAACTCTTCAAACTCTACCTGTTTAATTCCATCAACTTCAAAAGACATTTGTAACACCTCACCGTTAAGATTAAATCATTTTATCATTTAACATCACGTTACTCAATTGGATACCTCTTTAGCTTCCATAATCGATAAGTATGACTAACAATTACTTTCCCGACAGCATAGGTCGGAACTGCTAATATTAACCCTAGAAGCCCAGCAAAACGACCAGCTACTAAAAGGAGTAATATAATCGTTAATGGATGAATAGCTAGCTTCCTTCCCATAACTTGTGGAGAAATTAAGTTACTTTCCACTTGTTGAACAATAACGACGACAATGATCACAAGCAAAACCATTAGTGGAGAATGCAATAACCCTACAATTACACTTGGGATCGTCCCAATCCAAGGGCCAACGAAAGGAATGACATTGGTAAACATCGCTACTAATGCTAAAACAAGTGGATAATCAAGCCCAATTATAAGAAATCCGATGTAACACATCACTCCAACACAAACACTTACAATAATTTGACCTTGAATATAAGAACTAAGAGCAGTATCCATATCTCCTAAAATATGTCGACCATCTTGTTGCTGTTTCTCAGGTAAAAAACGAAGTACTTGTTGAGGTGCTTTTTCACCTTCTTTCAACATATAGAACAATACGAAAGGAATAATAATCATGATGATTACAATATTTGTAATGAAACCAATAAAAGCTGCAATATTTGTTCCAATAGCAGAAACAATTTCATTTAAATATTCAGCAAACCTAGACGTTAATTCTTCAATGGTATAGTTTTCATTTTGTTGAAATCTTGCCACCCATTCATTCTCCTGTAATTGAATGAGAAGATCGCGTATTTCGTTAATGAAAACCGGCATTGCTTTAATTAAGCTGTTAAACTGACGTTGTAATTCTGGACCAATTAATAAGATCAATATTGTTACAATTGAAATAGCACTTAAATATAAAATCAATATCGATATTCCTCTTGGCATCCACCTGGAAAGCAGGTTAACAAACGGTCGAGATAAATAATATAAAACCCCAGCAATAATAATAGGTGCAAACAATGTTTGTACTAGAACAACAATTGGTTTAAAAATAAATTGCACTTTTGTACCTAATAAAATAATTAAAAAAACGAGGATAACTCCATAACAAAAATAAAAAAATTTGCCTCGAGGCATTTTCTCACCCCATATGTAAAATTATGCTAACACAATCATTATATCATTATTTTGGAGTAAGAAAGCAACTCGTTTCTTCTCTACTATGATTTTGAATAGTAAAAAAGGATTGAATTTTGTCCCCTATACTGTACAATAGAAAAAAATTGGCTTATTTTCTATTCTTTAAAGTCGACTTACGGGAGTAGGTAAAGAGAGTGTAAAACAAACCTACTTCTTACTTTTAGGGGGATCAGAATGAAAAAATCATTACAACTGTTTTTTGTATCAGTTATAACTGCGCTCATTTTAGCAGCTTGCGGGCAAGGAGAAGGACCTATTGAACCTGAAGAAAATGGTAGTGGAATTGATTCAGATCATAATGAAGAGTTAATTGAAGACAGCGAACAACCTGAGGAAATGACTGAACCTACTACTGATGATGACGAAAATCAAGAAGTAACTAGCGAAGCAACAGTTCATCCTGTAGAGTTATTTTTTTCTGATAATGAAGTTATGGAAATGTACAAAATAGAGACAACCATTGAAGCTGAAAAAGAAGACGTTTTTATTAAGACGTTAGAGGCTTGGGTTGCAGGGCCAAGCAATGACCATTTAATTTCTTTAATCCCAACTAATGTCAAGGTTCAGTATGTCGAAGAAGAAAATGGAATTGCACACGTTTCATTTTCAAAAGAATTACTAGATGCAAATGTAGGTTCTGGGGCTGAGGAAATGCTTCTTCAACAAGTTGCTCTAACCATGAAGCAATTCGGTTTTAACAAAACATTGATTTTAGTTGATGGTGAAGTTCAAGATATGTTATTTGGTCATATCGATACGAATGTCCCAATTGAAGCTATGGATATTAACAAAATAGAAAAATTTAATGAATAATAAATACTAAAAACCGGTAGTGAAGTCACTACCGGTTTTTTTATATCTGTATCTCCCTTTCTCTTTTGAACTATTCTTTTTTAGACACTTAATTTGGTAATTGTTTAATAGATTTGACAGAATACTGCCTATTTAATATAGTATAATTGGGTTTTTTTCCAAAAAAATGAAAAAGGGGGAAATTTTATTTATGGAAAAGAAAAAATTATTACTTCTCTTTGTATCAATCGTTTCAGCCATGTTTATCGTTGTAGGTTGTGGAGCGAATGAAGCCCCTGAAGAGGGAGCTGCAGAAGGTGGCGACGCACCAGAAGTTGCCGAAGATTTTAAAACAGACCTACAACTAGGAACAGGGAGTACTGGTGGGACATACTATCCGTTAGGTACTGAAATTGCAACTGTGTTAAATGCTAATGTTGAACATGAAGGATTTAATGTAAGTGCAATTGAAACTGGGGCTAGTGTTGATAATCTAGCACGTATCGCTCGAGGTGAAATTCAACTAGGAATGACTGTACATCTACCAGCACTTGACGCTTTAAAAGGTGAAGGTGAATTCGATGGCATGAGTGTAGAAAATTTCGGTTTTATGGGTCACATATACCCTGAAGTCATGCAAATTATTACTGTGGATGGAACAGGGATAGAATCGATTGCCGACTTAGAAGGAAAGCGTGTGGCAATTGGACCACCTGGTAGTGGTACGCAAGCTGCTGCAAAAGCCATTCTTGCTGCTTATGGTATAGAAGATGGCGACTATGAATCTTTTGAAGAGGGCTTTGGTGATGCAAAGGATCGTTTACAAAATGGTCAAATTGATGCATCATTCGGTCTATTAGGTTTACCTGCAGGAAGTGTAACAGAATTAGCCTTACAACGTAATGTCAAACTTTTATCTATTGACGATGAACAATTAGCGCAAATTGAAGAAGCAAGCGGTTATATGGGATATGAAATCCCAGCAGATGCATATGAATTCTTATCAGAGCCAGTACAAACCGTTACAGCATACGCAGTGCTAGTTGGCTCTACTTCGCAAATTAGTGAAGAGCTAGGTTACGAAATTACAAAAGCATTATTTGAAAATTCTGGAAATATCACACATGACCAAGGTAGACATCTAACAAAAGAGAACGCATTATCTGGAGCAGAAGGTTTACCACTTCATCCTGGTGCCGACCGTTACTTTGAAGAAGCTGGGTTAAAATAATCATCATTTTGCTCAGAAGGACCGGGCATACTCTGTCTGGTCCTTAAAGCTATTATCTTCACTTTTTTAACATTATTTATGTGGTGGTGACCTCTTTGGAAGAGAATAACAATCAAAAGCTAGAGAAAGAGATATTAGCAAAGTTTGATAAAGAACAAGCTTACAGGCAAGCGCTTGGAAAATGGGGATGGATCGTAGCTGTTATTGCCATTACACTTACATTCTTTCATTTGTATACTGCATTTGTCGGCCCCTACCGTTCCCTTATCCAGGGTGCCATTCATCTAGGTGCTGGCCTATCACTTATTTTTCTTCTTTATCCTGCTAAACGAACGTTAATCCAAAAGCCAGGTATAGCATGGTACGACGTTATCCTCGCGTTCACAACACTATATGTCAATTTTTATGTCGTGTTTCATTATGAACGTTTAACAAATCGGGCGATTGTCTTCGGTTTTGAAACAATGGATATTATCATAGCTACACTCGGTATTATTTTACTACTTGAAGCAACTAGACGTGCTGTTGGTTTACCGATTGTTATTATTGCTGCCACAGCATTAGCTTATGGTATATGGGGAAAAGGGATCCCTCACTTTGG
Source organism: Alkalihalobacillus sp. BA299 (assembly GCF_017745675.1). Lineage (GTDB taxonomy): Bacteria > Bacillota > Bacilli > Bacillales > Bacillaceae_F > Alkalihalobacterium. The sequence goes on from NZ_JAFLJM010000003.1 coordinate 46,410, forward strand.
GCACGCAGGGTTTGACTGGTCTGTATTATCCGTAAGAATGTATTTTAGTTCAAGCGCTATTTTTGGTACACCTATACAAATTTCATCGACGTACATCTATTTATTTTTGTTTTTTGGTGTCATGCTTGTCCATACGGGTATCGGTAAATTTTTTAATGACTTAGCCTTTGGAGCAACAGGAAGATTTACGGGAGGTACCGGAAAAGCTGCCGTTACAGCAAGTGCGCTGCAAGGAATGGTGACTGGAAGTAGTGTTGCTAATACAGTTGCCTCTGGGTCATTTACGATACCCATGATGAAACGAGCTGGCTTCAGACCAGAGTTTGCCGCAGCATCAGAAGCGAGTGCTTCAACTGGAGGACAAATTATGCCGCCAATTATGGGGGCAGCAGCTTTCATTATGGCAGAATATACTGGAACTCCATATAGTCAGATTATTATTATTGCAATCATTCCAGCTCTATTATATTTCTCTGGTGTTATGATGGGTGTTCACTTTGAAGCTAAAAAGCACAATATATTAGGATTATCAAAAGATAAACTTCCATCCTTTAAAGGTTTATTAAAACAAATCGACTTAATCCTGCCACTCGTTGCCATAATCGGTTTCTTATTGGCTGGCTATACACCAACATTTGCGGGACTTGCAGGGATCGCTACCGCTTTTGTCGTCAGCTTTTTCCGTAAAGATACACGGCTTGGCTTTTGGAAGATTTTATACATTTTAGAACAAGGTGCAAGAGTGGCTCTCCCTGTTATTGCCGCTTGTGCTAGTGCAGGAATCGTTGTTGGTATTGTTACAATGACTGGACTTGGCGGTAAAATTGCTGGTGGAATATTAGATCTTGCCAGTGGATCATTTTTCTTACTTTTATTCTTTACAATGTTAGCATGTATTTTACTAGGCATGGGATTACCTACCACAGCAAACTATGTAGTTACAGCATCGATGGCTGCACCCGCTCTTATTATGTTTGGGGTACCAGATATCGCGGCTCACATGTTTGTCTTCTATTTCGGAATAGTTGCTGACATTACACCGCCTGTCTGTTTAGCCGCTTATGCTGGGGCAGGTATTGCCGGGGCAAACCCAATGAAAGCAGGGATAAATGCTCTAAAGCTAGCCATAGCTGCATTTATAATTCCTTATGCCTTCGTTTATAACCCTGTACTTGTCTTACAAGACGCTACATTCACAACTTTAATCATACCGCTAATCACCGCATTTGTCGGCATGATGGCAATCAGTGCAGGAATGATGAATTACTATATTACTAATCCTAAATTGTATGAAAGAATCATTCTTTTTATTTCAGGAATTATGCTTATCTACCCAGGAAATGCACTCATTTCACTAAGTGGAGCAGGTTTGTTAATTATAATTAGTGTCGTTCAATCCATGCGTAAAAAACAGTTAGTGACCAATACTCAGTGAATATTCATATCATAAATTACGTCGCTGTCTATGCCATAAGGGGCAAAAATAGCGACGTTTTTATCTGTTCCTAATTCAATTATTCTTCATAGAACACATCAAAGTTCTCCCATAACTCTTCAAGTTGATTTAAACGCTTTTCTACTTTCACATGTTCCGAGCGTGTCACAGCAGTAATTAATGCACTAATAACACTAAATGGAGCAGCAAACGAGTCAATAAAAGAATTAATTTCTGTGGAAGAGATTAGCGTTATATCACCATAAGGTACGAGAGGAGACATCAGATGATCCGTGATCACAATGGTTTTTGCTCCACTTTGCTTAACGTATTTTAATGCTTCTACGGTACGTTTTGTATAACGAGCAAAGCCAAAGCCAATCACGAGATCATCTTTTTCTATATCTAATAAATGTTCACTCATTCCATCGGCCTGATTTAACATTTCGGTATTTTGTAAAATAAGATCTAAATAAAATTGTAAAAACATTCCTAAACTCGTTGCACTGCGGTAGGCAATAATGTAAATTCGTTTAGCTCTCGTTATTTCTTTCACAGCTTGTTCAAAGGCTTCAGGACTGATTTGATGGAGTGTATTTTTTAGATTTTGAATATCATCAGACAATATCTCTTTTAAAGAGTTTTCAGGTGAATCTTCTTCATCCGTCGTTTTCATAAATACTTCTGCTGATGTCCATTTTCGCTTTAATGCTTCTTGTAAATGCCGCTGGAGATCTGGATAACCTTTATAGTTAATAAACACCGCAAAGCGAATGACGGTTGCCTCGCCAACACCTACGTTTTTTGCAAGCTTTGAGGCGGTTAGAAAAGGAGCCGTTTCAGTGTTATTAATAATATAATTAGCTATTTTTTTCTGTGACTTGCTCATTTTATCTAGGTTGTCGACAATCCTTTGATATACATCGTTTTGAAGCATAAAACCTCATCCCTTTTAATATCGTGGTCCTTCGAACATTTTTTTAAGTACTTTTTCATATGCTGAAATGGTCATCTTTACTTCCTTCATTGTATGAGCTGTTGATAAGCTATAACGATTCAAAGGCTTAGTATAGATCCCTTCTGTCAACAGATGAAAATCGATTTCCTTTCTCGTCGTCAAATCTGTTTTTTGAAGGTCTCGATAATTTAATATTTTATCTTTCTTAGTCAATACTACACTAAATATAGAACCGGCGCCAACCGCTTTCATCGGTATTTTATAGGCTTTGAATAAGGCTTCGAGTCGTTTTTTTAATTCTTCAGTGGTTGCGATGACGCGGTCCAATTCTGTTTCTAGTAGTTCGATTGTTCTTAGTCCTGCTGCTAGGATCGTAGGGTGACCATTGTAAGTTCCACTATGGAATAATACTTCTTTTGCTGAAGAACTTTTACTCTGACTTGAGTCAAAGACGTCTGATGCTGATGATGGAGCACTCTCCATCATAATCTCTCTTTTTCCACCAACAATACCGATTGGATATCCCCCACCAATTACTTTTCCTAGAGTAGTCAAATCTGGTTTAACATTATAAAGCTGTTGTGCGCCACCTAATGCTAATCGATATCCTGTTTTAACTTCATCAAAAATGAGAACGATATCTAATTGCTCTGTCAGCTCTCTTAGCTTGTAAATAAACTCTTTCTTAGCAGGAATAAATCCCCCTTGAGCTGGCTCTAATACTACTGCACTAATTTCATCCTTCTTTGCCCGTAATATTTCTTCACAAGATTTATAATCATTAAAAGGGAGAATAATGGTATTATGTTGATGATACTCATCCATTCCTTTCGATTCAGGAACTGCATTAGGCTTCTTCACGTCCCCAGCTTCTTTTAGAGAAGGATTTACACTTAACAACACTTGATCGTAGCCACCGTGATAATGCCCTTCAAATTTTGCGATCTTATGCTTACCTGTATATGATGCTGCAATTCTTAATGCTAATTGCGTTGCCTCAGTTCCAGAATTTGTGTATCGCAATAATTCAATACTTGGATAATGCTCTTTTATTTTCTGCCCCATTTTTACCTCAAGTCCATGTGGGGTTCCAAAAAGACTTGTTCCGTCATTGTCTAATTGCTCTATTATTGCTGTTTTAATTCTTTTGTCTCCATGTCCTAACATAAGTGCTCCATATGATAGTAAATAGTCAATATACACATTTCCATCTATATCAGTTACATATGCACCATTTGCTTTTTCCATAACGATTGGATATGGAGCAAAATATTTAATATTGGCAGTCACCCCTCCTGGCATTACATCTTTTGACTGCTCAAAAAATTCATATGATTTTTTCGTCTTATTTGACAGTGTTACGATCGGATGGTTATCCACTCTTCTAATAGCCAAGGTTTTTTCCCCCATTTAATTTATACTTCATTTTACTTTCAACATGAAATATATACTTCATAATACACTATCCCTTTGAAATTATGAATAATTTATTTCGTTTTTTATATTTTATGAATAAAAAAATTCAAAATGAACAAATTCACTATAATTAGGCTTTAATTTAAGCCTATTTTTTTCAACACTTCCCTTTAAATGAGATTGCTATTATGATCTATATATAGTATTGCAAATTTGTGAATTTCTTCTTTCATTTTCCTCTCATATATAAATGTCAATCTTTATTTCGAACTGAATAGAAGTTACCAATGAATTAAATCTTTCATTTTCTATTTAATTTCTAATTATTTCTTTCGTTTTTGACGTTATTCTACTAACCTTGTTATAATGTGCCTAGAATACGAATATTGGAGGTTGATAGTTGTGGCTCAGCCAAAATACATTATGAACATTGACAAACTTGAGCAAATCCCAAAAGCAGAACGAGAAAAACTGAAACAAATTACAGATAAATTTGTGTTCAGAGTAAATGAATATTATTTAAGTTTAATTGATTGGGATAATCCGAACGATCCTATACGGAAATTAGTCATACCAAATGAAAATGAGTTAGAAGAGTATGGGCGCTGGGATGCTTCCGATGAAGACACGAATTATGCAGTCCCTGGGTGTCAGCACAAATATAAAACGACTGCACTACTTATCTGTTCGGAAGTTTGCGGAGCATACTGTCGTTACTGTTTCCGTAAACGCTTATTCCGTAACGATGTAAAAGAAGCGATGTCTGATGTAGATCCTGGTCTAGAGTACATTGCCAACACACCTGAAATTAACAATGTTCTTCTTACAGGAGGAGACCCGTTAATTCTAGCTACAAAAAAACTGCGTTATATCCTTGAACGCTTACGTGCTATCGATCACGTTAAGATCATTCGTATTGGCTCTAAACTTCCTGTATTTAATCCAATGCGTATTTATGAAGATGAAGAATTACTGAATTTAATTCGTGAATTTTCAACGCCAGAAAAACGCATTTACATTATGGCACATATTAACCATCCAGTAGAAATTACCGATGAAGCAAGAAAAGGTTTCCAAGCACTGCATGAGGCAGGTGCGATTGTCGTTAACCAAACACCTGTATTAAGAGGCATTAATGATGATCCGGTCGTTTTAGGAGACCTTCTTGATAAACTTTCTTGGGCAGGAGTAACCCCATACTATTTCTTTGTTAACAGACCAGTTGCAGGTAACAAAGATTTCGTTCTAACGTTAGAAGAAGTGTATAACATTGTTGAAGGGGCAAAAGCACGCACTTCTGGTTTAGGAAAGCGCGTTCGTCTTTCAATGAGTCATACATCAGGTAAAATTGAAATTCTAGCGATTGAAAATGGAAAAGCTTACTTAAAATACCACCAATCTCGTGATAATGAATACGGTAAGTTTATGGTACTCGACTGTCCAAAGGATGCTGCTTGGTTTGATGACCTTCCAGGTAACGAGCAGTATTGGAATAAGCCAGCAAAGAAAACAGATGAAGTTATTTCTGTTAATGAACTTCCAGATGTTCCACAAGGTAAAAAAGGGAAAGCACTCGTTTAAAGTGTGTGTAAAGAGGTTGACAGACGATGTCAGCCTCTTTTTAGTTACTAAGCTTTTTTCACTATTCGACATCACTAGAAAATGATAGAATAGAACTATCTTTATTCCAAGAGGTGTGTTATGAAACTCCGGGGCCAATCCATCATAGTAATGATAATTCTAAGCTTAGTTCTAAGTGGGTGTAATCAAGGGAATGTATCAAAAGCATCAAAGTCCACTGCCACTCCTTCGCAATTTGAAAACCAACATCTTTCCGTAACCTATGAAGGACATTCTAATGCTGTAGTGGATAATGAAAATGGATTTTATTTATCCTTTCAAATCGATCAACTTGGACCTTATCCAATCGATGATAAACATTTTTCATTTGCCTTACAAAAAACAATAGAAGATAATTTAGGGAATGAATATGAAAGTATTAAAACTGAAGTTTTAACAACAAAAGATAACGGTGAACCGCTTCCTGAAAAAACGATTTATTTTAGACAATACTTCAAGCCTGAGTTGAAGGAAGATAGTCGCTATTTACCTGTCATGTTTTTTGCAAAACCTCTTTACTATAAGAAAACGCTCTTATTCGAAAACTTGGAACACAATACAGAGAATGATATAGTTAATGATTTAAACATTGCCCGCGTTGAAGCAGATAAAAAGAAATTAACTCTCTATATAGAAGATGTCCACAATATCCAAGGCTTAGAAGCAACATTAATTCATTCAGAAGAAGAAATATACCCTATTTTTGCTTCTACAGAAACTAGTCAATTTAATCACTCTGTCGTTGCCCACTATGAATTTGCTGTCGATATTCCAGATCCTTTCACACTTAAAATCAAACGACATCGTCTTCAAGATCAACTTTGGGAATTCCCATTAACAATTACACTAAATTAGGCTGACTAAATGTCAGCCTTCTAATACAATAAATCTAGATACTTAACACTACTTAGTAAGTCACCGTATGCTTTACATTAAATGATTTTACTGTTCTTTAGGTAGTTTAGTGACCACTTCCTACTATTGTCATTTCTGACGGTGACTCCAAATATGTCGAGTAATTCAAGAAAAGGAACAATATATTTACGAGAAACTTTTACTATGTCTTTTGCTTCTTTCAGTGTAAAGCTATCTCCTGTTTTATTAAAAAGTTGATTTACATATTGCTCAAACGTTTTTTTATGAATTGGATACTTATCATCTAGTAAGTAAATTTCTCCTTTACTCCGCAAGAAGTACTTTAAATCTTCAGAAATCTCTTTTGGTAATTGAGCCTTCTCAAATAAATCATCCCATGGGTCAACTTCTATCCCCTGGCACTCAATGTTCTTCAGTAACCCTTCAATTCTCTTTCCCCATTTTATAGGATAGTTAGCTTCAAAGCTCTTTAAGGTAAGAAATTGTTCTTTTTTTAGTATATGCTGATCTGCAATTAACTTCTCTAATACGATCTCGGCAAATTTTTGGGGAATTAAAGATTTAATAGTTTGGATTATTTCTGCTTTATTTTTTCCTTCTCTCATTGGGTAGTTTATATGATATTCCTCTAACTCATCATGAACAAAGTTTATTATATTTTTGAATAAATCAATTGTCATATAATGACCTTTTTTTATTTCCAAAATTAATTTTCTGTTTATCATTTCGTCTATACATTGTACTACTGAATCTAATATTATATTAGTTTGCTGGACTAATTGATTTACTGACAGCACCTTTTGCTCTGTTAAACTATTAATAATCCTATCTTCCGGACCTCCTTCGTTTTTTTGAGCTAACATTTTAACAGTTTCTAAACCAAAACGATATTTCTTGCCAAAAGCATCAATGACACATCCACCACCTATTAATTCAGCTGGTGATGGCCGGCGAATAATCAGATGGTCTCCTCTTTTTGTTACCACAGGCTCGTTAAGACGTATTTGACACAAGATTTTATCTTGCTCCTCTAGCTGATTTCGATCAAAAAACACGATATTGCCTAGCACCTCAGCTGTACCTATATGTACCTTTACTATAGCTCTTTGTTTTAACGGAGTTTTTAAATCTTTGACAGTGTTTAGTACAACATCTATTGTTTGCGTACTAGAAAAAGTATTAGCAGTAACTAAGACATTCCCTCTATGAACCATTTCTTTCGTAATACCGCTTAAGTTTAATGCAATTCTTTGTCCTGCATGACCGATACGTTTTTGTTGACGATTTACTTGTATTTGTCTAACTCTTACTCTTTCTCCTTGTGGAAGGATTTCTAAAATGTCGCCATCTTTAACCGTTCCCTCGTACGCTGTTCCTCTTACAACTGTTCCTTGACCATGAACAGAAAACACTTGATCAATGGGCAAGCGAAACGCTCCTTTTGCAAATCTACTTCGACTTTGTATTCCTACTAATTGCTGCATGATTGTTTCTTTTAAAATAGGAATACCCGCCTTCGTAAGGTTATTCACAAAAGTAAAAGGTGCATTCTCTAGGAAAGTCCCTTTAACATGGGAAGTTATATCTTCTTTAACTAATTCAATAAAGTCCTCATTAACACGGTCCACTTTTGTTACTACAATTAGGCCTATTTCAATACCTAGAAAAGATAATATATCAATGTGCTCTTTTGTTTGGGGCATAACACCTTCATCAGCAGCAACAATAAGCATGACCATATCAATACCAGCTACGCCTGCTATCATTTGCCGAATAAAACGTTCGTGCCCTGGCACATCTATAATCGTTACTTCAGTATCTTCATTTAGCCTTAAAGGGGCATATCCTAATTCGATGGAAATGCTTCTCTCTTTCTCTTCTTTTAAACGATCGGTATCTATATTTGTTAAGGCTTTTGTTAACGCCGTTTTTCCATGATCAATATGTCCAGCCATTCCAATTGTGTAGAATTTCTCAGTCACCTCATTCACCCCACCTTTTGTTTTTGAAAACTCTCTCTATGAAGAAAAAATTTATTTAAACATATTTACTTGTACACTTGAAAGATTCATATTTTATAGTTTATAATTAAAAAAGAATTCAAGAAATTTTGGGGTTGGATGGGGAACTGGTGTCCCCCGAGGTCTTCAAAACCTTTTGGGAGGCGCGTGCCGTCTCCGGTGGGTTCGATTCCCACACAGTCCCGCCATCTTTTTTTAAAATTAAAACCCTCTTTTTCCTCTATCCTTTTTATTAATTAAATTTTCCCATTACAATTAATCATCATTTTTCTTATTAATTATTTTATTTGATAAAATGTTTTATTATATATAAAACTCCCTATTAACTTGCTCTGAATCTTACCAACTAAGGAAAGTTGTCATGTTTTTTCATTGTAGCTTTAAACGGGCAGTTTTCCTTACCTCTTCTTTGTCCCTATAAGACATGAGGTAAGTTTATAACTGCCCGTCATTGTGAAGGTAAAGCTTTATTTTTTTAATAGAACAATGATTTAAATCTTCAAAAATGTTTCTCTCGCTTTTTTCATCGCATTACATATTTGATCTTTATCTAAAGATAATTCCATTAACCCAACTTGATCTTGATAAATATCCTCAGGAATTTCTTGTTTTATTTCATCTTCCAGGATATGATATACTGCTAACCCTAAAGCAACCCCAGCTAATGGTCCTGCATATGTTGGATCTCCTACAGTTACAGTTTCAGCAAATATATCTGCACTATCTTCATCTGGTGAACCTAAAATAACGATTACATTATCATTTCCATATTTCTCAGCAGCTTTCTTCAATTCTTCTTGGACCACCTGGTCCATTGCACCTGCTGCTGTTCAAACAAAGCATTGGGTATCTTTATAAATAACTTCTGCTCCTATTCCTTTAATACATTCCTCAATAGCAGGAGCAGGAACTCCGTCTCTTTCCCCAAGAACAAACACCTTTTTACCCTTTAGACTCATTAAAATCATCCTCCCTCAAATTTAGTTATCCATTAAAAATAGGTTTATTAAATATTTTCTTTAATTAAGTTTTCAATGTCTTCTTTTGTAAGCTCCCCACCTGAAATTCTTTTAACTTCCGCTCCATCTTTAAAGAGTAAAAAAGACGGTAAACCCATTACTCTATGGTTAATACAAACTCTACGATTTTCTGTGCTATTTAGCTTTACAATTTTAACCTCTTCATTGTATGTCCCTGCTAACGCTTCGACATCAGGCATTAATTTTAAGCAAGGTTGGCAGCTTGGCCCCCAAAAGTCAACAATTACTGGCTTCTCTGAATTTAAAACCTCTGCTTCAAAGTTTTCTTTATTCACTTCAATCATTTACTCCACCCCTTCATTTTTTTCAATAATGAACGACATACCGTCTGAAAGCGTAGTCATTTTCCCTAAGAATAAACTTCCTTTACCAACAAACATCGCATTTTCTATTTCACCATTCATGATCATTTCCCTAGCGTGACCGATAAACGGAATGGCTGATGCAATATGACCTTGAGTTGGAGAAAATCCTAACATCCCATGTTTTTCTTCAAATTGATCCATCTCAGTTCGATCAATTTCTTTTTTTAGTACAGCCATTCCAGCCAATGTACGATAGTTTGCTCTCGGAACATTTCCATTACCATTTGGTTCAGTTACATCTGGATTATGGAGTTCAACTGCATATTTATCAATATCCGTAATTTTCTTTCCTAGCTTTTCTAACGGTTGAACAACTAGAGCTTGGTAGATTGCTTGTGCCGATGAGCCGGCAGAAATATTATGCTTTCCAAATGCATCTGTACGAATTCTTGGGCTTTTACCATCATCTTTTCCAATTACGATCGCTATAGCTCCCATCTGATCTTCTGTGATTGGCATACCTTTAGACATATTTCCTGCATACTTCATTCCTAGTTTTGCAAGACATCCTCCACCAATTACTAAAACATTGTTATAAATACCTGATTGGACAAGACCTGAAGCAATACTAATCGCATGTGCTGGTGCACAACAAAACGATTTTACATCTGAACCAGAAGCATTAATACATCCTGCGTGTTCTGCTATTGATTTGGCCATGTTACCACCGCCGCGTTGATAGCGATCGCCAACAGCTTCTTCATCGCACCCAATGACATAGTCGATTTGATGAGGTGCAACATCAAATGATTTAAGAGAATGGCGCATCGCAACTATACCCGAGGCTTTATTGGCTAAATTTTCAAGCAGAATGTGTGCCGATAAGAATTTGTCCTCATCATGGCCTGCTTCAATGACACCGATTAGCTGATCTTTATTCACATGTAGAGGTAAAGCATTTCCACTAGCTAACTTTTCTTCTATTACACTAATATTTACCCCATTTCCAATACTTTGGAGATCTTCTTCAGTAATTAAAGGATGCTTTTCCAACTTAGCCTTAACTTGTTCAGCTACAAAGTTCTCTTCTAAGGAAATTAGGTTATACTTATCTGATAATTTCAACCAACCATAAAATTCTTCTTCTGGTAGAATTTCACCCCAAGGGCTATTTCTTTCTGCACCTTCAAGCTTAGTATTTGTCCAAGGTCTTTCATATTCTTTTAATAGTTCAGGCCTCATATTTCCTATAAATACTTGGTTAGGAGGATAAGCCACTGCATCTTCAAAGCTTCTTAAATGACTTAACATTTTATCTAATAACGCTTCATCTTTTTCTAATTCGCGAACTGGCTTAGACCCATGACGAACTAGGCTAGGGGTATGAGTAATTACAAATGATGCTCCTTTTACTACTGGTTTAGTCGTCATATTACACCTCCAAATTCATTTCTTTAAGTTCTTCTTCTAAATTTTCTACATAATGTTGTGAAGATATAGCTGCAATACTTCCATCACCTGTTGCTGTAATGACTTGACGAAGGGTCTTTTCATTCACATCACCTGAGGAAAAGATCCCTTTTACGCTAGTTTTCATATCCTCATCTACCAACACATAGCCATTTTCATTTGTTATCCCTAAATCCTTGACACAATCTGTTAATGGATCCATTCCAATGTATATAAACACTCCATTACACGGGAACTCTGTGATCTCACCAGTAACTGTATCTTTAATTAATACTCCAGAGACCATTCCGTCTCCGACAATTTCCTCTACCGTATGATTCCAAACAAATTCGATCTTCTCATTATCAAAAGCTCGCTTTTGAATAATTTTTTGAGCACGTAACTCTTCTCGTCTGTGAATAATTGTAACTTTCGAAGCAAAACGTGTTAGAAAAATGGCTTCTTCTACCGCCGAATCTCCACCACCAACGACAACTAATTCTTGATCTGCAAAAAATGCCCCGTCACAAACCGCACAATACGAAACGCCAAAGCCGGATAACTCCTTTTCACCCGGTACGCCAAGGTGACGGTGTTCGGCACCTGTTGCAAGAATAACTGATTTTGTTTTATATTCTTTTCCGTCTACGATTACCGTTTTAAATGGGTAACCGTCTTTTATTTGTTGAATCTCTCCACGAACATATTCCGCACCAAACTTTTTTGAATGTTCAAACATTTTTTGGGATAAGTCTGGGCCAAGAATAGTTTCAAATCCAGGGTAATTTTCTATATCTTCAGTTTTTGTCATTTGTCCACCCGGAAGACCTTTTTCTACCATCAAAGTTGACATCCGCGCACGTGATGTATAAACAGCTGCTGTCATGCCAGCTGGTCCTGCACCAGCAATAACTACATCGTATATTATTTCAGCAGTCATAAATCACCCTCCTATCAAAAATTTTTCTCTTGCCTGCTTCATTGCGTTGCAGATTTTATCTTTATCAAGAGAAAGCTCCATTAATCCGACTTGATCTTGGTATATATCCTCAGGAATCTCTTGTTTAATTTCATCTTCCAAAATGTGATACACCGCTAACCCTAGAGCTACACCAGCTAATGGTCCAGCATATGTTGGATCTCCGACCGTTACTGTTTCTGCAAAAATATCTGCACTATCTTCATCTGGCGACCCTAAAAGAACGATTACATTCTCTTTCCCATGTTTCTCAGCAGCTTTCTTTAATTCTTCTTGGACCACCTGGTCCATTGCGCCTGCCGCTGTTCAAACGAAGCATTGAGTATCTTTATAAATGACTTCTGCTCCTATTGCTTTAATACATTCTTCAATGGCTGGTGCTGGTACACCATCTCTTTCCCCAAGTACAAATAATTTTTTGTTTTCTAACATAAGTTCATCCTCCTTTAGATTTTTACTTCAAAGATCTGACTCGTTTCAATATTTGTCGTTAATGCTTCTAATGCAACTTCCACACGATGTCTTCTTAACTTCCACTGATCTTCTTCAGGTGTATTTGGATCACCTAATGGATAAGGGATTGAAATCGTTGGTACTATACGGTTTGACCCAACCGTTTCGGCAATGGAAACTAAGTTAGCCATTTGTACAATTGGGATATCTGCACGCTCAATTTCTTTAGTCATCGTTGCACCGCAACGAGTACAAGTCCCTCAGGTGGATGTTAGAATAACAGCAGAAACATTTGCATCTTTTAGTTGTTGTGCAATTTCTGCACCCATTCGGCTCGCCTCTGCTTGGGTAGTCCCTGTACCAACAGTGGAATAAACGTACTCATGAACTTTTCCAATCTTTCCTTCATTCTCTAAACTCCGTAATGCGTCTAAAGGAACGATTCGATTTGGATTTGAATTGGCTGCTGCTGGATCAAATCCCGCATGAATAGTCTCCCAGTCTCCTGCCTTTAATGCTTCCAAATCATCGATATTGTATTTACCCCATTTCGTTGCAGAAGCAGATTGAATTCGATCAGGGTTTCCTACAGGAACGATCCCACCTGAATTTACTAGTGCAATTGTCGCTGTGCTTAAATCTTCAATGGCTGGAGCAATTTGTACTCTTTCAATTACAGGCATAGGCATTTCTGTCTTATAATCTTCATTATTAAGTTTGCTTAACAGCATATTGATGGCCCGCTCTGCCCCAACATCTGTTGGTTCTTTAAATGTTTCTAGTCGCACACCACGAGGGAAGTAACCTTCTTCATTTGCAGATTTCAATTCTTCTCCTTGCAAAAGCTTTTTCGCAAAGGAAGCCATCTTTGGAACATCTTTACGCATAGCTGCAGCACTATTTCCACCAGGGAAAATATAAATTTCTTTATGGAACATTTCAACTGCAGGATTTTCTACATACATACTTGTTACAACTTGAACACCGTATTTTTCCTTTACTGCTTTACATATTTCACCGCAAGCTACGCCGTAACGTCCTGCCATAAATGCTGGACCAGCAATGAAAATATCAAACTCTTTATCTTCTAAAAACGATAAAATCCTTTCAATGGCTTCGTCTTTATTTGAACCCATAAAGTTATCACCACAAATAATCGTGTGCGTAACCTCTGCATCTGGTGCTAATAAAGAATTTAATAATAACCCAGGACCAATAGTGCCTTCACGGATTTCCGGTTGGAAGTCCGCTTTATCTTCGCCACCTATTTGGCCAAAAAATTGATTAATGTAATGAATGGCTTTCTTCATTTAATTCCCCCCTTTAATATTCAACAACAGTTTTATAGTGGTTCCCTGAACTAGAGTCCGCACAGAATATTCCGTTATTTTCCATTTCAATAGAACCATCTTCTTTTACTGATCCTTCCCAGCCACCTGAGTTTCCATCTCTTGCTAATGCCTCAAGTTCTCCAATGACAATTTCCATTGGCTGAAGTTTAATATATTGGGAAACATTCCCAGTTGATACAATTGCATTAGCTTTATCAGATAAATCAACGAGAGGCTGTGACTTTCCATCTCGACCAGTACATTCATTTGTAATACCAACAACTTTAATTCCCGCATCTTCCAACTCATTGTATACAAGAATAAAATCTGAATCTGGATTTCCGTATCCTTCTTCTGAAATAATAGCTCCACTAGCACCTAAAGAACTAGCTAATTGACGTACAAAGAGTGCTGAACGTTTCTTTTCTTCTAATTGAACATTTAAGTTTGAAACAATTACACCCAAGAAGTTGATGGTTTTTCCATGTTCACTAATCAGTCGTTTGAGTACTGCATTATTTACATGTTGATACGTTGATATTTTTGATGAAGATGGCATAAAACTTCCAGATATAATAGCTCCATCGAGTATTTCATTAGCTGACATGTATGTAGGAACCATTCGATTCGTATCCCATCCATACACCAGTGCGTTGTAACCGCTTTCAAGCATTTGCGATTGTAACTGTAAAACATAGACAACACTCGGTAGTTGTTTTTCTGCTTCACTTCTTTGATCTAGTGGTAAATGTTCATATAACTCAATCTCTTCAGGCTCTTTTTCTTTTACGCAGTTCCCTAAATACTCCGCCAATCGCATAGCCGTCCAACGAATTGCTTTATTTTTTTTCTGTTGTTCATTTCTCTCAAACTCTTCATTCGTATCTGCAACTAAACAAATATTAAGTAACTCAGAAAACATAGTTTGTTTTGCACCAGGACCACTCATATCTATTAAACCATCCTGAAATCCACCCCAATGTTTTCCTACCGCTAGTACGCAACTTCCTTTTAAAACATGAGTTCGGCCATTTCCAGCTTGAACAAGCTTATTGGTTACTCCTGGAAATAAGACACCACCTGATACTTTACATCTCGGTTCAACCGCTTCTTTAACTGGTGTAATACGAATTGGATCACCAGGTTTCGCTATTACTAGATCAGCACTTGTAATCCGATCATCTTCATAAACTACTTGTAAAGCTTCTTCTTTATTAATGGTTAAAACCCCATTATTATACGATGTCACATCTCCGAAGATAATATCGTTCACATAAAAATTACCTACTTCTAGTTTCATGTTTCCCCTCCTCTTTTTCATAATCATGATTATTTCTGCGATGTTGATTACATTATAATTTTAATTTTCGGAAAAGTAAATATGTTTTTCACAAAAATATTTATAAAATATTCTGAATTGTTTTTTAATCATGATTATGATACAATCCTGATTGAACATAGTTATATCCTAAATTGAAAACGCTTACTAAGATAGGGAGGGTTGATTTTAAATGTAAGCAAAAATCTACTATATGAGGAGGAAAATTATGATAGGAAAATTAAAAGATAATACTGTTTTATGTATTTCGCTTTTGATCACTAGTATATTTGTTATTTTCGGTGTGTTTTTTAATGAATTGTTAGCTAAGTGGGTTGAATTCTTCTTAGGAACGACAGTTGAATACTTTGGATGGTTTTACCTTATAGCAACACTTGGCTTTCTGTTTATGGCTACTATTTTAATATTCTCACGGTTCGGAAAGATGCGCTTAGGAGAAGATACTGACAGACCAGCTTATGGAACTCTCTCTTGGATCTCTATGTTATTTAGTGCAGGAATGGGGATTGGACTTGTATTTTGGGGTGTAGCAGAGCCATTATTCCATTATGTTTCGCCACCATATGGCGAAGGGGGCACTACTGATGCAGCTAATACTGCAATGACCTATACGTATTTTCATTGGGGACTTCACCCATGGGCTATTTATACAATTATCGGATTAAGTCTGGCATTTTTCCAATATCGAAAAAAGCTTCCAGGGTTAATTAGTTCAACATTTTATCCAATTATCGGCGAACGAATACATGGGCCTATCGGAAAAACCATTGATATTCTAGCTATTTTTGCAACCGTTTTTGGAATTGCAACTTCTTTAGGCTTAGGAACGATGCAAATTGCTGGGGGCCTTAATTTCCTATTTAATATTCCTAATACGATTAATAGCCAAATCATCATTATTTGTGTCGTTACAGTTATCTTTGCAGGTTCTGCCTTTATAGGAATTAACAAAGGAATGAAAATTCTATCAAACTTCAATATACTGCTTGCTTTAGGTATAATGCTAACTTTAATGATCCTTGGTCCAACTGCACAGATTTTTAAAGTATTTACAAGTACGGTAGGAAGCTATTTAGACAATTTACTATTTATGAGCTTAAGAATGCGACCATTTGGTGATAATTCATGGATTACAGGCTGGACTCTATTTTATTGGGCATGGTGGATTGCTTGGGCTCCATTCGTTGGTAGTTTTATTGCGAAAATATCCAAAGGTAGAACGATCAAAGAATTTATTTTAGGAGTCTTATTTATCCCTACAGCAGGAACTTTCGTATGGTTTTCTACCTTTGGTGGTACTAGCCTACACCTCGTTCATAATTTAGGAAATACAGCATTGGCAGATGCAGCCACTAACGACGTAACTTCAGCATTGTTTGCATTTTTACAATATTTCCCTCTTGGATCGATACTTAGTGTACTAGCTGTAATTTTAGTAGTAACTTTTTTTGTAACATCTGCCGACTCAGCTACATTTGTTTTATCTATTTTTAGTTCAAAAGGAAACCTTAATCCTTCTCGAAAAATCAAGTTAGTATGGGGTTTTATACTTTCACTAGTTTCTATTGTTTTACTGCTAAGTGGCAGTCTTAATACATTACAGTCCGCATCTATTGCAGCAGCCTTTCCATTTACAATCGTAATGTCAGTTATGTGTTTTGCATTATTAAAAGGGCTTATTAAAGAACACGCGCAAAAACCTACTTACAATATACAAGAACCTGTTATGACAGAAAATAAAAAAGATGTAATTTAAATCCTAAAATATTAACTAGCTCATATTTAACGTTTGACGAATATGACTCATTGTAATATTTGTAGCTTCTTCAATCGAATAATCTACCCTTTTATTTAACATCATATTAAGCATTCCTTGCCAGATGAGAAAATGCATCTCACTTAGTCTAATTGCATCTTCTTCTTTTATATAACCATTTTGAACACATTCGTCGAGTGCAATCCGGTCTCGTTTTGCCAAGTTTGGTTCTTTAAGCATGTTTTTTAAGCTTTCTGGTACTTCAACTAAATCTGTTGGAAACATACCATAGTATTCTTTTAATAACTTTTCAGGAGGACACCCTAAATTCGAAGAAAAAACAGCATAGTAAATTTGTGGGTCTTCAAATGAATGCTTACAGAAACATTCCCATATTTTAAAATACTTTTCTAATGGATTAGTTGCTAAATCAAGGTATTCAGGCAATGCATCAATATATTTTTTTACGTATCTCATAGAAGCAAAGAAAATTAAATGCGATAATTCTTCAAAGTAATTGTAGATTGTTGCACTATTAAATCCAGCTAAATCCGCTATTTTTCGAATAGTGATTTTATCCATACCTTCATTCTTAATAATTTCTGACGTTGCATCTATAAAATAAACCATCATCCTTATTGTCTGAATTTCCTTGTTTTTAGGATTTTTCATTTAAATACACCTCGGCAAATTTATAACTAAGATTATTTTATAATTACGATATGTTTAGTATAGCATAATTTTTTTTTATAGATCCAATAAAAAATCTGAGTACTCTAAATATATTTTCATGTTTTTAAATATCAATACCCTATTTGACAAAAAGATATAATTGGGAGGCTACGAATGGATAGACAGAAAAATATCAAAAAAGTTTTAGTTGCCAACAGAGGCGAGATCGCTATCCGTATTTTCAGAGCTTGTACCGAATTGAATATTCGTACAGTGGCTGTTTACTCTAATGAAGATATTAGAGCATACCATAGATATAAAGCTGATGAAGCTTACCTCATTGGTGAAGGTAAAAAACCAATTGATGCATATCTAGATATTGAAGGGATAATCGAAATTGCTAAACAAAATGAGATTGATGCTATTCATCCAGGTTATGGTTTTTTATCTGAAAATATTGAATTTGCTAAACGATGTGAAGAGGAAGGTATCATTTTTATAGGTCCAAAACAAGATCATTTAACTAAGTTTGGTGATAAGGTTGCAGCACGTGAACAGGCTATTTTAGCAAATATTCCTGTTATCCCTGGAAGTAATGGCCCTGTTTTAAGTGTTGACGAGGTTTTTGATTTTGCTAATCAACATGGATATCCTCTTATTATTAAAGCAGCCCTTGGTGGGGGCGGGAGAGGAATGCGAATTGTTCGAACTGAAAACGAATTAAAAGAAGCATACGAACGGGCAAAGTCTGAAGCTAAGTCTGCATTTGGAAACGATGAAGTTTATGTTGAGAAATTTATAGAAAACCCTAAACATATCGAAGTTCAAATTCTTGCAGATCAATATGGTAATATCGTTCACCTTTACGAACGAGATTGCTCTGTACAAAGAAGACACCAAAAAGTTGTAGAAGTTGCACCTTGTATATCAATAGATCGTCAATTAAGAGAAGACATTTGCAATGCAGCTGTTAACTTATCAGAAAGTGTCCAATACTTAAATGCTGGAACCGTTGAATTTCTAGTTACTCCTTCTGGTCATTTTTACTTTATCGAAGTTAATCCTCGCATTCAAGTAGAACATACCATTACTGAAATGGTTACTGGGATTGATATTGTTCAGTCACAAATATTGATTGCTGAAGGACATAATTTACATGGTGATACGATTAACATCCCAAAACAAGAACATATAAAAACGAACGGATTTGCTATTCAATCAAGGGTAACAACAGAAGATCCATCCAATAACTTTATGCCAGATTCCGGGAAGATTACCGTCTACCGCTCGAGTGGAGGTTTTGGGGTTCGTTTAGATGCTGGTAATGGATTTCAAGGCTCTATCATTACCCCGCACTATGACTCTTTGCTTGTGAAAATTTCAACTTGGGGTAATACGTTCGAACATGCTGCGATAAAAATGGAACGAAATTTAAAAGAGTTTAGAATAAGAGGGGTAAAAACAAATGTACCGTTTTTAGAAAATGTAGTGAAACATGAAAAGTTTCTATCAGGCCGTTACACCACATCTTTTATTGATACAACTCCTGAATTATTTGATTTCCCTATTCGAAAAGATCGTGGTACGAAGATGTTAACTTATATTGCCTCAACAACAGTTAATGGATTTCCTGGCATTGGAAAAAAGGATAAACCCCTCCTTCCATCCCAACGAATTCCTAAAATAGATACTTTCGAATCCATTCCAAATGGAACCAGGCAAATATTAGACCAGTTCGGTCCAGATGGACTGGCAAAGTGGATAAAAAAACAAGAAAACGTTCTATTAACAGACACTACGTTCCGAGACGCTCACCAATCTTTATTAGCTACTAGAGTTCGAACGAAAGATTTATTACAAATCATAGAACCCACTTCAAAAATGTTACCTAACCTATTTTCGCTAGAAGTTTGGGGTGGAGCTACTTTTGATGTATCCATGCGGTTTTTAAATGAAGACCCTTGGGAACGTTTAATTAAGCTCAGAAAGAAATCACCAAACATTTTATTTCAAATGTTATTAAGGGCTTCCAATGCAGTTGGATATAAAAACTATCCAGATAACTTAATAAAAGAATTCGTTTATCAATCGGCCGAATCTGGTATTGATGTTTTCCGAATATTTGATAGCTTAAATTGGGTCGATGGCATGAAATTAGCCATTGAATCCGTAAGAAATGCTAATAAAATAGCAGAAGCAACGATTTGTTATACCGGTGATATTTTAGACCCCACACGAAAAAAATATGATCTACAATATTACAAACATTTAGCTAAAGAGTTAGAAAGTCAAGGAGCCCACATTCTTGGTATTAAAGATATGGCCGGACTATTAAAGCCACAAGCTGCCTATGAATTGGTCTCTACTTTAAGGGAAGCAATAGATATTCCTATACATCTCCATACACACGATACTAGCGGAAATGGTATTTTTACGTATGCAAAAGCGATAGAGGCTGGGGTAGATATTGTAGACGTCGCTATTAGTTCCATGTCTGGATTAACCTCGCAACCTAGTGCAAATTCATTATACTATGCATTGCAAAATATAGAGCGCCGTCCTAACATTGATATTCATAAATTAGATCAGCTATCCTTTTACTGGGAAGATACTAGAAAATATTATGAAGCCTTTGAAAGCGGAATGAATACTCCCCACTCCGAGGTTTACGAGCATGAGATGCCTGGGGGTCAATATAGTAATTTACAACAGCAAGCCAAGGCAGTAGGTCTAGAAAAGCGCTGGGAAGATGTAAAACGAATGTACAGACGTGTTAATGATTTATTTGGAGATATTGTTAAAGTAACTCCATCTTCAAAAGTCGTTGGTGATATGGCACTTTACATGGTTCAAAATAATTTGTCAGAAGATGATATCTTTGAAAAGGGTTACAATTTAGACTTTCCAGATTCAGTAGTCGAGTTTTTTCAGGGTTACTTAGGTCAACCCTATCAAGGCTTTCCAAAAAAACTTCAAAATATTATCCTAAAGGGCAAACAAGAAATTACTGTACGTCCCGGGGAGTTATTAGAATCTATAAACTTTAAAGAGATAGAGGATACTCTTGTTCAAAGTTTAAATCGTGAAGTGACAAACCATGAAATCCTTTCATATGCACTCTATCCAAAAGTATTTTTAGAATATGCTCAATTAAAAGACCAATTTGGAGATTTATCTCCTCTAGATACACTTACATTTTTCTATGGTATGAGTGTTGATGAAGAAATTAATATTGAAATTGAACATGGAAAAACTTTATTTGTAAAACTTATTTCGATTGGGGAAGCGCAAGTTAACGGAACTCGTACTATTTACTTTGAATTAAATGGGAAACCACGTGAAGTAACAGTCCAAGATTTGAATATTAAAACATCAGTTGTAGTTAAACCTAAAGCAGAAAAAAATAACCCTCACCATATTGGAGCTTCAATGCCAGGGACAGTATTGAACGTATTAGTTAAAAAAGGCGATATTGTAAAAAAAGGTGATCATTTAGCTATTACTGAAGCGATGAAAATGGAAACAACAGTACAAGCGGCGATTGAAGGAACGATTAAAGATATTTACGTAACAAATGGGGATGCGATCCAACCAGGTGATTTATTATTAGAAATAAATGAATAATAAAAAGTGCGTCTAAACGTAGAGGTTAGACGCACTTTTTTAATATATAGTAGTTTTATACGACTTGTTTTAATAGATCTTTATTTATAAGAGATGTTAACGTTCTAATATTTTGTATACGTTCAATTTGGTTAATCATTTCAAACAATTGTTTACTTTTTTCTTTTCCTATTCCAGACTCGGTTAAAAGTAAAAATTTTTTCTCACGTTCACTCTCTGTCATATATGGCGTATTCTGATTAATCGTTTCTACGTGATAATGCTCCCCCAACCCTTTTATAAATGACTCTTCTTTTCCCGAAGAAAGTAAAGTTGAAGTGCTGCTAATTCCTTTCTCAGCTAAATAAGCAGAATTAACTCCTGTCATACTTCCCCAGCTTACTCGATCTTCGTCTGATAATGCTCCATCTGCAGAATCAATCATTGGAGCATAGGAAGAATACCGTTCAGCTAACCCTAATGCATGCTCAATTGAGTTACCCTCCAGCTTTAAAACCCTTGCGACACCAGCTGCCGTCCCAATAACTCCCCATGTATACTTATCCATTTTTTTATCTATATTTAATTGATGTGCACATTTTTCTACTCTCAATCCAATTTCATAACTTATTAGTAAAGAAGTGAGAAACTCCTTTCCACTGACTTCTCTATCTTCTGCTGCAGCTAGCAACGCCGGAAAGAGCATTGTTCCTAAATCATTCTTTTCTAGTAATTGACAATAATCTTTAAAGAATACACTTGCCATAGATGCATTTACAAAAGCTGCCCCAACTGCATTTAATTTTTCGGATGAAATAAATAGGGAACAGTCTCCTTTTTTCCAAAGCTGCATTGCAAAATCTTTTATGCCGACTGCTTCTTCTGCCTGAGATCCTGCAATAGTAAAAGCTGTAACATCTAATAACACCTTTTTTAGAAAATTTAATGTCTTACCACTCGCCTGTTCGATTGTTTCTTTTCCAACATAAACTTCTAAATGACGGTTCATTTTTATTATTCCCCTTTCATATTAAATACAGTATGTTATCTTAGTGAATCAAGCCTTCACCTTTCAGCCATGTCCGACAGACTTCTAAAATGTTTTTTTGTTCGATATCGACAGAATAATTCAACTTCATCATCGTTTCAGTGTCTAAACGATCAGCAATATGATTTAACAAATAAGCTAAATCCTTATGAGCAGCAAGTACGTCTTTTCTTACAACAGGTGCAGCATTGTAAGCTGGAAAAAAGGATTGGTCATCTTCCAATTTAAAAAGTTCGAGTTCTTGATTACTACCGTCTGTTTCAAAACCAACTATTATTTCAGCTTGCCCTTCCCTTAACGCATTGTAAGTTAACCCAGAATCCATTGTCAGTACATCACTTCTTGGAATTTCAAACTTATAGAAACTTTGGAGTCCTTTGAGCCCGTCATCCCTGTCATAAAACTCAGTTTCAGAAGCAAAATTAATCCTACTACCATTGTTTATATATTTTGCAAGGTCAGATATCGTTTGAACTCCCAATTCTTTTGATAATTCATTGGTCATTAAGATCGCATAAGTATTATTAAAATCGGTCTTATTTAACCACTCAATATGATTTAATTCATCTAGTTCCTTAACTTTTCTATAAGCCTGATCAGGATCACTTTCCCCTTTTTCATTTAAAAAGAGCATAAGCGCCGTCCCAGTATATTCCCAATAAAAATCAATTTGACCGTTAATGAGTGCTTCTCGTAAGTCATTACTTTTCATTCGATTAATGACTTCGACCTCGTAGCCATTTTCATTTAGGTAAATAGACGTAAGTAATAAAAGAATAGATTGCTCAGTAAAATCCTTTCCACCGATTACCAATTTCCCCTTTTTTTCGAAACTTTCTTGATCTTGTTCCTGTTGTGTACCTGCCCAGTTACACCCCCCTAGCGCAAATAAAAGACATACAATTAAAATTAAATAAAGCTTCTTCTCCATTTTTTAATAACCCCTTATACCGTTGATTGTTTTATATTTTCATCCTGTCAAACAGATCTTCAGTTACTTTTGATTACTCTCTACTACAATACTTATTGCAAAATTTATGCCAACATAAAGTTAATTCATTTTCATACTTTTTTGAACTTTTCAGTAAAGACTTTTTTCAACAGTGTAAAAATTTCTTTACAAAACAAAAAACTCGGATTAAGCCGAGTTTCGTGATAATTTATGAGTTGCTATGCTGAAAATACTTATTCATTTTATATAATAGACTTTGCCGTGATATTCCTAATTTTTTTGCAGCAGCTGCCGGTTGCCCCATCGCATCATCCAAAGCTTTAAGAATAAGTTCCCTCTCAAATGCTTCTACTTTCTCAGGAAGTGTTTTTGCATCTTTTTCAGCATTAAGATCACTAGAGTAGCTATAAAGGTTGGCTTCTTTTATTTCACTTGGAAAGTCATCAATTGAAAGCTCGCTTTCGCGACATAAGATGATTGCTCTTTCTACTGCATTTTCAAGTTCTCTTACATTCCCAGGCCAATCGTAGGTCACTAAATACTTAGCCACTTTTTGTGATAACTCGTAATGTTTTCCATCTCTCTTTCTGAACTTTTCTAAAAACTTTTCAGCTAATATTAAAATATCATCTCGACGTTCTCGTAATGGCGGAATATAAATATTCACTATATTTAATCGGTAATATAAATCCTCTCTAAATTTCCCTTCTTTCACCATTTCCTTTAAATTACAATTTGTCGCTGTTATTATTCTAACATCAACATATTTTACATCATCACTTCCTACTGGAATAAATGATTTGTCTTGTGTAGCTTGAAGGAGCTTCGCTTGAAATGAAGGAGTTATTTCACCTATTTCATCTAGAAAGAGTGTACCTTTATTTGCGGCTTCAAACTTCCCCTTTCTATCCGTTACGGCCCCTGTAAAGGCTCCTTTTTTATGACCAAAAAGCTCACTTTCTAGTAACTGTTCAGGTATCGATGCACAATTGACAGGGATAAATGGTGCATTTGTTCGATCACTTAGTCTGTGAATTGCCTTTGCAATCATACTCTTACCTGTACCGCTTTCACCCTGTAATAATATACTCGCATCCGTAGTTGAAACCCTTTCAACTAAATTAAAAATGGTTTTCATTACTGAACTCGCACCAAATAACTCGTCTACTATTACTGTTTGATTTAACTTTTCTTTCAGCAAAGTATTTTCTTCTTTTACCTTTAACCATTCAAAGGCCTTTTCAATCACTATTAAAATTTGTTCAAGTTTAACAGGCTTTATTATATAGTCAAATGCACCAGCTTTCATTGCTGCAACAGCATTATCTATATTTCCATAAGCTGTCATCATAATATAAATATTTCTAGGGTATAATGAACTAAATTCTTTTAACAATTCCAATCCAGTAGTATCTGGTAATTTATAATCCAAAAATACAATCCCATTTTCTAACGTTTCAATTTTTTTTTGAGCTTCTTGACCGTTAGCAGCAGTTCTTACATCATAGCCTTTCTTTGTTAAAGAAGACTGAAAAATCTTTAACAATTTTGCTTCATCATCAACTAATAATATAGAATTCATTCGCTTGCCCCACTTCCTTATTCCATTTAGGGAGATTAATAGTTATAGATGTTCCTTCATCTAGTTTACTTTCTGCTCTAATCCTACCGTTATTTTGTATAATATTTTCATAGGCAATAGACAAGCCTAAACCGGTTCCACTATTTTTGGTCGTAAAAAAGGGATCAAATATCCACTTAATTTCTGCAGTCGGAATACCTTTCCCAGTATCTTCAATTATGACTTCCCAATCGTATTCATCTTCATTTATATGAATAATCAAGTCCCCACCATTTTCCATTGCTTGTAAACTATTTAAAATAATATTTAGAAATACTTGAATCAGTTGATTTTCATTAGCATAGACATTTACGTCAAACTCACACAATCCCTTAAATTGTGGGAAAACTTTTACATTTTGTTCTTCTAATCTTTTTCTTAATAATGTTAATAGTTCATTGATCATTGAAACTAAATTTACCACTTCTTTTTTACCGCATTTTTCTTTTTTAGACATTTTTAGAAATTCTGTTAATGTTTTATTAAGCCTATCCGTGGTTTCAAGAATATCATTACTTAGCTCATGAATTAAATGATGGCTAGCAGTCTCTTCAACAACTTCTAACTGAATCGCTTCAGCTGCTGCTTGAATAATACTTAAAGGGTTCTTTATTTCATGGGCAATACCAGCTGTTAATTGCCCTAAAGAAGCTAACCTTTCACTTTGTTTCAGTTGCTCCTCCATCTTCTTTAATTCACTAACATCTCTTAGTATTAATATCATTCCAATATTTTTATTTTCTTTATAATTAAACCATGCAGAATAGACTCTAACATCACGTCTTACTCCGTCTTTACCTAAAATATACCCCTCTATTTCTTCAAACTCTTTTCCTTCATTAAAGGTCTTCCATGAAATAAACTCACTATTTTTCTTATTATCATTTTCTCTAATATGAAGTTCAAGAATTGATTTTCCCTTTACTTCACTTCTTTCATATAAAATGAGGTCCTCGGCTCCTTTATTAAAGGTTACTATATTTCCAGTTGCGTCCGTTGTGATCACAGCATATGGAATGGCTTCAAGAATATTAGACATTCTTTTCTCCTTATTAATTAGCTCCTGTGCCATTTCATGCATAGTAAAAGATAACTCTTGCAATTCATCCTCTGTTTCTATTAATTGAAATTCGCTTCTTTTTCTCTCTTTATATTCTTTTGCTTGTTTGATTAATTCATTAATTGGATTTATTACTCGCTTTACCCCAATTACAGTAAGCAAAATGGTTAGGAACAATACAACAACAAAACTCTTTAACAAAATCGTTTGAACTTTAGTAATTGGCATCATAACTTGCTCTTTACTTTCACCAACTACAATCCCAAATCCGCCTAATGTAGTTGGCCTATACGCTAATAGCATCATTTCATTAAATAAATAACCTTCCCAAGTCCCGATCCTGCTTTTATTTAATAGTTTAGTTAAAGTATGATCCTTTAAATTATACCCGATAAAGCTTTCATTATTATGCCCTACAATTGTCCCTGCTCGATCAATAAGAACATTTACACCTTGTTCGCCAATTTTAATTTGGCTTAAATATTGAGATAAAGTATTTAAGCTAATAAATGCAATAACGCCACCCTCATATTCACCTAAATTATTTATAGCAGGATAAGCAACGACTATATTTTTTTGTCCATTTTCCATTGTTATCACATTGGAAATATAATGAGTTTTACTCCATTTTAACCGCTCTAAAACTTCTTCAAACTCAGGAGGATTGGGAAGATTTACTTCAGGTACTGATACGATGTTTTCTCCTTTATTATTAAAAGCTTTAATTTGGAAATACAGTGGGTTTTTTATGACAAGGTTTTTCATTTCATCTAAATATACTTCTTTATTATTACGTTCTTCTAATACAAAGGAAGATACTCCTCGAATATCATTAATCATTTGTTCCAAATAAAAATTAGTTTGATGTGCGACCATTTTGGCCATCAATTGATTCCGATACTCCACTTCTTCCATTACAGAGCTATTTAAAACCTTTACGGTAATTAAATAAACTGTTGTTAATGAAGAGATACATACTATTAATGTAATTAAAAGATAGCGTTTGATTAACTTAGGGCGGGTATACTCCATGTGATTTACCTTCCTAATCATTTACTTTAAAAACAACTTAGATGAACAAAATTCATTTATACGCACTTATATATCTAAAAATTCAGTATTCTCTTTTTATTTAAATATTATAGTAAACAATAACTATTTTCTATAGGAAAAAATTCTTTCTAATCCATTTAAAGTATAATTACACAGACTTGGTTTCAATAAGTCTTTCTACTGTTGACTTTTTTTCTTGCATCATGGGGAGAACTACTTCAACCTCAGTACCTTTATTTTCCTCACTGAAGATAGTAAGCATCCCATTATGCTGTTCAATAATTTTATAACAGACCATTAATCCAATACCTGTTCCTTTTTCTTTTGTAGAATAATACGGCTCCCCTAAGCGATGGATTCGATCTTTAGGTATACCACAACCATTATCAATAATACGAACAACAATCTGTTTGTTTTCCCTAGATTTTATATCTATAACTATTTTTCCAGTTTGTGGTGTCGCATCAAGCGCGTTTTGAATTAAATTGATACAAATTTGCTTAATTTGATTTTCATTGCATTCTATCATAGGAATGCTATTTTCTGCATTGAAAACAATTTCGATATTTTTTAATATGGCGTTCGTTCTAAGCAAATCAGTAACATCTTTTAATGTTTTCTTTATATTTGTAACCCTATACGAATTCTCATTATGCGGTTTAGCCAAGCTGAGAAATTCTTGAATAATAATCTCAACGCGATTTAACTCTGAAATAATAATATTCATAAAATCTTGTTTATTTAATTCACCCTTATGAATGAGCTGTAAAAAACCTTTTATTGTTGTTAGAGGATTTCTAATTTCGTGTGCAACTCCGGCAGCTAATCGACTTACTACCGATAACTTCTCTGATTTTATTATCAGCTCTTCTGTTTTTTTCTTTTCAGTTATATCCTCACCCATCACAAAAACTCCATCTACATCTTTGTTAATAATTATTGGTATATAAGTTACGTTTACATCAACAGATCTTCCGTCTTTTTTAACCAGTTTCTCTTCAAAGCTTAAAGATTTACCTTGTAACGCCTTTTTAAAGTATTCCACACTATCATTATTCTTTTTATTTTGTTTAATCATGTTAAAGTATTGTTGATCCACTAAATCCACTTTTGAATAACCTAGTATCCTTTCGCTTGCTTTATTTGCTATTAATATTTTTCCATTTTTATCGATGGAGAAAATAATATAAGGATGATAATCAATTAGAGACGTATACCTTTTCTTACTTTCTATTAAGTCCAATTGTAGCCTTTCTAGTTCATCAGTTCTATATTTTAGTCGTTCCACTAATTCTGTATTTTCTTTTAGAGTGATCATTTGTCGTATAGTTAGTAATAAGAGAACAAAAGCAGCACCACAGAAAACGCTTACAACCTCTTCCCGGTTCATAAGAAAAATAAATATAAAAGCTAAAAGTGAAACGTATGGCATTGCAATCAGAGTATGCTTTCCCCTTGTGTGGAAAGCAAAGTTCTCAGTGCTTATTATAATTCTTTTTTTATACGTTTCAATTTCAAAGCTAGAATATGCGATTAACAGAAGAGCTATATTCCATACCGGAGTCAACAAAGTAAAGTGTTGATACGTGTCATAAATCGATTTATATAGATAGATAAAATCTCCTATTATATAAATCGAAAGACCTATTAAGTTTAAGTATAGTACTGTTGAAGAAAATAGCGGTTTAGATGAACAATAAACTAATAGTATGCCTAGCAGCAACCCCAAGTGTGCAACTGGATAACCTAAAGAAATCACTTGATTCATTGGCTCTATATTTGTATCCGATAATAAAGGTTTTAAAAAATAAATCCAACAAAAAGTAAAAATAACTGTCATGATAATAAATGCATCAATAAACAATTGAATCGTTTTTAAAGTTTTTCTTTTTGCAAATACCGAAACTCTATAAAGTAAAGCTAGTGCATAAATGAATACAAAAATAATGTAAAATACGTCTGCAGTACTTGGAAAGTTATATTGATTGTTTAAAAAAGAGATTTGATACCTCCATAGTATTTCTGCAGTGAAGTAACAACAACATGCAATTAAAACTATGCTCCAGAAGTTTTTTTCCTTTGGGTCCAATTTGGTTTTTATTGATAATAATAGAAAGGTCACTACTAACAATGCACCTGTAATACCGATGATCCCTGCCCCCATAAGAAAGCCTGAACTTTCTCCATCACCTATTAGTATCCACAAATAATAAAGTATCACATATAGACAAATTGTAACTAGTGCATTTTTTTTATATTTATAGACTAAATTCAAACCAGTTTCCCCCTTTTTTACTCGTATTCTATTTTAACAGCCATATATAATCATGATTATATTATATACTTGTTTGTTTTACAATTTCGAATTTATACGTCGCTAAAACTTTGCTCTCCTGAATCCTTCAAATAATTTAGAAATATAAAATTTCTGAATTGTATAATAATTTAGATTATGTTATAATCATGATTATACTAAAGTTCAATACTGAATTTGTTTATGTTAAAGTCTCCAACGCTACTATAGTGTTGGACTTTAGGATTGAACATGACTAACAATAAGGAGATGTTTAAATGTTAAAAACAAAAGGATTAGAAGGGGTCGTTGCAACCACATCGAGTGTTAGTTCTATTATTGAAAGTGCTTTAACTTATCAAGGGTATGATATTGATGACTTAGCCGAACATGCTAGCTTTGAAGAAGTAATATATCTATTATGGAATGAAAGATTACCGAGTCAATTAGAATTAACACATCATACAAAGCAATTAACAAGTAATATGGCTGTTTCTACCGAACTTATAAATCAGATGAAATCACTCCCAGTCAATAATATCCATCCAATGGCATTTCTTCGAACAATCATCTCTTCACTTGGCCTATATGATAATGATGCTGACAACGAAAGTTTGGAAGCGAATCAACAGAAAGCCATTCGTATCCAAGCAAAAATCCCAACTATAGTTGCAGCCTTTTCTCGTATTAGAGATGGTAAGAAGCCCGTTTCTCCTAAGTCTGATTTATGTTTTGCTGGTAACTTTCTTTATATGTTAAATGAAGAAATACCTGATAAAGTTTCCATCAAAGCCTTTAATAAAGCATTGGTCCTTCATGCTGATCATGAGTTAAATGCTTCAACATTTACTGCACGCGTTTGTGTCGCTACCCTATCTGATATCTATTCTGGAATTACTGCAGCTATAGGAGCCTTAAAAGGACCTTTACACGGTGGGGCTAACGAAGCCGTTATGGCCATGCTAATGGATATAGGAGATGCTGCCAATGTTGAAAACTATATTCAAAATTTACTTGCAGACAAAAAGAAAATCATGGGGTTTGGCCATCGAGTCTATAAAGATGGAGACCCAAGAGCTAAACACCTTAAAGAAATGTCAAAACAGCTATCAATGATTACTGGAGAAAATAAATGGTATGACATGTCTGTAAAGATCGATGAAATTGTTACAGCTGAAAAAGGCTTACTTCCAAATGTTGATTTTTATTCTGCATCTGTCTATCACAGCTTAGGAATTAAACATGACTTATTTACACCTATATTTGCAATAAGTCGTACTTCTGGATGGATTGCCCATATATTAGAACAGTATAAAAATAATCGTCTCATTCGTCCACGTGCAGAATACGTAGGGCCATCAAAACAAACGTATAAACCGATCAATAAAAGATAATTAAACGGACTATCATTGTTGAGTTTCCGTTTATCATTATCAAAGACGGTACACAGGAGTAAACAGTTGATCGTTCTAAACAACTATATTTTTCAAATTAATTCCATTCAATCGAGTAGGAGGGGGTGACTAACCCCCGACCTCTCAAACCACACGTACGTACCGTTCGGTATACGGCGGTTCAATTAAGTATGACGTAGACATTCATATCGTTGATATAAACTTTTCAACCCTCGATGACTCCAATAAGAGTTATTGAGGGTTTTGTGTAGAACTGGGCTTTTAGAAATTCTGTGGTATTTCTTCCTTGAATTTCCCCATTCGTATGCCTTTTGTTTCGGCACTCCTAATCCAATAAGTTTCCTTACTCTCAGATCTCCCCAGGTAAGAGTGCAATCTTTCCTTCCATCCATCTGCTTCATTTACTCTGTATCACCTTCGGCAGAAAGGGCTTTGTTTTGTCATGCAAACTCACCCAATGATACCTAGCCTTGTATGAAGTTCGTGTTCCTCAGACCAGAAGTTTGCCGCCCGCTTCCTTCAGATTCCACGTCACCATGGACACCCTTGCGTTAAGCTAACTGTTACTTCTGCCTTCACAGTTCGGGACTTTCACCCTAGAGATTGCACCCATGCTCGGCGCTCATGATAAAAAGCCCGAGCTATGTTAAGCTCGAGCTTTTATACTAATTAATCTACTTTTTTCTAATCATTTTCCATCAGCCTGTATTTAGGACTCCTGCTGCTACTCCACTAATCGTTAGCAATACTTCAGTTAATAACTCATCATCTTTTTCATCCGATGCCCGCATTTTTTTAATCAAATCGACCTGAAGGAAATTAAGTGGATCTACGTATGGATTACGTCTGCGAACCGATTCTTGAATATTTGGTGTATGATCGAGCAGCTCTTGATTTTGTGAAATTAATAAGAGAATATCCTTCGTTTTATTATATTCTTCTGTAATATCTTTAAAAATACGCTCTCCAATTGTACGATCTTCGACAAGGTTTACGTACTCTTTAGCTGTTGCCAAATCTGCTTTCATTAAAGCCATTTGAAGATTATCTATTGTTGAACGGAAAAATGGCCATTTAATATACATCGTCTGTAATAGCTTAACATTTTCATCACTTTTCGAGGAAAAGGATTGCAAGCCAGTACCTGCTGCATACCAAGCTGGAATCAACTGACGACATTGTGTCCAAGCGAATACCCATGGAATAGCACGTAAATTCTCAAAAGACTTATTATTTTTTCGACTCATTGGTCGTGATCCTATATTAAGAGCACTTAACTCCGATAACGGTGTTGCTTCATTAAAATAAGTTAGAAAATCTTTATCTTTAAAAACTAGTGATTGATATTTCGCCAATGAATATGATGAGATTTCTTCCATCGCTTCTTCCCACGCTTGTTCACGAATATGACTTTGCTCTGATTTTTTTGATACTTTAGCAGAGGCTTCAAGTAATGCTGAAGTTGCCTGTTCTAAACTTCTATAAGCAATGTCTTCTAGTAAATACCGAGATGATAACACTTCCCCTTGCTCTGTTATCTTTACCCCATCACCTAATGTTTCTGCAGGCTGTGATAGAATACTTCGATTTAATGGTCCACCACCACGTCCTAGTGAACCGCCTCGGCCATGGAAAAATTTCAAACTGATATTAAAGGATTTCGCCATTTCATGTATTTCTTTTTGCGCTTTAAATAATTTCCAGTTTGCTGTTAACGTTCCACCATCTTTACTTCCATCTGAGTATCCGAGCATAATTTCTTGATTATTATTTCGCTCCTGTAAATGATTGCGATAAACATCCATTTCAAATAATGTCTTCATAATTTGTGGTCCAGCAACCAAATCATCGACGGTTTCTAGTAGAGGAGCTACATTTATGCCACTTTCTACTTTACCATCAGCGTGTAATCGATAAATTCCTGCCTCTTTCGCAAGTACTAGTACTTCAAGTAGATCACTTGCCGATTGAGTCATACTCACAAGATACACTTCTATTGAACGGCTTCCAAATTCATTGTGAGCTCTTTTGATCATTCTAAAAGCTTTTATGATCTCCTGAGTTTCTTTTGAATAATCCTCATCTATTAAAAGAAGATGCCTCGGGTCTTTTAAGACATTTTCAAGTATCTCTATCTTTTTATCTTCTGCTAGTGAAGCGTAATCCTTTGTTATATTTACAGCTTGTAATATCTCAGTGATCGCCGCTTCATGCTCACCACTATGGTTTCTAATATCAAGTGTTGCTAGGTGAAACCCAAACAATTGAACTTGACGAATTAACTTCCGAATCATTTTAAGTTTATGGTTAGACGGTTGGTGTTTCTCCACATTTTCTTTAATAACGACTAAATCATTTAATAATTCCTCAGCTTCTTTATAACCAGCTTCTGATTTTCCAATTTCACCTAGGCGCTTTAAAATAACTGCAAACTTCCGACGATACACCTCTGTTTCAACAGGCCACGTCTTACCCTTTTCCATATATCTACTTTCGTCTTCTTCAACAGACTTTATAAACTGTTCACAAATATTTACGCGAGTAGTTGATTGACTGAATCGCTTCATCAATTCCACAATGACTTCTTTATATTTTTTTAGTACAAGTTTTCTTTGTAGTTTTAGTGTTTCCCATGTTATTTCAGGTGTAACATTTGGATTACCATCACGGTCTCCACCAATCCAAGAACCGAATCTTAGGAAATTAGGAACTTTCCATTCATTACCTGGATAATGCTCCTCTAATTGATCTTCCAACTCTTGATGTACATTAGGTAATACATCAAATAATGTTTCATCAAAATAATAGAGGCCGTTTTTAACCTCGTCTAATACTGTTGGCTTTCGGTGACGTAGTTCATCAGTTTGCCATAAAGCGGTGACTTCGTTAAATAAACTTTCATCTAGCTTTTCTCGTTCTCGCTTGGTTAACAATGGGTTATCAAACTGTTTTAAAATCGTTGAAATTCGCTTTTGTATTTCAAGTACAGTCCGCTTGGTTGCTTCTGTCGGATGAGCTGTAATAATTAACTCTAATGATAAATCATTAATTACTTTCTGAAGGGCATCTTCTGTTATCTTTTTACTCTTAATTGAGGTTACCGCACTTCCAAGAGAAAAAGGCTGTACACCATCGTCCTGTAATTGATATTGACGTCTTCTACGAATTCGATGATTTTGTTCTGCAATATTTACAAGGTGGAAATAGATTGAAAACGCACGTATCACTTGTTGTCTTGTTGGGGGTTCTAGGCTGCTAATTTCATCTTTTAACTTTTGATATAAGTCATCACTATAATTTTTTCGTAAATCTTTAGTTAACTCCCTAATGACTTCAACCTTATTTAATAGTGAAATATCTCCATGGTGTACTAAAATTTCACCTAAAATATTACCAAGTTTTTTTACATCATTCCGTAATAGGGAACTATTAACTGTTACATTACTCATTGATTATTAGCCTCCTGTTTTTATTCTGGATGGTCAAAAAGCCTTAGTGTAATATGGCTTCTCAAGGGACATCGCGTGACCCTGAAGGTCAAAATACGTCCCGATTTGTCATTAAAATAGGATAAATCATTTTTGAAGTACAGTTCAATATCATAACCTAGTTTTAACTATTACCTCTTATCATAACAGAAAACGTGGAAAATAACCAATCATATTCTGATAATTTAGTAATCTCATTAATACTTTCCTTAAACTTCATATCTTCAGACCTATAGTTAGATATTCCACAAAAAAAGAAGGCATCATGCCTTTAGTAACTTTTCAGAAACAATCTCTATACGCTTCTTTTATCAAGTTAGATTTGTTGTATAATTTCTTTATCCTGTACTTTATTTATAATACTATTTAAACGAGATAATATTAATAAAATTTCCTCTTCAGAAACCGTCCTAAAATCCATAATGACTTTATCTTCTTTCAGACGGGTAACTATGACTGGTTCACCGAAACGCAATAAGTCAAAAAGCCTTTGTGTTTGAATCTGGGGATGACTAATAACAGCTGTAACTGTCGGAATCTCAACTTCAGGCATTGTTCCACCCCCAATTTGAGATGTATCGTCTCGGGACTGACATATCCAACCTTGATTTCTTTTTTCTAATTCAAAAATAAAATTTGCTACTCGTTCTTTAATCCTCATTTTCGGCAGCAAAATATCTCCAATTGTTGGGATACTTTCAACGTTTCCTTGAATATATGACTTTAATGTAGCTTCCAAAGCTGCAAGAGTCATTTTATCTACTCGTAACACCCGAGCCATCTGATGCCTTTTTAGCTTATCAATTAGTTCTTTTTTTCCAGCAATAATTCCAGCTTGTGGTCCACCCAATAATTTATCACCACTAAAGGAAACAATGTCTACACCCATTTTTAATACTTTTGATACAACTGGTTCATCTCCTATTCCATGTTGAGAAAAATCGTAAAGTGCCCCACTCCCTAAATCCTCATAAACAATTACATGATCGTATGAAGCTGTTAGGTCTACTAAATCTTTTGAGGGTACAGATTGAGTAAATCCAATCGTTTTAAAATTACTCGTATGAACTTTCATAAGTAAAGAAGTTTCTTCTCTAATAGCTTGTTCGTAATCAAATAAATGTGTTTTATTTGTTGTGCCGACTTCTATAAGCTTAGCACCACTTTCTTCCATAATTGAAGAAATTCGAAAAGAACCTCCTATTTCCACTAGCTCCCCCCTAGATACAACTACTTCCTTTTCATTGGCCAGTGCACGTAAAATTAAATATACTGCAGCTGCATTATTATTAACAACCATTGCTGATTCTGCACCAGTAATTTCTTTTAAAGTACTTTCAATAATGTCATGCCTTGAGCCACGAACTCCTTTTTCAATATCATATTCAAGATTAGAATAATTTTTTGCAGCAAGTACTACTTGCTTTACTGCTTCATCACTCAATTTTGCTCTTCCTAAATTTGTATGCAAAATTGTTCCTGTTGCATTAATTACATGTTTAAATTTATATTGATGAAACGTACTACCTTTTGTTTGAATTTTCTTATAGATATAATCAATGAATGCATTTTTTGAAAGACATTCTTTCCATGTTTCATTTAATATCTCTTTACGGATGATTTCAATTTCTTCTTGAAGCCATTCTGTTATGATAGAACTCGGTATTTTTTGTTCTTCTTGTAAGCTTAAAAATTTACTGTTACTTTGCAGAGTATGTATTGCAGGTAACTCTTGAAGATATTTTTTCATTATTAGACCTCCATTACCTTCTATCTATAAAGTGAAACTTCATATATCGGGGATTTTCCTTCATCCCTTAAAAAACGTTGCCACAGGATGTGGTGATTTTATATTTGTATACAATTGTACGGGTTGCTAAATCAGATTACCTTTTTATCTTGAATAGGAGTATAATGATTTACTATAGATGTATCATAAATTAATGCGTATTTTTCATCTGTAAAGTCTTCAGGTTTTCCATCAAATATTACCCTACCATCTTTTAATGCTACAATTCTAGTTGCAAACTTTTTAGCTAACTCTACATCATGTACATTAATTATCGTTAATAGCTGTTGTTCATTATGAATCGTTTGAAGCAGTTCAAAAATCTTTTTTGACGTACTTGGATCAAGGCTAGCCACTGGCTCATCCCCTAAAAATAATTTGGGCTGTTGTAAAAGTGCTCTTGCAATTGCAACTCTTTGTTTCTGCCCCCCGCTTAATTCTTCAATTCGGTATTGGCTTTGCTCTATCAACTCTACATTTTCTAATGCTCTTAAAGCTTCTTCTTTTTCTTCTTTGGAGAAGATCCCAAGGAAGTTTTTAATTGAACTTCGATTACCAAACATTCCTATTAAAACATTTTGGTAAACACTCATTCGAGGGATTAAATTAAAATGTTGAAAAATCATTCCCATGTCTTTGCGAATATTTCGTAAGTCTTTTTCACGAAGACTACTTATGTTAACCTCTCTCCAAATTACCTTTCCTGAAGTAGGTCGTTGCAGCCCATTGATACAACGGATTAATGTAGATTTTCCTGCCCCGCTTTTGCCAAGGATACAAACAAATTCTCCCTTTCTAAAAGACAAACTTACATTAGAGAGCGCTGCTTGCTTTCTTGTTCGATAGCATAAAGACAATTGATCAAGCTCTAACACACCTCACTCCCCCTTAAATTACATTACTTTTTTTCGAATTTTTCCGCCTATAAAATCGACAACGATTACTAATACCATAATGACTACTATATCTAGTGCAACTGATCTATACTGAAACGTATTAAAATGGTTAAAAAGTTGCTGACCAATTCCTCCACCGCCTATAAAGCCTAATATTAAAGATGTACGAATTGCCACTTCAAAACGATAAAAGTATTGAGATAGGATATTGGGCCAGATTTGTGGCAAAATAGAAAATAATACTGAAATCCATCTAGCTGCTCCAACAGCCTTCATGGCTTCTTGGGGTCCTTTATCTGCAGACTCAATTAGTTCTGAAATTAATTTTCCAAGAACTCCTATGTTATGCAATAATATCGCTAATACAGCTGGAAAAGGACCAAGCCCCAAAGCTACGACGAAAATTAATCCAAACACGATTTCCGGTATTGACCGTAATCCACTAAGAAAGATTCGGTTGACTCCAAAAAGTATAGGACCGCAACTAGTATTACGTGCTGAAACAAAGCTAATTGGGATAGCAATTACTAGTGCAAAAAAAGTACCAAGAAAAGCCATAGCGAGTGTGACAAAACTTTCCTTCATTAACTTTGAAAGTATATCCCAATTTATCGGGAAAAATTGCTCTTTAACAAAGTCTATCGTATTTACAAATGAATAGAATATACCAAACTTAAAATCTACAATGATTAAACTAACCCAAGTAAATAAGAGCAAGATTCCTACAATAAAAAAATAATGACCTTTTAACCAAACCATCTTCGTTAACTCCCCTAGTCTAGATCATCGTCTAAACGTCCATCGATAATAGCGGCTTCACGTAACGAAGCATAATCTTCATTACTTGCCGTAGTAAAGCCCGAAGCACCAAATGGACTTAAAATCTCCTCATCTGTGATTCCCATAAATATATCTTGTAACTGTACAATAGTTTCAGCACCTGTCTCTGGACTTACAGCCCATGGGTACTGAAATAGCTTTTCTGACTTCCAAATCACTTTGATCTTCTCACCATTTAACTTTCCACTTTTAACTAAGGAATAGAAAATTGCACTATCTATAGCACCTGCATCTACATATTTGTTCAATACCGATTGCCCAGTAACATCATGGGAACCGGTAAATGTTATCGAATTAAACTTATGATTATCTTCTGAAGTGTAGACACCACGATTTTTTAACTCAACACTTGGAATTAAAGATCCTGAAGTAGATGATAAACTTCCAAAAGCAAAATCTACATTGTCATGATCTTCTAGTAATTCGTCTAAAGTCTCCCATTTTGAATCAACATGAGTAATAATATATGAGTAATAATACGGTTCTCCGTCTACTAATTGAGTAATTATTGCTTCTGCACCACTCCTCTCATGAGCAATAACATAAGTTAAAGGCCCGAAGAATGCCATATCAATATGGCTGTAATTTAAGGCTTCAACTACTGCGTTGTAAGCTGGATAATGTGTAATTTCAACTTTGCGGTTTAATTCTTTACTCAAAAGTGCCTGTAATTTATCAATAGCTGTTTGCATTTCTCCTTCTGTTTGGGAAGGGATTAATCCAATGGTAAAAACTTCATTTTCTTTTAAAGTTTGTTCTTGATTACAGCCAGCTGTTACAAACCATAAAACGACTATTAGTAAACGAAACGTTATTTTCATTTCTTTACCTCCCTTTATTTTTAATTACTTAAAGTAATTATTGTAATTATGATTAGTTATTTAAACACTATCATATAATAATCATGATTACAACGTAATTTCTGAATATTTATAATAAATATTCTTTTTATTGGTCTTATAGAGACGGTGTGATACTATTAAAAATAGAAAATTTCTACGAGGGGGTATAAAATGAACTTAAAAAGACTAAAAACCTTTATGCTAGTTATTGAACATAAAAATTTTTCTACAGTAGCAGAAATATTAAATATAAGTCAGCCCGGGGTTAGTAAACAAATCAAAACATTAGAAAAAGAGTTAGGAACATCTCTATTACACAGAGATTCTCTTATTCCTACTGAAGCAGGACGAATAGTATGCAAACGAGGAAAAAGCTTATTATGCTCTTGGAAGCAATTAGAAGAAGAGTGTCAAGCTTTTCAAACCAGTTTGACTGGCCTTGTCAAAATTGGTGCTAGTTCAATCCCAAGTACCTATATTTTACCCCCCATACTAAGAAATTACTTAAACGCCTATCCTCAACTAGAAATAAGCCTGTCAGTTCATGAGTCAGATGAAGTTTTAGAGCTAATCCAAACTGAAAAATTAGATTTAGGCTTTGTTGGCTGTCAACCGCAGTCAACAGAATTAATGAGTTATTTAATTGCAGAGGATAAACTATTACTAATTGGTCCCAATGACAGTGAAAAGGTTGATAGCTATGAAGACATTAAAGACTTGCCATTTATTTTTAGGAGCGGTCGCTCAGGTACATGGAAGGCAGCAAAGAAAGGTCTTTTACAATGGGGGGGAGCGATAGAAGAGCTAAATTGTATAGCGACTGTTCATAGTACAGAGTCTGTAATAACAATGGTTGAATCAGGGTTAGGATACTCCATTGTTTCCGACATGGCAGCCAGCTTAGCGACTAAATACAATCGCATTAAAATACTTGCAGAACTCCCTGTAGACAGAAAATTTTATTGTGTATACTCTACCTATAAACAACAACAACCTGGTATAAAAGCTTTCATTGATTTACTGCGGGTCTAGATTATAAATAAAATTCACCTTATCCGTTGGACAAAAAAAGCTAAATCTAAACAATCTTAATATAACCCAACTACAAATAATAGTTGGGTTATTATTAAGGTAGAATTTTACCGATTAAACAAAAATGTAACAAACAATCTTTTTTTTATCCTCATTCAATCGTATTCGTTAATTTACCTAACTCTTTCACACTTATTTCAATCCGGTCTCCAGATTTTAAATACTTAGGTGGATTGAAACCACTTCCTACACCTGAAGGAGTTCCAGTTGCAATAATGTCCCCAGGTTCTAACGTCATTCCTTGGGAAATAACAGAAATTATTGTCGGAATCGAGAAGATTAATTGATCTGTACTGCCCTTTTGCCTTAACTCCCCATTCACTCTCGTTTCAATTTCTAGTTCTTTAGCATTTATTAGGCTTGAATGCGTAATCCATGGTCCCATTGGGCATGTCGCATCTAAACTTTTCCCTAAAAAGAATTGATTATGTCTTTTTTGAAGATTTCGCGCTGTAATATCATTAAGAATGGTGTATCCAAATATGTAATCAAGTGCTTCTTCTTCCTTAATAGCTTTCCCTTTTTTCCCGATTACAATCGCTATCTCCCCTTCATAATCTAACTCATTTGTTAATTCAGCATGATTTAATACTACCTCTTCGGTTCCGATGACGGTAGTTGGAGCTTTTGTAAACATTAATAAATGCTTAGGAATATCCTCTACACTTCCCATTTCAATTGCATGTGATGCATAGTTTTTTCCGACACAAAAAATATTTTTCCTTGGTCTGGGAATTGGAGCTAATAACTTCAATTCAGGATTTGATAAATCATATGAGTATTCAGCCAACCTTTTTTCTCCTGCCCATTTGATACTTTCTGTAACTTCATGAATGAAGGGCTCTCCTAATTCAATTGCTTCTATTAGAGAATCTGGTATTTTGATTTCCATGTCTCGATCGCTTTGAATTTTTTGAAGGTCAATAATTTTCGTTTGATCATGATTTAAGACTCCAATTCTTTGCCATCCATTAAGCATAAATGTAACAAACCTCATAACCTACACCTACCCTTTTATTATTTATACTACTATTTAAAAAAGAGGAGCTAATCATCCATAAGTGTGCTCCTCCTCCAAAATATTATATTTGATAAATGACTACGATCGCTGAATTTGACACTGGCCAACCTACGACTTTCTATCCAAGAACAGCTTTATCACTTGCCAATTGTTCACCACGAATACGTTGAAACTCGTTTAGCAGCTTTTCAATCGTTAAATTCTGCTTTTCTGTTCCTTTTACATCAAAAATAATTTGACCTTTATCCATCATAATTAATCGATTTCCTAAGTCTAACGCCTGCTGCATATTATGTGTAACCATTAATGTCGTTAAGTTAAAATTTTGAACGATCTCTCCAGTAAGGCGTGTTATTAGTTCAGCTCTTGCTGGGTCAAGTGCCGCAGTATGTTCATCTAATAATAGAATTTTTGGTTCAGTAAAAGTAGCCATCAGTAACGATAATGCTTGCCGTTCTCCTCCCGACAGCAAGCCAACTTTCGCGGTTAATCGATCCTCTAAACCTAAATTTAGCGATGCTAAATACTCCCGGAACAGCTCACGTCGCTTTTTTGTTACTCCAAAGCTTAGTGTTCTTTTTTTATTTCGCGAATACGCCATCGCTAAATTTTCTTCTATGGTCATCGTTGGAGCAGTTCCTGCCATTGGATCTTGAAAGACTCGACCGATGTACGTAGATCGTTTGTATTCTGGTAAATACGTGACATGTTTACCATCTATAACGACATCACCAACGTCAGGAGATAATGTTCCAGAGATCGTATTCATTAATGTTGATTTTCCAGCTCCATTACTTCCGATGACGGTAATAAAATCTCCAGAACTCAATGATAAATTAATATTTTGTAATGCCTTTTTCTCATCAAGCGTTCCCTCATTAAAGGTAATGCTAATGTTATTAAGATGCAACATTTCCATTTCCTCCTAGTTGCGAGAGCTGTGCCCGCTTCTTTATGCGGCGCCGTTTTTCTTTACGAGCAGCTAATATTTTCGGTGTTACAAGTGCTGCAACGACGATTACAGCTGTAATTAACTTCATGTCCCCGGTTTCTAAAAATTCAACTCTTAGTGCCAAAGTCAGAACGATTCGATAGATGATCGCTCCACCGATAACGGCTAATGTTGTTCGTGCAATCGTTTTAGTTCCAAAAAGCGCCTCACCAATAATAACCGAAGCAAGTCCGATAATAATCATTCCTATACCCATACCAACATCAGCAAAGCCGCCATATTGAGCAATAAGAGAGCCAGATAATGCAACCAGACCATTTGATAACCCTAAGCCTAAAATAATTAAGTAGTCAGTGTTCGCTGAAAAGCTACGGATCATTCGTTTGTTGTCTCCTGTTGCTCTAAGCGCTAAACCAACTTCTGTTTTTAAAAATAAATCAAGTAAAACTTTAATAACTAAAGTAACGATTAAGGCAAAAAACACAACTGCCCATGTACGCGGAAGCTGTGGTACACCTAAAAATGATATAATTCCATTAAAAAATTGATCAAAGCCAAGATTTTGCCATAATCCTGTTAGTTGTTTAATAAGTGTTGTCTCATTTAATAACGGTAAATTAGGGCGACCCATAATTCTTAAATTAATCGAATAAAGAGCTATCATCATTAAAATACCGGACAACAATGGATTAATCTTACCTTTCGTATGAAGAATCCCTGTGACACAACCAGCAATAAATCCAGCCAAAACAGCAACGATTGTAGCAACGATCGGTGAGTACCCATTAATAATCATCATTGCAGCAACTGCTGCTCCTGTCACAAAGCTCCCATCTACAGTTAAGTCTGGAAAATCAAGAATACGAAAGGTGAGGTAGACCCCTAGTGCCATGAGTGCATAAATAATTCCAGATTCAATTGAGCCAAATATTGAGATAAACATGATGACCTCTTCCTTCCTAAACTAAAAATACTAAAATTAATAATGGCAATATGGCTGACTCTAATATAGTATCCAGTACCTTAAAAACGCTATCTATCCTACATACGCGTGAGTCAGCCCTACCACTCTTATTCTATTACATTATTCGATTACTTCAG
The DNA here is from genome assembly GCF_017745675.1 of Alkalihalobacillus sp. BA299. Taxonomy (GTDB): domain Bacteria; phylum Bacillota; class Bacilli; order Bacillales; family Bacillaceae_F; genus Alkalihalobacterium. The sequence continues at coordinate 89,126 of NZ_JAFLJM010000003.1, forward strand.
CAATCGTACCCCACTCATCGTTCCACTCTACACCTTGCTCTTCTGCTGCTTTCTTGTTAATTAATAGAGTAAGCTCAGGTGGAATTTCCACATTAATTTCAGATGGTGCTTTTTCACCTTTTAAAATTTGTACTGCCATTTCACCAGCACGATAACCAATGGAGAAGAAATCTACACCGTATGTTGCAAATCCACCGCCTTCTAGTGATTCTGGGTCACCAACGATTAATGGAATATTATTATCATTTGCAACTCCTACTAAAGCTCCTAGACCTTGTACAACTGTATTATCTGTCGTCATTAGGAACACATCAACGCGATCGGCTAAAGAGCGAGCCGCCTCAGCTACTACAGCTGAAGAATCTACGCTCCGTTCAACAAGCGTAAGGCTAGTTCCTTTCATGGCCGCTTTGACTGCTTCTAATTGAGAAATTGAGTTTTGTTCCCCTGAATCGATGATAATCCCTACTCTTGCACCTTCAAAGTTTTCTTCAATAAACTCTACTGTTTTTTGTGTAAATTCAGGGTGTAGATCAATGACACCAGTGATGTTCTCGCCAGGCTCATCTAATGCTGTAACTAGCCCTGCTGATACTGGATCTGAAACTGAAGCAAAGACGATTGGTATCTCATTTGTAGCATTTAAAGCACCTAACGTACTTACTGTTGAATTTGTAAAGATTAAGTCGACATTATCAGCGACAAAGTTATTGGCGATCGTATGAACATTGTTTTGGTCACCTTGCGCACTTTGGAAATCATATGTAACGGATAAACCAGCATCTTCAATCGCTTTTTGGAATCCTTCATAGGCAGCATCAAGCGATGGATGCTCTACAATTTGCGTAGCCCCAATTTTAAACGTAACTTCTTCTGCAGGCGCTTCCTCACTACTTTGATTTTCTTCTGGTTCAGCAGGTGTACTACTATCCTGGCCACAAGCAGTAAGTGCTATTAAACCTACAGCTGCTGTCCCAACTAATTTCATCCATTTCTTCATTTCATTATCCCCCTATAGTTTTTATAATTTTCTAATAGTTAAGTATTATCATAGTACAACTAGCCACTTATTGTAAATAACTTTTTTTATTAGATTAAAGCGGTTATGCGAATAAGTGACGATTTTTTTATCTATAGAATTTAATTTTTTTTGTTACTTCTTGAAGAAGAATATTTAATTACCCATTGTTGATACTGTTTTTCAGAATAACTTCTCTAAGTTACATTTAATGGCCGTACTTTTACTTTCGACAAACATAATTTAAGCGAGAATGACTCTATGCCCTCTTCGCTACTCTATACAAACTATTTCATAATGAAAATAATCCTTTTCTCTTTTTACTAACTCCTCTTCTAAAGTAGGTAATAGATTTTCACACGATTGGTTTGAATCTAATTGCTGAAGTATATGGTTAATTTCATTAGAATGCTCCCGCTTATAATAAACATCAAATGGGAAATGCTGGTTTAAATATCTTTCTGATTCCTCCTCCTTGTACTTTTTCATATAAGATAAAAGCGGTTGATACTCGTTTATTGCTATACTTACTCTTACACTTGCGTCTTCATTATTATTGTTCAAGTTAAATTCTTCGCCATAATTCATTTGTGTAAAAAGATAATCAATGATTAAAACGTCTTGAAAGGTAAAAAACTCTGCACTCGTATACGGAACTTCAACTTCCTGTTCTTCTGTAACAATCAAACTTCCCTCATACACAGTCGTAAATAAATTTTCCTTCATAAACATAGCAGCAGCAACGACAACAATTACGATGAAAAACGCGACTATATTTTCAAAACGCTTGTCTTTTATTTTTTTCTTTTTCATCCATTTTGTTATAAGTAGAGAAAACACAGCACAGATAATTCCAACCAATAGTATGCCAATCAACGTGAATAGCCAACTTGGAAATATTAACAACATCATATCAAATCCTATCTATATAATTATCCATAGAAAATATGGTATCATACTTAACGTATAAATTACTGCTCATAAGCAAAACAATGAACATAAAGGCAATTATTTTTAAAATGTTCATCATAAAATGAAGCTTCTTTTTGGACAATTAAATTTAAATCTACTAACTTTTAGTATTAAAGAATAGAGGTAAGATAAAATGAAAGTCGTTATTACAACTTTAAATGCGAAGTACATCCATACTTGTCTAGCTCTTCGCTGTCTAAAAGCTTATGCTGAACCTGAATACCCTGTAGAAATGGTTGAATTTACAATCAAAGATCCAATCATGAATATCGTGACTGAACTTTATCAAAAAAATCCTGATGTTATTGGATTTAGTTGTTATATTTGGAATATTGAAGAGACGATTAAAGTCGTAGAAATGCTTAAAAAAGTAATGCCAAATGTGAAAATCGTTCTCGGTGGACCCGAAGTGTCATATGATACAGCTTATTGGCTAGAGCGCATCCCACAAGCTGATTTTATCGTCATCGGTGAAGGTGAAGAAACGTTTAAACTCCTACTAGACGAGCTTGCCCATGATGAAAAGTTTCATATGGTGTTTGGCCTCGCTTATCGAAAAGATAGTAAAGTCATTGTTAATCCTCCGAGTACAAAGCTTGACTTAAATTCAATTCCGTCACCGTACCGCTTTCAAGAAGATTTACCTGCTCTTTCAAAGCGAGTTACTTACTTTGAAACAAGCCGAGGCTGTCCTTTTAGTTGTCAATTTTGTTTATCCTCTATTGAAGTTGGGGTCAGGTATTTTGATATTGAACGAGTAAAATCCGATTTACTTTTCTTAATCAAAAGTGGTGCGAAGCTTATTAAATTCGTCGACCGGACGTTCAATATTAAACGAGATTACGCCCTTGAGATCTTTCAGTTTCTCATTGATAACCACGAGGGGTGTGTATTCCAATTTGAAATAACCGCTGATATTATGCGTCCAGAAGTACTGGAGTTTTTAAATCGAAACGCACCTGCTGGAATTTTCCGCTTTGAAATAGGAGTTCAGTCCACAAATGATGCGACAAATGAACTCGTAAAACGAAAACAAAATTTTGAAAAGCTCTCTCGAACGGTAACACTTGTTAAAGAAGGTGGAAAAATTGATCAGCATCTTGACTTAATTGCTGGCTTACCCGAGGAGAATTATGAGTCATTTAAAAATACATTTAATGATGTATTTGCACTGCGTCCTGAGGAACTACAACTTGGATTCTTAAAAATGTTAAGAGGGACAGGACTTCGCCTGCGTGCAGATGACCACGATTATGTATTTATGGAGCATGCACCATACGAAATCTTAGGAAACAATGTTTTGCCTTTTGAAGATATCGTTCGGATTAAACGTGTCGAAGATGTATTAGAAAAGTACTGGAACGATCATCGCATGGATGAAACAGTTGAATACTTAGTGACTAAAGAATTCACTTCAGCCTTTGATTTCTTCCAGGAATTTGGGGATTTTTGGGATAAACAAGGCTGGGCAAAAATTGGTCATCAACTCGAAGATTTGTTTCGTAGACTATTTCAATTTTTACAAGAAAGAAATACAAAGAACATCGAAACCATCCACGGCCTAATGGTTTATGATTACTTTATTCGCCATAAGCATAAACCTCGTTCAACATGGTGGAAATTCTCATTAACGAAAGAAGCTCAATCTCGTTATTTGAAATCAATCGCTACTTCACCTCATTTAGTTTCTGAGGAATTTAGTAAATTAAGACTGTCAGAAAAAGACCTTCATAAACATACAATGATTGAAGTTCTGTCTTTTGATCTTGATCACTATTTACAGACAAAAGAAGTAATTTTACAAGAGCAGCTAATGATTACTTACTTTAATCCAAAAGAGCAGAATACGACACACTATACTTCATCATTACACAATCTAGAGCAAGGCGCCTTATCATAAGGCGTTTTTTCTAATACATAAGAAGGGGGAGGTATTATATGACCCGCTGGGCATATTTATCAATTGCTATAGGTGCCGCACTCTGGGGGACGATCGGGATCTTTGTCAAAGAACTATATAGTCTTGGTTTAACACCAGTACAAGTCGTAACTCTTCGTGTAAGCTGTGCTGTTTTTTTTCTAATCGGCTATTGCTTTTTTGTTAACCGAAAGTGGTTACGTATTCGATTCAATGATAGTCCCATTTTTATTGGAACAGGAATCATTAGTATTGTTTTTTTCAATTGGTGTTTTTTTATCGCTATTCAGGAAACGTCAATTTCAGTTGCTGCCATCTTACTATATACAGCTCCTGCTTTCGTTCTCCTTCTATCTCGATTTATTTTTAAAGAAGCGTTAACTGCACGAAAGCTCATTTCCCTTACCTTCAGCCTTTTGGGCTGTATACTCGTCGTTGAACTGCTCCCAAGTGGTTCTATTACAATGACGACAGTTGGGGTTATTGCTGGTTTGGGTTCTGGATTATTTTATGGCTTGTACAGTATATTTGGGAAGTTTGCTTTACAAAAATATCATCCCATGACGGTCACCATATATACTTTCGTATTTGCAACTCTATTTATACTTCCTGTTAGTCAAATTTGGACGTGGGTTGGCCAGTTGAACGATTTTAAAATATGGATGTACGCTGCTAGTTTAGGGTTATTCCCAACTGTATTGGCATTTATTTTTTATACTAAAGGTCTTGATCAGGTAGAAGCAGGAAAAGCGTCAATAATAGCAACGTTAGAGCCTGTTGTAGCCGCATTTAATGGCATGCTGCTTTATTACGAAGTATTATCGATTTGGCAATACACGGGAATTGTTCTCGTAATTATTTCCGTTATTGCAGTTCAAAATATACCCTTATCAAAATTTTTAGGAAGAGCAAAAATGGATCACTCTGCTTAAATTGTTAAGTGTTATTAATTTGATTTTACCTTTTAAAAGTCTTATTCTTATGCAAAAAGAGTGGAGGTACAATACAAACCTTAAAGAAATCATAGATGCATATGACGATCATATGGAACAGTATACAAAGAAGCGCTCGAATGGACAAACTTCATCCAATTGGTCTAAGCGAGTCACATCCTTTTATAGTAAACCTTATTACCAAAACATTGCACAAATGCTGAAGCAACAAGGGTTTACTTGTAAAAATATGAAGTGATTTAGGAATATTTAGCTTACTTCATGTAGAATTTCAAAAAAGAAGGCTAACCATTTTAAAAAAATTGGTTAGCCTTCTTTTTGGGTTTAATCTAATGTTAAGCTTTAAAGGGAAGTCACAGAGCGATGATTTACCTTTAAACAGTTCCTTTATTCCTTGCATTTGTTTTTTTCGTCTGCCAAATCGTAAATAAAATTGATATAACTGTTAAGATTAAAAAAGCTAAAGAAATCGGTCTTGTAAAGAATAAGGTCCAGTCGGGGTCTGACATAAACGCTCGCCTTAAATTAACTTCCGCAATAGGTCCAAGTATAACACCGATAATCGCAGGAGCTAATGAAAAGTCATACTTCGTAAAAATATAGCCGACAATTCCCATAGCTAAGAGAATATATAAATCAGTTAAACGATTATTAAGTACAAACGTACCCACTACACATAAAAATAAAATAACAGGAACTAAAACATGTGTAGGAATTTGTGTCACCTTCATAAAATAACGAATCCCTAAAAATTGAGTAATTAGCATCCAAAATGAAGCAACAAAAAAGGCAAAGAAGATACCACCTACTACATTAGGTTCATTTACAATTAATAAAGGTCCAGGTGTAATCCCGTGCACCATTAAAGCAGAAAGCAAAACAGCTGTTACTGCAGAACCAGGAATACCTAGAGCGACCGTAGGTATTAAATCTCCGCCAACTGTAGAGTTATTTCCAGCTTCAGATGCAATAACACCTTCTTCACAGCCAGTCCCAAATTTCTCAGGATTTTTTGACCATTTCTTCGCTTGGTCATAAGCAACGATATTAGCGATGCTTCCACCAGCACCAGGAATTGCTCCTATAATCGATCCAATGGCCGAAGAACCGATTAGGTTTCCAGGCTTAGATAAAACGATTTTCAATGTTTTTAATGGACGAAGGACAAAATTCATATGTTGGAGTTTGTCTTTTTGCCGATCTTGACTATCTTTCATTAACTCCTTACGCTCTAATGACACTAAAAGTCGAGAAATCGCAAACATACCAATTAACACTACAAGAAAGGGGATACCTGCTCTTAAGGCTCTTAAATCAAAGGAAAAACGGGATAAACCTGAAATTGGATCTGCACCAACAGTAGCAATTAAAAGTCCAAATAAACCAGCAATCAATCCTTTAATAATTGAATCCCCTGTCACACTAGCGATTATGGTTAATGAAACAATTATTAAAGAAAACATCTCCCATGGACCAAAAAGTAAAGCAAACTTTGCAATTTGAGGTGCAATAGAAACTAATAAAAGCAAACTAATAATAGAGCTTAAAAATGAAGCCCAAATACCAATGGAAAGTGCTTTTCCAGGTTCACCTTTTTTCGTCATTGGATAAGCATCAAAGGTTGTAGCTATTGAAGAAGGAGTACCAGGTATACCTAATAATGCTGCACTTATCAAACCACCTGACATTCCACCTACAAATACTCCTATCATTGCTGCCACACCAGCAACAGGCTCCATTCCAAAGGTAAGAGGTAAGGTGAGTACAATGGCCATAGCTACAGTAAATCCTGGAATTAAGCCTGCTAAAATCCCAACTATGACACCTAATAATATGATTAAGAGTATTCTTATCTGAAAAATTTCTGAAATCCCTAATAATAGTAAATCAAACAACTTTGTAACCTCCTTTCCTAACGATTAGAAGAATAATCCTGACGGAAATCTAACGTGTAAAACATTTTCAAAGAATAAATATGTGCTGAAGGTAATAACTACAGCTACAACAGAAATGATAAAAATATTTTTTTTCTTTTTAGGACCAATGATTAGTCCCGTTGTGATAATAAAAACAATAGTTGTCAAAACAAAACCTATAAACTGCATAATAAAGATATATAAAAATAGACTAATTAAAGTAAAAAAGACAAGTTTATGCTCTTTATATACTCCTCTTAGGTATTCTCTTAAATCAAGCTTGGCTATTTCAGCTTTTTGACTTAGTAATTCCTTTGCTTTAGAAATGACCAACATCAGAGATAAAATACCTAATAATACTGCTATCAATTTTGGAAAAGAGCCTGCATTTAGATGAACTTCATTAAAATATGGAAAATCTCCAGACTGAGAGTAAATCACTATGCATATTATAATAAGAGCAATTCCAATTAGTATTTCTCCCATAGTCATCCTCCTCCCTTGACGCATTTTTTATCAAGATAACTCTAGTCATATGAAAAAAGGGGCCTCACCTGGCCCCTTTTTCATTAAGGCTATTTAGCAATAATTCAAGTGGGATAATATTTATTCAGAAATTTCTTCAATAATTTCTTTAATAATAGCATCCTGTTTTTCTAAATGTTCTTTATATTCTTGAGGTCCCATGAAAGCTACCTCTGCTCCTACATTATTTACAGCTTCTATAAAGGCTGGATCATTCGCTGTTTCTTCAAACGCTTTACCTAGAAGGTCAATAATTTCTTGAGGCGTTCCTTTTGGTGCAACATACCCTCTGTTAAGCCCTAAAAGAATATCGTATCCACTCTCAACAAATGTTGGAAGGTCAGGAGCCTTTTCAATTCTCTCTTCAGTACCAATCGCAATAAACTTCATATGTCCTGCTTCTACAAAATCCTTAGCTGAACCATAATCAACGATCGCCGCATCGATATGTCCACCTGCAAGAGCTTGAATAGCTTCACTTAATCCTTCATATCCAACTAGATTATAATTGATGTCTAGTGCCTTTCCCATTTGCTCTACCCAGACACGAGGAATACCTGCAACAGTACCACCAAATCTAACTTCTTCTTTTTTCCCATATTCAACGAACTCTTCTAAAGTATTAATATTCAGATCACTAGCAACAGCTAAAATTTGATCTGTAGCTGACATAGCTGCAATAGGTTCAAAATTATCAAAATTAATTGGTGTAATTCCTGAATGATGCGCAACAAGTAGTCCTTCATGGATTTGGCCAAGGTTGTACCCATTAGCTTCTTTTTCTTCCAACTCCTCAAGTCCTACAGTTCCTCCAACCCCAGGAAGATTGATTGCTACAAATGTAGTATCAATATGGTTTTGAGCATGTTCAAGTACAATTCTCCCCTCAATATCACTACCGCCACCTGGCGACCATGGAATAATCATTTCAATTTCTCTATTGGGAAAATCTTCAACAGATGCCTCTTTTCCTCCACAAGCCATTAATGTTATAGCAGTTAGAGAAATCATACTTGCTATGGTTGCTACCTTGAAAAATTTCTTATTCAATTTGTCTCTCCCCTTTTTTATATTTAATTTAACCAATGGTAATAATTTCATCCCCGTAAAAAAAACAGTATTGCATATTCTGATAACTAATAATAAATTTCGACTAAATAAAAATTCTGATAATTTTTTTTAGTGAAATTAACATATTGATTATCAGCCTGTATTTTTCAAGAAATGAATTAAATTCTGAAAATAATTAGAAAATTATTTTTTATTAGTATAATTGATTACGAATCTACAGTCAATAACTAAATCAATTATTTTCCTTCCTAAAAGTTATTTTTATTTATTTTTTAATTACCTTTTGTATTATTTTTTATATCTTATATTACAAAAAGATATTTTTTCAATAATTATCTTTTTCTGGAAAATAACTTCAGACTATATTTCAATATATTATTTTCTTGACTTATACAAACTAAAAACCGATATAAATTGTATTCTAATTTTTCAAAACTAATTAAATAGATGGCCATGCACTTTAAATTTGATTGATCTAAAAATATATGTTGTATACCCTCTTATACTGTAGTTCATCCTAAAAATACATGTGGATCCTTAATTTTCAAAGAAGATAAATTGTATAACTTCTCCAATGTGATAAAATTAGATATAATAAACTTCTATACTATTTATAAGTGGTGAATATAATGAAGATTGACGCTACTGATAAGAAAATCCTTCAATTACTTATCGATAATGGACGTATGTCATACGTTGATATTGCCAAAGAACTCGGACTTTCTCGCGTAGCCATTAGAGAGCGTATTAACCAATTAATTGAAGAAGATGTTATTGAAAAATTTAGTGTGATCATTAATTCAGATAAGGTTGGAAAAAAGGTGTCGGCATTCTTTGAGGTGGATTGCGAACCAACTTCTTTAGTCTCAGTTGCTGAAACGTTAGCTGAAAACCCAAAAGTCGCTAGCTGTTACCAAATGACTGGACCTAGTACATTACACATGCATGTTCTTGTTGAAGACTTTGAAGAATTAGAACACTTTATCAACGAAGAACTCTACGCCTTAAAAGGGATTACTCGAGTTGAAAGCCATATCCTACTTCGCCGTTTTAAGAGTAGAACGGGTCTTAAGTTATAAATAAGAAAAGCGGAAGCGCCCGTTTAGCGGCGTATGGACTGAAGCCCTCCGTATGAGATAAAGTAAACACGGTGAGTGCTAACGAGTCGATGTTGACTTATCGTAAGGAGGAGAGCGAAGTCCACTAGACGCTGGGCGCTGCAGCTAGACAATAGAAAAGCGGAAGGTGTCTGCTTATCGGCGACAAGAGCTGGAGGGCCAGCAATTAGTGTCCTGACTTTTGGACACGTTTGATGGACCGAAGTGACCTCGAGCCGATGACACCTGCAGCTAGACATCCTCGAAACCTATGCTTTCTTATTCGGCAATGAAAAACCCTGCTTAAATATGCAGGGTTTTTTCGGAGTGAATACCATTTGGTTCAAATTTTTTTACCAATTTCATCGTCACTGATTACTACCAAGAGGCAACTTCACCATCAGTACGTGGTTCAGTTGCTCCACTTAGGACTCCAGATTTGTTATCTCTCCAAATGATTTGCCCTCGACCAAAGCCGCCTTCATCTAAACTTCTTTTAATATTGTGACCTTTCCTAGCTAATGCCTTTGCAATATGGTCTGGGAAATGAGGTTCAACAAGAACAGTCTTATCTTCCGTCCATAACCAGCGAGGAGCATCTAAGCTAGCTTGAGGATTTAGATGAAAATCAATTGTATTCATAATTACTTGTACATGCCCCTGTGGTTGCATAAATCCGCCCATTACACCAAAAGGGCCAACTGCTTCCCCGTCTTTTGTAAGAAAACCAGGAATAATGGTGTGATATGTCTTCTTTCCTGGTTCAAGATAATTATCATGCGTAGGATCAAGGGAAAAGTTATTGCCACGATTTTGAAGCGAAATTCCTGTACCTGGTATAACAATCCCTGAACCAAATCCCATATAATTACTTTGAATAAATGAAACCATATTGCCTTCTCCATCAGCTGTTGAAAGATAGACAGTTCCACCTTTTGGCGGTTCACCTGGTTCTGGCGTTAAAGCTTTATCACCGATAAGAGACCGACGAGTTGCCGCATATTGTTCAGATAATAACTCCTCTACAGATACTGACATTGAATCTGCCTGAGTAATATATTTTAAACCATCAATAAAAGCTAACTTTATTGCTTCAATTTGTTTATGGTATGTTTCAACATCTTCTTTTGCGTTAAAATCAAACCCTTTTAAGATATTTAACGCTTGTAACGCTATTAGTCCTTGACCATTCGGAGGGATTTCCCAAACGTCATATCCACGGTAATTAACACTAATCGGCTTCACCCACTCTGGAGTAAAAGCAGCTAAATCACTTTTACGGATAAACCCACCGTGTTGTTTAGAAAAAGCATCAATTTTATCCGCTAGTTCACCTTTATAAAAGGCTTCCGCATTCGTTTCAGCTATTAGACGTAATGTATCTGCATGTCCTTTTGATGACCACATTTCTCCTGCTTTCGGAGCTTTCCCATTTGGAGTAAACGTGTCAAACCATGGAGTAAACTCTTCTCCTTTTAACTTTTTTGAAAACTGCTTATACGCTTTTTCCCAATACTTCGCTAGAGTTGGAGATAGTGGGTATCCATTTTCAGCATATTCAATTGCAGGTGCTAATACTTGTGTTAATGGTAGCTTCCCAAACTTTTTGGATAATTCTGCCCATGCCCCTGGAGCACCTGGTACTGTAACAGGAATTAACCCATATTTAGGCATTTCTTCTTTGTATCCGGCTTCGCTTACTGCTTCTAAAGTTAAATTTTGCGGGGCCTGACCGCTAGCATTTAATCCGTGAAGCTCTCCCTTTACCCATACTAACGCAAATGCATCTGAGCCAATACCATTGGATGTTGGTTCTACTACTGTTAAGCATGCTGCAGTTGCAATTGCTGCATCAATCGCATTTCCACCCTCTTTAAGAATTTGTAAACCCGCTTGAGCAGCTAATGGCTGAGAAGTCGCAACCATTCCTTTTTGCCCATATACAACGTTACGCTGAGATGTATATGGATAATAATGAGAATCCGTAATTAACAAAATAAGCGCCCCCTATTTTATGCAAGTAAATTCATCGCATTTATTTCTTTTTAATCAATAATAAGTATATTTACTTACTTTTTGTATATTTTTTATTATAGTTTATTATCTTTTGACAGTCTAGTTAGTTACTGAAATTTCAAAAATATTCTTTTAAAAGTAAGTAGTAATTAGTAATTAGTTTTCGTCTATAAGATAATAAATTAAATAATTTATCAGTGCAATTCTACAGGGTAAATTTGGTGCAATTACAAGATCAGATCTGTTAGGTATAAATGATTTTAGTCACTCATTATCAATACCTTTCAATATTACAAAAATACACTATAAATCTACAATAAATTTCATTTGTAAATTTTATAAGTTTAATATACAATCATAAGTAATTTATTTTTATTAAAAACTGTACATTTTGTAAAGAGGTGAACACCTATGTGGAAAACTCAAGTCGATATCTTTGTTGCCTTTTTCCGTTCTGGAATGCTTGGATTTGGAGGTGGTCCATCAACAATACCACTCGTACATAAAGAAGTAGTGGGACAGTACAAATGGATGACTGACGAGGAATTTGCTAATGTACTTGCGCTAGGCAATACATTACCTGGCCCTATTGCTACTAAGATGGCGGGTTATATTGGTTATCAGGTTGGTGGTAAGATCGGATTACTGAATGCCATTTGTGCAACAGTATTACCTACAGTGTTCTTTTTGATCGGATTAATCGGTGTATTATCAACATATCGTGATTCAAGGATAGTAGTGGGAATTACTCAAGCTATTACACCTGTAGTGGGCGTCATGATGATCGTATTAACCTATCAATTTTTAAAACAATCAAAAAAGGGAATTGGCTGGACACAAACAATCATTCTAGCCGTCATTAGTTTAATAGCTTATCAGTTATTAGCTATCCATCCAGCATTCGTTATTGGCATTCTGCTCGTCTATGGTTTAGCTAAAAAAGAGTCAAAACCAAAGGATCAAAACCAAACCGAGAAACAAAATATATCAGGTTAGGAGGTTCAAGACGTGCTTTATATTGAAATATTTATCGCGTTTTTTATACCAGGGATTGTTGGATATGGAGGTGGGCCCGCATCTATACCTCTTATTCAAGCAGAAGTAGTAGACCGTTATGAATGGGTATCTGTAGAGGAGTTTGGAGAACTATTAGCAATGGCAAATGCATTACCTGGCCCTATTGCTACTAAAATGGCAGGGTATATTGGTTATGAAGTGGGCGGTGTTTTTGGATCATTTATAGCTCTCTTTGCCACAGTAGCCCCATCCTTAATTGCAATGTTGTTCTTACTAGGTCTACTTTATAAGTTTAAAGATTCTCCAAAAGTCAAACGAATGACAGCCCTTATTAAACCGACTATTGCTATACTACTAGGAGTACTTGCGATACAATTTTTTTCAACCTCTTGGTATAGTGCAGGAATCATCCAAACATTAATTTTAGGTGTCGCTAGTTTGATATTATTAGAAAAATTAAAAGTTCACCCATCTCTTGTAATTGTTGGTGCTCTAGTATATGGTGCTGTATTTCTTGGGTAACCTTGATCAAATCTTTTCTGACAGTAATAAGGTTACAAATCACCATTGATTTGTAACCTTATTACGTCTTTTAATTAATCCCCATTCTCCGAAAAATGTAAATGAATAAATTTCCCAACCAATATAAAATTGTCATATATTTTAAATTGTGACACTTGTTCGTTCAAGGTATCATCTCACCCGTTTATATTTTCTCTGCAATCATTTATAAAAATTAATTGCCAAATAAATGTTTAGCATTTTCAGTCGTTTCCACAAAGATTTTACTTTTGACTTCATGCTTTATTTCAGCTAGCATTTGAATAATATGTACAAGTAAAAGTGGTGTTGTTTCAATGTGTTCAAATGGACCATTATACGGCCACGGACCATCAGTTTCTATTAATAATTGAGATAGAGGTACGAATTGAGCGAGGATCTGATCACGTTCTCGATAACATATTTCAGGTGTAAATGAAATATAATGTCCAGCTGTCACAATCTCCTCGACGACTGGCCTTTTAGCTTTTAGCCAATGAAAGTGGGCTTTCAATTCTGGCGTTTGTTTTAAAATAGTCAGTGCTTGCTCAGCTTGCGAATGAACAGCATGGAGAACTAATGGTAAGCTTTCGAGCTTTGCAATTTCACACCACCACTGCAATTGTTCCATATGTTGACGTTGCTCATTTTCTGTTAATGTATGTAGCGTATAATAAGGCAGTCCCACTTCACCAATTAAGGAAATGTGCTTTTTCTCCGTTTGGATAAGCTCAGATAATTCGTGCATTTCTTTTTCTATCATCGGCTTTTGCTCGGGGTGATAACCAACTCCAGCATAAATAAATTGTGGGTACTTCTGTTTTAATTCCAATGTTTCATAGGAAGACTTCAAGTCATTAGACACAGCAACAACTCGTTCAACTCCCTCCTCCTGCCAATGATTTATCCTTTTTTCAATATCATCATACTGATAAAGGTGAATATGCGAATCTATCATCGTTTTCCTCCCATAAAGTTTAGTTGCATTATAAACAAACCATTTCTCAACACCTTTAGATGTGAAATCCTCTATGAGTTAGGAGGGAGTTTTGTTTTTCATCCTCACAAACATAACCATAAACACCTATTACTACATCATAATTCCTCCATCTACATGAAGGACAGTTCCATTTACATAGTCTGATTCGTCAGATGCTAAAAATAAATAAGCATTCGCAATGTCCGTTGGCTTACCCAACCGGTTAACTGGGATCGTCATTTTAAGTTTTTCGATTACTTTGTCAGGTACTTTGGCTACCATTCCTGTTTCAATAAAGCCCGGTGCAACCGCATTAACGTTAATTCCTTTACCACCTAATTCTTTGGCCCATGATTTTGTCATACCGACTACTCCTGCTTTTGTTGCCGCATAATTGGTTTGTCCAACATTACCGTACACCCCTGAAACACTTGAAGTCGTAATGACCTTTCCTTTTCCTTGTTCGACCATTTTAGGAATTACTGCTTGTGTACAATAGAATACGCCTGTTAAATTGACATCGATCACTTTTTGCCAATCCTCAGGACTAAGCTTGTGTAACATCGCATCAGCTGTAATGCCTGCATTATTTACTAAGATATCAATCGTACCAAATGCAGTCACTGCTTTTTCTACCATCGCAGTCACACTCGCTTGCTCTGCCACATTTACTTTAACAGCAATCGCGCTACCACCATTTTCTTTAATCTCAGCTACTACTGCTTCAGCCGCATCTTCATCAAAGTCAGCAACGACGACGTTTGCTCCTTCTCTGCTGAATGTTAGTGATGCCTCTCTTCCAATTCCATTTCCGCCACCAGTAATAATAGCTGACTTATCTTTTAATCTCATAGTTTTCCTCCTAATTCTTCTAGGTATTCCTCTTGATCATCTTTTTTTGAATATTCTTTATTTTACCATAAAATATAGCAAAGGTAAGGGGAAAAAATCCAAGTATTATAAACTCGGTTAGCAGTGAAAATGTATAAGACTCTTAATTGTCGAGGACCTATGTTCCGCTATTCCGCACAAAAATATATTCATATAACAAGGAGATCATTTAAAGAAAAAATAGGAACCACCAAATACCTAGTTTTTGGTGGTTCCTCGTTTTTAAAATGAATTATGGAAATAATCGCCAATCTTAAAATCAAAGGCAGTTCTGAAGTGCCTAGTTTAGAGTAATTTTCCAACTTTTTCTTCCACTATTGAAATAATCTCAGCAGAATGGATAAAATCCTTTAACTCTTCTAAATATGGGTAAAGATACTTGTCTTCAGCTATTCTTGGTATAGACTGGGCAATGCGTTCCAACACAGCCCTTGAAGCGGAGCCAGGTGTCAGATTACTTTCTACAAATTGATGGGCATTATAGATAGACAAAAGCTCAATCGCTAATATATATTCAAGCTTTTTCGCTACTTCACGTGCCTTTTTAGCTGAATTGTATCCCATTGCTACATAATCCTCTTGATCCGCACATGTCGGAATACTATCTACCGTTGCCGGATGTGATAATATTTTCATATCATTTAAAAGGCCTGCTTGTGAATACTGAGGAATCATTAACCCTGAATTTATCCCGGCATTCTGAACAAGGAAAGATGGATAACCGGATAGGTTCTGATTGATAAGTCGATAGTTTCTTCGTTCAGACATTTTAGCTATTGTAGTAACTGCGATACATGCTGAGTCTAACTCGATACCAACGTATGAAGAATCACAATTACTTCCTGAAATCGCACCGCCATCTTCTTCATCTGACCATAAAATCGGGTTGTCACAACATGCATTTAGCTCTACTTCAAAAGTATTCAGCGCATCAAACAGCGTTTTTTTAGCAGCTCCATGAAGCTGAGGAATGGCCCGTAAAGATAAGGCATCTTGTAAGCGGTGATCGTTAGACTGTTTAGCAATCACCGAGTCCTCTAAAATTCTTCTTACATTTGCAGCAGTGTTTCTTTGTTGTTCATGTGGACGAACACTCATCAATCGGTCGTCAAATGCACGTGTTGTTCCTCTTAATACTTCTAAGGCCATCGTACCAATGATATCTGCAGCCTTAGCTGCATTTAGCATATCGTATAATGCAATTGCACCGATTGCTGTTGGACTAGTTGTTCCGTTTATTAAAGCTAACCCCTCTTTTGCAGAGAGTTCGATCGGCTCCAATCCTACTTTATGGAGAGCTTCCTCCGAAGGCAATAACTCCCCATTAACATAGGCCTTTCCTTTACCAAGCATAGCCAAGGCAATATGAGCTTCAATACTTAAATACCCAACAGACCCTTCACGAGGGGCAAAGGGGATTAAACCACGATTTAGAAATTGGCGATACATTTCCAAAGTCTCAAGCCGTACTCCAGAATACCCTTGTCCTAAATTTTGCAAAACCATTAGCATAATTGCCCTTACACATTCTTCTTCTAATGGATCTCCAACGGATGTAGCATGAGACAAAAGAATATTCTTTTGCAATAGTGATGTCTGTTCTGACGAAATTATTTGTGTAGATAGAGCTCCAAAACCGGTATTTACCCCGTACATTATCCTTTCTTCATCGATCCACTTGTTTACGAGTTGATGGGACCTTTCTACTCTTTGGCGGTAAGCATCTGAAAAATCTACATGAGCACCATTACGCGCTATAGAGACAAACATATCTAATGTTATTGCATTACCTAGGGCTACCTTTTTCATCCCTTGATCCGCCATGTTAATACCTCTTTTCTTTGGTAAAGTTATTTTTCAATTTTATCGATAAAGAACATTTTAACTGCTGAAAATACTTGTAGTACAAAGACGAATAGAACCGCAGAACCACCTAAAGCAGCAAGATATTTTACACCATCAACGCCTTGTACCCCGCCTGCGAATGTAACCATCACGTAGGCTATGGTCGCAATTGAAATCGCCCAAATAAGCATTTTCCATTTAGCTGGTTCTTCATCATAACGAATATTAACAGTACATAACGTCGCAATTGCACGAATCATTGAGTCAGCAGCTGTAGCAAAAGAAAGGATTAGAGCAATCATCACCACAGGAATAATTATTGCCGCCAACGGTAAATTAGCTAAGAAAGCCCATAATCCTGCAACAGCTCCACTTTCTTGAATGGTTGACACTAAATCAACCGTACCGTTTTGCTGCCAATGTAAAGCTGTCCCACCAAACACGCCGAACCAAACAATACTGAATACAGCTGGTAATATCCAGTTGATTAACATAAACTGTCGAATGGTTCGACCATATGAAATAACTGCAAGAAAAATCCCCATTAAAGGTGCATAGGCAATCCAGATCGCCCAGTCATATAATGTCCACCACATAACAAGGGCTTCTCCACCAATTAGACCCGGATCAAGGCCCCACCCCCAGAAGTTCTGTAGCCAATGTGCAAATCCTGCCGTTGTCGATTGTAAAATATATAAGGTAGGACCGATAATAATCATTGCAATTAGAAGAATGTAAAAAACCTTTGCATTAATATCTGACATTCGACGAATCCCTTTATCCAAACCTTTTAAAGCTGACAGGGTAAACAATCCAGTAATTACAAGTACTAAGACGAACCAGACAATCGGTCCTTGCTGAATACCATAAACTGTCTGTATACCAGACCCTACTAATGCCAAACCTGCTCCAAGTGAAGAAGCTAAGCCGAGCGCGATAGCTAACACAGCTAATGTATCGATGATCCCAGGCCAAATTCCCTTTGTAATTTTGTTTCCAAACAGAGGGGTTAATGTTCCTGTAACAGACAATGGTTGTTTGCGATTAAAATACATATATGCGACTACTAAACCACTCAACGAATACATCGCGTAAGGAATGAATGTCCAATTGTATAAAGAGCGTCCCATTGCATAAATGGCAGCCATAGACGTGCCGGGTTCGACACCTGTATTTGCCATTTCCCCATAAATATTACCAAAGTAAATGATCGGTTCATTCACACCATAAGTAATAACTCCCGTGGCTATTCCACCAGTCAAAGCCATCGCAAACCACGCGGGAAACGGATATTTTGGTTTTGCATCAGAACCACCCAAACGAATATTACCTAATTTTGAAAATGTCACTACACTCACAACAATTAGCGCAACAATGGATATAATTTGATAAAGCCAGCCAAGCCCCCGTAATGATCCTATAAATCCATTCATTGAAATATCAGCCAATAGTTGATTGTTCACAATTCCTAGAATGGCTCCCCCTCCAACCACAAGAAACGCCGGTATAAAAACAGATTGACGCGTTTTTTGTTTTTTGTTCCCAATTATTTCAGTCGTATTTTCCTTTTCAGTTGCTAAAGACATCATGTATTCCCCCTTCTACTATTATTAGAAACCATATGGAAGATCAACAATCCCTACTTTTAAACTCATCCAAAATTAGGGTTTTATAAACTACTCTTTCAATCTATCTCAACTACAACAACAAATACGCAATCGGAGTTGCTATAAGTAGGGTCAAAACCGTTCTCTCAAACCATATAACTAATAATTTAGGAATACTTACAGGAATGTCAGTCGATAAGATACATGGGATTAAAGCTGAGAAAAACAAAATAGATGAAACGGATAACACAGCGACTACGAATTTAGTAACTAACTCTGCTTCAACGACTAAAAGTGCAGGAAGAAACATTTCAGCAATGTGGATCGCAGACGCTTTTGCCGCTAACATTGCATCTGGTAGCTGTACTAGTGTTGTAAATGGATAGAAAAGGTATCCTATAAAATCAAAGACAGGTGTATATTCCGCCAAAATAAGTCCTAGAAGCCCGATAGACATAATGGATGGGAGAATACTCATTGTCATGAGAAAACCGTCTTTTAAATTGCCATAAACATTTTTACGGAGGGACGGTGCATGTTGTGCAGCTTCCATTGCACTCTTCCATGCGTGCTTCAAGCGATCTTTTTTAACCACTTCCTCTGGTTGCCCTTCTTCTGTAATGTATTCATCACTCATTTTATTTAAAGGCCAAATCCGTACTGTGATAGCGGTTACAAGAAAAGTGACAAACAGCGTTACCCAAAAATACAAATTCCATACGTCCATGAGGCCTAAAGTATTCGCCACAACAATCATAAAGGTTACTGATACGGTAGAGAAACCCGTTGCAATAATTGTCGCTTCTTTAATGGTGTACTTCCCTTCTTTAAACACTCGATTTGTAATTAATAAACCAATGGAATAACTACCGACAAATGATGCAACTGCATCTATCGCTGAGCGACCAGGTGTTTTCCAAATCGGACGCATGATTGGCTGGAGGAGGACGCCGATAAATTCTAACAGCCCATAACCTACTAGTAAAGCTAAGAAAACCGCTCCAATAGGTACTAACAGTCCAACTGAGATCACCAGCTTATCAAATAGAAATGGAGCCATACTAGGAGCCATCATCCATACAGGACCAAAGCTAAAGAGCACCATTACTGTCACTATAAGGCCTAATATTTTAAAAATAGAAAAGACGGTGTTTACCTTATCCTTATTCCAGCTTTTATTATAAAAGGGATAAATTGCCCCAAGAAGAATGACCAATCCAGCATAAAATGGAATAAGTGAAGGAAAGGTTGTACTTATCCAGCGCACGAGATGATCTAACGGGATTGTAGATCTTTCCCCGATCGTAATCGGAATAAAAAACATAAATATCCCAATAGCACTAAATACAAAAAATTTAATGAAGTTCGATGATGTTTGTAGTTGGGGCTGCTTTTCAATTGATCTATTTATTTCAGACTGTGTATTCATCTTTTCCATAGCTTTTCCCCCTATTTTATAAAATCATTAATAATAATCAGATAATTCCATTGGAGCAAAGGGCTGTTGTTCAGCCCCTTACTCTTTTCTTCTTTTTTTATACCCTGTTAAAAAAGACAGCATTACATGTACACCTGCTTTTACGGTAGCATTAGCCATATCTTTTTGTGGATCTAAGCAGACGATATCCATTGCTTTTACTTTTTTACATTTTCCTGCTAAATAGACAGCTTCAAATAATTCTTCTGTATACATTCCACCTGGAGTTGACGCTGGAGCCCCAGGTCCAAAGCTAATATCGAGTACATCCATGTCGACAGTGAAATAAATCGTATCGACTTTATTACTAAGATCAGAAAGTGCTTCATTTATCACATTCTCAATCCCTTTTTTTCGCGCTTGTTTCATAGTAACGTAATTTACGCCTGTTTCATCTGCATACTTTTTCAAGGAGTATACGTTATAGAAGCCGTGAAGACCGATGTTGTAAACGTCTTCTCCTTTAATCACTTGGCTTTCAATTAAATTGCGGATCGGCGTGCCGTTAGATGGGCCGTTATCTGTTAAATCTCTTAGATCAAAATGAGTATCTAACTGTAAGATCCCAACTCTTTCATGAGGGTGGACGTCTTTATATCCTTTAACTAGCATCGCCGTAATCGAGTGATCACCACCTACCATTACTGGAAGTAGCTCAGGATGATTTTTTTGCATCGCAATCATCGCTTCCCGTATATTTCGATGGCAGATGGAGATGTCTGTTACGTGTTGACGAACATCACCAAGATCAACTACGTTCAGTTCTGATAAATCCTCATCTTCATCTAGATTATACGTCGTGAAGGACTTCCATTCTCTTCTAAAAGCATCCGGATTTTCACTAGCATATGAAGCAGAAATGGACGAACGTGACAACGGTACTCCTAGTATACCGACATCATATCGACCCCAATCTGGTGTTTCCTCTTCATTGATCGTTTGAATCCATTCATGAACTTTCGGTTCCGTTATTGCTTCATTTGAGCGCCATCTAAACGACGGAGGATTTAACATTGGGTAAGGGTAGTTTTTCATATAAGCGTTCCCCCGCCTACAACGACTATTCCTTCCTTAATGACAGTTTCAGTATGATTAACACCATAATGATATTGCATTTGCATATAGTTTGGAATATCTAAAATGACAACGTCTGCTTTCTTTCCAACTTCAAGGCTTCCTATCTCATGCCCACGTTTGATAGCATGAGCTGCATTAATGGTTGTAGCAGCAATAACTTCTGCAGGTGTCATACCCATTTTTAAACATCCTAAATTCATAATGAGTGGTAATGACACCGTCGGTGATGAACCAGGATTACAATCAGTCGAAAGGGCAACAGGGACGCCTTCATCAATCATCTTCCGTCCATTTGCCGATTCTTCCATTAAGAAGAAAGCTGTTCCTGGCAATAGAACACCGATGACCCCTTTTTTGGCCATCATTTTCATCCCTTGTTCAGAAGCCTTTAATAAGTGATCTGCAGAGACAGCCCCTATTTCAGCTGCTGTTTCAGCACCACCGTAGGGTTCAATTTCATCGGCATGAATTTTAGGAAGTAACCCATATTCTAACCCTGCTTTTAGGATGCG
This sequence comes from Alkalihalobacillus sp. BA299, assembly GCF_017745675.1. GTDB lineage: Bacteria > Bacillota > Bacilli > Bacillales > Bacillaceae_F > Alkalihalobacterium. The sequence continues at coordinate 110,557 of NZ_JAFLJM010000003.1, forward strand.
CTTCGATTGTTCTGGTGTAAATACGCCATGTTCGCAAAAAACATCGTTAAATTCAGCCAACCCAAGTTCAGCAACTTTTGGAATCATCTCATTGATTACAAGATCAACAAAATCGTCTGGACGTTCTTTGTAGTCCGTAGGTACAGCATGCGCACCCATAAAAGTGCTCACGATATCAATAACATGTGTTTCATTTAGGTTTTTAGCCACTTCAAGCTGCTTTAGCTCAGCTTCAAGTGTTAAGCCGTAACCACTTTTAGCTTCAATCGTTGTTACACCATGAAGCAGAAATTGATCGAGTCGCCGCTTACTTTCTCTATATAGTTGTTCGTGACTAGCCTCTCTTGTCGCCTTGGTTGTTGCATGAATACCACCACCTGCATTCATGATTTCCATGTAGGACGACCCTTGCATTCGCATATTAAATTCATTTTCTCGGCTTCCCGCATATACAAGGTGTGTATGCGGGTCAACAAAGCCAGGAGTAACAATTTTGCCGGTTGCATCAATCACCTGTGCCTCATCCATGCGTCCTTGAAACTTTTCGAAAAGCTCTGCATCCTTACCAACCGCTTGAATTTGACCGTTTTCTAACCAGACACTCCCGTCTTCGATAATATGAAGTTCGTTCATGCCATCAGCTGTAAGTGGTTTTGTAGAGCCACCTTTTAATGTAATCACTTGATTGGCATGTCGTATAAATATAGGTTGTGTAGTCATCAAATCTCCCCTTTTTAGAAAAACACGATTTATCGCCAAAAATGGCGACAATCGATGCTTTTCTTATACTTTAATTCGCTAAAGAAGGTAATTTTCTTAAGTGAAAATATGAAATCTATTTAAGCATAGGAATGTGAATGCCTTTTTCTTTTGCTGTTTTCTTCGCCAGCTCGTAACCAGCATCTGCGTGACGAACGACTCCCATTCCTGGGTCTGATGTCAATACACGCTCAAGACGTTGTTCTGCTTCTTTTGTTCCATCGGCAACAATGACCATACCGGCGTGAAGTGAATATCCCATTCCTACACCGCCACCGTGATGAACCGATACCCAGCTCGCTCCACCAACACTGTTTATTAATGCGTTTAATATTGGCCAATCGCTCACTGCATCACTTCCATCCTTCATTCCTTCTGTTTCACGGTTTGGTGAAGCAACTGATCCAGAGTCAAGGTGATCACGTCCAATGACGATTGGTGCTTTTAACTCTCCTTTTGCTACCATGTCGTTAATGATTTTTCCAAATCGTGCGCGCTCTCCATAACCAAACCAGCAAATACGCGAAGGCAGTCCTTGGAATTGAATTTTTTCCTGTGCCATTTTAATCCACTTACATAAATGTTTATTTTCACTAAACTCACGCAAGATTACTTCATCTAATTTGTAAATGTCCTCAGGATCTCCAGATAATGCTACCCAACGGAATGGTCCTTTTCCTTCACAAAATTGAGGACGAATATAAGCTGGGACAAACCCAGGGAAATTAAATGCATTTTCTACACCTTCATTTTTCGCAACTTGACGAATGTTATTTCCATAATCAAAAGTAACCGCACCAAGCTCTTGCATTTTTAACATCGCACGTACGTGCTCAGCGATGCTTTCTTTTGACCTTTTCTCATACGCTTTTCGATCACTTGTTCTAAGTTCAGCTGCTTCTTCAAGCGATAAACCTGTTGGCACATAACCGTTAATTGGATCGTGAGCTGATGTTTGGTCAGTTAACACGTCAGGATTAAAACCTCTTTCAATCATTTCAGGTAAAATTTCTGCTGCGTTTCCTAGAAGTCCGATCGATAATGCTCTACCTTCACGTTTTGCCTCTAATGCTACTTGAATCGCTTCATCAATTCTCTCTGTCATCACATCAAGATATCTTGTATCGAGACGACGTTGAATACGTGTACGGTCAATATCGATTGCAATACATACACCATCATTCAAAGTAACCGCTAATGGCTGAGCGCCACCCATACCACCAAGACCTGCAGTTAGCGTAATCGTTCCTCGTAAACTTCCATCATAATGTTGTCTTGCAAGTTCTGCAAACGTCTCATATGTTCCTTGGACAATGCCTTGACTTCCGATATATATCCAGCTTCCTGCCGTCATTTGACCATACATCATCAGCCCTTTTTGATCTAGCTCGTGGAAATGATCCCAGTTTGCCCAAGCAGGTACTAAATTAGAGTTAGCAATTAATACTCTAGGTGCATTTTCATGTGTTTTAAACACTGCGACAGGTTTTCCTGATTGCACTAGCATCGTTTCATCGCTTTCAAGGTTTTTAAGGGTCTCTACAATTGCATCAAAACATTCCCAGTTTCGTGCGGCTTTCCCGATCCCACCGTACACGACTAAATCTTCTGGACGTTCAGCAACATCATCATGTAAATTGTTCATCAGCATTCTTAGAGCTGCTTCTTGGACCCAACCTTTTGTATGAAGTTCAGTTCCTTGATATTGTTTTACTTTATTTTTATACTTTTGATTCACTTGCATATCTTCACCCTCTTTAGAAGTTTTTTATTTACTATTGTTTTTGCTCTTTCAGTATATCGAGCTAGTGAAGGAGAAAATAGATAAAAAACTTTCGAAATGTTTCAATAAATTACGGTGTGAGGTCATTTTTAAAAGCGTTTTCATGTAAAAATGATAATTATATAAGGTATATGATAATTTTTATAGTATATCTTTCTTTTTGGATCATTTTATATAAATCTTGATTAATTCATGACCCAATTGATAGATCGTGAGTTTAAACAAGTAGAAAAGGACCTCCATATTGGAAGTCCTTTCCTTAAAATTTTAATAATATTATTATTTAACAATACACAAGTTATTATATAAATTGGATACGAATTTATAAGATCATGGCTCCAATAAGACCGAAAATAAATAAGGGAATATTAAAATGGATAAACGTCGGTACACATGTATCCCAAATATGATTATGATTTCCATCAGCATTTAAGCCTGACGTTGGACCTAATGTACTATCGGAAGCTGGTGAACCTGCATCTCCTATTGCAGACGCTGTTCCAATTAATACTGCTGTTGCTAATGATGAAAAACCTAGGGACAGACATAAAGGGACAAACAATGCCGCTAATATTGGTATTGTACCAAAAGAAGAGCCGATTCCCATTGTGATTAACATTCCTACAAACATCATCATTAAAGCAGCTAAAAACATATTGTTCTCTAAAAGTACACTAGTTGATGAAACTAAGCTTTCTACAGCACCTGTTTCTTTTAGAATTGTTGCATAACCAGAAGCAATGAGCATGACAAAAGCAATCATTCCCATCATTTTAATACCTTCATTTACCATTCGATCGCCTTCTTTAAAAGGAACCACTTGAGCCAAAAACATAATAATAATTCCTGTAAGCGCTCCCAAAACTAAAGACTTAGAGATTAGTTGTACAACTAGAACACCCACAATAGCAAACAGTGTAAAGAAATGATATTTTGAAAACCTTAAATCTTCATCTACACCTGCTGCAATTTCAATAGAAGCAGATTGTTCTGTTGTAGCCTCTCGATCCTTTCGGTAAGTAAAAAAGATAGCGATGAATAACCCAACGATCATCCCTATTCCTGGGATTAACATCGCTAATGGGATTTGGCTAATACTAATTTCCATCCCATTTGACGTCATTTCGTCTGCAATAATACCATGAAAGATGAGACCGTATCCAGCTGGTATCATTACATAAGGTGCTTTCAAGCCAAACGTTAGAGAAGTGGCAACTCCTCGACGATCTAGTTTCATATTGTCAAATAAATAAAGAAGTGGAGGTATAAGGATTGGAATAAATGCGATATGGACAGGAACGACATTTTGCGATAAGCACGCTACACCTGCAATCGTTAATAACAGAAAAGCTTTTTTACCTTTTAACATTTTGAATAAATGTCTCACTAAAAAGCCTGTAATACCCGAATACCCTATCATGACAGCAAATGCACCAAGTAAAATGTAGCTTAAAGCTGTGTTTGCTTGTCCACCCATCCCAGATACTAACAGCGTTGTTGTTTCAGTTAAAGATAAATCCGCTGTTATCCCTGCAGTTAACGCAGCAACTAAAATCGCTAACACGACATTTACACGGAATAAGCTTAAAATAACCATAACGATCACAGAAATTACTACAGCATTAATCAAAAGTACCCCTCCATTTTTTTCTATAATAATTTGCTCATCACCTTCAAACCGAGTATCCATTACCAAACTAAGTCGATATTTATGGCTAATTAATTAGAGAGGCGGCTTAACTTTGCCCAACCTCCCTAAACTCTAATTTCTTTACGGTTGAATTGTAGGTTTCAAATTTTCATAAGAATAAGAACTATTCTTTAGCCAAGTCGCAATCTGCTCAATGTCTTTTGAAAAAATCCTGTCTTCTGTAATAGATGGAGAAATCTTTCTTCCGTCTTTGAAAAAGTTATGAGTAATTGAAGCCATTTTTTCTATCCCTCTTACTTCAACGGCTTGCATAGCACAAATCGCTTCAATGGCTAAGACTCGACGTACATTAGAAATAATTTGATAAGCGTGTCTAGATGCGATTGTACCCATACTTACATGATCCTCTTGGTTGGCAGAAGAAGGAATTGAATCTACACTTGCAGGATGTGCTAATGTTTTGTTTTCTGATACAAGTGAAGCTGCTACATATTGCATGATCATCGCTCCCGATTGCAATCCTGGCTCTGGGCTTAAAAACGGCGGAAGATCATTTAATTGCGGATTAACTAAGCGCTCAATTCTTCTTTCCGCGATATTTCCTAGCTCTGCCATCGCAATTTTTAAGAAATCCATAGCAAAGGCAATCGGCTGTCCGTGGAAATTCCCCCCTGAAATCACTTTTTCTCCTTGATTAAAAATTAACGGGTTATCTGTCGCAGCGTTCATTTCAATTTCTAATTTTTCCTTAACATAGTTTAGTGTTTGCCATGTCGCTCCATGCACTTGTGGTATACACCGTAATGAATAGGCATCTTGTACTCTAATTTCACCTTGCTTTGTCGTTAATTGACTGTTAGCTAAATACGAACGCATTCTTGCGGCTACTTCAACCTGTTCTTTATATCCTCGAGCTAAATGAATATCTTCATCAAATGCATCAGTAATCCCCCTTAGCCCTTCCATCGTCATCGATGCTATCACTTCGGATTGAAAAGCCAGCTTTTCCGCTTCAAGGTAAGCAACTACCCCCATCGCAGTCATCGCTTGGGTCCCATTTATTAAAGCTAACCCTTCTTTAGCTGTTAATATAATTGGGAATAGTCCTTCTTTTGTCAGTGCTTCAATGGCTGGGACTCTATTTCCTTTATAAAAAACTTCTCCTTCCCCAATTAATACAAGAGCTAAATGCGATAGCGGAGCTAAATCACCACTTGCTCCTAGAGACCCTTGTTGAGGAATAACGGGATGTATCTCTAGGTTAACTAATTCTAATAATCTCTCAATAATTATCGGTCTTACGCCTGAATAACCTTTTAACAAAGCATTTGCTCTTAGTAACGTCATCGCTCTGGAAACAATTTCTGGAAATGGCTCTCCAACTCCGCAGGCATGAGAACGGATTAAATTTAGCTGAAGCTTTTCAACATCTTCTTTATCAATAAACACATCACTAAACTTTCCAAAACCTGTAGTAATTCCGTAAATCACTTTCTCTTTTTTTACAATCTCCTCAACCGCTTTTCTACTGTCAGCGACCTTCTTTAGACTCTCTTTGGAAGCATTTACTTGTTCTTTTTCGTATAATACTCGCATAACTTCAGAAAACGTAAGTGTATGACCTGTCAGTGTAACCATAATCGTATTCCCCTCTCATCTACTTTAATTAAGTAAAGCGGCAATAGAAAAGGGGGTTATACCAAGAAGTCAGACTGACTTCATTGATATAACCCCCTATTAGACTAATAACTATGGGTTATTTAATATAGGATGTTCAAAAAGTCTGGAATTCCTCTTTTTTGAACATACACTTATATATGATTGATTCCTAAACCAATCGCTTCATGTTCAGAACCCTTTACTGGAGCACCAATCGTACCATATAAAGAAACAGCGATCCATTCCCCCTCATGCTCATTTTCATAAGGGTTCCCACGTAAAACGGAAAAGCTTAATCCAACTGTACGTAACACTGAACCTAATTGGACATGCCCTCTCGTTACACCATGAAGTGCTTCCATAATCGCATGATATAATGCATGGGATTCACGATAGACACTCGATTGAATAATCCCATTCTTCTTTGCTGCAGTTTCTATTGCTGCCACTACTTTATGTTCTTCCATTGAACCAACTTTACCAGTACAAAACTTCCAACCTATCGTTTCTAGCTTAGTGATTTGTTCATTCTTATCATCACTAAGTAACAATAGAATTGCACTCCGACCAATCTGGCGGTCTTTACTCAAGGACATAGTAAACAACTCTTTTCCTTTTCTAAGAACTAACAACTAAAATTATAGTATTTATATTAACTATTAACTATTAACTATTAACTATTAACTAGGATTTAGTGTATGCGTTTTCCTTTAAGGTGTCAATACTGTTCTGATTTTTTTTGTTTTTCAATACTCCATTAGTGGACCTATACTCAGTATATGCAGTGTTTTGATGGAGGATTACAGTTATTGACCATTTACAATCAATTTCTCAAGTGCCATTTTATACATTTTAATCACAACCAGTTGGCAAAAAATCCTCTTGCAATATTGCTAATTCACTTTCAATAGTCACATGATCCCCTTTTTTTACTTTCAAAATTTCAATGTCACCACTTGTATTAACTTGAACTATTTTAGTGGAACCATCCAATGTTTTTATTAAAAATAAAGGCTCCCATTCATAAACATATGAACCTCGATGTACGAAAACTTCTTCTACTACACCATTCCATGAACTTGTAACTTTTCTATATATGTTCATATTCACCATCCTATAAAATCAATGTTATATCCATCCGCGAAAACGAGATGCTTCTGCTATTTTTCGAACACCAATCATATAACCAGCCAAACGCATATTAACGTTTTGCTTAATAGCAGTCGAATATACATTCTCGAAAGCTTCTGTCATTACTTTATGAAGTTTTTCAGACACTTCTTTTTCTGACCAATAGTAACCTAAATTATTTTGAACCCATTCAAAATAAGAAACTGTAACACCTCCTGCACTTGCTAATACATCAGGAACTAGTAATATACCTTTTTGTGTTAATATATTGTTAGCTTCTAATGTTGTTGGACCGTTAGCGGCTTCTACAATTATTTTTGCTTTAATTTGATTTGCATTTTCTTTAGTAATTTGATTTGAGATAGCTGCAGGGACAAGAATATCACATGGGAGCACTAGCAATTCTTTATTTGTTATTGTATTTTTAAAGTGCTTTGTTACAACACCAAAGGAGTCTCTTTTATCTAATAAATAAGGAATGTCCAAGCCATTCTCATCATATAAGGCACCATAAGCATCTGAAATACCCACTATTTTCGCGCCAGAGTCGTATAAGAATTTTGCCAAATAGCTACCTGCATTTCCAAACCCTTGTATAGCTATTTTAGCTCCTTGAATAGTAATTCCTCTCTTTTTAGCTGCTTCTTCAATACATATAACTACGCCCTTAGCTGTTGAACTTTCTCTTCCTTGTGAGCCTCCTAATACAATAGGTTTACCCGTTATAAATCCTGGTGAATCAAACTCACGAATACGACTATATTCATCCATCATCCAAGACATGATTTGTGAATTAGTAAAAACATCAGGTGCTGGGATGTCTTTGGTAGGGCCTACAATTTGACTTATGGCGCGAACATAACCTCTACTTAAACGTTCGAGTTCACGAATTGACATTACTCTTGGGTCACATACAATTCCACCTTTTCCACCACCATATGGAAGGTCCACAATTCCTGCTTTTAAACTCATCCAAATGGATAATGCTTTTACTTCATCTTGCGTTATTTCAGGGTGAAATCGTATACCACCTTTCGTAGGTCCAATGGCATCATTATGTTGTGCACGGTAACCTGTAAATACTTTAATCGAATCGTCGTCCATTCGCACAGGAATCCGAACTGTTAACATTCTGATTGGTTCTTTCAATAATTCAAATACTTCTTTTGGATATCCTAGTTTAGTTAATGCTTCATCAATAATAATTTGAGTAGATTTTAATAAATTTGGTGATTCTATTTCTTTATTTGCAGCATTAATTTTATCTATCACCATTTGGTTTATATTACTTATCTGCATGATTTCACCTCAAGTTATTTAAAGTTTCATTCTTATCTACTCTTCTCAATCTACCTCCACTACAACAACAAATACCCAATTAGTGCTGCAATGAGAAGGGTCAAAACTTTAGCTCCAAGCTTTTAAGGTTCTCAACTATTGCTCTATAAGTATATCGAGCTAGTAAATGAGAAAATAGATAAAAAACTTTCGAAATGTTTAAATAATTTAAGGTAAGAGGTTCCCTTTTAAATTACTTTCAATAAAAACGGATAATTATATAAGGTAGATGATAATTTTTTATTACATTTAATTAAGTAAAGCATCAATAGAAAAGAGGTTATACCAAGAAGTCAAACCGACTTCATTGATATAACCCCCTTAAGACTAATAACTATAATCGCTTCATGTTTAGAACCCTTTACTAGCGCACCACTTGTACTTATAAGAAAACAACAATTCATTCTCACTCATTCATGCTCATTATTTTGTTCATATTTTTCATTCAGACGATACTTTCTTGGGGTTACCCCCGTTTGTTCTTTGAAAATTCTGCTAAAATAATTAGCTTGACTAAATCCCGTTTGTTCAGCAATTTCTTGTATCGATAGAGTTGTCTCTAACAATAGTCGTTTCGCCTCGCGAATTCGGATGCTCGTTAACTGCTGACGAAAGGACACGTTTAGTTTTTTAGCCAGTAGATGACTAAAGTATGTGGGGCTTCTTTCAATATACTCAGCAACTGTTTGCAGACTTAACGTTGAATCATAATAGTTCAATTCCATATACGATAGCGCTTGCTCCACAACATCCAACCGAGATTGTTCTTTTTGTAGTTTTACCCCATCTAAAATATCATAAGTAAATAACAATAACTCCTGGACGATCCGGTAAAGAACAGGATTATTTAATATTGTTGAAAATACTTGGTGATACGATGCTTCAAATCGCTTTTCATTAAGATAATACGTCTGCATATATCGCCGTATTTGTGCTAATATGCTAGTTAGTCGAGTTCGTAATAACCCGGGTTGAGGATAAGGTTCTTCTAAGTGAAGAAACTGCTTATACATCCAAGCTTTAATACCACGTTTATCTGCTTGGTTTAACATTTCAATCCATTCTCGCTGTTCTACTGGGGTTAAAAATGGATCGAAAGGTACCCAATGTAAATCTTTTTTAAACAAGATAATTTGTCGGTAACCTTTAAAAAAAGTTAGTTCCAAAGCTTGCTTTGCTTGCGTATATTTTGTGTGAATCGTTTGTTCTTCATCATTGTCCCCTTCATGAATGACGATCGCGAGTGGCTCATTATATACCTCTTCCCACGATTTTAATATACGATAACCCTCTTTTTGTAAATCACTGCCTTTTTCGAAAACGGTTACGATCAGGTCACTTAAAGGAAATAAAACAGGCTGGTTTCGAAACTTAAACTCAGTTAGAAAACCCCTCAATTCCTTAAGCTGATTCCGATTTTCTGTCTGTAACACCATCAGTTGAAAATCTATCCCTTTTGTTTCATTTTCAAGGAAAAGAGAATGATAAGATAGCTTTGAGACAGAAACTCGCTCCCTATGTTGAAATGGTGGTACAGTCTGTATTTCAGCACTCAGACAATGTTGCAATGTTTTTTTTATTTCATTTGGAGATGTAGGTTTGACCCACAAATCTACTGCTTGAATTTCAATGGCTTGCATGGCTCTGTCAAACGTCGCTTCGGCAGTTATTAAAACCGTTTGCTTCACATAATTCTTAACAGTACTTTTAAATATGCCCCACTTTTCTTTTGGGATCATATCTAATTCCATACAAACAATGTCGGGAACGTTATTTTCAATCAACTGAATAGTTTTATCGAAAGTGTCGGTCAAAAAAACTTCCTCAAAAGGTAGGGAATAAGATGATACTAGCCAGTTAATACCTATTCTTTCATTTTCATCCCTTTCAGCAATCAGTAGTTTTGCCATAATTGAACTCCTCGTTATCTACAACAAATTTTTTATTCATTCCCACTCGTAGCTTATTGACATTAGTATACCATTATCAGTCAATCAGCTCTCTATTTATTCTAAGAGCTGCAAATCAACTTTCCTCATAACATAAAGCTAAAGAGAGCTTATCGATAATAAGTATAAAAAAAGTGCTAAGCCCTTTAGATGACAACACCACAATTCGTTAAGTGATGTTGTCATCATCTAAAAAAGCCTAGACACCTTAATTTCATTTATTAATTATCTTCATCATATATCTTCAATAATGTTTGAACTGCTAGTGTTGGTGATGTTTCACCATTTATAAGTAACTTTTCGATTAATGGAAAGTTTTCTTTTACTTTATCATTTTGATAGAAACGTGTTTTTAATTGGTCCTCAATTAACGTTCGTACCCAGTCTAACATTTGCTGCTTTCGGCGCTCATCAAACACACCTGAAGTTTTGGTATCTTGTTCGTATTGTCTAATAACTTTCCAAATGTTAGGAACACCTTCACCTGTTAAAGCAGAGACTGTATATGCTTTCGTTTCCCAGCCTTTTGTAGCTGGCTGGAGAAAATGTAATAACCGATTGTATTCTGCTCTTGCATTTAATGCAGCTTGCTTATTATGGCCATCGGCTTTATTAATGAAAATCGCATCAGCAATTTCCATAACCCCTTTTTTCATGCCTTGCAGTTCATCACCAGCACCTGTCAGCATAATGACAAGAAAGAAGTCCACCATTGAACGAACGGTTATTTCACTTTGTCCGACTCCAACAGTTTCGACGATCATCACATCGTAGCCCGCAGCTTCACAAATTAGTAAAGTCTCACGGCTTTTTCTAGCTACCCCGCCTAATGTTCCCCCAGCTGGAGATGGTCGAACGTAAGCATTTTTATGCCTTGAGAGATTTTCCATTCTCGTTTTATCACCTAAAATACTCCCTTTGGACAAACTGCTTGATGGATCTACTGCAAGTACCGCCACTTTATGCCCTTGGTCACATAGCATCGTACCAAATGCCTCAATAAGTGTACTTTTCCCCGCACCTGGTACACCCGTAAATCCAATTCGAATTGAATTTCCTGTGTAAGGCATTAATTTTTTTAACACTTCTTGACCGAGTTGAATATGCTTTTGCGAATTACTTTCCACTAACGTAATCGCTTGAGCAATAATCGCACGATTGCCTTCTAGAACCCCAGCAACATAATCATCGACTGAAAGCTGACGGCGACGTGGGAACTTGTTCCCCGTCACCGCCTTTTTTTCATTGCTCATCCCGTCATGTCCACCTTCAGTTCCTTTAAGGTAATGACTGGCATAGCCTTCAGCTTGATCCATTGCCCATTCTGGTCTTGATTTTTTCTTACTCATCGTTATCCTCGTAACCAAGTCTACGATTGACTTCTACTAATACTTTTTCAGCTGCAACAGGGATAACTGTACCAGGACCAAAAATAGCTGCTGCTCCTTTTTCTTTTAAGTAATCGTAATCTTGTGCTGGAATAACCCCACCAATAACGACAGCAATATCGCCACGGCCAAGACGTTCTAATTCAGCAACAACTTGAGGAAGAAGTGTTTTATGACCAGCTGCTAGTGAACTTACCCCTAACACATGAACATCATTTTCAACGGCTTGTAATGCGGCTTCTTCTGGAGTTTGGAAAAGAGGACCGATATCAACATCAAACCCTAAATCAGCAAATGCGGTAGAAATCACTTTTGCTCCACGGTCATGACCGTCTTGCCCCATTTTTGCAATCATAATTCGCGGTCTACGTCCTTCACGCTCTTCAAAAACGTCGGTCATGTCACGAACTACCTTCACTTGTTCTGCATCACCAAACTCTGAACTATACACTCCACTAATCGATCTAATCACCGCCTTATGTCTTCCTGCTACTTTTTCAATCGCATCAGAAATTTCACCTAAGCTAGCACGTACTCGAGCGGCTTCAACAGAAAGCTCAAGTAAGTTTCCATTTCCAGTTTCAGCTGCTTTCGTAATCGCATTTAACGCAGCATCAACTTTAGCTTGGTCACGTTCAGCTCTTAATTTTTCAAGCCTGCGAATCTGCGCTTCTCTAACTGCAGTGTTATCAATATCAAGAATCTCAATCGGATCTTCTTTTTCTAAACGATATTTGTTTACACCAATGATTGATTCTTTTCCAGAGTCGATATGCGCTTGGCGTCTTGCTGCTGCTTCTTCAATCCGCATTTTCGGAAGACCTGTTTCAATCGCTTTTGACATACCACCGAGTTCTTCAATTTCTTCAATATGAGCCCATGCTTTTTGCACGAGTTCTGCGGTTAATGACTCAACGTAATACGAACCACCCCAAGGATCTAGCACATTACAAATGCCTGTTTCATCTTGAAGATAAAGCTGCGTGTTGCGAGCAATTCTCGCTGAGAAATCTGTAGGTAAGGCGATCGCTTCATCTAATGCGTTCGTATGCAATGACTGAGTGTGACCGAGTGCCGCTGCCATTGCCTCAATACATGTACGTGTCACGTTATTAAAAGGATCTTGCTCGGTTAAGCTCCAACCAGAGGTTTGAGAATGTGTTCTGAGAGCTAAAGATTTGTCATTTTTCGGGTTAAACTGTTTCATTAGCTTTGCCCAGATGAGACGACCTGCACGCATTTTCGCAACTTCCATGTAATAGTTCATTCCAATTGCCCAGAAGAACGATAAACGTGGGGCGAATTTATCGATATCAATACCTGCTTTTAAACCGGTCTTAACATACTCTAAGCCATCTGCTAAAGTATAGCCTAATTCGATATCCGCCGTTGCACCCGCTTCTTGCATATGATAACCAGAAATACTAATACTATTAAACTTTGGCATATACTTGGACGTGTACTCAAAAATATCTGCGATGATCTTCATTGACATTTCAGGGCCATAAATATACGTATTACGAACCATATATTCTTTTAAAATATCATTTTGGATCGTGCCTGAAAGAAGCTCTTGCGCTACCCCTTGTTCTTCAGCCGCTACGATATAAAAAGCCATGACTGGAAGAACGGCGCCGTTCATCGTCATCGATACAGACATTTGATCAAGCGGAATACCATCAAATAAAATTTTCATATCTAAGATAGAATCTACAGCAACCCCTGCTTTACCAACGTCCCCTACTACTCTTGGGTGATCAGAATCATAACCACGGTGAGTTGCTAAATCAAATGCGATCGATAACCCCTTTTGTCCTGCCGCTAAATTACGTCTGTAAAAAGCATTACTTTCTTCAGCGGTTGAAAATCCAGCATATTGACGAACTGTCCATGGTCGTGCTTTATACATTGCTGGATATGGCCCACGGAAAAACGGCGCAATCCCTGCTACATAATCAAGATGCTTCATTCCTTCCGTATCTGCTTTCGTATAGAGCGGTTTTACATCGATTTTTTCTGTTGTATGAAACATTAATTCTTCTAATGAAGCTCCAGTCGTTTGCTCAGCTTGCTGACGCCAGTTGTCTAAATTAGAGGAAGGTTTTTCTGCTGTATAAGGAATACTCGTGAAATCCGGCTTCGTCATTATTTAACAACTCCTTTCTCGACTTGAAGCTTCCTTAAAACTTCATAACAGTTAGAACGAATATGAACGAAATCATCAACCCCAGCATTACGATAGTTTGCTTCATCTTCCTCAGCTGGTTTTCCAGCAATCATTACGGTAATCTCTTCGTTTGTTTGTTTGATCGTTTTAATAATTTCTGTGGCTTGCTCTTGGTAGCTTTCGTCTTTCCCACAAATCACAACAACATTTGCTTTTGAATCGATTGCTGCCTGAGCCGCTTCAGAACTCGTCATATACCCATTATTTCGTATTACTTCAAATCCACCAATTTCAAAGAAACCTGCGGTAAAATCTGCACGAGCTTTATGACTAGGAATAGGTCCAAGGTTTGCTAAAAACACTTTCACTGTCTCTCCTTGTTCTTTAGCATACGCTTCATTTGCTTGGCGAAGTTCTTCAAATTTTTCTGCCCCTCTACTACGGACGATTGGTTCTATTGTCAATGTACTTTCAGTTCGCCCTAAACCGCTAGCAAGGTCAGCAACCGAAGCACCGTTCATTGCAAACCGAAGTGCTTGTTCCACAATGTTTGCCTTATTTGTAAACTGAATAGTTGTAGCTGTTAATTTCAATTTCTCAGAGACATATTGTTCAATGTAATTAGAATCATCTTCTGAAACAACTTCAATTGGTTTTTCAGTTGTATTCGCATACATATTCGTACCGACAAAGATATCTTTCCGTTGTTCTATATTTCTCAATCGACTTTCTTTCGTAGCAGCCACTTTTTGTTGCGGTATTCCTGCTTTTAGTGCTGCTATAATTCCACCCTTTGCTTCGACCTGTTGGAACAGTGTCCAAGCTTTCTCCGATAGCTCATTCGTTAATACTTCAATATACCAAGAGCCACCAGCTGGATCGACTGTTTTTCCAATATGAGATTCTTCCTGTAAAATGATCGAAATGTTACGGGCAATTCTTCTAGAAAAAGCGGTTGACTTTTGAATCGGCTCATCAAAAGGGCTTACATGGATGCTATTGGCTCCTCCGACTGCTGCTGCAAATGCCTCAGAAGTGCTTCTTAACATATTCACATAAGGATCATACTTTGTTTTTGTCCATGAGGAAGTTCTAGCATGAATATATAACGTTCCATCACTTTCTTCTCCACCGAAAGCGGTAACAATTTTAGACCACAGAACACGTGCCGCACGAATTTTACTCATTTCCATAAAGTAATCTGCCCCAACTGAGAAAACGAAACGAATCGATTTCGCTGCATCTTTAATAGAAATCCCACGAGACGTTAGCGCCTGCAAATACTCTACTCCTGTAGCTAATGAAAACGCTAATTCTTCAACAGCACTACTTCCCCCATTATGGTAAGGTGTTCCTTCAACAAGGACAGTTTGAAGAGAAGGGGCGTTATCCGTTGACCATTTAACGAGATCAGCCATGCAGTTATAACATTCTTCTAATGAATACTCGATTGTCCCCTTTTCAACCAATTGACCGAGGGGATCCATCCCAATTACACCAGAAAGCTGCGAAGCTTTGATATTATTCTTTTGAAGAGCACCTAACACCATTGTGAATATTGGAACGGCATTAGCTCCTGTGTGAATATGAACAGGAATGCTTGCTAAATTAATGTCTTCAATTGCTGCTTGCATATCTTCTACAGTCGTGACATTTAATCCGGTTTGACCAACTAAGCTTTTGCCCTCTTCAATTCCTATCCCTCTTTTAGTCACCTCATCTAAAACGATATTAAGTCCAGTTTGACCACGAGATAAGTCATGTTTTGCGACAAGGTTAAACTGCTTAGGTGTTGCGACTGCAATCTCTTGACTAATTTCCCATGCTTTTTCTTTCGTAGGAACAGCCCCTGCACCTCTTAAGAATGGACGTTGACCAGGAAGCGAATCAATTAATGATAAACCCTCAGTATCTTTTTGCTGGTACATTGGTTGTAAGGAGATACCTTCATACGTTTTCGTAACTAGTTTTTTTTCAAAAGAAGCACCTTTTAATGACTTTTCCGTTACTTCACGCCATTGTTCGTACGACGGAATCGGAAATTCCCAAAATGGTTCTAACGCTTTTTTATCATCCATAATAGTTGCGGTAAGCACTCATATGAATACTTACCGCTCTCTCCCTTCTTTATAAAATCTTATCAATGATTTACTCCGTCCGACCAAAATCGGCTCTCTCCACTCTTTTTATCTATTTATTAACGAACTTTTACAGGATCCCTCTCCTACCCCATCTTTATCTTGTTTAACTACGCTAAGACTCCTACTCCACGGCTTTAGAGAAAACAATGAAGTTTAGGTAGGAAATAAGCGCTAGTACAACCCGAGGTTCAACTAACACTCAGTGGAAAATGAAGGTATCCACTAAGTGAAGTTTCACTTTATAGCGGGATGTTTCCGTGTTTCTTTTTCGGCAGTGATTTCTTTTTATTTTTCAACATATCTAAAGCACTAGCTAAGCTCTTTCTTGTATCACGAGGATCGATAACGTCATCGACGATGCCGTTAGCTGCTGCAACATATGGATTAGCAAAACGTTCACGGTATTCTTGAATTTTTGCAGCTCTTGTTGCCTCTGGGTTATCACTTTCACGAATTTCTTTTGCGAAAATAATGTTCGCTGCCCCTTCTGGCCCCATGACCGCGATTTCCGCATTTGGCCAAGCAAATACTAAATCTGCACCAATGGCTTTACTGTTTAAGGCAACATACGCACCACCAAAGGCTTTACGAAGGATAACAGTAATCTTCGGAACGGTTGCTTCAGAGTAGGCATATAAAATTTTTGCTCCGTGACGAATGATTCCACCATGTTCTTGTTGTACACCTGGGATAAACCCACTAACATCTTCAAATGTAATGATCGGTATATTAAAGCAATCACAGAAACGAATAAAGCGTGCACATTTATCAGAAGAGTCAATATCAAGCCCACCAGCCATCATTTTAGGATTATTCGCTACAATCCCTACGGTTTCACCGTTAATACGACCAAATCCATTCACAATATTCTTAGCAAATTTCGGCTGCACCTCCATGAACTCACCGTCATCTAGAATTAAGTTAATGACTTTTCGTACATCGTATACTTTCGTTCCATCTACAGGAACCACGTCAAGTAATTCATCAATACGCTCGTCTAATGGCTTTTTCTCATTTGGCTCTACAACTGGAGGTTTTTGCTCATTATTAGGCGGTAAGTAACTAATTAATTTACGTACTTCATTTAATACTTCTTCTTCTGAAGAAGCGGTAAAGTGAGCATTACCACTTACTGAAGAATGGACACGTGCACCACCTAAATCTTCAGCATTAATTTTGGCACCTGTTACACTTTCGATCACTTTTGGACCCGTTATAAACATTTGACTTGTTTTTTCTACCATGAACACAAAGTCTGTGATTGCTGGCGAGTATACGGCTCCTCCAGCACATGGTCCCATAATGACTGAAATTTGTGGAATTACCCCTGAGTAAATCGAGTTACGGTAAAAAATATGACCATAACCGTCCAGCGAAAGCACACCTTCTTGAATACGTGCACCACCTGAGTCATTTAAACCAATGAATGGCGCACCGTTTTCGGCAGCTAAGTCCATGACTTTTGCAATTTTCTGAGCATGCATTTCACCTAATGCCCCACCAAATACAGTGAAATCTTGTGCGAAAAGAAAAATCAGGCGCCCATCCACTTTTCCGTAACCAGTCACAACACCCTCACCAGGTGCTTCAACCATTCCAAATTCAAGACTACGAGTTTCAGTGAAAGGATTGATCTCTACAAACGTTCCTTCATCCACAAGGAGGTCGATGCGCTCACGAGCTGTTAACTTACCTTTGGCGTGTTGAGCATCAATACGATCTTCGCCACCACCAAGCTTGACTTTCTCACGACGATCTTCCATAATTTCAATTTTATCAAACATGTCCATCATCTATTCCTCCATTCTGTTCGGTATATATCTTTTGCAAACTAAGCTTGTTTTACGAGGAATAAAGGTTGACCGTACTCTACTAATTGACCGTTTTCTACTAATACTTCAACAATTTCACCAGTAACCTCTGCTTCTAGCTCATTCATTAATTTCATCGCTTCAACGATACAAACAACACTATCTGTAGTTACACTATCACCAGCTTTTACATATGGGTCTGCATCTGGTGATGGAGCAGCATAAAACGTTCCTACCATTGGTGATACAATCTTATGAAGATTCGCATCATCTACAGCTGGTGTCGCTACTTCTGGTTGTTTTTCTTCCTTCACTGGCGTTTCTGCTACAGGAGCTGGTGCTGGTGCAGCAACTGGCGCTGGAGTTGGTGCTGGTGCAGATTCTAGTGCTGTTACATATTCTGTTGCACTTCCACGTTTAATCGTAACTTCTTGTTTATTTTCTCCTTTAATCGTAAGTTCTGTAATAGATGAGCGATCCACTGCACGGATAAGTTCTTTAAGATCAGTAATTTTTAACATGTAAAACACTCCTTAAGTTTTGGTTTGATTTTTTAGGAAAAAGCGTTGATATTCTTGTTTCTCAAGCGCTTCTTTTGTTAAGATCGAATGCATGACAAAGTCTGCATAAATTGTTGCTATTTCTTCTATTGAATATCGTCCATTCGATTTATACCATTTGTACGTCCAGTTAATCATTCCAAAAATCCCCATTGATGTAATCGGTACGGGTAGTTCTGGACGAAACTCGCCTTGATCAATTCCTTCTTGAACGACTTTAAACATCATTTCTTTATAGCGATCGCGTTTATGTTTAATCGATTGGAAATAATCTGCTGATAAATATAAGCTCTCTTGATAAAAAACAGTAACGTGTGGCCGGTACATATCAAACATCATTACAAACGATCTGACTGTTTCATATAAAATTTCTGCTGGCGTATTGTAGGTTTGATAAGCTTCTTCTGCTTTATCAAGTACATACGTTATAAACGAATCATGGATCGTATAAAGGAGTTCATCCTTTGATTTAAAATTGTGATAGAAACCACCTTTTGATGTACCACTTGCTTTTGCAATTTTATCGACCGTTACTGCATGAAATCCATTTTCCTCAAATAAATGAAGAGCTGCTTCAGTAATTCGCTTTTTAGTCGATCGTTGTGTCATTTTAAAATTCACCTTCTTCTTCCGGACGGTCGACGTGATCCCGAGCTGTTATACTTTGTTCTTCTCTAAAAACTTCGTATTAAAGTTTCCAGAAATGAAATCTGGATGCTCTAATAGACGAAGGTGGAACGGGATTGTCGTTTCAACACCGTCAATAACGAATTCATTCAGTGCTCGTTTCATTCTTGAAATGGCTTCCGCGCGGTCTCTACCATGAACAATTAATTTTGCAATCATTGAATCGTAGAATGGTGTAATCGTATATCCTGGGTATACAGCACTATCGACACGAACACCTAATCCACCTGGAGGTAAGTACATTTCAATCGTTCCTGGTGACGGCATAAAGTTTTTGTCTGGATTTTCGGCATTAATACGGCACTCAATCGACCAACCATCGATTTGAATATCCTCTTGTGTAAATGAAAGCTTTTCACCACTCGCAACTAAAATTTGTTCCTTTATTAAGTCTATCCCTGTTACTAATTCAGATACAGGATGTTCAACTTGGATACGAGTGTTCATTTCCATGAAGTAGAATTTTTTATGTTTGTCTAATAGGAACTCAACTGTTCCAGCACCACAATAGTTAACAGCATGTGCTGCTTTTAACGCAGCTTCACCCATCTTTTGACGAAGCTCTTCATCTAGAGCTGGAGATGGAGCCTCCTCTATTAACTTTTGATGTCGACGCTGAATGGAACAATCTCGTTCTCCTAAATGAACAACATTACCAAAGCTATCACCGATAATTTGGATTTCAACGTGGCGTGGTTCTTCCACAAACTTTTCTAAATAAACACCTGGATTACCGAAAGCGGTTTCAGCTTCTTGCTGAGCCATTGATATTGCCTTTTTCAAATCATCTTCTGTCTGAGCGACACGCATTCCTTTACCGCCACCACCGGCCGTTGCTTTAACCATAACAGGAAAGCCAATGTCTCTCGCTGTAACTAGTGCATCTTCAACATTTTTGATAATTCCGTCAGTCCCGGGAACAATCGGAACACCTGCTGCTTGCATCGTGTCACGAGCTACGGCTTTTGCTCCCATTTTATTGATCGCTTCTGGTGAAGGACCGATAAAAGTAATATTATGTTCTGCACATTTTTCTGCAAAGTCAGCGTTTTCTGCTAGAAAACCATACCCTGGATGTATGGCATCAGTGCCAGTACTTACAGCAACACTCAAAAGGTTAATCATATTTAAATAACTTTTACTAGAAAGGTGCGGCCCAATGCAGTAAGCTTCATCTGCCAAATGGACGTGTAACGCTTCTTTATCTGCTTCAGAAAAAACAGCTACTGTCTCAATTCCTAATTCTCGACAAGCACGAATGACACGGACAGCGATCTCTCCACGATTGGCAATTAATACCTTTTTAAACATTCTCTCACCCTTTTTCCGTTTATGTAGATCTCTAATTCGTAATTAAGACCGACTAGTCAGTCTGTATACCTGAATTTTAAGAAAATTACCGAGTTTTGTCAAGTGTTATTAAATACATATTTTTTATTTTACCTTGAAATAGTATAAGCTATTCCTTCATTTTATGAAAAATGGTGATGACAAGTGTAGATAGAAATAGAAAAAAACTTTCCGAATGGTAGATTTTCTCGGAAAGTTTTCTTGGGTTCAATAAATATTGACCTTATATTTGTTCATCTTTTTGTAATATAGCCAATGTTAACTCAGCATCACTTGTCAATTATCTTTAATAATAAATATTTACTTCAATTTTACAAATGTATTTTCCTGTTTTTTTCATAAAGACCGTCAAAATTGAATAAATTTTAACTGTAAACCCTTTCACCATTTCCTTAAACAGCTAATACATATATATTACATACGTTTAACATCTAACTCTTGTGGTAATAAAATATATAGCCACTATTTTATTGATCACATTTATAGACTATTTCGACATATTATAATAATAATAGATAAAAATATTAGTGAAAAGATCATCAACTAATAAGCTATTAAGGGAAAGGTGATGAGAGATGGGTTATAATCCAATGAAAATGAAGAGGTTGTTAGAAGTCGATAAGTTTCTGCACTGCACCTATCAGGATGTCAAAGAAAAAATAGGTTGTGAAGATACTGCCTTAGAAATGGTATTTGAAACTTATGTGATGAAAGAAAAAATTCTCCAAAATGCTTATGTTCATTTAACGTAAAACATGAGATTAGATATAACGAACTTTATCAAGATCAATATTTTATACGGTATAAAAACAGAGTAAAGAAGCACCCTACTTCATTCAGTTAGGATGCTTCTTGTTTTTTTATATTTATTTTCCTGTTTCTGCAAAATTTTGAATTCGTTCCCCAATTTCATCACGAACTCGTTGGAAAAACGCCCACTTTTCTTCATCTGTTCCTTCCGCTTTCGCTGGATCATCAAAACCCCAGTGAACTCTTTCTTTATTAGGAGGTGTAGCTGGACATACGTCATTGGCATGACCACAAAGAGTAACAATCATATCCGCTTTATTTAAAATTTCTGGATCAATTACATCAGACGTTTGCTCTGAAATATCCACGTCGACTTCTTTCATCGCTTTTATCGCATTAGGATTGACACCATGAGCTTCAATACCAGCTGAATACACATCCCATTTGTCCCCTAAATATTTTTTTCCAAAACCTTCAGCCATCTGGCTTCTGCAAGAGTTTCCTGTGCATAGAAAATAGATAATTGGTTTGCTCATTTTTAAAATCTCCTTTTGCCTCTATTTTAAATTTAATTTATAACTTAACCTATAAAAAATAACCATAGGTACAAGCCTAGTAGTGTGATAAATAATGTAGGTATTGTAATGACAATTCCAACTTTAAAATAATATCCCCAGCTAATTTTCACTCCTTTTGTTGCTAGAACGTGAAGCCATAATAAGGTTGCTAGTGAACCAATTGGAGTAATCTTTGGCCCAAGATCTGAACCTATTACATTTGCATAAATAAGTGCTTCTCTTAATACTCCTGTCGCTTGTGTATCAGCAATCGCTAAAGCATTGATCATTACGGTTGGCATATTATTCATAAACGATGAAAGGATAGCAGCAATAAATCCCATCGACATAGTTGCTGCAAACAAACCTTGATCCGCTGTGGCATCTAATACTTGAGCTAATACATCTGTTAAGCCAACATTTCGCAAGCTATAAACGACGACGTACATTCCAATTGAGAACACAACAATCGTCCACGGTGCCCCTTTCATAACTGAAGTGGTATTTACAGCTGGACTCCTTCTAGCCATTAGTAAGAAGAAAATCGCAATAACACCAGCAATAAATGAAACTGGGAAGTGCTCCACTTCTCCTGAAACAGGATTGGTCCATGAAATAAATTCACTTACAAAGTATCCAACAAGAAGCAGGCCTAATACGAACCATGATAACCTAAACATTTTAATATCTTTAATGGCTTCATGGGGTACCTTCAATTGATCCATGTCATACTGCTTAGGAATATCTTTTCTGAAATAAAAGTATAGGACAATAATGCTTGCTACGAGTGAAAAGATATTCGGTACAATCATACGAGACGCATATTCTACAAAACCAATACCAAAAAAGTCAGCTGAAACAATATTCACAAGGTTACTTACAATTAAAGGTAAGCTGGTGGAGTCAGCTATAAATCCACTAGCCATGATAAATGGTAAGATCATCGCTTCTTTAAAATTCAATGCCCGCACCATCGCTAACACAATTGGTGTTAAAATAAGAGCTGCTCCATCATTGGCAAAAAGTGCAGCAACTAGTGAACCTAGTAAAGCTACATAAACAAACATACGGACGCCATTACCACCTGCAAATCTCGCCATGTGTAGCGCAGACCATTCAAAAAAGCCAATTTCATCAAGTATGAGTGAGATAATAATAATGGCGATAAATGTTAATGTCGCATTCCAAACGATCCCCGTTACGGTCAATACGTCTCCAAAATCAACGACACCGACAAGTAATGCTAACACAGCTCCAATCGAAGCCGACCAGCCAATCGATAACCCTTTTGGTTGCCAAATGACAAGTGTTAGCGTAAGTAAAAAAATCACAGTTGCAAAAATAATAGGTGTCACGTTTTCTTCTCTCCTTTAATCACATTGAATAATTCGTAAACCACACGCTTCCAATTGATCTAATTTTTCTCTTTGTGATGGAACGTGTTTCAATAAGCTTTCGATGATTGAATAATAAAGGTTAGTCTTATCTAATGAATAGAAAATCCATTGTCCTTTTCTTCGTTCTTTTACTAACCCTGCATCCCTTAGTTTGCGTATATGTTGACTAATTGATGGTTGACTCATCTCAAAGATTTCTACCATTTCACAAACACAACATTCACTTTCAAACAAAAGTGCAATCATCGTAAGTCTTGTTTTATCCCCTAGAAGCTTTAATACATTAGCTAGCTTATCAACTTCGATACCTTGAGAAATATTACTCATGAACGGTCCCCCCTTTAAATCACCTACATAGCAATAAAAAAAATGTAAAAAATAAAATATAATTTTTTTTACATTACTTATGATTGTAAATATGATCCACAACCATTATTATATAACTATATACTTATATGTCAATTTAATTATTTGTAAAGGAGATGTAAATATGTCATTAAAAATTGAAATCTTTGATCCTGCACTTTGTTGTTCTACAGGTGTTTGTGGACCGAGTGTCGACCCTGAATTAACTCGAATTGCAAAAGATATTCATACATTACAAAAAAATAATATAGATGCTGTTCGCTATAATTTATCTCAAAACGCTGAGCCTTATGTAACTACTGAGGTAATTAGCCAATTATTGGATGATGAAGGAACTGATGCATTACCAGCAACCTTAGTCAATGGAGAGTTAAAGAAAAAAGGTAGTTACCCTACAAAAACAGAATTATCGGAATGGACAGGATTATCTGTAGAAACGTTCACTTCTAAACAAAAACCATTAAAAATTGATTTAGAAATTAAATAATAAGGTTAATAAAAGGAGTTCTTTTTATGGAACAGTTTCAACCAGTTAAAGCTGTTACTACAAGATATTTATTTTTCACAGGAAAAGGTGGAGTTGGTAAAACAACAACAGCAGCTGCAACAGCTGTTCAACTCGCCCATTCTGGTAAAAAAGTTTTAATTATAAGTACTGATCCTGCTTCGAATTTACAAGATGTATTTGAAATGGAATTATCTCAAGATCCGTCAGAACTCCCCACTTGCCCTGGGCTATTTGCTGCCAACCTTGACCCAGAACAAGCAGCTGCAGCCTATCGCGAAAAAGTAATTGGTCCATACCGCGGGAAGCTTCCTGAAGCAGCAATTCGTAATATGGAAGAGCAACTATCTGGAGCTTGTACGGTAGAAATTGCAGCATTTGATGAGTTTACGAATGTGCTAGCCAATAGCGAGTTAACGAGCTCGTTTGATCATATTATTTTCGATACTGCACCTACAGGACATACTTTACGACTGTTACAGTTGCCAACGGCATGGAGCTCATTTTTAAATGAAAGTACTCATGGAGCTTCGTGCTTAGGACCTTTATCTGGCCTTCAAGAAAAAAAAGAACTTTATCAAACAACAGTCAATGTGCTATCAACTGATGAAAAAACGGCTATTTTCCTCGTCGCTCGTCCAGATTTTTCATCTCTTGAAGAAGCTGCACGTGCTTCAAAAGAACTAGCACATATTGGCATTTGCAATCAACGTCTTATTATCAATGGAGTTTTTCAACCAGCAAACGAGACTGATGAAATTGCCAATGCCTTGAAGCTAAAGCAGCAAAAAGCATTGCAATCATTACCTAGTGATATATCAAAGCAAGCTATATTTTTTATGCCGCTCGTTCCGTATTCTTTAACTGGCATCCATTCTTTAAAACAGCTATTCGCTAAGCAGAAAACGATTGTTTCAGAAGAGATCGGAGAAGAACCTCCTACGTTACCACCATTAAAAGCAATAATTGACGAGCTTGCTATGAAAAAAAAGGGTGTTATTATGACAATGGGGAAAGGTGGAGTCGGTAAAACAACAACAGCAACAGCGATCGCACTTGGACTTGCAGAAAGAGGATTTCTCGTTCATTTAACGACGACAGACCCTGCAGCACACTTACAACTTATACTAAATCAAGCAGAATCATTTGAAAATTTAATAGTTAGTAACATCGATCCGAATGAAGAAGTAGAAAAATACAAGCTTGAAGTATTAAATAAAGTCGCTAATGATTTAGATGAAGAAAGTCTCGCTTATATAAAAGAAGACCTTGAGTCTCCTTGCACAGAAGAAATTGCTGTATTTCGTGCATTTGCAGAAGTTGTAGACCAAGGACAAGAAGCTTTTGTTGTAATCGATACGGCACCAACAGGACACACTTTACTATTACTAGATGCCGCCAAATCGTATCATAACGAAGTCACACGTTCAAGTGGAGACATGCCAAAAGCTGTTCGGTCCTTACTACCACGTTTGAAAAACAGCGAAGAAACGACCGTCGTACTCGTGACACTTCCAGAAGCAACACCAGTCTTTGAAGCTTCAAGGCTTCAAGATGATTTAAGAAGAGCAGAGATTGTTCCAAAGTGGTGGATCATAAATCAATGCTTTTATGGTACAAATACCGTAGATCCTCTTTTACAACAACGGGCTCAATCTGAAGCAAAATGGATCAATAAAGTTGATAAAGACTTATCAGAACAAACCGTATTAATTCCTTGGCAAAAAGAGGAGCTTATTGGATTAGAGCATCTGAAACAATTAATTAAATAATACCTGAGGAGGTGTAATGTTGCTTTGCAATACCTACACCTCTTATTTTTCTTCATTATATATACGACTTTCAACAATCTAACGGTGCTCTTAATATTTCCCTTGATAAGTATGGTCTATTTTTGTATATTAAATAGTAATGATTACGATTGTTTTTCGGAGGTTATATTATGTTCGACTGGCTTATTATTGGTGGCGGGATTCAAGGTTGTACAGCTGCGGTTTATTTTCTCAAACAGAAAAAAGTTTCAATCGATA
The DNA here is from genome assembly GCF_017745675.1 of Alkalihalobacillus sp. BA299. GTDB lineage: Bacteria > Bacillota > Bacilli > Bacillales > Bacillaceae_F > Alkalihalobacterium. The sequence continues at coordinate 136,536 of NZ_JAFLJM010000003.1, forward strand.
AATTAGCAATTATCGATCCGAATGAGAAACCTTTATCCATGTGGCTACACTGTACATCTACTATTGATATGCCCTATTTACGTTCTCCCTCTATTCATCACCTAGCCCCTGCCCACTTTGATCTTGAAAAGTTTGCTAAGACAACGAAGGGAAAGAGTTATGCTTCATTTTATAAACCATATGACCGACCAGGATTACAACTTTTTAATACTCACTGTGAGCATTTATTTAAAGAGACTAACTTACAAAACAGTTGGATTCAAGGGCGGGTTTTTCAGTTAAAAAAAGAGCGAGAATATTGGAAAGTCTTTTTAAAGGATGGGCAGCAACTAGAAAGTAACAATGTTTTACTTGCCATCGGATTAAGTGAGCATCCCTACTGGCCGGATTGGGCGCTTACTGCAAAAGAAAATGGTGCTTCTATCTCACATATCTTTGAATGTGAACAAAAGGTACCCGATTCTACAAAATCATTAACTATCATTGGCGGAGGTATAACCGCTGCACATGCAGCTATTAAGTGGAGTCGACTTCTCCCTAGTCGTGTTACACAAATTTCAAGGCACTCACTTCGAGTGCATCAATTTGATTCTGATCCGGGATGGCTTGGCCCTAAACTGATGAGGAATTTCCATGCAGCTTCAAGCTATGAGAAAAGGCGTGAAATGATCCGACTTGCAAGACATAGAGGTTCGTTGCCACTAGACATTAAAGCAAAAGTAAGTAAACAAATCAAAAACGGATCTCTCTATTTTTTACAAGATGAGGTTTCGGAAGTGCAAAGCGATAGCACTAGAAATGAAGTTAAGCTTCAATCTGGACAGAAAATAAGTTCCGACCACATTTTATTGGCAACAGGATTTCATCAATCCCCACCTGGTATTGAATGGCTCAAACCAACGATCGAAGAAAGACATCTTCAATGTGCTACTTGTGGGTATCCTATTTTGTCAACTTCTTTACAATGGGATGATGGATTGTATGCGATCGGTGCGCTTTCAGAACTTGAAATTGGTCCAGTAGCTAGAAATATTTCAGGAGCTCGTCGAGGAATTGAAAGAATTTTAAAGTCGATATAGCTCAAGGTAGCTAGCTTCCATCATTCTCATTTTAAAAATCAAACTATCGATATTAAACCAAAAAAAGCAGAGTGCACATGACACTCTGCTATAATTAATCAACAAATTGTATATTTAATTCATACCCTTTTTCAAATAACGTTTTCCCAGGACGATAACGATCTAACAACTCATTGTAATGTGTCGATAGTACGAAAAACCTTTGTTCATCACTTTCCTCTAATGCATCATCAATCTGCTTACAGATTTCATTCTTTTGATACTCGTATATTGAATATTCAAGCATCGCTTGCGCATAGAGGGAATTCAGAATTTCTTCTGAAGGCTTCTTCTTGTTACGAATCGCGGCTAATTGTTTCATGAGCTTTTTATCAATGGCAAATTTGTTCATAGAAGTTACCTCCTTTTTGTTATTTTACATTAAATTTTCGAATAATTCAAACACTTTTAATGTCTAATTTTAACCAATTTTAGCTAATTTTAAATTGTACTTAGATTTATATTCTTTTTTACCCTATTTTATTCATATTTAAACCTTTCAGTTCAAAAGAGTGAGCCATTCGTTCCATCGTAAAAACACCTCTATCTAATTTATGCATTCCAATTTTGGTTGCATCGTCAATTGATAGAGGTGAATTGTTACTTACCGTATACAATTAATTGGACGATCCACAATCCCGGATGGCTTCAAGCATAATAATTAAGCTTTTCACTTGTTCATCTAAAGACATACTTGGTGTGTTTGGATAAGCTATGACCATATCAGGTGTTGCCGGGAAGTGAATAAATCCAGCTTTTGTATTTAATCGATTTTGATGAATATGATATAAAATTCCATACAATGTATTATTGCAAATATATGTACCTGCTGTATTAGAGATTTGTGCAGGAATCCCTTGTGAACGTAAGCGATCTACCATCAGTCGAATCGGTAACGTCGTAAATAATCCATCTGGGCCATCATCAATAATAGGACGATCCACTGGTTTATCACCTTGGTTATCCCCTTTATCTCCCTCACCTGCTGTATCTTGAACATTAATCCCAATTCGTTCTGGTGTAACCGCAGTTCTTCCAAACGCAAGACCACATGATATAACAACATCTGGCTTTATTTCTTCTACTTTCATAAGAAGCTGATCTACACATTGACCATACACTACAGGTAACCCGATTGTGTCAATTTCTAGCCCTGCCACTTCTTGTTTCTTTACCTCGTTTACAATTTCTAACGTTGGATTTATTTTAAAGTCACCAAACGGCTCAAAGCCTGATAATAGAACTTTCATTACGCTGCCTCCTTCAAACGATGTATAGTTTTATTTTAAAGGTCTCCACACTTGATAGCAATTTTCAAAGCCCCCAGTTTTTAATTTCCAAAATATGCAGTTGTAAAAGAACGCTTGTTTGCATATAATATAAATGCAAACAAATGTTCTTAGGATGGAGTTTGATAGCTTATGATGATAACGAAAGATGAACAAAAAGCCATTCATCATTATGTGCTATTAACAATTGCACGAAAAGCGTTAGAAAAAGATTTAGAGCGATTAAAAACTTTACCATTAAAATTACAACCTTCTTACCTTGACCTAACAACAACTGTACTAGATCAACTTAGTAAAGAGCTTGGCGTGTTCAAGCGGTATATGAAACAAAATGAATTAAAAGTTCAACTAGGGAAAAACGATGGAACCTTTTCCCATTACCATTATTTTTGTCGTGGATACGAAGGGCAAAACCACTACTTAAATGTAAATTTAAAAAATCAAGTAACACAGTATATTACCAATTGTTTTGCTAATGGGGTAAAATAAAAAAGCAACATCGTTTATATGACAAGCTGACACCTATATTTTAGAAAACTCTATCACCGGAAACTCTTTTTAGTAGAGAAAAGAGTGCATAAATTCTTTTATATTTTATATTAATAGTATTAATAGTTATTAACAGTAGAATCCAGGGGGTGAAAACAATACTTTTTGAAGTATTTAAAGATGAAATAATATTAAAATTAGGATTCGCTTCAGTAGCTGGTCTAGTCATTGGTTTAGAGCGAGAATTAAAAGGTAAGCCTTTAGGGTTAAAAACATGCTTAATTGTATCTGTTATATCCTGTTTGTTAACTGTCGTATCATTTGAAGCGGCCTTTTTGTATTCTAAGGAATATTCGCGCCCTATGGACCCAGGACGCATACCCTCTTATATCATAAGCGGAATTGGTTTTTTAGGTGCTGGTGTCATATTAAGGAGAAGTAATGAAGCTATATCAGGATTAACGACCGCTGCACTAGTTTTAGGTTCGGCAGCGTTAGGGATTACGATAGGTGCTGGCTTTTATATAGAAGCGTTAGCAGGTGTAATTTTTATTATTTTGGGAATGAAAGTTATCCCTTATTTTTTTAATAAAATTGGCCCGAAAAAGCTAAATGAAAAAGAAATAAAAGTAAAGTTATATATCGAAAAAGCGACCGATTTAACCACATTAATGAAGGAAATGAAAGAAAAAAAGCTAGGAATTAAACGTGTGAAAGTAACTGAAGAATCTAATGCTATAATTATTACTTGTATTGTAACTGTATATAAAAAAGTTTATACAACAGATACGTATTATAATATTAAGTCCTTACCTGGTGTTAAAAAAGTAGAAGTCGAGAGCTTAGAGTAAAATTTCTATTAAATGAGTCTAAAAAATTGGTGTCAAGCATTTTAAAGGTGCTTGACACCGTTACTTTAAATATTACTATAAATAATTAATAAGAGTCGTTGCTATTGTAAAGTAAATAAGTAAGCCTAAAATATCGTTAACTGTCGTAATAAACGGACCTGAGGCAATCGCAGGGTCAAGCTTTAATTTATTAATAGCTAATGGGACGGTTGCTCCAATTACTGTTGCAATACTTAATGTTAAAAATAGTGAAACTCCAACGATAAACGCAATCATATATCCATAAATAAATGGAACAACGATAATGAGTGTCACTGCACAAATTAGTCCTAACATTAATCCTGTACCAAATTCTTGCTTAACCGTATTCCATAAACCTTTTTTCTCTAATGAGCCAGTTGCTAAAGCACGTACAGTAACTGCCAATGATTGTGTACCTGTATTACCTGCTGAGTCCATAATTAATGGAATAAACACGGCTAATAGAACAATTTCTTGAAGAGTTTCTTCGAATTGGCCAATGACTCCAGCCGTAATTAGTCCAAAAAACATTAATAAAATAATCCACGGTGAACGTTTTTTAGCTGCAGTAAATGCTGTGACATTAACATCAGTTGCTCCTCTTACAGCAGAAATTTCACCTAAATCTTCGGTTGCTTCTTCTTCTAAAACGTCTATTACATCATCGACTGTAACAATACCAATTAACTCCCCAGTACTCGTAACGACAGGTGCTGCAAGAAAATCATATTTCTTAATTAACTTTGCTACTTCTTCTTGATCCATATGAGCTTCGACCGAGACAACACGAGAACTCATAATGTCTTCAATTCTTTCCGAAGTTGGTGCAATAATGAGATCACGTAGCGAAATGACTCCAACTAATTTATCTTTTTCATCAACTACATAGAGGTAATAGATTGTTTCTGCATCTGGACCTTGCTCACGAAGAAGCTCGATTACCTCTGAAGCTGTTTGAGTAGCCTTTAATGAGATATATTCTTTTGTCATAATCGCACCAGCTGTTTCTGGTGGATAGGCTAATAGTTCTTTAACATCATCCGCATCTGCTTTATCCATGGCGCTAAGAATAGCTTTTGCCTTTCCGTCTTTAATTTCTGATAAATAATCAGCTACATCGTCTGCATACATATTATTAAACATCTCTGCAGTGAAATGGTCATCAAGTTCAACTGCAATATTTTTTTGTTCATCAATGTCAAGCTCCTGGAATACTTCAGCAAATTCGGCAGCTGAAAGATAAGCGTATACGAGCTGGCGTTGATCCTTCTCTAAATTTGAAAAAATATCCATTTGATCTGTTGGATGCAGTTCAAGAAACGCCTCTCTAAACTGTTCTTTATCGTTCTCTTTTAATACGAGGAGAATATGATTTACATATTCTTCACGAGTTTGTTCGTTAAGTCTAACCACGGTCGCTTCCTCCCTTAAAGGAGAACTAGTTCACACAACATTTGGAAGTGAAGTGGCGTTCTCCCAATCACTTGTATTATTCCTTTTGTCTCACGTACTAATCTATTCATTCCAGACTCTGGTTCGGGACAACTATCCATTCCACATCACCTCCAAATAACTATGGATTTCAAAAAATGATTACAAAATAAAAACACCTTCTACGAAAGAAGGTGTAAATACAACAACAAAATTACCGTATACTTTTCATTATATAAGCATACTAAAAAAGTGTTCATTAGCATTCCTTCAGTCGTAGAGCTTTAGCACTGTACGGCATAGGCCTTAGACCAGCTACATTAAAAACCACCTTATTTCGATGGTTCCTGTTGACCCATTGGCGTCTTTGGACATTTTTGGGCAGCAGCATATCTCCGTACAGGAGCCTCACCTAACGAGGAACATTATTCAATTACATGATTACCATGGTCGATATTACATGAAGCCTTTCAATCTGTCAACCTGGTAATTTAACTTTCGCCGGTTTTGATTTTGTACCATAAATCTTTTTTGATATCTTTGGTGCTAATTGGAATAAGATAATTCCGATCATTGCTGAAGCTAAAATAAACACACTACTAAATACTTTTATAGCTCCTGTTGCAAAACTCGCAATGATGATCGAGAATTCCCCTCTTTGGGTTAGTGAAAAGCCAGCTCGAAGTGCGACACGATTTGATAACCCGTACCATCTGCCACCATATATCCCGACAATGATTTTAGCAAAAATAGACCAGACGAGAAGAATAAGAAGTAACGGAAGCATCGGAACACCTTCACCAAACTGAATGGTTGTTCCAAAGTAAAGAAAAAATAAAGGGAGTGTTAAATCACGAATTGGAATAATCATTGCCTCTAATTGATGGGTACGGCGAACTTCAGCAATAATTATTCCTGCTAAAAACGCCCCAAGCACTTCTGATAACTCTAAATATAAAGCCAAACCTCCATATGCTAATGCAACACCAATAATAAATAATATAAAAACATCTTTATTCATATGGCGATCAAAAAATGGCCCAAGTTTACTAAATAAAAAATATCCTATTAATATAGCGCCAACTGTAAGCACAAGTACTTTTCCTATCAACAAACCCATCGCCTCAAAAGTTAGTGCTCCACCTGCTGTTAAGCCAACTAATATCGCAACTAAAACAGGGGCGACTAAATCTTCAAATATAAGAAGCCCTAGCATAAATTCTGATTCCGGATTTGCCATGCGTTTTGAACTTTCTAGCAATTTTGCTGTAATGGACGAACTCGTTGCATACAAAACTCCTCCAATAAGCAAAGACATTAGCGGATCAACACCCATTAATAAACATATGATAGTCGTTAACCCAAAGCTTAATACAACGTCGAGTGACCCAGCAGGGGTTACTTTTTTGGCAACTGTAGCCAGCTGTTTAATAGGGAACTCCATACCAAGCATAAAAAATAAAAGAACAATTCCAACTTCCCCTATAAAATGGAGTAGATGAGATTCGTAGAGAATACCGCCTAATGAAATACCAAGCAGTATGTAAATAATGACTTCAGGAATTTTTACTTTAGTGGCTATATAACCAGTAACAAATAAGAGCAGGAGAATAAGACCTGCTCCAAGCATTTCTGGGATTTGAAATTCCACTGATTACAATGCCTCCCCTGCACAGAGACGCTCAAAATCAGCTATTTGATCACTTTTTCCAATAGCCATTAGCGTATCACCTGCTTCTAGTATTTGATTTACTTCAGGACTAGCAATTACCTCCTTTTTTCTAAAAATCCCCACGATCGAGACTCCAGTTCGTTTACGAATCTCAGATTCACCAATCGTCTTTCCTGCCAACGGAGAAGCTGATTTTAAATCAACCCACTCCATTACAATTTGACTTTTAAACAATTTCATTTTATCACTGTCTATCGGTTGAAAAACTGCTCCAAGTAACTGGGCACCAAGCTCTCTCGTCTCGTCAGCAGTTAAATTTACTGAAAAATCAGCTTCATCATCATCTGGGTCAGTAAAGAAATAAAGTTCCCGTTTTCCAGTATGATGAATAACTAATACAATCATATTACCTTCTGCTGTTAGAAAGGACATTTTCTTTCCGATACCTGGTAAGTCAGCCATTTTTACATGCATATAAATCTTCCCTTCACGTAACCAACATTTACTGACATCTATTATACATCATAATATGAACATACCGAATCCGTACGCACAATTTTAAATATTTTAGTAACTAATTACTTTCGTTTATAAAGACTTCTCTTTCTTTGACGAAGTTCCTTCATTTTATTTGATATTCCATTAATTTTTGTAAGCTCATCCATTTTTTTATATGGTCGGTGACCGCGAAGTTGAACCACGCGTCCTTCACCAATATGGACAATTTCAACTAATTCTTCACGTTCTGCTACGTTAATATTTACACAACCGTCGATTTGGCTAATATGGTCTGCGTGGGGATGCGTACCCAAAACAACAAAAAAACCGACTCGCAAGTGTAAGTGCCCCTCATTAATACGCAGAAGTAAAAAGCTATAAACTAGCTTCTTTCTTAGGGTTGAGTCGCCTGACACTTTCCAAATGAGTCAGTTCATTATGTTACTTTAAATTAGTCTGTTATGAATTCGCTACTTTTTGTAGAGCTTCAATAACTCGATCCGCTTGAAATGGTTTTACAATAAAGTCCTTAGCTCCCGATTGAATTGCATCAATTACCATTGCTTGTTGCCCCATTGCTGAACACATAATCACTTTTGCATTTGGATCAATATTTTTGATATCACGTAGTGCTTCAATCCCATCTTTTTCTGGCATTGTAATATCCATTGTTACAATATCAGGACTTAGCTCTTTAAACTTTTCAACCGCCTCTTGACCGTTTGCTGCCTCACCTACTATCTCGAAATCATTTTTTGTTAGTATATCTTTTATCATCATTCTCATAAAAGCAGCATCATCAACAATTAAAACAGAAGCCATGTTAACACCTCACACCTATATTTATCCCTTACGAAAGGAGTTTTTAATTAGCTATCACTTTATCAATATTTAACAATGTAAACAATCGGTTATCTAACTTTACGACCCCTCTTAAATAGTTGGCTTCTACTCCACCAACAACTTCTGGGGTTGGCTCAATTTTTTCTGCCGGTATATCAATGACATCATTTGCGCCATCCACAATAAAGCCAATCTCTATGTCATCTTTAGATATCACGAGGATGCGAGTTGCATCATCTGACTTTTTAGCTTCGATACCAAACCGTTTCCTTAAATCCATTATAGGAGTAATTACTCCACGTAAATTCATAACACCCGTAATAAATGAAAATGTTCTTGGTATACGTGTTACGGGTTGCATTCTCTCAATCGATTGAATATAGTCCACTTCGATTGCATATTCTTCATCTTTTAATTGAAAGACGATTACTTTTAATTCGTTTCCTACTGCACCTTCAACAGACATCAGGGTTTGCCTCCCATCCTTGTAATTACTTTATTAGTGCATTCGTATCAACAATTAATGCTACTTGACCATTTCCTAAAATAGTTGCACCTGAAATGGCAAATACATTTGTTAAATAGTTTCCTAGTGACTTAAGCACAATATCATGTTGACCGATTAAAGAATCAACGACAAGCCCTGCTATTTTTTCACCTTTATGAATAATCACTAGTGAATAAAACTCTTCATCTATCTCTTCTTCAACAGGCACTTCGAATATATCTTTAAGGAAGACGAGAGGGACTACTTTCCCGCGGAAGTCAATAACTTTTTGGTTATGTGCACTATATACTTCCTTTTTATTAACAATAGCTGTCTCCACGATTGAAGAAAGCGGAATTGCATATTTCTCGTCACTAACTTCCACTAACATCACATCAATAATTGAAAGTGTAAGCGGTAGCTGAATTGAAAATACAGATCCCTCCCCTAAAGTGGAATCAACAGTAACTACTCCACCTAATGATTCAAATGTCGACCTGACAACATCTAAGCCTACACCTCGCCCTGAGATATCTGTTACCTTGTCAGCTGTACTGAAGCCAGCTCTGAACAATAGGCCATAAATTTGTTGATCTGTCATTTTACTAACTTCTTCTTCTGTCACGACACCGTTGCCAAGTGCTTTATTTAACACTTTATCACGATTAATTCCTGCCCCATCATCTTCTATTTCTATAAACACATTATTTCCACTATGGTAGGCTTTTAGGACAACCGTTCCTTCCTCTGGTTTTCCTAATTCACGTCGTCTTTCTGGCGTTTCAATTCCATGGTCGATTGAGTTACGAATTAAGTGAACAAGCGGATCACCGATTTCATCGATAATCGTTCGATCAAGTTCTGTTTCTGCTCCAATGATCTGTAGATTGACTTTTTTATTTAAATCTTTAGATAAACTGCGAACCATACGCGGAAAACGATTAAACACTTGTTCAACAGGCATCATTCTCATATTTAAAATGATTTCTTGTAAATCACCAGAAATACGCGACATTCTTTCTACCGTTTCATTAAGTTCATTGTTTTTCAAGTCGCTAGCAATTTGCTCGAGACGACCACGGTCAATCACAAGTTCTTCGAATAAGTTCATTAACACATCGAGACGTTCGATGTTTACACGGATCGTTTTATTGGCTTCCGTTGCTGACTTTTTCCCATTAGCCTTTGTGTTATTGTCTTGTGTAACAGATTCTTGCACCTTTTGCACAGACTCTAGTTGATCTTTTTCTACCTCTACTTCTGCTTCACCTGTTTCTCTTTCTGATGAAGCTTTCTTTAATTCTTCAATATTTAATTGATGAACTTGTACATCTGCAATTTCTGAAACTTTATTTACACGTTTAATAATCTCGTCAGCTTCGATTTTTGAAATAAACGTTACGACAAATTCTAAATCAAATTTCTCTTCTTCTAAATCTTCTGCACTTGGGTTCGATTGAATAATCTCACCGACTTGTTCAAGCACTTCAAAAACCATAAAGACACGGGCAGCCTTTAACATAGTGCGCTCATCTAGAGAAATTTTCACTTGATAGGAATAGTACCCCTGCTCTTGTGACTGCATTAGTACTGTCAGTTCAAATTGATCGTACGATACATCAAAAGAAGCTGCATTTGATGCTTCTACAATCACTGGGGCTTCAGCTTCTTCTACGGTTGCAGCTACTTGTGCAGGTACTCCACCTTTTTCAATTTGCTCGAGCAACTCTGTAACTTTTGAAACATCTCGTTTCCCTGTACCTTTTGATGCAATATCATTCACCATAGCTTCTAAGTCATCCACTGCTGCAAATACAACATCTAAAACAGCAGTAGACGCTTCAAGCTTTTGATTTCGTATTAAATCTAGTACATTTTCCATACTATGTGTTAAATGAGCTAAGTCTTCATAGCCCATGGTAGCTGCCATACCTTTTAATGTATGAGCAGAACGAAAAATTTCCCCAACAATCGCTAAATTACTAGGTTCATTTTCCAATAATAATAGGTTGTCATTTAATGACTGTAAGTGTTCTTGACTCTCATCAATAAACACATCTAAGTATTCTGAAGTACTCAAGACCCTCTTCACCTCAACATTTAAGTCTAACAATATTTTATTTTCTATTAAATTCAAAATTCTACTATCCAAAAAATAATATAAAAATATGATAATTAAACAACTAAATCATATCATAATTCCTAGTAAATAAGTAATGTCTTCCAGAGCCTATTTAACCATATAATAAACTAATCTTAACTAAGAATATAGTCGAATTAACAAATTTCATAAAAATAGTGCTAAGAATTGCCGAATTTACGCGATACTTGCAATAGGTTTAACCTGAGTTTTCTATGAAATAGCGTCCCTGATGTCCGCAAAAGCTTTACAATCCTATTTTTCATTAGGCTCTTTTCTCAAAGATTGTTGCTTTTAGCTTTTGGACCGTAAGCCAAGCGGATGCTTGGCTCTTCACGCATAGCGTGAAGGTTTTGAAAATAAAACAGCCTTTCATTAACAATAATAATAAAAGCCCAAATCAATATTTGATTCAAGCTTCTAATTGATACGTTATTCTTTGTGTTTCTGCATGACAACAGAACTCTTTAGAATTATCTTTCTAAGATTTTTGAGGTGAACTATGTGATTAGAAATGAAGCAAAGAACACTTGGATGTTTTAACAAAACTTTTAATGATTATGCTGATGGTCATCACCATCTTCATGTTCGTGAAAACCTTCCATTTTCGTTGTAACAGTGTCAGGCTGAGCAGTGATCGCTTCTACATCAACATCACCTACAACAATCATCTCTTTTTCCATCCGATGCATACTACATGCGGTTACATGATAATACGCATAATATACACCCTCTTCCTGGAATGGCCATTCTAATGTGTATACTCCATTTCCTTCATTTTCTGTTTCAACTTTATGATGATAATCTGGATTAGCATGCTCCCAAATTTCAATTTTTACGTCCTCAGCATCCTCAACAGCAAAACCTTCATGTGTAACATGTGCAGTAAATTGGATACTTTGTCCACTTTCTGGATGTTCAGGTTCAAAAGAAAAGTCAACTTCGATAGGTACAAGTGTATTTTCACAAGGACCAGTTGTTACCTCAGATTGTCCTTCACCTTCTGTTTGTCCACAAGCTGTCATCAGTCCTAGTAACAAAACCGAGCTGATTATACTTAATTTCTTTTTCATATCGAAAAACTCCCTTTAATAATAATGATTTCATTAACAATACTCTAGCTGAAAACCTTCTAATCAAAACGTAACGCTCATTTGTGATAAAACAATGAAGTCTCTTAAACAAATTTTTGAACATACCAAGTTCAACATAGCACCTTCTAAATTTGGAGGGATACTATTTAAGACAAATAAAGAGGGATAAAGATAGTAACAGTCGTACCACCCCCCTCTTCAGATTCAATGGTAAGTCTACCACCATGAAGCTTCACTATTTGTTGGACGATGGCCAAACCTAAGCCTGTTCCGCCGTCTTTACGAGTACGCCCTTTATTTACTCGATAAAAACGTTCGGTAATTTTGCCAATATCTTCTTTCGGAATACCTATTCCTTTATCATTAATCGTTATTACTGCTTCATTATTTTTTGCATAAAGACGAACACCGATCATTCCATATTCTTTACTATATCGAATCGCATTACTGAGAACATTTGAAATAACTTGTGCTAGACGGTCTTCGTCACCTTCAACAATAATTTCTTCATCTAGTTCTTTCCTTATGGTTAGCTTTTTATCATTTGCATTCCACTCAAATTTCTGAATAACATCATCAATAAGTTGTGCAAATGGAAACGGAACTTTTGTGATCGGATACGTGTCACCTTCAAGCTGAGCTAAGTCCAATAAATCATCGACAAGCCTACTAATATATGCCGTCTCTTTTTTCATTGTTTGTACATATTTTTCTTGAGTAATCATGTCTTCTTCAAATGCTTCTGTATAGCCTTGCATATAGCTAATTGGTGTACGTAGTTCATGCGATACATTGGATAGGAATTCTCTTCGCTTCATCTCAACTTCTTCAAGTGAAAAGGACATTCGATTAAATGATGTAGCTAACTGGCCTAGTTCGTCATTACGTATAATTTTCAGCCGTTCAGAAAAATCGCCCTCTGCCATTTGATTTGTCACTTCCGTTATTTTCTCGATTGGATGAATAAAATAGCTTGTAATTTTACGAGTAACAAAACTAACTATGATAATTATGAAAGCAACTAGACCAATAAGTATATTTCTTATTGGTTCAAATGGTTCATCGATAGCGACTAACGGCATATATAAAAACAATACGGCTTCAAGTCCATTCATCTTCATTATCGGAGTAACGACGGCCAATATATCTTGTTCGAACCGAGGGTGTTCACGGATAAATACGAGCGTTTCCCCTTCTAGTAGAACTTGTCGTTCATCAAACGTTATTAAAGTTTCTTCAATCTCCACCTCAAATGGAAGGCCCCCGCTTAATAGCATAGGGTCTGCTGTATAAATGACGTTAATATCTAATATATTATCAAGCCAATGAACTTTTTCTATGAACTCTACCTGTGAAAGTTGATCATATTGAGAAGCGATAGCCTGTCCATGAGATTGCAGGAAGTCGATTTGTTTTTCAACATAAAATTTTTCATATAAAAAGTATGTCAAAACAATAATCACGATTACCGTTAACGAAATAAGTAATATAAAAGATATCCAAACCCGTTGCTTTAAAGTACTTCCCTTCATTCATTGTCACCTTCAAACTTATATCCTACACCCCAGACGGTTTGAATCCAGTTGCCATACTCCCCTAATTTGATGCGCAGTGTCTTAATATGGGTATCGACAGTACGAAACGTACCTTTCTCATAATCTATTCCCCATACATAATCATGAATTTGCTCTCGACTAAACACTTGTCTTTCATGCTGAACAAGATATAAAAGCAAGTCATATTCCTTTCTCGTCAATGTCACATAGCGTCCGTTAACACGAACAGCCCTTCCTTCTAGATCGATTTCAAATGTCCTGTAGCGAATCGTCGAGAATTTTCCTTTTGCTAATTCCCCCCGACGGAGCTGTGCTTCAATTCGAGCGACGAGCTCCTTTGGACTAAACGGCTTTACAACATAGTCATCTGCACCAATTTTTAATCCTTGTACACGATCCATCTCCCCACCTTTAGCTGTTAGCATAATAATTGGAACCGTCCACTTTTTTCTTATTTTCTCACATGCTGTAATCCCATCTAACCTAGGCATCATGACATCTAAAACGATGAGGTCGATAATTTCTCGTTGTAAAATAGAAAATACTTCACTACCATCATAGGCTTGTAATACACGAAATCCTTCTTTTAAAAGATAAGACGAAACTAGGTCCACTAACTCCTTCTCGTCATCAACTACTAAAATTGTTTTTTTACTCATTTTCTAACTCTCCTATGGCAATCCCAAAAGGTCCAGCAGTTAATTCAATTTCGGTTTCCACCTTATAAGTATCCCGATCAATCACCGATAATTTATTCCCATCTAAACTTGTAACAAATAGATGACGCTCTGACGCACTCATATAATGTGGATTATCACCAACCCTAACAGATTGCTTAACTTGATAATTGTTACGGTCAATCACATACAACTCATTTGAACCATGACATAGCACATAAAATTCATCTCCTATCGAGTCCGCATAAAAGTAAACAGGCATTAAACCTACTTGAATTTCTTTTACTTTTTTACCTGTTAGAGGGTCGTATGCCTTAATACTCTCGCTCCATTTTGTAAAGTGACCATGCCCGGCTATCCAAATATATTGACCGTCAAAATGTATATCAGTCGGCATTTCCACGACAGGAAATGTTAATTTCACTTCAAAAGTAGTCCTATCAATAACAGTAACTGTAGAGGGCCCCCCACTAATAACATAAATATATTTTCCATCATCGTCTAGAGTTGCTTGAAGTGGATTTTTCCCTACATCAATTGAAGTGACCTTTTCTTTCTTTTTCAAATGATAAACATGTAATTGATTGTTTTTCGCATCAGTTAATATTAAATGCTGTTCCCGCTTATCAAAGTTCATACTTGTTATTCCTTGTCCAAATTCAAAAAGTGTTTCGATGCTACCTGACCGTAGATCAAGTAATAATAATTCTTCTTCTAATTTTCCAGCAAGAATCACTTGATTTGGTGCTACCATTTCTAATGAATGTATCTCAAATGGAAAAGCCTCAGAATATACAACATCTAACGTAGTAAGATCAATAAAGCTTAGCTTCTTTTCTTTCAAATGAGAAATCAACATTAGTGGTTCATTATCAGGAAGTGATAAATGAAGTGGTTGACATCCTGCTAACAAGAATATGAATACAAATATAATCAAATTTTTTTTCATATCATCACCTATGCTAGTTCATTATTGGCTCTCTTAAAAATACTATACAATTGTGATGGGTTTGTGAAATAATCTTAAATCATTGGCACATTAATTAAGGAAGTTTATCAATCCACGATTTATTGCTGCGAATGGTAAAAAGAGAGGCTAACATTAATAAGTCAGCCTCTCTTTGATCTTCATCTTTTAGTCTAGAGCTTTTATTTGCTCAAACCAAAGGTTATATTGTTCTTCAGGATATAATCCTTCTACTCTTGTCAGTTCCTGACCATCCTGGTAATGAACGATTGTTGGAGTCGATTGGATATTATAATCGGCCCAGCCTTCATTAAATTCTAGAAGGTTGTACAATTTTAAATCTATTCCCATTTTTGCGGTCATTGGGACAATTATAGGTGATGTTTCAACACAAGCAGGACATGTCGGTTGATAAAAATAGACGGTCAAACTCTCACCATTTTCTAAAGATGTTTTAAGCTCTTCAGGTAAAATAATATTTTGATAATTGGGGTTGTCTAATTGTTTGACTGTTTCCGGATGAAGTTTAGACTTCCCAAATGGGTTCCCTTCAACCTTTTTACTCATTGATACATTATTAACGATCGCTAATGCTGCAAATAGCCCTACAACGATCACTAAAAAAATAATAATTTTTTTCATCAGTTTCTATCTCCCTTGATTTGTTTTTAATAGAACTACACTTATTACAAAAATCAATGTAAAGCCAACTAAAGCCAAAAATGGAATCGTAATAAACCCTAACCAATTAATATACTGCCCCGCACACGGAACAAGTCCACATGAATCTAATTCAGTCATGCCTGGCACTTTTTGCAGTAAATAATGATAGAAAGCTATTAAAATTCCGATACCTGAAAATACAGCAGAATAAAGAGCTTGTTTAAAATCTCTTTTTAAAACTCCTATCCCTAAAATAATCACAATAGGATACATGAAAATACGCTGATACCAACAAAGTTCACACGGAATATAGCCCATCACTTCTGAAAAAAACAAACTACCAACCGTTGCTAATAGCGAAACACTCCATGCAGCAAAAAGTAAATTTTCTTTTTGTTTGTTTTGAATGCTCATCTTTCACCCTCATTAACTTTATTAATGCTATCTCGCTAATCCTAATAGTACAGAAAAAACGACGACACAGCAATCGAATACCAAACTATAATAAAAGGATATTATGAATAAATTATGAAGCCAGAACCTTTAGTTTTTAAATTTATATCCTTTTATCCCGTTTAACGGATTAAGTGTCCACCAAAATTTATAACAAATGAAATCTCATATCGTGCTATCAGATGTCTAAGTGGACCAAGACCTAAGAAAAGCACATTGGATGTTGAACCAATGCGCTTTTTTATGTAAATGTAATTGTTATTTTTAACTAAAATGACAGGGAATTTAGCGGTAATTTCAATTTTTCTCCTTTTTAACTGAACGAGATACCCATCATCCTGTCTCTCACTTATTTACAAGCCCATTGAGTTCTCTCGTTAAACTTTCTAATTCTTTAAAACTAGCGATGATTTCTACTATGTATTTATGCTGCTCTTCGACGTTCGCAAACACTTCTTCAACCATCGCACTCGATTCTTGAGTTACATTCTTTACTTCAGATAATTCTCCTTTAATTTTATTAGATGCATTTTCAAGTATTAAAACCATGTCATCGAGTTTTTGACTGAATGAAACAACAGCTTGTGTATTTCGTAAGATTTCATTAAAGCTTACTTCGGTTTCTTTTGTCACTTTAATACTTTCACCAACAACACTTTCTCCTTTTTGAACCTCTTCTGTCACCTCTTCAGTTTTTCTTTTAATGTCTTGTAGAATACTTTCAATTTCTTTTGTTGAACGTTGCGAATCTTCAGCTAATCGTTTAACTTCATTTGCAACGACGACAAAACCTCTTCCATGCTCCCCTGCCCTAGCTGCCTCAATTGATGCATTAAGGGCTAGTAAGTTCGTTTGATTAGAAATATCACTAATTGTCGTTAAGATCGAACTGATCTTTTGACTCTGTTCATTTAATTCTTTCATCACAGTAGCTGCAGCCGTGATCACGGATTGAACATTGTCCATTGTTTTACTTAACTCTTTGACTCTGTCATGACCACTGTTTGTATGTGTCAGTGTTTCAGTGGCTACCTGTTTAACAGATTGTGAAAATGTCGAAACATTAAGAACAGCTTTATTTTTGTCACTCATTGATTCGTTAATTTCACTAACAGTTGAAGCTTGTGTTTCTACACCTTTAGCTACTTCCGAAAATGTTGACGTTAAGTCTGTTGAAACCATCTGAGTTGCTTCAATATTCGATTTCACTTGTTGGCTAAACTCCGTAATCACCTTAACAGAATTAGATACCTTTTCAAGTAACTGATCTACTTTTTCCTTTCCAACAAGTGCTTCCTTTCCTTTTGTTTCAACTGCTTTTTGCATTTTCTCTCCAATCCGTGCTTGTGCGATTAGAACAGCAGTGATAATAATTACAAATACATTTAAAGATACAAGGATCCCACTATCTAGTCCAGCAAACATCGAGTCACGCAAAGAGAAAAAAAAGTAATTTGTTAGTACTAAACCGACAGCACCTGACACGGCAATCGAACGATAATTATGATATAACGTAATAAAAATAAGACTTACATAAATCATTAAATAATTTGAAAGCTTTGGTGAAGTAATCCCCATAACGAATGTTAAAATACCAAAATTAATAGCGATAATAAATTGTAAATGAAAAGGCAACCACTTTTGGTAAGCGATTACATGTATTAATAAAGTTAGACAGAGTCCTGTAATAGCATACGCAATAATTCCGTTTATTGGTACATTACTAATAAAATTACTTGCAAGACCTAATAAAAATGATCCCCACATTAAATTCGCAACTAACTTATTTCTTGAAATATAGGTCTCTCGTTTACTTTCAAATGACATAAGAACTCCCCTTTCTAGTATATAACGAACTTTTAATGAATGAATAATCACTCATTTAAATAGTTTTATATACAAATTTATTTTCGAAAATATATTAATATCATTTTACAAAAATTATGAAAACTATACAACAACTAATTTCCTATTCCAATTTATATAAGAGGTAGCTCCTTTACTCTCAGCATGAAAATATTTCTATGTTTCATCATAAAAATTGGCTCTTTTCTCAAAGATTGTTGCTTTTAGCTTTTGGACCGTAAGCCAAGTGGATGCTTGGCTCTTCACGCATAGCGTGAAGGTTTTGAAAATGTCTGAATTTATATATCGTTAATTTAAAATTTACAATCCCTTAACAATTATCATTTATAATTGAAAAATATCATGTCAAAATTTGTTGGTTTTTTGGAGGTTACATAATTGCAAAACAAAATTATTAGACGAAAGAAAATAGTAGGTAATAATAAGAAAGTTAAAGGGATCGGGTTTTTAAACCGATTTTTTCAAAATTTCAGTTTACAAAACCGCTTATTAGTCCTTTTTGTTTCATTATTAGTTTTATCTATTAATATAGTCGGTTTTAGTTCTTATTTAAAAGCAAAAGAAATGACTGTAAACTCAATCGAAAATCGGTTAATTCGTGAAACAGATTTAATCGGGCACATTGCAGAAAATCTAAAGTTTCTATATGTAAGTGATGATCAATATTTTAGGCAACAACTCGAATTAAATATAAGAGACCAACAAGAACAACTGAATAAAGATGGTATCTTTCCTGACTTTTTCTATATAGCAAATAATAATGAAGTCACCCCTTTTAAGGTTAGTAATGAGAAACAGCTTTCCTTTTCTGATGAAATGATTGGACAAATTACTGAAAATGAAAAAGGTGTAGTTCATTACACTATAAACGGAGAAAAGTTTACTATTTCTTATCAAGATATGAAAGAAATCGATGGGATATATATGCTAGTTGTCCCTACAGCTTCTTATATGGCTCAAGTTAATAAGATGGCTCACTTTACACTAGCGGTCATTATTTCTAGTATAGTAATCTCTACTATTCTTATTATGTTATTTGTAAGAACGTTAACTAAACCACTATCCCTATTAAGAAACACAATGAAAGAAGTTCGAGAAGGGAAATTAAGCACCCCTGAAAACATTAAAACAACTTTACCAGAAATTAATTCATTACATAAAAGTTACGTTGCAATGATAGCTTATATGCGTGAAATGCTTAATGAACTAGAGGACACCACGTCTTCATTAGAAAATCGAGGAAATGAGTTAAAACATTCTTCCGACCATGCTCTTACATATAGTCATCAGCTCATAGAAGCTATTAATGTTGTAAAGTTAGGTGCAGAACAAACGGCAATAAGCTCAGAAAGTAGTGCTAACAACTTTAAGTCGATGAGATTTAAAATTGAAGAAATGATACACAAAATGGATATCGTTTTTAAAAGCTCAGAGGATATGAATTTATCAGCAAAACGTGGAGAGAAAAATATTACAGATTTAATTGAAACTATTCAAACATTTGAAAATGACTTTGACCATATGACCAAAACAATCCAGGGAATAAAGGATTATTCCTCTTCTATTTCAAAAGTAGTCGGATTAATAAAAGGGATTGCAGAACAGACAAAGCTATTGGCACTTAATGCAACTATTGAAGCTGCCAGAGCTGGAGAAGCAGGAAAAGGATTTGCAGTAGTCGCAAACGAAGTACGCAAGCTTGCCGAGCAATCTACTAATGCAACTGAAGAGATTACACAATCCATCACCAATATGGAAAAAGTAACGCTCGACGGAATGAAAGAATTCGAACAAATGCTGTCAAAAGTAAATACGAATTTAAAAGGCGCTCATGTTTCTAAAGTTTCATTTGATGAATTAATGTTAGAAATTAAAGATGTAAGCAATAATTTCTATGTACTCCAAAGTGAGCTAAAGGACTTAGAAAAACTATTGCCGAATTTAGAACAATCTGCAGTTAGCTTTTCGTCTGTATCTCAGGAAACCTTAGCTAGTGCAGAGGAAATGCTTGCTACAAGTGAACATCAAATCCACCAGATGGAGAATACACATCAAATCGGCTTAAAGCTAACTGGGTTATCGAAATCACTTTATACGCTGACTAAGCGATTCAAAGTAAAGTAAATCAAAATCAAATCTTAGCTATTTATAGTATCTTTTGAGTAGAAGTTTTACCTTTATAAAAAAAGCTGACTTGAACCAGTATTCTAATGAATGGTTTCAAGTCAGTCTTTTTCTTTAAATCAAATTAAAAATATTAACGTACATGTCTGTACCGCTCTATTTTCTCTTATAATTGTTTTTCACGCTTTTGACGATTGTAAATCCGTAAATGTTAATTAGTTGTAAAATTTCTAACGAATCAATGTTGATTATTCAAAATAGATTGACAATTAAACTCTTACACATTAAACTAAGTAAACATATATGAATTGAAGAATACAACGATTTGAAGCGTTGCCCCGCATTAATAATCGTACAAGATAGATTAAGGGAGGAATGAAAATGAGTCAGTTGCAAAACAAAGTAATAATGATTACTGGAGCAAGTACTGGATTAGGTCGTGAGACAGCAATCCAAGCAGCGCAAGCAGGGGCTAACGTCGCGATTTGTTGCCGACATTTAAATCGTATTCAAGAGGTGGAGCAGTTATTATCAGACTATGCCCCGCAAGTTTTAGCGGTTCAAGCTGATGTATCTATCGAAGACGACGTACATCGCTTCGTCCAAGAAACGATTGCCCGATTTGGTAAAATTGATGTTTTAATTAACAACGCAGCTGTTTTTGAAAACTACACGATTGCTGATTCATCACTTGAGTCTTGGCAGAACCATTTTGATAACAATGTGAGAAGTGCATTTTTAATGTCACGTGAATGTATTCCTTTTATGAGAAAGCAAAAAAAAGGGAGAATTATTTCTTTGACAACTGGACTAGCTAGACAAGGAGCTAGTGGATTCGGAGCGTATAGTGCAAGTAAAGCTGCACTAGAAACATTAACATTTACTGTTGAAGAGGAAGAGTATCAAAATGGGATTTCTGCAATTGCATTTAACCCTGGAGTAATGAAAACAGGAATTCAAGCACTTGGTGAAGACCCAAAAAACATCGCACCAATTCTTTTAGATGCAGCATGTCAATCAGAACTTGGTCATGGAAAAATTGTAACAGCAGATGAATGGAAGCTGAAGTTGTAAACAATAAATTACACCAAAAATTAGAAGCAGACTTTACTAAGTCTGCTTCTTTTACTTAAAAGGTTAATACTTTAAAACCAATAAGAACAACTAACATTAATGTAGCAATTAGCATTATCCAATAATAAGCTTGTTGTTTACCATCAAGAACTCCTTTTTTCGTACGCACTAATAATATTTCCATGAAGTAAATTAACGATATCGCTAAAACTCCTTTAAGTACGTATGTAAACGCAAAATTCCATTGGATTAATAAGCCGATTCCAGAGACAACCATTATCACATAGAAAAGACGTAAAACCATATGAACGATCTTTGCACCTTTTTCTTTATTTCCTTTAAGTAAGAAATATGCAATAAAAAATAATAGTACTGTAATCGCCCATGAACTTGAGTGAGTATGTAGTAATCCTGTATACATTTTATCCTCCTACAGTTACATAAAATTTGAACCTCTACTATTATAATATAATAGCGGTAAAGAAACCAAAGAAATAGTCCTTACAGGTAATGAAGGAATTTGTATCTTGTTCAATCGAATTGAAAGCTGCCAAAAATCGGTCTACATTTTCCCCCATAATTACAACTCCTGTTCTCTTTACCTATTTACTTCGATAATCTCGTTGTAAGCTCCTTTCGAAAAAGAAAAAACGCTGATTAGAAACTACTAAAAAACAATTTATTCTAATGTAAGAAGAGACTGACAAAAATAGATGTCAGCCTCCATGAATGGATCTACTCTTCTTCACCAATAACTGCTTCAGCAATATTAACAGCATGGTCTCCAATTCGTTCTAAATTACTTACTATATCAACATATACGATTCCTGATTGTCCAGTACATCTACCTTCATTTAAACGGATGATGTGCTTTTTACGGAGGTCTCGCTCCATCTTATCAATACGATCTTCTTTTTCAAGAACCGCTTTAGCTTCTTCTATATCATTTAATTCTAAAGCTTTAATCGATTGTCTAAGAGTCGAAAGTGTTAAATCAAACATTTCGTCCAAATCTGTAATGGCAGTATCTGAAAATTTCACTTTGTTTGCTATTTGATAGTCGATTAGTTCCATAATGTTTTCCATATGATCCCCAATTCGCTCTATATCTCGAACGGTATCCATTAAAGTTGAATGCAGTTTAGAATCATGCACAGATAACGAATGAGCTGATAATTGAACTAAGTAGTCGGTTATTTTTCTGTCTAAGTTATTTATCGCATCTTCAAATTGTGGAACAATTTCTCCATGCTTCTTTTTATGAGTTTTTAGATAAAGACCGGTCTCTTCAAGTCCTTTTTCAGCTAGTTCAGCCATTCTTAACACTTCTTTTTGTCCTTGCCCTAATGCGATAGCTGGAGACTGTCTTATAAAAGCTTCATCTAAATGAACAGCTTTATATTCAACAGCAGAATCTTTTCCTGGGATGAGCTTAACAACGATCCATGCGAGCACTGCAATAAAAGGCAATTGAATAAGAGTATTAGATACATTAAATATTCCGTGAGCAAAAGCGATCGTCATTTCAGGGTTAAGATTTAATGTTTCTTGTAACATTGAAATCAATAATGTAAAAGGCTTCAATAAAATTAATACTAGTATTGTACCAATAACATTAAAAATAACATGAGTTGCTGCAGCTCTTTTCGCAGCAATAGATGCACCAATAGCGGCAAATACCGCAGTAATCGTTGTTCCTATATTATCACCAAAGAGAACAGGTAATGCTGCGTCTAATGTCAGTGACCCTTGTGCAAAAAGAGTTTGCAGTAAACCGATTGATGCCGAAGAACTTTGAACAGCAACTGTAAACGCGGTACCAATAACTACTCCTAAAAGAGGATTATCACTCATACTTACTGTTAAGTCCGTAAAAGCTTGTAATTCTCTAAGAGGCTTCATTCCATCTCCCATTAACTTTAAGCCATAAAATAGTGCACCAAATCCAAAGATAACTTGTCCATAATTATTTACTTTACGATTTTTAACAAAGAATATTAGGAATGCCCCTATAGCAATAATGGGTAATGCATAATCAGTTATTTTAATACCAATAATGAAAGCAGTAACGGTTGTACCAATATTAGCACCTAAAATTACACCAATCGCTTGCTGTAATGTCATAAACCCAGCATTAACTAAGCCGATCGTTAAAACAGTAGTACCAGAACTGGTTTGTAACAATATCGTTACAAATATACCAGCAATTACTCCCATAATTGGATTCGTCGTAAAACGATCTAATAAATCTCTTAATCCATCCCCTGCTATTTTCTGAAGGCCATCACCCATCGATTTAATACCAAATAAAAAAATACCTAGACCACCGAAAAATACAAATAGTATTGTTTGTAAATCCAATTGAATATCATCCCTTCAAAATAATATATCCCCTTCGACAAAACTCTACAACAATCCCCTTAACAATAATAAGGAATTATTTATTTATTGTAAACAAAAGATTTTGTCCTTTTAAAATTTCCTATAAAAACACTTAATTAATTATTTTCCTAAAAAAAGAAAAAAAGGCTGTCGAGAACACGTTCTCAACAACCTGAATAAATTTATATTGATAATTTAGGTGTACATCTTTTTATATTAATCGTTTAAATCGTAACGTTTTCCTTTAATTAAATAAATAATATGTTCCGATATATTCGTACAATGATCAGCAGTTCTTTCTAAATAACGACAGACAAACGCAAGTTGTGTAATTTGTCCAATTGAATCGGGATTTTTACTCATCAATATTAATAACTCTTGAACCGTTTTCCCATACATCTTATCAACCTGGTCATCAATTTCGGCCAAATCTGTTGCTAACGTAATATCTTCCTTATAATAAGCCTGTAATGAACTTGATAGCATACCTTGAGTAAGTCTTGCCATTTCAGGAATATCAACAAGAGGCTTAATAAAAGGCTTATCTCCTACTCTAATGGTTGATTTAGCAATGTTTACCGCATAATCAGCAATTCTTTCTACATCATTGGATATCTTTAAAGCTACAATTATCCTTCTTAAATCCGATGCCACTGGTGACTGCTTTGCAATCATTAAGATACCTTTGTCATTAATTTCTTCTTCTAGTTGATTAATTTTATAATCTTTATCTATGACTTCAAGTGCCAAATCAGTATTTTGTTCTTTTAAAGCAATAATCGATTTATTTAAAGCATCTTCTGCCAACTTACCCATTTTCAAAAGTAGATCTTTTAATTCTTTTAATTCAGTATCAAAATTTGCTCGAATAGCCACTTAAATTACCCCTTCCCTTATTACCCAAAACGACCGGTTATATAATCTTCTGTACGTTTATCTTTTGGAGTTGAAAACAAATCATTTGTATTTGTATACTCGACCAACTCCCCATTTAAAAAAAATGCAGTCTTATCAGATATACGCGCTGCTTGTTGCATATTGTGTGTAACGATTGAAATACTAAAATCATTTTTTAATTCCTGCACGAGCTCTTCTACTTTTAAAGTTGAAATAGGATCTAATGCAGATGTAGGTTCATCCATTAAAATAACATCAGGTTCAATCGCTAAACATCGAGCAATACAAATTCTTTGCTGCTGCCCACCAGAAAGGCCGTAAGCATTTTCATGTAGGCGATCCTTTACTTCTTCCCATATTGCAGCCCCGAGTAAACTTTTTTCAACAATTTCATCTAAAAGTTTCTTTTCTCTTATGCCGTGTATTCGAGGGCCGTAAACAATGTTTTCGTAAATGGACTTAGGAAATGGATTTGGCTTCTGGAAAACCATCCCCACTTTTGTTCTCAAATTTTCTACACGAAATTTAGGGTCAAAAATACTTCGATCTCTGTATAGTATATCACCTGCTATTCTAACGGTTGGAACCATTTCCACCATCCGATTCATGGTTTTAATGAATGTTGATTTCCCACAACCCGAAGGACCTATGATAGCAGTAACGTTTTTTTCGGGAATAGTAAAATTAATATTTTTTAAGGCATGATCGTGACCATACCATAAGTTTAGGTTTTTAATATCAAAAACATGATTTTCTTCCTGTCGCTTCTCAACTTTTTTATTTCCTTCTTTATCATCTGATACTGCAGTTGTCAAAATCAAACACCCCTTAAATGTGATGTCATAATAAAATCTCTTTAGTAACCGAAAATTAATCAGGGTACACTACCAAAAATATATTCTCTTTTAATATTCCAAAACAATATAAAAATAAACGATCATATGAATTATGTTTTAAATTAGTTGGTTATAGTTAATTAGAATAAATATTAAAATTTGTGAAATAATAAATATGGTAAAACCTTTAAAAAAGGAGTTAAAAATTAATGAAAAATAAAAAGAGTTATGAAGAAAATTCCACTTCAACAACTGAAGCCAATCAAAAAATTCAAGAGAAATTTTATTCAGACGAAACTGACGATATCACTCATTTAGGTTTTTTTATTAATAGTGTAGATCATGACAAAAGACGGGAAGAACAAAGTTTCTTAAATGACGAATCTCAAAAAAACTAAATTTCTAATAAATATATGAACACACCTTCCAGGTAAAATGAAAGGTGTGTTTATGCTATGACTATCATCCCTTCGCCATAGCGAATTACTGAATTTATTACCCAAAGCGCCCAGTAATATAGTCCTCTGTCCTCTTATCAGAAGGGTTTGAGAATATTTTATCCGTATGGTCATATTCTACTACTTCTCCATTTAAAAAGAACGCTGTTTTATCTGAGATACGTGCAGCTTGTTGCATGTTATGGGTTACGATAATAATGGAGTACTCCTTTTTTAATTCATGGATTAACTCCTCTACCTTTAATGTTGATTTAGGGTCTAAAGCTGAAGTCGGCTCATCCATTAAAATTACATCAGGCTCAATAGCTAAACAACGGGCAATACATAGACGTTGTTGCTGTCCTCCAGACAATCCATATGCATTTTCACTAAGACGGTCTTTTACTTCATCCCAAATCGCAGCTCCACGAAGACTGCGTTCAACAATTTCATCAAGTACTTTTTTATTTCGAATTCCATGAATTCTTGGTCCATATGCAACATTGTCATAAATAGATTTTGGAAACGGATTCGGCTTCTGAAACACCATACCAACACGCGTTCTTAAATCTTCTACTTTAAAAGACTTATCCAAAATGTTTTGACCACGGTAAGTTATATCTCCAGATATACGTACGATCGGAACTAATTGAACCATTCGGTTTAATGTTTTTATATAAGTTGATTTTCCACATCCTGAAGGACCAATAATTGCAGTAACCTCTTTTTCATATACAGAAAGATTTATATTCTTTAATGCATGATCCTTTCCATACCAAAGATTCAAATCCTTTGTATCATAAACGACCTGTTTATTAACTTGTAAGTTTTCTGAAGAACTTTCTTGTGAAGTTAAATCAACATTCTTTTTTTCCTTTAAAGATAACAGTCCCATTGTTTTACCCCCTAAATAGATCAGTTTAAATGCCCTTTAGATTACCCCTAAATAGATCAATATCTTCTTTGAAATTTATTTCTTATAATCACAGCGATTGAATTCAAGAAAAATAAAACTAATAACAAAACAACAATCGTCGCTGCAGCTAAATTCGCATATTCGGCTACAAGCGCAGAATCAATTGTCCAATAATAAATTTGCATCGGTAAGACTGTAAATTTATCCATAATATTTCCTGGAAAAGGAATTAACAAAGCTGGAATTCCTATGACAATAAGTGGTGCCGTTTCTCCAATCGCACGGGAAAGCGACAAAATTGCTCCAGTGAGTATACCTGGCAAAGCAGCAGGTAAAACAATATTTTTTATCGTCTGCCACTTTGTAGCTCCCATTCCATAAGATGCTTCACTTAAATAACTTGGTACCGCACGTATCGCTTCTTGACTCGCAACAACAACGATCGGCAGAACTAACAATGACATTGTTAATCCCCCAGCTAATACAACATTTCCAAGATCTAGAGCTCTAACAAAAACAGTAAGACCTAATATACCAAATACAATCGATGGAACACCAGCTAAATTGGAAATATTTGCTTGAATAATTGTTTGGAGTCGCCCTTTTTTGGCATAACACTCTAAATAAATAGCAGTCCCAACACCTAAGAACATTGTTACAGGTGCAACAACTAACATTAACCATAGTGTTCCAAGTACAGCGCCCATAATTCCAGCTTTATCAGCATTAGTGGATAATTTACCAGTAATAAAATTCAAATCAATCCATGAAATCCCTTGAGATAGCACTCTAAATATCAATACAGCTAAAACGACTAATCCAAATGCTGTCGAAAGAAAGAATAGCATTTTTGCAAAGTTATTCGTAACTAGCCGTGTATTCATTTTCTTTTGCACTTGGGTAACATCAACATATTTCATAATTAATATTCCTCCCTAAATCTACGAGAGATATATCTGGCAATCAAATTCATAATAAATGTAAATATAAATAAAGTCATGGCTACAGCATATAAACTGTAATATATAGTAGAACCAGCAGGCGCATCCCCGCCAGTTACTTCAACAATATATGCAGTCATCGTTTGCATAGATTGTGTAATGTCAAAGGTAAAGTTCTTTGAACTTCCACTAGCAATTGTTACAATCATTGTCTCACCAATTGCTCGCGAGATCCCAAGAACAAATGAAGCAATGATACCAGAAATGGCAGCAGGAATTACTACTTTCCCTGTAACCTCAAGTCTAGTCGACCCTAAGGCTAAAGCTCCTTCTCTCATTGCATTAGGTACAGAGCTCATCGCATCTTCTGATAATGATGCTACCATTGGAATAATCATGATTCCCATAACAATACCTGGGCTTAGGATATTCGTAGGTTCAAGACCAGGTATAAATTCTCTTAATATTGGCGTTACAAATGTAAATGCAAAAAATCCATAAACAATAGTCGGTATTCCCGCTAAAATCTCTAATAAAGGCTTTAATGTTCTTCTAACCTTATCTGATGCATATTCACTTAAATAAATTGCTGTCATTAAACCAATTGGAATTGCAACAAACATTGCAATAACAGATGAAATAATCGTTCCTGTTAATAATGGCAAAACACCAAACTGTGGGTTTTGACTTAATGGCTTTAGTACGGTTCCGGTAAAAAATTCTACGAAAGGAACTCGTTTAAAAAATTCAACAGTTTCAGTCAATAATGTAAAAACTATTCCTATTGTTGTAAGTATTGATATGATTGCAATTAATAAGAGAAAATTGGGCATGACCTTTTCTGTGATATTAGCTAAGTTCCTTGTATTTTTATTTTTCTCTATTATTTCTCTTACACTAACAGCTTTCCCCTTTTTTTCAGCGCTGTTTGTTTCCATTTTATGGAGCACCCCTTCCAGCCCTATAGCTTTTACATGGTAATAAGATGAGAACTGACAACAGCTCTCATCTTATCCACTTTATAATTTTATTTTAATCCTTCTAAAAACTCAACATATTCTTGAACTTCTGCTTCTGGAATTGGTGCAAATCCAGTTGGTCCAGCAAATTCATTAATATTATTTACAACGAATTTGGCATAATCTAATACTTGCGGCTTTTCTTTTGCCATATTAACATTTAAATATGTGAAAACTGGACGAGTGAATGGAGCGTAGTCACCATCTTCTGCAATTGTATCAAGTGAAGGTTCAACTGGTCCGTTACCAAAATCAACTTTTACAGCATTTAGTTTATCTTGATTATTCACAAAATAACCAAAACCAAAGAATGCAATACCATTTACATCTTCTGATACTAAATTAACAAGCGTAGAATATTCTTGTTGAAGATTAATTCCTTCGACTAAATCTTGCTCTTCAAGAATGTTCTCATAGAAGAATTCATATGTTCCATGGTTTTCGTTTGGTCCATATGTGCTAATTTCTACATCTGGGAAGTCTGGGTTAATGTCTGACCATTTTTTAATCCCACCGTCAGCACGGAAGATATTGATTACATCTTCTTGTGTAAGTTCAGTTGCCCAATCATTTTCTGGGTTAATAACGAAAGTTAAACCATCTAAAGCTACTTTGAATTCCTTTACCTCAATTCCAAGTTCTTCTGCAGCTGCTGCTTCTTCTTCTTTTATCGCACGTGAAGCATCATTAAAATCAGTACCGTCTTCTACTAAAAACTTTTTGAAACCAGCACTTGATCCAGCGCGACTTACTTCAACTGATACGTTTTGTTGCTCGTTAGTCATATATTCTTCTGCTAATGCAGCCATTAAAGGATAAACTGTACCAGAACCATCAATTACAACACTACCTTCTAACTCTGCTGCTTCTTCAGTATTTTCTTCATTCTCTGCAGGAGCTTCAGCACCTGTATTTTCTTCTGGAGTAGGTTCCTCTGTACCAGCTCCACATGCTGCAACAACAACCATAAGTGCAGCCATTACTAGAAACATGAAATACTTTTTCAAACTCATTGAATTGTCCTCCCTTTTCTCTAGGAAAAATTTATTGGTAAAGGTCTCTCTCCTCCACATTTCAAAGTATAGTGGCCCAATATTAAGCTTGTTTAGTTATAATGTAAAGGTTTTGTAAAGTTGTCGAAAAAAAGTATATTTTGTTATCTTATCAACCATAAAATTTAAGTTTAGCTCACCCCTATTTTCTATTTCTTTTACCTCTCTAAATCATCAATTAGAATTGCTCAAAAAGATGGTGAATATCATTTTTCTTATTTTGTATTATTGTTAACGTTAATATGTACAAGCAACAAAAAAAGGATCAGGATATATTATTGTACCTTCCTGATCCTACCTTTTATTTTAATTGGTGTTTAAATTCTTAAAGGAACAAATAAAAGTTTTCACTCTTTTTACAAGCCGTGATTATCTAAAATTTTTTGGTTTTCGTCTAATTTAAGTCAAAATATTGACCATTGACTTCATAAACAATGCATTCTGCAAGGTTTGTTGCATAATCAGCTATTCTTTCGATATATCTACCAATAAATGCAAGATTTGTTATTATTTTGACTCTTTTGTTACTGGTTTCTATTTTAAATAATTTTTGAATAAATTCACCATACATTTGATCGACTTGATCATCAAGTGAAGCAATCTTTTGTGCTTTTAAGACATCGCTATGATAATAAGCAGCTAATGCACTTGACAACATTTCGGTTGCTTTCTTTGAAATTTCTAGCAATTGTTTACGGTATATATCCAATTCAGATGGTTCAACACGTTTACCAATTTTCGCTATGTCTACAGCTAAATCACCAATTCTCTCTAGGTCACTAGAGATTTTTAGAGCCACGATTAATTTTCGTAAATCTGAGGCTACGGGTTGTTGTTTAGCGATAAGTAACGTAACCGTTTCATTAATCCTTAACTCAAATTGATTAATTTTACGATCATTTTTAATAACTGCATTCATTTCATTATGATCATTATCTCTAAAAGCATCTAGGGATTGTTGAAGTGCCATTTCAACAACTTGACCCATCTCTAAAATTTTAGCCTTTATTTGTTTGAGTTCTATCTCAAAACTTTCTCGTGCTGACATTTACCTCACTTCACTTTCTTATCCATAATGCCCAGTAAGATCTGTTCGTTTTTCAAAGATAGTTATCTTATATCTATTTTATCTTATTCTAGCAAACGACTTCTTAAGAATAAAGGTATCTTTTAAAAAAGTGCTCATATTACTTTTACAGATTTATCACACTATTCTACTTAATCTGATTTACATTTTGTAAAATAGAGCATTCCATGGTTATCGTTGCTTATTTTTCGAAAGTCCATCCTGTTTTTGCAAGTTCAGTTTGACCATCGTAATATGACATGACTTGTTTGGTAAGCTCGTTATGATCACCAAAATGAGGCAAATGAGTAAGTAGTAGCTGTTTCGCATTTGCGTTTTTCGCCAGGATGCCCACATCTCTGCTATTCATATGCCCAGCGGCTGTAGGGTCTTGATGTTCATAAAAAGTACATTCCGCAATGAGCAGGTCGGAATCAAGTGCAAATTGATGCAACTCTTGGAAATAACTTGTATCCGCTGTATACACAATCGTCGTGTTTCCATCTGTAATCTTCATCGCAAAACATGGTTCAGGATGCTTCGTCTGTAAAAATGATATTGAAAAAGGACCGACATTTAATACTTTCGCTGGATTGTATGGAATCGCTGTAACATGAGGTTCATACGAAAGTAAATTGTATTTTTCTTTATTATGTAAATGACCATAAGCAATTAATTTCTTCTCCTCACCTTTCCATGCATTATGGACTAAACGTGCATATTGAAGTACTCCAATATCAGAAAAATGGTCATGATGATAATGAGACACGATTAAAGCATCCAGCTGATCAAGGGGACAATACTTTTGTAAATGACTCACTACCCCACTTCCACAATCAATCAATAAACGAAACCCATCTTTTTCGAGTAAATACCCG
Organism: Alkalihalobacillus sp. BA299; assembly: GCF_017745675.1. Taxonomy (GTDB): domain Bacteria; phylum Bacillota; class Bacilli; order Bacillales; family Bacillaceae_F; genus Alkalihalobacterium. Next base: position 168,273 of record NZ_JAFLJM010000003.1, read on the forward strand.
CTCGAAGCTTCTCCTGCTTCAGGGTATCCATGCCAATAACCAACTACAGTAAACTTCATCCTACTTCACTCTCCTTTAGTTACTAGAACTGCTTGTGTATATTTTAGAAAATCAGTTAGATGATTTTTAAGGATACTTTCCAAAATATCTAAATTTAGTTTTTGATAATCATGAACAGCAATGTTTCTAAAGCCGACCATTGCTTTCATTTTGTCTGCTAATATTTTATCAATTATTTTCTGTTCATACAGAACATCAAAAGCGTCTCTACTCGTTTGGGGAATACCGAGCTTTTTCATTGCTATCAAATGCATCGCTAAGTCAATGGATGCTTCACATGCTCTTTGCAGATTAAGAATAATAGAATCTTGCTTAGTGTAATTTTTCAGATTCTCATTATTGTTGTCATACTCTTCATCGATCCTATTTAAGCACCGTTCAATAACGTTGATTTTATTTATCATTACATCATCATTCATACACTTTTCCACTCTCTTTAATTTGATCTAAAATCGGCTTTCGTTCTTCATTTAACTTTGCATACATTTTTAATGTTAACATTTCAAATTCTTTTCGGTTTTTTTCGTTCGAGCAATAAATAATCTTTCCAAAGCCCACTATCTGAGCTTGAAATACAGTAGATGCTTGTTTGATATCAATTAAATCTACTTCTTTTTTAACAAGATCAGCTAAATGTTGAGCGAGCATAAAGTTCTCATAACTTGTTAATGAACTGTTTGAGAAATAAGCAATATCAACGTCACTATCCTCTGTCATTGTTCCTTTAGCGTACGAACCAAATAGATAAATGAAAGCAGGTTTAAGACGAAGAACGAGTTCATCTACAATAATCTTTTCCATTTCCGCTAAAGACTTCAATTGATTGCTCACCTCTCATACTTCTATATTCATCATGTATAATTAATTCGTTCTCTATACATAAATTTCCTGCTTTTTCATGGTGCCTAGCACCTTTAGTGGACTAAAGATGCCAGGCACCATAAAAAAGCTCCTAAACTCATATGAGTTTAGGAGCTTTGGCAGCATTATTGAGCTGCTGGGTATACACTTACTTGTTTGCGATCACGTCCAACGCGCTCGAATTTTACAACGCCGTCTACTTTCGCAAATAACGTGTCATCTCCACCTTTACCTACGTTTACACCTGGGTAAATGCGAGTTCCACGTTGACGTACTAGGATAGAACCACCTGTAACTTGCTGTCCGTCAGCACGTTTTGTACCTAGACGTTTAGAGATAGAGTCACGACCGTTCTTAGTACTACCTACCCCTTTTTTACTTGCAAAAAATTGAAGGTTCATTTTTAACATTGAATTCACCTCCCCTAATTTTGGATTGTAATATGCTTACCGTACTCTGCTTCAATGGAGCGTAAAGCGACGACCATTCCTTCTAGTAGAAGTTGTACTTTCTCATAGGTTTGTACATCTAGTCCATCTGGAACTGTACAGCGGAGAAAGCCACCGTCTCCTTCTAAGTCAATATGGGGTTCCACTTGACATAGCTCTGCGATTGCATTGATCGCTCCAAATGATACTGCAGAAGCACCAGCACAAACAATGTCATGACCATAAGGACCAGCGCCAGCATGACCACTCATTGTAAAAGAATGTATGTGTCGTTTTTCATTACGTTCTACTTGAACTGTAATCATCGTTTACCCTATTAAGCGTTGATTTTTTCAATAACAACTTTAGTATAAGGTTGACGATGACCTTGCTTACGACGATAGTTTTTCTTCGCTTTGTATTTATAAACAGTGATCTTCTTAGCACGACCGTGTTTTTCAACCTTAGCCGTTACTGATGCACCTTCAACAAATGGAGCTCCAACTTTAACATCGTCACCACCGACAAATAGTACTTTATCGAAAGTCACTTGCTCATCAGCTGTATTTAGCTTCTCGATGTAAACCTCTTGACCTTCTTGTACTTTAATTTGCTTTCCGCCTGTTTCAATAATTGCGTACATGTACTTGCACCTCCTCGATTTCTAAGACTCGCCAATTGCAGGTAGCTACAGTCGTAGCTTTGTCAAACCTGTTCTGTGCGGTTGTAGCTTTTTGGGTGCGATCCAAATAACTAACAAATGATATAATACCATAAATTTAAAATAAAAGTCAATGTTCTTTCGTTAAGCGCTCAAGCTTATTCTTCGCCTCTTGCAAGCTTCCCATAAAAGGAATTTCATATTGTTGTTCTGTCATTTCTCGATTTTCAAATAAAAGAATTTTAAAATGCAATGCTTCCTCTAACCGCTTTAAATGCTCGTCCTTTTTTCCTCGTAATACTTCCGCAATATGAGGTGGTAATTCTAATACTAAAGCTTCGTGATCCATACCTCGATATTCCCATAGTAATCGCTCAACATGAAACGCTTGAGCTTCATTAGAAAGTACTGAACCTTTTCCTTTACAAGTCGGACATATTTTTGAGAGGCTATCTTGCAAGTTTTGTCTGATTTTCTTTCGTGTCATCTCAACAAGTCCCAATCCAGTCAAACCAAGGACATTCGTCTTCGTTCGGTCTTTTTCCAATGCCCCTTTAAAATAACTTAATACATGCAGTTGGTCCTTTTCGTCTTTCATATCGATAAAGTCGATAATGATAATCCCAGATATATCTCTCAGCCTGAGCTGCCTTGCAATTTCTTTTGCTGCCTCAATATTCGTCTTTTTAATTGTATCTTGCAAATCATTTTTTCCAATGAATTTTCCTGTATTAACGTCAATAACGGTTAACGCTTCTGTTTGATCAATCATGAGATATGCCCCATTTCTTAACCAAACTTGACGTTTTAATGATTTTTCTAGCTCTTTATCAATGGCATACGCCGAAAATATATTTTCCTTCCCTTGATAAAAGTGGAGTTTATCCTTCCTTTCAGGTCCTAAAAGGTCAACAAGCCTTTTGTAATCACGAAAATTATCAATATAAATTTCTGTCACAAGGTCTAATGAAAAATCACGGATAATCCGCTCAATCAAGCCTGTATCTTGGTGAATGAGTGCTGGTGGCTTTTCATCTTTCTTTTCTTTCCACGTTTCATCCCAGAAGCCACGTAATATTCGAATATCTTCTTCAATTTCTTGTCGAGTTGCTCCTTCACAAACCGTACGGATAATTAACCCTTCTTCATTTTCAATAAGCTCTTCACCCATCATCCGCAATCTTTCTCTTTCGTCTTCGGAGCGAATTTTTCTGGAAACTCCAATATAATTTCCAGTCGGCATATAGACGACAAATTTTCCCGGAAAGGAAACAACACCCGAAAGTCTCGGTCCTTTTGTTCCAAAGCCTTCCTTTGTTACTTGAACGAGGAGTTCTTCTCCTTTTTTTACTAACTCGCTAATATTCTTTTTCTTCTTTTCTTCGTCTTTTAATGAAAGCTTCTGAAAGGAAAGTAAGTCATCACGGTATAAAAATGCATTTTTATCACGACCAATGTCTATAAAAGCCGCTTGCATTCCAGGTAAAACATTTACAACTCGACCTTTATATACATTACCCACAATACGCTTTTCAACTGAACGTTCAATTAGTAATTCAACAACTTTATCTTCTTCCACAATCGCTGCTCGTCGTTCTCTTGTTGCCATATTAAAGTAAATACGATACAACTACCATCACCAACTTCGATTTATATCCTTTTATTGTACTGTATCAGATTGATAAAGTGAAACTTATTAGTGAAAATGATCCACCTCTTTCTTATTTTTACTAACTCAAAACGAAGGGTTTATGGTAAGTTATTCATGAAAATACACAAAGTAGCATAATTCCTCTTTATTCATTTTTGATTGTAAATTTTTCGATAAAAAAATTGCTATAATTTTTACAAAGAGTTAATATTGATAAAAGAGAGATAAAAGTTATATACAATTTTTTCAAATCATAGGAGGAATTATGGGTAGGAAACCGTTTATTTATTTGGTGGAGGATGAACCGGCTCATGCGATGTTAATTACCTTTCATATTGAAAAGCTTGGATATGAAGTGATTCATTATGATAATAGTCCTGACTTTCTTAAAGCCTTGCCATCGGACCTAAAGTTCCTAATTGTCAGTGATCAACTAGCTGATATGAATGCTATCAAGCTATGTGAAGTGGTTCGTGAAAAGCTCAATAAGTCTATTCGTATCATTGTTACTACTACAGGAGTTTCCAATCTACAGCCTTGTGAATGCAGTTCCTTTATTTCTTTTTTACAAAAGCCATTTTCAATTACAGACTTAAAAGAAAAATTAAACCTTACATTCAAACAACATTCTCTTACATAACACCAAATGTAGCTGAGATATGTCAAATTAAGCATAAAAACGCTTGGTCCAAGCGTTTTTATCTTATTCAAAATAAACTTCCCTTTTAATACGTTGAAATCGGTATTTCACTCTGTTGTTAATTTTTTATATTCCATACTTTTTACTATGTTATTCATTAAAAATCTATGAGCTAAAGACTTCCTCTAATTTACGATCCATCGCTTTTTGATGAAAGTATGCTTCTAATAACATTTTCTCGGAAATACAATGTGTTTGATTAATTGTAATTGTATGTTGGCAACCGCGGCGAAACAATTCTAACACCTGACGTATTTTCATATTCGGTTGGACCCTAATGGAATATCGTTTTGAATGTGGTTTATCTAAATAAAGACGGTCTAGTAAAAAACGAATAAAAACATAATGCCGTTGCTTCCACTCTAAATAATTAGACACACACAAAAATAATAAAACTACCCAAAGATTTAAATGGAACGGAAACAACTGATAGCTAACCATTCCCACAATTGCAATTCCAATAATTGATAACAACAGCGTTAATTTCTGTCCTCGCTTATAAGGTAGCCGATATGTACAGGCTAGATGAAGAATTCGTCCCCCATCTAATGGCCATATCGGTAATAAATTAAATCCTAATATCATGACATTATGCCATACAAACAATTGATGCTCAGCTACTGACCATATGGGGGTCTGAACAAGAAGAAAAGATGCACCAATCATCCATAGGTGCTGCAGCGGCCCAGAAACGATGACAATTAATTCTTCTCGAAATGGACGATTGGCACTCTCATTCATTTCAGCTACTCCTCCGAATGGAAGCAGCTCAATTTTTTCAATCCTCCAATTAAACCACTTAGCAGCAACGACATGACCCATTTCATGTATAAAAACGATTGTAAATACCATAATAACTTCCCGAAAATAGCCTGTAATAATACCAATTCCAAGCACAAGCCAAAATAGAGGGTTAATCTTCATTTTTGAAAGAAGAGAATTATTCAAAGCTAATCACATCATTTGGGTCAATGTAGTCTTCGCCTTCTTTAATGGATAAGTAATAGATGCCCTTACCTACTTCTTCACTTACAGAAACTTTACCGACCGGTTTCCCTGCTTCAATATGATCATACAGCTTTACATCGACTTCCTTGAGCATTCCGTACCATGATTGCCCACCATCATAATGCTGTATCGCAACTGTAAGACCTAATCTTTCTTCATCACCGACAAAAATAACTAAACCGGATTTCACTGCTTCAACATTAGCATCGATTTCAGTTTCTACTAATATGCCAGTTCCATTTTCTTGAAAATTTTCACGGATTTGTCCTGTAGCTGGAACGGCATAGGCTACTGGTGGTGTATCTTCTGTATCTTCAAGTGCGACGTCCATTGACATTGGTAAAAGAGCTAACGGCCTGCCAAATTGCTTTTCATACCAATTTGCCACCGTAGCAAATTGAAATTCTTGCTCATAGGATTGTTTAACAACTTGTTTCGCCCCTTCAAGCTGTGCTAGGCTACTATTAAACATAATGGCAATGACTAAAAATACGACGACAGCGAAGAGAGAGCGCATGAGAAACCAGTCTTTCTGTTGCCATTGATCATTAGGACTTTCTTTCTTTTCCTGAAAGATGTAGAAATCCGGCTCATCTCTCGATTCATCATGCCGATCTAATAATAGGGGAGCTGATCGTTCTTTTCTTGCACCTTTTCCTTGAGCCTCTCTTCTTCTTGACTCAATTTGTTTTCTAATCTTATCAATTCGTTTTGACATCGCACACCCCATCCTTTTCCCCACAAATTCTTAGTCTCGTCCCACTTTTTTACTCTATCCTATGACTTGTCCGTTCGATATATGCCATAAATCATTAGCTTGAGGAAAGAATCTTGGTAAAAGATAGCTTGCTAACAATGCCGGAAATCAACGGTTTTTGTTACAATTTAATTTTATAGAAGTTCCTGCGTTTGAAGTTCCGAAAAAACTAAAAAGACACACGTAATGTGTGCCTTTTCCACTTACCTTTCTGAGAAACGTTTCCTTTTAGCTAATTAAATAACTACGGTTTGCTTTTGCTGCTTTACTTTCGTTAACTTGATCTGGCTAATGTTGACCGCACTTACTTTAAATTCCGGCATACGACAAACAGGATCTAAAACCGGATTCGTTACACGATTAATACATTGAGAGTCTCCCCAATGAAATGGAGCAAAAATTGTATCTTTACGGATCCCTTCTGTTAGTTTACTTTTGACAATTACCGAACCTCGCTTGGACTCAATTCGAACCATTACATCATTTTCAATATTATATTGTTCTGCTGTTTCCGGATGGATTTCGACGTAAGGCTCTTTCGATCGTTCAAGTAACTCTTGACTTCTTCTTGTTTGCACCCCTGTTAAATAATGTTCCATTATCCTCCCTGTTGTCAAAACAAGTGGAAATTTCTTCGTAGCCTTCTCACTTCGAATAAGTTCATGACTAAGATTAAACGTAGCAAAACCATCTGAGGTATGAAACGCATTTTCAAACAATCGGAGCGTTCCTGGGTGCCCTTCAACAGGACAAGGCCACAAAACACCACCATCTTTTACACGATCATACGTAATTCCATAGTAATCAGCGGTACCACCTTTACTTGCCTTACGTAATTCATTAAATATTTCCTCTACACTTTCATATGAGAAATATTGTTCTTTGCCTAATGATTTTGCTATATCACAAATAATTTCCCAATCATGCTTCACTTCTTTCGGAGCTTTTCGTTCAGCATGTCGGTATACCACTCTACCTTCTAGGTTTGTCATCGTTCCTTCATCTTCTAAATAAGAAGTCGTTGGTAAAATTAAATCTGCCATTTGAGCTGTTTCTGAAATAAACATATCGACAACGACCAAGAAATCTAACTTTTCCAATGCTTTTTCTACAAAAATAGCATTCGGACTTGAGACAACTGGATTGGAGCCCATTAAAAATAAAGCTTTAATTTCTTCTTGATCTATCTTCTCGATTAATTCGTAAGCAGAAACACCTTTTCGAGGCAATTCAGCCTCATCTACTCCCCAAACATTTGCAATATATTTGCGATCCGCTTCGTTTTCAATCGAACGATACCCTGGAAGTTGATCAGCTTTTTGCCCGTGTTCCCTACCCCCTTGGCCATTTCCTTGGCCTGTAATCGCACCGTATCCACAAGCATGTTTGCCAATCTTGCCAGTTGCTAATACTAGGTTTAAAAAGTGACGAACAGTCTGATAGCCATTGGCATGTTGCTCAACTCCTCTAGCGGTAAAGACCATCCCCGTTTCAGCTTTCCCATATTGTCTAGCTGCATCAAGAATTTCCTCTTTTGGGATCCCACATTGTTTGGCAATAGTAGTTAAGGACACTTCATTTAATTGTTCTTTTATTAAATCGAACCCTTTTGTTCGATCAGCGATAAATGCTTCATCACAATAATTTTCATCGACTAAAACCTTAAGTAAACCAATGGCTAGGTTGGCGTCTGTTCCTGGTTTTACCTTAATATGCATATCTGCAAACTTCGTCGTAGCCGTTTCCCGTGGATCGATCGCAATTATATAAGCACCATTCTTTTTTGCTTTACGAAAATAGGGCATAATCGTTGGTTGGCATTCTGCAATGTTCGTCCCAGCTAAGATAATACATTTAGCATCTGCTATTTCTGATAATTGATTCGTTATCCCACGGTCAATTCCAAATGTAGCATTTTGAGCCGATGCAGCAGCACTCATACAGAAACGACCATTATAATCAATATATTTCGTCTGCAAACCAACTCTAGCAAATTTCCCTAATAAATAAGCTTCTTCATTTGTTAAAGAGCCACCACCATAAACACCAATCGAGTCATTTCCAAACTCACTTTGTAATTGTGAGAATTGTTCAGCTATCATTTCTAAAGCCAATTCCCAAGAAATTCTTACCCATTCCCCATCTATTTTAAAAAGCGGATATTTCACTCTTTCACCATTGATAGCATGTTGATGAGCTTGTAGGCCTTTAATACAAAGTCTTCCTTCTGAAGTCGGATCTTGTTTATTCGGTTTTACTTTAAATCGTTTTCGTTTGATTACGTGTTCTTCTATCAGCTCCATTGAACATTGCATGCTGCAATAGGGACAACGTCCTTTCATGATTTGTTCAGAGCTTTGCTTTAGTTGCTTTTCTCTAAAATATTGGATCAAATCGCTCATTTACTCCACACCCTCTTAATCCCTAATATAGGTTGATCAAACACTTATATAGAAATTTTTACTTCAAAAGTAATTAAAAGTAAGAAAAACATCTTTTGTCTTCATTTAGGCTTTATTTTCAATTAATATTATTTTGCCATAAAAGAATTACACTGTGTTCTCTAATGAGAGAAGATCTAACAAGGGTTTCTCTTATTCATGTGGTGGAAATTCTCTTATATCCATTGAATAAAGACGTTTATCATCTTCTTGTGCTAGACATCATCTGAAAAGTTATACTTTTTATCTTCAACAAAAAAAAAAACAGAATGGCCAGCAAAACCATTCCGTTTTTTCAACTAATAATTCATTTATGATCTTATTCCGAAGAATTTTTTCACTTTTGTAAAAACACCTTTATCCTCTCCTAGTGCCATAAGAGGAACTGTTTCACCTAATATGCGTCTTGCAATATTTCGATAAGCAATTGATGCTTTGCTTCCAGGATGAAGAGCGACTGGCTCTCCTTTATTAGAATGCTTTATGACATTTTCATCATCCACAACTATACCTAGTAATTCAATTGCTAGAATATTAACAATTTCATCAACGTCAAGCATTTCACCACTTTTCATCATATGATTACGAATTCGGTTAACGATAAGTAGTGGTGGTTCGACATTCTCTTTTTCTAGCAAACCAATAATTCGGTCAGCATCACGAACTGCAGATAATTCAGGGGTTGTAACAACAATAGCTTTGTCTGCTCCAGCAACCGCATTTTTAAAACCTTGTTCAATACCCGCTGGACAGTCGATGAGCACGTAATCATAATCACGCTTTAATTCCTCGACGATCGTTTTCATCTGATCTGGTGTTATTGAAGATTTATCTTTTGTTTGAGCTGCTGGCAGTAAATATAAACATTCAAACCGCTTGTCTTTTATAAGGGCTTGCTGTAAGCGACAACGTCCTTCTGCTACATCAACAAGATCATATATAATTCGGTTTTCAAGTCCCATGACAACGTCAAGATTACGAAGTCCGATATCTGTATCGATTAAGCACACTCTTTTACCTGAAAGGGCTAGGGCTGTTCCGATGTTAGCGGAAGTTGTCGTTTTCCCGACGCCCCCTTTTCCAGAAGTAATTACGATAGCCTCTCCCACACATATTTCCCCTTTCTTCCTCTATGTCCTATTCCAATACGGTTTATCCGTTTACGAAAACACTTTTTCAGGTGCTCGATTTAAACTTGGACGCAACCAAGGTAATTGTTGTATTCGTTCTAAAACGATCGTATTATCTTTAGCAGTTATGTATGCGCATTCCATCTGCCTGTCTACTTGTTCGTTTCGATTGGGCTCTTGTCTGAGGTGATCACTAATTTTAAGCTGGGAGGGTGCCATAACTGAAGCGGCAATGACTGCATCTTTATCACCTTCACTGCCAGCATGAGCAATTCCACGCAATGCTCCCATTACAAAAATATTTCCAGTAGCAACAACAGTTCCACCTGGATTCACATCACCAATCAGTAACAAATCACCATTTACTTTAAATACTTGTCCAGAACGAACAATTTTTGAAACCATGACCATTTGCTTTTCTTCTGCTATACGCTCAGCTTCTTCTTTACTTATAACATTTGTTTCAATTTGGTCAATGATTAGATTTTTATCTTTACAAACGACATCGTGGAGTTCTTTTTCTTGGTCTTCAGTCAAATACCGATTTCCAGTAGCAACATGTACTTTTACTGCTGGCCCGCCAGATTTCTCATAATGCTTCGATGACAACTTTTCTTTTAGCTCTTCTAACAAGCTTTCAAAGCTACAATTATCATCTAGTAAAAATGTTAAACCGTCTTTCGTTCCTTTTATTGTAACGTGGTGTTTCTTTTGTAACATTTATAGTTCACCTCAGAGTAGGTTAAATCCATTTACACCATTACTGTTATTTCTACAAAAAGACTTAAATCTCCTCTTTTTTACTTAGAGAAAAATGAAATTATCTAGTGCTTTTGAAATTCTTCCATTTGTTTTAAATAAAGAAGATACTTACGTAAAGGATACAATAAGATCAATGAAAAAAGAAAGTTTAAACCTAGTGTAGATAATAAACGTCGACTAAAAAACTCTTCGTGCATCATCTCAGTGATGTTAAGCATCAAGTTAATCCCATATGTGAAATATTCAACAATAAAAACAGCCACCATAGTAACTAATACGACGAGGGTATAGCTTCTTCTCACATACAGGTGTGACACCGACAGTAAATATGCTATTAATGCTAGACAAAACATATAAACACCTAGCAATTCTGTATATACAACATCATAAAGGATTCCAAAAATTAATCCATATATAATCGCATGAGTCCGCCCTAAAAAAATACCGATAATAACCATTGCAACGATAACAAACCGAGGAATGTATAGCAAGTCACTTCCATATTGCTCTGGTGCAAACACTTGAAAAAGTGACCCTTCAATCACAAAAATTAACAACATCACTAAAGGAAGAAGGATTCGATTCACAGGCCATCTCCCTCCGCTAGATCAGGCTCTAAAGTTGTACTAGAGCGTTCAATAACCATAACATAATCAAGCCCATAAAAATCAGCTGCTGGTTGTATATAAGCATTCTTTGTCAAACCGTATTCATCTGGCACGATATCTACTATTTCGCCAATAATTAATCCTCTTGGATATACCCCACCCAAACCTGATGTTGTAACCATTTGGTCAATTTCAACCTCGGCATCAATGTCAAGCTTTTTCAATAAGAGTAGTCCAGTTTCTTGATCAAAACCTTCAATAAATCCATAAACAGGTTCCTCTGCTTGAACCATCGCTGAAACCCGATTCGTTCGATCGTTATCTGTTAATAATTGAACTTTTGCTGAGAACTGACCGACTTGTTGAACTTTACCAATTAATCCCCCAGACGTAATTACGGCCATATTTCTTTCAATCCCATGTTCAGAGCCTCGGTTGATTCCGATAAATTCACTCCACCGATCCGGGTTACGATGAATAACCGTTGCTGTTCGCATTCGATAATCACTTAACGTTTCTTCGATTTCTAGCGTTGCTTTTAATGTATCATTTTCTGCCTTTAACATGTTACGTTCAACAGAAACTTGCGCGTACTCTTCTAATCTTGCTTTTAGCACTTTATTTTCGGAATAAAGTCCTTGTAATTCATTGAGATTCTCAAAGAAACCCGCTGCTAAATGAGCGGGTTTGGAAACGAGGGTTTGAACCCATCCAACAGTGTCCTTCATAAATTGCTCTGGCCAAGTTAGTCGGTCACGGTCACTCATGGAATATCCAATTAACGCAACAAGTACAATAATGCTCACCATTAAGACAATGAGCCGCTTATTTGAAAAAAATGTCATTGCCTACACCTACTTACAATTACTATTTACGACCCGAACGAACCGTAATCCCTGCCTTCGAGCGGAATAAATGAAGATTTTCTAAAGCACGACCTGTACCAAGCGCAACACAATCAAGAGGATCTTCTGCCACAATAACTGGCATATTCGTTTCGTCACTAAGTACACGGTCTAAGTTACGCAGAAGCGCACCTCCACCCGTTAGCACGATACCACGATCCATAATGTCAGCTGCTAATTCAGGTGGCGACTTTTCTAACGTATTTTTCACAGCATCAACAATCGAAACAACGGTATCATTTAATGCATCTGAAATTTCTACAGCTGTTACTGTAATCGTCTTCGGTAAGCCTGTTACAAGATCACGACCACGAATGTCCATATCTTCCACACCCTCTGGAGACCCTGCAGAACCGATTTCTAGCTTTAATGCTTCTGCTGTTCGCTCACCGATCATTAAATTATACGTCTTTTTAATGTATTGAATGATTGCATCATCCATTTCATCCCCAGCAACCCGGATCGACTGACTTGTTACGATACCACCTAAAGAAATAATCGCAACTTCTGTCGTTCCACCACCGATATCAACGACCATGCTCCCCGTCGGCTCCCATACTGGTAAATCTGCACCAATTGCTGCTGCAAATGGCTCCTCAATCGTGTATGCTTCACGAGCACCTGCTTGTTTTGTCGCATCTTCTACTGCGCGTTTTTCAACAGCCGTAATACCAGATGGTACACAAACCATGACATTTGGTTTTCTTGTAAAAATCGAACGCTGCCTAAGAGCTTGTCGAATAAAATGTTTAAGCATTGTTGCAGTCGTATCGAAATCGGCAATAACACCGTCTTTCATAGGACGAACGGCAACGATATTCCCTGGAGTACGTCCGATCATATTTTTTGCGTCATTACCTACTGCTTCAATCGAACCTGTATCTGTTCGCAAGGCAACTACCGATGGTTCACGAACAATAACGCCTTTACCCTTTACATATACGAGAGTATTAGCTGTACCTAAATCAATTCCTAAATCTTTTGAAAAACCACCAAACATCTATGTATCTCCCTTCATGAAACCCAAAACTCATAAAGTTTATTATACTTAATATCCTTGCAAATGAATAGTCCTCAAAGTACCCATGCGATAATTTTACATGTTTATTTTTTAAAGTGAAATAATGAATTACAAAAAATATAAGTAAGAGAAAAAGGAGCCCCGTCTAAGAAGTTAGATAGCCCTTCTCCTTTAAACTTATATACGTTCGATCACCGATTATGACATGGTCTAACAGCTCAATGCCAAGAATTTTCCCACACTCACCTAATCGCTTCGTCACTTCTATATCTTCTCTACTTGGAGTTGGATCGCCACTAGGATGATTATGTAGACATATAAAGGAAGCAGCCGATCGACGCAGTGCTTCTTTGAACACTTCCCTTGGGTGCACGATGCTTGCATTTAAACTACCGATAAAAATCGTTTCCCGGTGAAGGACGTGGTTTTTGGTGTTCAGATATAAACATACGAAATGCTCTTGAGTTAATGAGCGCATGTCTTCCATTACGTACCGAGACACATCTTCTGGTGATCGTATCACATACCGTTCTTCAAGTTTTAGGCTGCTGATTCTCCTACCTAGCTCAAGGACAGCACAAACTTCTACCGCTTTCGCTTCACCAATCCCCTTTATTTCCTGTAACTCTTCGACAGTCGCTTCTTTTAGCATCGTTAAACCATCAAACTTCTGTAAAACACGGTGTGCCAACTGTAAAACCGACTCTTCCTTTGAACCCGTTCGTAAAATAATAGCAAGAAGTTCTTGGTTCGACAAAAACTTAGCCCCCTCAGCAAGGAGCCTTTCACGGGGACGTTCATGATACGGTACATCACGAATCAGAAAGGACTGCTTGGTCAAATTAACATCCTCACCTTTCTAGCGTTTGCTATTTTTCTTCATTTCATCCAATTGATTCGGGATTTTCAAACTATAAATTGGGGGTAATTCCGAAGTGGTTCAGCTCTCTTACTGTCATTGATAGTGGTAATCCGACAACAGAAAAATAATCACCTTCGATATGTGCCACTAGTGTTGCACCAAAACCTTGGATACCATAAGCCCCTGCCTTATCAAATGGTTCATTCGTATCCAAATACCGCTCGATTTCTTCATTTGTTAGTTCCCAAAATTGCACACGGGTTTCAACAAAAAACGTTTTTTTTAGTCGATCACTTAAGATAGATACACCTGTTAGGACAGAATGCTTCTTTCCAGATAATGCACGAAGCATACCTCTAGCATGTTCACGGTCATTTGGTTTCCCGAGTACTTGACCAGCTAATACGACAATCGTGTCAGCACCTAACACAACCGCATCTTTATTCACTTCAAATACGGCAGCTGCCTTTTGTAAAGCTAATGATTGAACTAAATCTTCTGGGGATAATGCAGGATCGATGGTCTCATCAACATCACTTGTTTGTGCGGTAAACGATATTTTTGCTTGCTCTAATAACTCTTTTCTGCGCGGGGAACCTGAGGCTAAAATAAATGGTTTCATGAAGGGCACATCCTTTACAATATTCATTATAGGTAGTTCAAATAAGATAATATTTTCTATCTTCTGAACTCATACTTATGTATGTCTATTGTACAAGGATTAGTTAAATCATACCAAATGATACTGTTAAATTTAAAGATATATTATCAAAACTTAACAGTATCTAAACAATTGTTTTTTGCTCCCTCACTCACTTACCCTTCTATCAATTAAAAAGAACTCACCTAAAGATGAGTCCTTCGTCACCACGAGTTATTTTAGAGCATGGATTAACGCTTCATACGATAGTAGTGCTTCTAACAAATGTTGTTGAATGCCCCAAAGTCTGATTTCCTGTTGTTTACCTTTATACCCTTCGATTTCTGATGCTGCTTTCGCCATACTTGAAATAAATTGTTTAGCATGTCCTTGTGCACCTTCTGGTAGCTCAGCAATGATAGTCGTTCCTTGCTTATTCCATTCCTGATAGTGCCCTAAAAACTTTTCAATATTTTCTAAAGCCACACTTTGTCCCGCCAGACCAGCAACCGAAAAGCGAGCTAATTCGTTAAACATTGCCCCTCCTTGAGTGAAATACTGTTTAACTGCTTCACTATCGACTGAATGAAGAGACCCATTAACAGCAAATGGCTTAACGTACGTTTCTTGACCCTGTTGTTGATACAATTGACTAATACGGCCCGCTTCATCTTTTTGGAGACCAAGTCCAATAAACATATACATAGGATCACTATCTGTTTTTAATACGGCAGCTTGTCCTCTTTGCTTAATTAAGGAGACGATTTCATTTCCTTTTTCACTAGTTGAAAAAGCACCACCTTGAACGATTTCTACGGATAGATCTGGTAAAGTTATTTCTCCCGCTTGTCCATTTGTAGCAGTCTCTATCACTTCACTTTGTGGCATAAGAGAAGCGGTATTTCCATCTGCTTCTCCCGTAAAAGCAGTCAAGACCATGAACCCAAACCCTACACCGACGATTATCGCTGATACACCAGCTAAAATGAGTGAAATAGGCAATCCAGATAGTGATTTTTTCAAACGCTCTGCCGTCTTTTTTTTTCGTTTGACTGGAGGTAGCTTCGGACTCCACTCTCTATTCCCATCATCCCAATAAGGTTCCTTCCGTATCTCTCTTTCTTCTTTCAACTTATTAAAATCAATAATATTGTTAGCAAAATAATCATGCTGGCCTAATGAAGTACCTTCCAGCGCTTGATGAATAGGTGGTACTTGTGAATTTTTTAACTCTTGTTCCTCTTTTGGCTCTTTTAACTTAGTATGTTCTGTTTCTTCTGTTTTTTCTCTTATTACTTGTAAGTCCTTTTCTTTTCTCACTTTCTCTATCTCATGAAACGAATGTTCTTTTCCGTTCAACTTCACCGAAATTCGCGGCTTATCTTGCTCCACCATCACTCGCTCCTCTCCTACTTCTGATTTACTTAATTCTATTCTATTAATACAAATTAGTAGATAGAACTAAAAGTAAAAATTTAATAGAGAAATTGGAAATCGAAAGAACACACATTGCCAAAAAAGTCTACAGTTTTCCCCCTATAAAAAAGAACAAGACATAAATGTAGGTCTTGTTCAACGTCATTAGCCGAGGTTATTATAAATTGAAAACATCGGTAAAATAGCTGCAAGAACGATCGTACCAACAATGACCCCAAGTATAACAATCATTAAAGGCTCGATAATGGCACTCATCCGCGAAGCCATTTGTTCAACATCCTCTTCATAAAAATCAGCAATCTTAACTAGCATCGTATCTAATTGTCCTGTTTCTTCACCGACTTTAATCATATGACTTACAATATTCGGAAAAACCCAACTTCTTGCTAACGGTTCTGATAAACTTTCCCCAGCCCGTAGTGATTCCTTTGATTCCTCAAGAACTTTAGCAACAACATCATTATTTGCTATTTCAGAGCTCATCGTCAAAGTCTGTAAAACAGGGACAGAGCTGGAGAACAAAGAAGCCATCGTTCGTGTTACACGAGCGATAATTGTTTTTTGAATCAGAACACCAAATACTGGTGTTCTTAATTTTACATAATCTAGCATAAAATGGCCTTTTGGATTTTTGTAGACTGCAATAAATACGAGAATAATCAATACGACAAATAACAATGCTAAATACCATTGATAAATAAGAAAATCAGAAACACTCATAACAATTTGAGTGGGAACAGGTATCTCCCCTCCCATGCTTGTCAAATTGTTTAAAAGACTCGGCAAAACATACGTTAATAAAATGATTACTACGACAACGGCAATAACCGATACCGCAATCGGGTACATCATTGCTGATTTCACTTTCTCTTTTACTCGATGTTCTTTTTCATAAAATATTGCTAATCGTTCCAACACATTTTCTAAATCTCCACTCATTTCTCCAGCACGTACCATATTAACGAAAACCTTATCAAAAATTTTTGGAAACGCTGAACATACTTCTGAAAACGGAATACCAGAGCGAAGACCATAATAAACATCCTCAAGCATTTTTCGAAACGTTTTAGAAGAAACTTGCTCAGATAATAATCGAATCGATTCTGTTATTGGTGTTCCTGCTTTTAGGAGTGTTGCTAGCTGACGACAGAAAATAACGAAATCTCGGTTTTTAACAGGCTTGCCAAATACGATGTTTAATTCTTTATTAAGAATACTTTCCTTACGTTCTGAAAGCTCTGCTATATAAAGACCTCGGCCCTTTAATTCTTTCACAGCTGCATCATGATTGGCTGCATTTAGTTTTCCCTTCACTTCTTTTCCCGTTTGTGAGTCGATTGCTTTATAAAGAAAGAGCATGTTTTTCTCCCTTTTTAACACTATTTTTACTCATGTTTATCCCATCCTGGCACAAACTCATCGGCAACAGAACGAGTGACAAGCCCTTGTTTAACAAGATCCATAACCGCCATATTAATCGTTTGCATTCCACTATTTCTACTCGTTTCTAATATCGTTAAAATTTGGTGTATCTTATCAGAGCGAATTAAGTTGGCAATTGCAGGATTACTGACTAAAATTTCTAATGCGGCTGTACGACCTAGTTCATCAGCTGTTGGCAGAAGTCGTTGAGAAATGACGCCTAATAAAGTACTCGCTAATTGCATGCGAATTTGTTGGTGCTGTTCTCCTGGAAACATATCAATAATACGGTGAACCGTTTGTGATGCTGTTGTCGTATGAAGTGTACCGAGAACGAGATGGCCTGTTTCAGCTGCAGTAATTGCCGTTTGGATTGTATCTAAATCACGCATCTCACCAACAAGTATTACGTCTGGGTCTTGGCGAAGAGCGGCACGTAAACCGATAGAAAACGACTGACTGTCTTGTCCGATTTCTCTCTGATTAACAATACTTTTCTTGTGATGGTGTAGGTATTCGATTGGGTCTTCTAATGTTAAAATGTGCTTACTCATATTGTCATTAATATGATCAATGATTGCAGCAAGTGTTGTTGATTTACCACTTCCTGTTGGACCAGTTACTAGTAGTAGGCCTTGGGTCTGTCTCGCAAAATATTTAACGACATCTGGTAGATTTAATTCCCCGATTGTTGGAATTTTACTATTAATCACACGGCAGACAATACCAATTGCTCCCATTTGCTTAAAAAGATTAACTCGAAAACGACACGCATCTTCAAGTGCGTAGGAAAAATCCAATTCTCCATATTGTTCAAAGGACTCAAATTGATGAGGTTCCGTAATTTGCCTGGCTAGATCTCGCGTCATTTCTTTTGTTAGTAATTGTGAGCCCACTTTTTTTAGCTTACCGTTAATTCGAACAATTGGAGTTGTGTTAACCGTAATGTGTAAGTCTGAAGCCCCGTTCTGAAAGGCAAAATATAAAAGTTTGTTCATATCCACAACTGATCACCTACTCTCCAATGGTTACTCTATAAACTTCATCCAATGTTGTAAGTCCTTTAGCTGCTTTTTCTAATCCATCTTCAAATATCGCTATAAATCCTTTTTGTTCCACGTATTGACGGTACTCGGCATCTGATGCTTTTTTTGTAATCATTTCACGTAGGTAATCATCGATAAGCAATGTTTCATGAATGGCAAGCCGACCTTTATACCCCGTACTACTACAATTTGCACAGCCTTTTCCTTTTACTAATTTATTTGTTTCAATTCCTCTTGAAGCAAATAAATGTCTTTCTTCAGCTGTTAACTCGTAAGCCGTCGCACATGAAGGACAAACCCTACGAACGAGCCGTTGTGCAACGACACCCGAAAGTGCTGAAGAGACGAGGAAGGATTCTATTCCCATATCGATCAAACGACTTACTGCACTAACTGCATCGTTTGTATGCAAAGTCGTTAAGACTAAATGTCCTGTCATTGCCGATCGCAATGCAATTTCAGCTGTTTCTGAATCGCGAACTTCCCCGACCATGATGATATCGGGATCTTGTCTAAGAAAAGAGCGAAGTACAGTAGCAAACGTCATCCCGATATTGGAGTTCACTTGGACTTGGTTGATCCCCTTTAATTGATACTCAACTGGGTCTTCAACCGTAATAATGTTGACATCTTCTGAATTTAAGTTAGATAATGCTGAATACAACGTTGTTGACTTTCCGCTTCCAGTTGGTCCTGTGACGAGAATAATTCCGTAGGCTTGGTTAATCATTTTCCGGAAATTCGCTTCGTTCGTTTCTGAAAAACCTAAACGATCAATTCCTAATAACACATTCCCTGTATCTAAAAGACGCATAACAATTTTTTCTCCGTAAATCGTTGGTAAACACGAGACACGCAATTCAATTTTGCGAAGCTCGATATCCATCTTAAAGCGTCCATCTTGTGGTAAGCGTTTTTCGGCAATGTTTAACTCTGATAAAATTTTCACCCTCGTAACGAGGACATTATGCATGTTTTTCGGAATCGTGCGCTCTGGGCGAAGAACTCCATCAACCCGAAAACGAATAACCGTTTCTGTATCTAATGGATCGATGTGAATATCACTAGCACCAACTTGTACTGCTTGATAAATTAACTGATTAATCATTTTTGCAACCGGTGATTCGTCCGATTGCTGAGCTTCTAATAGTAACTCGTCATCATCATTCGTATTAATATCTCGTAACATTTGGTCTATTGATTTTTGCATCCCGTAGTAACGATTAATCGCTAAACGAAGCTCTTCTTTTTTTGCAATGGCAGGTTCAATTTCAAACCCCGTACTTAAACGAATGTCATCAATCGCAAAATAATCGAGAGGGTCCGCCATCGCAATCATTAACCGATCTCCGGTTCTTTTAATAGGGAGAAGTTGATAGCGTCGGGCTAATTCTTCATTAATAATCCCAATTATTTTCGGGTCTATTTTTTGTTTATATAAGTTAATATGAGGTATCCCTAACTGAAACTCCAATACCTCGATTATTTGTTGTTCATCGACAAAGTTCATTTGAACGAGCTGGTCACCTAAACGATTTTTCGTCGACTTCTGTTCATGAAGTGCTTCCCTTAATTGCTCTTCTGTAATGACCCCTGCTTCAACAAGCAAGTCTCCTAATCGTCTCCGTTTTTGTAAAGCCATGATCCTAGCTCCTTTTCTATATAACTAGCTATAATCGTTGAGAAGTCAAGTAATTCGCTAATGTTTCTCACTTGGATTGGTTTCAAAAGGTGATTGTGTATCACTACTACCTTCTACATCATGATTAAGCTTGCTTGGTTCAAAATCATAGTCTAATTTAAATTTTTCACCTGATTTTATAAACTTAGAAAAGTCCTCACAGTAAAAAGCACGAATAGTTACAGACCCTTGTAATCTTTCTGTCTCCTGACCTAACGAATAATGATAGGTTTGGACATGTATAGCTCTCTTAAGCTTTACAATCTCCTCTACAAAAGAATGAACATCCTCTTCTTTTCCGTTTATATTAATATTCATTTCCACATAAGAAACCAGCGCATGCATATCGGTAATTTGAGCTTCAAGCAAGTGATATAAATCATCTGTTAAAATATGCTTCCACGATTGCTCTTGACCTTCATTTGGATGGATACTGAATGAGATACTATCCATTACCGCTCCGGTTTCTAGCTCGGTTCTTTCTAAATCTGCAATAATTTGTTCAACATTTGGGCGCATCGGCACACGATCGAGTAATGTTTTTTTCTCAATTGGAGTTAACGCTTGCTGTATTAGCTTATCGTTCTCTGTTTGATAATGAGCAATATTAGCATGAATTCGTTCTAATTCTTTTTGATGACTACGTTCTTCTGCCTGTAAAGGACGGACTAGAAATAAATAAACAGCAACTAATGCTAAAAATAAGATAAGAGGTCCATATAAAAGCAATTTTTTGTTCATATTCAACCATTCACTCATGAGCCCTCACCTACTAACGTATTAAGCTTTAAGGCAAATTGAGCTTGATACAGGAAATCTTGTCCAGATGTCGAGATTGATCGTACTTCTGCGCTTGCAACCCAATCTATATTTAATAGCCGATTTAAATAAACCGCCGCATCTCCTTTCGAATAGAACGTAATTTGCATCGAAAGATCACCATTATTTATATACGAATAGTTCGTAACCACTGCTTTTTCTGGTAACAGCATATACACTCTTTTTTTTAAATCCATCGTATCTTTATAAATGTTATCTAAAAATACATTCATCGTTTTGTATTGATCGACATAGTTATATTCCGTTAGTCCAGTTGTTCTCGATAGAAACTCTTGTTGAACCGTGTGAAGTACCTCTGTCTGTGTTGCGACTTGCTCTTCTAACGATTGAACGGAGCTCTTTGTATCGAAATACGTATACGTCAGAAAACTTACGGTAGCAATGACTGTGAAAACCCCTGCTACAGGAATAATAGGAATACGCCCTTCTTTTGCTTTCGCACGTTGAGGTAACAAATCAATGCTAATGTTCACGGTTATCGCTCCAATCCTTATGCAACGGTAAAGTTAATACTATTTCTTTTTCTTCTTTTTCTTTTCCTTGCCTCTCATTGCTAGTCCAATAGCAACACTACAACTATTCAGTAAATGGTGCTGCATAAACCCGCCATCAATAATCGAGCTATAGTCGATTTGTACTATTTCATTTGGAAGCCGCTCAACGAACATGGGAAAAATAAGAGACGTACTTTCTCCCGTAACAATAATTCGATCAAATTCACTATCACGTTCTCCTAAAGAATACCGATAAAAGTTCTGTGCCTTTTGGATTTCATTTAGTAGGTCATCAAGGTATGTAGCTTCATTAAACCTTGATGTTACTTCATTTGTAGCCGCAACTTCTTGAATAGTAAAATTATCGTTATCAAAGTTGAGAACATCCTCCGCTGTATTTAAATTACCATCATATTCATGTCGATTAATTTCCATCGTACGAGAGAAAACAATGAGTT
This sequence comes from Alkalihalobacillus sp. BA299, assembly GCF_017745675.1. Taxonomy (GTDB): domain Bacteria; phylum Bacillota; class Bacilli; order Bacillales; family Bacillaceae_F; genus Alkalihalobacterium. The sequence continues at coordinate 190,146 of NZ_JAFLJM010000003.1, forward strand.
CATTTTTAAAAATATGAATATCTACAGATTCCTTTGAAACATCGACAATCATTTCTGTTCCTTTTAACCAATTTGGATGAGTATAGAGTAATAATCGTTGCAGAGCAATCGCCCTTAATTCTGCTGTTAACGGTTTTAATCCTGCTTCTACACAACTTTCAAGGAGACCTTCTGAGATATGACGCGACGTTGCAAAGAACAAAAGCTCACTTCGTGGTCCTTGAAGCTCTATTTCAACACTTTCCGTTAAATCTTCAAGAGAGAAATCATCTTCACTTGCAGCTACCTTTTTGACTGTTTGGATAGATCCAATTTTCACAAAATCATAAATAGGGTCTTCAAATGGAAGGTGAATCGTTTCTCCAATTTGAAATTGTAGCAATTTCGCTAACTCAGGTTCACCTACATCAGGAAGCGAGCTAATTTTTCGGATTAATGAATGCTGCGTCGGAATTGCTAAATGAGCATGTTTTGAGATATTCTTATGCTGTTGTAGAATGGTCCGAAGCGACGTAACTAACAAATCCGGTTTATGAACTCGTCCACCTGCAATCACCGTATCCGCCAATGTCGTTTCATAGATTTCTTGCAGAATGGGTACTTCGTTGTCCAATTTTATCGTCGCAACCGTCACTTTTCTCTCACGAAAATCGATGCCTGAGTAATTATGGTTGAAAAACATGAATTCACCTCAGAGTAATAGATATCATTATTTTCTATTTGTTTCCATATTCGTAATCGCGGGATCTATTTTACTTCCCCAATTATAATCATCACTTGTAATAGGTGGGGTTTCATGAGGTAGACTAGGAATGTACTCACCTGCACCACCATCATCTTTAAATCCTCCATTGTCATCTATCGATAAAGTAGCAGCATTGCCTTTAAGAGTAAATACTTCAGCTATAATTCCACCACCTAAATGATATGTGCATTGTCCACTAATTTCGACCTCTAATGCTATCAATACACCACTAATCGTAACATTACCATTACCACAACCAGTTATGTTAACCTTATTCGCATACGTTAAGTACCCTTCAGGTATGGCTATGGTAACCGCATTTCCACTCGCATTTATTTCGTCATAATACCTTACTTTATTAATATCATGAATAGGGACCCCGTTCCAGTTATCAATCGCTTGTAATGGATCTAATCCATAATAATTAATAAAATTTTGAATCGTTGATCCCGTTGAAGAAATAATATTTTTCCAAGCTGTTTGATTTCGGTGTACATCTTCACTATTAATATATATAATCCTGTCACCGGGATTACCTGGAAACACAGGAGGTTGAGGCGATCCCACATGTCCTGGTGGAGGCGGCGGTATTTGGATGAATTCATCTTGGTCAGGAACTCTTACGGTCAATTCTAGTGACCTTTCAAATTGGCCATCTGGGAATAGTGCCACTAAGTTATAATAATATTGATTAAATCCCTCAATATTATTAGGTTCATACGTAATTATTACTTGAATTTTTTGACCTGCAATTTCATAGGTTACGTCTAGTGGCTGTCCTGTTTCAATATAATAATACGGACCACTTTTTATAATTGGAATTTCATTTCCTTCTTCATCTAATACTGGGTACAAAATATTTTCACCATCATGATACATTAGTACACCATCTTCTATCGTAAATGCCGCCATTTCATGTAACAGTAAATCTAAAGCAGCTTCTAGCTTATAAAATTCCACCTGCTCTTCTATTGCCTTCACATTATTTTTCTTGCCATAAAAAGTCGTGTTTAACAATCCTGCTCCTACGATTGAAACAAAGACGATGATAAATAATGTTAATAATAGTGCTGCACCCTTCTCATTTTTTAAGGCAAAATTAACATTCACTCCTATCACCTCATTTTAAATAACGTGAATGTGCATCATAATAAACCGTCGTTTGTACTTGAAATGACCGATCTCGACTTTTCAATAATAATGTTACATTATATTTTTTCGGATTTTCGATCGGTTCTGGTGTAACTGTAAAAAATTCAACATGACGAGTTAGTTCATGGTCACCATCTTTTAAATAGACCACATTCGACAAATCATCATACCGAATAAAAAGATCATTGCCTTTACTTAATTCCCAGCTCCCTGAAGAAAAGTAAAATTCAGCCCCGTCTCTCATTTTTTCACTCATATATTGAGTAATAAATCTCGCTTCATGCTGTAATTCATTGTCAATAGTCGTTTCATGATGGACTTTTAAGGTGCTATTTACTAATAAAAAAACGGGTACAGAAATCACAGTCATAATGGTTATCGTTACAAGCAACTCTACTAAAGTTATCCCACGTTGGTTTCTCATTACTGCTTTTTCACCACCGTTACGAACTCTACTTCCTTGGGATTAGGTTTCGTTGATTCCACAATCACTTTTATTTCGTAAAAGCTTTTTTCCAATTCTTTGTTCCGTACTAAATCACTAGTTACGTTAGTTATATTACTGAATACAAGCTTATATAAAATATCTGTATCTGTTAATATTGGTTCCATCCTATTATTTGGATCAATTTCTGAACAGCCTAATTCCGTCGTACAAGTTCCGTAAATCGTTACACCTTCTAGACCTTCAGGGTAAGTAATGATTCTCGCTTCTTCAATCACTTCTTGGGCATAATATATAATTTGCGTTTCCTTTCCTTGAGAAACGGTATTCGTAAAAGCATCTGTCATCAAGGTGAGAAAAGGAATAACTATAATTCCTAAAAGGACAATGGTTACGAGTAACTCTATTAATGTAACTCCTTTTTGATTTTTCATAATCTCACACCTTACCATAATAAACTCATATACCAATTCCATATCTTCTGACCGAATAAATAGGCAGCTACTGTTCCAATAAAGATAAACGGTCCAAAAGCAATCGGTTGTTTTCGCTTAACGATGCCGCACACCAATAGAAATCCACCGATAACCGCACCGACAAATGATGCTAACACAAGACTCATAACGGTCATCTGTGGCCCTAATGCGACACCAATTGCTGCATAGAGCTTTACATCACCACCACCCATACCGCCTCTACTGACGATAGCAACGAGTAGTAACAATGCAAAACCAACAACACCACCAAGTAAATAGTACCAGAAAGGCTCTGTTCCAATAAATAGGCGAGTAATGATTAATAATCCAAGCATTGGAAACGTAACCACATCTAAAATGAGTTGCTTCCGAATGTCTGTTAATATAGAAATAACGAGTAAAATAGTTAGAATAAGTGCTGGAATTAACTCGTGTTGTAACCCTACAAATTTATAAACGACAAAAATGGATGTAGCTGTTAACAGCTCACCAAACAGATACAATGGAGTAATCTTGGATTGACAATAACGACATTTCCCTTTTAAAAACAAATAACTAAATACAGGGACTAAATCAAACACCGATAATTTGTGCTTACAATGAGGACAATGAGAAGGAGGGAAGGCTATAGATTGTTGATTTAATAAACGGATCGCTACGACGTTGAAGAAGCTGCCGAATAGTAGTCCGAGTAGTATGATGTAAATGTCGAATAGAAGCAATATAATCTCCCCATTCTCATATTAATTTCATAAAAAGCTGCCACTATCAAAATGTAGCGACAGCTAATATTAATTTTATTACTTGCTTATTTGACAACTTACATCTTCTCTAGTGTCTCCTGTACAAGTAATTCCATCTGGAAGCTCTACATAATCTTCGTCTACCAGATCATCTACGCCAGTTACAGTTATTCCGTCAAGTTCAGCTCTTTGCCAAGCATCCTTAACAATTGCTACAGTTTGTGCTACAGAATTTGTTTCTGCATCATTGACATTGCTAGAAATCATCGGAATTGCTATCGCTGCGATAATCCCTAAAATCACAATAACTACAAGTAACTCAATGAGTGTTAAACCGCGTTGATTTTTAAGACGTTTTTGAATAAGTGCTTTCATGGAAAGTCTCCCCTTTTCCTCATCGTTTTTTGAAAAAATATCTTCAGAGCTACATCAGCTCTCAAAGCCTCTCAACAGTTTATTAGATTTCATCTAAACGTGGGTGTATGCTGCATTTCACTATTTTTCAACTTTTTTTGTCAAAAAGCGACATTTTCAAAGCAAAAAAAAACTTTTACTCGACCACCTCCATAGATTGTCGTATGTAAAAGTCGGTTGCACCACTAGCTCCGTACGACTTAGGTGCCCACATACAAGTCGTAATTCATTGCCCCTTTTATTTTCAAACTTGAACGTTACTTTATTTATTTTAATGACCTTGAATCTATTATAACAAGACATGATACTTAGGTCATTACTATTACGGAATTCCCTTTTATTTACTAGTCTGTTTGTTGTAGCCTATAGTATAATTATAACAAAAAGCACCTATATTTTATTAAGAATTTAAAAAGTTTTTGTTAAAATCACATCTAAAGTCACAATTCTATAAAAAATGCACGGATATCAATAGACTAATCTGTTATTTCTGTTTATCTTGTTAACGTATCCTCTAAAGCTACTACTTTTTTATTCAATTCGTTTCCATCTCCATACACTGCTACTCGATTCCTACCTTTCTGTTTTGCTCCTGTATACATGGCGCGGTCTGCTTGTCTCACAAGTGAAACGGGGTTTGATTCTCCATCGTCACTTGTTGCCACACCTATACTTGCAGTAAGGTGGATTGAAATCTTCTCTCCTTCGTTGAGATCGTTATGGATTCGGAATAAGTTGTCTGCGATTTGTATACGTAGTGTTTCTGCTTTCATATAAGCAACCAGATCGTTTGTGTCTTTTAATAAGATGACAAATTCTTCGCCACCATAGCGTGCAACAATACCTTCTTCGCCTATATTGTCTTCCATTAATCTCGCCATTTGGCAGAGTACATCGTTTCCTGCTTGATGACCGTACGTGTCGTTAACAGGTTTAAAATGATCAATATCAAGTAGGATCACCGAGAGCTTTTCTTTCTGAATGATGCTTCGTTCATATTCTTCAATTAATGTTCTTTCAAACGAGCGATAATTGTAGAGGTCGGTTAACGGACAACGCTCACTTTCTTTTTTTGTTGTCTCGTAATGACGGGCGTTATCGATCGCCACACCAAGGAAATTAGCAAGAATTTCGATTAAGGTTACATCTTGTTTATTATAGGAATTTTTCTCATCAACGGCAATCGTAATTATACCTTTTAATTCACGGTGTTGAATAATCGGAACAATCATGACTGAATGGGCACCTTTTAGCCATAGTCGCTCTGGGGCTGGCCATTGGCTACGGTTTTGAAAGACGATTACTTTTTTCTTACGATAAACCTTTTCAGTTACTGAATCGACTGTTTTTCCGATTGAAAATATATTATTTGGCTTCTCTTGATAGCCTTCAAGTAGTTTTAGCTTTCCTTCTTCAACAGTATATACATAAATATAATTACTTTGAAATAATGCTTTTATTTTATCAATAAACAAGTGAGCTGTTTCTTTTACTTCCCACGTACTACTTAACTCGATGCCAAGTTCGTTAACTTTCTTGAGTTGTTCATTCATCTGTTCACTTCGTCGGTAGACTTTTAGCATGATAGAAATTCCGATAAATGCAATAGCTATCATTCCAGATGCAGTAAAGCCAATTTCTCGATAAAGCATAACTAGAATTATACTCATTGGCAATACGAGGGCTGCTGTTGCAAGCTCCCAGATCGTCCCTTTATCAATAAATTTCGTTTTGACTTTCACGAGTTGATTTCGAATGAGATAGATTAAGACATGATTTACAAATAAAAAAGTACAAACGTAAGCAGCTAATGGCATAAATAGTTCTAAAGCTACCGGTAGCGGAAGAGCGACCATAAAGAAATATATTCCTGCTGAAGAAAGCGATGTAATGAAAAACATAATTGAATTCAGAGGCAGTCGATACAAGCTCTCTCGATTAATTTTCATAATAACAAGTGAAACGAGAAGAGCAAACTGTGTAACCATCATTTCTATGAGAAGACCATATAAAAGAAAGCTAGCTAGTGAAAGCCATTGGAATAAGACAAACGAATAGCCTTTATAATGGATAGGAAACAATGCAGCAATGCCTGCTAAAATGAACAGAGAAAGTAAGTCCATTTCATTTCCAGCAATTTGAGGGAAAGCATATTGTTTAAATGCGGCAAAAAAGAAAACTGTAAATATAATCCAAATGACCCACAATGAAACTTTTACCGATTTCGTCAAAGCACTCTCCCTCCACTATAATCATTACTTTTCTCTGAAATTTCATTCTCTAATTATTATATTACTACAATAGTGAGAAAATTCCTACTTTAAAGGCCGTAAAAATGTAATTAATAGTTATATTTTACTATAAATTTACTTTTTTACATTTATTCAATTTGCAAGACATAAGCTCTTACTTGTGCGATAAAATAAAGGGAACCTGTTATTAAGAATAAATCGTCTTCACTTAAGGCTGAGAGTTTATTTTTGATTTCACTCCTCCAGTCACCCGTTAATTTTTTATTTGTAAAACTAGACTGTTCATATAAATCAATTGCTCGTGCCGCTCTCGAAAAGTCAAAACTAGTAAAACTAATTTCATGAACGACATCATATAAAGGCGTGAGCATTGACTCTATCTCTTTTTCCTTTGTTGCAGCAAACAATACTGAAATCTTTTTTTCTGTAAATTGTTTTTGTAAAATATTTGCTAATGCTTTGATCCCTTCATTGTTATGAGCTCCGTCTATATAAACAAGTGGACTTTCGCTTAGCTTTTCAAAGCGCCCAATCCAAGCTGCGTGCTTCAGTGCTTGACGGATCTCTTCCTCAGTGATGATAAGTGCTTGGTACGTTTTTAAGTAGTCAATAACCATTAAAGCAAGTGACGCATTTTTCAGTTGATGTTCTCCAAGCATCGAAATTTCTAGGTTCCCTAATTTACAAAATGGGGATATGAAGGAAAACATCTGTAGGCCAGCTTCAGTCGATTTACATGTTTCAATTGAAAAGTTTTCCTTATAAGCATACAGTTTTGCTTTATTTTGTTCTGTTTTTTTTTCAAATAGCGCTAGCAGCCTCTCATCTTCTTCCGTTGTTATGAGCGGCACCCCAGGTTTAATGATTCCAGCTTTTTCTAAAGCAATCTCTTCTTTCGTCTTACCTAGTAGTTGTGTATGGTCCATGCCAATATTAGTGATGACCGTCAATAATGGCAAAGAAACGTTGGTAGCATCTAGCCGTCCTCCCATACCTGTTTCCACGAGGACGAAATCAACTGGTTGAACGTTTGCAAAATAGTAAAACATCATAGCTGTCAAACATTCAAATTCGGTAAGTACTACTTGTTCGCGCTTTTCAAACCTCTTTCGGAAAGGGGTTAACTGCTGAAAAACGCCGGTGAACTCGTCTTTGGTAATCGGTTGCTTATTCTTTGAAATTTGCTCTTCATAACTTAATACCGCTGGCGTTGTAAACGTACCTACTTGATAATTTGCCCCCATTAACATTTCTCTGATGAAGTTTAAAGTTGAACCTTTACCGTTTGTACCAGCGATATGTATTATTTTTAATTTATGATGCGGGTTCCCGATTTCAGTTAAAAACCCTTTCATATTTTCTAAACCTAGCTGAATGACATTTCGACTTTGTATAAATTGAACAATTTCTTCAAATGACTGTTCCATATTAAATCTCTCTCCTATTTTTACATGATCAATTGTTTGGTAAAATTATGATAATGTTACTATAACGAAAACAGAGAATCGGAACAACTACAAAGGGAGTCAGTTTATGTTAGAAAAAAGAACTTTTCCAGCAGTTAACGATGAAGTGATAGCTAGTGCATTGACTATTCACTCTCGATATGAGAATAAATTAATGGATCATAACTATCAGGGCTCACGCTTTGCGCTTCAACCACTTTCATATAAAAAAGGGAGCGGTAAGGTGTTAATTTATGCTCCTTATGCTGTTGACCATACTGTTAATGAGGTGGTCCAGAACAGTTATTTAATCGGAAGTGTTGTTCACGCCATTACGAACTGTCATTTTTATTTTCGGAAACGGGCGAGTAAAAACCACTCAGAGAAATGGTTGAATAATCATGTTAACCAGCTAGTCGAAACCGAACAGCTACAAACAATCATTGAAATCGGAAAGCCTTTAGAACCTGCACAACAACGATTGGCGATTACAATTAAGGGAAATCAATCTAGTAATCTGTCTATCTATCAGAAATTAATTCGATCCATTTGGGAGCAAAATGACTTTGACCTTCACACAGAAATTCACAATACAGAACTTGTCAACGTGCAAAAGTTTATGAAAATCACTGTCCATCTCCCAAACAGCTTCAATCAAGATACAAACGATAATGGGTCGGTACATAAACTATTGACTGCATTCATAGCAATGACTTTCGCCTGTCAACAAAGTGATGTTTTTTCAAATAAACCGATGAAGACAGTGAAATTGTCTACTAATACTCGTCTGACCGGAATTTTCCCACATAACCGTGTTGATCTTCATCCAAAACTAATAGAGGTACTTGGGGTAGTAGAAAATGAATATATTAGTCTTTGGAATCCTAAAAACGGGAGGTCTAGACGTTGTATTGTGAAAGCGAACAGTCGATTTACCCAGTTGCATAACATTCAAATTGGTCTTTCTACGAAACAAAAATTAGAGATTACGAACGGCGAAGCGAACACTCTACTTATTCAAAAATACCCATGTACTTCTTTTCGTAAAATAGGACTTATGAATGTTAATTCAATTAAAGAAGGGAACATTATCGTCTCAAAAGACATCTACGACTCTTTCGATCATCATTGTTCGATGTTTGAATTGGTCAATACCGTTACAGGTGCTTCATTTGATATCCAGCGATCGAATATCACATCCAATCCAAACCTCGATGATGGAACGGTACGCTTGAACTTTCTCCAAAGACAATTTATAGATTATGAACTACCACCTGATATTTTATCGGATTATTATTACGAACGTTTCTATAACGATTCAAAAGCGGATGACAAAATTCATTACGTATTAAAGCATTACGAAAACGGTAATGCGGTTCCTTTCTTTCCGTATATTGAGAGACAAGCTTTAATAGCTGCATTACAACAAGTCGGGTACACAGATGCTAAGCTATATCCTTTGTATGATTACTCGGTAAAAAGGGAGAAACATTCTTTGATTAAAAGAACGAAGAACTGGATCGCAGAAAAAATGATTCGGCAAGCAACGTTGCAGTTAAAAGTAATCCGCCCTTATTCAACAGATGAAGCTAGCAATATCGTCAGGATGTCATCTCATTCGTTAAAACTATTAGGGCTAGAAGAAACAGATACGATCGTATTAAAAAATCGAGCGACAGAAGTAAAAGTTCGTGTGCTAGCAATGGATTCGGTTGATTTAGCTCGTGAAACGAATATCATTCCGTCTGAAAGTTCATTGAATATATCAATTGGTATACCTGCACCGATCCGTAGTGAACTCGGATTAAAAAACGTCGGTAAGGTCATTGAAGTACAGCGATGTTTACCCTACTTATTTCGTAAGAATTTAAACTTACAATTTTTCTCGATTATTGCAGCTGTATTAACTACGATGTCCACTGGACTTTCCATCGGTTATATGATAATGATACTATGTATTTTAATCCCTATATCTATTTACATTTCATTTTCGAAAGTAAGAGAGAGTATCTCAAATGAATAATATTGGAGAATACAACATGCAAAAACCAACAATAAAGGATATATTGACCCTTAATGAACGTTTTTATCATCAAGATATGAGTAGCGATAACCATTTCTTATTTTTACCAGGGAATGGGCACACTCTCATATCCGCACCACATAGTGTTCCTCAGTTACGAGAAGGTAAAGAAAAAAGAGCCGAATATTTGACGGGTGTCCTCACCCACTTTCTCCACGAAAGAACAGGCTGTTACGGAGCATATAAGACGAAAAACAATCAAGATGATGCAAACTATGATAAAGTAAACCCATATAAAGACATGCTTGTGGAAAAGGTAAAACACCATCACATTCAATATGTGTTGGACTTACATATTATGTCCGATCAGCGCCCCCATTCGATCGATATTGGTACGGGACGTGGTCGAAATATTCAGCAACAGCTGGAATTAAGTGAAAGAATCCAAGCGATTTTTCTCAACCATCAATTCGAAAATGTACTAATTGACCACATCTTTACGGCTGGATTTGCCCATACTGTATCTTCTACAGTTTCAAGAGAGTGCGGTATCATAGCATTTCAACTAGAAATCAATTGGCGTTTCTTACAATCAGAAACGGATGCAACTGACTTTAATCGTATTTTAGATGCACTTACAGAAATCGTTCACTATTTAAATGAAAGAGGAGCGGCATGAAAAAACTAACAGGTTGGATTATTTATAATGGAAGCTTGAAAGCAGAAAAATTTTTGGATTATGCCAAATGGGTACAAGCAGCTGCACATAGAAAAGGTATCGAAACGATCCTTATAAAAAACAGTGAATTAGTGGTTACGATTGAAAGTGGCCAATCCATAATTAAAGGGCCTTACGAAGGGAAATATCCTGATTTTGTCATTTTTGCTGATAAAGATATTAGGCTTGCACAGCAGCTTGAAACACTACAAATCCCACTATTTAACTCGGCACAATCGATTGAAAATTGTGATGATAAAACACTCATGTATCAAGTGTTAGCAGATAACCAGTTACCGATCCCGAAAACGATTATAGCACCAATGCGTTTTTTTTCAGTAGAAGCAGTCGATGCTATGTATTACAAACAGATTGCAGATGAGCTCGGTTATCCATTTGTTATGAAAGAGGCATTTGGATCGTTTGGACAACAAGTATATTTAATCGACTCATTTGACACTTTTTTTGAGAAAGTAATAAAAGTAGGCACGACCCCATTTGTCATTCAAGAATTAATTCATACGAGTTATGGGAAAGACATTCGATTAAACGTTGTCGGTGATCGCGTTGTTGCCGCAATGCTTAGGGAATCAACAGCTGATTTTCGAGCCAATGTTAGTGCAGGAGCTACGATGAAGCCTTATGAGCCGACACCTGAAGAGGTTCAGTTAGCAGTCACATGCTCTAAAGTGGTTGGAACCGACTTTGCTGGCGTCGATTTATTATTCGGTGAAAATGGACAACGTTATGTGTGTGAAGTGAACTCCAACGCGCATATTCGTAATATTTTTGAATGTACTGGCATTAATGTTGCTGATTCAATGATCAATTATATTGTAGAAATACTTAAAAGGTGAGTGTGTACATGAATGGGTGGTTAATTTACCCCAAAAACGAAGCAATTAGAAATAAAGCGTATATTAACTGGATACAAGCAGAAGGCAAAAAACTAAACCTTTCGATTAAGCTATTATTACGGGAGTATTTTCAGATCGGAATTACCGAATCGGAATTATCAGTGATGTATGAAAATAAAAAAGTTACTCTCCCTGATTTTGCAATCGCTCGTATCATGGATCCTTTTTTTAGTAAACAACTTGAAAGTTTAGGCATTCGAGTATTTAATTCAGCCATTGTCTCTGAGATTTGTAACCATAAAGCAAAAACCCATCAATACATAGCATCGGCTTCTATTCCGACAGTTGATACGGTTTTTTTAAACGATTTTTCAGGCGAGTTGTCTATGATCCCATTTCCTTTCCCTTTTATCATTAAAGATGCAAAAGGACGCGGTGGTAAACAAGTTTTTTTCATTTCAGATAAAGAAGAGTATTTTCAAAACGTGAATACATTTATAGCCAGGGATGTCATTGTCCAACGTCCAGCTGGAACGATAGGAAAGGATTTACGTGTATTTGTAATTGGAAAAGAAATCATTGCAGCCGTGTTACGAAGCTCGACGACTGATTTTAAAGCGAACTTCACACTCGGAGGTTCGGCACAATTGTATCCATTATCTGAAGTTGAACAAGCAATGATTTATAAAATCATTCATTTGTTTGACTTTGATTTTGTCGGAATCGATTTTTTATTCGATGAGGTAGGAAATCTTTTATTTAATGAAATTGAAGATGTTGTTGGCAGCCGTACATTAAGCTCTACGTCTGACATTAATATTGTGGAGCTGTATTTACAGCATATTAAAGCAAAATTAAATAAAGGCTGATTCTTTAGGTCAAACCACTAGATCGAAGTACTTCTAATTGAAACACGTTGATCTAGAGCTGAACCTAATTAGAATCAGCCTTTTCGATTACCCTTTTAGCTCAGCAATTCTCGCTTGGACTGCTTCGCGCTTTTCGATATAATCTTTTTCTTTCGCTTTTTCTTCTTCGATGACTTTTTCAGGTGCTTTCGCAATAAAGCCTTGATTACTTAATTTCTTCTGAACACGCTCGACTTCTTTATCTAACTTTTCAAGTTCTTTTTCTAAGCGAGCAATTTCCGCATCAAGGTCTAGTAAGCCTGCTAAAGGTAAGAATAATTCTACTCCAGTTAACACATTAGACATTGACTTTTCAGGTGTTGGTAAGTCTGTTCCAAGCTTTAACTCACTTGGGTTACAGAACTTTTCGATGTACTGAAGACCACGGTTTAATTGACCAAGAACTTGTTCATCTTTTGCTTTAATGTGTAGTTCAATTTGCTTACTCATTGGTACATTCAGTTCAGAACGTGTGTTACGTACAGAACGAATAATATCTTTTAATAAGTTAAAATCTACTACAGCATTGGCAAATATTAAGTCGCCTTGTTTTTCAGGCCAAGCAGCAACCGTTATCGATTCGCCTTTATGCGGCAAATGTTGCCATATTTCCTCGGTAATAAACGGCATTAACGGGTGCAATAAACGAAGCGTTTGATCTAAAACATATGCTAGTACGGAACGAGTAGTTTGCTTCGCTTCTTCATTCTCCCCATACAACGGCAGCTTAGCCATTTCAATGTACCAGTCACAGAAATCGTCCCAAATGAAATTATAAAGAACGCGGCCTACTTCACCGAATTCATACGCTTCGGTTAATCGGGTAACAGACTCAATGGTTTCTTGAAGTCGAGTTAAGATCCATTGATCGGCAATTGATTTTTCTCCCGATAGATCGATTTCTTCATATTTCAAGCCGTTCATATTCATTAATGCAAACCGAGAAGCGTTCCAAATTTTATTCGCAAAGTTCCACGTCGATTCAACCTTTTCCCAATAGAAACGTAAATCGTTTCCTGGGGAACTTCCTGTTGCTAGGAAAAAGCGAAGTGCATCTGCACCATATTTGTCGATTACGTCCATCGGATCAACGCCGTTTCCTAGTGATTTACTCATCTTACGCCCTTGCGAATCGCGGACCAAACCGTGAATAAGAACATCTTTAAACGGACGCTTATCTGTAAATTCAAGACCTTGGAAGATCATTCTTGCAACCCAGAAATAGATGATATCATAACCTGTTACAAGTACATCTGTTGAATAATAACGTTTGAAATCGGCGCTTTCAATATTTGGCCAGCCCATCGTTGAAAATGGCCATAATGCTGATGAGAACCATGTATCTAATACATCATTGTCTTGCTCCCAGTTTTCAATATCTTTCGGTGCTTCATGAGCAACAAACACTTCACCAGTTTGTTTATGGTACCATGCTGGAATGCGATGCCCCCACCATAACTGGCGTGAAATACACCAATCACGAATGTTCTCGATCCAATGGAGATAAGTTTTTTCAAAACGTTCTGGAACAAAGTTCACTTTGCCATCGGACTTTTGTAATTCAATAGCTGCTTTTGCTAGTGGCTCCATTTTGACAAACCATTGTGTAGAAAGATAAGGTTCAACGACAGCCCCACTACGCTCTGAATGACCAACAGAATGAGTATGCTCCTCAATCTTAAAGAGAACGCCCATGTCTTGTAAATCTTTAACGATTTGTTTACGGCATTCGAAGCGATCCATCCCTTGATACTTATCTGCATTTTCATTCATTTTTCCGTCTTCTGACATCACTAAAACGCGTTCTAAATTATGACGGTTGCCAATTTCAAAGTCATTTGGGTCATGAGCAGGTGTAATTTTAACCGCACCTGAACCAAATTCCATGTCGACATAGTCATCGCCAACAATTTCAATTTCGCGCCCAACGATAGGGAGCTTTACTTTTTTACCGATTAAGTGCTTGTACCGATCATCTTCGGGATGAACAGCAACTGCAGTATCTCCTAGCATCGTTTCAGGTCGAGTCGTCGCCACTTCAATATATCCACTCCCATCAACGAGTGGATATTTCATATGATAAAACGCACCTTGCACATCTTTATAAATAACTTCGATATCAGATAAAGCGGTTTTCGTTTGCGGATCCCAGTTAATAATGTATTCCCCGCGATAAATTAACCCTTTTTCGTAAAGACGAACGAAGACTTCACGAACCGCTTTTGACAATCCTTCATCTAACGTAAAACGCTCACGTGAATAATCGAGCGCTAATCCAAGCTTTGCCCATTGCTCACGTATGTGTGAGGCATACTCTTCTTTCCACTCCCACGATTTTTCAAGAAATTTCTCTCGCCCTAAATCATAGCGGCTAAGTCCTTCCTCACGTAGCTTTCCTTCAACTTTTGCTTGAGTCGCAATCCCAGCGTGATCCATTCCTGGCAGCCATAATGCATCATAACCTTGCATTCGCTTTGTACGAATTAAAATATCTTGTAAAGTTGTATCCCATGCATGACCTAAGTGGAGCTTACCCGTTACGTTTGGTGGTGGAATCACAATCGTATAAGGCTTCTTCCCTTCTTTACCAGTTGCTTCAAAAAACTTTCCATTGACCCAAAACGGGTACCACTTCGCTTCTGTATCCTGTGGACTATACTTTGTTGGCATTGTCATTTCTTGATTTCCCATCACTTGACCTCCTTATGTATTGAAAAGAACTCGACTTATTGCTAAGTCCAGATATCACTGAGACCTTTGTTTTTTTTGAAAATTATAGATTAAAGAGGATATAAATATTGATAACTAAACAAAGGCAACTACAAACATCAAAAAACCCCCTCCACCCAAAGGACGAAGAGAGTTGTATTCGCGGTACCACCTTTGTTTGCAAGCTAAAAAAAGCTTACACACTTCATTCAGATAACGGTCCTACCGACTCTATCTACTAATAGCTGAATAAAAAAATTACGCATCCATATTTACAATAAATTGATTGTAAACAATATTTGGGCAACCGTAAAATTTATATTCAGACAAGTTCAAAAGAGCTGCTCGAGGGTGACGTTCAATTCATACATCCTGAAAAATCTCACAGCTACTGATTTTTCTCTCTGAAGGGTTTTGAATTTACTCTTCCCTGTCTAAGCATTTATGTATAAGGCAGTTCAAAAGTTTGTTTTTTTGTCCTCCTTTTGAACATGAAATTATTGTTAGTCTGCATATTATTCTACCTTTTCCGGTAGTTTTTCGTCAATAAAAGCATCGCCTTTTTTTTCATTTTTTATGCATGACCACATTCGATTTCACATTAAACTCGCCTATGCATATTGTAAGTATATAGACTATTTGAGGAAGGAGCATCGCCATGTCAAAGCGATACAAGCGGTTTCGTCCCCCTCTTTGGTTATTTAAGCTACGGTTGATTATTATTCAAATACTTTTTCCATTATTATGCTTTCAGTTTATTCGAACGCTTATTTTACCAACGACATTTGACGTCATTTTATTAACTTTGTTTGCAATTTTATATGGTCTACTTTTTTTCCGCATCATTTAAAATAGACTTTATCCATAATAGGGACTGCCCCTAATCAAAGTGACCGGCACCTCAGCCATGATATAAAGATTCTTCGCTTTCATACTCTTTATATTATATAGGCGAGGAGCGCGAACACTTTTAGGACAGCCTCTTATTATTGCTCGAATTGAGCGGTTTGCTCTTCTTTTTTTAGTATATAACCTTTTAACCTTTGTACTTTTCTCATCATATGAAAACGCTTTTCTAACCGTTGAACATGATAAAGCTCTGGCTTCTCTTGCCTTTGTTGTAAATACAGATGGAGGGAGAATAATATTGGCTCTGGAAAGCATAAGTATCCAAATAGTAACTCCTTCTCCTCATCTAGTAATGATATGTTTCTGTCATATGTTCCGAACCAACGAACCATCTCCTCTTCATTCCATAAATTATATACAAATGATTGTCGGCAAAATAAGGCGAGGTCGCGGGCAGGTGTGTCCATTGATGCTCGTTCAAAATTAAATAAAATAGGGTCGCCATTTTTGTTAAATAATGTATGCTTTCGCGACGCTTTCCCATGACATAAAACAGTACGATACGTTCCTTTTTCAACACATATATCGTACCAATTTTTCAAATGTCGTTTTGCATCTTCGACCATTAATAACATCTGATGAACATGAGTTAAATACGTTAGCTGGAATGGAGATATATAACTTCGCCCTTCTGCCTCATCAGCAAATCGTTCTAGCTCTAATCTCCGCATGTCCCAACGTTGTAATAAAGCTTGATGCGCTTCTTCGATGGTGTCCTTCGAATATTCATCCGTTTTTGCAGTCAGACGATGAATAACACCAAGTTGATCGATTATTTTTTCTTCCCTAGATATTTGATCTTGATACGGTGCATCATCAATCCAAGGCATTAAATAATAAGATCTATCTTCTGTCGATAAAATATATTCACCGTATTTCGTCGGTAAGATCGGAATTAGTTGGTGATAACCGAGTCGGTCTAATTTGCGCATGACTTGGACGAATAGCTCACCTTGCTGTCGGTTCATATGAGCTTCTTTCAACGCAAACATGCCTCGGTTTGTTTTAACCTGTTTTACTTTTCCCAAATGTTCAATATGCTCTGGATATAAATCATAATGGAATAGGATTGGAGCATAACGATCTATGATAGATCGATCGGTCATGTTGCCACCTTCTTTCTATCTTCATTTAGCCACTTGATTAAGCTAAGAACGAGTTGACGTCGTTCATTCCATTCTTTTTGAAAGGTTGAAAAATGCACATCGACCTCCTCGGTTTCTTCACATTGTTGAAATCGTTCCATCGAATCTGCTAACTCCCATGGCAACCATGCCTCTGCAAGCAAATCGGTTCCGTAATTTTGCCTAAGCTGGATTTGTTCATCTATGCCGTTTAATAGTTTTAATAAAGACTCTTCTCCGTTTTCACCTGCCCACTGCTGTAAAAAGCTTGTGAAACTAATAAAGCCGCATTCTGGTGCATCTGAGGTACCTTGCCAGACAAATAGGTCAAAGATTTTTTTGGCTTGGGTTAAAGACGAGATCTTGTCCATTATAGGAAGTCTTTTATTTTTATTTGATTTTGTTAATTCTAGCGACTTATGCTTTCTCCGCATCGCTTCTTGAATACAGGATTGTAAAATCATTCGTTTTTTTTCATTAAGAACTGATGTAGTATTCACCCAAATTTTCCATTGTGATATCGAAGGAAAATCTCGTTTGCCTGCCACTTGTATGTCGTCCTTTTTTTGCTCACCAAATTCAATCATCCGAGCGATAATACACGCCCACTTCTGTTCATAGTCTTTCGTAGGAAATAGATCTTCTAATTCGTCATGAACTGTCAACCATCCATCTTCTATTTTTATTGCTTTATTTTCATCTTTTGTTTGGAGCATTCGATCTGTTAATTGGTAAGGAACTTGGCTACATTTATCCCGCCACTCTTGATGCCAGTTTAATAAATTCTCATCGTTCCAAAGCCGATACCTTTTTCTACCCTGGTTTGTATTGATAATTCCATCATCTAGCTTTGAAATAATTTCAAATGGATAGTTTTCTTGAATTAACGGGAGAATGTCCATACTTTTTTTCTCCTTTTTTTAAAGATAGAGGGTCACTCAACAGTGTCTGCATTCTTCACACAAGCGTTTAAAGGCGGAATTCATTTATGTTCACCTTATCGCGCGGCGTGGAGCTGGCACATAACTACTGAGTCACCCTCCTCAACAATCGTTTATATTAGCGTTTGGACCCTACTGGGATATACAAGATTTGACCTTCTTCTACTCGCTCTTCATTTAAGCGATTCACTCGAATAATTTGACTTGTTGATAATTCATATCGCTCAGCAATCGTATCTAATGACTCATTTTCTTGAATGATGCACATTTTTAATTTCGAGAACTGCTCTTCTCCATCCGCTAGCATCTTTGTTAAATATAATGCATTTTCATCTTGTCTTGATTTAGGTTCTTTTACAGATTCAACTGATTGCTCCAATTGCTCATCTTCTACTGTTTCTGCTTCAACTTCAATATCTGCAGGAGGACGTTCACTTAACTTTTTTAACGGAGCAAAATTAATTTTCGTTTCATCTTCCTGTTCTTCCACTGCTTCTACGTTTTCTTCTTCACTAAATTCTGATTCACTATTAGTTACCTGTTCAGACGATCGTGAGTGAGTCGGAACAAAGTTTGTAATTGGACTCGGTTCCTTTGGTTCTATCACTTCTGGTCTAGCTTCAATATTGGATTCCCGCGCTTGACTTGGTACAGTATGCTCTTGGTTATAAGTTTGCTCATCACTTTCAATTTCATATTTAGGTGTTTCTGAATAGTTAGTATATCCATTTCGTCTTTCATAGCCTGATTCATACTCTGAAGTGAATGGAACGACATTTTTTGCTTCTTCTTCAGGTTTTTCCCTATCTACCTGATAATTTGGTGTTGCTTGCTTTTTTGCCTCAAATGAAAACGCCGGAAATGGTTGAAAAGATGGCGGCCGCTCCATTTGTGGAAAGGACTCGGGTAGTGTTGGTTCTGTTGGAAAATCTGGTCGTTTTACTTCTTCTTGCTGAGTACTCATTCCACTTATCGCTACATCTGCTGTAAGCTGTAAACAACTTTTTTCTGGTAAGTCGTAGTCAAATGACTCTACCTGTACGTAAACATCATCAATGTTTTGAATTCGACTTAGTGGAATCGTGACATCAATTGGGAAAAAATGCTTAATTTCACCGATGTTTTGATCATTTAAAGTAACTTCCTCAAATGAACGAAAAGCAACTTCTTCCTCTTTTGTGTCTTCAGTTTCATTTTGCACAGGGCGGTATTCTCCATAAAGACGGAGGCCACCTTTAATTACAACGTGGTCATTCTTCTCTTCAATGCGGATTTCGGGATCTAGTGACATGGATAAAATCTCTGCGACTTCTTGCCCTTTATTTAACCACACCGATTCCTCAATGGAAAATGACAGTTTAGATGGATGATCTTGTGTCAATGGACGTTCCTCCTTGTTTCAAAAAGTTTACCCCCAGTTACGTTCATGCTCTGTACATTAAACTGTATGACAAGACCTTCCTTGTTATGAAAAAAATTTTTTTATTATTGATAAAAAGATGAATATCGTTAGTGGAAGCAGGTTGATGAATTAGTAATAGCTGCCGTGTGACAGTCTCTAGTAGTGTTTGTTAAAATGTGGTCTCATTTGGTGGATAGAGTTTTGAATAAGAGTTAGACTGATATATTTGAAATTAGATGAGATATATTTTGAGTTAGATGAGATATATTCTGAATTAGGTACGATATATTCCGAATTAGATTGATATTTTCAGAGTTAGCTGCATCTTTATTTAGCCTTTACGTACAATACGCATGGATCACACTGAAAAAAGCAAAAGCTCAGTTCTAAATCTGAGCTTTTGCTTAATAATTGGACTTTTACTCTCGATATAAGCGACTGTATGAACTATTTTAATTTAGAGAAAGCGATTTCTGCTGCTGCAATTGTATCATCGATGTCTTTTTCCGTATGCTTTGTCGATAAGAACATTCCTTCAAACTGTGAAGGCGGTAAAGATATACCTTGATTAAGCATTTCCTTAAAATAAGCAGCAAAAAAATCTAGGTTCGATGTTGAAGCTGTCGCAAAATTCTTCACAGGCTGATCCGTAAAGAAAAATCCAACCATCGATCCTGCCTGACTTGTAGTATGAGGGATCTCATGCTTAGTTGCTGCTGCTGAGAGCCCTTCTGCAAGTCGTTTACCGAGACGGTTAAACTCATTATAATGTTCAGGCTTCAGTTGCGATAATGTTTCATATCCAGCCGTCATTGCCAGTGGATTTCCTGATAACGTTCCAGCTTGGTAAATTGGGCCTGCTGGAGCAATTTGTTCCATAATTTCACGACGTCCACCATAAGCACCAACTGGTAAGCCGCCACCAATTACTTTTCCTAAGCACGTTAAATCCGGAGTTATCCCAAACTCACCTTGTGCACAGTTATACCCAACACGGAAGCCTGTCATAACTTCATCAAATATAAGTAAGCTTCCATGGTCGTGTGTAATTTCACGAACAGCCTCTAAAAATCCAGGCTCTGGTGGAACCACACCCATGTTTCCAGCGACAGGCTCTAAAATTACACCCGCAATATCATCACCAAATTTTTCAAAGGCTAATTTCAAGCTTTCTAGATCATTATAAGGAACCGTTAACGTATTTTGAGCTACTGCTTCTGGAACTCCAGGGCTATCAGGTAACCCAAGCGTTGCAACTCCAGAACCTGCTTTAATTAATAAAGAATCACCATGTCCGTGATAACAACCTTCAAACTTAACGATTTTATTTCTTCCTGTATACCCTCGAGCTAGACGTAACGCACTCATTGTTGCTTCTGTTCCAGAGTTGACCATACGTACGACTTCGATTGAAGGCACTCGTTCAATAACAAGCTGTGCAAGTTTAGTTTCGAGCTCACTTGGTGCACCAAAGCTCGTTCCTTTTTCAACTGATTTTTTAAGTGCTTCAACGACTTGATCATCAGCATGACCTAAAATGAGCGGTCCCCACGATAATACATAATCGATATACTCATTGTCATCGATATCGTATATGCGGGCTCCTTCTCCTCGTTCCATAAACACAGGATCCATCTTTACTGACTTAAATGCACGAACAGGACTGTTTACTCCACCTGGCATTAGTGGTTTTGCTTCTGAAAACGCTGCTTGTGACTTTTCATAGGTCCTCAATTGCTTCACCTCTATCGTTTATTTTTCATTTAACCAACGTACAACATCTTTTGCAAAGTACGTTAAAATTAAGTCTGCACCTGCACGCTTCATGCTCGTTAACGTTTCGAGTACAATGCTCTTCTCATCGATCCAGCCATTTTGTGCAGCTGCTTTTATCATCGAATACTCGCCACTCACGTTGTATGCAACGATAGGAAATCCTGAAAAATCTTTTACTTCGCGAATGATATCTAAATAGGATAGAGCTGGTTTCACAATGAGAAAATCAGCTCCTTCATTCATATCTGATTCTGCCTCACGCAGTGCTTCAAGTCGATTTGCCGGGTCCATTTGATACGTTTTGCGATCTCCAAACTTTGGTGAAGAATGCGCCGCATCACGGAATGGACCATAATAGCTAGAAGCATATTTAACTGCATAGGACATAATCGGCACATCATGATATCCAGCTTCATCTAAGCCGTGGCGTATTGCTGCAACGAAACCGTCCATCATATTTGAAGGTGCAATAATATCAGCTCCTGCTTCAGCTTGAGAAACGGCTGTTTTAGCAAGTAAATCTAATGTTGGATCATTTAAAATTTTCCCTTCTTCAATCACACCACAATGGCCATGGTCCGTAAACTGACAAAGACATGTATCTGCAATAACAGTTAGATCAGGATGTACTTCTTTAATTTGTCGAATCGCTTTTTGAACAATACCGTGGTCATGGTACGCGGATGACCCGACATCATCTTTCTCATTCGGTACACCGAATACGATAATTGCTGGGATTCCTAAATCGACGACTTCATTGACTTCATCATTTAGAAGATCAAGTGATAAATGAAAAACACCAGGCATCGATGGAACTTCATTACGGACCTGTTTCCCTTCAACAACAAATATTGGATAGATTAAATCTTCAGTATGTAAATGTGTTTCTCGAACCATGGATCTAACTGAAGCAGAACTACGTAATCTACGGTGGCGACGGAAAAATAATTCAGACATGTTTTTGCCTCCTAATATGTTCAATAATTTCTTGGATCATTCCTTCTGTTGTATATTCCCCAGCTACAAGAAGTGGATGCAATTTTGCATGTTGCGCTGCTTGAGCAGTAATCGGGCCAATACAAACAAAAGTGAGGTTGTGCTTCAATGGAATTGAATGTTTGTATAAGATATTAACAAAATGATTGACAGACGATGGACTAGTAAATGTAAAATAGTCGAGCTTTTGTTCAGTGAGCACCTGCAATAGCTTCTCTTCAGCTTCCTCATTTTCAATCGTTTCATAGACTGTGATTTCGTCAACGGAAAATCCGTTTCTTTTTAGACCTTCATAGATTACATCGCGTGATAAATTACCTTTTACGATTAATACTCGGCTTGTTTTATGTAAGTTGGCTTGTAATTCTTGTAATAAATCTTCAGCGACGAAATTTTTAGGAAGTAGATTAGCTTCTATACCATAGTCTTGAAGGACTGCGGATGTTTTTCTTCCAACAACAGCTATTTTTTTTGATTCTAAAATAGATAGCATGTTCGTCTCTTGAACATCCTTTAGAAAAAAGTGGACACCATTTGCACTCGTTAGAATGATCCAATCATATGTATGTAATTGCGTCAATTTGTCTAAAATTTTACGCTTATCTTTTGCTGCTTGAAACGCAAGGAGCGGAACAGCTACAGCCGTTCCTCCCAGTGCTTCTATTCGTTGAATCAAAGAGCGAGACTGTTCCTGAGCTCTCGTTATTCCGATCGTAACCCCTGCAAGAGGAAGCTCCGCTGTCATTATTGATCAAGCTCTTTCTTCACTTTAGTTAAAATGTCTTTTGCTCCCTTATCCAGTAACTTTTGAGCGGCTAACTCTCCAAGATCTTGAGGATGAGTTCCTATCAATGTTTCATGAAGGATCGTTTTACCATCAGGGGAGCCGACTAATGCGGTAATTTTTACATTATTATTTTCTTCAAGCGTAGCATAAGCAGCAATTGGTACCTGACACCCTCCTTCAATTTTATGAAGGAAAGCTCGCTCTGCTGCTACCGTACGTGCTGTTACTTCGTCATTTAGATGTTGCAAGAGATCAATAACTTCTTGATCGTCTGCGCGGCATTCAATTCCTAATGCTCCTTGACCAACAGCAGGGATACAAATTTCAGGCTCTAAATATTCAGTGACAACATCATCCGACCATCCCATACGCTTTAGCCCTGCAGCAGCTAAAATAATGGCATCGAAGTTTTCTTCTTTTAATTTACGAAGTCTTGTATCGATATTCCCACGGATCCACTGAACTTCTAAATCTGGGCGATGAGCTAAAATTTGTGCTGACCGACGTAAACTACTCGTTCCAACAATCGCACCTGCAGGAAGTTCATCTAGTTTAACATGATCGTTTGAAATAAATGCATCACGTGGATCGACGCGCTTTGTTACTGCAGCTAATGTAAAGCCTTCTGGCAACTCCGAAGGTACATCTTTCATACTATGAACAGCGACATCTATTTCTTTATCGCTCATCGCTTGTTCAATTTCTTTAACAAATAACCCTTTCCCGCCCACTTTTGACAATGTAACATCTAAAATTTGGTCACCTTTTGTGACGATCTTTTTCACTTCAAATTCATAAGGAAGCTTAGTCTTTTTCAATTGCTCGATCACCCAATTCGTTTGGGTTAAAGCAAGTTGACTTTTTCTTGAGCCGATCACTATTTTTCTCATTCGTTTCCTCCAATTGTGTTCGTTTTCCTACACACATTATACTGAATTTAATACCATAGATGAAAGTTTGAAAAACTACTTGATAAGAAATAGTTAATTAATACAAGTAAAAAGGTCGCGATATTCGTTAGTGCCATTAAATAACCCTTTGCATTTTTTACAGCCCGTTGATATAAGTAATATCCATACATGGCAAGAACGATAAGTGAGCTAATGACTTTTGCATCAAGCCAAGGAAGTTGCCCTAACTGTATCGACGCCCATATAAAGCCAAGAATAATTCCAAGAAGCAGTAAGGGAAAAGCAAATAGAGCGCTAATATAAGAGAGTTTATCTAGCTTTACTAAGTTACCAAATCGGATAAGACGCTTTCCCCAAAGTTTTCGCTTTAACATTTGGTGTTGTATGACATACATTAGCGCAAAAACAAAAGACAATGTAAAAGCGGCATATGAAAGTAAAATGAGTATGACGTGTATGATCAATAGCTCAGATATTAATAGTTGGGAAAGTTCTGCTGGAATATCGCCGGTCGGTGTAAACACACTCAAAGACATTAAAATAAAACCGACTACATTCGTAAAAAGGACGAGAAAGTCTACTCGAAAGCGCCAATTAATGATTAGTGATAACGTAACGAGAAGCCAAGCATAAAAAAATAGCCCTTCAAATGTTGTAAGAACTGGAAAGCGATTAACTTCTAGCGTTCGTAAAATAAAAAAAGAGGTTTGTAAAACCCAGACAATAGAAAGCAACCAGAAGGCCATTTGGTTGACCTTCCGGTTGTTTTGTATGAAATCAAAGAAGTATCCTAAGACACTCAAACTATATAAAATAACCGTTAAAAGATACATCCAATTTAAACTGATCAAACGAAGACTCCTCCTTAGGAGCGTACAGCAACACCTTTTACATTTGTATATTGTGCAACTTCAGTTTTCTTCTTATCCCACTGAAGTTCAGCCATTTCAATACGCAGCTTTTCTTCTTCCTTTATTTTTTGCTCCGCTAATTCTTCTTCAAGTGCAAAAATCTTCATAAATAATTCAAGCGAACGTGTCGCATCTTCTTCACCAGCTAGTTCTTTCACTCTAGTAATTGGCTCTTTTAGTAATTGATTGATGATACTTTTTGTATGCTTACTTAACACTTTTTTATCACGTTCTGTTAAATCTGGAAGTTTTCGAACAAGGCTGTCCATTGTTTCAGCTTGAATGGCTAATGCTTTTGTTCGCAATGCAGAAATTAACGGAACAACACCTAATGTGTTTAACCAATTATTAAACGCAACAATTTCTTCTTCAATCATAAGTTCAATCTTTTCAGCTTCTTTTTTACGCTCTGCTAAATTGGACTGTACAATCCCTTCTAGGTCATCGATATCATATAAGTAGATATCATCAAAATCAGCCAAGGCTGGATCTAGATCACGAGGTACAGCGATATCGACCATAAATAATGGGCGGCCTTTTCGTTTTTTCAGCGCATGTTTCGCAACACTTGGTGTAATCACATAGTCTTTTGCTCCAGTAGAACTAATTAAAATATCAGCATCAATAAGGGCGTCTACTAACTGTTCCATCGGACGAGATGTTCCTAAGAAACGTTCTGCTAACTCTGCAGCCTTCGCTTCTGTGCGGTTAATAACCGTGATCTGACTTGCCCCGTTTGCATGTAAATGCTTGGCCGTTAGTTCACTCATTTTCCCTGCGCCAAGGATTAGCACGTGTTTGTTTTTAAAATCACCAAAAATATTTTTACCTAATTCAACTGCCGCATAGCTAACAGAAACTGCATTATTTCCGATCTCAGTCTCAGAATGAGCACGTTTTGCAAGTGTCACTGCTTGTTTGAATAAGTGGTTAAAAATCGTTCCTGTTGCGCCATTTTCTTGTGCTAATAAAAAGCTGTCTTTGATTTGCCCAAGAATTTGAGTTTCCCCTAAAATCATAGAATCCAATCCACAGGTTACTCGTAAAAGATGTTCTATAGCATGCTCATCTTCACGTATATCTAAATAGCTAGTGAATTCTTCACGCGCTAGATTAAACCACTCAGATAAAAAGACTTTCGTAAAGTGACGACCTGTATGCAATTGATCCGAAACAACATAAATTTCAGTTCGGTTACAGGTTGACACAATCGTACATTCTAAAATACTTTTCATGTTACGTAACTGATGAAGCGCCTGTGGAAGTTCTCCTGCTGGAAACGCAAACCGTTCACGAATTTCTACAGGGGCTGTTTTATAATTTAATCCGACAACTAAAATATGCATGGTAACACTTCACCCCCACTACGTCCTATCTATAAATTATCGGGAATTCTCTCTCTTTTCCGACATACATTGTCCTTATTATAACATGCTTTTTTTTACTACACCAAAAAAAATTGTGAACAGATGATGAAAGCGTATGATATTATGATGGTATTGTCTTGATTACTTGGTAGAAGTTTATGGTTATAGTAAAAAGTTGTAAATTTATTTCTAGCATATCCAAACACAATAGAATATATGAAAGGAGTCGGTGATTTTATGAAAAAACAAGGAATTTTTCCTGGCATTCTTTTTATCGGTGTCGGTTTGTACTTTCTTCTTCAGCAGTTCGACTTCCCATTTACAAAGCAGTTATTAACTTGGCCTTCTATTCTCTTAATAATTGGCATCGCTTTTCTTTTTCAATCGTATTTAGGACATGATTCGGGAACAATTTTTCCTGGCTTTCTACTCGTCGGTTTAGGGGTTCACTTTCATGCGATGGTGTTGTTTTCTTTTTGGCCGCATCACTGGGCGATGTTTACTTTAATTGTCGGTGTTGCATTTTTGCTTTTATATTTACGGACGAAAAGAGACGGTCTTGTTCCTGCTATTATTCTTCTTACTATTTCAGGCTTCGGTTTTTTTCCCTCCGATGTTATGGATTGGTTCATGTCCTTTTTCGATTTTTTTGAAGGGTTTTGGCCACTCTTATTAATCGCGATTGGTTTGTTTCTTATTTTCCGTAGAAAGTAACCCAGTATTGGTGGTTACGATGATTTTGTATAGGTCGATGAAATGGGAGTTAGAGTGTTTTAACTTGGCTTATTATATATTTTTTTGTAGTTCAAGCGGTTAATCTGGAATAAGGCTGTTATATTGTGAGTTAGACCGATATATTGTCAGTTAGAACTGATATATCTAGAATTAGACCGATATATTGTCAGTTAGAACTGATATATCTAGAATTAGACCGATATATCTTAAGTTAATCTTTAAAAGATGGCTGCTAAGTTGTAATTGATTCATAAAAGCACAAGGATTTCTAAAAATCCTTGTGCTTTTCGTCTATTACTGCTATTTATCGTTAATTTTTCATATAACCTAAGATTGTATTCCATGTTTCTTCTTTTCCTTGGGCTGTTTCCGAGGAAAAGACGATTAGTGGATCGTTATCGTCTTTATTTAGAACTTCTCGGATAATTTTACAGTGTTTATCCCATTTTCCTTTTGGAATTTTATCAGCTTTAGTTGCAATTAGGATCACCGGGATTTCAAAATGCTTCAACCATTCATACATTGTTCGGTCATCCTTTGAAGGCTCGTGGCGAATATCAATAATTTGGATGACAGCTTTTAGTTGCTCACGACTTTGGATGTAAGTTTCAATCATTTTGCCCCAAGCTTCACGGTCCTTTTTAGATACTTTTGCAAATCCATATCCCGGAACATCCACAAAGTACAATATTTCATTAATCATATAAAAATTGAGTGTTTGCGTTTTCCCTGGTCGTTGAGACGTTCTCGCCAGTTTTTTTCGATTTAACATTTTATTAATAAATGACGATTTTCCGACATTTGAACGTCCAGCTAAGGCAAACTCAGGTAGGTCTGTAGTTGGATATTGTTCAGGTTTAACGGCTACTGTGCCTAATTCTGCTTTAGTTACTTTCATTTTTGTTTTTTCTCTCCCAACGCAACTTTGAGAACTTCATCTAAATGTGATACTGCAATAAAATTAAGATCTTCACGCACACTTTGTGGGATGTCCTCTAAATCCTTTTCATTATCTTTCGGTATGATGATCGTTTTTAATCCGGCTCTATGGGCACTCATTGACTTTTCTTTGAGTCCACCAATTGGTAATACACGACCACGTAGGGTAATTTCCCCTGTCATACCGACCTCTTTTTTAACTACTCTTCCAGTTAGAGCTGAAACGAGAGCTGTTGCCATCGTAATTCCAGCTGATGGTCCATCTTTCGGTGTTGCTCCTTCTGGAACATGGATATGAATATCATTCTTCTCATGGAAGCTAGGATCTACTTCTAACTCTGTTGAGCGTGAGCGAATATAGCTAAATGCTGCTTGTGCCGATTCTTTCATAACGTCACCAAGTTTCCCAGTTAGGATTAAACTTCCTTTGCCTGGTACTACGGATACTTCAATCGAAAGAGTGTCGCCACCAGCAGTTGTATACGCAAGGCCTGTAGCTGCCCCTACTTGATCTTCGACTTCCGCCATTCCATATCTAAACCTCGGTTTTCCGAGCATTTCTTCAACTGTCTTACCTGTCACAACGACTCGCTTCTTATCACCTGAAACTAACACTTTAGCAGCTTTTCGGCATAAGGTCGCCATTTGGCGTTCAAGATTACGGACTCCAGCTTCTCTTGTATAATATCGAATGACTTTTAAGATCGCTTCATCTTTTACCTGAAGCTTACCTTTTGTTAGTCCGTGCTCTTTCACTTGCTTTGGTAATAAATATTCTTTGGCAATATGTTGTTTTTCTATCTCGGTATAGCCAGGAATTGAAATAATTTCCATACGATCAAGTAATGGTCCTGGAATCGTACCGATATTGTTTGCTGTCGTTACAAACATCACTTTCGAAAGGTTATACGGTTCTTCGACAAAGTGATCACTAAATGAATTATTTTGTTCAGGATCTAATACTTCTAATAATGCAGCTGAAGGATCTCCCCGAAAGTCCGATGCCATCTTGTCAATTTCATCTAATAGGAATACAGGATTAATTGAACCCGCTTTTTTCATTCCTTGAATCACTCGACCAGGCATAGCCCCAACATACGTACGACGGTGTCCACGAATTTCTGCCTCATCACGAACGCCACCTAGTGAAATCCGAACAAATTCCCTGTTTAGTGAACGGGCTATAGATCTTGCTAAAGAGGTTTTACCGACTCCTGGAGGGCCAGCTAAACAAAGGATTGGTCCTTTCAATTCCTTCGTTAATTGCTGTACCGCTAAATATTCAAGCACACGTTCTTTTACTTTTTCAAGTCCGTAATGATCCTCATTTAAAATGGTTTCTGCATGCTTAATATCTAATAAATCTTCAGTTTCCCTTGTCCATGGTAGATTTAATAGCCAGTCGATATAATTACGAATGACTGAACTTTCTGCAGATGATGCAGGCATTTTTTCATATCGATCTAACTCTTTTAATGCTTTAGCTTCAATATTTTCTGGCATATTGGCTTCAATGATTTTTTCGCGTAACGAAGCGACTTCTCCTGAACGACCTTCTTTATCGCCTAACTCTTTTTGGATAGCTTTCATTTGCTCACGAAGATAATATTCCTTCTGAGTCTTTTCCATAGATTTCTTTACACGTTGACCGATCTTTTTCTCGAGACCTAACACTTCTTTCTCATTATTTAAAATTTCAATGATTTTTGTTAAACGTCCTTTGACAGACGTCATCTCAAGTAACTCTTGTTTTTCTGCAATTTTCAATGGTAAATGTGACGCAATAACATCTGAAAGTCTTTCTGGTTCTGTAATATCTGTAACTGATGCTAACGTTTCATTTGAGATTTTCTTCGACAGTTTAATATATTGTTCAAACTGATTAAGCGTATTTCGCATCAATGCTTTTTCCTCAAGATGATTTTCCATATATTCCTCATCAAGAAGGGTGATTTCAACTTCAAACATTTCATCATTTTCAGTAAAGCGTTCAATTTTTGCGCGGTGAAGTCCTTCAACGAGTACACGGATTGTACCGTTTGGAAGTTTCAACATTTGCTTTACTTTAGCCAATGTACCGATCGGATAAATCTCATCCTCACCTGGTTCATCTATTGATATTTCTTTTTGAGTTGAAAGTAAAATTTCGTGATCTTCTAACATTACTTTTTCTAACGCATTGACGGATTTTTCTCTTCCAACGTCTAAATGTAGGACCATTGTTGGAAATACAAGTAGTCCTCGTAACGGTAAAAGTGGAATTATTCTATTATTTTTTTCAACCATTAAATAGCACCTCCGACCACCATAGTTTATCGATCCCAAACCTATGGAGATGTTCACAATGAACGATAGGATTAGTTCTTAATTACTAAAAAATATGTAGAAATGTTTACCAAGATTTCTTTATACAATTCTATCCTATTGCCTTATCTTTGTCTAATCTTAGTTCATGTGGATCTATGTACAAATGAAGGAGCGGCTGATGACTTATTTGCTTCTTTAAACTTCACCCTAACAAAAGTCATCTCTTTACCTCATTAAAGGTGCCTGACACCTTCCTCCATTAAAGGAGTCAGACACCTTTTATTCTGTTAGACTGAAGCAGCTGGAGAGGCAATAGCCCCGCTTGCAGGAATGACTTCTTCTTCTGTATTTTCCTGTAGTAGTGCTATATCAAATACTTCTTCAATCGTGGAAACAGGAAGGATATTGACTTCTCCTAATTCCTTTAAAATAGCTTGCTCATTATCTTTTGGTATAATCACGATTTCAGCGCCTGCTTGGATAGCCGCTTCTACTTTTGCAACAACGCCACCAATTGGTTTCACTGTTCCGTGAATGCCAAGCTCACCGGTTAACGCTACTTTGTTATTAATTTTTATTTCTTTAATTGCTGAATATATACCTGTTGCAATGGCTATACCTGCAGAAGGTCCATCAACTGGTGTCCCCCCTGGAAAATTCACATGGATGTCATAATCATTTGTAGGAATTCCCATCTTTCTTAGTACCGTAACAACATTTTCAACAGAGCCTTTAGCCATACTCTTTCGACGAATGGATCTTGCTTGGCTTCCAGTACTCTCCTCTTCAGCTATTCCAGTTACGTTAATCGTGCCTTTACCTTTAGATACGGAAATAACATTTACTTCGATTTCCATTAACGCCCCGAGGTTAGGACCAAATACTGCTAAACCATTAACGATACCCACTTGTGGCTCTGGGTAAATTTTGCGTTCTGGTCGAGGAGATAATTGACTTGATTGAATGACCCATTCAACATCTGCAAGCGTGATTAATCTTCTATCTTCGCCGGTAGCAATACCTGCTGAGATTTGAATAACATTTACAGCTTCACGTCCATTTGTCGCATAACCACCAATTTTTTCAAGCACACCTTCTTCTACTTCATAGCCAATTTTATTAACAGCTTTTTTGGCAATTGTTACAATCTCTTCTTGAGTTAATGCTCTAAAATAAACTTCTAGACACCGCGAGCGCAATGCTGGTGGAAGCTCTTGCGGATTTCTTGTTGTTGCGCCAATTAATCGAAAGTCCGCGGGAAGTCCTTTTTGGAAAATTTCATGAATATGTCTTGGAATATTTTGATTGTCTTCATTATAATAAGCGCTTTCTAAAAATACTTTACGGTCTTCTAGTACTTTTAATAATTTATTTAATTGGATTGGATGTAGTTCTCCTATTTCGTCAATGAATAACACACCACCATGAGCTTTTGTAACCGCCCCTTGTTTAGGTTGCGGAATCCCCGCTTGCCCCATTGCACCGGCTCCTTGATAGATTGGATCGTGAACTGAACCTATTAAAGGATCCGCAATTCCTCGCTCATCAAACCTTGCAGTCGTACCGTCTAATTCTACGAACACAGCATCTTGTTTAAAAGGTGTTTTTTCATTTTTCTTTGCTTCTTCTAAAACGAGGCGGGCTGCAGCGGTTTTCCCGACCCCTGGAGGCCCATAAACGATTACATGCTGAGGATTGGGACCACATAGAGCAGCTCTTAATGCTCGGATACCTTCTTTTTGCCCTACAATTTCATCAAAATTTCCAGGACGAACTCGTTCTGACAAAGGTTCACTTAATGTTATTGATTTCAGTTTTCTTAAATGCTCCATTTCTTTACGAGACTCTTTATCCACTGATGTTTTTTGATTGCGTTGACTTTTTAATAAATTCCAAAAGTAGAGGCCAATAATCATTCCGAAAACTAATTGTATTAACAGTGCTATTCCTGTCCAATTCATCTGAGTACCCCCCTGTTTTATGTATGCCATTTTCTTTTAGTATGCCTGATGAGTGTAGGGGTAAACACAAAAAAACTTGCCTATTTCTGTTAATACAGTGTCAGGCACCATTAACACTGTACTCCGTAAAAGGTGCCTGACACCGGGATAAATCAAAAGAAGCTGACGTAAAAATGCCAGCTTCTGCTCTTTCTCTTTATGCACTTTCTTTAGGAACTTCGATTTCATTTCCGTCTTTTGTAAGGAGTTTTGGCATTTGATTGTCTTCTACGGCTTCTTTCGTAATGACACATTTTGCAATATCTTCTCGTGATGGCAAATCGAACATGACATCAAGCATAATTCCTTCAATAATCGAACGAAGACCGCGAGCACCTGTTTTTCTTTCAATTGCTTTTTTTGCAATTGCACTCAACGCTTCTTCTGTGAATTCAAGTTCTACTTCATCCATCTCTAACAATTTTTGATATTGTTTAACTAATGCGTTTTTCGGCTTTGTTAAAATTTCAATAAGCGCTCCTTCATCTAAAGGCTCTAAACTTGAGATAACCGGCAACCGACCAATAAACTCTGGAATTAAGCCAAAACGTAATAAGTCTTCTGGAAGAACTTTGGTCAAATATTCACCTGGTTTTAAGTCCTCCTGTTTCGTGTCTGAGCCAAAACCAATCACTTTTTTACCTAAGCGTCGTTTAATAATTTGTTCAATGCCATCAAATGCTCCACCACAAATAAATAAAATATTTGTCGTATCAATTTGAATGAATTCTTGATGCGGATGCTTTCTTCCACCTTGTGGAGGCACACTAGCTGTCGTTCCTTCAAGAATTTTGAGTAATGCTTGTTGAACACCTTCACCAGAAACATCACGAGTAATGGATGGGTTTTCTGATTTACGTGCTACTTTATCAATCTCATCAATATAAATTATTCCTTTTTCTGCTTTCTCCACGTCATAATCTGCTGCTTGAATTAACTTCAAAAGAATGTTCTCAACATCTTCCCCTACGTAACCTGCCTCAGTTAATGAAGTTGCATCTGCGATTGCAAAAGGAACATTTAAAATTCGCGCTAACGTTTGTGCAAGCAACGTTTTACCACTACCTGTAGGGCCAATTAGCGCAATATTACTTTTGGCTAATTCAACTTCTTCTGTTGATTTGCCGAGTGAATTAATACGTTTGTAATGATTATATACAGCTACAGAAAGAGATTTTTTCGCATGATCTTGACCAATGACATAGTCATCTAAAATTTCACGGATTTCATGAGGCTTAGGAACTTCTTGAAACTCAACTTCTTCTTCTGTCCCTAATTCTTCTTCTACGATCTCCGTACATAATTCGATACATTCATCACATATATATACGCCTGGTCCTGCGACTAGTTTACGAACTTGATCTTGTGTTTTTCCACAAAAAGAACATTTCAACTGTCCTTTTTCATCATTAAATTTAAACATCGTATCACCCCTTACAGAATTGTACCACTTAGAAGCCCTTTCCCATTTATTAGCTCACCGATAACAATCGTCAATAGCCAACGAATGAATAAGATTGTTCAATCTAAAAAGGTCATCAAATAAGTGTAATTTTTATAGAAATTCTCTATTTACCCCAATTATGTATAGCATTGTAACACAAAATGATAAGTAAGCGTTAATAGTAAAGCTTATGTATTGAACGAAAAGAAGTTGCCTTACAAATTGATGTTGATTGAAATTTCTATGCTATTAGTACATTCAAGATTGATGATGAAAAATCCTCTTTCTTAGTATTACCGTTTTAAAAATATGTATAGCCATTAGTTGATGTAGGAGACGTTTCTATTCATCTTGTTCAACTAAGACAAAAATCATACTTCGTTTCATTGTATTTTTATAAGGCTGTAGATATGTAAAACAAGGCACGAAACTTCGCGCCTTGTTTGATCATCTTTATTATGCTACAATTTTGCTGTTTTCAACTAGCAACTCAACTGCTTTTTGCACTTTTAAGTCTTCCTTAATTGCGTTAGTACCACCTTGAGCGGCAAGAAGAGACTTAATTTCTTCTACAGAACGCTTGTACATCTCAGCCATTTTTTCAAGCTCTTTTTCAACATCTTCTTCTGAAACTTCGATGTTTTCCGCTTGAGCAATTGCCTCTAATGTTAAGTTCACTTTTACTCGTTTCTCAGCATCTGCTTTGAACTGTTCTCGCATACCAGCTTCATCAGTTCCTGTAAATTGAGCATACATTTCAAGGTTCATTCCTTGCATTTGCAGGCGTTGTCCAAACTCTTGAAGCATACGATCAGTTTCTGTTTCAATCATCGCAGCTGGAATATCAACTGTTGCGTTTTCTGCTGCTTTTTCAACAACACTATCACGCTTTTGGTTCTCAGCTTGTTGCGCTTTATCTTTTTCCAGTTTTTCTTTGATGTTTTTCTTTAAATCTTCAAGTGTTTCCACTTCTTCATCTACATCTTTAGCAAACTCATCATTTAGCTCTGGAAGTTCTTTACGCTTAATTTCATGAACTGTTACTTTGAAAGTAGCAGCCTTTCCAGCTAAATCCTTTGAATGGTATTCTTCTGGAAATGACACTTCTACGTCTTTCTCTTCACCAGACTTTAACCCAATCAACTGTTCTTCAAATCCTGGAATAAATTGATTAGAACCAATTTCTAATGGATAATTATCGCCTTTTCCACCTTCGAATGCTTCTCCATCTATAAATCCTTCAAAATCAATAACCGCTGTATCACCTTCACCAACAGTACCATCTTCAACAACAACAAGCTCTGCTTGACGCTCTTGTAGTTGCTTTAATTCTGCCTCTACATCTTCGTCTGTAACTGTTGCATCAACAGCTTCTACCTCTAAGCCTTTGTAGTCACCAAGTTGTACTTCAGGCTTAACTACCACTTTAGCTGTAAAGATAAGGTTTGAGCCTTTTTCCATTTGCTCAATATCAATGTCAGGACGATCTACTGGTTCAATTCCAGTTTCTTGTACTGCACCCATATATGCTTCAGGCAATAAAATATCTAATGCATCTTGGTATAATGATTCTACACCAAAACGTTGTTCGAATAACGAACGAGGAATTTTCCCTTTACGGAAACCAGGAACGTTTACTTTTTTACTTACTTTTTTAAATGCTTCGTTTAAAGCGACATCTACTTTTTCAGCGTCAACTTCTACAGTTAAGACACCGTTGTTACCTTCTAGTTTTTCCCATTTAGCAGTCATTAATTATTTCCCTCCAACTTCAAATAACATTCATTCCGACTATTATATATACTTGACAACCATTCTATTATAACATAATAGTAACGCATTTCAAGAAAAGTTCAATGGCGATTACAACTCAATCCCTTGAAATACCTGCTCTTCAACGGCCACGAGCTCATTAGCGGCCATAACTAACTCATTTACATTTACATTATATTGATCAGAAATTTCTTTTTCATCAAACTCCGAACCTAAACTTTCCATAACTACTAAATGGACAGCACCTGCCCATATGTATTCATCTTTTGGATTTGGAGAAAAAGGTACGAGCGCAAATAAATATTGCCACCATAGCTGTAGAACCATTTCTTTTAAGCTCGGATTTTCTTGTTCTAAATGGTATGTAATAATAGTAGCTACTTTTTGACCAAATGGGTTTTCAAACAAATCATTCAACTCTTGTGGATTTATGTATTCGACTTGACCTAATTTACGAATTTCAACTTGTCCTTCTACATTTTTATCTTTCAAATTTTGAAGTATAAAGGTTTTAAGAACAAGATCTTTTTCTTCATCTTTAAGATATTCTATGTACTTTTCAAAGACAAGAGGATGATTATGTTTTTTTAATTTTTGAATGGCAGCCCATTGTATTTTTACATTTGAATCATCTAATTGGTTTAATAGATCAATTGGTGGCTCGTCATCAGCTTCTTTCAGTTTAATCATCGTATCGTCTACAATGTGATCATCCTCACTCATTTGTCGACTAAAATGCAGCAATTGATAAAACGTTTCAGCCTGGCTTGAAGGGACTTTTCCTTCTGCTAAAACGGCTTCTAACATCGTGACAACCTCTTCATAACAGGCTAGTTGAACTAATAGTGATACGTGAACTTGTAACACATCAAAATATTCGCCAATTCCTTCCTGTAGCATTCGTTTACTTTCAGCAACAGCTTCGTCAAGCTGGCCTAATTCAATATATGTAAGAACTACTCCATAGCGAGCTTGATGGTGGTTTGGATCGTGTTTTAATGCTTGTTGAAAATCATCTAGTGCATCTTGTAGACGTTTTTCCTTTAAAGCAGCCATTCCTTTCTCAACTAGTTTTTCAACCACTCCAGGAAATGGAATCACATTTTTTTCTTTATTTTTCGTTTCATCATTCATATGAACGCTCCACTCTTGGAAAATTGATCATTTACTAATAAGTCTAACAGTTCATAGGGTGAAATACAAACCTTCTCTAGTAGATAATGGTTTAAAATCCAGGTTTCACCTTAACCTTAACTCTAATGAAATTCAGATTTTAGAAGAATATCGTATATCTATACAACACATTGGAAGCGGTTACATAAATATGCGTTTTAAATCCATTTTAGGATCCTTATTAGTATTGGTATTAGCATTTATTTTTCCTTTAATCTGATTTTTTTATCCAATCTATTACTCTTTCGTTCGATATCGCTAAGAATAATAATAGATAGAGGATGACTCAGCCAGCGTGCTCCCCAATCTTTTCAAAACATAGTTGCTGATGAGTTTGACCAGCAGCTTATATTTTATCATGAAGTGCATTTCACTTTGATTTGAGTCATCCTCTACTCATCAATTATGCATTTGCTTTTTCGTATTCTGTAATTTTATCTTCATAACGTAGCGTTAATCCAATTTCATCCCATCCATTTAAAAGCATTTCTTTCCAATAAGGATCGATGTCAAAGGAAGCTTCAAAACCATCGGCATCTGTTATTTTTTGCTCTTTTAAATTCACGGTAAGTTCATAAACATCTTTATTCGCCTTTTCAATTAATTCATAAACTTGATTTTCATCTAGACGAATAGGTAAAATGCCATTCTTAAAACAGTTATTATAAAAAATATCTGCAAAGCTTGGTGCGATGATGACTTTAAATCCGTAATCTTGTAATGCCCACGGTGCATGTTCACGAGACGAACCACAGCCAAAATTATGAGCAGCTACTAAAATCGTTGACTCTTGATTATGAAGCTGATTTAATTCAAAGTCCGGATTGTCCGTTCCATCAGCATTATAGCGCCAGTCGAAAAATAAAAATTTTCCAAAACCAGTACGTTCAATACGTTTTAAAAACTGCTTAGGAATGATTTGGTCTGTATCGACATTGACTCGGTTCATTCCAGCTGCTTTTCCTGTATGAACTACGATTGGTTCCATAAATTCCACCTCATTTACATTGATAAGTATTTATCCAACTACTAACTGAAATCCTATTAAACTGGAGATTTTTCTAGTGTTCTTACATCGACAAATTTCCCATTAATGGCTGCTGCAGCTGCCATTGCTGGACTGACAAGATGAGTTCTTGCTCCCTTACCTTGGCGTCCTTCAAAGTTACGGTTAGAAGTTGAAGCACAACGCTCACCTTCAGGAACGAAATCAGGATTCATACTTAAACACATACTACATCCAGATTCACGCCACTCGAAACCAGCCTCGATAAAGATTTTATCTAATCCTTCTTCTTCTGCTCGTTGTTTAATTTTTTGTGATCCAGGTACGACAATTGCACGAACACCTTCTGCTACTTTTCTTCCTTTTGCAACTGCAGCAGCAGCGCGAAGATCACTCATTCTTGAGTTCGTACATGAGCCGATAAAAACATGTTGAATAGCAACTTCTGACATTTTTGTTCCTGGCTCTAGTCCCATATACTCAAGCGCTTGTTCAATTGCTTTTTTCTCAGATGTTGCATTTACATCTTCTGGACTTGGGATCGGTTGATGAATACCAATTCCTTGCGCAGGGTTAGTTCCCCATGTAACCATCGGTTGAATTTCTTCTGCATCAATAACAACTGATTTGTCATAAACTGCACCTTCATCTGTTGCCAATGCTTCCCATTTTTCAACTACCTTTTCGAACTCTTCACCTTGTGGAACATACTCACGACCTTTTAAATAGTCATATGTTACTTGGTCAGGGCTAATCAGTCCTGCTTTTGCACCAGCTTCAATCGACATGTTACAGATCGTCATACGCTCTTCCATCGTCATTCCGTGGATCGCATCACCTGTATATTCCATAACATAACCTGTCCCGAAATCAACGCCAAACTTAGCGATTATTGCCAAAATAACATCTTTCGCCGTAATTCCTTGAGATAGACGTCCATTGACACGAACTTCCATCGTTTTTGGTTTACTTTGCCATAATGTTTGTGTTGCTAACACGTGTTCAACTTCACTTGTACCGATACCAAACGCTAGTGCACCGAAGGCTCCGTGAGTTGCTGTATGACTATCACCACAAACGATCGTTTTCCCAGGTTGAGTTAAACCAAGTTCTGGTCCAATTACATGAACGATCCCATTATCAGGACTATCGATTCCAGCGACCGTAATACCAAACTCATTACAATTGTTTTCTAACGTTTCCATTTGTTTTTTTGCAATTGGATCTGTTACGTTGAGACGATCAACTGTAGGCACATTGTGATCCATCGTTGCAAACGTTAAATCTGGACGCCGAACTTTGCGACCATTGATACGAAGTCCTTCAAACGCTTGCGGTGAAGTAACTTCATGAACCATATGCAAATCAATATATAATAGATTTGGTTTACCCGGCTCGTTTAAAACGGTATGGTTTTCCCAAATCTTTTCAATAATTGTTTTTGGTGTCATTCTCCTCTTCCTTCCCCTTTAATCAGTTCAATCACTTTTGCTGTCATTTCTGTAGTTGAAAGAATCTCCTCACCTGCTCTAGCAATGTCTCCTGTACGATAGCCTGCTTCGAGTACATCATTTATTGCTTGATCGATTGCATTCGCCTCTTCAATCATGCCAAATGAGTATTTTAGCATCATTGCAACTGATGCAATCGTAGCAAGTGGATTTGCTTTATTTTGACCTGCAATGTCAGGTGCAGAACCATGAATCGGTTCATATAATCCTGGTCCACCACTTCCAATACTGGCTGAAGGTAGCATACCAAGCGAACCTGTTAGCATCGAAGCTTCATCACTTAAAATATCGCCAAACATATTTTCTGTCACGATGACATCAAATTGCTTTGGATTACGGATCAATTGCATCGCCGCATTATCTACGAGCATATGATCAAGTTCAACATCTGGATAATCTTTGCCTACTTCAATAGCAACTTCACGCCAAACCCGACTAGATTCTAGTACGTTCGCTTTATCTACTGATGTTAATTTTTTATTTCGCACTCTTGCTAATTCAAAACCTTGCTTCATGATACGTTCGATTTCACTACGTTTGTAAGCTAGTGTATCGACGACAACAAGATCTTCGCCTTCTTCACGGCGTTCACGTGGCTCCCCGAAATATAAACCACCTGTCAATTCGCGAACAATCATTAAGTCTACCCCATCGATGACTTCTCTTTTTAATGTTGAAGAGTCCGCTAAACTATCGTGGGCTGTAACAGGGCGTAAATTGGCAAAAAGATCTAACTCTTTACGAATACCAAGTAACCCTTTTTCAGGCCTCATATGACCAGGAAGTGTATCCCATTTCGGTCCACCGACTGCACCGAGTAGAACTCCGTCACTTGCTTTGCAAGTATCAATTGTCTCCTGTGGAAGTGGAGTATTACAATCATCGATAGCATTACCACCGATTTTAGCGTACGTATATTCAAATTTATGGTTATATTTTTCAGCAATCACATCTAAAACTTGGATAGCCCCTTGGATCACCTCAGGGCCAATTCCGTCACCAGGTAAAACTGTAATCTTTTTATTCAAGTTACTCATCTCCCACTCATTAACCCATTGACAACTTTATTGCTGTACTGGATCTAGTTCTCGTGACTTTCGATTTAACACACGATTGACAGCGTTGATATAAGCTCTTGCAGATGCCTCGAGTACGTCGTGTGCAGTTCCACGCCCGCTCGTCTCTATACCATCAAAGCGAACTTTAACATACACTTCTGCTAATGCATCTCTACCACCAGTAATCGATTGAATTCGATAATCTAATAGCTGTATTGGTGAAGAAATAATTCGTTCAAGTGTGTTGTAAATCGCTTCAACACTTCCTGAACCTGTCGCAGCTTCTTGAACGACTTCTCCATCAGGCATTTTCATTGTGATCGTTGCTGTAGGGATATTCGCTGTTCCGTAATTCACCTGTAAACTATCAACTTCATAGTATTGAACAGCCTCACCTATTTTCTCTTCTGTCATAAGAGCAAAAATATCATCTTCTGTGATTTCTTTCTTCTTATCTGCAAGTTCCTTAAATGCTTTAAAGACTTTATTAATTTGCTCGTCAGTAGCTGTATAACCAAGCTCTCTAATTTTGTCTTTAAATGCATGACGACCTGAGTGTTTTCCAAGTACCATACGATTAGAAGATACTCCAACAAGCTCTGGGGTAATAATTTCATACGTTGTTTTCTCTTTAAGGACCCCATCTTGGTGAATACCTGATTCGTGAGCGAATGCATTGTTTCCAACTACCGCCTTATTATTCGGAACAACCATCCCCGTTAACTTGCTAACTAGAGAACTTGTTCGTTTTACTTCTTTTAAAGTAAGTCTAGTATTCGCTTTATAAAAATCATTTCGTATATGAAGAGCAACAGCTACTTCCTCCAAAGAAGCATTTCCTGCTCGCTCTCCAATTCCATTAATCGTTCCTTCGACTTGATCTGCACCTGCTTCAATAGCTGCAAGTGAGTTTGCCGTTGCCATCCCTAAATCATCATGGCAATGCGTTGAAAGTTTTGCTTTATGCATATTCGGGACATTTTCTTTTAAATAACTAAAAATATACGTAATTTCTTTCGGAGTGATATATCCGACTGTATCTGGGATGTTAATGACGGAAGCACCTGCATCTATGACTTGCTCGATAATACGAACAAGAAAATCTAAATCAGAGCGACAGGCGTCTTCTGCAGACCACTGAATTTTCGGAAATTTTTGTGCTGCATATTTCACAGATGCAACAGCATTTTCAATAACTTGATCTGGAGTCATACGAAGTTTATGTTTCATATGAATAGGTGATGTCGCAAGAAATACGTGAATTCTAGGGTCAACTCCACCTTTTAATGCTTCCCACGCAGCATCAATATCAGATTGAATACTACGTGATAACCCAGTTACTGAGCTTCCTTTTACAAGGTCTGCAATCGCCTTAACAGACTTAAAATCGCCTGGGGATGAAGCTGGAAAACCAGCTTCGATAATATCTACCCCAAGTCGTTCTAACTGCTTTGCAATCTCTAATTTTTCTTCAAAGTTTAAATTAACTCCTGCGGACTGCTCTCCGTCTCTTAAAGTTGTATCGAATACATCAATTTTTCGCACTACCTACCACTCCTTTTGATTTGGCCTTGACGAAAGGCATCATTTCACGAAGCTCGCGTCCAACCACTTCAATTGGATGTTTTTTCTCACTTTCATTGATTGCTGTGAATTCTGGACGATTTGCTTGGTTTTCTAAGATCCATCCTTTAGCAAATTTACCAGTTTGGATATCACTTAAGATTGATTTCATTGCTTTTTTCGTATCTTCTGTTACAATTTGTGGTCCTGCAACAAAATCGCCCCATTGTGCTGTATCAGAGATTGAATAGCGCATACCTTCTAGTCCACCTTCGTACATTAAGTCAACGATTAATTTCAACTCATGTAGGCACTCAAAATATGCTACCTCTGGCTGATAACCAGCTTCTACTAACGTTTCAAATCCAGCTTTTACTAGCGCTGAAGTTCCACCACAAAGTACTGCTTGCTCACCGAAAAGGTCTGTTTCAGTTTCTTCTTGGAATGTAGTTTCAATTACTCCACCGCGAGCTGAACCAATTTGTTTTGCATATGCTAATGCAAGCTCTTTTGCTTGGCCTGTAGCATCTTGGTATACAGCGATAAGTCCTGGTACACCAGCACCTTCTGTATACGTACGGCGAACTAGATGTCCTGGTCCTTTTGGTGCAGCTAAGAATACATCCACATCTTGTGGTGGTTGAATTTGGTTAAAGTGAACGTTAAAGCCATGAGCGAATACTAATGCTTTACCCGCTGTTAATTCTGGTTCAATAGACTCTTTATATACTTTCGGTTGATTTTCATCTGGAAGAAGGATCATAATAACTTCTGCTTTTGCAGCTGCTTCACGAACTGTAAGTACTTCGAATCCATCATTTACTGCTTGATCAAAAGATTTCCCTGGACGTAAACCTACAACAACACTTACTCCACTCTCACGTAAATTTTGCGCATGAGCATGACCTTGTGAACCATATCCGATAATTGCTACAGTTTTTCCTTGTAATACGCCTTCGTTGATATCTCCGTTATAATAGATGTTTGCCATAATAAATCTCTCCTCTTTTAATGTTATTTTAGATTTTATATTAATTAATATTAATTAATTAGTGTGATTCGGTTTGTATCAAGAGATCTTTTCGTTCCTCGCTTAAGTGCAGTGATACCAGTACGGGCAAGGTCTTGAATGCCGTATGGTCTTAAGAGGTCTAATAACGCCTCTACTTTTTCATGATCTCCAGTAATTTCTATTGTCATGTTTTCACGGCCAACGTCAATGATCGAAGCTCTAAATGGATTTACTAAAGCCGCTAATTCCCCTCGTTGTTGAGGAGTAACACCTACTTTTATTAACGCCAGCTCTCTAGCAACTGTTTGTTCATCAGTAATATCTCTTACCTTTAGAACATCCACTTGTTTATTTAATTGTTTAATTACTTGATCAATGCTTCCAATCGTATCTACAACAACGACAAATGTCATTCTTGAAATGGATGGATTTTCCGTAACACCAACTGTGATACTTTCGATATTAAAATTACGTCTAGCAAATAAGCCTGTAATACGATTAAGAACCCCAGACGTATTATTTACAAGAGCAGTTATTGTTCGTTTCATGGTTTAATTCCCTCCATTTCATGCTGTCCTTTACCAGGCGCAATCATTGGATATACGTTTTCCACTTGAGTCACTCTAAAGTCCATTAATACTGGGCCATTATGCGCAAGTGCCTCTTCTAAAGCCCCTCTTACATCCTCGACTTTATCAATACGCATTCCCTTCACATCGTAAGCTTCTGCTAGCTTCACAAAGTTTGGTTGTGTATTGAAAACCGAGTTAGAATAACGTTCCTCATAAAAAAGCTGCTGCCATTGACGAACCATACCAAGTGATGAATTGTTTACGATAATAATCTTCACTGGTAAATTTAAGTCTTGAAGAATGGAAAGCTCTTGAGCTGTCATCTGGAACCCTGCATCTCCTAAGATTGACACAACTGGTGTTTCAGGTTCTGCAAATTGTGCTCCAATTGCTGCTGGAAAACCAAAGCCCATCGTTCCTAATCCACCTGATGTAACCCAACGGTTCGGCTTATTAAACTTGTAATATTGCGCTGCCCACATTTGATGTTGACCCACATCTGTTGTAACAATTGCCTCACCATTAGTTACTTCAAAGATTAATTCCATAAGTTTTTGTGGCTTAATCGTTTGGTCATCTTCTTTGTACCAAAGTGGATATTCTGTTTTCATCTTGTCTAACTCAGCTAACCATACCTCTGTCTCTCCTGCTGCTCCTTTTTCCTCAAGAAGCATTTTCAAAGCTTCCTTTGCATCACCCACAACTGGGATATGCGTTTCGATGTTCTTACCAATCTCAGCTGGGTCGATATCAATGTGTGCAATCTTTGCATTTGGTGCAAAATGCTGTAATGCTCCAGTTAAGCGGTCATCAAAACGTGCCCCAATACTTATCAGTAAGTCACTCTGATGAATGGCCATGTTTGCAGCGTATGTTCCATGCATACCTGCCATTCCTAAGAATAGTTCGTGTTCACCTGGGAAAGCACCAAGTCCAAGTAAAGTACTTGCAACAGGAATACGCATTCTCTCAGCATATTCAAACAATTCATCGTAAGCATGTGCATGAAGGACACCTGCCCCAGATAAAATACAAGGCTTTTTCGCTTCTGCTACTGCTTCTGAAAGCTTTCTAATTTGCAATTTATTTGGGATTACTGTTGGTTGATAGCCTGGTAAATCGACCTCTTTATCGTAATCAAAAATGCCTGTCGCAACAGAAACATCCT
The DNA here is from genome assembly GCF_017745675.1 of Alkalihalobacillus sp. BA299. GTDB lineage: Bacteria > Bacillota > Bacilli > Bacillales > Bacillaceae_F > Alkalihalobacterium. Next base: position 234,418 of record NZ_JAFLJM010000003.1, read on the forward strand.
TAGGTAAATCGATAAGGACTGGGCCTGGTCGCCCTGTTGTAGCAATGTGGAATGCTTCTTTCATTATTCTAGGAAGGTCTTCCACCGTTCTTACCTGAAAATTATGCTTTGTGATCGGCATAGTAATACCAATCATGTCAGCTTCTTGGAAAGCATCTGTCCCTATTACCGAAGTAGCAACTTGGCCAGTAATAACAACAAGTGGCAATGAGTCAATCATTGCATCTGCAATTCCAGTAACAACATTCGTTGCTCCAGGTCCTGAGGTAACAATACAAACTCCTGGCTTCCCTGAAACTCTTGCGTACCCTTCTGCTGCGTGAATTGCTCCTTGTTCATGGCGGGCTAAAATATGACGAATACCTGACTTATAGATTTCATCATATGTCGGTAAAATCGCCCCTCCAGGGTAACCAAAGATGACATCAACACCTTCTTTAGCTAGTGCTTTAATTAACATACTAGACCCTGATAATGGTTGCTTCTCCTCTACTACTGAAAGATCTTTGTTTCTCAACTTGGTACTCACTTTTCTTCCTCCTTACTACCAGTTGAATTATTTGACTGACATTTTACATATAAATCTATATTGTAAGAAAGTTAGACTTTCTTAGTTAACAAATAAAAAACACCTTCTCACCCCATCAATGAACCAACCTATTGGTCCTAGCAGAAGGGGTGAAAAGATGTTTTCTTTCCACGGTACCACCCTTTTTTATGACATTTTTGCAAATGCCACCTTATGAACGTAAGTAAGACCTACATCCAGTTTTAATAACGAGTGCAGTGTACACCCGACCAACCCTACTTGCTTACGTTCGAATTGGCACTCCGAGGTGAGTTCGTCGATAGGAGCATCGCCGCCTCTCAGCACATACGGCTCTCTGTGGATGCTAATCCTTATCAATTACTTTTCCTCTTCAACGTTTTTATCATAGTATTTATTTTTTCTAGCGTTTATATTTTCATAATTCCACCAGTGTTAGCAGAAGTAACTAGCTTGGAGTAGCGAGCTAAGTACCCTTTTTTCACTTTTGGTTCTGGTTCTTGCCAGTTTTCTTTTCTATTTGCTAGCTCTACGTCATCAACATTGAGTGTGATCGTCCGATTGATTAAATCGAGCGTGATTTTATCTCCATTCTCAACGAATGCGATCGGACCGCCTTCAGCTGCTTCTGGACTAATATGGCCAATTGAAATTCCTCTTGAAGCGCCAGAGAAACGACCATCTGTTATAAGTGCAACCTTCGTTCCTAGCCCTCGTCCTACAATCGATGAGGTCGGTGCTAACATTTCAGGCATTCCTGGTCCACCTTTTGGTCCTTCGTATCGAATAACGACAACGTGGCCTTCTCTTACATCCCCATTATTAATTCCTTCAATTGCTTCATCCTGTGAATTATAGACGATTGCCTCTCCTTCAAACACTTTAATCGAAGGATCAACTGCACCGACTTTTATAACTCCACCATCTGGTGCTAGATTTCCGAATAATACGGATAAACCACCAACTGGACTATACGGATTATCTTTTCGACGGATGACATCATCATTTGTAATTTCTGCATCTTTTACTGTTTCATAAATAGTCTTCCCAGAAATTGTTATACGATCCGGGTGAATAGCTCCATCAATTTTACATAGCTCTTTAATGATGGCACTAACTCCACCTGCTTTATGAACATCATCCATAGAATAATCAGAAGCCGGACTAATTTTACTTAGGTACGGTACTCGTTCCGCCACTTTATTAATATCACTAATGTTATACTCAATTTCAGCTTCATTTGCAATCGCTAATGTGTGTAGAACCGTATTCGTCGAACCACCCATTGCCATATCTAGCGCAAATGCATCATCAATCGCATCTTTTGTGATAATATCACGAGGACGAATGTCTTTTTCAATTAAAGTCATTAAATGTTTAGCTGCATCTTTAATTAATTGGTGTCGGCCTTCAGATGTTGCTACGAGTGTTCCGTTTCCTGGAAGAGCAACTCCAAGCATTTCCATTAATGTGTTCATAGAGTTTGCTGTAAACATTCCCGAACAAGAACCACAGGTCGGACATGCTGATTGCTCAATTTCTAATAATTCTTCACGAGTCATACTTCCTGAAGAAAATGCCCCAACACCTTCAAAAACAGATACTAGTGAAAGACTCTTTCCATCTTTCGTCCTTCCAGCTTCCATTGGACCCCCTGAAACGAATACAGATGGTACATTCGTACGAACCGATGCCATAAGCATTCCTGGAGTTATTTTATCACAGTTTGGAATATAAAATACTCCGTCAAACCAATGAGCATTAATTACGGTTTCAGCTGCGTCACAAATAATTTCTCTACTTGGTAAAGAGTAGCGCATTCCGATGTGCCCCATCGCTATCCCGTCATCAACACCAATTGTATTAAATTCAAACGGGATACCACCAGCTTCTCGGATCGCTTCTTTTGCAACTTCTGCAAACTTATTTAAATGCATATGTCCTGGAATGATATCGATGTAGGAATTACATACACCGATAAATGGTTTGTCCATATCTTCTTCTTTAACCCCAGCCGCTCTTAGTAAACTTCGGTGTGGGGCGCGATCAATTCCTTTTTTAATCATATTACTTCTCATATTTGTTCTCTCCCACATCTATTGTTTTTCTTATTATACCTCTATCAAGTACTTTTAACTAACTTCTACTTGAGATTTTACTGTATAAACTTTTTCTCCATCTTCGACTACTTTTTTACGGAAAGCATTGAGCAACTTGTTTGTCTCTTTCCCAGGCTTCCCGTCTCCGATCACTCTTCCATCCACTTTTACTACTGCAATGACTTCAGCAGCAGTACCAGTTAAGAAAACTTCGTCTGCAACATAAACATCATGACGAGTAAACGGCTCTTCCTTGACTTCGTATCCGAGGTCAGAAGCGATATCAATAATGGCATTTCTTGTAATTCCTTCTAATGCTCCAATGTATCCAGGAGGAGTAAGGATCTTATTTCCTTTAACTATGAATACATTATCAGCTGACCCTTCAGCTACATACCCTTCATTGTTAAGCATTAATGCTTCACTAACACCAGCTAACGATGCTTCTATTTTCACTAATATATTATTCAAATAATTCAGAGACTTAACTTTAGGACTTAATACATCTGGTCGATTACGTCTTGTCGGTACGGTTACAATTTCTAGTCCCTTTTCATACAATTCTTTTGGAAAAATCGATAATTGTTCCGCAATAACAATAACGTTAGGTTTTGGGCAAGAGGCAGGATCTAATCCTAAGTTACCTACTCCTCTAGATACTACAAGGCGTATATACGCATCATGAAGTTTATTAACCTTTATCGTTTCCACAATGATCTGTGTTAATTCCTCTATTGTATGAGGTATTGACAGCATAATCGACTTTGCTGAATTGTATAGGCGCTCTAAATGCTCTTTTAATTGAAAAACATTGCCGTCGTAGACACGAATACCTTCAAATACACCATCACCATATAAAAAACCGTGATCATATACTGAAACTTTAGCATTATGTTTTTCAACAAATTCTCCGTTTAAATAAATCCATTGCTCACTCATACGATACACTCCTCTAGTTGCATATCAATTGTTAGAAAATTTTGAATTCTTGGTGTGCAGATAGAAATATATCTTTTTTTTCTGCAATGAGAAATTTTTTAATTATAAAAGATAAAATACTTTCATGCATTTCGTTTGTTATTTTTCTTTTCAAACAATTTGTTATTTGAGGATTATAATACGCTTATTATGAGTGCTGGTCAACCACTTTTTATAAAATTTTTTGACTATTTTGATTTGTGAGTTTCGTTGTATCCGCTTACACCATTACTACATCAGGAAAATGATATTATTAATTTTTTTTACCCTAAACAAAAAAGTTTTTATATCTTTTGTAATAGTTAATGGAAGATTGGTAAAAACTAGGTACGGTGATGATTATGATGAAAATAAGATGGAAAACTCATAGGTTTTTATTTATGAAAGTTACTTTACCAACACTTTCCTTAAGAAGAAAAAAACCGCCATTTCTCGTACCCGTAAATTTAGAGGAGCATAAATGTCAAAAAGAGTGTGAGCGAAAATTATATCAGGCACTCTTTTCACAAAATTATTATGTTACTCCTTACCTTGAGTGTGGAAGGTTTGTCATTAATCTAGCCCTTATTCCTTTTCGTATTGCAATTATCGACGAAAAGCAAGCTGGAAATGAGAAGCTAGAAAAAGCTTTAAAGAAAGATGGATGGAGAGTGATTTACTACAATGAGGAAGAATTAAATCACAATATTAAATCCATTCTGCTACAGATTCAACAAGAAGCACACAGTTACAAGCAGTTATTATCTTAATGAACTAGTTTGTGTTGTAAACCTGCAATAGTTTTGGAGATCGGCTTTGGCCGATCTTTTTATTTGTCTTTATTGTCCAAATGATGTCCAAAGGCTTTTATAGATTAAGTTATCCACTTTTTACTTCAACTTATATTTATTAAACAGAAAAAACACTCTTACCATTTGATAAGAGTGTTAATTATTATGTAATGGCGTCCCAGGAGAGATTCGAACTCCCGACCGACGGCTTAGAAGGCCGTTGCTCTATCCAGCTGAGCTACTGGGACATATTAAATTGGAGCGGGTGATGGGAATCGAACCCACGACATTAGCTTGGAAGGCTAGAGTTTTACCATTAAACTACACCCGCATGTTATGAAATAATTTGCTACGTTGGAAGTAATGTTCGTAACGACAATTACTAATATATAATATTTCAACCATAATGTCAACAATTCTTAAAAAACTTTTTTTTGTTGCATGTGGCTAATTAAGGTGATGAACTGTATCTCACATGAACCTACCCATTTATTATATCATAAAGGTCTCCTTAAGTTTACCAACATTTCACCCACATTTCACCCATCAACCACATGCATATGTACAAACATCTAAAGAATGTATTTTTTCGATAAATCTTCTACTATTTTACCTTCTAATGAATAAAACGTCACGTCAACCGCTTTGCTTTGATCGATTGTACACAAACAATATGTTTGCTCTTTACGATTTCGCGGTAATCTTATACTCCCTGGATTAATATAAATGACTCCGTTCTCCATAAAAGTTATAGCGACATGTGAATGGCCGAAGCAAACAATCTGTGCTCCTACTTCTTCAGCCCGGTAACTTAAGGGGACATAGGTCATTTTGACATTGTAATGATGCCCATGAGTAGCATAAAGAACCGTTTCTTTCGACACATTAACTGTCACTTCCTCAGGAAATTCGCTACCCCAATCACAATTACCCCTTACAACTTTAGCACCTTCAAGCTCCCTTGCACCTACTTCTAATTCTGAGTCGCCGCAATGGATTATGAAGTCTACTTCATCCCGATGACGTTCAATTAAATTCATCAGTTCCATTTTCCAGCCATGGCTATCACTAATTATTAGAATTTTAGGCACTTCCTCATCTCCCCATTTTCACTTATGAAGTGATTTCTATCCATTTTTCTTTTAATTGCTGAAGTGCTTTGGCACGATGACTAATTGCGTTCTTTACTTCTAAAGGTAGCTGGGCCATCGTTTGTTGTTTTTCTTCTATGTACATAATCGGATCATAGCCAAAGCCATTTGTTCCAATAGGTTCTTTTGTTATTTTCCCTTCACAATTTCCTTCAAAACATTCTGTATGCCCATCTGGGTAAGCGAGCGCAATCGTACAATGGAATCGGGCAGTTCGTTCATCTTCCGGAACGTTTTTTATTTCAGTCAATACTTTGTTCATATTTTCCGTATCATTTTTATTTACTCCTGCATAACGAGCCGAATACACACCCGGCCTTCCTCCTAACGCATCAACGATTAAACCTGAATCATCTGCTATTACCGGCTTTTGAAAGTGCTTTGCGATCGTCGTTGCTTTTATAATCGCATTTTCCGTAAATGTTTCACCAGTTTCTTCAACTTCTGGTATTTCTGGGTAATCCAAAAGTGAAGTCACTTTATAACCAAGTTGACCTAATATCGCTTTAAATTCTTTTACCTTTCCTTTATTTTTCGTTGCTACGATGATTTCTTTCATTTTGTTACTTCCCCTTTTGTTCCGCTAACTTTTTTGTTAAAGCGTTTGAAATCTCTTCGCCTAGTGCTACTTTTTGCTTTTCAATTAACTCTTCAATACCTAATTCACCTAAATATAAAAGTTTATCTAACTGATCTCTTGTAAAGGTTGCTTCTTCTCCGGTTCCTTGAAGTTCAACAAACTCTCCTTTTCCAGTCATGACTACATTCATGTCCACTTCTGCGCTCGCATCTTCTAGATAGCATAAGTCTAAAATTTCTCCATTCTTTTTATCAATACCAACCGAAACAGCTGCCAGAAAATCGGTTACTGGTAAGATTGAAAATGTCTTTTTCTCAACATACTTTTGTAATGCAAGCACCATCGCTACATATGCCCCTGTGATAGCTGCTGTACGGGTACCACCATCGGCTTGGATGACATCGCAATCAATCCACACAGTTCTTTCGCCAAGTTTTTCTAAGTCAATAACTGTACGTAGTGCTCTACCAATTAGACGCTGAATTTCCATCGTCCGTCCACTTACTTTCCCTTTTGATGATTCACGAATATTTCGTTGCTCTGTAGCTCTAGGAAGCATTGAATATTCAGCGGTGATCCAACCCTTTCCTTGATTTCTCATAAAAGGAGGAACCCTATCTTCAATCGAAGCTGTACAGATCACCTTCGTATTCCCAAAAGATATAAGTACAGAACCCTCGGGATGCATTAAATAATCTCTTATAATTTCTACTTTTCGTAATTGATCTTGCTTTCTATTATCTACTCTCATGTGATAAAACCCTCCCTTAAAAAGCCTTACTTATGTAGTATCCACTTTTTTTGCCAATAATATAAGATAAAGTAGATCTGTGAAACACCTTTAAAATCTAGTCACGGAAAAAGGCAGCAAAGTTGCTGCCTTAACCATGAACACCTTATACTACTTCGCTATTATAGCAAATTTTCCTGTAATCTAATATGTTCGTCTTAAAATTTACCAGTATTAATGTTCGTTGGTCGAGCCACAGGCTCCGATAATGGTTCTCCAGAAGCTTTTAACACTTTGGCTTCTCCATTAACTTCGATTGCTACTTTTTCAACACCTGGCTGTTCTGTTAATGATAACACAAGCAAATTAAGCACTTCATCTGAAATAGCTGTGTTTTCCATTTGGTTTAAAATCGCCTCATTAAAATTAACCGTTACGACCCCATTTTCATATTTTGGGGTGTCTAACAGCTCTACACCGTTACGTATATCGGTTAATAAATTAGAATAAATTGAAGGTCCTGCGAGAAGTTGTTTTACAACTTCTTGAATGGGTTCATCTGTATTTTTGACCCGTCTCGTTACAGGTACATAATAGGTGTTGTCCCCATTTTGGGCAAGGAAGTAAAGGGTAACCCCTTTACTGTTAACAACGTCTGCTACTTCACTTTGTTCAAAATTAATTCCATTGGCACGACTATACCCTTCTCCGATAGGTGTGTTATTTACAGGCATCGTTTCCTGATCGTAGCCATTGATACGAATTTGCACTTTATCTACATTTTCAAATTGAGTTAAAGTCCATGTAATTGATTGAAGAATTTGCAACTCATGTTCTGGATTATACGTTTTAAACTCCTCTGAAAAGTCAGCAACAGCTGTTCGTTCCTCCTCTATATAATTTACATCTACTTCAGTACCCGCTGGTAAAACGGCTTTAAAGCCGTTAGGTAGCATATTAGATACTGGACCACCCTCTACTAAATATTCTAACGATTGTCGAAGAACACCTTGTGTCTTTGGTAAATCAAATGTTTGTGAAACAACCATACCATTTTGGTCAATTAAGTAAAGTTCTCTTTTTACAGTTTCAATAGGTTCATCTTGTTCTTGAACTGGTTGTTCTTCAGAGCCATCAGTTTCTGTTTCTTCATCTAGCGTTTCTCCCTCATCGACATAATTTATTGGAGGAGTATCCATTTCCTGCATAGCATCATTTGAGCCAAAGGAACATCCAGAAACAATTAGCATTAGAAGTATTAGCAGCGGGACCCCTGTTTTGAACAGTTTGCTCATTCTTTTCCCTCCTAAGGTAGTTTGTACTAGTATGTATACGAGCCTTTTTAAAAAATAGACCACCTTTGTCTACAAATTCAGAGAAGGAGCGAAATTTTTAGTTAGAGGGAGTATTTTCAAATTTTAACCAATAAAAAGAGACTATCATTTTGATAGCCCTTAAATTTGACATTATCCAAGTTGAATCGTTTCCACATGTTGAAGATCTATTTTTAGCCAATTGCTTGCAATTGATTTAAAAGTATTACTATTACCTGTCGTATAAAAGATATGCTTAGGTGACCGGTCCTCCGTATAAAGTAAATTTTTATGATACAAGAGCGCACTTACTTCACGTGCGGTTTCGTCACCAGAACTTATTAATGTTATATCATTTCCTACAACACCTTGAATGACCTGTCGTAATAATGGATAGTGTGTACATCCGAGGATTAACGTATCAAATTTCTTATCAAGAAGCGGCTTTAACGTTTCCGATACGATATTGACCGCTTCCGTCCCTTTAAATATACCTCTTTCTACTAAAGGTACAAACGGTGGACATGACAGACTTTCAATTTGAACATTACTATTAATCGCTTTTAACGCTTTTTCGTACGCTTCACTTTTGATCGTTCCAGTAGTACCAATAACCGCTACATGATCATTTCTTGTCACTTTTAAAGCTGTAATTGCCCCTGGATGAACAACACCTACAACAGGAATGGACAATTTTTCTTTTACTTCTTCTAATACAACAGCCGTTGCTGTATTACAAGCGATAACAAGCATTTTGATCTGATCCTGAAGTAAACGCTCAATCATTTCCCAAGTAAACGTCCGCACTTCCTCTGGTGGTCGTGGACCGTATGGACAGCGGATCGTATCACCAATATAAATAATTTGTTCTTTCGGTAATTGTCGAAGGATTTCTTTTGCAACCGTTAACCCTCCGAGCCCTGAATCTATAACGCCAATGGGTCTCTCCAATACTCTCCCTCATTTTCTATCTTTGAAGTATTTTTAGTTGTTATATTATTCTTTAGATGATGACTCCATTTCTTGATGAAGTACATGTAAGCTTTTTTCTAAAAAAGCAATTTCTTCATCAGAAAAATTTTGAAGAATACCTTTTAAGTAATCTTGTCTTTTCTTAATTACTTCTTGAATGATCTTTTCACCTTTTTCTAATAAATGAATGCGTACCACTCTTCTATCATTTTGATCTTTAACACGCTCGACTAATTCATTTTTTTCCATTCTATCTACAAGATCAGTCGTCGTACTGCATGCCAAATACATTTTAGTAGACAAATCTCCAATGGTCATATCGCCTAGTTCATTTAACCATTGCAAAGCAACAAACTGAGGTGGTGTAATCGGAAATTGATTTAAAATAACCCGCCCCTTTTGTTTGATGATCTCAGCTACTTTCCTTAATGATTTTTCAATGTGTTCTACCTGCTGATTTTCTACCATGTTTCCATCCCTCCTACTAGTCATTATATATATCAAATATTTTAATTTTTCCTTTATGTTTATCATTCTCCCTGTTTTCCTATCGAATTGCAATAGAAAAACATTAAGAAATGTGAAGAAGAGTTGTCAATTGACAACTCTTCTCCTTTCTTTTATTGACTCGTAAGTAAAGTAAATCGATTTTTTACCGCTTCCTCTACTTCTTCTGCAGTACTTTTCATTAACATCTCTTTTGAAAACGTTTTTAACTCTTGCTTTGACAATTTTGCAACTTGACTACGTGCCGGCAAAACAGACGTTGCACTCATACTAAACTCATCAAGTCCTAATCCTAAAAGGATAGGAATAGCGATCTCATCGCCAGCCATTTCCCCACACATCCCTGCCCATTTTCCTTCTTTGTGGGCAGCCTCAATAACCATGTTGACGAGGCGAAGAATTGCTGGATGGTACGGCTGGTATAAATACGATACTTGTTCGTTCATTCGATCTGCTGCCATTGTATATTGAATTAAATCATTTGTCCCGACACTAAAGAAATCAACCTCTTTTGCAAATATGTCGGCAGCTACAGCAGTGGACGGGATTTCAACCATCATCCCAACTTCAATCGAATCAGAAACTTGTTGGCCTTCATTTTGAAGTTTTTCTTTTTCTTCAGCTAAAATAGCTTTTGCCTGTCGCAGCTCTTCAACTGTTGCAATCATTGGAAACATAATTTTTAAATTTCCAAATGTACTTGCACGAAGTAATGCACGAAGTTGCGTACGGAATATATCTTGATGTTCTAAACAGAGGCGAATCGCTCTGAATCCTAAAAACGGGTTTAACTCTTTTGGAAGCTCTAAGTATGGAAGTTCTTTATCACCACCGATATCCAACGTACGAATAACAACTGGTTTATGTTCCATTTTCTCTAAAACCGTTTTATATGCTTTAAACTGTTCTTCTTCAGTTGGTAATTGGTCTCTCCCCATATAAAGGAACTCAGTACGATATAAACCAATACCTTCAGCCCCATTATTAATCACGCCTGCCAAATCCTCAGGTGTACCAATATTTGCTGCAAGTTCTACATGATGCCCATCCGTAGTTGTGGTCGCTTCATTTACGAGCTTTGCCCATTCTAATTTTTGTTGTTCGTACTGATCTTTTTTCTGTTCAAATGCTCGGATTGCTTCCTCATCAGGTTGAACTATGACGACACCTTCAAGTCCATCTATAATGATCGTATCACCGTTATTGATAGAAGCAGTTGCTTCTTTTGTCCCAACAACTGCTGGGATTTCCATTGAACGGGCCATGATCGCAGAGTGTGATGTTCTTCCCCCAATGTCTGCTGCAAATCCTTTAACAAATTTAGGGTTAAGTTGTGCTGTATCAGATGGGGTTAAGTCTTTAGCTATTATAATTGTTGCTTCATCGATAGCAGCCAAAGACTTCATTTGTAACCCTAGCAAATGCCCTAACACTCGCTTTGATACATCGCGAATATCAGCAGCACGTTCTTTCATATACTCATTATCCATCGATTCAAACATCGTAATAAATGTTTGTGATACATCTTGTACTGCACTTTCAGCATTGACTTTCTCATTGTCAATGTGAGACTGCATGCCTCCAACAAATTCTGGGTCACTAAGTACGAGGAGATGCGCAGCGAAAATTGCTGCTTCTTCCTCGCCTAAGTCGACTTCTGCTTTTTCCTTGATGAGAGTAAGGTCAGCCTTTGCTTTTTCAAGCGCTGTTTCAAGTCTTGTCTTTTCACTTTCCACATTATCGACTGTCTTTTTCTCAAAGGAATAGTCAGGTTCTTCTAGTATATATGCTTTTGCAATTGCAATTCCAGCTGAAGCGGCTATTCCTGAAATTTGTTTCATTATTCTCCTAATCCTTCCTTTATTACTGATGCAAGTGCTTCTAAAGCTTCTTTCTCGTCTGATCCTTCAGCTTTAATTGTTACTTCAGCTCCTTGTCCAACACCTAAAGACATTACACCCATGATTGACTTTAAGTTAACAGACTTACCTTTATATTCAATATTAATGTCTGATGAATATTGACCTGCTTTATTAACAAGTTGTGTTGCTGGACGTGCGTGAATTCCTGTTTCAGCTGTGATTTTAAACGTTTTTTCTACCATGAGATCTACCTCTTTCTTTAATAATAGTTTTTTATTTATTTTCAATGGAAACTATTCCAGTTTCTCCCAATTCAATATTACCTTGTTTTTGTAAGGCAATTTGTTGATCGTCTTTCAAATTCGTAAATACGATTGGGGTAATCGTTGAAGCTGCTTTTTCTTTTATTAAACTTAAATTCATTTCAAGAAGCTTTTGACCTATTGTAATTTCATCTCCCTCTTGAACGAACGTTTCAAATCCTTCCCCATTCATTTGAACCGTGTCAATACCGACATGAATTAATATTTCTTGTCCACTATTTGCAAGTATACCAATCGCATGCTTTGTAGGGAAGATATTAATAATCTTTCCATTTACCGGCGAACCGACAATTCCTTCTTGTGGCTCAATAGCAAAGCCATCACCCATCATTTTTTCAGCAAAAACTTTATCAGGAACTTCAGTGATAGGTAATAATTTCCCTTTTATTGGTGAACCTAAATCAATTGTTTTTGTTGTATCTTCTGATTGTCCATCAGATGAAGGGACAACTTTTGTTTCATCTACTTCTTGATCTTCTAAATCATTCATCAGTTCTTTTCCGTTAATAATATCTTTAATTAATCCTTTTAGTGAATCAGATTGAGTACCAAAGATCGCTTGGATATTATTACCCATTTCTAGGACCCCTGAAGCACCTAATTTCTTCAATTGCGCACTGTCGACTTCATTTGGTTCTTTTACAGAAACCCTTAGCCTTGTTATACAAGCATCTAAAGCAGTAATGTTATCTTTACCACCTAGAGCATGTAATACATTTTTCGCTAATTCAGTTTTACCGCCTTTAACAGCTGCTTCACTTGCTTGTGCTTCTTCTGGTTCACGTCCTGGTGTTTTTAAATTCCATTTTCTAATCGCAAACCGGAACCCAAAATAGTAAATAAATGCAAAACCAATACCTACTGGAATAACCAGCCATGAGTTTGTTGATAATCCCCAGTAGAGAACATAGTCAATAAAGCCTCCTGAGAATGTAAAACCAGCTTTGACACCGAGTAAGTCCATTATAACAAACGAAAATCCTGCAAATACACAGTGAATTAAAAATAATACAGGAGCTACAAATAGAAATGCGAACTCAATTGGCTCTGTTATTCCTGTTAAAAAGCTTGTTAATGCCGCAGACGCCATAATACCTGCAACTGCTTTTTTTCTTTCTGGTTTCGCTTCATGATAAATCGCTAACGCTGCAGCAGGAAGACCGAACAGCATAAACGGGAATAATCCAGCCATAAACGTCCCCGCTGTAGGATCTCCAGCAAAGAAACGTGTCATATCTCCTCTCACTACTTCTCCTGCAGCATTCGTAAACGACCCAAATTCAAACCAAAACGGCTGGTAGAAAATATGGTGTAACCCAAACGGGATGAGTGCTCTTTGAGTAAAGCCAAATACAAAAGCTGCTATTGTCGTACCTGTTTCCGTAGCTAAATGAGAAAACCAATCAATGACTCCTTGAATAGGAGGCCAAACAAATACAAAGATAATTCCTAGTAGTACTGCTGTAGCAGCTGTAATAATCGGAACAAATCTCTTCCCAGCAAAGAATCCTAAAAACGGAGGTAATTCGATATTATAAAACCGTTTATAGAGTGCAGCTGCTACAAGACCCATTATAATTCCACCGAATACACCTGTTTGTAACGTCTCAATTCCTAGAACCGTTACAGTTTCAGCTCCATAATAACCAGCCATAATCCCTAAGGTTGTATTCATGACAAGGTAACCGATGACAGCTGCTAAACCTGCGACACCTTCACCATCAGCTAAACCAATAGCAACCCCTACCGCAAACAATAGTGCTAAGTTCCCAAAAATTACTCCACCAGCTTCTGCCATGATTGGAATATTTAAAACATTTTCATGACCAAGACCGAGTAATAAACCCGCTGCTGGCAGTACTGATACTGGTGTCATTAATGCACGACCGACACGTTGCAATGTCCCAAATGCCTTTTTAAACATAACATCACCTCTTTTTGCTATTTCCTTTGTTGTTTTGAAGTCATTCATACTCAATAAAAGTAATCGTTTTCAGTCAATGCCTAAGAACTTCACTCTTTGCATATGTTTCAGTCACTATAGCTAAAATTGTTTCCATAGGCAGACGGCTTCATTTTCTTATACGATCCAACCACGGTTTGATGTATAAAAAAAGACATGAGTGAAAGAAAGCATACGAGTAGACATGACAAACCTATGGATAGATTGCCCAAGTTCTACTACATATACACTTCTTTTACTCATGCCTGATCGTATCAGTAACACGTAATTAGAGTGTAACTATTATTCACTTTGAGAAAGCCTTTGCAAATGCATCGCTAGATATACAGCTTCTGCATCAGCGACTTGTAATTGATAATGAGATTGAATGACCTTAATTAACTTCCATGCAAGATTATAGCATATCGGATACTCTTGCTTCAATAGCTTCACAAATTTTTCATTTAATTCAACCGTTTCTTCATGAATGACACGATCCATTACGTGGCGAAGGTGTGTAACAAGACGTGAATATTGTAGTGAGTGTCTAGCAATTTTTGTTTTTAAACCGTTTTCAATGAGTTCGATAAGCTTTATTATAAGTTTCGTGTCATCTTGCATTTCTGATAAAGGCTTATTTTCTATTGCACTATGGATGTGTAGAGCTACAAAGCCAATTTCATCTTTCGGTAACTGAAGCTTCAGTCGTTCATTAATAAAAGAAACGACCTGCTCCGCTATCTCGAATTCCTCTGGATACATGGACATCGTTTCATGTAAAAATGGATTTGTAATGATTATTCCTTGCTCAAGTCTCCTGATTGCAAAGGCAATATGATCAGTTAAGGCAATATGGATACGCTCATTTATTTTTTTATTTAACTTCTTTCTTATTAATACAATCGCTTCATTGATTGCCTCCATAATCGAATCATCTATTTGTAATAGCAGCTGTTTAAATTCTTCTTGTTGTTGTTCGTTAACGAGCTGGAAAAGTTGTTCTACACTTTGATGTGATATATAATCCCCTTGTTTTTTTCCAAAACCTATTCCTTTACCTATCAAAATAACTTCTTCTCCCTGTGAATTTACAGCGATGACTACATTATTATTTAGTGGTTTCTGAATTAAGTACATTCCCCTCATCTAGTTTTTCCTTTCTAAATAGCCTTTGTAAGTCATCGTAATCTCCCTCTTCTTTTTTTTCAAGTATAACGTTAATAAAAGTGAGACAAAATAGAAAGGAAAATTTTAGTTTGTTAGTAGTATATTCCGTTTATGACATTATTTATTTACTTAATTTAGGGTGTTTTCACAAAGGAGGATCTTGTCCGTGGAAGTAGGAACTGCAAAAGTAGAAACTGGTAAAAAAGAAAAAAGCGTAATATGGGACTGGCTCACAACAGTAGATCATAAAAAAATTGGAATCATGTATTTAGTCGCTGGTACATTTTTCTTTGTAAAAGCAGGAATCATGGCACTACTAATTCGTATACAGCTTATGTATCCTGAAAACATATTTATTAGTGGTCAAACATTTAATGAACTCATAACGATGCATGGGACATTGATGTTATTTATCGCCATTACCCCATTAATTTTAGGATTTATGAATTACATCGTGCCACTTCAAATCGGTGCCAGGGACGTCGCATTCCCATTCGTAAACGCTTTAGGCTTTTGGATTTTTTTAGCTGGGGCCACTTTAATGAGCTTATCTTGGTTTTTTGGTGGGGGTCCCGATGCTGGCTGGACGGCATATGTTCCTTTGTCTGCCAGAGATTATGCAGGTCTAGGATTAGACTTTTATGTTCTTGGATTACAAGTCAGTGGAATTGGTACTTTGATTGCAGCAATTAATTTCTTAGTAACGATTGTTAATATGCGTGCTCCTGGGATGACTTTAATGAGAATGCCTTTATTTGTATGGACGACATTTGTTGTATCAACATTAATATTGTTTGCCTTCACTCCACTCGCTGCAGGGTTATTGTTATTAATGTTAGATCGAGTCTTTAGCGGTCAATTTTTTACGCCTGACATGGGTGGGAACGCCATAATATGGCAACATATCTTTTGGGTATTTGGACATCCAGAAGTATATATCCTTGTTCTACCTGCTTTTGGAATTATTTCAGAGGTCATACCTGCCTTTTCAAGAAAACGGCTATTCGGATATACAACTATGGTGTTTGCTACAATCTTAATTGCTTTTCTTGGCTTTATGGTTTGGGCTCACCACATGTTTACAGTAGGTATGGGACCGATTGCAAACTCTGTTTTTGCTATTACAACGATGTTAATTGCAGTTCCGACAGGTGTAAAAATATTTAATTGGTTATTTACAATGTGGGGCGGAAAAATTACATTTAATACTGCCATGTTGTTTGCCTCTTCATTCGTACCAACATTTGTTCTCGGTGGAGTTACTGGTGTAATGGTAGCGATGGCGCCTGTTGATCTCTTGTACCATGACACGTATTTTATCGTTGCTCATTTTCATTATATCGTTGTTGGGGGTATCGCTCTTGGTCTATTTGCTGGTCTGTTTTATTGGTATCCCAAAATGTTTGGACATCGTTTAAACGAAACGCTTGGAAAACTATTTTTTTGGATTTTTTATATTGGCTTCCACTTAACTTTCTTTATCCAGCATATACTCGGCCTAGTAGGAATGCCACGCCGTGTCTACACTTACCTTGGCGATCAAGGCTGGGATCTGATGAATTTCATTAGTACGATTGGGACGTTCTTCATGGCCATGGGTGTCATTTTACTTGTCATTAATATCATCTATTCTGCTTTTAAAGCAGAAAGAATCGCAAACGGTGACCCGTGGGATGCAAGAACACTTGAATGGTCCATTCCGAATCCTGTACCTGAATATAATTTTGCACAAACTCCGCAAGTACGATCATTAGATCCATTATTTTATGAGAAAGTTCATGGTAGCGGTAAGATGAAAGCCGCAGAACCATTGCAAGATATTCATATGCCAAATGGTTCTATTCTACCACTGATTATGGCCATTGGATTATTCTTTGTTGGGTTTGGATTTATCATGATGAATATGAATGATCCTTGGATAGACCCTTACATCGTCATGGGTGGAGGCTTTGTTATTACGATTATTTCTATGATCATCCGCTCCGTTAAGGAAGACCATGGTTATTATATTGCAAAGAAAGATATTAAAGCGGAAGAAATGGGATAATTCATCCCCCCTTTACTTCACCTTGCATTTGAAGTAAAGGGGGTTTTTTATTAATTAAGCAAAGTTCACTAGACAGACACAGTTATAACCTTCTTATAATTAGAAAAAAACTCGCCGAACGGCGAGCCTTGAGAGCGACAAGACAGGTGGGGGACACATTGACCTTCAATACATACGACTGTTTTACAATGATATTAAAGCAGCTTTAATTCATATATTTGTAAAAATAAAAGAAGCTGACTCAAGTATTGAAGTGTCTTTCAGCTCTAGGATATGATAGAACTACTTAAAAAGCAGACTATATATCATGAGGAGTTGTAACACTTAGGAGTCAGCCTCGTTTTAATCAAATCTCGAGTTCACCTAGACGTATTAACTCGATCACTGCTTGGGAGCGCCCCTTAACCCCAAGCTTTTGCATCGTGTTAGAAATGTGATTGCGAACTGTTTTTTCACTAATGAAAAGCTGCTGAGCAATTTCTTTCGTCGTTTTGTCTTGAACCAATAGCTCAAATACTTCTCGTTCCCTTTTTGTAAGTAAGGGTTTTGGTCCGTATTCTGCTCCTTTCAATGAATTCACCCCTTCTTGCTCAGGCTGTACACCAAAGAGGCTTCAAATAAGAGAATTCTAAACGTATGGACGGTTCAGTTAAACTCTTACAGAAGGTATTTAGTCAAGATAGTATATGTACTCTATAGGAACCTTGTGAATTCATATCCGCATAAAATAGCTTTATATTCCCATTTTTTTTGAAATCGCATGAAATTTTTTAAATAATCACCCGTCTATATAAAAATTTAGCCTTTTAATAACAAAATAATGCTTGAACCCCTTCACATCGTTTCAGATAGTAATGCTCGTTCCTGTGCTAACTTTTTTCCATACTCTCTAGAAAAGCGCAAGCGCCCGTTTAGCGGCGTATAGACTGGAGCCCCACCGTATGAGATAAAGGAAACACGGTGAGTGTAATCGAGCCGATGTTGACTTATCGTAAGGAGGAGGAGCGAAGTCTACTAGACGCTGGGCGCTGTAGCTAGACAAGAAAAGCGCAAGCGCCCGTTTAGCGGCGTATGGACTGAAGCCCCACCGTATGAGATAAAGGAAACACGGTAAGTGTAATCGAGCCGATGTTGACTTATCGTAAGGAGGAGGAGCGAAGTCTACTAGACGCTGGGCGCTGTAGCTAGACAAGAAAAGCGCAAGCGCCCGTTTAGCGGCGTATAGACTGGAGCCCCACCGTATGAGATAAAGGAAACACGGTGAGTGTAAAGGGGGGAGCGAAGTCCACTAGACGGTGGGCACTGCAGCTAGACACAAAAAAACGACTCTCTTTTTCAGAGAGTCGTTTTGATTTAATAGATTATTAATAGCCACCAAAGAAGTTTTTAAATGATTGAATCGTTGTTGAACGGTTAAGTGCCGCAATGGAAGTTGTTAATGGAATACCTTTAGGGCAAGACTGAACACAGTTTTGTGAGTTACCACAATTCGTAAGCCCTCCGTCTCCCATAATCGATTCTAAACGCTCTTCTTTATTCATTTCTCCTGTTGGATGGGCATTGAATAAACGTACTTGAGAAAGTGGCGCTGGTCCGATAAAGTCGGATTTACTATTCACATTTGGACAAGCTTCTAAACAAACACCACAAGTCATACATTTAGAAAGTTCATACGCCCACTGACGTTTTGTTTCAGGCATACGTGGTCCAGGACCTAAATCATACGTTCCATCGATTGGGATCCAAGCTTTTACTTTCTTTAATGAATCGAACATACGGCTACGGTCAATAACTAAGTCACGAACGACAGGGAAAGTCTTCATTGGCTCCACACGGATTGGTTGTTCTAATTGATCAACAAGTGCAGTACAAGATTGACGTGGCTTTCCGTTAATGACCATTGAACATGCTCCACACACTTCTTCTAAACAGTTCATCTCCCAGTTTACTGGTGTCGTATTTTCCCCTTTAGCATTTACTGGATTACGGCGAATTTCCATAAGAGCCGATATAACGTTCATATTTGGACGGTATGGAACTTCAAACTCCTCTGTATATGGGGCGCTGTTAGGATCTTCTTGACGAGTTACGATAAATTTTATTAATTTGTTTTCACTCATGATTTAGCAGCTCCTTGCTTCTTCGACGTATAGTCACGTTTACGTGGTGGTATTAAAGATACGTCAATATCTTCGTAATGGAATTCAGGGTTACCAGTAGAAGCATTATATTTAGCCATCGTTGTTTTCATGAATTCATCATCGTTACGATCAGGGAACTCCGGCTTATAATGTGCTCCACGACTCTCATTACGGTTATAAGCTCCAAGTGTAATTACACGAGCAAGATTTAACATACCATTTAATTGACGAGTAAATGAAGCTCCTTGGTTACTCCATTTCGCAGTATCAACAATATTAATGTTTTTGTAACGCTCCATTAATTCTTGAATCTTCTCGTCTGTTTTTAACAGCTTATCATTGTGACGAACAACTGTTACATTATCAGTCATCCACTCACCAAGCTCTTTATGAAGAACATACGCATTTTCTTTACCATCCATTTTTAGAATGTTATCATAGCGTTCTTGCTCTTTCTTTTTCTCTGCGTCAAATACGCTTGAAGAGACAGCATCAGCAGACTTTTCTAAGCCTTTAATATATTCAACAGCATTAGGGCCAGCTACCATACCACCATAAATTGCAGATAGTAATGAATTAGCACCTAAACGGTTTGCACCATGCTGAGAATAATCACATTCACCCGCTGCAAATAATCCAGGGATATTTGTCATTTGGTTGTAGTCAACCCACATACCACCCATTGAATAGTGAACAGCAGGGAAAATTTTCATAGGTACTTTACGAGGATCGTCACCCATGAATTTTTCATAAATCTCAATGATCCCACCTAGTTTAATGTCTAGTTCTTTAGGATCTTTATGAGAAAGATCTAGATATACCATGTTTTCACCATTAATACCTAGTTTTTGCTCAACACAGACATCAAAGATTTCTCGAGTGGCGATATCACGTGGAACAAGGTTACCGTAAGCAGGATACTTTTCCTCTAAGAAATACCATGGCTTACCATCTTTATACGTCCACACTCGGCCACCTTCACCACGGGCCGACTCACTCATTAAGCGCAATTTGTCATCACCAGGAATGGCAGTTGGATGGATTTGAATAAACTCACCGTTTGCATAATATACACCTTGCTCATATAAAGAAGCCGCAGCGTATCCTGTATTAATAACTGAGTTTGTCGATTTACCAAAGATAATTCCAGGTCCACCTGTAGCCATAATTACTGCATCAGCTGCAAAATGATGGATTTCCATCGTTTTTAAGTCCTGTGCAGTAATCCCGCGACAGACACCTTCATCATCCATAATGGCAGATAAGAATTCCCAACCTTCATACTTAGTTACAAGACCAGCAACTTCCCAACGACGAACTTGCTCATCTAATGCATATAGTAACTGCTGACCAGTTGTTGCGCCTGAAAACGCAGTACGGTGATGCTGTGTCCCACCGAACCGACGGAAATCTAGTAAACCTTCTGGTGTACGGTTAAACATTACCCCCATACGGTCCATTAAATGGATAATTCCAGGTGCAGCTTCACACATCGCTTTAACAGGAGGTTGGTTTGCTAAGAAGTCTCCACCGTATACTGTGTCGTCAAAGTGTTCCCACGGTGAGTCACCTTCACCTTTCGTATTTACAGCACCATTAATTCCACCTTGAGCACATACGGAGTGAGAACGTTTAACCGGAACTAATGAAAATAGATCGACTGGTACGCCTGCTTCCGCTGCTTTAATGGTTGCCATTAATCCGGCTAAGCCACCACCGACAACAATAACTCTTCCTTTACTCATCATCACTCACTCCTTAAATGTTTGCTAGTTCTGGATTAATAAATGCTAAGATTGCACGGATACCTACCCAAGAAAGGGCTACGAAGATACCGAGTGTTACATACGTAGAAATAACTTGCGAACGAGGAGTAACAGTAATACCCCAAGATACTGCAAATGACCACAATCCATTCGCAAAATGGAAGATTGTAGCGATGACACCAACAAAGTAGAACACTAACATAAATGGACTACTTAAAATATCAGCCATCATATTATAATTAACCTCTGCTCCGAAAGCAGCTTGGATACGAGTCTCATATACGTGCCATACAACGAAAATTAATGTAATGACACCTGTAATCCGTTGTAAAATGAACATCCAGTTACGGAAAAAGCCATAATGACTAACATTATTCTTAGCTTGAAAAGCAATATAAAGTCCATAAATTGCATGATAAAGTAATGGAATAAAGATTATAAAAATCTCTAAAAAGTAACGGAATGGAAGATTTTCCATAAAATGCGATGCTTGATTAAAAGAACTAGCACCTCTTGTAGCAAAATGGTTAACAATTAAGTGTTGGACTAAAAATAATCCAACTGGAATAACACCCAATAATGAGTGCAGCTTCCGGTTCATAAACTCTCGGTTTCCAGCCATACTAATGTCCCCCCACAATTTTTTTTTGACTTTTTAGCAGCTTGTCCTCTAGTTATCTCTTTTCTTTGCGCTTATAATGCTGTACCTCCCTACTTTGACTTATGTAAAGCATTAATAGTGAACACACACTTAAGATAAAATATGAAACTTTAATAAAGTTTCTGTGAATAATTTACGACAAATTTATTGTACTCCCATCGACTTGTATCGTCAAGAAAACGTATACAGGATATATTCAAAAAATTCAATTTAAAATACAATGACTTATTGATAGATTGTACTTTAGTAGAATAAAACCCGTATATGAAAAAAAAAGAACAATAAAGAATTCTCATAACATTTTCTCATATTTTGTCGCTTTTGTAAGAAAAAATAATAAAATTGACTTTAATTTCTTCTCATTTATAGATTTGTCATTTTTTAAACTTTACTGTCGAATTTACTAACCAATAATAATTCGCTCTGTTGGATATTTATAATGGCTTTTCGTTTCTTTTCGACGAATTGAAAATAGAAAAGCAATCAAGCCAACTCGTCCGATAAACATTAATATCATTAATATGAATTGACTGGCTAGACTTAAATCAGCTGTGATCCCCATGGAAAGACCACACGTTCCGAAAGCGGATGCTGTTTCAAAAATAATTGCCATTAATGCAATATCATTTCCATTTTCAAAAGCTGCTATCAAAATAACAGCACTGAATAATAATAAGATAAAAACACTCAAGACGATAAATGCTTTTTGACGATCTTCAGGGTGAATCTCTCTGCCAAACACTTTAACATCGGATTTACCTAACGCAAAACTCCAAATCGTTAAAAACATGACAGCTAATGTCGTTGTTCGAATACCGCCACCTACGGAAGATGGGCTTGCTCCAATAATCATAAGACCCGAAATAAATAACAGTGTAGCTAAACTTAACTCGGATACGTCCATCGTAGCTAAACCACCGCTTCTAGCTGTTGCTGAATTAAACAAAGAAAAAAATAATTGCTGATGCCATGCTAACCCTTCATAAAAATGTCCTAATTCAAGCAACCAAATACCGATTACACCAATTAAGAAAACAGCAAAATAAGTCGTTGTTGTTATCTTTGTAAATAAGCTAAATTTAAAGTTTGGATTTTCTTTTGAGAAGTATTCCCTTATTTCCAATAAAACAGGAAAGCCTATCGCTCCTGCAAAAATGAGTAAGATCACGACAAGTTGAACGTAATAGTCATTTGCAAACGGTATTAAAGACTGACCTGTGATATCAAAACCAGCATTTGTAAATGCACTTAATGAAGCAAAAGCTCCTTGATAATAGGCTTCTCCAACCGTATCAAAATAACGAATATAATATGTACCTAGGATTAAGGCCCCAATTAACTCAATGATTAAGGCAACAAATAAAATACCTCTCATTAAATTAACAAGACCCGAAAATGTATTTTGGTTTTGATCAACCATAATGAGCATCCGTTGTGATAAGATAATTTTTTTTCCAAACAACATCCAGACAAATGTTCCTAACGTCATAATACCAATGCCACCTAATTGAATTGCTAACGCCAAGAAAAAGATCCCAATATAACTGTATGTTTCTGGAACATTAACGACCGTTAAGCCCGTTACACTAACAGCACTTACAGAAGTAAATAACGCTTCTGAAAAGGTTAATTTTACACCTGCTTGCTGCGATATTGGTAAGTACAACAGGATACTAAAGAGAACCATTGCAATAATATATGACAATAATATAATTCGAAATGGTGTGAGAAACTGGTTTAGGGCTAATTTCATACACTTTACCTCCGCATTCTTTCGCGGTTTAGTATACCATGATTAATTTTAGAAAGTAAATTTAAAATCCAACAAATTGAACATAGAGAAAAACGAAATGAGTGATTATAATAAGTAATAAGAGAGGGGTTTACATAAATGAAGAAAACTGAGCAAATCTTATTTAATAGTGAGCAAGCCGTTCCATTACTTGGTCACCATTTAATTCGAAATGTTCTCATGTCTAATTTATTAGGAAAAGACCATGAAAATATTTTGTACTGGGCTGGAAAAAGTATTGCTAGGGAATATCCACAAGAAAATATTGAAGCAGTTATCGACTTTTTTTCCAAAGTCGGCTGGGGAGAGCTTTCGCTTATAAAAGAAAAAAAAGATGAAATAAACCTACAACTCGTTTCACCTTACCATAAAGAAAAGATTACAGTAACTTACCAATTAGAAGCAGGATTTTTAGCTCAACAAATGGAGAGCCAAAAGAAGCTAATGACTGAAGCAATTGTCCAAGAAAAAAAAGATAAAGTACTAATAACCTTAAAATGGGATTTGAAAGACCCAACAGAATAAGAAAATGGCTTAGAGGCAAATCTCTAAGCCATTTTTTAGTGATAAACATTATTACACCATTACTTCTTGTTCTTCAAGTTGAAATGCTCGATGAAGGGCTTCAACTGCAGGAACCATTATACCTTCTTCTACTAGAGCTGACACCTTAATTTCTGATGTACTAACCATCTTAATTAAAATCTCATGTTCCGCTAATATCTTAAACATTTGTGCAGCCACACCTGGATTAGAAACCATCCCTGAGCCGACGATAGAGACTTTTGCTAGGTCTCCTTCATGAGTTAATTCAGTAAATTGAAGCTCATCTTTGTGATCATTCAAAACGGCTAATGCCTCTTCAAGCAAAGAGCGGCTTGTCGAAAAAGAAAGGCTTGTTTTTTCTTCAGCTGTTTGATTTTGGATAATTATATCTACATTAATTCCGTGCTCTGATAATAATGTAAAGACATTAGATAGTGTTTCGATTTTGTTTGGTAACCCTGAAACCGTAATTTTCGTCACATCGTTCTCAAATGCAATTCCTCGTACAACTAAATTTTGTTCCATTGAAACTTCCTCCTCAATTATCGTCCCTACTTCCTCAACCATACTTGAAGCGACCATTAATTTAACTTGATAATTTTTTGCAAATTCTACCGCTCTCGGATGGAGTACACCTGCTCCTAAGTTAGCCATTTCTAACATTTCATCATAAGAAATTGAATGCAATTTTCTTGCACCATCAATATAACGAGGATCTGTCGTATAAACTCCTGTTACATCTGTGTATATATCGCATCGCTCAGCTTTTAGAGCAGCTGCTAATGCAACTGCTGTCGTATCTGAACCACCTCTTCCAAGCGTAGTAATTTCGCCGTGCTCTGAGAAGCCTTGGAAACCAGCGACGATAACAACATTTCCTAAAGAAAGTTGCGCTTCAACCTTATCAGTTTGAATATCAAGGATTCGCGCATTCCCATGACTTTCTTCTGTCACAATACCTGCTTGCCATCCTGTCATCGAGATCGCACCTAAACCTCTTTTTTGTAGCGCCATCGCTAGTAAGGAAATGGTTACTTGCTCTCCTGTAGTTAAAAGCATATCCATTTCTCGTTTACTTGGCTTTTCCGAAATTTCTGATGCTAATTTTACTAGTTGATCAGTTGTTTTCCCCATTGCAGAAACGACGACAACGACTTGATTTCCTTGTTCTACCGTTTTAGCAACACGCCCAGCGACATGCTCAATTCGTTCTACAGAACCAACGGATGTACCACCATATTTTTGTACTATAATTGACATTTTTTTCATCCTTTCTAAAAGTGGTTGTTCAAAAAGTTAAGGAACTTATTGTACCTGCGTCTTCTAGTCTACTCTTTGAAGAAAGCTTCCTCGGTACATGTTAGCTAAGAAGAAACTGCAGCGTAGTATACATGCTGTCGATGAAAGAACTTCGACTAAGAACCCCACGTCCTGCGGGAACGTCGAAGTCACCACATCCTGTGGAAGCTCGTTGGCTTGCTTCTGCGTTACTCATGTATTAATTACCATACACTGCGCTCCTCATAGCTACGCCTCGACCTTCTCGGCCCTTTTTGTCCTCCTTTTTGAACGAATTTTGTAAAGGAGAAAGAAAACAAAAAAGCAACAGAAAAGGAAAAGTCCTCACTGTTGCTTGGAATACCAAAAGGTAATAGTTGTTCCCTTGCTCCGTGAGATAGTTCTCCACACAACTTTTGGGTTGGTTGCGTGACAGCCCTGTACTTATTCAATACAGGTCCAGCATTAAGAGAGATGAGACTCTCAACACTTCGGCGAATTCCCCTTTCAGCAAAATTCTTCGGACCCCATCTTCCTCACTTTGCTTACTCTTGGTTTTCGCACCTCTACCACCACTTCATTTAGAAGTACGGTATATTTAATTGTCCTTTATTTTATCAGAACACATTGAATATGACAATTATTTTTTGTTCCCATCACTATTTAATACCTGAAGAATTTCGGTTGCTACTTTTTCTGGAATTTTTATTTCCTTAAAGTCTTCAATTGAAGCTTCTTTCATTTTCTTGATGGAACCAAAGTGTTTGAGTAGTTTCCTTCGTCTTTTTTCACCGACTCCTGGTATGTCATCAAGAACTGAAGTAAAAAGAGTTTTACTACGAGCCTGCCGGTGAAATGTAATGGCAAAACGGTGCACCTCATCTTGAATTCGTTGTAAAAGGTAAAATTCATGGCTATCTCTTTTTAAAGGAACGATCTCTGGAGGATCTCCCATTAAAAGCTGTGATGTTCGATGTTTGTCATCCTTTGCTAAACCACATACTGGGATTGATAGTCCTAGTTGATCTTCTAGAACGCTTTGCGCGGCTGCAATTTGCCCTTTTCCTCCATCAATGACTATTAAGTCTGGTAATGGCCCATTTTCTTTCAATAGACGTAAATACCGGCGATAGATGACTTCTCGCATGGAAGCATAATCATCAGGACCTTTCACATCCTTAATCTTATACTTTCGATAATCTTTTTTGCTCGGTTTTCCATCGACAAAGGAAATCATTGCTGAAACAGGGTCTGTTCCTTGAATATTAGAATTATCAAACGCTTCTATACGATATGGAGTGGAAATACAAAGTGCTTTTCCAAGGTTTTCAACTGCTTTAATCGTTCGTTCTTCATTTCTTTCAATAAGTGTAAATTTTTCTTTCAGTGCTACTTCAGCATTTTTCTTAGCCAAATTTAACAGTTCTTTTTTCTTACCTCTTTTTGGTTGAACAACTTTTACGGATAGCAATTGTTCGACTAAATCAGCTTCAACTTCGTCAGGTACGAGAATTTCTGAAGGCTTCACATGCTCCTTCTTTAAATAAAACTGCCCAATAAATGTGAGAACATCATCGAGTGGCTCTTGGTAAAATGGAAACATGGAAACATCCCTTTCAATCAACTTCCCTTGTCTTACAAAAAAGACTTGAATACACATCCATCCTTTATCATATGCGTAGGCAAAAACATCACGATCCACTTTGTCATTGATCGACATTTTTTGCTTTTCCATGACCGTTTCCATTTGCTGAATTAAATCCCTTAGTTCCTTGGCACGTTCAAATTTTAAATCTTCTGCAGCTTTATGCATTTTTTCAAAAAGTGCATTTTTCACTACTTCATGCCCATATTTTAAAAACCTTGTAATTTCTTGAACCATCTCTTGATTTTGGTCTTTCGTTACTTCTTGAACACAAGGGGCTAAACACTGACCAATATGATAATACAGACAGACCCGGTCTGGTAATGTACTACATTTTCGTAATGGATAAAGTCTGTCAAGAAGCTTTTTCGTTTCATTAGCCGCCCCTGCATTTGGATATGGTCCAAAATATTTTCCTCCATCCTTCTTCACATTCCGAGTAGTAATTAGACGAGGATGTTCTTCAGACGTTATTTTCAAATATGGGTATGATTTATCATCCTTTAACATCACATTATATTTCGGATCGTGCTTCTTGATTAAATTCATTTCTAATATAAGTGCTTCTATGTTAGAGGATGTAATAATATATTCAAAATCAGCAATTTCACTTACGAGTCGCTGCGTTTTTGCATCATGAGTTCCAGTAAAATAGGAACGAACTCGATTTTTAAGAACTTTAGCTTTCCCGACATATATGATCGTTCCTTGACGATCTTTCATTAAGTAACAACCTGGTTGATCAGGAAGCACTGCTAATTTTTCTTTTAAAGTCGACATACCAATTTCCTCCCTCCTCTCTATTGTTCTCAAAAGAAGGTAATTTTGCAACAAAATAGTCTATGATTTTATAACCATTATATTAAAAACCAAAACCGCATTGGAACTCAACTTCCAGTGCGGTTTTTAATGATTGTTGTCACTTTTACTCAAGCATATGAATTATTATTAAGGATTTCATTTGTTTCATATCTTGGCGGACACCATTTTAAATGGATCTTAACAAAATAGATGTACATTTAATTTTTATTTTTGCTGTAAAAAAGAGACGAAAACCAGTACGATTTCCGTCTCTAATTGCTATGATTTTTAAAGTTTTCTCCCTCTGTTTTGAACTCTTTAGCAGAAGGCAGAGACTTTTTATTATAAGTGTTTATTTAACAGCTCAACAAGTGCTTCTTTCGGTTGGAAGCCAACTACTTGATCAACTTTTTCACCGTTTTTGAAAACCATTAACGTAGGAATACTCATTACACCAAACTTACCTGCTGTTTCTTGGTTCTCATCTACGTCTAATTTAACGATTTTTACTTTCTCGCCCATTTCCTCATCTAATTCAGTTAAAACTGGAGCGATCATTTTACAAGGTCCGCACCACGGAGCCCAGAAGTCCGCTAAAACAACACCTTCACCAGTTTCAGTTGCAAAATTTTGATCAGTACCATTTACAATTGCCATTATTTTTTTCCTCCTTATAATCCAACTTCTTCTACAAAAAGAATTATACCATTACGGTATTCTGAATGCTATTATGTTGCTCACACATGTATCATACCCTTTTCTCGAAAAAATAAAGCGTATCTAATGATTACGAAATGGATAAATGCGTATATCTAATCAAGAAAAGCGCAAGCACCCGTTTACCGACGTACGGACTGGACTGAACCGCAGGAGATAAAGGAAACACGGCGAGTGTTAACGAGGCGATGTTGACTTATCGTACGGAGGTGAGGGAAGTCTCGCTAGTCGGTGGGCGCTGCAGCTAGACAATAAGAAAAGCGGAAGGTGTCTGCTTATCGGCGACAAGCGCTGGAGGGCCAGCAATTAGTGTCCTGACTTTTGGACACGTTTGATGGACCGAAGCGACCTCGAGCCGATGACACCTGCAGCTAGACAAGAAAAGCGGAAGGTGTCTGTTTATCGGCGACAAGCGCTGGAGGACCAGCAATTAGTGTCTTGACTTTTAGACACGTTTGATGGACCGAAGCGACCTCGAGCCGATGACACCTGCAGCTAGACAAGAAAAGCGGAAGGTGTCTGTTTATCGGCGACAAGCGCTGGAGGACCAGCAATTAGTGTCTTGACTTTTAGACACGTTTGATGGACCGAAGCGACCTCGAGCCGATGACACCTGCAGCTAGACAAGAAAAGCGGAAGGTGTCTGTTTATCGGCGACAAGCGCTAGAGGGCCAGCAATTAGTGTCTTGACTTTTAGACACGTTTGATGGACCGAAGCGACCTCGAGCCGATGACACCTGAAGCTAGACATCCTCGAAATTTAAACTTTCTTATTCTTTTAAAAACCGCCTCTATGTAGAGACGGTTCGGTCAAATTTAATATTAAGAAACAACTGCTTTTTTCAGTTCTTCTGTTAATAATGGCACAACTTCAAATAAATCGCCCACAATACCGTAATCGGCTACTTCAAAGATCGGTGCCTCAGGGTCTTTGTTAACGGCAACGATCACTTTTGAGTTAGACATCCCCGCTAAGTGTTGGATGGCTCCTGAAATCCCGAATGCAAAGTAAAGGTCAGGTGTTACGACTTTACCTGTTTGACCGATTTGCAGCGAATAATCGCAATATTCTGCGTCACACGCACCACGCGATGCACCGACTGCAGCTCCTAGTACTTCTGCAAGCTCTTCAAGCGGTTTGAAACCATCCGCACTTTTCACCCCACGACCACCTGCAACGACAATCTTAGCTTCTGAAAGGTCTACGCCGCCTGTTGCTTTACGAACCACTTCTTTAATGACTGTACGGAGGTCTTTAATTTCTACGGTTACATTTCCAATATCTCCAGTACGAGACTCATCGATTTCAAGTGGAGTAATGTTATTTGGACGAATCGTAACTAAAATTGTTCCTTCTCCTACTTGCTTCTTCTCAAATGCTTTCCCCGAATAGATCGGACGAGTAAAGACAGGCTCGCCACCATCCACTTCAATGCTTACAACATCAGATACTAGACCTGCGTTTAATTTCGCAGCGATACGAGGAGATACATCTTTTCCTAAAGCTGTATGTCCCATGACAACACCCTCTGGTTGCTCAACATCCATCACTTGCAGGATTGCCTGTTGGTATGCGTCAGTTGTAAATGCTTTTAAATCAGCGTGTTCAACTTTCACAACACGATCAGCACCGTAATGGATCATTACGTTCGCTTGCTCGCCTACTGTTTCACCAAATAATGCAGCAACGACCTCTCCACCATCTGCAATTCGTTTGGCTGCCGCTATGGCTTCAAATGAAACGTTACGAAGTTCTCCGTCACGAATTTCTCCTAAAACTAATACTTTTTTTGCCATGTTGATCCCCCCAATTATATGACTTTCGCTTCAGACTTTAATAATGAAACAAGTTCTCTAACTTGAGCATCGATTTCGCCTTCAAGAATTTTACCAGCTTGTTTTTGTGGCGGCAGGAAGATTTCTACCGTTTTCGTTTTTGCTTCTACATCTTCTTCTTCTAAATCAAGGTCATCTAAATCAAGTGTTTCTAATGGCTTTTTCTTTGCTTTCATAATTCCCGGAAGAGACGGATAGCGCGGCTCATTTAAACCTTGTTGAGCTGTAACAAGTACTGGTAAAGTGACTTCAACTGTTTCTTCATCACCTTCAACATCGCGTACGATCGTCGCTTTATTTCCATCAACAGAAAGCTTTGTGATCGTAGTCACTTGTGGAATTCCCAACATTTCTGCAACACGAGGTCCAACTTGTCCTGAACCACCATCTACTGCTACGTTACCTCCCAAGATAATATCAATCTCTTGATCTTTTAAGTAAGTTGCAAGGAGCGTAGCTGTTGTATATTGATCAGTTGCTTCCACTTCTTCACTATCGATGAGTACTGCTTTATCTGCACCCATCGCTAAAGCTGTACGCAGTTCTTTTTCAGCATCTTCAGTTCCTACAGTGACAACTGTAACTTCCCCACCATGCTCATCACGTAATACGATTGCTTCTTCAATTGCATACTCATCATAAGGGTTAATGATGAACTCAGCTCCGCTGTCATCAATTTGTCCACCATTGATCGTAATTTTCTCTTCAGTATCAAAGGTGCGTTTCATAATAACGAAAATATTCATTATATTCCCTCCCTAAAATAATTAACTTATTTATTTTGAAATTCTGGCTTACGTTTTTCAAGAAAAGCTTGGATACCTTCTTTGCTATCATGAGAGTCTCCGGCAGCACCAAAGAGCTCCGCTTCTTTTTCTAATCCTGCAGTAAAGTTTGTATCTTTTGCATAGGTTAAAGCTTCTAATGCTAGCTTCATAGTATAACTACTCTTTTGTGCAATTTTACTAGCTAGTTTATAAGCTTCTTCCATCATGAGCGCTTGCTCAGTATACACGGAATTAATTAGACCTAAAGTTAAAGCTTCAGATCCAGTAATAGGTTCACTCGTTAAAATTAATTCTGTTGCTTTTGCTTGACCTACGATACGTGGTAAGCGCTGAGTTCCAGCAAAACCAGGAATTAGCCCTAACTGAAGTTCAGGAAGACCGAGCTTCGTATCCTCTGTTGCTAGACGAATATGACACGCCATAGCTAATTCTAATCCTCCACCTAGTGCTGCACCGTGAATAGCTGCAATAACGGGTTTAGGAAAAGCCTCAATCTGATTGAGTAAATCTTGTCCCTTCCTGGATAATTCGGCAAACTTGTTACCGCTATCAAGTGTGGTAAACTCTTTTATGTCTGCTCCTGCGGCAAAAAAGCGCCCTTCTCCATGAAGAATGATAACCTTCACATCTTCATTATGCCGCACCTCATCAAATGCCTGTGCCAACTCTTGTATTAATTGAGCTGACAAAGCGTTTGCTGGTGGTCGATTTAAAGTGATTGTGGCAATTTGTTGGTCCACTTTTACAGATATGATTTCCATCTGTCTCTACTCACTCCTCTCATGGTTAGCATCTTTTTTTCTATTTATCTACTGCATATGCCACCTAACAACAGTTGTTGCATTGGCTTTGCAAGTGAGATCAAATCATATTTACAATCCTTCATTACCCAGTTTGTAACGACTTCATCAAGTGTACCGAATATCATTTGTCTTGCTAACCGAAAATCTAACTCTCCAGGAAAGTAACCGCTTTCTTTCCCTTCTAATAAAATAGTGTCAATTAAGTCTAGATACTTTCTTAACACTTCGTTAATTCTTAGTCTTAGATCAGCATTGGATTGACGAAGCTCTAGTTGGGTAACGATAGCAAGGGCTCGATTATCCGCTAATTGCTTTAAATGCATTTCGACTAATATAAATAATTTCTCTTGCGGAGTTAAATTTCCTTCCAGTTTCTCTTGAATTTTATCAACAAATCTACCCATCTTTTCCTCAAATAAAGAAATGAGAATATCCTCTTTATTTTTAAAATAAAGGTAGATCGTTCCATCAGCTACCCCAGCTTCTTTAGCAATCTTTGATACTTGAGCATGGTGATAGCCATTTTCAGCGATTACTTTCACCGCTGCTTCGATAATTTGATTGTATTTAGGTCCTTTTTTCTTTCCCATGGCATTCTTCCTTTCAGAGCAACAGTTTTTATTTAAGTTGCCCAGTAAAATGAATGACCATTCATTCATATTTCATATTTTATGTTAAGGACCTGTATTTGTCAATGAAATTATTTAATTTGTAATAATTTTTAAACATAAATTTAATTTTTGGTTTGAACAACAATTCTTACCTCTAGGTTCAAAAGGAGGACAAAAAGAGCCAAGAAGGTCGAGGCGGCGTAGCTTTGAGTAGCGAAGTGTATGTTTTTAATACATGAGCAACGCAGAAGCAAGCCAACGAAGAGATTCGACAGCTATTTTTCCCGGACTTTTGAACAACAATTCTTACCTCTAGTTCTATCATATAATGAAACTCATAGTAAATCAATGTATGAAACATTTGTGAACACTTCCTCTTGATGGTGAACGTCCTAAATACTTATATTATAACCGCTCAAATATGTTTCGTTTTCCACTAGTTACCATATTAGTCCAACCTTTTCTATATTAAATTATGTAAAAAAGAGGGTGTCTTTAAAATTAAACTTTTACGACACCCTTCATGATACCTATTATTGGATAATAGTCACCTTAACTCATTCATAGCGACCTTTATTGGAAGATTTCCTTGAATACGGTTACTTTAACTCGATTTTTTCACTTTATCTTTTTGCTTTTTTTCTTCTTCTACTAGAACTCTTCGTAATACTTTACCTACCATTGTCTTCGGTAATTCATTACGGAACTCGTAATGTCTTGGCACTTTATAAGCTGCTAATTGACTTCTACAGAACGAATCCAGATCTTTTTCTGATACTTTTGCTCCTTCTTTTGTCACGATAAATGCCTTGACGGTTTCACCCCGATACGGATCTGGGACACCAATAACAACCGCTTCTTGTACTGCTTCATGTTCAAATAATACTTCTTCGATTTCTCTTGGGTATATATTAAATCCACCTGCAATAATCATATCCTTTTTCCGATCGACAATGTAAAAATAGCCATCTTCATCCATATATGCCATATCTCCAGTTAATAAC
This sequence comes from Alkalihalobacillus sp. BA299, assembly GCF_017745675.1. GTDB lineage: Bacteria > Bacillota > Bacilli > Bacillales > Bacillaceae_F > Alkalihalobacterium. The sequence goes on from NZ_JAFLJM010000003.1 coordinate 267,795, forward strand.
CAATCCTCATAAAATGTCGCTTGCGTATCTTCCGGACGATTCCAATATCCTTTCATCACTTGAGGAGCGCGTACAGCAAGCTCTCCTACTTCTCCAGGCTTACCGACTTCCCCAGGTTCTGTAAAAATAACAGCCTCTGTATCCGGCCATGGCAAACCAATACTTCCCGCTCTTCTTTCTTCCCATATCGGGTTACAATGAGTAACTGGTGCTGCCTCTGTTAATCCGTACCCCTCTACTAATTTACCTCCTGTAAGTTGTTCAAATGTTGTTTGTATTTCAGCTGGTAACGAGGATGAACCACTAATACATGCTTCAATCGACGATAGATTATACTTGCGGATATCTGGATGGTTGATGAGTCCTATATACATCGTTGGTGCACCTGGAAAAATTGTAATTTTGTGCTTATCTATCAATTGTAAAATTTCTTTCGGATCAAATTTAGGAACAATAAACATCTGCGAACCTGTCATAATGGAAAGATTCATTGAAACCGTCATTCCGTATACATGGAAAAACGGAAGAGCTGCGAGTGTGCGATTTTCCTTACTTTTAAGCTTGTACATCCAATAAAAGCATTGAGTCGTATTTGCAACTAAGTTTCGATGAGTAAGCATAACACCTTTTGCTAAGCCTGTCGTACCACCTGTATATTGAAGTAATGCTAAATCTTCCTTTGCATCTACTTCTACTTTTGGTGCTGTATCCCTTCCTTTAGTAAGAAACGATAAGAAGCTTACTGTTGTACTATTATACTCGACTTTTGGCTTGTATCCATAACTCTTCTTTTGAATAAACGGATACACTAAATTTTTGGGGAATGGCAAATAGTCTTTGATAGCGGTTACAATAATCTTTTCAAGTTTTGTATTCCGCTTAACCTTCATCACTCTCGAATATAGCAAATCTAGGCATAGAATAAATTTTGCTTCCGAATCTGCTAGTTGATACTCTAATTCTCTTTCCATGTATAATGGATTCGTTTGTACAACAACCCCTCCTGCCATTAATGTTCCATAATAAGCAATTACAGCTTGCGGACAATTAGGTAGCATAATGGAAACTCGGTCACCCTTTTGTAGTCCAGATTGTATGATGGCGTTTGCAAACTTACAAGCTGATTGATATAAGTCTGCGTACGTTAAATGTTTGCCGAAAAAGTAAGTTGCAAGTTTTGTCGGCGATTTTTCATACGTATCTTTGAGAAGACCATGTAATGTTTGGTCTTCATAATTAATAGATTGAGGGACTTCTTTCGGGTATTTATTATGCCAATTCATTTCTGTTACAGCTGCCAAGTAAACTCCTCCTTAAGTCACTCCTTTTACCTACAATACATGCATTCATTCTCTCCTACCTTCTATTGTAATGAATGTCCATTCATTTTTAAACTTATTTTTGAAAATTTTTTAAATTTTTTTATAAAAAGAAAAAGGATACTTCATTAACACTTTTCTAGTCTGTAGTATTGGAATCTGTCCTTTTAAAGACATACTCTTATTTCCAAGACAATAATTTTAAAAAAAAGAGGGAACTTATTAGTGTCTGTGATCACTGACTCCACACAAAAAAATAGTTGCTATACTATAAAAGCAACTATTTTTATGGTTGAGGTGCTTAACAATTCGCCCTCTTTTTCATTTTGAAATATTAAATACTTTGAAATTCACTTGCTATGATATATATTCTTGTAGATTTTCCTCCCTGAAGAGATGCCTCTACTGAAAGGGAGCCATTTTTTATGATGTTTGTTGTGTTGTTTCTTTACTTTCTAATTTTTCCATTTCTTCTTCAACAAGTACACGTCTTAAAATCTTACCTACTAAAGACTTTGGAAGCTCTTTTCTAAATTCATATAGCTTAGGAACTTTATAGGCGGCTAAATGCTCGCGGCAATATTTATTGAGCTCTTCTTCCGTTAAGCTACTTCCTTCTTTTAAAACGATAAATGCTTTGACCGTTTCACCTCGATACGGATCAGGAACGCCGATAATAACAGCTTCTTGTATCTTTTCGTTCTCATACAACACTTCTTCTATCTCACGAGGATAAATGTTAAATCCACCAGCGATAATCATATCCTTTTTACGGTCAACAATATAAAAATATCCGTCTTCATCCATATATCCCATATCTCCCGTTAAGAACCAATCATCATTAAAGGTAGCAGCTGTTGATTCGGGTCGCTTCCAATACCCTTTCATTACTTGTGGACCACGAATCATAATTTCCCCAACCTCACCAGGTGCAGCTATTTCTCCTGTTTCCGCTGATAAAACGGCAGCTTCAGTATCTGGCCAAGGGATACCAATACTTCCTTCTTTTCGTTTGCCCCAAATTGGTGTTGAGATAGCTACTGGAGAGGTTTCTGTTAATCCATAGCCCTCTACTAGCTTTCCACCTGTCATCTGTTCGAACTTTTGTTGAACCTCTAATGGTAAAGGTGCAGCTCCACTTAGACAAGCCTCAATCGATGACAAATCGTAATTTTGGATCTCAGAATTATTAATAAGGGCTATATACATCGTTGGTGCACCAGGAAATATCGTAACTTTTTGTTTATCAATTGCCTTAAGTACATCTTTTGGTTCGAATTTAGGAAGAACAATCATTTTAGAATGATACATAATGGCTACGTTCATAATGACCGTCATGCCATAGACGTGAAAAAATGGCAAGGCCGCAAGAATACTTTCTTCACCTTTCTTCATCTTATACATCCAATGTATACATTGCGTGGTGTTCGTTACTAAATTATGATGTGTCAGCATAACTCCTTTTGCTACCCCTGTTGTCCCTCCTGTATACTGCAATAGAGCTAAGTCTTCTTTCGGAGATATTTCGATTTCGATTTCCTTTTCTGAACCACCTTTAATAAAATCGGAAAAGTTAATTGTCTTCGAATCATACGTAATATCTACTGTAATACCCGTTTTTTTCTTTTGAATAAACGGATAAATTAAATTTTTCGGAAACGGTAAAAAGTCTTTTATGCCTGTGACAATAACATGTTCTAAATTTGTTTTGTTTCTTACTTTTGCTACACGAGGATATACTAAATCCAGACATACAATGACTTTTGCCCCAGAATCATTCATCTGATGCTCAATTTCTCGCTCTACATAAAGTGGATTGGTTTGGACGACAATGGCTCCTGCCATCAATGCCCCATAATAGCAGATTACAGATTGAGGAGTATTCGCCAGCATTATTGCTACTCGATCACCTTTCTTAATTCCTAGGCCTTGTAGCTGATTTGCAAACTTACTAGCTAAAGTGTACAGCTCTCGATACGTTAATTCTTTTCCAATAAAGTGAATAGCCTTCTTATCAGGTACCTCTTCTGCCGCTTCTTTTAAGTACGATTGAAGACTTCTTTCAGGATATTGTATCGATGTAGGTATTTCTGCAGGGTAATGCTCAAGCCAACGCTTTTCGACTGTTATTGTCACAGTTAAAAACCTCCCTATTAAAATAGTCTCCTTTCCAATCCATCCCCTCTCTAACTCTATTGTATTGTAAACGACAACAAATATAAACTTATTTATTTCAATTTTTAGAAAAAACAAATAATTTATACAAATTTTTAAAAAAGAAAAGCGCAAGTGCCCGTTTACTGACGTACGGACTGGACTGAGTCGCAGGAGAAAAAGGAAACACGACGAACGGTAGTGAGCCGATGTTGACTTATCGTAAGGAGGGGGAGCGAAGTCCACTAGACGCTGGGCGCTGAAGCTAGACAAGAAAAGCGGAAGGTGTTTGCTTATCGTAGACAAGGGCTGGAAACTCCGACTAGAAAGTGTGTTTTTACTTTCATAGGAGGAGTTGAATCGTCCTCGAGTGGCTAAGCGCCTGCAGCCAGACATCATCGAAATTTTTTCTTTCTTATTCTATTAAAAACGAGACTGACTTAATTGTGTCAGTCCCGTGTTTTCTGTTATTGTATATTTTATAAATTAAATAACATAAAAATAACCCCAAAAAGAATAAAAACACCACATAAAATATAAAGTACTTTCCAAAGTGTCTCCACTAAAAATTTCCTCCTACTCCAATTACATAGCAATGATACTAGCCCCAATGATATAAGAAAGTGAGATAGATATGACCATCGCTATAAAACCGACAGCCCGATTATCATTGGCAATTTCTTGATCTACTTTAAAACTTGGCGTTAAAAATTCAAACATAAAATAACAAATTAACAAAAGTACAAAACCAAAAATTCCCCAACCTAACATTTCTAGTAGTGAGTCATTGTGAAGGATAGAAAAACGAAATATGTTGGCAACGCCAAAAATCTTCCCTCCTGTCGCAAGAGCGACTGCTATATTTCCTTTTTTAATTTCTTCCCAATTGTTATACTTAGTCACCAGTTCAAACACAGTCAGAAAAACTATAATTGCCAGTACAGACACGCTGTAGTAAGCTGCGGTTTGAATATACACATTTTCAAAGAAATTCACCATAAAAATAACCGCCCTTTATCTACTTAAATTCGACAACTGTATTTCCGAGTCCACCTTCGTTCATACCACCATCCCGAGAAGATTTCACATGTCGATGTTTCTTTAAATATTCTTTTACTCCTTTACGAAGAGCCATCGTTCCTTTTCCGTGAATGATGGAAACTTGATGGTACCCTGCTAAGAGCGCATCATCTAAGTATTTTTCTAACTTCAATAATGCGTCTTCATATCGCTGTCCTCTTAGATCGAGTTCTGGCCTTACATGATGATCACTGCCTTTTACTGTTGCTAATGGTTTCGTTTCTACTGGTTTCGGTCGGTCTATATACTGAATATCGTCACCATGCACTTTCATTTTCATTATTCCAAGTTGAACCTGGTACTCTTTATCATTGACCTTTTCAACGATATGCCCTTTTTGACCGAAGCTGATGACTTTTACTTCATCTCCTGGCTTCAATTCTTGTTGTTTCGCTTGTTTTTTGATTTTCTGCTGTTTTTTCTTATTTTTTAACGAAGGCGTAGCTTCTTCTAATCTTTTTTTTGCTTCGATCAACTGATGTTCTTTGATCGTTTTGGCATCTTTTTGTAGAATACGAAGTTCTTTGATCACATCATCAGCTTCTTGGCGCGCTTTTCTTACAGCGTCTTCCGCTTTTTTCTCCGCTTCTTCAAAGACTTTATCTTTTTCATCTTCTAGCAATTCGAGTTTTTCAATCAAGTCATTCCGTAGTTTTTCAGCTTCTTCTCTCAGCTTGATTGTTTCCTCCCACTCCGCCTCAGATGACTTTTTACTTTCTTCGAGTGAAGCGATCATATTTTCAATTTGACTGTTTTCTGTATTGATTTGTGCTTTCGCTAAATCAATAATCTCTTCGGAAAGGCCTAGTCTTCTTGAAATCGCAAATGCATTACTTCTACCAGGAACGCCGATCAATAAACGATACGTTGGTCTAAGTGTTTCGACATCAAACTCGACACTTGCATTCATCGCACCTTCACGATTATAAGCATACCCTTTTAATTCACTATAATGCGTCGTAGCGACAACTCTTGCTCCGCAGCGATACACATGATCTAAAATCGCAATCGCTAAAGCTGCTCCTTCTGTTGGATCAGTACCTGCACCTAACTCATCAAATAACACAAGACTTTCATGGTCGACTTGCTTAAGAATATCAACAATGTTCACCATATGTGAAGAAAAGGTACTTAAGCTTTGCTCAATCGATTGTTCATCGCCGATATCAGCGAATACAGATTGGAACACTGCCATTTCTGATCCTTCTTCGGCTGGAATGTGAAGGCCAGATTGTGCCATAAGTGTTAATAAACCGATCGTCTTTAAGGTAACAGTCTTACCTCCAGTATTTGGCCCCGTAATTATGAGAGAAGAAAATGTATTGCCGAGCTCGACATCAATTGGAACAACCTCTTCATGAGGAATGAGTGGATGTCTCGCTTTAAATATTTGGATTTGACCATCGGTATTTAACTTCGGTTGCACCGCTTTTAGTTTGTGGCTATAATGAGCTTTTGCAAAAATAAAGTCAACATCGCCTAAAATATCAACATATACGAGCAGTTCATCCGTATGCTCGCCAACCTGTCCTGAAAGCTCTGCTAAGATTCGTTCTACTTCTTTTGTTTCTTTAGCCTTCGCTTCTCTTAACTGATTGTTCATTGTAACGACGGCTTGGGGCTCGATGAACAACGTTGCTCCAGATGCGGATTGATCATGGACAATACCACCGAATGAACCACGATATTCTTGTTTTACAGGAACGACAAACCGGTCATTGCGAATTGTGATCAGCGCATCAGAAAGCATTTTTTGTGTAGATGAAGAACGGATAATATTTTCTAATTTTGAACGTATTCCTGATTCGAAACTGCGAATTTGATGGCGAATAGTACGTAATGCTGAACTAGCTGAATCTAACACTTCGCCATAATCATCGATACATTGTTTGATGGATCGTTCAAGGTCAGTAAGCGGTACAATATTTGCTGCGAGCTGTTGCAATAATGGAATTTCAACCTCATCTTCTACTAAATCTTCGATAAAGTGCTTAAACCTACGTCCACCGTAAATCGTGCTACTAATTTCAATTAATTCAGAAGGAGATAAAGCTCCACCAATTCCTGCTCTTTTCACACTTGCTCTAATGTCAAAAATGCCACCTAATGGAACTTGCCCCTTTAATCGCAACACTTTTGTTCCTTCAAACGTCTCATTTTGTCTTTCCTTAATTTCCTCTAATGAAGTAGATGGTTTTAATTGCGTTACTTTAAATCTACCTAAAGAGGAGGAAACATGCTCCACAAGCTGTTTCTTCATCTTTTCGTATTCTAAAACTCTAATAACTCTTTCTTGCACGAGCAACTGCTCCTTTCTCGGGTCATTCTATGTTTAATGATGTCGGTTAAGAAATCGCTCAAACTCTTCTTTCGTATACGTATTTATTACCGATTCCTTTTTTATCATACCTTTGCGGGCTACACCCACACCAATCTCCATAAATTCAAAGTGATCAGAATGATGTGCATCCGTGTTGATAGAGATTTTTACGCCTGCTTCTTGTGCTTTTTTTAGCCACTCAGCAGATAAATCTAACCGGTGTGGATTGGCATTCAGTTCTAAGGCGGTATCCGTTTCTTTTGCTAGTTCAATTAACATATCAATATCTACATCATAACCGCTTCTACGTCCAATTAGGCGGCCCGTGGGATGAGCGATTAAATCGACATGATGATTACGTAATGCCGTCGTTAAACGGTTCATAATCGTTTCTCTGTCTTGAGAAAAAGAAGAATGGATCGACCCGATGACAAAGTCCACTTGTTCTAATAATTCATCAGAGAAATCGAGCTTACTATTCGGTAAAATATCCATTTCAATACCCGTAAAAATTTTAAAGTCATCATATTCTTCGTTTAGACGTTTAATTTCTTTCATTTGTTCACGTAACCGTTCTTCTGTTAACCCATTGGCCACTTTTAAATATTGAGAGTGATCGGTGATCGCAATATACGAATACCCTTTCGCACGCGCAGCTTCCGCCATTTCTTTTACAGAATAAGCCCCATCACTCCACGTTGTATGCATATGGAGATCGGCTTTTATGTCGTTTATATCAATGAGAGCTAGGCTTTCTTTAGACGTTTCTACTTCTCCTTGGTCCTCTCTCGCTTCAGGCGGAATATAGCAAAGATCAAAGTGCTGAAAAAATTGTTCTTCGGTATCAAATGTTTTGATCTCACCAGTCTCTATATTTTCTACACCGTATTCACTAATTTTCTCTCCACGTTCTTTTGCTAGCTGTCGCATTTTTACATTATGGTCTTTTGAACCGGTAAAATGATGTAAAGTTGTTGCAAATTCAGCTGGCTTTACGAGTCTAAAATCTACTCCTACAGGATAGTCATAGCCTAACTCTACGGATACTTTAGTATTTCCACTTGCAATGATGTTTACAATACGAGGTAGGTTTAATAATTGTTCTTTCACTTTTTCGGGATCATGTGTACTAATAATGAAATCGAGATCTTTTACTGTTTCCCGCATTCGCCGTAAGCTACCAGCTCTTGAAAATTGAACGATTTGTTCGAAGTTTCTCAAGTAACCTTCAATCTCCGCAGCAATCGGGAGAACGAAGGCAATAGGGAAGCGCTCTGGTCGTTTTTCGAATTCATCAATCGCAGCGAGTAGCTTTTCTTCTGTTTTTTTACCAAAGCCTGCGAGCACTTGAACTTGCTTTTTTTCACATGCATCACGCAAGCTTTCAAGGTCAGTCACATTTAATTCTTGATAGAGCTTCCCAATTTTTTTACCGCCAAGACCTGGCAGCTTTAGTAACGGGATTAATCCCGCCGGAAGTTCAGCCTGCAGTTCCTCTAACAGTGAAGAAGTTCCGGTTTCCTTTAACTCTATTATTACTTCACTCGTTCCTTTCCCTATGCCTTTCAATTTAGAAGGATCCTCAATTTCAGCTAACGTACGTTCATCACTTTCTAATGCTTGTGCTGCCTTTCGGTAAGCCGAAACTTTAAATGAATTCTCGCCTTTAATTTCCATATATATCGCAATAAGTTCGAGTACTTTAATGACTTCTTTTTTATTCACATTCCTCGTCCTTTCCTTCATTTGCACTATATTGTTCTCATTTTTTTAAAACCAATAGCCATCCTTATGATCATACAAACAATAGTTGGTAAAAATCAAATAAAAAACTGAGCATATGTGGTACGCCCAGTTTATAGCTCATTATTAATCCAAATTTCTTTAATCCAACTTGATAAAAATGGAGTATAGTCTAAAATTAGATTTGCAAGAGAAGATTGTTGTAAATGAGTTTGAATAAATTCAATAGGAAGTAGTGCTGCAACGTGTAATACTATAAAAATAATTAAATATGCCTCTAAAAAACATAGCACAGCACCAAGCCAGCCGTTAATCGTTCGTAATATCGGTAGGTGGGCAACAAAGTCCAACATCGACCCGACAATATGTAAAGCAATTTTCGTTCCAAAAAACAATATAGCAAAGGCAATTCCTGAGTAATACACACTTTCAAAATTGAATGCCTCAATTAGCATTGAAAACGCACTGTCACTTGAAAATTGCGGATACGGCACCCACAAACGGATATATGAAGCGAGCTCGCCATAATACAAATAAGCTACAATTAATGCAACAAAAAAACTAATCAGATGAATTAATTGTAGGATGAAGCCTCTTTTTAAACCTATAAATAAACTACTAATTAAAATTACAAATATTAGTATACTAAACATCTGTTTCGTCCTCTTCCTTTAATTTTGCTTCTAGTTGTTCTATTCTTTTTTTCATTTTCACATAATCATCAGCGACATTTAATGCAGTTAAAACTGCTAATCTTGTTGTATCTAGTAATGGATTTCGCTTCCTTATTTCCTTCATTTTTTGGTCAACATATTGAGCTACTTCCTTTACATGAGCAGCTCCGTCTTCACTAACAATCGTATATTGCTGGCCGTATATTGATACAGTCGTACGAGTTCGCTCAGTTTCTCTCTCCTCTGACACCCAAAAGCCTCCTATCACGATCTATGGCTTCTTACTTTTTTCCAAGATGACATTTTAAAAAAATTTCCCAAGTTCTATCATAACATGAAGCGCGGGCGTTGAAAATATTAAGCCGAAGCTATTGCTAATAAATGGGCCACACACACAATATCTTTATTTAAAATTCAATAATAAATATGCATTTTGGATCAGTTTCCATACGATTTTATGTAAGCTATTTTTTTCAGGAGCTTATCTCGAGAAATTATCTATAGTTTACCGATGAATTGACGGGTAGCTCTTTCGATTAATTGAGCTAACTTTTGATATATCAGTCTAATTCTCGTTTTATCAGTCTAATTCTAATTATATCAGTCTAATTCTAATTATATCAATCTAACTCTCGTTTTATCAGTCTAATTTTAATTATATCAGTCTAATTCTAATTATATCAGTCTAACTCAAAATATATGGACCTAACTGTCAATTGATTGGTGTAACCTGATGTAATTCTACTTTTAACCTATGCTTTAGTGATTGTACTTTATTTGTTATCGAGCTCTATAACTCACATCTTTATAGGATAAGAAAAGCAGGTGACATTCATTATGAGTCACCTGCTTTTCTTGTATAGTTTTTTAAGCGCGTAACTCAGCACCGATTTCTGCTTTTAACTGATCGAGAACCTTTAAGTGAACTTGACTCACTTCCTCATCAGTTAACGTTCTTTCTGGATCGTAATACGTGAGTGAGAAGGCTAACGACTTCTTCCCTGCTTCAAGATGCTCACCTTGGTACAGATCAAACAGTTGAACGTTCTTTAAAAGTTGGCCACCAGCTGTTACGATTACCTGATGCACCTTACCTGCATGGACCGTTTCATCCACTACAAGAGCAATATCACGGGAGATTGCTGGGAATCTTGGAATTGGTATATAAGCAACGTCATCGTACTTGTACCCGAGCAATTGTTCTAAATCCAATTGAAATACGTACGTTTCATTAAGATCTAATTCCTTTTGTAGTGTCGGGTGGATTTGACCGATAAAGCCTACTTCGCTTCCATCTAAAACTACGGCTGCCGTTCGTCCTGGGTGCAGCCCTTGCTTATTCGTTTGTTCAAATGTAACATAATGGATCAGTCCAAGCTCTGAAAGTAACGATTCGACAACACCTTTAGCTACGAAAAAGTCTACAACCTTCTTTTCACCTTGCCATAAATGGCTATGAGCTACTCCTGTTAAAGCTCCAGCGACCATTTCTTTTTCTTGTGGTTGTTTTGTCACTTCTTTTTCTTCCGATAAAAAGATCGAACCGATTTCATAAACGGCAACATTATTAACTTTACGATTTAAATTATAGCTAATGACATCTAACAAATGCGGAATGAGGCTCGTTCTTAATGTACTTCGATCTTCACTCATTGGCATCGAAAGCTTAACAGGTGTTAAATGTTCATTTTCTTTGCTTAAACCTGTTGCTTTGCTAGGTGTGGTTAAAGAATACGTAATTGCCTGATAAAGTCCTGCTGCCTCTAATGACCGACGTGCTTTTCTACGACCAGCTTGATAATCCGTTAAATGGCCAGTTGTTGTTAAACCAATCGGTAATGTCGTTGGAATATGATCATAGCCATACAATCTAGCTACTTCTTCTACTAAGTCCTCAGTAATTGAAATATCACTTCGTCTTGTAGGTGCTGTTACGACAAACTCTTCATCGTTTTGTACGTAAGGAAATTCCAGACGATCAAAGATTTTCGCAATATTACCTGAGGATAGGTCTGTTCCTAGAAGAGAATTTACTTGCTCTGTTGATAACGCTACTTCTTGTTCCTTAATATCTAATGTATCCACTTCTACAATACCATCAACAACTTCTCCGTCAGCTAATTCAGCGATCAATTGAGCAGCACGTTCAGCCGCCTCACGAACTCGTTTTGGATCGACACCTTTTTCATAGCGCATGCTTGACTCACTGCGTAGGCCTAAATCTCTTGATGCCTTACGAACCGTTTGACCATTAAAATAAGCCGCCTCTAAAAGGATCGTTGTGGTATCGTTTTGAACTTCAGAAGAAGCTCCTCCCATGACACCAGCAACTGCTGTTGCTTCAGTTCCATTTGTTATCACTAAATGGTCGTTGCTTAGCTTACGCGTTTCGTTATCGAGTGTCACAATTTCTTCACCAGCACGTGCACGACGTACGACAACTTCTTTTGAACCAAATCGGTCATAATCAAACGCATGAAGCGGCTGACCATATTCAATCAGAACATAATTTGTTACATCAACGACATTACTAATCGGGCGAATCCCCGCTGCTGTTAATCGATTTTGTAGCCATAAAGGAGATGGTCCAATTTTCACATTTTTAATGACCTTAGCCCCGTAATATGGATTATCTTCTGCTGCTTTCACATGGACTGAAACATAATCAGCTGCTTTATCGCTACTTGTGCCTTCCTTAATTGTTGGATGCTCTACTTCACGCCCTAATAGGGCCGCCATTTCATAAGCGACTCCAAGCATACTTAAACAGTCCGAGCGATTTGGTGTTAAATCAAGCTCTAATACTTCATCCGTTAAGTTTAGAGCTTCTAGTGCATCTTGACCCGCTTCTACTTCTTCCGGAAAATTATAAATACCTTCAGCAAACTCTTTTGGAATAAGCTTTCCTTCAATTCCTAACTCCTGAAGAGAGCATATCATTCCTTGTGATAACTCACCACGAAGCTTTGCTTTTTTAATTTTAAAGTTCCCTGGTAATACCGCACCAACTGTTGCCACAGCTACTTTTTGGCCAGCACCGACATTTGCTGCACCACAAATAATTTGTAAATGTTCTTCTGCACCGATATCGACTTTACAAACTCGTAATTTATCTGCATTTGGATGCTGTGTACATTCCAACACATGACCGACGACGACACCACTCATTCCTTTTTTTAATGAATGAATAATGTCGACTTCAATTCCACCTTTAGTCAATCTATCTGCAATTTCAGCAGGTGTTAAATCAGCCACATCAATATAATCTTGAAGCCATTGATAAGAAACTAACATATTCTTTCCTCCTCTTACACTTGTTTAAATTGTTCTAAGAAACGTAAGTCATTCGTATAAAAATGACGAATATCATCAATTCCGTACTTTAACATCGCTAGGCGTTCAACACCCATACCGAAAGCGAATCCACTATACTTCTTCGGATCAAAACCACCCATTTTAAGTACACGAGGATGAACCATTCCCGCTCCAAGTACTTCAATCCAGCCTGTTTGCTTACAAACTCGGCAGCCTTTTCCTCCACAAATTCCACAAGAAACGTCGACTTCAACAGAAGGCTCTGTAAATGGGAAAAAGCTTGGACGAAGGCGAATCGTACGATCTTCACCGAAATAACGCTTCGCAAATGTATCTAAGACACCTTTTAAATCACTCATACGGACATTTTCATCGATGTAAAGACCCTCGATTTGCATAAACTGATGAGAGTGAGTTGCATCATCGTCATCACGTCTAAACACTTTTCCAGGACAGATGATTTTCACAGGTCCTTGCCCTTTGTATTTTTCCATCGTGCGTGCTTGAACAGGTGATGTATGAGTTCTTAACAATAGCTCATTCGTAATATAAAAAGAATCTTGCATGTCACGTGCAGGATGATCTTTCGGTAAGTTGAGTGCTTCAAAGTTATAATAATCGGTTTCTACTTCCGGACCTTCCGCTACCTCAAATCCCATTCCGATAAAAACATCTTCAACATGCTCAACAACTGCTGTTAATGGATGACGAGCACCTTTTGCAACAGGTCGGCCTGGAAGTGTGACATCAATACTTTCCTCAGCTAATTTACGCTCTACTTCTTGTGCTTCAAGCTGCACTTCTTTTTCTTCTAATTTTTCTGTAATAGCGGCACGAACATCATTGGCCATTTGTCCAATGAGAGGACGTTCTTCTGCTGATAATTTGCCCATTCCTCTTAAAACTTCAGTAATTGGGCCTTTCTTTCCTAAGTAAGCGACACGGATGTCTTGTAAGGCTTTTAACGTATCTGCTTGTGCAACTTTTTCAAGTGCTTCTGTTTTCAGACCTTCTAATCGATCTTTCATAATTTTTCCTCCTTTTATATAGAAAAGCGTAAGCACCCGTTCAGCGACATATGGACTGGAGCCCTCTGTATGAGATAAAGGCAACACAGAGAGCGTAAGCGATCTGATGTTAACTTATCGTAAGGAGGGGAGCGAAGTCCACTAGACGCTGGGTGCTGCAGCTAGACAATAAGAAAAGCGTAAGGCGCCTGCTTAGCGGCGACAAGCGCTGGAGGGCCAGCAATTAGTGTCCTGTTTTTTGGACACGTTTGATGGACCGAAGCGACCTCGAGCCGATGGCGCCTGCAGCTAGACAAGAAAAGCGTAAGCACCCGTTTAAATGAACAAATAGAGCCATCGCCCCAAATTAAGGGACGATGGCTCGTGGTACCACCCTTATTAGTAATAGAATCGACTACTACTCACTTCATTAGGTAACGGCTTTTAACCGATGACACCTTCATAAGGTTTATATAAACCTTATGTTCCGGCGCTAGCTCTAGAGTGAATTCACCTGTTTCAACCATAGAAATGCTTACAGTCCTAGACATTTCCTCCCTAAATGGTGATGGACAGCCTACTACTCTCCTTCATCGCTTTTTTCAATATAGAGTTATGTAATATTAAACTTATTAAAGTATAGAAAAAAATGACACACAGTGCAAGTGGAATTATTCATTTCGTAATCCATATAACAAAACCGCGGTTGCAATCGCTACGTTTAACGATTCTGCTTTACCATAAATAGGCACATATAAATTGGCATCGGTTCTATTTAATAGCTCTTTAGACACCCCTTCTCCTTCGTTTCCAACGATGAGTGCAAAAGAAGCTGGAGAATTAATACATTTATAGTCTTGACCATTTTCAAGAGCTGTTCCAAAGACTGGAACTTCTAGACTCTTCATTTTATCAACCCATTCTACTAAGTTGCCCTTTACAATGGGAAGATGAAATAAGGAGCCTTGTGTCGAGCGTATCACTTTCCCATTATAAAGATCGACCGAACCCTCACCTAATACAACACCATCGATCCCTGCTGCATCAGCTGTCCGTATAATCGTTCCTACGTTTCCTGGATCTTGAACAGCATCGATGAATAAATACCTTCCACGATTAGGAACTAACTGATGATCAAATTGCTGGCAGATCGCACTGACTCCTTGTGGGGTTTTCGTTTCACTTAGTTCCATCATCACACGATCTGTAACATAAGTAATTGGAACTGGCCACTCCGACCAACTTTTCGGGATATCATAATGTTCAGCAACGATTAATTCTACTGGGTCTACCCCCGAAATACGAGCTTCTTCTATTAAATGTGCTCCTTCGATTAAAAATTGCTTTTCTAGGTCTCGCCCTTTTTTAGTATGTAGTTTTCTCCATTGTTTGACTTTCGGGTTTTTTACCGATTCTATTCGATTCATGATTAACTCCTCTTCCTCATTCTTCATGTTTCTAATATAAACAGCCTTTTAATTTAGTTCAAAAAGGAGGAAAAAAAGAGCCGAGAAGGTCGAGACGGCGCAGCATTGAGGAGCACAGTGTATGCTTTTAATACATGAGCACCGCAGAAGCGAGCCAACAAAGAAATCGACAGCTATTTTTCCCGGACTTTTTGAACAACCTATATCAACCTTTTATAATTATACCCACCAAATTATACATAATCCCCAATAAATTTCACAAACTATACAAGATTTAATATCTATTAAATGAAGGAGTGCAAGCAATGAGCTTTAATCTACGTGGTGCCATATTAGCAAATGTCCAAGGGAGTAGCGAGGATCAGGTGGAAGCTACAATCGATGATGCGATGTCTAGCGGTGAAGAAAAAATGTTACCTGGTCTCGGAGTATTATTTGAAGTGTTCTGGAAAAATGCAAGTGAAGAACAAAAGCAAGAAATGGTGACACAAATTACAAATGGATTACAAAAATAGAGGCTGATTTTCAGCCTCTATTTACGTATAAATTGTAAACTACCCGGACTTTTGAACATCATCTAATCAAATGTTATTTGTTTAACCGTATCTGTATCTAGCTTCTTAATTACTTCAACAATTAGCTTTACTGCATTTTCGAAGTCATCACGGTGTAAGATCGCTGCATGGGTATGAATATAACGTGTCGCGATCGTAATCGAAAGTGACGGTACTCCGTTAGCTGTTAAATGGATGGCCCCAGAATCCGTTCCTCCACCAGCAACATAATCAAACTGATAAGGAATATTATTTTCTTCTGCAGTGGATGTAACAAAATCTCTTAATCCTTTATGAGATACCATAGACGCATCGTACATAATAATTTGTGGTCCTTCACCCATTTTAGCAAGCGCATCTTTATCACTTACTCCAGGCGTGTCCCCAGCAATACCGACATCGACACCAAAACCGATGTCGGGTTGGATAAAGTGAGCAGATGTTCTAGCGCCACGTAAGCCCACTTCTTCTTGAACCGTTCCAACACCATACACCGTATTTGGATGATCAACATCTTTTAATTGCTTTAGTACTTCAATGGCTATGGCACAACCAATTCGGTTATCCCAAGCTTTTGCCATAAGATATTTTTCATTTTTCATGACAGTAAAATCACAAACAGGAACAACAGCGTCACCAGGGAGAACACCGAACTCCATCGCCTCTTCTTTACTGGATGCCCCGATATCAATAAACATATCTTTTTTATCGACTGGCTTTTTTCGAACCTCTGGAGAAAGGATATGTGGTGGTTTTGACCCAATCACACCTGGAACGCTTCCATTTTTCGTCATAATCGTTACGCGCTGCGCGAGCATGACTTGCTCCCACCAGCCACCAACTGTTTGAAAACGTAAAAATCCTTTATCGTCAATACTTGTAACCATAAAACCAATTTCATCTAAATGGCCCGCGACCATAATTTTAGGCCCTTCTTGTGTGCCATTTTTCTTCGCAATTAAGCTACCTAAATTATCTGTATAAACTTCAGTTGCATAAGGCTCAATAAATCTTTTCATCACTTCACGAGGCTCTTTTTCATTTCCAGGAATTCCGTTTGCATCCGTTAATTCTTTTAACATTTGCAATGTTGGATCTAAATTTGCCATATGTAAATGTCCTCCTTTATATGTATTCCACTCTAGTATATACGAAAAGAGTTTCGATACTCAAACGATCACCTTAAAGACTCTTTTTAATACCCTTCATCTTGACGTTTATGATTCACTTCATTTTTTTCAAAATAGGCTTGTTCAATATCTTCATGGGTAAAACCTAATTGTTCTCCGAGTAGTAAATAGGTAGTAAACAATTCTATAAAGCTCTCGTCCGATTGGTTTTCACTCAATTTCGTAATGAGATCAAATACTCGTTGAAAAACATTGACTAAGGAGATTTCAGAATCATATCGTTTCTCTTGTAGCTGAACGTCTTCAAACTTCAAAACGATACCTAAAGATAGGATAAAATGAAGTCCATCTACATATTCTTCTAAGATGATGTGCCGGTCTGCAGGTGGCTTATTACTCCAATACTTAAAGCATCTTGTTTCGTTAGCTAGCTCTCCTAATTCTACTTCAAGAGCAAGAATTTGTTCTGCTAATAAATCTTGTCCTTCAAGCTGATGTTCTCTAATAATTCGTTCATTTAACTGCCGCTGCATATTAAATAGTTTTTCTAAATTCACCGTAGTTTCTCTCCTTTTAAATACTTTCATTCTTTTTTGTTGTAGTATAAGATAAAGTGATACAAATATTATAGCAAATGTGCAACCATTTATCGTTTTAATCGTATATAGAATAAGAATGATTTAGACCACGAATAGGAGGAATTGTTATGGTCTTATTATTTCGTTTGCTCATTATTATTGCTTTTATTGTCATTATATATAGTGCGATTAAGTACATTACAAACCCGAAACGAAAATTTGAACTTGCTCATGAAAAGAAACATTTTTATTTCCACGATGAAAAACAAAATGTACGAAAAAACTTTTTAGTAACTTATAAGGGTGTCTTATTTGAGGGTGAAAAATATTTAGGTACGACAGAGGAGGCGTTTGAAGTCATTTCTGTTCAAGTTTGGGTTAAAAACCCTGAGCTATTACAAGGGCTTGATCGCGAAGATTTTGACGTCATCAAAACGGAGGTTCATATTCATTATCCAAATGCTGACATTGAATGGAAAAGCCCTATTAAGGAGTTTCTAAAGAAAAAGAGAGAATAGCTGCACTTTACATTATTCTCCCTTTATGATTTTGCGGTAAAAAAATCATTCCATTTGTACGTGACTTCTTTCTTTCCAATGATTGTAAAAACGATGAATAATACGGCTACTAACGTTAAGCTTATTGGCAATGGTAATTCATGTATCAAATGTCCAAATGACGTAAATACAAATGCTGGCGGTATGCAAGCATAAAAAGAATACTTCGTATATTCCTTAATAGTATGTGATATTTCTAATAAATATAAGGAAATTAAATGAAAATGAATAAAAGGCACTAAACGAATGATCATCATCTGAACTAAGCTCATTCTTTGATAAGACCCTAAATATTTCTTCTTTAAATCGAAAAGCTTTGTTGTTACGTTCGGAAATCGTTTTGCAATAATATAAAATGCTACACTTGTAAAGGTTAAGCCAATCAACGAGTAAATGGTACCGTAAAACACACCAAATAAATAGCCACCTAGTAAGCAAACAAGAATAACAGGAATAAAGAAAACTTGACGAAATACATGTAGTAAAATAAACAACAAAGGGGCCATCCATCCACTTTCTTCAATGACAAACTGAATGGAATCTAATGACTGCTCCACTATGCTCCCCCTTTCATTGGCAGGATGCCTTTATTTTATACTATGAAAACATCTATCTAGGTAGGATTCAATTCTTGAAGATTATTTAATTAAGAAAATCAGGATTGCAATTTGAAGAACTATGACCATCGGAATCCCGATTCGAAATTTAAATTTTTTCGTTTTATGGCGAAATTGCATCATCCCGATATACACTCCAAGGGATCCACCGATGAATGCAATAACAAAAAGGGTTCGTTCAGGAATTCTGTTTTTCCTTTCTCTTGCCCATCGTTTGTCCAACCCCATTAGCATTAATCCGACGATGCTTATACAAATAAAGTATGAAGCAATATAGAACATGGTTCACCACCTTTTAATCTATTTTTTTATTGTGTTAGAGGTTTTTCTGTATTAGCCTGTTTAATATGTTCTTTTGATTGGGATAAGGGCGGTCTAAACACCGTATTTAGGTAGAGTCTCCTCCTATTTTTTGGAATCTTTTAATCGAAAATAAGATTTCCTACAACACGAAAAAGGGCCTAGTAAAAATACCAGAACCCTTTTATTACAAATTAATTATTATGCGTTTAAGCTTGCCTTTGCTTTTGCAGCTAATTCTGCAAATGCTTTCTCATCGTTTACTGCTAAGTCAGCTAGCATCTTACGGTTAACGTTGATTTCAGCAACTTTTAAACCGTGCATTAAACGGCTGTAAGAAAGTCCGTTCATACGAGCAGCCGCGTTAATACGAGTGATCCATAATTTACGGAAGTCACGCTTCTTTTGACGACGGTCACGATAAGCGTATAAGAATGATTTCATTACTTGTACTTGTGCTGATTTAAATAAACGGTGTTTTGAACCGTGATAACCTTTTGCTAACTTTAATACCTTTTTACGACGACGACGAGCTACATATCCGCCTTTTACTCTTGGCATTGTAGTTCCCTCCTTGTTTCTTTAGCTTTTGCAATTATTTTTTGTATGTTAACATTTCTCTAATACGTTTAAAGTCACCAGAATGAACCATTCCTGCTTTACGAAGCTTACGCTTTTGCTTTTGTGACTTGTTACCGAATAAGTGGCTAGTAAACGCGTGTGCACGCTTTAATTTACCTGATCCAGTTTTCTTAAAACGCTTAGCAGCGCCTCTATGAGTTTTCATTTTAGGCATTGTTTATTCCTCCCTTAATCGTTCTACGTTGGCGTACTATTACTTATCACTTTTTGGAGCAAGTACTAAGAACATGCTTCGGCCTTCCATTTTAGGTTTTGCCTCAACAGTTGCAATGTCCTCACACTCTGAAGCTAATCGTTCTAATACTTTACGGCCGATTTCAGAGTGAGTAATTGCACGACCACGGAAACGGATAGCAGCTTTAACCTTGTCACCTTTTTCAAGGAACTTTCTCGCATTACGAAGTTTTGTATTAAAGTCATGATCTTCAATCGTTGGACTAAGACGTACTTCTTTAATATTAATCACTTTCTGATTTTTACGAGCTTCTTTTTCTTTCTTCTGCTGCTCATACTTAAACTTACCAAAATCCATGATACGGCACACGGGTGGTTTTGCGTTTGGCGCAACCATAACTAAATCAAGATTTGCTTTTTGTGCCATTTCTAAAGCTTCTAGTTTCGACTTAACTCCAATTTGATCGCCATTAGGACCGATGAGACGTACTTCACGGGCGCGAATGGCCTCATTGATCAACATGTCCTTACTAATAATGAGCCACCTCCAAGTGATTTTAACACGGACAAAGCATTTATGCGCTTGCTCTCAAAAGACTCCATTTTTAAAGGTATGTCTATGTTGGTATACCAAAAACTATTGAAGTCTTAGCTGAATTATCAGCTTTTTGCTCAATAAAAAAAGTGTGAACGCATACTGCGCCCACACTGATCCTTTAAAAGTCAAAATCGTAAACCTGTAAACAGCACTTTGCGTCAATCAGGTGAGAAGCGGGCGCTCCTGCTTGTATATGTCCTTAATTAAATTACTTTCCTACTTTATCACAGCTTATACCTCATGTCAAATATATCTTTTACTTACCACGCTGTTCGACAACTTCCTTTAACTGGTTCACAAAATCAACTAATGAAACTGAAGTTGATTTTTGTTCTCCATATTTTCGGACGTTTACCGCTTCGCCTTCAATTTCTTGATCTCCAAGCACGAGCATGTAAGGGATCTTTTGCATTTGTGCTTCGCGAATTTTATAACCAATCTTTTCATCACGTTCGTCAATTTCTACACGAATTCCTTCTGCCTGTAACGTTTCAGCTACACGTTTCGCATAGTCTAAGTGTACATCAGGTGATACAGGAATAACTTGAACTTGAATAGGTGCAATCCATGTTGGGAAAGCCCCTTTATATTCTTCAATTAAAAACGCAACGAAACGTTCCATTGTCGATACAACACCACGGTGAATAACAACCGGTCGATGCGGCTTTCCATCTTCACCTACATACGTTAAATCAAAACGTTCTGGTAATAAGAAATCCAGTTGGACTGTTGATAAAGTTTCATCCTTTCCTAAGGCTGTACGTACTTGTACGTCTAGCTTCGGACCGTAAAACGCAGCTTCACCTTCAGCTTCAAAGTATTCTACTCCTAAATCATCCATCGCTTCTTTTAACATACCTTGCGCTTTATTCCACATTTGATCATCGTCGAAGTATTTTTCTTTATCTTCCGGGTCTCTATATGATAAACGGAAGGAATAATCGTTCAATCCAAAATCTTTATACACTTCTTGAATCAGACGAACAACGCGAATGAACTCATCTTTAATTTGGTCTGGTCGACAGAAAATATGAGCATCATTTAAAGTCATCCCACGAACCCGTTGTAATCCTGTAACGGCACCACTCATCTCGTAACGATGCATCGTACCAAGTTCAGCAATACGAATAGGTAGCTTTCGATAACTGTGAATGTCATGCTTATACACCATCATATGGTGAGGACAGTTCATTGGACGAAGGACAAGTTCCTCATTGTCCATTTCCATCACAGGGAACATACTATCGCGATAGTGATCCCAATGTCCTGATGTTTTATACAATTCTGAGCTACCAAGTACTGGCGTATACACGTGGTCATATCCTAAGCGAACTTCTTTATCAACAATGTACCTTTCGATTAAACGACGGATTGTCGCTCCTTTTGGTAACCAAAGCGGCAAGCCTTGACCTACTTTTTGAGAGTTTGTAAATAAACTGAGCTCTTTTCCAAGTTTACGATGGTCACGTTCCTTCGCTTCTTCGAGTAAACGTAAATGTTCGTCAAGATCTGCTTTTTTAAAGAATGCAGTTCCATAAATGCGTTGAAGCATCTTATTCTTACTATCTCCACGCCAATATGCTCCTGCAATACTTAACAACTTAAATTCTTTAATTTTCCCAGTCGACGGTACGTGAACCCCGCGGCAAAGATCAAAAAATTCACCTTGCTCGTAAATTGTCACCGATTCTTCAGCCGGTATAGCTTCAATGAGCTCCAATTTAAGCTGATCATCAATTTCTTTATAGCGAGCAACAGCTTCATCACGACTCACCTCTATACGGTGAATATCTAGATTTTCATTAACGATTTTCTTCATTTCTTTTTCGATTTTCGGTAAATCTTCAGCTGTGATTGGCGTTTCACTATCAATATCATAATAAAAGCCATTTTCAATAACTGGACCGACACCAAGCTTTACGTCTCCGAATAACCGCTTAACAGCCTGTGCTAATAAATGGGCCGTACTATGACGCATAATTTCTAGGGCATCCTCAGAATCCTGCGTGACAATTTCAATTTTTCCATCTGTATGAAGTGGTGTACGTAAATCCACTAACTCTCCATTGAATTTTCCAGCAATTGATTTTTTCTTTAGTCCAGGACTAATCGATGCTGCAACATCTTCTGTTGACGTTCCAGTTGGAAAATCCTTTACAGCACCATCTGGGAATGTAATTTGCAATACATCAGACATTTCACTCACTCCTATTTTTCTTTTTGGCTCTTTTCTAAAAGATTGTTGCTTTTAGCTATTGAACCGTTAACCAAGCGAAAGCTTGGTTCTTCACGCTTTGGCGTGAAGCCTTTGAACATAAATCAGCCAGATGGACAAATTAATTTGTCCATTAGGGCTGATTTATGTTCAAAAAACGGTCCAATAGCAACAAAGTTTACGAAAACAGCTTTCTTTTTTTGCAAACAAAAAAACACCCATCCCAAAAAGGGACGAGTGTTATACTCGTGGTTCCACCCTTGTTTCTATAATTGCATTCGATCATCGTTCCTTACTACGCTACGTAATCGACATCGTTTCATTGTATTTTAATACTTTCGATTACAATTACTGCTACCTAAAAGTATACAATGACATATTAACCCACGCAATTATAGCTCAATTCTTCAGAATAACGGTCTGGAGCCGTTAGCAGATACTATGACTTCCCTGCTAATGTTCAAAGGTGGTAAGTCAACATTTCGTGTTAGGTAGTTCTCAGCACATGCTACCTTCTCTGGAAACCGTAAATGAAGACTCTTATCCTTATCATTACATCACACATCATTTAATTTGATATGTAAGTAATTATATGAATTCATTTCAAGAAAATCAAGTTTTCGTTTAAAAATATGATCATTTTTTATGTTACTCTTTGAAATACACCGAGTGGATATAAGATTGCTCTTTCTTGAAAAATCGTTTGGAGCGTATATATGATCCCTTGGTCGACATCATCCGTATAAATAGAAACTATTTCTGGATTAATACTGACTAGAGGAGAAACAACCATTTCCTCGATATCTAAGTCTCCTTCGAAAACCAAGGCCTCTTCGAGAAAATGTTCTTTTTCTTCTCGACTAATTTTTCTAAAGGAACTATTATAAAACGAAAAATGGCCATCATAAACAAGATGGAGTTCTTTCATTTTCTTTGGAGCTGATTTCAAATAGTTACGAAGACTCTCAACAATATTTTGATACTCTTGCTCAAGTAAATATTCATCAATTGCGATTTCAACACAATCTATTAATATTTCACAATAGTCTTTTAAGCGAAACGTTAAAAATGGTTCATAGTAGAAGGTTGTATGTTCGTCAATATTACTCGCAAATGCTTCATATAAGTAATTTTCACGTTCTCTAAAGCAAGAAATAGATGGTATATCATCCCGGTATCCATTAATAATTTCACAAGCAATACTTAAGATTTGTTCCTGTTCTTCTGGGTCTTTAAAATAAAACATACTTTCAATAATTTCTAATAACCAATCTTCCTCTTTCGTTTCAATCACATAGTGTGAAAGAATTGAAGCTAATAATGGATGAAACGAATCATAGAAGTCAATGTTTGTATCCTCATAATGTATGAATAATGTCGCCTCTTCTTGCCCCTTAGCTATGTCTAATGTTACTTGTACACCTAATTGAGTATATTTAGACATATACCGGGTAAGTTGATTATAGACTTGCTGGCAATCGTGCTGAGATTCAAATTGAATGGAAATCAATGGCAAATCCCCCTTAACCGATGAATTAAACAATTTATTTGCACCGTATCCCGGTTGTAAGCGTTCGTGCATGACAAATCATTCTACTTGATTCCTATGACAAGCTAGGAAAAAAAGAACAAAAAAATACGCTTATCGTATAAAAACGAATAAGCGTTAATTTAAATCAGTCTCATGTTTCATAGCTATCGACATATTTCTAAAGAAATTCTTACTATCTCTAATTAATAGCCTATTTCAAGAATAAGAATTCATCCTTTTTTAGTTTTGCATGACAAAATCTTTTGCTGTCATTTCATCATTATCAAATATACGTAAGATTTTATATTTTGTATTTCGCTGAGCAGGAATTTTACCGGCTTCACGAATTAGCTGTAAAATTTGATTCGTGTTCACTTTATGAGTTGTACCCGCTGCAGAAACGACGTTTTCTTCCATCATCGTACTCCCGAAATCATTACAGCCATAAGATAATGACTCTTTTCCAACGTCAGGCCCCATCGTTACCCATGAAGATTGGAAATTCGCAATATTGTCTAAGAAAATTCGAGATATTGCTACATTTTTGAGGTAGCCACGTGGTGAAATTTTTTCACCTTTTAAATTCGTATTATCAGGTTGGAACGTCCAAGAAATAAATGCAAGGAAACAATCCGTTTCATCTTGTGCATCACGAATTCTTTGCAGGTGAAGAGCGCGTTCTTCAATCGTTTCACCTAAACCAATTACCATCGTAGCCGTTCCGTGCATACCTACTTTTTTTACAGTTTTCATACAATCGATCCATTCTTGCCAGCTATCCTTAAGACGGCTCACACGTCTACGTGTTTCATCCGTTAAAATTTCTGCACCGCCTCCAGGTACTGAATCTAATCCAGCTTCTTTTAACTGAGTAAGTATGTCTTCTAATGACAATCCTGAAACCTCTGCCATTTTGTAAATTTCAGCAGGCGAAAACGAATGCATCGTAATGTCAAAACGTTTTTTGATCTCTTTTAGTAGATCTGTATAATACGTAAATGGTAGATCGGGATTTGTTCCACCTTGCATTAAGATTTCCGTTCCCCCAACATCTACCGTTTCTTGGATTTTTTTAAATACTTCTTCATTTTCAAGGACATAACCATCTGCATGCCCAGGCGGTCGATAAAAGGCACAAAATCGACAATACGTATCACAGAAATTTGTATAATTTACGTTTCTACCGATTACAAATGTTGTAACTGGTTTAGGATGCCATTTTTTCATAATGGCATTTGCAGCTCGCCCCATTTTTTCGACTTCATCGCTTTTATAAAGTTCAATGCAATCTTCTAACGAAATACGTTCACCGTTCACTGCTCGCTCGAGAATGTGGTCAATGCCCATTTGATTCATAACCCCCATCTTTTTCAACTAGTATTATACTATCATAGATTAATGGAGAATGCCCGTTCCAAAAAGAACTATTTCTTTTCTCTACGATTAGAGCCTTCTACAAATATAGGCGTCGTGAAGTGGCGGATTCTCTCCATAATCCGTTTTGCCTTAAGCTGTTCAAATCCTCCACGCTCCGAATAAGACAAATGTGCTTCTAATTCCTCATAGCTATAATTAGATGTAAAAAGCGTTGGGAGTTTTTCAAGCATTCGATATTGCAGAATAACTCCTAGCACATCATCTCTAATCCAGCTCGACAAACTTTCTGCTCCGATATCATCTAAAATGAGCACCTCGGCATTTTTAACTCGATCGAGCTTTTCATTTACTGTACCATCACCAATGGATTGTTTCATTTCTCTAAAAAAGTCCGGCGTATAAACAAGCATCGTTTCGATGTCACGATCGGCCAAAGCATTAGCGACAGCCCCCATAATATACGTTTTACCGACACCGAACATTCCGTATAAGTACAAACCCATCGATCGATTTCCTGGATCTGCTTGCATAGCAAACTCTAACGCAGCTGCACTAGCAGGCCACCGAGATTCTTCACTTTTATCAAAATTTTCAAATCTCGCTTCTAAAATATCTTTAGGAATATATAAGCTTTTAATTAAAGATTGTTGTTTCTTTTGGCGATCCGTTTTTTGTTTAACTTCGCAAACCTCGAATTGAATATCAACAAACTTTTTTTCAACAACTAAGTTCGGACGATAGCCTTGCATTAAATTCGTGCACTTCTCAAGCCCTGGACAGTTATGACAGGTACTCAACTCTTTTCGATATTGATCTAACTTCGGTAAGCTTCTTTCTAGCATATCTAAGGAAACATGCGGTTTTGATTGTAAAAACTCACCTATCAACGGATCAGTTAAGATCTCGCGTTTCAACTTCTCATACTGTCTTACAAATTTTTCTCCGCTCATCATCGACTGTAGGGAAGCTTGAATCGATTCCATCTAATCTTCCTCCTTTTTCGTTTTCTTTTGTCTTAATTCTTCCATCATTTTTTCAAATCTTTCTTTTTCCTGGGCATATTTAGGATCCGGACGCTGTAATTCTTTATCTTTCATGTCTGTTGACTTTTGTTCCTGTTCTTTTAATAACCATTTTGGTAATGTTTCTTTACGTTCAGATGATTTCCTTGGTCGTCCTTTTGCTTTTGGTGTATTGTCTAATTTTCCTTGCTGATAGGTCGTATTTTTTTGGTACTCTTGTTTCGCTAATTCCATTGCTTGCTTTACTGTTTTTATATTCTTCCTTGACCAATGTCCTGCTATTTTATCAATTAATGACTTCGTTAATTTCATATCATTTCGTATCATTACGGAATCAATCAGTACATTAACAACACCCGGCGTCAATTGATAGTCCAAAAGCAAGCTTTCGATTATTTTCACGTCAGCCAATGGAACTTTAGCTCCCTCTGATCGACTTTCTAATAAATCTAGTGGTGACGTCGTTTCATATAAAACAATCATTTTTTCTTCGTCCGATTGAGGCTCCTTTCCAACCATTTCTCGGTGTTCGATTGGTTGGGTTTTTAATCCAAGGGTTGGCGGTTCATTTCCATATTCAATTTTATACCACTCTTGTGCCCGTTTTCTTAATTCTTCAATATTCAATTGATCATCATGAAGAAGGGCTTGCTGAATTAACCGGCTCATTTCTAGTGGCTGAATACGATAAACAAATGCAAGACGAATAATAACCTTTCGAATTTCTATTGTAAGCAATTGTTTCGCATTAATAAATGTCGCCAGGTCGGATTCTAATAATTGGAAATCAAATGAACTGTCCGCAAACATCAAATCATTCGTTGATTCTCGTTGAACGACTTCTTTACTCGAATCTATTTCTAACGCATTAATTAACTCTGTTTGATGATGAGTAGCAATCTCAGAGTGAGCCAAAGAAGTAAATACCTCATCGAAACCATAAGTTACTTCTTCATAGCCTTCATGGTCTAACTTATCAATTAAAAAACGTTCTCTGATTTGACGGTACTTTGTCTTCCCTAAACGATTATATAGATAAACACTTAAAACGTCATTTGTAAAAAATGCCTGTGGTGACATCGGAGACTGAAGCTCATACAAATAAGTTGAGGTGTCTTCGGTCTTCTTTTTGAAAGTTTTTAATAATCCAATTGCTTCTAACTTTTTCCGTTCTTGATAAAGTTGAGGTAACGGTAAATCCATACTAATCATTAATTGTCGATGTGTCGCCTCAGCACTCCAATAAATATCATCTTCCAATTCACTCCATAGCGTCATATATAAGCTATAAGCCACTGCTCCGATCAGTGGTTGATATAATAAAATCAATACTCTTTGATCCTGAATAGTTAATTGATCTTTTGCTCTAATCATATACCGATCTACTGGCAAAAGTTCTTTCCAATGCCATTCCATCCTTACCACCTAGCCTTACTCTGTTCTTCTGTAGAAAGTCATCATATTTAGCTACGAACGGCGACAAAAATAAGTTTTCTCATAGTATAAAGTGAAAAAGAGCTCTCAGCATTTTGCCTAAAGCTCATTTTATTTCTTCGTAGTATTTCGATCTATGAGATCTTTTAATTCATCAATAAACACATTAATATCTTTAAATTGGCGATACACCGATGCGAACCGAACGTAAGCTACATCATCTACACTAGCTAAAATTCCCATCACCAATTCTCCGACGTCTCTGCTCTCGACTTCATTCATTCCTTTGCTGCGGAGCTCTCGTTCTACTTTTATAACAATTTCATTCAGCTGTTCTAAAGATACTGGTCGTTTTTCACAAGCGCGAATAAGACCCCTTAATATCTTTTCACGACTGAACTCTTGACGCGTTCCGTCTTTCTTTACAATAATAATTGGATGTTCTTCTACCGTCTCAAAGGTAGTAAAGCGATAATTACATGCTTCACACTCTCTTCGTCTTCGAATTGACTTACCTTCGTGGCTCGGTCTAGAATCAAGAACTTTTGTTCCATTAAATTCACATGCTGGACAACGCATTTGGTATCAACTCCACTTTGTCTTGCATTTGGGTTAGAAAAGCGCAAGCGACCGCTCATCGGCGCTGGAACTAGACATCTTCTGAACAATATACTACTTTAATAATAAATAAAAAATTAAAGAAAGACAAGAAATCGTTCACTCGATATGTAAGAAAAGTAGTTTTATTGTCCAAACTAGGAAGTTTTCTTCAATTATTTATCTTTATTGTTTGTCAAGATAAAGCTATTATTACCAGTCCCTATGCACAGCCTTAATGTTAGTTAAACGGGTAAAAAAACCAAAAAGAGGTGGCTCAGGACCACCTCTTTTTAAAACATTACAATGCTTGAACTTTTGATTTTTCAACCTTGATAGGACCCATTCCCCTTGGCACTTCAATTATTTCACTTGTTGTAGCCTGTAGTGCTTTAGATATATAATCTGAAGCTACATTCGGGTCGATTCGATCGCCACAAGTGTAAACATCGATACTTGCGTAACCATGTTCTGGAAAGCTGTGGATTGTTAAATGCGATTCTGAAATAATCACAACTCCACTAACACCATGTGGGGCAAATTTATGAAAAGCTACTTCACGTACTTCTGCCCCCGATTCCAATGCAGCATCAACGAAAACTCTCTCAATAAAATTCATATCATTCAACTTCTCTACGTTACATCCCCATAATTCAGCAATTACGTGACGACCCATAGTATCCATAAGTTGAATCCCCCTTTTCAAAAAAATTCATGCCTTCGAAGCATGTAGGAATGTTAAGGTACCACGGGGGAAAGTTAGTCCAGAGAGGTCCTAACCCTTTGAGTAGCTAACTATTCCTGATTTGCTTATTTGAAGTTCACGTGAATTAGTATACTTGTTTTATTTTGGATTTGCAATAATAATTTAACAAGTATATTCAACGATCTGCATTGTAATCTGATACGTGCTGCTGGATGCTTTAGGATACCTAGTGCCGTAACACATCTAGGGATACTTCATACAAGAAACGATAGTTCTCCTGCACGAAGTTACACTATATTGTTAACTCCTTCACTAGCCTATATTCAATTAATATATACCATTTAAAGACATTATAAGGCCATGAGGCTAAACTTATCCTTTACCTCATTTTTAAAGTGCCTTAGAACCATAAAAAAAGCTGCTTTAGCAATCTTCATGTCCCCGCCCAACACCCTTTAGACTCAATAAAAGAGACTATAAAGAAGGTTTAGTCGGAAAACCGAAATGCATAAGGCAGCCTGTATTCTAGACTTTTTTAAGTTTAAACGTGAAGTTCAGCCCCTGTTACAATTTTTTTTGCAATAAGGTTTACAAGGTCGACTACTCGGCATGAATATCCCCACTCGTTATCATACCAAGCAAGCACTTTTAATTGTCTTTCTCCTAATACCATCGTTGATAATCCATCAATAATCGAAGAATTTTCGTTACCATTAAAGTCTATTGATACAAGTGGTTCATCTGTATATCCTAAAATTCCTTTTAATTCATTATTCGCTGCTTTTCTTAATACATCATTTACCTCTTCAACCGTCACATCTTGCTTTAGCTGAACAACAAAGTCAACTAAAGATACATTTGGTGTTGGAACACGTAATGCCATTCCGTTTAATTTTCCTGAAAGATTTGGTAAAACTTTCGCGATCGCTTTTGCTGCACCCGTCGAGGTTGGAATGATCGACTGCGCGCAAGCTCGAGCTCTACGTAGATCTTTGTGAGGATTATCTATGTTCTTTTGGTCGTTCGTGTATGAATGAACAGTCGTCATCATTCCTGTTTCAATTCCAAACGCTTCATCAATCACTTTTGCTACAGGTGCTAAACAGTTTGTTGTACAAGAAGCATTAGATACAACATCATGCTTCTCATGAATGTAATCTTCTTCATTAACTCCCATAACAATGGTTACATCTTCTTCTTTACCAGGTGCTGTAATAACTACTTTCTTTGCTCCAGCTTCTATATGGTAGCCTGCAGTTTCCTTTGATTTAAACTTACCAGTTGCTTCAACAACGATATCTACATTTAATTCTTTCCATGGTAATTGTTTCGGATCACGTGATTGTAAAAGCTTTACTACTTTTCCGTTAACAATCAATTCATTATCCCCAGCAATGACCTCTGCTTG
Source organism: Alkalihalobacillus sp. BA299 (assembly GCF_017745675.1). Taxonomy (GTDB): domain Bacteria; phylum Bacillota; class Bacilli; order Bacillales; family Bacillaceae_F; genus Alkalihalobacterium. The sequence continues at coordinate 298,274 of NZ_JAFLJM010000003.1, forward strand.
GAATGGTCCATGGGTGCTGTCATATTTCACTAAATGAGCTAATGTTTCTGCAGGGTAACTTGCATTTACCGCTACAACATCTAATTTATCATCAAGAATTGCTTTTCGGAACACCATTCTCCCAATTCTTCCAAAGCCATTAATCGCTACTTTAACCTTCATCACAAATAGCTCCTCTCCATTTATATATGCTATACTAAATGTCATTTGATATGAATTAGTATAACATATAATATGCATTGTGAACTAATAATTTTAATAAAATGATCATAAATAATAATAATTAGGCAATTCAAACAATAAAACGTTACATCAATTAGTGGGAATAAGAAAAGCGCAAGCGCCCGTTTAGCGGCGTATGGACTGGAGCCCCACCGTATGAGATAAAGGAAACACGGCGAGAGTCATCGAGACGATGTTGACTTATCGTAAGGAGGGGGAGCGAAGTCCACTAGACGCTGGGCGCTGAAGCTAGACAAGAAAAGCGGAAGGTGTCTGCTTATCGGCGACAAGCGCTGGAGGACCAGCAATTAGTGTCTTGACTTTTAGACACGTTTGATGGACCGAAGCGACCTCGAGCCGATGACACCTGCAGCTAGACATCCCGAAATTTAAACTTTCTTATTCTTTAAGAAAAGCACTAGGATGTTCTTGCAAATCCTAGTGCTTTTCTTTACAAATAATATAGTCTTTTAATAATTATTGTTTTTAGTTATCCATTAATGGTGAATAACCTTCCATTTTGTTAATACGTGCTTTAATTGTTTTTTTGTTTCTCCAATCGTACCATTATTGTTAATGACTTCATCTGCTAATTGAAGTTTATCTTTCAACGGCATTTGCGAACCGATTCGGCTTAATGCTTCTTCCTTTGTCGATTGATCTCGTTGCACTAACCTCTCTAATTGAATGTGTTCCTCAACATACACAAGAAGGACTTTATCCACCATATGCCTTAAATCACTTTCAAATAATAATGGTAAGTCATAAACAACGACACGATGTCCAGTAGCAAACAATTGATCTTTTGTTTCGACCATTCGCTTTCGTATAGCTGGATGAACAATTGCATTTAATTTTTGTCGTTCATTTTCATCATTAAAAATTATCTCTCCAAGCTTTTTTCGCGCAAGCGTTCCATCATCGTTTTGGATACGACTCCCAAAATGAGCAACAATTTGCTGATATGCATCTTCACCAGGTTCGACTACTTCTCTTGCAATCACATCTGCATCAATAATGGGTATATCGAATGTAGAAATCAAGTTAGAAACGGTACTTTTTCCACTAGCAATTCCACCTGTTAAACCGATAATCATCCTATGAACTCCTTTACATTATCTGATCCCGGACTTTTTGAACTTCCCCTCTTATCTTGTTCAAAAAGGAGGACAAAAAGAGCCGAGAAGATTGAGGCGGCGCAGCTTCGAGCAACACAGTGTATGCATATAATACATGAGTAGCGCAGAAGCAAGCCAACGAAGAGATTCGACAGCTATTTTTCCCAGACTTTTTGAACTTCCCCTAAATTAAGCTCCATACACCTAGTATAATCAGTAATAACCCCGGAATAAACGAAAACTTTTTCATAATATACGTATCAGAATAGCGGTAACCGCTTTTCATTCCAAACGTAACGAAGGATGCACTCATTATTGCTACTGTAAGTGCCATTAACCAAGGTGAAAACCCTATGAGGGCAGCTCCGATTCCTGCTCCGAAAGCATCGAGGGATAACGCGACGCCTAATAAAATAGCTTCTCTGCCTGTAATTGTTCCTGATTTATCAATGTCAGCTTCCATCGGCTTACGCAAAATTCGAATGACTAAGCCAAGCATTTTAATTTCTAAATTAATTAAAATTTTATCATCGACCTTTTCCTTTTCTTCATCATAAGAGTTCTTTGCTGGTCGAAACACTTGATAAAGTGCCCACGCACCGATCAAGATTAAGATAATCCCCCCGAGTGCTTCTGCAAATTGCGGGGATAAGTATCGTTGAATCAAATTTCCAAATGTCATGGCGATAAGAATCGAAGCTGCTGAACAGAAAGCAATAAAAAACAAGGACTTAAACGGTAACTTCATCTTCCGTAGTCCATAAGTTAGACCCACACCAAAACTATCTAAACTAACAGCTAAAGCTAATAGAAGTAATGAGAAGAATTCTACCATGTAAAAAGCTCCTTCCATGACTGATAAGATAGTATATGGCAGGAGCCCATCCAACGTACTTTATTTTTGGCAATTCGGACAGTAGTGTGTTCCACGACCCCCAACGGCCGTTTTTTCAATCAGTGTACCGCATTCTCGACACGGCTCTCCTTTTCGACCATAGACAAAAAGAAATTGCTGAAACATTCCCATCTCACCTTGACCATTCACGTAGGATTTGATCGAACTCCCACCTTGTTCAATGGCTTGGCCTAATGTTTCAATAATTTTTCGATGTAGTAATGGCAACTCTTCTTCCTTGATGTCTTTAGCTAGTCGTTCAGGATGAATTCGTGCGTGAAAAAGAGCTTCATCAACATAGATATTCCCTAAACCGACAACGATCTTTTGATCCAGAAGGGCTGTTTTTACCTTTCTGTTCGTTTTTGATAGCCCTACTTTTAAATGTTCAATTGTAAATTCATCCGAAAAAGGTTCTAGTCCCAGATCCATTAAAGGTAATGAATGCTCTTCCTCTCCCTTGACAAATAAATGCATTGTTCCAAATTTACGAACATCTTGATAACGTAATTCGGTACCGTCAGAGAAATGAAAAATGACATGAACATGTTTGTTTCGCTCTTCCTCAGATTCAAACATTCCGTAACGACCTTCCATCCTTAAGTGGGAGACAAGGACGTAATCATCTAAAATAAATTTTAAAAACTTTCCACGTCTCCCCATCGAACGAATTGTTTGATTACGTAATAGTGCTTTAAAATGGTCGGCATCATCTGGCTTTTTTATCATTTTGGGCCATAAAATATCTACATCAATAATCGTTTTACCAATGACGAGATTTTCTAACGTTCGTTTGACCGTTTCCACTTCAGGTAATTCTGGCATCATTCTTTCTCCTTATTTTGCGTCGTACCAACTGTCACCATATGAAGAATCTACCTTTAATGGAACATCTAGTTCAATTGCATTTTCCATCACATCTTTTACCATTTTTTCAACGGTTTCAAGTTCTTCTTTAGGTACTTCTAATATTAATTCGTCATGTACTTGGAGTAATAGCTGCGCATTCAATTTTGCTTCCTCTAATTGTTTACTTAATTGAACCATTGCTTTCTTAATAATATCAGCTGCCGTCCCTTGAATCGGCGTATTCATCGCTGTCCGTTCAGCAAAACTGCGAAGATTAAAGTTCCGACTTGTTATCTCTGGTAAATATCTGCGGCGATGTAGTAATGTTGTTACATACCCTGTTTCCCGAGCCTTTTCAATGACACGATCCATATAATCTTTAACACCTGGGAAGCTTTCAAAATAACGTTCAATAAACTGTGCGGCTTCTTTTCTTGTAATCCCTAAGTTTTGCGATAAGCCGTAATCACTTATTCCATAAACAATTCCAAAGTTAACCGCTTTGGCACTTCGTCTCATGTTCGATGTCACTTCTTCTTCTTTTACATGAAACACATCCATCGCTGTTTTCGTATGAACGTCCATATCTTCTTTAAAGGCTGTAATTAATCCTTCATCTTGAGCAATATGGGCGAGTACTCTTAATTCAATTTGTGAATAATCAGCAGCAAAAATGACCCAATCTTTTTCTGAAGCAACAAACGCTTTCCGAATTTTTCTACCTTCTTCTAAACGAATTGGAATATTTTGCAGATTTGGTTCCGTCGAGCTCAACCTCCCAGTTTGCGTTAACGCTTGATTAAAAATCGTATGAATTTTACTCGTATCGTGATGGACGACTTTTAATAGCCCTTCAATGTATGTAGAATTTAGTTTTCCAAGCTGACGGTAATGCAATATTTTCCCGATAATTTCATGTTGGTCTTGCAGCTTTTCTAAAACATCAGCAGATGTAGAATAGCCTGTTTTTGTTTTTTTAATTGGTGGTAGATTTAACTTTTCAAATAAAATTTCTCCTAATTGCTTTGGTGAATTAATATTAAAGGAAACTCCAGCTAATTCATGAATTTCCTTCTCTAAAGTAGTTAATTGCTCTCCTAACTCTTGTCCCATTGCTTTTAATTGCTGTTCGTCTACTTTGACTCCAGTAATCTCCATCTTTCCTAAGACGACAGCTAAAGGCATTTCTAATTCACTAAATAACTCAAACTGCTCATTCTTTTTCAATTCATTTTCAAGCTCTGCTTTTAACGAATAAATAACGTCCGCTTTCTTGATGAGATGCTTTTCTAAAGTTTCTCCATCAGGCACTTTGCGTTTTGCCCCTTTTCCATAGACAATCTCATCGTATTCCACAAGCTGCTTGCCACGCTCCTTTGTTACATCTGCTAATTCATAAGATGAGCTTGATGGATTTAATATATAGGAAGCGAGGAGAATATCAAAGTTCACTCCATTTAATTCAATATTTTTCCACCCTAAAGCAACTACCGCTCGCTTGGCATCAGCTAACCATTTTTTTTTCGAAGAGTCTTTCGCCCACTCAACAAAAATGTCAGAACCGACAGCAACCTCTGTAGGAATATAGTATTTACCACTCTCATTGATTATCGCAAATCCAAGGATGTCAGCTTGATGATAATTTTCTTCTAACACTTCTACAATGACGGCAGAAGGATTTTGCAGTATCGCTTCTGTAACACGATCTACAACATCGTAATCAATGTCTTCGTCTTGGAGAATACTTTCTTCTCCTTCACCGACATCGAGTTTATTTAATAAAGTATTGAATTCAAGTTCTTTAAATAATGAAATGACTTTTTCTTTATCATAATCTTCAAATGTAAATGAAGATAAACTACGATCAACTGGAACTTCTCTAAAGATCGTCGCTAATTTCTTACTCATCAATGCTTGTTCTTTATGTTCTTCTAAACGTTCTTTCATTTTTTTCCCTGATATTTTGTCAATGGATGCAAGTACATTTTCTACTGTTGCATACTCTTTTAAAAGCTTTACTGCTGTTTTTTCACCGATTCCTGGAACACCTGGGATATTATCAGAACTATCTCCCATCAAACCTTTCATATCAATAATTTGCTCCGGAGTAATCCCGTATTTCTCAGCTATCGCTTGCTCATCATATGTATCAACATTCGTAATTCCTTTTCTAGATAGTGTTACCGTCACTTTTGGTGACACTAATTGTAGTAAGTCTTTATCCCCTGAATAAACACTTACACTCCAATCTTCCTTTTCTGCTTGCTTTGCAAGTGTTCCTATAATATCATCGGCCTCATAGTTTTCAATCTCATATCTAGAAATTTGAAACGCATCTAAAACTTCACGAATAAGCGGAAATTGCTCAGATAATTCACCAGGTGTTTTTTGCCGTCCACTTTTATACTCACCATACGTTTCATGACGAAAAGTTGTTTTCCCTGCATCAAAAGCTACGACCATATGTGTCGGCTTCTCTTCTTCTATAATCTTTAGAAGCATCATCGTAAAACCGTAAACGGCATTCGTATATACTCCTTTTTCGTTATTTAACAAAGGCAGTGCAAAAAAAGCACGATAAGCAATACTATTTCCATCTACTAACACTAATTTATTCACAAGAGATCTCCTCTCAGGTTTCCATATTTCATTATATTTTATCATAACCATTCCCTTATTAAAAAACATCCGATTGATACTATTTAAGAACTATTAGCTAATGAAAAAGAGACACTCTGCATAGCAAAGTATCTCTAGATTCATTACTCAATATAGCCCATTAAAATTCGTGCATATGGCGAATCCGCTGGAAGGACAATTACAGTCTCGTCTTCGATCGTTTTCTCATACGATTGAAGCGTACGATACAATTGATAAAACTCAACATCTCGCCCAAATGCTTCATTATAAATACGGGCTGCTTCTGCTTCCCCTTCACCGATAATTACGTTGGCATCGGCTGTGGCTTTTGCGACAATTTCTTGCACTTCTCGGTCTGTATTTGCCCGAATACGGTTCGCTTCTGCGTCCCCTTGAGAAAGATATTCTTGAGCTTTTGATTGACGCTCAGAAATCATCCGGCGAAAAATGGCTTGTTCATTCTCTTCAGGTAAGTCCGTTCGCTTCATCCGGACATCCGTCAAACGAATCCCGTAATTATCTCGCTCTAATAGTTCATTCACTTTATCACGTACACGATCGTTAAAGCTTCCACGATTGGATGCTTCATCATTAATAATTTCGTCGTAGTTAAGCTGACCAAGTTCTGCCCGAATGACAGAGAAAATAAAATTACCCATAATCGATTCAGCATTTTGAATCGAACGTGCGTTAGAAATCATCAACTGTGGGTTTTGAATACTCCACACTGCATAATTATCAATAAGCATCCGTTTTTTATCTCTCGTATTTATTTCAGCTGGCGTAATATCGTAGACCATTTGATATTTCGGTAATGTAGTCACCGATTGAATAAATGGAATTTTATAACTTAATCCTGGCTCAGATTCAATTTTAATGACTTCTCCAAATTGACGGACAACCTTATATTGTCCTTCTTCAACAATAAAAAGATTAGACAGGATCGTTGTAATTATAGCAATGATAATAACTAATGTAACGCCAATACGGGTATATTTCTTCCATTCATCACTCGGTCGGCGTTCATCTAAATCGACAATATTATTATCACTCATTAGTTATTCCCTCCTTCCGACGCTTGATCGGACCGGCGTTCAATTGGTCGAATTGGTAAATAACTTACCGTATCACTATTATTATCCATAATGTAAATTTCAGTTCCTGGCAACACTGCTTCTAACGTTTCTAAAATAAGACGCTGCCTTGTTACCTCAGGATTAATTAAATACTCATTGTACAGTGCATTAAATCTTGCGACATCCCCACGAGCACGTTCCATCCGTTCTGCTCTTGTACCTTCTGCCCTAGAGATAATTGCATCTTGCTCCCCTTTTGCTTCATTAATTAACTTGTTTCGATATTTATTTGCTTCGTTAATTTTCGTTAGCCTTTCTTCACGCGCATCTGTTACTTCTGTAAACGCACGCCTTACTTCTTCATTTGGAAGTTCTACATTTTGTAATTTAACATCCATCACTGTAATACCAATCTTGTAATTGGCAATAAGCTTAATTAAGTTTTCACGAACTCTCGCTTCAATTTCCGGTCGTTGATCGGTTAAAATATCATCAATTCTTGAACTCCCGATCACCCCTCTTAATGATGCAGATGACGCATTAAAAAGAATTTGTTCAGGATTATCGGCACTAAATAAGTATTCTTCTGGGTTGGTAATTCTCCATTGGACAACGAGATCAGCTAAAAGAATATTTTCATCACCTGTAATCATTTTTGCCTCATCGGTGTAGTTCAACTCACCATTCTGTTCTTCAAAACCTACACGTAGATTATTTGTCGTTCGAGAAAGGATTTCTACTTGTTGGATTGGCCAAGGTAATTTAAATTTAAGACCTGGTTCAGTGATTGTTTCCTCAACTTCACCAAACGTAATTAACGCGGCTTGGTCTGTTTCATCAACAATATACCAGCCTGTCGATATAAATAATGCTAAAATTCCAATTACGATTGCTGCTAATAATCCAACAATCAATTGTTTAAGACTTACCATTTCATCCCCTCTTTCTGTTTCATACAATATTTTTGAAAATTTTCACTTGCGCTCTCTTAACTAATACGAAACACCTAAAAAAAAGTTTCATACAAATATTATAGTATATTGGTTTACAAGAATATAGGGCAAATCCAATACTCTTGCTAGCGTCATTATTGAAAAAAAAGGCTATTTTCGTAAACTTTGTTGATGTTCAAAAGCTTCACGCTATGCGTGAAGAGCCAAGCATCCGCTTGGCTTACGGTCCAAAAGCTAAAAGCAACAATCTTTGAGAAAAGAGCAAAAAAAAAAAAATAGGGCGGAAGCTAAGGGGAAGCTCCCGCCCTAAACAAGGGGATGTAAAACAACTTCTGTAAACTTGTCTGAAGGGATGAGCTAAACAGACAACTTACAGGCATTGATGAAACCGTTCGATAGTAATTATATCTAGTAACCGTTAATCTATAATGAAGGATATGTTAATTTTTTGTAAAGAATTCGCTTTAGTTAACAACGACTTGACATACATCCTTCAAGACCCATTTATTATTGTTTAACGGGAAAAAAGGTCGTCTCCCTCTTTCATGTCTTTATTAAGGGTTATCATAAATAAAGTTCCTTTTCCGACCTTGCTTTCTACATCAATCTTACCATGATGCGCTTCGACTAAGTGCTTAACGATAGCCAGACCAAGTCCAGTACCACCTGAATTACGGCTTCTTGCACGATCTATTCGATAGAAACGTTCGAAAATGCGCGGGAGTTCACTTTCACTAATCCCGATTCCGGAGTCTTTTACTTTCAACACCACTTCTTCATCCTGCTCCAGAACTTCTACAAATACTTCACCACCAGCAGGTGTGTAGGTAATACTATTATTGACAAGATTTATAACAATCTGCTTAATACGCACAGGATCACCATCAATTACAGTATCGCCCACACACTCAACTTTAAAGTGAAGATCTTTTTCATTCGCTTTCGGTCTAAGGAGTACATGAACATCTTCTACAATATCCGATACATTGGTTTTTTGCCAGTTGAGCTTAAAGTATTGTTGTTCGATTCTTGAAAGCTCCAAAAGATCATGAATTAAATTTTGCAATCGTTCACTTTCTTTCAAAATAATGGTTAAGAACTTTTCTGTCAGCTGTGGGTCACCCATCGCTCCGTCTAATAACGTCTCAGTAAACCCTTTAATCGATGTAACAGGAGTTTTTAACTCGTGCGAAACATTCGCTACAAAGTCTTTACGTACTTGCTCTAATTTTTTTAATTCTGTAATATCATGGAAAACGAGGGCAATTCCTCGTAACTTCTCGTCTTCACCAATAATTGGTGCTCCATATACATCAAAATGCCGTACTTCCAAATGGATCGGTAACTTAATTTGTCTACGCTGTCTTTTTTCTGTCATAAAGATATCTTGAACAATTTTTATAATCTCTTTATGCACAAATGCATCATGATATAAGCAATTTAACCAAAGGTCTGTATTTTCTTGAAAAATGTCCTTACAAGAACGATTTATAAGGGAGATATCACCTCGTGGATTAATAAATATTAACCCACTCCCCATGTTTTCAATCAAGGTCTCCATTCTTCCTTGTTGAATTTTATGACGTCTTGTAATCTGATCGAGATTATATGCCAAAACATTAATCGATCGATTAAGTTGACCTACTTCATTCTGGCTTCCTTCCATCGTTCTCGCTTTATAGTTTCCTTCAGCTAAGGAATTAGCTACTTTTGTTGCCGCTTCGATTGGACGGATCATTTCGTTTGCTATTCGAAAAGTGACAGAAACAATAACGATAAATGCTAAAGAAAAACTAAAAATAAGAATACCCCAAATTTTTCGATTCATTTCATTAAGTTCTTCAAAAGGGATCCCAAGGCGGAAGAACCCGATCGTTTCTTCACCGTCACCTTGAATCGGAACAGCATAGTAAAGCAATTCGTTATTTACTGTATCACTGTAACGAATCTCGTACTGAGGATTCCCCTCAATAACAGAACGGATTTCAGGACGATCAATATGATTATCCATCTCGCGGGGGTCAGTTGCCGACTCGCCAACGACAGTGCCGTCAGCTAAAATGATCGTTACTCGTGTATCAAGCTTTTCACTTATTTTTACGGCAAGCGCTTGAGTGTGTTCCTCATTATCTAATCCTAATTCTAATAAACTAAAGCCAGCTAATTCAGCTTCTTTCTTAAGCCGGTCAGTTATGCTTTCGAAATAAAATTCCTTAAATAATTGACCAATAATAAGCCCTAATCCAGCTAAAACGATGAGTGTTACTGCAAGTAAAGAGAAAACTAGTCGAAAACGAAACTTACCCATTTATTTGGGGCTCCTCCAATTTATACCCTAGGCCACGTATCGTCTTAATATAAATTGGCTTCTTCGTATTAGGCTCAATTTTTTCTCTCAAATGGCTAATATGAACGTCGACAATTCGCGTATCACCTACAAACTCATAATTCCATACCGCATTGAGTAATTGATCTCTTGTTAATACTCTTCCTTTATGATTCGCTAAATATAAAAGCAACTCAAATTCTTTCGGAGTTAAATCCATCGGCTCATTTTTATACAGTACTTCATAGTTTTCAGGATAAATATCAACTTCTCCAACTCGTATCATTGCCTCATCTGTTTCTTGTGATTCAGGATCTTTTTGCACTTGTCCAACTCGTCGTAAAATTGCCCGAACTCTTGCCACGACTTCTCTAGGGCTAAACGGCTTTGTCATATAATCATCTGCCCCTAGCTCTAGACCTAGCACTTTATCAAATTCATCATCTTTTGCTGTTAACATAAGAATAGGCGTCATAACTTTATTTAAACGTAATTGCTTACATACGTCTAATCCGTCCATTTCTGGAATCATTAAATCTAATACAATTAAATCAAACTGCTGTAATTTTGCTAGCTGGAAAGCTGATGCTCCGTCCATAGCTGTCGCTACTTCATACCCAGCTTGTTCCAAATTAAACTGAAGCAATGTTACAATAGACTCCTCATCATCTACAACTAATAATCTCTGTGTCATAGCTTCCTCCATTATTAAGGCTTTTTATATATTGTAATCTTTATTTTGATTATAGCAAATCAATGTAAATTTGTTGTAAAGTTCATTGAGATTATTTTGTTAGTATTAACATGAAAGAAAATGACTTAGTGACTGATGACAGCCATATATGGTTGGTGAATATCTACACTTTCTTATTCTTTAAAAAAAGAAGGTGATAGACAGTGCTTAACACTGTGTATCACCTTCTTTCATTTAGATCGGAAAAAAATTACGCTTGCGGTAAAGCCGCCATTACGTTTCGAACCGACGCAACAGATTGATCAAGAGCAGCTTTCTCCTCATCAGTTAAGTCTAATTCAATTATTTTTTCGATACCGTCTCCACCGATAATGGTAGGTACACCTACATATAAGTCCTCATAACCATATTCGCCCTCTAAGTAAGCAATGGTAGGAATAATGCGTTTTTTATCTTTTAGAATCGCTTCAACCATTTGAGTTAATGAAGCTGCAGGTGCATAGTACGCACTTCCATTTCCTAAAAGACCAACGATTTCACCGCCGCCTTTACGTGTACGTTCAACAATTGCATCAATACGATCTTGTGGAATAAGCTTTTCTAACGGAATTCCACCTGCATATGAGTAACGAATAAGAGGTACCATATCGTCGCCATGTCCACCAAGAACAAAGCCCGTAACATCTTCAACGGATACGTTTAATTCTTGAGCAACAAATGTACGGAAACGAGCTGTATCAAGAACACCGGATTGGCCTAATACACGATTTTTCGGGAAGCCTGACTCTTTAAATACAGTGTAAGTCATAGCATCAGCAGGATTAGTTAGTACGATAATGTAGCAGTCTGGTGAATATTTAACGACTTCTTTCGTTACAGCCTTCATGATACCAGCATTTGTGCTAACAAGGTCATCACGGCTCATACCTGGCTTACGAGCAATACCTGCAGTAATAACAACTACATCAGATCCAGCTGTATCTTCATAGTTAGAAGTTCCGATAACATTTGAGTCAACCCCTTGAACAGGCGTAGACTCTAACATATCTAAAGCTTTACCTTTAGTTGGACCTTCCATTTGTGGGATATCAACTAGTACAACATCACCTAGCTCTTTTTGCGCTACCATAAGTGCAGTTGTTGCACCTGTAAACCCTCCACCAATTACAGAAATCTTTCTACGTTTAATCGCCATTTTTCATCCACTCCCGGTACAGTATTAGATAATAATTTGCGGCTCTACAATTTAATGATTAAAGGTTTTTAATAAGCTCATCTGCAAACTCCGAACATTTAACTTCAGTTGCACCTTCCATTAGGCGTGCGAAGTCATAAGTTACTACTTTGCTTGCAATTGTTTTTTCCATTGATCCCATAATTAAATCAGCCGCTTCAGTCCATCCAAGGTGACGAAGCATTAACTCTCCTGATAGCAATACAGATGACGGGTTAACTTTATCTAAACCTGCATATTTTGGAGCTGTACCATGTGTAGCTTCAAAGATAGCATGTCCTGTATCATAGTTGATGTTTGCTCCTGGCGCGATACCGATACCACCAACTTGAGCAGCTAGTGCATCAGAAATATAGTCACCATTTAAGTTCATAGTTGCTACAACATCAAATTCAGCTGGACGAGTTAAAATTTGTTGTAAGAAGATATCTGCAATTGCATCTTTAACGATGATCTTGCCTTCTGCTTCCGCTTTTGCTTGCGCTTCATTTGCCGCATCTTTGCCATCACGCTCAACGATTGCATCATATTGAGCCCAAGTAAATACTTTTTCACCAAACTCAGCTTCAGCAATCTCATAACCCCAGTTTTTAAATGCGCCTTCTGTAAACTTCATGATGTTTCCTTTATGCACTAATGTAACACTTTTACGTCCTTCATTAATTGCATATTGAATGGCAGCACGAACTAAGCGAGCTGTACCTTCTTGTGAAACTGGTTTAATACCGATACCTGAAGTTTCAGGGAAACGAATTTTATTAACACCCATTTCATTTTGTAAAAAGGTGATTAGTTTCTTCACTTCTTCAGAACCTGCTTGATATTCAATACCCGCATAAATATCTTCTGTATTTTCACGGAAGATTACCATATCTGTATCTTCTGGACGTTTTACCGGTGATGGTACACCTGTAAAGTAACGAACAGGTCGTAAGCATGTAAATAGATCTAACTCTTGACGAAGAGCAACGTTCAATGAACGAATTCCTCCACCAATTGGAGTTGTCAAAGGTCCTTTAATTGCAATTATGTATTCACGAACAGCCTCAAGTGTTTCTTCTGGCAACCAGCTACCTGTTTGGTTAAATGCTTTTTCACCAGCAAGGATTTCTTTCCATTCGATTTTCTTTTCACCTTTGTACGCTTTTTCTACTGCAGCATCTAACACTTTTGAAGCAGCAGCCCAAATATCTGGTCCAATTCCATCTCCTTCAATAAACGGAATGACTGGATTATTCGGTACATCTAAAACCCCGTTATTAACTTTAATTACTTCTCCATTTGCCATTATCACATTTACCTCCTAACTAAGATTTAATAAAAAACTTTGTTTGTTTTTTATTAATAAAATATGTACAAGGAGGAGTTTCCCCCTCCTGACATTATACAATACTAATCTTATTAACGTTGGTCAATCGGAACGTAAACTTGCTTGTCCGGACCAACATACTCTGCACGTGGACGGATTAAACGGTTATTGCTGTATTGTTCTAAGATGTGAGCCAACCATCCTGACGTACGGCTCACAGCAAAGATTGGTGTGAATAAGTCATATTTAATACCGAGACTATGGTATACACTTGCTGAGTAAAAATCAACGTTTGGTAATAAACCTTTCTCGCCTGTTACCATTTCTTCAATTTTCACAGACATTTCATACCATTTAGGTTCACCGGTAATAGTCGTTAACTTTTTGGACATTTCACGTAAATGCTTTGCACGTGGGTCCCCGTCTTTATACACACGGTGACCGAAGCCCATAATTTTTTCTTTATTATCTAATGCACGACGAATATATGGTTCAACATTTTCTACTTCACCGATTTCGTGTAACATTTTCATTACTGCTTCATTAGCTCCACCATGCAACGGACCTTTTAATGCCCCAATCGCTGCTGTAATTCCAGAATAAACATCTGAAAGAGTCGCAACACAGACACGAGCAGTAAACGTTGACGCATTCAACTCATGGTCAGCGTGAAGTACTAAAGCTTTATCAAATGCATTAACTGCGATTGCATCAGGCTCTTCTCCTGTTAAAGTGTATAAGAAGTTTGCAGCAAAGCCTAAATCCTTACGTGGTGCGATTGGCTCTTTACCTTCGCGAATACGAGAAAATGCAGTTACAAGCGTTGGAATTTTTGCTTGTAAACGAATTGCCTTCTCACGATTGGCTTGCTCGTCCATTTCATCAGCTTTGTCGTCATAAAGAGCTAAACTAGATACCGCTGTACGAAGAGCAGCCATAGGATGAACATCATTATTCGGATAAGCTTTCATAAATTCAATAACTTCTTGAGGAATATCTGCATTATCTGCAAGATCCTTTGTTAATTGGTCAAGCTCATCTTGCTTTGGTAATCTACCGTACCAAAGAAGATAAATGACTTCCTCAAATGTTGCATTATCAGCTAGATCATCAATATTATATCCCTGATAAGTTAAAACACTGTCAATAATCGAACTTACACTAGAAGTTGTTGCTACAATTCCTTCAAGACCACGAGTAGTACTCATTTCTCAACCTCTCCTTTACCCTGTTTTATTCATACAGATTTACACGAAGGAAAGTAAATGCTTACATTTCCATCTAAAAACTATGTAGGAAGGAAGTTTCAATCAACTTACATTATAAACATTTTTTAAAGTTTTGTGAACGTTTAATCGACATATTCATCGCCTGCTGCAAAAGTTTAATTAATCTGATTTTTCTGATAAAAATCAACAAGGGAGAGAATCAGCTCCCGTTTGCCGTAAAAAATGATATGATTTGTATGATCAAATAAGCGATTCCTGCGGCGATTAAAGGTCCTACAGCAATACCTTTAAATAACACAACTGCCATGATCGTTCCTAGCACTAGCGCTGTAGTAATATGGGGGTCATTCTTTAATAAATCTACCCCGCTTGCAGCAATTATTGCTACAGCTATACCGGAAAAAAGTGCTATCCATGCATAAGAAGATTTAAGAGAGTCTGTAAGTTGTTTAAAACCTATTTCCCCTGTTGCAATCGGTACGAGAACGGCAATTGTGAGTATTGTTACCCCCCAATTTATCCCCTTAGCCTGTATTAGTGGGAAGAGTTTGTCGCCAAGCCCTGTCCATTTTAATAGTAAGAGTGCAACAACTGCTACTAGTAAAGACTGATTTTTCCCTAACCAGCTAATAACGAGTAATATCAGTAAAAACAATGATGATTGAGACAACAAATTAACTGTTCATCCTTCCTCCATAGACAATCCTCACTACTCATCATACCATATTTTTGCTTCATTCGCTATGTTTCATAATAGTAGGTTATTTTTTAAACGAATATATAGTAATTAAAGGGACGGAATAATTACCTATGATAGTAATTTGCTATAAAATACAAGTGAATTCTATTAAGGGTTTGTGAAATACTTACAAATCTATATTCGTTCCTCATTTTTTTTCCTCGCTTTTCATATGATGGTACAAGCAAGGACATGAGGGGGGTAATCTAGTGAACAAAGAACAGATAACAATGGCTTTACGAACGGTTTTTGTCATTTTAGTAATCTTACTAGTTATATATAGTTCATATTTTGTTACATCGGTAACGTACCCCTTTATATTTGGATTTATTCTTGCATTCCTTATTAATCCACTCGTCAATTTTCTGGAGTTTCATTGGAAATTAAACCGAGCCATCGCTGTCCTAATCTCACTACTGTTCATTTTTGTATTATTTTCAGGATTAATTACATTATTTATTGCTGAAATTATCTCTGGGTCTAATCATTTAGCTAAAGTACTACCATATCATATAAAAGCACTTGTCCTTTATATGGAAGGGTTTTTCTTCACAACGTTACTTCCATTTTATGAACAGGTGATCCGCTCTATTAATTCTTTAGAAGCCGAACAGCAGTCAACGATTATGAACTATATCCAAACATTTAGTTCGCAAATAGCAACCAACGCAGGGGCAGCCGTACAGAAACTATTTAATGGTTTATCAGACTTTCTCCTTTCATTACCTAACTTAGCAACCGTATTTCTTTTTACGTTAATGGCTAGCTTTTTTATTAGTAAGGACTGGTATAAACTCACCCGGTTCTTCCGAAAAGCCTTACCACATAAGGTAATTGAGAGTTCTACTAAAGTACTGAATGATTTAAAACAAGCGCTCTTCGGCTATATTGTTGGCCAGCTTACATTAATTACAATCACTTTTGTATTTGTCTTATCAGGATTACTAATTTTACAGGTTGATTATCCTTTTACTATTGCGGTTATTATTGCTATCGTTGACCTTATTCCATACTTAGGAACAGGGCTTATCTTTATCCCTTGGATTGTGTATAGCTTTTTTGCTGGTCATTTATCATTAACAATTAGCCTTTGTGTGCTTTACGGTATCATTTTACTCCAACGTCAGTTACTTGAACCTAAAGTTCTGTCTAGCAGTATTGGAGTAGATCCATTAGCGATGTTAATCGCCTTATTTGTCGGCTTTCAATTATTTGGCTTTTTAGGATTAATGATCGGACCAGCCAGTTTAGTTTTCCTTAACACCATTTATAAGGCAAATGTTTTTCATGATATCCGGGATTTTGTCTTGCAGAAAAAAAAGTAGACCGATTACAAAAGAGAAATCGTGTCTACTTTTTGGTTATTTTCTTGAAATAAATATAAAGTTTCCACTATTGATCATACGTTGGGAAATTTTCATCAATAATGCTTTAGCTGTAGCACGAGTAAATGGAATGAGTAAATAAAATCCAATAAAATCAGTTATAAAGCCTGGAGTCAGTAATACGACTCCACCAACGAGAATACAAATTCCATCTAAAATGACACCGTTTGGTAACTGTCCTTGTTGCATTTGGAGTTGTGCTAGACGAAGAGTTTGGAGACCTTCTCTTTTTGCTAACCAAGCTCCGAGTACTCCTGTAAGTACAACAAGAAATACGGTCGGCCATACCCCTAAATAATTTCCAGATAAAATTAACACACCAATTTCTAATGCAGGAACAATTATTATTAGCAAAAGTAACAATCGAAACATACTGTAACCTACTTATAAAACACTTGCGTGTCCTCTGTAAATATCGCCTCTTGCACTATCGACAGTTACTTCTTCACCATCTGCAAATCGTTCAGTCGCTAGTTCAACACCAACAATGACTGGCTTACCTAAATTAAGTCCGACCACTGCGGCATGAGAAGTTAAACCACCTTCTTCAGTAATTACTGCAGCGGCTTTTTCAAATGCAGGAATCATGTCTTTATCTGTACTTAATGTGACTAATACATCGCCGACATTTACTTTACTGTTCGCTTCTTCTGCTGTCGTTGCAATAACGACTTTTCCTGTAGCTGTACGCCGACCAATCCCTTGCCCTTTTGCAACCACTTCACCGATGACATGCACTTTAAGTAAATTTGTCGTTCCAGTTTCTCCAACTGGAACTCCTCCTGTTATGATTACTAAGTCGCCATGGTTCACATACCCAGAGTCCATTGCAGTTTGTACTGTAATATCAAGCATTTCGTCAGTCGTTGATGCTTCTCTTCCTAATAGCGGAATAACTCCCCATACTAACGCAAGGCGACGTAACACTTTTTCACAGCTTGTTACTGCAATTACCGGTGACTGTGGACGGTATTTAGCTGTAACTCTTGCTGTATAGCCACTTTCCGTTGCTGTTAAAATAGCTGATGCATTGAGATTATATGCCGTATGAGAAACAGATTGACTAATTGCACTTGTAATCGTCGTTCGAGTATCTTTAATGCGCTTTGAAAGCATTTCTTTGTAATTCAGCGCTTCTTCCGTACGTCTTGCAATATTATGCATCGTTTGAACCGACTCAACTGGATAATCGCCCGCTGCCGTTTCGCCTGAAAGCATAATGGCATCTGTTCCATCAAAAATCGCATTAGCTACGTCACTTGCTTCAGCACGAGTTGGGCGTGGATTACGTTGCATTGAATCTAACATTTGCGTAGCTGTTATTACTGGTTTAGCAACAGCATTACATTTTTTGATTAACTCTTTTTGAACAAGTGGTACTTCTTCAGCAGGAATTTCTACTCCTAAATCACCACGTGCTACCATTAAACCGTCTGCTACCTGTAAAATTTCATCAATATTATCCACACCTTCTTGGTTTTCAATCTTAGGAATAATGTGGATGTCAGCTGCATTATATTTTTCTAATAAGTCTTTAATTTCAAGGACATCTGATGCTCGTCTAACAAATGAAGCAGCGATAAAATCTACACCTTGATCGACACCAAATTTAATATCTTCAGCATCTTTATCAGTAATTGCGGGTAAGTTTACACTTACGTTAGGTACGTTAACCCCTTTTTTATTTTTTAGAACTCCAGTATTTAATACTTTTGTTCGAATTTCATTTGTTCCCACTTCGATTACTTCTAAGCCAATTAAACCATCATCTAATAAAATTTTTGATCCAGGGTGGACGTCATGAATAAGTCCAGGATATGTAATCGAGATTTTTGATTGATTTCCGATGACTTCCTCCATTGAAATCAATAATTCTTGTCCTTGCTTTAATTCAACAGCGCCACCTTCAACTGTTTGTGTTCTAATTTCAGGACCTTTTGTGTCCAGCAAAATGGCTACCGTTTTGCCTGTAATTTCAGCTGCTTCACGGATGTTTTTTATTCTCGCTCCATGTTCTTCGAAATCACCGTGAGAAAAATTTAATCTCGCTACATTCATTCCCGATTCAATGAGTGACACTAATTTTTCAACCGTTTCACTAGCTGGACCAATCGTACAAACTATTTTTGTTTTACGCATAAAATCCTCCCTATCCAATTGTATAACTCTTCACATTTAATATTTATTGATGATTCCATGATGGTTGCACACTTGTAGATCTTAAATTGAAAGTTCTTGAGATAGATTGTACATTTCGTTATCAATACTATGCTTCACTTGAAGAATATCATTAATGTCATGATAAACAAGCTTATTACTTTGAATTCCTACCGTTTTCCCTGCTTGGCCTTCTAATAGCAATTCTACTGCTTTTGCTCCAAGACGACTCGCCAATACGCGGTCAAATGCCGTTGGAGATCCTCCGCGTTGAATATGACCTAATACCGTAACTCGTGTTTCGAGTTGAGTTGCATCTTGAATTTGTTGTGCAAAATCAATACCACTACCTACGCCTTCTGCGACAATGATAATACTATGTTTTTTTCCACGTTGATGGCCACGCTCAAGTCGACTTACAATTTGGTCCATTTCATATTGTGCTTCCGGAATAATGATAGATTCAGCCCCATCAGCTAATCCAGCCCATAAAGCTAGGTCACCTGCATCTCTACCCATGACCTCAACAACATATGTTCGTTCATGAGACGTAGCTGTATCACGAATTTTATCAATTGCATCAATAATCGTATTTAAAGCAGTATCAAAGCCAATTGTAAAGTCAGTACCTGGAATGTCATTGTCAATCGTACCTGGTACCCCGATCGTCGGGTATCCATGCTCGGTTAATTTTTGTGCCCCACGGTACGAACCGTCACCACCGATGACGACTAAGCCTTCAATACCAAATTTATTCAGTTGTTCAATTGCTTTTTTCTGACCAGCTTCCGTTTTAAATTCTTCACAGCGAGCAGTATGTAACATTGTTCCACCTCGATGAATGATATCACCGACGGAACCGATTTCTAGCTTTTTAATATCTCCTGAAATTAACCCAGAATAGCCAGAATAAACCCCGTACACTTCTATGTTGTGAAAAATCGCTTTACGAACAACCGCACGTATGGCAGCATTCATTCCTGGCGAATCGCCACCACTGGTTAACACACCAATTTTTTTCATATCATATCCTCCTTATGTGTGTATCTGTAATATTCAATCTACCACGTTGAAAAAAGGAAAACAATAGCTCTTCTTCGAAAAGAAAAGTGCTTTCTATTAGTAACAGAAAGCACTTTTCCTTATTTTATGCCGATGGTATCGTTTACAAACGTATATTGTCCAATTTTTTTGTATTTTTGATAACGCTCTTCGACGAGTTCCTCTGGAGTAAGCGAAGATAATTCGGTTAACGATTTTTCAATTATACGATCAATCATTTTTGCTTGTTCATGCACATCGCGATGTGCACCACCTCTGACTTCTGGTACAATTTCATCTATGACACCTAACTCTTTCAAGTCTGGAGCCGTAATTTTCATCGTATCTGCTGCGCGCTGTGCTTGACCTGAATCTTTCCAAAGTAATGCTGCGGCACCTTCAGGAGAAATAACAGAAAACCATGTATTTTCAAGCATAAAAATGCGGTTTCCTACTCCAATTGCTAATGCTCCACCGCTAGCTCCTTCACCAATCACAATACAAATGATCGGAACTTCAAATCCAGACATTTCTAGCAAATTACGAGCAATCGCTTCACTTTGTCCCCTTTCTTCAGCTGACATTCCAGGGTAAGCCCCTTTAGTATCTAAGAAGCAAATGATCGGGCGTCCAAACTTATTCGCTTGTTTCATTAAACGTAAAGCTTTTCGGTATCCTTCTGGGTGGGGCATACCGAAATTACGGCGAATGTTTTCTTTCGTATCTTTTCCACGTTGGTGTCCAATAATCGTAACGGGTTGTCCCTTATATTTTGCTATTCCACTAACAATAGCAGCATCATCGCCATACAAACGATCTCCATGCATCTCAATAAAATCCGTAAATAATTTTTCAATATAATCTAGAGTTGTTGGTCTATCCCCTAAACGTGCAATTTGCACACGCTCCCACGGTTTTAAATTCCCATAAATTTCAATTTCTAATTGTTCTAGTCTTGATTCGAGCTTGACTATTTCATCAGATAAATCAATATCCTTTTCTTGGGTAAAAGACTTCAATTCTTTAATTTTTTCTTTAAGTTCTACTATAGGTTTTTCAAAACTTAAATCAGACATCTGTCCCACCTCCTTACTTATTGATGCATTGATAAGACTTTTACAAGCGTATCTTTCATGTCTTGACGGTGGACGACTCTATCAAGCTGTCCATGCTTTAATAGAAATTCAGCTGTTTGAAAGTCTTCAGGTAACTCTTGACGTATCGTTTGTTCAATTATTCTTCGTCCTGCAAATCCTATTAAGGCTTTCGGTTCAGCAAAATTGTAATCACCTAGTGACGCAAAGCTAGCAGAGACTCCTCCAGTCGTCGGGTGCGTCATAATCGATATAAATAGTCCACCTTCACGATCTAACTTCTGCAACGCAGCACTCGTTTTTGCCATTTGCATTAGGCTTAATACACCTTCTTGCATTCTCGCTCCACCTGAAGCTGAAAACAAAATAAAAGGTTCTTTTGTCTCAATCGCACGTTCTATCGCACGCGTAATCTTTTCGCCAACAACAGACCCCATGCTTCCCATTCGAAAACGTGCATCCATTACGCCTATGACAGTGTTGTAGCCATTCATTGTTCCTCGACCCGTGACAACTGCTTCATTTAGATCGGTCTTTTTACGGTCTTGCTCAAGCTTTTCTTCATATGTAGGAAAATTGAGCGGATCTTTTGCAATCATATCCTTATCAAATTCTTCAAATGTCCCTTGATCAATAAGACTTTCGATTCTCTCGTAAGCCGTCATTCTATGGTGGTGTCCACAAGATGAGCAGACATATAAATTTTTCTTTAACTCTTTTGTGTACATAATCGTCCGACAAGATGGACATTTTGTCATTAACCCTTCTGGGACTTCCTGCTTTGCACGTTCAGATGGTATAGTAGCATACTTTTTCTTTTTTGAAAAAAAGTCTCTTAACACAATGACACCTCTCTCTAACTTAGAGATCTATTTAAAATTTACATAATCATATCATAAGTATTTCTTAAACCGCAATAAACGGTCCTTTCAATCGTTCACAAAATACCGATTAAAATCGACTATTTTTTAAATGTTTTTCTAAGGCATTCACAGCCTCTTGTTCATTCTTTTTCAATAGTGCATTATAGATTTCTTCGTGTTCAGCAATAGACGCTAAAGGTCTGCCCTCACGAGATAAAGATTCACGAATAGAAACTTTATTATACTCAACTAAAGGAATCCATAAATTTAACATCAGGCCGTTATGACAAGCTTCTACAATTGTTTTATGAAACAAATAATCTTCTTCGACAGGAAAGTCTCCGTGCATCCATTCACTTTTTGATTTCTCAATGAGAGCTTTTAATCTTTCAAGCTGGTCTTTAGTAATTCGTTGACAGGCTAACCGCAAAGCTTCAACTTCAACAATTTTCCTCGTCTCAGCAAGATCTTGTCTCGCACTTTCATCATTCAATATAAAGGATAAAATAATTTCTACTAATCGATGACTTCCAGCTTTTTTTATATACGTACCTTCGCCGCGACGAGTTTCAATTAATTCAAGTAATTCCAAGGCTCGAAACGCTTCCCTTACAGAAGAACGCCCCACCTGAAGACGTTCACTTAATTCACGTTCAGATGGGAGCCTGTCACCACTCTTCAATTGATTATTACGAATCATTTGATTAAGTTGTTTAATAATTTCTATATATACTTTAGGCTGATCATTAGCCACTATCGTCACAACCTTTATTTCCCGGAGCTATTCAATAACGGCAAGTTTTCTCGTTTTTTCGGCCACTTGCTCAGGATCTACTTTCTTGCGCGCTACACCTGTTTCCATAGCTGCTTTTGCCACTGCCGCAGCTACTGCAGGTGCTACTCTTGAATCGAATGGAGCTGGAATTACATAATCTTCATTTAACTCTTCATCACCTACTAGATTAGCGATCGCATGAACAGCTGCTACTTTCATTTCTTCGTTAATATGTGTTGCACGAACATCTAATGCACCACGGAAAATACCCGGAAACGCCAAAACGTTATTCACTTGGTTTGGAAAATCAGATCGACCTGTTCCAATCACTTTTGCTCCCGCTGCTTTAGCTTCTTCTGGCATAATCTCAGGAACAGGATTTGCCATTGCAAAAATAGTCGGATCCGCATTCATGCTTTCAATCATCTCTTTAGTAAGGGCACCAGCTACTGAAACACCGATAAACACATCTGTCCCTTGAATTACATCTTCAAGATTTCCTTCTTTAAGATCACGGTTTGTAAATTTAGCTACTTCGGCCTTAACATCGTTCATTCCGTATGGGCGACCTTCATAAATTGCACCTTTTGAGTCACACATTATAATATCTCGTACGCCCATACTATGCATTAATTTAATAATCGCAATCCCTGCTGCTCCAGCACCATTTGCAACGACTTTAATTTGAGACATCTTTTTGCCTGTTAATTTAAGTGCATTAATCAATCCAGCTAAAGTAACAATCGCTGTTCCATGTTGATCGTCATGGAATATAGGGATATTCGTTTCTCGTTTTAAACGTTCTTCAATTACAAAGCAGTTCGGTGCAGCGATATCTTCTAAGTTTACACCACCAAACGTTGGCTCAAGGAGCTTGACCGTTTCGATGATTTTTTCAACATCATTTGTTTTTAAACATATTGGGAATGCATCTACCCCTGCAAATGATTTGAATAATACTGCTTTTCCTTCCATTACAGGTAAGGCTGCCTCAGGACCGATATTCCCAAGTCCTAATACAGCAGTTCCGTCGGAAACAACAGCAACCATATTACCTTTCATCGTATATTCATAAACGTTTTCCACGTTATCAAAAATTTCTTTACAAGGTTCTGCGACTCCTGGGGAGTATGCAAGACTTAAATCATTCGCATTACGTACAGCGACTTTAGACTTGGATTCTAATTTCCCTTGATTGATTCGATGCATATGTAGAGCTTCTTCTCTAATTGTCGACATGTGCATTCTCTCCCTTCTCTCTCTTATGCTATTGTCCATCACTTATTGAGGTCGACGCACTTAACTGGTCTGACCACTGATAAACTGACTTCATTATACCAGAACCGTTATCCTGTTACACTATTTATTCGCTTTTTATCACAACATTTTTTCTACCTAATATTTCCTGAAGTTGTTCGATCTCCTTTCCTGTACTACTAATAGTGTATTGATCTGTTAATACAACTTTCTTATTTGTTTTTTCATAAAACAAAATAACTTGTGCACCGCCATCATGCGTTAAAAGGATTTCTTTCACCTTTTCTAGTAACTCTTTTTTCTCATAACCTTCCTGTATTCGTAAAAATATTCTTGCTTCAGTCTTTTTTTCTTTTAATTCTTTGAGTAGTGCTAAATGTTGCACAATAAAAGATCTTCTTTCTTGCCTTTCTTCTAATTTTATTTCGGCAAGGACTAATTCTTTTTCAATTAATATATGTTTATATTGTTGCCAAACTTGAGGGAATATAACGGCTTCAATTTCTCCTACTTCATCTTGTATGCGAATGAAGCCCATCTCTTCTCCTTTTTTTGTCGTAATCTTTCGCACACTTTGTAAAAATCCAGCAATCGTTTGTTTCGTTCCACGTAAGGCTATGAGTACTCGATTACTCGGAACACGATTGTATGAACTTAAGACGGCGGTATACTTTGAAAGAGGATGTCCTGAAAGATACAATCCCGTCATATCTTTTTCATAATGGAGAAGCTCCTCTTCACTAAATGGCGGAACAGAAAAATAGCTTGGCCGTTCGGTTGGCATAGAAAATAATTGACTACCGGTATCTAGATTCTTTCTAATTTCCTCACCATACTCCATCGCATCATCAAGCGTTGCAAGTAGCTGAGCGCGATGATAGCCAAATTCATCAAAACAACCCGCAACAATAAGCGACTCAATTACTCGCTTCGTTACAATTCTCGTATCAACTCTAGCACAAAAATCAAACAAATCTTCATATTTCTTATGTTTTCTTGCACTAATTATCTCAACAGATGCTTTTTCACCCACGTGTTTAATGGGCGCAAAGCCAAAACGAATTCCACTTTCTTCTAAAGAAAATGGATAAAAACTATAATTTACATGAGGTGGCAGGATGTTAATTTGAAGGTTTTTCGCTTCGGCTATATATTGACTCAGTCTTTCTTGATGGAAGATAACGCTTGAAAATAACGCAGCGTAAAATGGTTTTGGGTAGTTTGCTTTTAAATAAGCTAACTGATAGGCAATCATACTATAGGCGACCGCATGACTACGGTTAAACCCGTAATTAGCAAAGCGGACGATCATGTTATATACATCATTTGCACTCGTTTCGTCATATCCTTGTTTAATCGCACCTTTCACAAACCGAAACCTTTGCTCCTCTAAAACGTCCCGCTTTTTCTTGCTGACCGCACGTCTTAATAAGTCAGCTTCACCCAATGAAAAACCTGCCATCGTTGCTGCAATTTGCATAATTTGCTCTTGATAAACGATGACGCCATGTGTTGGTTTTAATATCGGTTCTAGGTGTGGGTGCGGATATATAACTTTACGTCGTTTATGCTTGCCGTCAATATAGGTCCCGATAAATTCCATTGGACCAGGACGGTAAAGAGCATTTACAGCTACGATGTCTTCAAAATTTGATGGCTGAAGCTGTTGTAATACTCTCCTCATTCCTTGCGATTCTAATTGAAATACACCAGTTGTTTCACCTTTACAAAGAAGGTCAAACGTTTTATTGTCATCTAACGGTAGCTCATCTATATTGACCGTTTCACCCGTACTCTTTTGAATAGTATTTATGATTCGTTCTAATAATGTTAAATTGCGGAGACCGAGAAAGTCCATCTTCAGCAAACCGATTTCTTCTAATATGTCCATTGGATATTGGGTTAAAGCTGCTCGTTCTTCCTCAATTAACAAAGGTACATGCTTCGTTAAAGAGGTTGAACTGATCACCACTCCTGCGGCATGAGTAGAAATATGCCGTGGTAACCCTTCAACTAAAATGGCTGCTTCGTATAACTGTTTCACTTCAGTAGAATCTCCAACCATTTTTTGTAGCTTTTCATTCTCTGCTAATGCTGTTTTTAATTTTATTCCAGGTGTATTGGGGATGAGCTTAGCTATTCTATCAATGATGAGCGAATCGATGTTCATCATTCGTCCAACATCCCGAACTGCTGCTTTTGCAGCAAGTGTCCCAAATGTAATAATTTGTGCTACATGCTCTTGCCCGTATTTTTTCCGTACATATTCAATCACTTCATCACGCCGGTGATCTGGAAAATCTATATCGATATCTGGCATCGTGACTCGTTCTGGATTTAAAAATCGTTCAAATAATAAGCCGTACTGAATCGGATCAACCTTTGTAATATCTAATAGAAAGGCTACTAGTGAACCAGCAGCAGAACCTCTTCCTGGCCCAGTAATCATTCCTTCATTTCTAGCAAACTTCATAAAATCCCAAACAATTAAAAAGTAATCACTAAATCCCATATTTGAAATGACTTGAAGTTCATATCGTAATCTCTCTCTCATTTCGCTAGTAATTTCGTTGTACTTTATCGACAGCTGCTTCTCGCAAATATCCTGTAAATAATCCTCACTTGTGACGTCAGACGATAATGGATACTTCGGTAGCTGTATCGTTCCGAGTGTTAGTGAAAGCGAACAACGCTCTGCGATCTTAACTGTATTTGAGAGAAAACGCGGGAACTTTTTAAAAATGTTCTTCATTTCCTCTACTGTCTTTAAGTAATACTGTTCAAATCCATTGTCATTCGTTTCAAGCCATTTCCCTTC
Organism: Alkalihalobacillus sp. BA299; assembly: GCF_017745675.1. Lineage (GTDB taxonomy): Bacteria > Bacillota > Bacilli > Bacillales > Bacillaceae_F > Alkalihalobacterium. The sequence continues at coordinate 324,948 of NZ_JAFLJM010000003.1, forward strand.
TCGAATACCGTTCACAATTTGGTAGGCTAAAACATGCTCTTTTTCCGTAAAATGAACATGGTTAGAAGCAACGATATCCACTTCTAAAGAATTAGAAAGTTGAACAATTTTGTTCATTACGACTAGATCCTCTCTACGGTGAACCTGAAGCTCGATAAACAAATCATCAAAACTAAATTTCGATTTTAAAAGAGAAATAAGAGTATTCACTTGATTAAATTCATTTGAACGAACAGCATCTAATAGAAGGCCGTTTTCGTATCCCGCAACAACGATTAACCCGTCACTATAGTCTAGAACATTGTTGATATCAACAGTTTGGTGATGATTACGATTAGCAAGTGTAGAAAGTTTGATTAGCTGTTCATATCCTGTTTCATTTTTCGCATATAAAAGGAACGGGTATGCTTTCGCTTGATCTTCCATCGATACCATTAATTCCAAGCCAATTATAGGTTTAATCCCTTCATCAAGGCAAGCTTTATAAAAAGGAATTGCACCAAAGAGCACCCTTTCATCTGTAATGGCTAGTGCATGGAAGCCTTTGTTCTTCGCCCTTTGAACTACCTCACGGATTCGACAAGCACCTTTTAATAAACTGTATTCTGTATGTAAATGTAGATGGACAAAACTCATCCAGCTTTCTCCTTCCCGTTATAGGTCCTACGTTACAGGTGACAGGGACCTTTACTACGCTAAAAGTACCTGTCACCATTTCTACAGACACCATACTACAATAGTTAACCATTTTCTACGGTCTTCTCTATTTATTATACTATGTATAAAAATTGAAAGGAAAAAACAAGCATATTCTTACTTAAGACGAGCTATACATGATAGAAAGGAAATCAACTTGTATAGATAAAGGAGAGGTTCTTTATGGACCGAAATTTTGCTGCTACTCTCGTTGTGGACTTCTTCGTTGCATTCGGTGTGATTATTGGTGGAGCGATCATCGGAGGAATAAGTGCATTTTTAATTGGGGAACCCCCATTGCAAAAAATAAGTGAACTAGCTGCAAGTTTAAAAATTTGGGCAATCGTTGCTGCAATTGGTGGCACTTTCGATGCGTTTACTAGTTTAGAACGCGGACTTTTTCAAGGAACACACGATGATATATTCAAGACACTATTAATGATTTTTTCTGCCCTCTGTGGCGCCCAAGCAGGTACGACCATCATCCACTGGCTAACCCAGGAGTAGGCTTTATGAGAGTACCCCCGTATTACAAAAGGCCAGGTTGGCAACGTTTTTTTGCCGGAATTATGATGGGCATCATTATTGGATGGGTATTTTTTGTTTACGAATTTGGAACGATTAATGAACGCCTAGTAAGCGAAATTAAAAAACAACAAATTACGATCAATTCATTAAAAGATAACCTCGAGACCTTAAGAAGTGATCAAAAAAAAATGAATGAAGAAAATGAAAAAAAACTTACGATTCAAGATATCGAAATGTACTTTACCAATGAAAGAAAATTAAAATTAAATGAGTTAACGTTATATGAACTGAAACAAACTGCTTTAAAAGAATTAAATGATTTAAAAGGAAAAGACATTGCAACGATTGCAGCTACAAAACACTTAATGATAAAAACTATTGAAAACAAAGTATTTCAAATCGGAGAAACTCGATATAAACTAAACACAAAACAAATTTATTTATATACTACACTAGAATTATATATGGAGATTGAAATTGCCCCATAAACTACTTTCCTCAGAAAGTAAACGAGCTTTTGGTGAACAGAAAAGGAAATTTTGTGAAAATTACTTCAAAACACTCTCATTTTGATTATATTTCCTTTATAATATAATTAGCATATTTGTCTCATTGTACAAATGACTCCAATACGTAGGAGGTGCTTTACCATGGATGTTACAGGAAAAGAAATGGTGATCAACCGAAAAGAAATGGCTTTGAAAAAAGTAGAAAAGTTAAAAGCTGGGTATTCTGCATTCGCTGAATCAAAAGAAGTAACCGAAATGATTAAAAAACAACTTGCTAAAGAAGGCATTGAAGTTTATGAAGACGTTACTGAGATGGGTTCTTGGTTTATCCCAGCCAACAAAAAAGAATAAACCAAAGAGAGAGGCTGTCCTAAATGTTCACTCCTAGAGTGTTCAAATAGGATTGCCTCTTCCTTTTGTATTAAATGTTAGGATAATTTATTATCAACTTTACAAACTTCATGTAAGTCATGAATAATATACTTCGTCTCTTCCCAATCCTTCGCCTTTGCTCCAGAAGCCATTGGATGACCACCACCACGGTACTTTTGTGCAATTTGATGAATATGAGGACCTTTGGAACGTAACCGTACGCGAATGTCCTCACTATCGCTGTCTTCTACAAAAAACACCCATGCCTTTAACCCTTCTACATCATTAAATGAATTCACCAATACAGAGGATTCATTAGCGGTCACGTTAAATTTTTTCAGGATGTCTTTTGTTAAAATCATCACTCCAAGTCCATCGTCATAGACCTCAAAGTGTTGAAGAATATACCCTTCTAATCGCGTCAAATTCAAATCTTTTTTATAAAAGGTTGAATAGAATGCACTTTGATCGATATTAAATTGTAATAACTCACCAGTATATTGATGTGTTTTCGTCGTTGTATTCGGATATCGAAAACGCCCTGTATCTCCAACAATTCCTGCATACAATAAGAAGGCAGCATCATCTGTAAGAATGTAACCATTTTTTTTGCCCTCTAAATAAAGTTCTACTACCATTTCACTAACAGAACTTGCAGAAGTATCTACCCAAACAATATCACCGTATGGCTCTTCATTAGGGTGATGATCAATTTTTATTAGGAAATCACCCTGATTATATCGTTGATCACTAATTCGTTCTGTATTTGCCGTATCACAAACGATCACTAAAGCTCCTTCATAGGTAGAGTCCTCTACTTCATCCATCGTTGCCAAAAAGCTTAATGAAGGGTCTTCCTCTCCTACAATATATACTTTCTTATTCGGTGAGTTAGACTTGATAAGCTGTGCTAACCCTGCTTGTGAACCAATCGCATCTGGGTCAGGACGTTCATGGCGATGAATAATGATCGTCTCATATGCTTCAATTTTTTCTAAAATTATTTCAATCACTTGTCATTCTCCTTTGATTACTAGATTTCCTATGCCTTTCACGATAAAATATGATATGACGCTTGTCCATTATAGGATAGAGAGCTAAGGAGGGTCTTATTTACATGACACAATCATTCATTATATTAATTGTGATCTCGCTCGCATTCTTTATTTACTTTAAAATAAAGTTTTGGCGTACGACTGCTACCATCGAGAAAAAATGGCAGCAAACTCGAGCCAATATTGCACTAGGTTCATTTCTTATTTTCTTTGGTCTTAACCTACTTGTCTTTCCTAGAAGTACAGTCGATATTATTATCGGAATTATTTTTGTATTACTAGGATTAGCTAACGCGTATTTTGGGTTCCAAAATTACAAGCACTATCTTCCACAAGTCATTGAGGAACGAAAAGAAAAGTTATAAGAAAAGCGAAAGAGGCCGGACTCAAAACTGCTAAACACCTCAAAGCAAGAGTACGAGGAGCGTAGACATTTAAGAGTCTGCCTCTTTTTTATTTAGTCAAGAAGCTGTGCCATCATTAACGCCTTCCCAACAATTTCCCCGTCATGATACAGCTCAACATCAATTTTCCCGTGTTTCCTTCCAATTTCTAAAACTTTCGGGTGAATATCAATCGTCGTATCAATTTGAACTGGTTTAATAAAATACAGCGTCACATTTTCTACGACAAGATCACCTTTTTTATACTTTCTTAATGCTCGACTCCCTGCTTCTGTTACGATCGTTGTGACAACACCATATGATAAGGTTCCCAAATGGTTCGTCATTTGCGGAGTTACTTCACATTGAAATAATAGATGATCTGAAGTTGAGTGGTCGGAAAAACGACTCGTAACAACATCTTCAATCGTTTCACCTACATGTGGCTGCCGCTGGCCCATTTGCAGCGCTTTTAACACATCTTGACGACTAATAACACCAATCAGCTTCCGCTGTTGGTCAACAACTGGGAGTTGCTCTATACCTTCCCATACCATAACATGGGCCACCGACGCAACAGATGTCCGTTCATTAACTGTAATCGGGTTTTTCGTCATTACTTTTTCGATGGCCGTTAATCGATTGACTCCTAAAACATCTTTTGACGTAACCATTCCTTGAACTCTAAATCCTTCATCAACTACAGGATATCGACTATGCCCGGTTTTCTGGTTAAGCTCATGCCATTTTTCAACTGTATTTGCAGTCGTCATATAATATGTATCCTGTAATGGAATTAAAATATCATCAACAAGTACGATTTCTTTTTTAATAAGCTGGTCATAAATTGCACGGTTAATCATTGTCGCCACCGTAAATGTATCATAGCTTGTCGAAATAATCGGCAGTTCTAATTCATCAGCTAATTTAATAACTTCATCACTCGTATCAAAACCACCTGTAATTAATACAGCAGCCCCAGCCTCTAAAGCAATTTTATGAACTTGATAACGGTTTCCAACAATTAAAAGATTGCCTGGGTCGACATAGCGCATCATTGCATCGAGCTTCATCGCTCCAATGACAAATCGGTTTAACGTTTTATAGAGACCTTGTCTTCCACCAAGTACGGAGCCATCCACAATATTAACGACTTCAGCAAACGTCAATTTTTCAATATTCTCTTTCTTTTTCTTTTCGATTCGAATGGTACCGACTCGCTCTATCGTTGAGACAAACCCTTGATTTTCAGCTTCTTTAATCGCTCGATACGCCGTCCCTTCACTTACATTAAGCGCCTTTGCAATTTGACGAACTGAAATTTTTTCACCAATTCCTAGATCATTGATATATTGTAATATTTGCTCGTGTTTCGTTGCCATATCCCCTCACCACACTTTCTCATGAACTGTATCTATTATTTATACCAAAACTGTATTAGTTCTATTATACTGTTCAGGGATAGGCACTTCAAGGTTACCTACTATATCTTCTCACCTTATCTCCTTGATTCTCTTTATTTTCAGCAGGCAATACAGTTTTTCTTCTCCCCTTACTATAAAGAAGTCCAACTAAGTTTCCACCTACAACTATTAACGCAAATAGGAGCCAAGCAATCGCAAAAACTCCAGCTAAGCCTGGGTCACCTAACGGAATCCTTGGCACTGCAAAATACACAACTGCTAAGGCAAGAAGTAAGCATAACAACAATCTCTGTTTCATCGCTCTTCATCCTTTCGTTATTGTAAGCTTCTTTCAAGGAGTATTAACTTACTTCTATCTTATGAAAAAAAAATAAAAAAAGAAGTGTAATCTTCTATGATCGTTTTGTTTAATAGAGAAAGGACAACAATTAATCATTGAATTATATTAAATTATTTTTTAATAATTGGCTAAACTTCCAGCTAGGAACAGGTGCACTAAATAAAAAGCCTTGCACTACTTGACAATGAAGTTCTTTTAAATAATTGTAATGCTCCTCTGTTTCTACTCCTTCAACTAAAGTCTTTAATCCTAGCTGTTTTATCAACAGGATAATCGTTTTTAAAATTTCCTGCGCTTTTGGATCTATATTCGTATCATGCAGAAAAGATTTATCTATTTTCACAATATCAATTGGTAGCTTTTTAAGATAATTTAATGAAGAATAGCCAGTCCCAAAATCATCCAATGCAACTTTAATTCCAATAGCCCGTAATTTCTCTAACTTACGAATAGCCTGATCTATTTCTTTCAACACAACCGTTTCCGTAATTTCAAGGATTAGATATTGTGGATCTAGATCGGTTTCCTTCAGTATTTCAGTCACGGTCAATATTAAATCATCTTGAAAGAACTGTTGAACAGACAGGTTAACAGATATTGAAATTGGTATATTACCTTCATCCAACCATTTCTTTTGCTGTTTACAAGCTTCTAGTAATACCCATTTACCAATTGGGATAATCAATCCAGTTTCTTCTGCTATCGGAATGAAATCAACTGGCGAAACAAGACCTAATTCGGTATTATTCCATCGAATTAACGCTTCTGAACCAATAACTTTACCTGTTTGAATGTCAATCTGAGGTTGATAATAAAGAGTAAACTCTTCTCTTTCTATAGACTGGTGTAAATTATTTTCAAGCTCCATCCGTTTATCTATCGTATGGCTCATTTCATAGGAAAAATATTGATAATGACTCGTTTTTCGTTGCTTGCTAAAACGAACAGCAATATTAGCATTTTTTACTAATTCCCCAGCTACTTTACCGTGATCAGGATACAAACTTACTCCGATACTAATACTTAAATGTAATTGATGATGCCCTAAAGAGAATGGCTTATCAAATGCCTCGATAAGAGTGTTAGCGCTATTTTCGATCTCCTTTACCGAGGTATCACTAATCATAATGACAAACTCATCGCCACTAATACGGTACACCTTTTTATAAAAAGTCGTTAAGCGCTTTGCGATCAGTTTTAGAAGTTCATTACCATAATCACGCCCCCAAGTATCATTAATAGAATTAAACCGATTGATATCAATATAAAGTAAAGCAAGGGTGTTCTTTTTGTACTTAGCAGCTTCTAAAGCTTCTGTGAGGTGGTCTTGAAACAGGACTTCATTCGGTAAATCTGTAAGCGAATCATAATAAGCGAGTCGATAGATTTTTTCTTCGTTGTACTTTTGTTCTGAGACATCGCGAGCTACATATACATAACGCCTGACATCTCCATTTTGTTCTTTGATTGGAGTACCTTTTCCTTCAAGGTGGATCCATTTTCCGGTTTGATGCCGAAAGCGATACGCTACTTTTTGCGGTAAATTGGTTCTTACTAGCTCCATAAAAGCTTGTTCTACGTTAGAAACATCGTCTGGGTGCACAAAGTCAAAAGCTCTCTTCCCTAAAAGTTCCTGAGGACCATATCCTAAATACGTTTGATGAGATTGAGAAGTGTACTCAAAAAAACCGTACTGATTGACTATTCCTATAAAATCAGATATATTTTCTGCTACCAATCGATACTGCTCTTCTTTACGATAAAGCATTTCTTTCGTTTTTTTATGCTCAATCGTTAGCGAGGCTAAATGAGCAAAAGCCTCGATGAGCTGTAGTTCTAAACGACTTGGTTTTCGCTTCTCTTGATAATATATTGCAAAAGTTCCAAGCACCTGTTCAGTTGAAGACAATATAGGAATAGAATAACAAGCTCTATAGCCGTAAGTTAACGCTAAACTGCGATAATCCTTCCATAAAGGATCTGTTTCTATATCTTCTACGACTACCGTTTCTTTGCGGAAAGCGGCTGTACCACAAGACCCAGCAGTTGGACCGATTTTTTGACCATTGATTGCTTGAATGTACTCTTTTTCTAGACTTGGTCCTATAACATTTTCTAACGTGTTTCTTTCTTTATTTAAAAGCATGATTGAACTTAAAGTTTTAGGAATAATCCCTTGAATTTCAAGCGTTATTTTCTCTAATACACTTTCAAGTGATTGGCCCGTCGCAATCATTTCTAAAATTATATTTTGCGCTTTTAGTACGTATGTATCTTGTGTGTTTTTAAACATATCTCATTTCCTTTCGTACTTCGATATAAATTAAAAACACACCCCATAAAAGGATGTGTTATCCTAAAATGGTAACTGGCTGGCATGACCCTTATGGTTTTAGCCCCTTTAGTTTTGCGTCCCTCCATTTCTGAAGGTTTGCCTTTATCATTTTACCCGTCTATTTTAGCGTTGTTAAATTACGCAGTTGATCATTTGATAATGAGTTAATTTTTGCCTTAACGTAGCAAATTAAGATTTTACGCATTTTAAGTACATATATTTAATAATACCATAATGAATACTATCTTCCGACGAAACCTTACAATTTATTCCTTTTAGTGACCATGATTCCCTAACTTTTCCTCCTATAGACACCTAACCTCTTCTTTAATGACCCTTCGTTCCTAATTTCTTCCTAAATACTAAAAGAGGGTGACTCAAAAGTTAATTGAGTCACCCTCTTGTTACGCATAGTATAAGTTGAATGAAATATACTTGCTTCTATTTGTTTCCTTTATAATTCAATTGCTTCACCTGGTTCTAATACTTTCCCAATTCCTTCAGATAGATTTTCAACAAATTGTTTTCCATCTTGCTCAATGACAGGGAATGTATTGAAATGGATTGGTACGACTTGCTTTGCCTGCAACCACTTTGCTGCAATAGCAGCATCTTCTGGACCCATCGTAAAATTATCGCCGATTGGTAAGAATGCAATATCAATGGAATTCAGCTCTCCGATTAACTTCATATCAGAAAATAATGCCGTATCACCTGCATGATAAACGGTTTTCCCTTCAGCTGTAAACAAAATTCCACTTGGCATTCCTGTATAAATGATTTGGTTTTCATCATCTTTTACATAAGATGAACCGTGAAAGGCTTGTGTTAATTTAACTTTACCAAATTCAAACGTATGGGCCCCACCAATATGCATGGCGTGGACGTTAACTCCTTGCCATCCTAAATATGTAGCCAATTCAAATGGTGCCACAACTAGTGCATTATTACGCTTTGCAAGTTCCACCGTATCTCCGACGTGATCATTATGTCCATGAGTAAGTAAAATGACGTCTACTTTAACTTCTTCTGCTTTTAAATCACTTTGCCCATTTCCAGTAATAAATGGGTCAATAATAATTCTCTTCCCGTTTGTTTCAATTTTAACGACTGAATGACCATGATAAGAAACTTTCATTATATTTTTTCAACTCCTTTTTTTCTACTATAAATCATTACGAGATTATAGGATTAATTCCTGCTTTAATTTTTATTAGATTTGGGTTCACTAAACATTTTTTGCTTTTTAATTCCTTGTGTTTCTGTTACAAAAGATGCTTCTAAAACTGCATTTGGATCGACCGATAGCACTACTTCTTTGAGCTTTGGATACATGAAACGACTTGTAATACAATAAATAATTAGCCGCTCATCACCGGTATAACCACCCTGTCCATGAAGGTAAGTGATCTGTACATCTAATTCTTTTAACAAACGTTCTCCTACTTCATAAGGGCTATCAGAAATAATCATTACCGATTTCCCTTGATTTAAACCATCTAGCACAAAGTCGATCATTTTTGAAACAATATAAAATACCGCAATAGAGAACATTGCTTTTTCTAACGTAAATACAAAGGCAGCAGCTGTTATAATCAGCGCATTAATCGCTAATAAAAACTTACTTATTGGAATATGGAAACGACGCTGCATCCAAATGGCAATCATTTCAGTTCCATCCACCGCGCCACCAAATTTTACAACTAACCCTATTCCTATACCTAATAATAAACCACCGTAAAGAACAATTAGAACTTCAGAAGAGGTAATGGCAGGCATTGGAGCTAACCACATAAGCCCAAGCGTCGTTACGACATTGGCATAAATTGTACGAATGACAAACCGTCTTCCCATAAAATTAGCAGCAAACATTAGCGCAGGCAGGTTTAAAGCAATGTACACAGACCAAATCGGAAATCCCCACACCGAATTCGCCATAATCGAAATAGCAGTAACTCCACCATCAACTAAACCATTAGGAGCAAGAATTAATTCAAGACCACCAGCTGTTATCAATGAGCCAATCGAAAGTAATAAATAATCAATTATTTTTTTCATTCGCTTCCCCTTTTATACTTCTTTCTATTATTTTAACATATGCGCTATTTCTCTTTTATATCAAAAGCATATAAGAAAAAGCTAAAGACATATCATCTCTAGCTTTCTCTATCATCTATTTAGGCCCATTCAAAAATATTTTATTTGATAATATATAGTACTAACACTGTAATTATTACTCAAGTAGTTCGTGTGCGCTTTTAAATTCTCTTCCTTGGGCTTCCGCTACAGCCTTATACGTGACATACCCTTCTAATGTGTTAATTCCTTTTAATAAAGCTGAGTTATCAAGACAAGCTTGTCGGTACCCTTTATTTGCAATTTGTGCAGCGTATGGGATCGTTACATTCGTTAACCCAATCGTCGATGTTCTCGGAACAGCACCTGGCATATTGGCAACTGCATAATGAAGAACTCCATGCTTTTCATATGTTGGGTTATCATGAGTAGTAATCCGATCAGTCGTTTCAAAAATTCCACCTTGATCTATAGCCACATCGACAACGACAGAGCCTGGTTGCATCGATTTGATCATTTCTTCTGTCACTAGTCGAGGGGCCTTCGCACCTGGAATAAGGACTGCCCCGATGACTAAATCAGATTCTCGAACAGAATCCGCGATATTCATTGGGTTTGACATCATCGTATTAATTTCTTTACCAAAGATATCATCAAGCTCTCGTAACCGTTCAGGGCTTAAATCGAGTATCGTTACATTTGCTCCTAACCCAATCGCAATTTTTGCAGCATTCGTACCGACAATACCTCCACCGATGATCGTGACCCTACCACGATTAACACCTGGGATCCCTGCTAGAAGTGTACCCTTTCCACCATTTGGCTTCTCTAAAAATTGAGCACCAATTTGCGATGCCATTCTACCTGCTACCTCACTCATCGGAATAAGTAAAGGCAGTGAACCGTTCGGGGGCTGTACTGTTTCATAAGCAATACCGATTACTCTTCGATCCATTAGAGCTTGCGTTAATTCTCGCTCTGGTGCTAAATGTAAGTAAGTAAAAAGGATTTGTCCTTCATAGAAATAGTCGAACTCCTCAGCAAGTGGCTCCTTTACTTTCATTACCATCTCTTTGGACCACGCTTCTTGGGCTGTATTTACGATTTTGGCACCTGCATTAACATATTGTTCATCCGTAAAACCTGATCCAATCCCAGCACCTTTTTGAATAAAAACTTCATGACCTAACGTAACGAGTGTAGTCACCCCACCTGGAGTCATCGCCACTCGATTTTCATTGTTTTTAACTTCTGTTGGGACACCAATCCTCAAACCTTACACCTCATTTGCAATAGTTAATCGACTTTTGGATTACAAAGTTCACTTTAGTCATTCCCTAAAAAACAATTACCATTACAGACATTAAGAGTCTTCCTTGTCCCATACCCAAGTAAATAATTTTCCTTCGCCATTCATCATTCTTATATCTAGGCATTCAATTCCTTCATAACCATTTTCCTTTAACTGCTTGACCATAAAATCAACGTTTGCATCTTCGCGAAGTTTAATTAGAGAAATAATCTCTTTGACTTCTTTTGCTGCTTCTTGGCCTCTTTTAATCTCACTTCCTGTTTCATATTCATACTTATCAGGATTATCATATTCCCATTCGTGAATGACCCCATTTTCGACAACTGTGATCCGAACAGCAAATTTATCCATAAGTTCTGAAGCGAAACCTATTGGTTGATGCAATAGCAACAATGAAAAAACCATGAGTATATAAAATAGTCTTTTTTTCATAAATATCACCTCTAGTATTAAGGTGCATCATTCTATGGAAAAAAATACATATTATTTCCAGATTATCAATTATCTTAAATTGATTAGTCCATATCTTTTACCTACCTGTGACTATTAATAACATCAAGGCCACCCGTTACTTCAAGCACGGTTCCTGTGATCATATCGGAGTTCTCTTGACATAGAAAACTAATCGCTCTTGCTATATCTTCACCTGTACCCGATCGACCGACTGGGGTTTTATCATCATAAAACTGCCTAGAATACTTAATTGTCGCCTCTTTCATTTCACCTAAAATGTTACCAGGACAAACCATATTAACTGTAATACCATGCTCCGCTTCTTCTATTGCCAATGTTTTCATTAAAGATACAAGACCGACTTTTGCTGCAGCATATGCGGATCGAAAAATCCATCCCGGTGCATCATTAGCCCCCTGAAATCCATACGCAACTATTCGCCCGAACTTTTGCTGTCTCATCAGGGGAATAACGCGTTTGGCAATATGGAAAAACGAGCTTAAATTACCTTCAACCATTTCATACCACTCGTCATCTGAATAATCCACCAACTTTTTACGCTCAAAAATATAAGGTCCAGCATTATGAATAAAAATATCTAACGTTTTAAACTTTTGCACTGATGATTGAATGAGTCCGTCTAAATCAGATTTATTTGTAACGTCTGCCTGTACAAAATCCAGTTGATCTGCTCTTGCTTCCCAACGCTTTTTCAATTTTTCTACTGCTTTTACATCACTTCGATAACTAACAGTTACAGAATATCCTTCTTCTAGCAGTTGTTCCGTAACCTTTAGACCAAGTCCCTTTGTACCTGCAGTAACAATCGCATGTCGCATATGAACGTCACACCTTCCACCTATTAAAACTACTCCTTTTGTATTGATCATACATTGAAAGGGACATGAAGTAAAAAAGATTGCTCTACAGCTCCTATTAAGATTATGTAAAAAGGCTGACTCTCGAGTGTCAGCCTTTTTATTTCTCGCGAATAAGAGGGTATAAATTTTCAAGGATGTCTAACGCAAGCGCAAGCGCCCAGCGTCTAGTAGACTTCGCTCTCCTCCTTACGATAAGTCAACATCGCCTCGTGCGCTTTTCTTATTAACCTCTCAATTCTTCATTATTCCTTTGAATCGATGCACGCTCATCTTCTGTCGTACCGACGCGATATGAATCCATAATTTGTTCTAATACCATCATTTCGCCTTCTTCATCATAGATCGTTCCTGATAGCTTATGTTCCTTCATTCGAGTACCCCCTTCTGATCTTTCAAAACAAGTATATTATTTAACAATTGATGAACTTTTATTACGACGCCTATTATTGTCACAATTTTTGATATTTTGATTGGAAGTGTTTCAGAGGCCATAACTAGAAACGCTAAATGTGATGTATTGATTGTTCGAAACGTCTTTTTAGTAATATTTGTACAGACTTTCATTAAAAAAAGTTGTTGAATTTCAGCTTCGGATCAGTAAAATTAGATTAGGAATAATTTAATCCTTATTTATTTTTGTCCGCAAATAAATAACTTGCATACTCTGCTTATGGGAATGAATTTAGTTTTTTGAATATTTAGATAGAAAAATATTTAAATTGGTATTATTTTCGTATTTTCATTATTAGCTTTTAAACACTTTACAACAGAATATAGTTTAGGGAGAGAGAAGAAGAAATGAAACATATTACGTTTAACCCTTATCGTACAATAGGTATACCGAATACTACCTATTTAAAATCTGATTCTATGTTTCAACATATTGAACAAATTAAAGAATCGGATTGGGTTTTATTCCCTGAGTATTGGCAAGTGAATTCACTCGTTTACGGGCTAAATAAAAAGATTTTTCCAAGCATTAACTCTTATCACTTAGGGCACGACAAAATTGAAATGACACGTGCACTATTGGCTGTTTGTCCAAAAAATGTTCCATATACGTTAATTTTACCCAATAATGAAAATGGTTTTGCAACCGTATTAAATGAAATGCCATTTCCATTTATCGCTAAAGAAGTTAGAAATTCCATGGGGAAAGGCGTGTATTTAATCCATGACGTCAAGGAATTTCGAGAATATGCATCAATTAGTGATGTTTTATATGTCCAGGAATATCTGCCAATTGATCGTGACATGAGAATTGTCTATGTAGGTGATGACGTAATAGCTGCTTACTGGCGAGTTGGAAATGGAGAAAACCACTTAAACAATGTTTCACAAGGGGGAGAAATTCTTTTAGAACTTATCCCGAGAGAAGCTATTGATCTAGTAAAGCATGTAGCACAGACGTTAGGAATTAACCATGCCGGCTTCGATGTCGCAATGGTTGACGATCAATTTTATATATTTGAGTTTAATATTTTATTTGGAAATATTGGTTTTCAGCAATTAGATGTTTCCGTAGAAAATAAGATTTTAGAATATATGCAAAAAGAGGATAGCAAACTTAATTTGGATACAATGTTTGTTTCTTAATTCCAATAAAAAGATTACAAACTAAAAATTTAACAACATTGTTAATAGACGTTAATCACATAATAATTTAATGCGAAGCTTGAGGACTACCCTCAAGCTTTATTTGCTGAAAAACTTTAAAAATGGAGATTATCACAGCAAAAAATCGAGAATAATCTTAGCGTAGTTATCCTCGATTCCTGTTCTAGTTTAAAATTTTTCACTATGTTGATGTAATAATATCCTAAAATAGTGTGCTTTGCTTATTTATTGTTTAATAAGGCTTCTGCTTTTTCGATCGCTAACTTGACTTGTGCAAAGCCTGTCCCACCTGCGCTATTTCTGCGAGCAACAACTGTTTTCGGTTGAAGCACCTCATAAATGTCCTCATCAAACAACTCACTTGCTTCTTTGTAATCTACAAATGGAAGGTCGAGTAGGTAAAGTCCCTGTTGAATACAGTGAAGGACGAGTTTTCCAACCACTTCATGTGCTTCACGGAACGGCATCCCTTTCGATGCTAAATAATCGGCAAGTTCTGTCGCATTGGAAAAGTCAGAATGCGTCGCTTTTTCCATTACATCTGTATTGACTGTCATCGTTTCAATCATACCTGTAAAAATTTTCAGCGACCCTTTGACCGTTGTAACTGCATCAAACATGCCTTCTTTATCTTCTTGCATATCTTTATTATACGCAAGCGGCAAACCTTTAAGGATCGTTAATAAAGAGAATAAGCTCCCATACACTCTTCCTGTTTTTCCACGGATCAGTTCAGCCATGTCTGGGTTTTTCTTTTGTGGCATAATGCTACTTCCCGTTGCAAATGCATCATCTAACTCAATAAAACGGAATTCTTGTGAAGACCAAAGGATAATCTCTTCACAAAGTCTCGATAAATGCATCATTAAAATCGATGAACCACTTAAAAATTCTATAATGAAATCACGGTCACTCACTGCATCTAAGCTATTTTCATAAATCCCGTCAAACCCTAATAGCTCTGCACTGTAGTGACGATCGATTGGAAACGTCGTTCCAGCTAGCGCTCCGGCACCAAGCGGCGAAATATTGACACGCTTCAAGCTATCTGCAAAACGATTAAAATCCCGCTCTAACATCCAAAAATACGCCATTAAATGGTGGGCAAACGATACAGGCTGTGCGCGCTGAAGATGGGTATAACCTGGAATTAACGTTTCAATATGTTTTTTACCTTGATCGACTAATGCTTTTTGTAAGCTTTTAATTTCAGCTAAAATTTCTTCTATTTGTTTACGTAAGTATAAATGCATATCCGTTGCTACTTGATCATTCCGACTTCTACCTGTATGAAGCTTTCCACCGACTGGGCCAATCTCATCAATTAAGAACTTTTCCACATTTAAGTGAATGTCTTCATTTTGAACAGAATACTCAAGTTCTCCGTTTTGGGCTTTCGCTAAAATCTTTTTAAGCCCTTCTGTTATTTTCGCAACCTCTTCTTCTGCCAAAATCCTACATTTTCCGAGCATTTTAACGTGCGCAAGACTTCCCTCGATGTCTTCTTCTACGAGTAGTTGGTCGAAGCCGATAGAGGCGCCGAATTCATCGACCCACTCTTCGGCTGTTTTTGTAAATCGACCACCCCACAGCTTACTCACAGTTTGACCCCCTTCTTGTTGTTAACGTCCTTATTTACTTTACTGCTTACTTTTGTTGGTAGGCCCCAAAGTTTAATAAATCCTACAGCTGCATTATGGTCAAACTCATCATCTGTTGAATACGTAGCAAGCTTTTCATCATATAATGAGTATTCTGATTTACGTCCTTCAACAATCGCATGGCCTTTAAATAGTTTTACACGAACAACGCCTGTTACATTCTTTTGCGTTTCTTGTAAGAATGCTTGAAGAGCTGGAGTTAAAGAAGAGAACCATAAGCCGTTATAAATCACTTCCGCTAATTTTTGACTAATAACAGGTTTGAAGTGGGCAACATCTTTTGTTAACGTTAAGTCTTCTAACTCTTTATGTGCTTTAATTAATGTCATTGCTCCTGGGCACTCATATACTTCACGAGACTTGATTCCAACAAGACGATTTTCCACGTGGTCAATACGTCCAACCCCATGCTTACCTGCTACTTCATTTAATTTTAAAATAAGTTCATGTAATTCATATTTTGTTCCATCTAATGAAACAGGTACACCTTGTTCAAAAGCAATTTCTAAATACTCAGGAACATCAGGAGTTTTCTCAAGCGGTGCTGTCATTTCGTATGCACCTTCTGGAGGAGTTGCCCAAGGATCTTCTAACACTCCACACTCATTAGCACGTCCCCAAAGGTTGGCATCGACAGAATAAGGGTTATCTAAATCAATTGGGATCGGAATATTGTTATTTTTTGCATATTCAATTTCTTCATCACGAGACCAACCCCACTCACGAACAGGAGCTAATACTTCTAAATCTGGATTTAATGCTTGAATAGACACTTCAAAACGAACTTGGTCATTACCTTTACCTGTACATCCGTGAGCAACTGCTGAAGCTCCAACTTGCTCAGCAATTTCTACTAGCTTTTTAGAGATTAATGGTCTTGATAACGCGGATACTAATGGATACTTTTGCTCATATAATGTATGAGCTTGAAGTGCTGGTAACACAAACTCTTCAGCAAACTCTTTTTTTGCATCGATTGTATATGACTGTATAGCTCCAACTTTAAGAGCTTTTTCTTTAATAAATTCTAAATCTCTTCCTTCACCTACATCAAGTCCTACAGCTACAACATCATACCCTTGGTCACTTAACCATTTAATGGCCACTGATGTATCTAATCCCCCAGAATATGCTAATACTACTTTTTTCTTACTCATGTTATTCCCTCCATTAATGTATGAATATAAATACTCTATTAATCATTTTTATACATTGTTTTACTAAAAATAAGAGGTGTACTCCCTCTCCCACGAATGAATAAACTTAAATAAAAACTAATTATTATTCATTACTTTATCAACTAACTTCATTTTTGGCAATAGGGAATTTCAAAAAAGTTGAATATAATTTTTCATTTTTTGTTTTCACTATCTAGATGTTTAAATCTCTTATTAGTTCATGTAAAATTAATGTAGGGGGTGGAGAAATGGATTATAAATTTATTTATGATGAACGATTAGGAATTGAGCTACCGTTTTTTTATAAAGACTGGGATGAATATACATTTTCTACACAAACAGAAATTTTACTCCGATGGGAACGGATTCGTGGAAATATACCTGACCGAATTGCTGACCTTGAGATACTAATAAATAAGAAACAAGCTGCATTAAGTAATGAAGATAACTTTCAGCTTTCATGTGAGTTAAATAGTGAAATCTCAGAACTCGCTTCAATTATCAATGATCTGTGGATTTGGTACCGAATTAATCAAAATGTTACGGAAAAAGTGCATCAATAGTAAGAAAAAAGAGGCTAGTCTCAGCCTCTTTATTATTTGTATTTGTAACGATATTATTCTTTTTCAAGCAATAGTCTCTTTTGATAAAAACGTTGAGCGACTTCAGTTACTTGTCGTGAAAATTGATAATTCAATGTTGCACCAAATGCCATTCCAATAAGAGGCACGCCCTGGATTAATTTTTTTCGCAACAACATGATCATCATTGCTTTTATTAGTTGTCTTAACGGATGTTGGATCCAAGAAATATCGGCAACTTCCTCATTTCCTGTATAAAACCATTCATCGTAATCTTCTGCTTGCACTTCTTCCCATAATGCTTCCCAAGCACCACCTTGTAAATCTTTAGGTAATGAAGCAACATGAAAAACTTTAAGTGCAATCATCATTTCTGCAGGCCGCTTAACATCATAACCATAGGATAAAGCAATGAGTTGTATCGCTCTCATATTAATAGCGATCATAGCCGGGAGGTCCATACCTAATAAAATAATTCCTCCCATCCCTGCAACTCCGCCTTGTCCCATTGACAGTAAACGTTGCTTTGCCATCTGTTGTTTTGCCATAAAGTTCAACTTTTCAATCGATAACCCTTTAATATCTTTAACTTCCTCTATTTCTGCATTAAATACTTTCGCTTGCTCGATAATTCGTTCTCTTGCATCTTCATGAAATCTTGAGTTTTGGATCATCGCGTGCAAGTGAAATAAAAAGTTATCAATCGACTCCAAAACTTTTGTTTTTTTCTCTTTACCAATTTGATCAAGGCCAACGGTTAACCACTTTTGATACATCATCTCAAAATCTGTTGGTTCATGATGGAAAAAGGATTGCTCCCAGCGTTCAACTTCAAGTAATAAGCGCTCTTCTTGTTTCGTTAATGACACTCATATTCTCTCCTTTCATTAGAACTTTCACGTCACTTTCGATAGGTATACATCTTTCGTTTGAACATTGGAGAAAACGTCCATTCCTCACAAGCTTCATTTCCTATCATAAAAAAAGCATTTAGTTCATTATCAAGTTGATTGATATGTTGAAAAAAAATCGCCTCTGCAGTTTTACTGCCAACCCCACTTGTTTGATAATTCTGTCTATAATTTGACAAGATGCAATGCTTTAATGCTACCATTTCGTGGTGGTCTGTCGAAATTCCTGCTTCTATTGCTCCTTCAAGAATCATTTCAATACTTAAGACGACATGACCAATTAATTCACCGCTTGTTGTATAATCCGGTATAACTGGGTCGCTTAATGCTTTCGTTTTCCCTATATCGTGTAATATACACGAAGCGATAATTACATCTTTATTCAAATGTGGATAAACTGGCAACACTTGTGCAGTAACATGACAAAGCGTAACAATATGTTCAAGTAGCCCAGCATAATATGCATGATGATACATTTTTGCAGCAGGAATTGTTGTTAATTTTTCACGAATTTCTTTTTTTCTTAATAATGTCTTTATTATTTCACGAAGTGTCTCACTGTCAATTTCATCGATAAACATGCGTAACTCTTGCCATAACTCTTCACGTGGAATGAAAGCTTGATTGACTAATTCGTTTATATCGATTTCATCTTCTTCAGTCACAAGCCGGACTCGTTGAATATTTAACTGGCGCTGTTCACGAAAAAACGTAATCAACCCATCTACTTTTATGATGGCTCGTTTAAGGAGCCACTCTTTTTGTTTTTCAGTTACGTCCCATAATTTTGCACGTAAGCTCCCACTTTTATTACTTAGAGTTAGTGAAAGATACTCACTACCATTCGCGGCGACGCTCGTTTCCCGATCTTTCACAATAAAATAGTCAACAACCCGTTCTCCTTCTTGTTTGTTCATCCAACTCAATTATGAACACACTCCCAAAAATGTCTAGAATACTTTCATTGTATGCGAATTATCGAATCAATAAAAGTTTTAGCCATTTGAATACTGATTTTACTCTATATCTATTTCAGTTCTTTTATTTTGGCTCTTTTCTCAAAGATTGTTGCTTTTAGCTTTTGGACCGTAAGCCAAGCGGATGCTTGGCTCTTCACGCATAGCGTGAAGGTTTTGAAAATAAAATAGCCGTTCAGACAAATGAATTTGTCTTGAAAAGGCTATTTTATTTTCAAAAAACGGTCCAAAAGCAACAAAGTTTACGAAAACAGCCTTTATTTTTAAACTCTAGTTAAACTTGGAAAAAAACTAAAATTAAAAAGAGGCTAACTTAAGTGTCAGCCTCATTCAAACGATTTTCTATTGCGATAACCGAACAGTATCTCTTGCAATCATCACTTCTTCATTAGTTGGGATAATTAAAACTTTGACAGGAGAATGCGGATAGTTGATAAACGCTTCTTTTCCTCTTACTTTATTTAAAGCCGGATCCCAGTATACGCCCATAAACTCTAAACCGCTAAGAACTCGTTCCCGAATCACATCACTATTTTCACCAATACCTGCTGTAAAGATGATCGCATCCACACCATTCATACGTGCTGCATATGAACCAACATATTTATGAATACGTGAAGTAAATACTTCTAAAGCTAATTCTGCACGTTCATTTCCCTTTTCAGCTTCTTGTTCAATATCTCTCAGGTCACTAGAAAAACCTGAAACACCTAGCATTCCACTATTTTTATTTAATACATCTAATACCTCTTGGGCTGTCTTACCTGTCTTTTCCATAATATAAGGGATCAATGCAGGATCAATATTTCCTGAACGTGTCCCCATCGTTACCCCTGCAAGAGGTGTAAAGCCCATCGATGTATCAATGGATCTGCCTCCATCAATTGCCGCGATGCTTGCGCCATTCCCTAGATGACATGAAATTAAACGAACCTGTTCAAGCGGGCGGTCTAATAATTCTGCTGCGCGTTGAGACACATACTTATGTGATGTCCCGTGGAATCCATATTTACGAATTCCGTATTCTTTGTAGTAGTCATAAGGTAAGCTATACAAAAAGGATTTTTCAGGCATTGTTTGATGAAATGCTGTATCAAATACAGCAACTGCAGGTACATTCGGTAAGACTTCTTGAAAAGCTCTAATACCAATAAGATTTGCAGGATTATGTAGTGGCGCTAATTCTGAAACTTCCTCAATTCCTGCCAACACTTCTTCAGTAATTAAAACCGAATCATTAAATTTTTCACCACCATGAACCACACGGTGTCCAATTCCTTCAATTTCATCTAATGTTGCAATAATCCCTAGCGTTGTTAGTTTATCAAGTAAAATTTTTACCGCAAATGAATGATCAGGGATGTCTAATGTTTCCTTTTGTTTTTCATCATTTACTTCAATGGTAAAAACACTTTCTCCAAGGCCAATTCTTTCAACAATTCCTTTTGTTACAACCGTTTCTTCAGGCATATCTAACAGTTGAAACTTAAGTGAGGAACTTCCTGCATTAATTGCTATTATTTTTGGCATTATTACGAACCGCTCCTTTAATCATGCTTAGTGCACCTAATATTGCACTTTGTAATTATTAATAATCTATATAAATTCATATGATCACCTTACTTATTTAACCATTCAAGATCCTCATTTTCAACCAACCACACTAAAGTCTTTAAATTCAGATTTGAATACGCTTTAATAGTATTGTTATAAAAAGTAAACCCATCAATTAATGTAACCGTCTATGAAATATTTAATTCTTCTTTAAACCAACGATCAATTTGCTTTAACATATCTGCTAATGCTTCCTGACGAGAAAAAGATGGCATTTCTGCTAATAGCGCTTGTCGTGGCTGGATAGCGTTTGCTCCCTTTTTCTGAAGAACTAAAATACTTTTCCCATACTGTGCATTTTTAAACATCGTTTGCGGAAGTTGCAATAAGCCGAGAATAATTGTTTTTTCTTTAAGATAAGCATTGAGCGCAGGAGCCTGATCACTCTCGAATAAGAAATTTGGTATAAGAAAGATCAAATAGCCATTTTCTTTTGTTAGTTCAATGGACTTTTCTATCATTAAATGATGGACAAACGATCGTCCTTCTTTTGCCTTTAATTCATATTCTACAGCAATGTCTTCATTCGGATAATAACCAACAGGTAAATCTGAAATAATCACATCAACTGGTGATAAACCTAAAGGTCGAATACTGTCTTGGTGATACAATTCGATTTCTTGCTCCTGTAAATTAGCACTAACGAAGGCTAAGTGTAGTAACGTTTCATCAGCTTCTAGTCCGTAGCTTTTCACTTTTTTAGGAAGTCCGTTCATTACAGCAGTTAGTAAGTTTCCCGTTCCTACTGCTGGGTCGCCCATCGTCACTTCGTCCATTTTGCTCGTTACCTTATTCACTAAGTAGCTCATAAAAATCGCTACTGTATCAGGAGTAAGCGCATGATTAGGCTGTGTTGCTTCTTTCATTCCTTTTAATACAGCTAACTGAAGTGCTTTTCTCATTTCTTCTTTTTGAAATAGATCTACGTCAATTGCAGTTAGTCTTTGTTCCAGCTGCTTTTTAGTAGAACCCCAAATGTCCTGTACAATTTCACCTTGAAAAAAATTTTCACCTGCTTCTGCTAAAGCCTCTAAATACGTGATATCTAGCTCTTCTTTTAGTAATTCTGCACTTTCATCTATCGCTACAAATAATTTTTCTACATTTGTCTTTGCTTCTAACACAATTTCTCCTCCGTTCCATGATTACACTGTCCATTCGTATATTTTAGCAAAAAGAAGTAAAGAATAAACGTTTTATGGCTTATTTTTTTTCAGTAGAGGAATTTAAAACACTTTTCCCAGATAAAAAAGTAACCACTGATTTCTATATAAAAAGGAAGAAGCTGAAAAAACTCAGCTTCTTCCTTTTATTATTATGCGCTTACTGTTTGCGCAGCTTTTACAGCTTCGATCGCTGCATCATAATTTGGATGATTTGTTGCTTCTGAAACATACTCTACATATGTTACTTCATCATTTGCGTCAATGACGAATACCGCACGAGTTAGTAAACGTAGCTCTTCAATCGCAACACCGTATGCTTTACCGAAAGAAAGCTCACGATGATCGGATACCGTTTGAAGGTTCTCAATACCAGCTGCAGCGCACCAACGTTTTTGAGCAAATGGTAAATCAACACTTACTGTTAGAACTTGTACACCTTCTAAACCAGCAGCTTCTTCATTGAAACGACGAGTTTGTTGGTCACAAACACCTGTATCAACAGAAGGAACAACACTAATTAAACGAACTTTGCCTTTACTGTCTGCTAAAGTAACTGGTGATAAGTCGTTAGCTAGAACTTTAAAATCTGGAGCTGTGTCCCCAACTTTTACTTCATTACCTAATAGTGTGACTGGTTTCTCTTTGAACGTTACATTTGCCATAATAAAAATCCTCCCTTAGTTTTTAACATATGTACAGTGTAATCATAGTTTTTTTTAGCAAAATTTTCAACCTATATGTCTTTTAATAATAGGAAACGGGACAAAAAACGAAGGGTAAAAACTACCCTTCGTATATTTTTTAAGTTAAGTTTTGATTTGGATCAATATCGTCAAAAGCTGAAGTTGTCGACGATGTGGTTGTTACTTTTGTCTCGTTTTGATTACCACCGTTGTTCACCATTTGTTGAATTTTGTCGACAACTTGCGGTGCAAAATCAAGAAGCCTTTCATAAAGATGTGTGCTACTATCTAAATGAACCATTTTTACACCTGTCGAGCTAACAACTAAAAAGGCAATTGGCGTTATGGAAACCCCGCCCCCGCTACCTCCTCCAAAAGGATGTAGCGTTTCTGTAGTACCGGTTGCCGTTTTATGATCGACAACGAATTCACTACCACCAGCAGCAAAGCCAAAGCCAACTTTAGAAATCGGCATAATCACACTTCCATCTGGAGTTTCCACTGGGTCCCCAACGATCGTATTCACATCTACCATTTCTTTTAAATTTTCCATCGCTGTTTTCATTAACCCTTGAATAGGATGCTCTGACATATTAAAATACCTCCTGTCATTTGGTTATATTTCTAGTGTCCCCAACTATCATCCAATTATTTCTTTGTTTGCGAATATGTAGTTGTAGTTAAGTAGCTTTTTCTTCGCTAGCTTGAAATAAAGCGGGACGTCTTCTCCAATGTCTTAGCATTAGTAATGCTGCGATGATAGAATGTCCAATTCTAAAAGAAACTATGCACTTTAATTCGGTATGAGAAAGTGTCTGTTGAAAATGTGGGGTAATGGCTATCTTAGGTAAACCTTTCATTTTTGTATAATTACTGATAAGACCTACTATTCCACCTTTAACAGACCAAGCCATTCCCGTTAAAAAGCCTGTTAATGCAGCATCTGAAACACCTATATCAGTCGTCCATCTCATATCTTTTACTGAAACATGACTTAAAAAACGTCGAACTATTTTGTGGAACCCCACAACATGCTGTAGAAAATCCATAAACTCTTTGAGATCTCTTATGATGGTTTCAAAGGTTATTTTTACTTTTTTTTCATTTGCCATTCCCCCTACTCCCTGCTCTTCCTCAACAATTAAAGAGGGAGAATCATTATCGATCTTTATTAAAGGAGCCTGAAATGTATAGGAGAACACTTTCCAAGCACGTATTCTGACCATTAATTCATCATCATCACCATTGTGATAGTAACGAATGAAAATATTCAATTTTGTTATGAAGATAATAAATAATAGCAGAAAAAGTATAGCTATAACGAGAATGAAGATCTTCATTCTTATCACCATTTTTTCATTTTTAGATTGAAATATAATGTTAACCTTTTCCATTATTGACCAACTACAAAAAAATAAACCTGTCGACTAGACAGGTTATCGTTCTTCGTGAATTACATAAGTATCGGCAATTCGATCATGTAGCCCTTGTTTTCTTCTTGAAAAAGGGACCATTAAATATATTAATTTTAAAGGGAAAAATGGATAATATAAGTATCGGCCTATCACTTCGCGGAATATAACCGTCTTCCACGAAAGTCTATCACCTTTCATTGGTATGACTTTAAGTCCAAAAAGTTGTTTTCCTAACGTTTGCGAAAACCACTTTGTCATGAGTGTAAAGTAAATAAAACCAACAAAAGCTGTTAAAACGCCAGCAATTGAAAAAAGCCATAGCGTTTCTCCCGTCCAATCAAATGATCTTAATAATGGATGGATAAGAATACTGTTAAGACTAAATATGACAATTCCGTCTATAAGAAAAGCCCATAGCCTCATCCATAACCCGGCAAACCGATACTCTCTACCATCTAACAATTCAATTTTTTCTTCTTTTAATTCGTTATAATTATTTTCCATATACCTTCTCCTACTTCGTATATAAATACATTAAGGTCGGGGAATTTGTTTGACGAAGTAATTGCTGTAAGCCGAGCAAATCACCTTGATTCATCGTTAATTTTTGTGCTGATAATTGAAGCAAATCATTAATGCCAACAGACGTTTCATATCGGATCACTTGTAAATTACCCAAACCTAAATCTTCAATTAAAGCATCAACCGTTTCTTCATAGCTACCAATTTCGTCAATTAAATCGAGCTGCTTCGCTTGCGATCCACTATAAATTCGACCATCTGCAATGCTTCTTACTTTTTCTTCGGACAATTCTCTTCCTTCTACAATAACATGAACGAACTCATCATATGCATCATCAATGATCGATTGTAAAATGGCTCTTTCTTCTTCTGTCATCCCCCTGGTCGGAGACATGATATCTTTAAATTCACCACTTTTAATCGTTTGTTCTTCTATGCCTAGCTTCTCGGCTAGCTCGGCTACATTATAAGATTGCATAATTACGCCTAGTGAGCCTGTAATTGTTGATGTGTTAGCAAATATTTTATCTGCTGGTGCCGCGATATAATATCCTCCTGATGCCGCCATACTTCCCATAGAAACATAAACCTTCTTGAAATACTCCTCCTGAATACTTCGTATTTTATCGTAAATTTCTGCACTTTCTACGACTCCACCACCTGGGGAGTTTACTCGTATAATAATCCCTTCCACATCTGGATCTTCTGCTGCATGCTCTAGCATCGATAAAAACGTCCGATGTCGATATCCAACGGAGCTAAATAAAACAGATGTATCCTCTTGATCTTGGATGACCCCATTCACATCTAATACAACAATTTTTTCTTTTCTGTCTCCTTCACGTAATGTTCGCTCCACCCATTTCTGATCGTCTGTTTTGAACAATTCTTCCCAATTGGACGTTGTCGTTGTCGTTGTAGCTGAAAAATTAAATACACTTGAAAGAATAAATAATACAGTAACTGCCAGTAGCGCAAGCCATCTTTTTTTACTCATACTAGAAAACACTCCTATATATTTTTACAATGTTAAATTTTAACACACTGTTAAAGAATGTGAAATGAATGTACAATTATTGGGTAGCAAATACTACCTATGAAAAATTTAACCATAATTCATATATTTTTGAAAGGAAGTTATATATGCCCAATCGTAAAAATCTTTTTTTCTTTTATAAGCAAACACCAGAACTCAAAGAAAAAATTGCTCATCTTAGAGAATTAGCTCATAATAATGGATTTCAAATTGTAGATGAAATTAAAGAAGCCAATATCATTGTTTCCATTGGGGGAGATAACGCTTTTTTACAAGCATTAAGAAAAACTAATTTTAAAGAAGACTGTGTATATGTCGGTGTGAATATAGATCAACTAGGTTTTTACACAGATTTTATGATCCACGAAGTAGACAAAATGCTTGAATCAATGAAAAGCGAACAAGTAGAAGTTCGAAAATATTCAACGATCGAAGTAACAATAGATGAAGAGACACCATATTATTGCATCAATGAATGTAGCATCCGTTCCAATGTAATTAAAACACTGGTTATTGAGGTACTCATCGATGACCAACATTTTGAAACCTTTCGTGGTGATGGTATGATCGTATCTACTCCAACTGGGAGTACGGCCTATAATAAGTCTGTTCGAGGTGCCGTCGTCGATCCCCGTCTACCTTCAATGCAAGTAAGTGAAATTGCATCGATTAATAATAATGATTACCGTACACTCGGTACATCATTTTTATTAAGTGATGATCGGAAGCTTAGATTACAAATCGTTCAAGACGGAAATGACCATCCGATAATTGGATTAGATAACGAGGCGATGAGTATTCGTCATGCTAGGCAGCTAGAAATTAAAGTTTCACCACGCCAGATCAAAGTATTGAAATTAAAACACAATTCATTTTGGGAGAAAGTTCAACGAAAATTTTTATAAGAAAAGCGCAAGCGCCCGTTTACCGACGTAAGGACTGGACTGAGCCACAGGAGATAAAGGAAACACGACGAGAGTCATCGAGTCGATGTTGACTTATCGTAAGGAGGGGGAGCGAAGTCCACTAGACGCTGGGCGCTTGTGCTAGACAATAAGAAAAGCGCAAGCGCCCGTTTAGCGGCGTATGGACTGGAGCCCCACCGTATGAGATAAAGGAAACACGACGAGAGTCATCGAGTCGATGTTGACTTATCGTAAGGAGGGGGAGCGAAGTCCACTAGACGCTGGGCGCTTGTGCTAGACAATAAGAAAAGCGGAAGGTGTCTGCTTATCGGCGACAAGCGCACTTCCAATAATTGAAGTCCCAAGTGAAACCAATCACTTGGGACATTTCTCTTTCGCGCTTAGATCTACAATTTTAGGCACAATACCTTCTATTGACTCTCTCTTCCCTAAAAAAGGGCTATGATCATTTCCTAGTGTCAACCTCTGATTGGCTATACATGACCGTCTCATCAACGACTGTCATTATCGGATTAGCTTCAATAATTGCATTACCATCTAATTGGAAAAGATCTTTTTCAAATATTGTAAAATCCGCCATAAATCCTTTATCTATCAAGCCCAGGCGATCCTGTGCATTGATCGCTGCTGCACTTCCAGAGGTATATAATTTGATGGCTTCAAACATAGATAGTTTTTGTTCAGGTAAATAGCCGATGTGATCTTCAGACACCTTTCTTCTTGTTACAGCAGCATGGATTCCTAATAGTGGATCTACACTTTCAATCGGAGCATCGGACCCACCTGCGCATACAAGGCCTTCATTTAATAGTGTTTTCCATGCAAAAGATAAAGACAACCGATCATAACCAAGTCGTTCTTCTACCCAAGGAAAATCAGAAGCGATAAATGAAGGCTGAATATCAAGAATAACTGGAAGTTTTTTTAAACGATCAATTAATTCACTTCTTAACACTTGTACGTGAATCAATCGATCAGGTAATTCACCAATGAGTGGATATTTTTCAATCGCATTTAAAGCGTATTCCACAGCTAAATCACCAATTGTATGTATAGCGACAGGCTTTTTCATCGTTCTTGCTAATTTTACAATTTCTAAAAGGTCTTCTTCTGAGTGAATGGCGACTCCGTTTGTATCAGGTGCATCATTATAAGGTGAACTTAATAATGCGGTTCTTCCACCGAGAGCTCCATCAGCAAAGATTTTTATCGCACCTAACTCTATATATGGGTGGTTTTTAAATGAAGCTTCGAACTGATGTTGCACAGTTTTCGCTACTTGATGATGAACGAGTAAATGAGCCCTAAACTTTCGCGTTTGTCCATCAATGACCTGATTAAAGGCTCGTAACGGTCGCTCAGGAGACCCGTAGTAAGATAAATCTTCTGTATGCCCCCCAACTAAACCGAGTCTAAGCATATCATCTATCGACTTTGTTAACGCTTTATGTAAGTAATCAGCACTTTCTTCAGGAACGACTTGTTTAATTAACTCTTGTGCTTCATCTAACAAATACCCCGTCGGTTGTCCATTCGTATCACGAACAATCACGCCACCTTGTGGGTCGACTGTTTCTTTTGTAATATTAGCGAGCTCCATGGCTTTACTATTGGCTAATAACGCATGACGACAGATACGTTTTAAAAGCATCGGGTGGTTAGGAGCAATTTCGTCTAATTCTGTATAGTGAAAAATTTTCCGATCTGAAAAATTATTCTCATTCCACCCCTCTCCTATGACCCATTCTCCTTCATCAGCTTCATTAACTTTTTCCATTAGTAACTCTTTCATCCTATCAGCCGACTGTACTTCAGATAAATCAAGCCGTAGTAATCGTTCACCATGGCCAATCATATGTAAGTGACTATCAACGAATCCTGGGTAAGCAAAACCACCATCTATATTGACTCGCTTCGTAATTTCACTTTCAAACTGACTCTCAAGCTCATTCATTGTCCCAAGCGCTTTTATTTTTCCTCTATCTGTTAAAACAGCCTCTACCTGTTCTCCTTCCTTTTTCATTGTATAGAAGGTTCCACCATACCATAATGTTGCCATCATACCACTCACTTTCATTAACATATCACTAATTAACATCTTCACAAAATTACACGGAAAATGCAAATAAAGACACGAAAAGTAAAAGACACTTAATCAAACATGACCAGTAAATGTTCTAATAGGATAAAATTCATATTTTTACTTTTTCAGAAAGATGAATTGATCTCGAAAACGCTAGACCTTGAAGATAGAAAAAAAGGCAGGAGAAATATCTCCTACCTTTAGATAATCGAGCGCTCACTCAAAAAATGGGTTGATTTTATGCTAGCAATTCTTTTTCACGTTGACGTAACTCAACACGACGAATTTTTCCTGAAGTTGTTTTAGGTAAGTCTTGGACAAACTCAATACGTCTAGGGTACTTGTAAGGAGCCGTTAATGTTTTAACATGATCCTGCAAGCTAGCAATTAAGTTTTCGTCTTTTTCATCTTCTGGATTTCTTAAGACAATGAATGCTTTAACGATACTTCCACGAATTTCATCGGGACTTCCGACTACCGCACATTCCTTAACTGCTGGATGCTTCGTTAGTGCATCTTCTACTTCAAATGGCCCAATCGTGTAACCCGAACTAATGATGATATCATCACTACGTCCTTCAAACCAGAAATAGCCATCCTCATCTTTTTTCGCTTGGTCACCTGTAATATACCAATCTCCACGGAACGCCATTGCTGTACGCTCAGGATCTTTATAATACTCAGTGAAAAGTGCAGGTGTACTTCGATGAACAGCAATATCGCCTACTTCACCTGGTTTTACAGGGTTCCCATCTTCATCAATGATGTCAACTTCGTTTCCTGGTGTTGGTTTACCCATAGAGCCTGGCTTAATTTCCATCCCCATCAAAGTTCCAACTAGTAAAGTATTTTCTGTTTGGCCATAACCGTCACGTACTTCTACATTAAAATGCTTCTTAAATGTATCAATGACTTGGCGGTTAAGTGGTTCTCCTGCTGATACTGTACTTCGTAATGCTGGTAGTGAATATTGTTCAATGTTATCTACTTTTGCCATTAAGCGATACTCTGTAGGCGTACAACATAATACATTAATTTCATGGTCTTGAAGAAGTTGTAAATATTTATTCGGGTCAAATTTACCGTGGTATACAAATGCGGTAGCTCCCATACCTATCGTTGAAAGGAATGGACTCCAAATCCATTTCTGCCAGCCTGGAGCAGCCGTTGCCCAAACGGAATCCCCTTCTTGAACACCTAGCCATTTTTTAGATGCTGTCTGTAAATGCGCATATGCCCAGCCATGTGTATGAACTACGGCTTTAGGGTTTCCAGTAGTACCTGATGTGTATGGTAAAAATGCCATTTCATCACGTTTTGTTTTAGCACCTTCATAAACATCACTTTCATTTGCTGCTAATGCATCAAGAGATTTCCAACCATCTTCTTCTGCGCCTACGACAAACTTATGAGTTAAAGATAGCATTTCATCTTGAATGAGATTTACTTCCGTTGTGAATTGATAATATGCTATAACTGCTTTTGCTTCTGAATGATTAATACGGTAAATTAAATCCTTTGCACGGAGCATTTCTGAACATGGGATAATAACTAATCCTGCTTTTAAACAAGCTAAATAAGTAAAATACGCCTCCGGTAATCTTGGAAGAAGTAATAATACTCGATCTCCTTGATTTAATCCCTGACTGAGGAAAGCGTTTGCAATTTTATTTACTTTTTTTACTAATTCAGCATATGTTACATTACGTGTTTCGCCTGCTTCACTCAACCATTTAATAGCTACCAGGTCTTCGTTCTGCGCAAATTTCTCGATTTCTTGTGTTAAATTGTAATACTCTGGAGCAATAAGATCTTCGCGTTTCATGTTATTTCCCCCTCGTCAAAATTATCGGACAAGTTTATTATAACAGAATTCGACTATTATTTTGAATATTTTTTTAAATAAAAAATTAAAGGGTACGGTATAAACCGTACCCTCATCAGCCATGATATTAATGGTATTTAGATTATTGTTGTTGGAAACCACCCATTTGCTGCTCTGCCATTTGAACTAAACGTTTAGTGATTTCTCCACCGACAGAACCGTTAGCACGAGAAGTTGCATCTGGACCAAGTTGAACACCGAACTCAGAAGCGATTTCGTATTTCATTTGGTCTAATGCTTGTTGTACTCCAGGAACAACTAATTGATTTGAGCTGTTGTTGTTTGGCATGTTCATCACCTCCTTTGTTAACTATAGACTGTGTTAGAAGGGTTGATTTCATACAAGTTTCAGATTGGTAATTGTTGCATCTTACTTGACATTACCAAATTTATATTTAACTAACTTGAAATGGCAAAAAAATAGAGGCTGTTAGACGAAACAGCCTCTACTTCTATATTAAAATAACTTATCAACGCTTTCTTCCTTTTTCGCTTGATGACGAATGGTAACAATCTCTGTTTCTGTAACAGCTTTCTCTACTAACGAAACGAAATCAAAATTTGCTTCAAATTTATGGGCAAGTTCTTTTCTCGGTCTCGTTTTAGAGTTAGATGGCAAAAAGATCGTACAACAATCTTCAAAAGGTAAGATTGATGTTTCGTATGTCCCGATATTTCTTGCAACCTCAATAACTTCCAGCTTGTCCATCGTTACTAAAGGTCTCAATATTGGTAAATTTGTAACTTCATTAATTGTATTCATACTATGCAGGGTTTGACTTGCTACTTGTCCTAAGCTTTCTCCTGTTGTAATCGCAAGCGCATTTTGCTTATTGGCAATTTTTTCACTAATGCGTAGCATCATTCTTCTCATGATGGTCATTGCATAATCGCTTGGAACTTTCTCATGAATTGTCGTTTGCATTTCAGTGAATGGGACGAGATGCAATTGGATCGTACCGCAATATTTCGTTAATATTTTAACTAAATCCTTCACTTTTTGTTTTGCTCTTTCATTTGTATATGGAGGACTATGGAAGTGAATTGCATTAATTCTTACTCCTCGCTTCATCGTTAAATAACCAGCAACAGGGCTATCTATCCCACCTGATAACATCAACATTACTTTTCCACCTGTACCAACTGGTAAACCACCTGCTCCAGAAATGTTACCACATGTAATATACGTGGCTTTTTCTCTTACTTCTACTCTTACTTCAACATCTGGATTGTGTACATCAACAGTAATATTCTCTGTATTTTTGAGGATATATCCTCCTACAAGATGATTTAACTCTTGTGAACCAATCGGGAAGTTTTTATTCGGACGTTTAGCCGTTACTTTAAAGGTTCGAACTGGTTGATTTCTGCTATCAGTTAAGGCAATAAGAGCTCCTTTTTGGATTTCCTCTAATTCATTTTCTGCTTTTAACGCTAAACTAAATGAGTGAATACCAAATACATTTTTAAGTTTTTCAATAATGTCATCTTCTCGACTATCATTTAGCTCAATCATAATTCTGCCAAAAGTTGAATGCACTTTAATATCATAGCCTTTTAAAACAACATTAATGTTGCTAGCCAATGCTCTTTCAAACACTTTCCTGTTCTTCCCTTTTAGTGCTAATTCACCTATTCTTACTAATATATGATCGTATTTCATCTCTCTACCTCATAACTTGTAATAATTTTGGAACTTCTTCTTTCATTATTTTTAAAAACGTTTTAATTTCCTCATCTGTCGTTTCAAAAGAAAAGCTAATTCGAATAGCACTTTCCGCTCTTTGATTTCCTAAGCCCATTTCTAATATTACTCGACTCGGCGAAGATATTTTTGACGAACACGCCGATTTCGTAGATACGTAAACACCTTGATGAGATAAAGCTTGAATAACAACTTCAGGCTTAGCACCAGGAATAGAAAAATTAACAATATGAGGAGCATGTCCTTCCCCAACTCCACTATTTAGGACAATCCCTTCTATTTCATTCAATCCATCAATTGCGATCTGTTGTAATTGACGAAGATTTGCTAGCTCATTGATTGACTTATCAATAGTCATGCGGAGAGCTTTCGCTAAAGCAGCAATTCCTGGGACATTTTCTGTTCCAGCCCTTAACTTTGCTTCTTGCACACCACCATGCAACATTGGAGATAGGTTAATACCCTCTCTTACATATAATGCGCCAGTTCCTTTCACGCCATGAAATTTATGACCTGATATCGTGCAAAGGTCGATATGGTGCTTTTTAATAGTGAGTGGAACTTTAGTAATTCCTTGAACATGATCTACATGAAAGAAAACTTTTCGATACTCCTTTAGCATTTGGCCTACTTCTCCAACGGGTTGTATTGTACCCGTTTCATTATTCACATGGATGAGCGATACTAAAACTGTATCTGGTCGAATCGCTTTTTTTATATCATCGACAGAAATTTTTCCAAGCACATTTACTGGTACATACGTAACATCAAATCCTTTGCTTTCTAATTCAGAAAATGTTTCATATGTTGACGCATGCTCAACAACAGATGTAATAATATGCTTCCCTCTCGTACTATGTTCATGAGCAATCCCTTTTATAGCTAAGTTATTACCCTCTGTACCTCCAGAGGTAAAAATAATTTCTTTTGCCTTAACACCCAATATTTCAGCTACAACCTCTCTTGACCTTGTTAACACTTTTTCAGCATCTAACCCTAATGCATGGAGAGATGACGGGTTCCCAAAATATTTTTCAGAAACGGTTACATACGTTTCAAGGACTTCTTTATAGGGCTTTGTCGTTGCACTGTTGTCTAAATAGATCATTTACACATACCCCCTTTTCCTACAAATATAACGGTCTACTTTTTACAACTAATTATCATATCATATAAAAATAACTAATGGTAATTAATAAAACAAGGCTCTTTTCTAAAAGATTGTTGCTTTTAGCTATTGAACCGTTAACCAAGCGAAAGCTTGGTTAACGGTTCAATAGCAACAAAGTTTACGAAAACAGCTTAAAACAAAGATGATTAGAGAAGAATGAAACTTTGACTATACTTTTAATGTTTAGAAATGAAAGAATAATTTTAATTTTACATCTTATCCTATGTTAATATAATTTTTTTAAAATTATGATAGTATTATCTACGTACAAGAAAACGTTTTCATCGGAGGTAAATAAATGAACACACTTTCAACAAAAGAAGTCGTTGCCATCGGCCTAATGACGTTTGCATTATTTTTAGGTGCTGGCAATTTAATTTTCCCACCAGCAATGGGACAAGCAGCAGGAGAAAATGTTTGGTTAAGTACAATCGGTTTTTTAATTACAGGAGTGGGCCTTCCACTTTTAGCAATCATTGCCATCGCTCGAACTGGAGGAAATTTACAAAATTTATCAAATCGTGTTCACCCTTTATTTGGAGTAATCTTTACTTTAACGATGTATTTAGCAATCGGCCCCTTTTTTGGTATTCCTAGAACCGGTACAGTAGCTTACGAAATAGGCGCCGCTCCTTTTCTAAGTTCATCGTTAGTTACTTCTAATATGCCCTTATTTTTTTACACTGTCATTTTTTTCGGATTAACATTCTGGCTAGCCCTTAACCCAACAAAACTTGTTGATCGCGTAGGGAAGCTGTTAACACCTATCCTATTATTTATTATTACGCTTCTTGCCGTAAAAGGGGTAGTAACACCACTTGGTGCAATTGAAGGTATTGCTCCTGAATATGAATCTGCTCCTTTTTTCAAAGGGTTTCTTGATGGTTATTTAACAATGGATACAATTGCTGCACTCGTTTTTGGTATCGTCATCGTATCACGCATTACTGAACGGGGAATTACCGATCGTCGGACAATTACTTCTTTAACGGTTAAAGCCGGAATTATTGCAGGAACAGGATTAGCTCTCGTCTATTTAGTATTAGCTTACTTAGGGGCAAGTAGTGTATCCAAACTAGGAATGCTAGACAATGGAGGGGCGATCCTTTCTGGAACAGCGCATGAACTGTTTGGAATACTCGGAACTATTTTACTAGCACTCGTTATAACATTAGCTTGTTTAACAACTTCAGTTGGTCTTGTATCAGCTTGCGGAGAATACTTTATTAAATTATTGCCAAGACTCTCCTACCCTGTGGTCGTATTAATTATTTGCCTCTTTAGTTTAACAATGGCAAATATGGGTCTAACGCAATTAATTTCTTTTTCATTACCCGTTTTAATTGCTATCTATCCAATCGCAATCGTTCTTATTGTTCTTTCCTTTCTGCACAAATCTTTTAAAGGTATGCCACAAGTATATGGCGGTGCTTTAATTGGCGCAGGAGTAATTAGTATTGTGGATGGCTTAAATGTAACTCCTTTGCAATTAAACTACATTAATTCTTTATACAGTTACATTCCTTTGTATTCAGAAGGTGTAGGCTGGCTTATTCCAGCCATCGTCGGTGGGGTTATCGGTTATTTTTCCGGGGGCTCAAAATTAAACAAATAATCAATAAAAAGGCTGACAACTTATTATATGTCAGCCTTTTTATTGATTTTAAACGGAAACTATACTCTTCTCTTTTTCAGTAAACTTATCTAAGACATTCGGTTCATACTGTTTAATAGC
Source organism: Alkalihalobacillus sp. BA299 (assembly GCF_017745675.1). Classification (GTDB taxonomy): domain Bacteria; phylum Bacillota; class Bacilli; order Bacillales; family Bacillaceae_F; genus Alkalihalobacterium. The sequence continues at coordinate 360,178 of NZ_JAFLJM010000003.1, forward strand.
AGATAAGGAAAGTTCAATCGCATCATCATAATAAAAGCTGCGAAATGCCATTTCAGCTTCGCTTAGCTGTGCATTCGTTTCTTCTGATCTCCTGCGGTACCTGTTTCCATATTGAATAAGCTGTTCCGCTAATTGTGATTTTTCAACAGTTTCTTCAATTAATGTAAAAACATTATTAACAGCAATTGCAGCTGCGTCAACAATACGGATAACCCCGCTCATATCTAGTGGTATTTCTCCTAATTTCTCAATAGCAGCGAGTAGTCTCTTCTCTCCTTCTTCTAGTTCATTGTTGATATAAGAAGGTAATCCAGGAATATTGCTTTTTTGAACGATCCGCTTTCCTTCAAGCAATCTGAATTTTAATTCTTTTAATGTTTCTTTTGCTTTTAGTTCATCTTTTCTCAAAGTATCTAATGCTATTCGAGATTCTTCTAGAGCTACTTCTAATTGCTCATACTCACTATTAAAGGACTCCACCATTTTTTGCACCGTAGTAAAAGATTGTGTATTATTGATCGTTGCATCCTCAATAACACTTAATTGCATTGTTAAATCTTTTAACTGTTTATTGATTTGCTGATGATTTTTCAGTTCTTCTTCAGCAATCCGGTAGCTTTGTTGAACAAGTTGGACATCTTCATTTAAATCTTCGAGTTTTTCATCTGTTTGAATAAACTTATCAGCTATTTGCTCCATATACGTTTGAACTAATTGCTTCGCCTTTGCTTCTGTCTCTAAAGCATCATAAATATCATCAATTTGTTGTTGTAATTCTGCTATTTTTTCTTCCATTTTTTCTAATTTTAACTCGTGTATAGCAACCACTAACTTTTCGCATTTTTCTTTAATTGTTTCAATTGCTTGCTCAAAGTTAAAATGTTCAAGGTAAAATCCAGCTTCCTGCATTTCTTTTATTCCAAAATGCAAGTTTTTTATATCGTTCGGTATATTCGTTTGTACTTGAACGAGAAATTTAGGAATCGCTTCCATTACCGCTGTTTCTTGTTTGATTTCATCACTAATCACCACAAGAACTTCACGTGCTTGAATATAATTCCCAGACTTAGTTGCTTCTTCAAATGAAGAGAATTTTTCATAAATTCCCTCTATTTTCTTTTCAATTAGAATTGCTGCTTTACCAAATGAAGTACGATGATTGGAGAAGTGTTTCTTCATATCTTGATATAGCTTCTTCACATCACCAATTTCCGTCTGATTTTGCTCTGCACTTTGAACCAATACATCTATATCATCAAGCATTTCTTTTAATTGAGTTTCTACTTCTGTTAACCGCTCTTCAATAAGTTTATTTTTCGCTTTTGCTTTACCGAAGCGGTATTTATTAGCTAGCTCTTCAACATCAAACAAATCCTCTTCAATGTCTGGTAAAACGATATCAACGATGCCATCCCATTCTTTTCGCCAAGTCTCAAACTTTTGCTCTGTTTCTCCTGACATCGTAAGCCCTTTAACTTTTGCAATTTCGTCTGTTATCGGTCGAGTTAATATATTCATCTTCCAATCTTCCAATTGATCAACTTGCCTATAAATACTCTTCCTCGTCCAAGCCCCATATCCAAAAAATAGTAGCACGACAGCAATTGATATATATAAATAAACCATTTGAGGTCTCCCTTCCATCCTAACGAGTCCTAATCATATGTAATCTTTATGAGCAATGCTATAATATCATTAATTTCAACAGTATATTATGTTTTATGATAGATTTTGATACATATTATGATACCATGTAACAAAGGATTTGGGTTGACTTTTTTTAGGAAAAGTTAAATTAAAGGAGTGTATTTAATGATTATTCACGATGGCCACGTTCATACCCCATATTGCCCCCACGGTTCAAATGATGATTTAGAATCTTATGTCAAAAAAGCGATGAAACTCGGATTAAAAGGGATCACATTCACTGAGCACGCACCACTCCCTAAAGGTTTCCACGATCCCGTTCCTCATAAAGACAGTGCGATGAATTGGGAAGACCTTGATTCGTACATAAGAGAAATCCAACGATTAAAACAGAAATATCAAGGTGAAATCTCAATATTATTAGGACTTGAAGTAGATTTCATTGAAGGATACGAAGAGCAAACACGGAGCATCTTAGATGAGGTTGGTCCATATTTAGACGATGCCATTTTATCTGTTCATTTTTTAAAGCATAATCACGACTATTATTGCCTTGATTACAGCCCTGAAATGTTTAAAACGATGATTGATAGTTTTCAGTCCGTCGAAGCCATTTACAACACATATTATACTACAGTTGAACAGTCTATCAAGACTAATTTAGGGAACTATAAGCCGAAAAGGATCGGACATATAACCTTAGTAAAAAAGTTCCAACAACAGTACCCGATTTCCATTAGTTTCGACGCAAGAATCGAACAATTGCTAGATAAAATAAAAGAAAATAATATGGAATTAGATTATAATAGCGCTGGAGTTGTAAAACCACTATGCGGAGAGCCATATCCACCAGATGATGTGGTAAAGAAAGCGATCCAAAAAAAAATCCCCCTTATCTACGGGTCTGATGCCCATAGTACTAAAGGGTTATTTCAAGGGATAGATAAATTGTGGAAAGATACAGTATTTAGCATTCCAAAACGGTTATCCTAACGCCTTTGTAACCAAACGGTTTGGCTTCTGGCTTAAATAACTATCCATCCACATCGTTAGATAGCTGATATAATGTTTTAAAAAATAACGCTCGTGTGGTATTAAATGGTGAACTTCACGTATATATTGAGGATGTAAAAACGGCATGATCAACATCCCTCTAAGTTGAATAATAATGAAATCGATAGGTTGACGTCTGAATTCTTGACGATCCATCCCATTTTTAATGATCTGATAATACACATGTTTTTCCTTCATTAAATACGTACTCATCACTTCTCGTACGAGCATTGTATCTAATGTAATTTCCCGGTGAACAAAACGAGCTAAATGATGGTGTTCTTGTTGATATACAAGTGCATTTTCTAATGTAATTAATAAGCAGTCTCTCGATGTTCTTTTATTCAAGAATTGAGTTCCTTCTTCTAAGGTAGAAATAAAGCCTTCAAAAAAAGTGGACATTAATTCTTCAAGTAAGCCTTTTTTATTTCCAAAATAATAGGATATTAATGCCACATTAACTTTTGCACGGTCTGCAATCATTCGGACAGATGTACCATTAAAACCTTGAACATTGAATAAAGAAATAGCCGCATCCATAATTTTAAGTTTTGTACTTTCTTTTTCACTTATCATGGTCCGTTCCTCCTTCAACCTGTGTACATATATAATTCTTTGTCCTTAGAAGATGACCTTTGAAAACCTCTCGACAAACCGAGAGAAAGTTTCTACATGTTTTGATATAATGAAATTATTTTTGAGGTAAAGAAGAGGGACTTTTATAGTTTACCGTCGAATTATACAATGGATCTCTTAACGATAATAATTCCGATCTCCCACTCTAAATAAACGTGAGCATAGAAAAGAGGCTGAACATGTCAGCCTCTTTCTTTTCTGAATTAAATTCACTTTGATTTTGAGAGTTTCGTTTGATCAATAACTTGGTTTTTACCTGTCTTTTTAGCTACATAAAGACACTCATCCGCTAGGTTAAATAATAACTTTAAAGACTTGTCATTCTCATTTTGATTCCAAGACGAAACTCCACATGATATGGTCACTCTAGGACTCGTCTCAATTGCAACACTTCTCACAATACGTTCTGCTATTTTTTTACCTGCAAGCAATTCGACCTTTGGTAAATAAATCGCAAGTTCTTCTCCACCCCACCTTGCAGCAATATCATTATCACGAATATTTTTTTTCATCACATTCGCTACTTGGATAATAATATCATCTCCAACTTGGTGGCCGTACGTATCATTAATCAATTTAAAATTATCAATGTCAATTAATATAAAACAACCATACGCATCAATAAACATTGATTCTTGGATTTTTTGATCGAGATGATTACGAGAAAACAATCTTGTTAAATGATCGGTAATCACAAGTCGTTCAAGCTCTTCATGTAAAATTGAATTTGTAAATGCTAACGTCGAATGATGGATAAGTGACTGTAATAGCTTAAAATTCTCAAACGTAAAATGGTAAGGATTTTTATGCAAAACGACGACCATTCCTTTTAACTCACCACTTTGTACCATTGGAACTGCAAGCAGTGACTGATACGGGTCTATATCATAAATACCATCCGCTTTTGCATCACCAACAAATAATGATTCTTTTTCTTTTTTTATTTTTTTACTCAATGTCGCTAATTGAATCTGTGCTTTATCTGTAAAATAAAACCCTGTACTTCCTTCAAGTACATTTAAATCTCCACTACTCGAAAACATAATATAGCCAACTTCATCAGCGCTAAATGAACGAAGAATTTGATCGGTCATGAAGCGGATCGTATCCGATAATCTTAAGTTTGAATTTAATTGGTGAGACGTTTGATTGATTAATTGTAAATCGTTTATCAAATTTTGTGATTGCTGATATAGTTCAGCATTTTCTAAAGCATTTCCACCTATATCTGCAAGTGTTTCTATAAATTCTATTTCATGCTTTGGAAATACCATTGAATTGGCGGTCTCAATTTGCATAACACCGTATATTCCTTGTTTCCCACGGAGTGGCGCATAAATTGTTGATGATTGCTCTTTTATTTCATCTTCAATTTGAATTTTTCCTGTCAGAAAAGCAGTTTCTGCTACCCCACATGAGTCGATTCCATAATAAAATTGTTTCACAGGTAAATCTTCATTTACTTTCCAATCTCTTGAAAGTAGCAAATTTACTGAAAAAGATGGGTACATTTGTCCCATCGCATAAATCATTTCTCCCAAAACCTCGCCAACATCCATAGATGAATGAAACTTCTTTGTCACTTGGAGTAACAACGCTTTTCTCTTTTGCTCAATACTCGTTCTTTCGTTAATATGGGCTTGATACAACACCGGCTTCACTTCCTGTAGAAAGTAATGCAATTGTTCTAGTTTGTCTTCCCCCACTTGCTCTTTCAATAAAATTACAAGTGCCCCTGATACATCATCTTGATTATAGACAGGAACAATGATCGCTGAATGATAATTTAAATGACTGGTCATCCAACCATTTTCCAACATTTCTTCATTAGTATAAATGTCCCAAACACTTTGAATTGCCTTCTTATGCAAAAAGCAGTTAAGAGGCGAAATGTCTTTGATTTCGCTAGTCGAAATGACTAAACTTAAAAGGTGATCATCTAATTTCTCAAAGAAAAGCGCTTCAATAATCAAATGTTCAAAAGAAGTTTGTACTAATTTAAGTACGCGTTCCCCAATATTTGTTATTTCCATTAAATAATTTGACTCTTTTAATATAGAATATAGAGTATGCTTCGCTTCACTTAAGCTTTTACTAATGAAGTTATTTCGATACAGCAATAGTTTACTTGATAGGCTAAGAGAATAACGAAACCCTTCAAGAAAGCTTCTTACTGACATATCTGGCTTTATATCAGTAACAGTAGCAATTAACCCAAGATACCCACACCATAATGATTCTGGCAATTCAATATGGATTACATCTACTTGACATCCATTTGTATAATAAGGATATTCCTTTTCTAGCATACTATCCTTTAATTGGTACAATACTTCAATCATTTTTGTCTTTAAGCCGCCAACTTCTCTAATGGTGATAATTTCCCCTTTTTCGTCAGCTAAAAATAAGACAGCAGATTGAAAACACTTTTCAATTGCAGTACTGTCTGTGACTGAAAACTGTAGAAGTTTAGACACATCTATTGAATTAACTTCACTATGATTAAGTTGATTCATGTTATAGCACCACCGTAACATACTTTTGACAGTATTCTCGAATTGAAAAGTAGGTATTTTTAACTATTAATGTTGATTTTTTTTCCAAATATATCGTTTCTTTATTTCATTATACCTGATTTATTATTCTTTTACTATAAATTATATATGTTCATATATGTTCTATATTAAGTTTATTTAAGATTTTGTGAACGGAATAAAGTCCTATTCTTGACATCACATTAGTAAAATTATATAATATTTTTTGTGTGAAATGAGGCAGCCAAGGTAAACTTGATTTGGACCCTCTCATTTTGTTCCTCAATCCAGCGGCTGATGATGTATTGAGGTGCATCGCGTAACTTCAAGCTGTCGAAGCGAAGGTGCATGAAAGCAAAATGACCTTATCAGGAGATTACCAAAACTGTTGTTGTTTTGCTCAAACAAAATAACAAAGGAGGAGTCATTCATGGCTCGTTATACAGGTCCATCTTGGAAATTATCTCGTCGTTTAGGTATCTCATTAAGCGGTACTGGTAAAGAATTAGAAAAACGTCCTTACGCACCAGGACAACACGGTCCTAACCAACGTAAGAAAATCTCAGAATATGGTTTACAATTACAAGAAAAGCAAAAGCTTCGCCATATGTACGGAGTAAATGAGCGTCAATTCCGTCGTATTTTTGACGATGCTGGTAAAATGCCTGGTATCCACGGTGAAAACTTCATGACTTTACTTGAGTCTCGCCTTGATAACTTAGTTTACCGTATGGGGCTTGCTCGTACACGTCGTGGAGCTCGCCAGCTTGTTAACCACGGTCACGTAATGGTTGATGGAGCACGTGTTGATATTCCTTCATACCGCGTAAAAACTGGTCAAACGATCTCTCTTCGTGAGAAATCTCAAAACTTAGCAGCTGTTAAAGAAGCTGTAGAAGTGAACAACTTTGTTCCTGGATACATTTCTTTTGACGCTGAAAAGTTAGAAGGTACATTTACTCGCTTACCAGAGCGTTCTGAGCTTCCTGCTGAAATTACAGAAGCACTTATCGTAGAGTTCTACTCTCGTTAATAAGATTTAGAACGATCGGACCTTTCCGATCGTTCTTTTTATTTTACACAGAGTAATAGTTACGCACTAATTGAAAAAGCGTAATAGAAAAGTGGTTAACCTCTTTCCATTACGCTTTTTAGATATTGGTACATAAGCTGTTTTTTTAGTAACACTGTATGTCATTACTAAAACCGTTATTTTTTATGATTATTCCAGTCCCATAGCTTGGTACGTGTGTAAGAATTGACCATATTCTTAATATTGGATTAAGTAGTACTTCTTCTTTCCACGTCGAATAATGGTGAATTGCCCTTCAATTCGATCTTCTACTTGTAGCTGGCGATGAACATCTGTACTTCTTTCACCATTTATATAGATCGCACCATTTTGAATATCTTCACGTGCCTGACGTTTAGAAGGAGAAACTTTCGCTACTACGAGTAAATCAACTAATGTCATATTTTCGTCTTCACAAGTATAGGATGGAACATCTTTAAATCCTTGTTTAATTTCACTTGCACTTAAGTTTTTAATTTCTCCACTAAATAATGCATCAGAAATACGGATCGCTTGTTGAAGTGCTTCTTCACCATGTACGAGGCGAGTTAACTCTTCTGCTAATCTTCGTTGTGCTAATCGTAAATGTGGTTCTTCTTCAACAGCTTTTTCTAATGCTTCAATTTCATCGTGTGCCAAGAAAGTAAAGAACTTTATAAATTTAATTACATCGCGGTCATCTGTATTGATTAAAAATTGATAAAACTCATATGGTGTCGTCTTATCTGCATCTAACCAGATGGCACCGCCCTCTGTTTTACCGAATTTTGTACCATCTGCTTTCGTAACAAGTGGGATAGTAAACCCAAATGCTTTTTCTTGGTCACCTAACGTTTTTCTAATTAGTTCTAGGCCAGCTGTAATATTTCCCCATTGGTCACTACCGCCAATTTGCAGCTTACAGTTTTCATTTTTGTATAGGTTAAGGAAATCGTAAGACTGTAAGATCATATAGCTGAATTCTGTAAATGAAATGCCAGATGTAATCCGTGATTCAACCGAATCTTTAGCCAGCATGTAGTTAATACCAAAGTTCTTACCAACATCTCGTAAAAACGTTATGACATCTAGCTTTCCAATCCAGTCATAGTTATTGACTAGTTTAGCACTAGCATCACCTTCGAAATCCAGAAACCGTGATAACTGACCTTTGATGCGATCGGAAAATTGTTCGACGATTTCTCTCTCATTTAATGTTCTCTCTGCTTTTTTACCACTCGGATCTCCAATTAAACCTGTCGCTCCACCAACAAGTGCTAATGGTTTATGACCAGCTAATTGAAATCTTCGTAGCGTCAAAATCGTTAAAAGATGACCGATGTGTAAACTATCTGCTGTCGGATCAAAACCACAGTATAATGTTAATTGACCTTCAGTCAGTTGGTTCGCGAGGCCCTCTTCATCTGTTACTTGGTTGACTAATCCACGAAATTGTAAATCTTTTAATAAATCCATCAGTTCCACTCCTATTATTAGATTTAAAATAAAAAAGTTCCTCAAAAAGGGACGAGACATCTCGCGGTACCACCCTTCTTGAAGAACATTTATCTTCCACTTCACATGATAACGGAATTACTCCGTCCATTATACATTAAGCATAATAGATTGCTCCAAGTCTGTATTTCATAGTTGCTCTATGTACCGACTTTCACCTACCGCCGGCTCTCTAATAACAGGGAGAGACTATTACTGAAAACTTATCAATGCAATTATTTATATTATTTTTACTTTTTAACATAATTATTTTCTATTGTCAATCTTTGACTTCACTTTCTACCATAAAATTATATTAATGCTTTTTTTAATTGTGGTATAATATTGGTTGAAGTTTAGGAGGTTCTTATCTATGAGAAATCTATTAAATACTTTATCAACTAAATGCAAGCCTGTAATTAGCTTTTTAAAACAAAGAAAAATTTTAAGTAAGGTCGATATTACATACCAAGTCGTATGGAATTTATTTTTAGTCTTTATTGTTTTTGGGGTCATATCGTTTTTCTTTGTGGGAGGTGCAGGAGCTGGTTTCTTTGCCTCTCTTGTAAAAGATGAGCAATTAAGGAGTTATGAAGATTTAAAACAAGATATATACAACTACGAAGAAATAAGCGAAATTTATTTTGCAAATGAAGTCCCCTTAGGAGAGCTTCCGACTGATTTAGAAAGACGGGAAATTCCTCTAGCGGAAATCTCCCCACACATCATTAATGCGATTATTGCGACCGAAGATGAATATTTTTATGAACACGAAGGAATCGTTCCAAAAGCCATTATGCGTGCAACGTTCCAAGAGTTTACGAACTCATCTGTCCAAACAGGTGGAAGTACACTAACTCAGCAATTGGTTAAAAATCAAATTTTAACGAGTGAAGTATCCTTTGATCGAAAGGCTCGAGAAATTGTACTTGCCATGCGATTAGAACATTTTTTTGATAAAGATGAGATACTTGAGGCTTACTTAAATATTGTACCTTTTGGCCGTAATGCAAATGGAAGAAATATAGCCGGGGTTCAAGCCGCAGCTCAAGGGATATTCGGTGTTGATGCAAAAGATTTAAGTATTCCACAAGCAGCGTTTATTGCAGGATTACCACAAAGTCCATTTGGATATACACCATTTTATCGAAATGAAGGTAAAGTAGTAGTAAAAGATAATTTAGATCCTGGACTCAACCGGATGAAAACCGTTCTTAGACGAATGTACGAAGGTGGCTACATTACTGAGCAAGAATATTCAGATGCTCTTGAATATGATATTCGAGCGAATTTAGCGAAGCCTGTTCGTACAATTAGAGAGCAATATCCTTACCTAGCAAATGAAGTTGAACGGCGGGCAGCTGATATTTTAGTGAAAAAATATATAGAAGATGCGGGGATACAACTCGATGAATTAGAAGGAGAAGAACGGATTGAAGTTCTTTCCAGTTATCTTGCTGATGCTCGTCACGACTTACGTCAAAATGGATATCGTATTCATACAACAATTGATAAAGACATTTATGAGGCCATGAATGAAGCCATTAAAGATGAACGCTTTTTTGGACCTACTAAAGACGGTGAACCAGAAGAAGTTGGTTCTATGATAATTGAAAATCGAACAGGTGCAATTTTAGGGTTTGTCGGAGGACGAGATTTTGAACGTGAAGAATTAAACCATGCTACTCAAGCATATCGTTCAAACGGATCGACGATGAAACCACTCCTTGCATATGGACCTGCGATGGATGTAGGGGCTGTTCAACCAGGTCACATCATCCCTGATGTTCCTACGTTTTATAAAACTTCTCCAAAAGAAGTTTCAAACTTTAATAAGCGACACCGTGGTTTAATAACCGTTAGAGAAGCACTCCAATCGTCACAAAATACGACGGCGGTTCGAAGCTTTTGGATGACTCCACATGAAAAGAGCCGTGAAACACTGCTAAAAATGGGGATAAAATTAGAAGATGGCGAGCCTTACGAATCTGCCCCCCTTGGCGCCATAACAAACAATATTACAGTTGAACAAAATACAAATGCCTATGCAACATTTGCTAATGGTGGAAATTTCATTCAATCATATATGATTGATAAGATTGAAACCAATGATGGAGAAGTTATTTTCCAACATGAAATCGAAGAAGTTGAAGTATTTTCGCCACAAACATCTTATTTAATGGTTGATATGATGCGTGATGTGTTACGAGTTGGTACAGCAAGCTCATTACCAGGACGGTTAAAATTTAGAGCCGATTGGGCTGGTAAAACGGGAACGGCTCAGAACTTTCACGACATCTGGTTTGTTGCGACCAACCCTAATGTAACGATGAGTGTGTGGGTAGGGTATGATACACCTAAGCCGATTAGCACTCGAAGAATTGCCGGACTTAGCTATAGTCAAAGAACACAACAGATCTGGGCAAACATTGCGAACGCTGCTTATGATGCCCGACCAGAAGTGATGTCACCAGGGCATAACTTCCAAATGCCAAATGGTATCGTTTCAAGAGCCGTTTGTGGTATTTCTGGATTACTTCCTTCAGATTTATGTAAAGAAGTTGGGTTGGTGAAAACAGACCTCTTTAATGCAAAGTTCGTTCCAACAAAAGTGGACGATAGTTTACAAAAAGTGAAATACGTACTAATCGATGATGAGCCTTATGTTGCTTTAGAAACTACTCCAGAAGAGTTTACATCCGATGGTGTGATGATTAAAGAAGAATATTTAGAAGCCTATAACTTAGATGAATCACTTCAGGAGAAGTTGGAAAATATTATTCCTGATCGTGATGCTGAAGAGAATGGCAAACTACCAGATGCCGTGACCAATGTAAGCCTTAGTGGCTCAGCATTAACTTGGGCAAAGCATAAAGAAAATGATATTATTGGTTATCGCATATACCGAGCACCAAATGGAACAAATCAGTTTGAAATGATAGCGAGTGTAAAAGGAAGTGCGACAACTACTCATAATATTAATTCTGGTACGTATGGATATTATGTGACAGCTGTTGATGTGGCCGGAAATGAATCGCCAGCTTCTAATATAGCTAAAAGTGAAAACTGGAGCTCCGAACCACCGAAAGAAGAAAAAAAAGAAGAGGAAGTAAAAGAAGAACCGAATAAAGATAACGATAAAAAAGAAGATGACAAAAAGCAAACGGACGATGATAAGTCTAAATCACCGTCCAATGGAAATAATGATTCAAAAAATCCTTCAACACCTAAACCACCTACTGATTCAAGCGGGAATGAAGATAACGAATAAATAAGAACAAGGCTGACACTGGTGTCGGCCTTGTTCTTGTATTGCAACAAGAGTAGACAAAAGAGACTAACCTAAGTTAGCCTCTTCCCCTATTAATCTTCCATTGTTGATAAGTCACCAGTTGGTAAGTCAAGCTCCCAAGCTTTGAGAACACGACGCATAATCTTACCACTTCTCGTCTTCGGTAGTTTTTCACGGAATTCAATCTCACGTGGGGCCGCATGGGCTGCAAGACCTTTTTTAACAAAGGTACGAATTTCTTCGATTAATTCATCTGAAGGTTCATTTCCTTCACGTAAAGCAATGAATGCTTTAATAATTTCACCACGTACAGGATCTGGCTTTCCAATAACACCCGCTTCTGCTACGGCAGGATGTTCAATTAATTTACTTTCGACTTCAAATGGACCGACACGTTCACCAGCTGTCATTATCACATCATCAATTCGGCCTTGGAACCAGAAATAACCTTCTTCATCCATATAAGCTGAATCTCCAGAAACATACCAACCATCAAGTTCAAAGTAGCTATTGTATTTTTCTTCATTATTCCAAATTGTTCTCATCATCGATGGCCAGCCTTTTTCAATCGCTAAGTTCCCCATTCGGTTAGGCGGTAATTCATTCCCTTGGTCATCAATGATAGCAGCTTTTACTCCTGGGATCGGTTTCCCCATTGAACCAGGCTTAATATCCATACAAGGATAGTTACAGATAAGCTGAGCGCCCGTTTCAGTCATCCACCACGTATCGTGAATACGTAAGTCAAATACTTTTGCTCCCCATCTTACTACCTCTGGGTTTAATGGCTCACCGACAGAAAGAATATGACGGACATTTGATAAATCATATTGTTTCACAAGCTCATCGCCGGCACTCATCAGCATTCGGAATGCAGTAGGCGCGCTATACCAAACAGTTACTTTGTAACGTTGTAATGTTTCATACCAATCTTGCGGGCTGAAACGACCACCACGGATAACATTTGTTACACCACATAACCAAGGTCCAAATATTCCGTATGATGTTCCAGTTACCCAACCCGGATCTGCTGTACACCAGTATACATCATCATCTTGTAAATCGAGTACCCACTTAGCCGTTTGGTAATGTTGGATCATTGCGTTATGAACGTGAAGAACCCCTTTAGGTTTACCTGTTGAGCCTGAAGTATAATGAAGAATAAGTCCATCTTCACGATCAACCCATGTAATTTCTAATTCATTACTAGCTTCTTGCATTAATTTATTAAAGTCCTTAATTGGACCTTCTTCTTTAACATTTTCACCAATAATAAGTACAGTTTCTAAATTCGGAAGATCCTCTACAGGAACACGTTCGAGTAGATCTGGAGTAGTCACTAAAACTTTTGCTGCACTATCTTCTAAACGATCGCGTACTGCTCCTTCCATAAATGCTTCGAATAATGGACCAACAATGGCACCAAGTTTTATAGCACCAAGTACAGAAAAATAAAGTTCAGGAGAACGGGGCATAAAAATAAATACTCGATCGCCCTTCTCTACACCAACACTCTTTAAAACATTACCTGCGCGATTAGACATCTGCAACATTTGCTCAAATGTATATTTTTCATCACGTTTAGCATCACTGTAATAAAGTGCTACCTTATCTTTTTTATCTGATAAAGCATGACGGTCGATAGCTTCATAGGCTAGGTTCACATTACCTGTCGTACTCCATGTAAATTCCTTTTCTACTGTACTCCAATCAAAATTAGTAGCAATTTCGTCATAATTTTTTAGATTGTGGTTACCTTTTGTAGCTGGAAGCGTTTGCACGTTCATTTATCATCTTCCTCCCCTATATGTATTTCCCTACTTACTTAATAAGTATAGTATAGTTCGAATATTTCTTCAATTCCTATTTGGATTTTTTGGAATTATAGTAGTTAATTCAATAGTTTTAATCGTATAAAATTTTTGTGTCATTTAATTTATTGCAACGACTTTGTAATTTAAATCATGTATAATGATGACTAAAGAAAATTCAATTTAATTTTTCATTTAGCATTTTAAAAGGTGGTTACAGCATTGAACCATGTAAAAACATATTATAATAAACAATTACCCTTTAAGGGTCGGACCATAGTTATAGAAGGACCTATACAGGCGGCTGAAATTGAAAAATTAGATTATCACCCTGGCTTAACTGCTTTTAGACCTCCTGAACAACAAAAAAAAGCACTCATTGGAATTGCTGAATTACCTGAAGGGAGAATTAATATTGCCCGTGATGGTAATCAAATTATTGGCTATGTGACGTTCGTTTACCCCGACCCGCTAGAACGATGGTCAGAGGGAAATATTGAAAATTTAATAGAATTAGGAGCTATTGAAGTTGCTCCTGAATACCGTGGCATTCAAGTAGGAAAAAACCTGCTTCGACTTTCCGTAATGGATGATGCAATGGAAGACTACATCATTATCACTACAGAATATTACTGGCATTGGGATTTAAAAGGAAGTGGACTCTCCGTTTGGGATTACCGAAAAGTCATGGAAAAAATGATGAATGCTGGTGGACTCGTCTGGTACGCTACAGATGATCCTGAAATAAGCTCTCACCCAGCTAATTGTCTTATGGTTCGGATTGGAAACCGAGTCGATAGTGAATCGATTGAAAAGTTTGATCGTCTCCGCTTTAAAAACCGTTTTATGTATTAACCTTTATATAAATTAAAAGAGATTCTGCACAGTTTACGTTAGGATAGTACGGAAGGAGTGCTAAAAAGATGATTGTTGAAGAAATTATGAGTACTAAAGTTACAACTTTAAAAGCGACAACAACCATTAAAGATGCAATTGAAATAATGAATAAAAAACGGATCCGTCATATTCCCGTTGTTGATGATGAGATGCACATCTTAGGAATTGTCACTGATCGGGATATTCGTGATGCAAGTCCTTCTATTTTTCATGCAGAAGAGCATAAGGAAGATCTCTTAAAACCCATATCTGAAATTATGACAACAAATGTCATCACTGCTCATCGGCTTGATTTCGTTGCAGAGGTTTCAGCTATCTTTTATGAACATAATATCGGTTGCTTACCTATTACTGAGGGTGAAAAACTAATTGGAATTATTACAGAAACGGACATTCTCCACACATTAGTTGAATTGATGGGCGCACATCAACCAAGCTCACAAATCGATGTGCGAGTTGAAAATATAACTGGTAAACTAGCAGATATAGCTGCTATTTTCAAGAATAGAAACGTAAACATTACAAGTGTTCTCGTTTACCCTTGTGATGATCCTAATTATAAAGTATTATCGTTTCGTGTACAGACAATGGATCCAAGGGGGATTATTGAAGCAATTGAAAACGTAGGGTATAAAGTCTTATGGCCGAATTTGCCAGGTATAGACCTATGAGCAAAAATGTAGCCTTTATTTATTCTGAAGATCAGCTTTCATATAAATTTAGTAAAGACCACCCCTTTAATCACATAAGACTAAACCTTGTACACGATTTATTAAGAAGGTTAAATGCTATAAATGAAGACCATATTATAAAGCCTCGAGTAGCAACGGATGAAGAGATTGCATTGATCCACGATAAATCCTATATTGAAGCCGTAAAAGCAGCAGGAAAGGGCGAACTAAGTATAGGTATAGCCAATAATTACGGACTTGGTACTGAAGATACTCCAATGTTTGAAAATATGCACAAAGCAGCAGCCCTACTCGTTGGTGGAACACTAACAGCAGTTGACCTCGTCATGGAAAATAAAGTCGATCATGCAATGAACCTTGGTGGCGGTCTACACCATGGTTTCCGAGGGAAAGCATCAGGGTTTTGTATATATAATGATAGTTCAATTGCAATTGAGTATATGAAACAAAAATACGGTGCAAGAGTACTTTACGTTGATACCGACGCTCATCATGGTGATGGTGTTCAGTGGGCTTTCTATGACGATCGTGACGTTTGTACGTTGTCCATTCACGAAACAGGTCGCTACTTATTTCCTGGTACGGGTCATGTGAATGAAAAAGGACAAGGTGAAGGCTATGGGTTTTCTATTAACATTCCACTTGATGCCTTTACAGAAGATGAATCGTTCATATCATCCTATGAAACTACTTTTCGTGAAGTCATCGAATTTTTTAAGCCCGACGTCATTTTAACGCAAAATGGTGCCGATTCACATTACTTTGATCCATTAACTCATTTATGCTCCACTATTAAAACCTATCGGGCGATCCCTAAATTAGCCCATGACCTAGCACACGAGTATTGTAATGGGCGCTGGATTGCTGTTGGTGGCGGTGGGTACGACATATGGAGAGTTGTGCCTAGAGCTTGGTCAATGATTTGGTTAGAAATGACAAACCAACTTCATTTAGCAAAAGGGCCCCTCCCAAAAGTATGGTTGGATGAATGGCAGGAACAGGCTCCCCTCCCTTTAATTTCAACGTGGGAAGACCCAGATCCTTTATATCCAGAAATCCCAAGAAAGCCTGAAATTACCGAAAAAAACAAGAAAACTGTCGAGAAGGCACTTTACCATATTCGTAGAGAAATGAAAACGCAATCATAGTAATTAGGCTAGCGTCCAAAAGAAATAACAATCCATTATTTAACAACGCTTGGATTTTACTTTATCCAAGCGTTTTAATCTTATTCGAGATAATCGCTCCTTTTTGTTACACGCTTCGCTATTTCCATAAAAACGATGTATTTGAGCCTGGGTGCGGACTAATGATCCATTATTTTTGAAATTGCAATACAATAATAAAAGATGAAGATACCCGCCTCCAGCTCACCAGTCTAGTTTTTCTTCTTTTACTTAACTTTTCACTCCATATGCTCTAGCATGGCTTTCACAATAAAATTCGATTGTTTAGCAGCTACTTGAACAAATTCATTAAAACTCATTTTCGCTTCACCATTTGCCTTATCAGATATTGAGCGAATGATGACGTAGGGGATTTCATTTAACATTGCCGCTTGTGCAACAGCTGACCCTTCCATTTCAACACATGCCCCAGAAAACGTCTCATGCAGCTCATGGACGAGCTCTTGACTAGCAATAAATTGATCGCCACTTAATACTTTTCCTTTTACCACTTGTATATCTAACTGTTTGGACACTTTCTTTGCTAGCTCAATCAATGAAGAATCTGCAGGAAAATCAGAAGTGTGTTCAAACATCGGAATTTCACCACGCTTAAACCCTAAAGGACTCGCATCAATATCATGTTGAATTGCACTTGTTGAAATCACGATGTCACCGATATTTAAACTAGGTTCAAGCGCACCAGCTACCCCTGTAAAAATAATTTTTTCAATGTGAAAGTGGTCAATTAAGATTTGTGTTGTCAATGCAGCATTGACTTTTCCCACCCCTGATTTACAAAGTACGATCTTATGGTTTTCCATCGTACCAGAATAAAAGGTTATTTTCGCAATTTTCGTTTTCTTTTCAATTTCCATTTCTTCTTTCATGAGCTCAATTTCTTCATTCATTGCCCCGATGATTCCAATTACCATTATGTAAGCCTCCAAATTTTAATAACATTGTAGTTTAAGCTATTGCATTCGACTAAACTATGTAATAATCTCACTACTTTGCTATTGTACTATTTCTGTGAATACGCTTATTATATATTAGAAAATCATGATTTATCACTAAGAATGTTGAAAAACGAGGTGTCTTTTTCCGGCCCTTTTGATAAGTCAACATCGCCTCTCTAACGCTTCGGCGTGTTTCCTTTATCTCATTCGAGGGCTCCAGTCCATACGCCGCTAAACGGGCGCTTACGCTTTTCTTGTCTAGCTGCAGCGCCCAGCGTCTAGTGGACTTCGCTCTCCTCCTTACGATAAGTCAACATCGCCTCTCTAACGCTTCGG
>NZ_JAFLJM010000030.1 GCF_017745675.1 Alkalihalobacillus sp. BA299
TTCGCTCCCCCTCCTTACGATAAGTCAACATCGCATCGCTTTCGCTCTGCGTGTTTCCTTTATCTCATACGGTGGGGCTCCAGTCCATACGCCGCTGAACGGGCGCTTGCGCTTTTCTTGTCTAGCTTCAGCGCCCAGCGTCTAGTGGACTTCGCTCCCCCTCCTTACGATAAGTCAACATCGCATCGCTTTCGCTCTGCGTGTTTCCTTTATCTCATACGGTGGGGCTCCAGTCCATACGCCGCTGAACGGGCGCTTGCGCTTTTCTTGTCTAGCTGCAGCGCCCACCGACTAGCGAGACTTCCCTCACCGCCGTACGATAAGTCAACATCGCCTCACTATCGTTCATCGTGTTTCCTTTATCTCCTGCGGCCGAGGCCAGTCCGTACGTCGGTAAACGGGCGCTTGCGCTTTTCTTAGAAAAAATAAGTATAAAAACGAAGAATAAGTGACAAATGTGTGAAATTCATCGAACCTATACTTGATGAGAGACGAAACAAATACTGGTCTAAACGCCGTTCACTTACATTATCATCTATTAGAATTAGCTTAGTTTATCTTGAAATACAACCGTATTTAAGATATATTCTTAATGGAATAAAACTGTGGAGGGTAAACATGAGCAATCGATTTGCGGTCATTTTAGCCGCGGGACAAGGAACACGTATGAAATCAAAGCTTTATAAGGTTCTACATCCTGTTTGCGGAAAACCGATGGTACAGCATGTAGTAGACCAAGTTAAACAACTACAGTTCTCTGACATCGTTGTTATCGTTGGCCATGGTGCGGAGCAAGTACAAACACAATTAGGTGAAGAAGTTACGTACGCGATTCAGGCAGAACAGTTAGGTACAGGTCACGCCGTATTACAGGCTGAACAGCTATTAGCGGCAAAAGATGGGGTGACTGTTGTTTTATGTGGTGATACCCCTCTTGTGACAGCAGAGACGATAGAAGCTTTGCTTTCTTATCATGAACAAGAGAATGCAATGGCAACAGTGTTAACAGCTCATGCAGATGATCCTTCAGGATACGGACGGATCGTTCGAAATGAAAGTGGCCATGTTGAACGAATTGTGGAGCATAAGGATGCTTCTGATGAAGAAAAGGCCATTCAGGAAATTAATACAGGTACTTACTGTTTTGATAATCAAGCATTATTTAAAGCACTGCAAAACGTAGGGAATCAAAACGTTCAAGGAGAGTATTATCTTCCAGATGTCATTGAGATCCTAAAAAATGCCGGTGAAAAAATTGCCGCTTATCAAACGCCTTCTTTTGAGGAAACCTTAGGGGTAAACGATCGTGTAGCATTAGCTGAATCAGAAAATATAATGAAAGAACGGATTAATAAAAAGTGGATGAAAGAAGGAGTTTCAATTATTGACCCTTCGAATACGTATATTTCAGCCGATGCCAGTATCGGTCAAGATACAACCATCTACCCTGGAACGATGATCATCGGAAATACTACAATTGGTAGCGATTGTGTCATAGGTCCACATTCAGAAATTGTAAATAGTGAGATTGGAAATGGAACAATAATTAAACAATCGGTTATTCATCAAAGTTCGATAGGAAATGAAGTATCAATTGGTCCATTTGCGCATATTAGACCACTATCGAATATTGAAAATGAAGTTCGTATTGGTAATTTTGTTGAAATCAAGAAAACAACCATGGGCCAAGGAAGTAAAGCCTCCCATTTGAGTTACATTGGTGATGCGGAAATCGGAGCGGATGTAAACTTAGGCTGTGGATCGATTACGGTTAATTACGATGGTATGAATAAACATTTAACAAAAGTAGAAGACGGTGCGTTCATTGGCTGTAATAGTAATTTAGTTGCCCCAGTTACTGTTGGGAAAAATGCTTATGTCGCAGCAGGTTCAACGATTACGGATGATGTACCGGGTGAAGCGCTATCCATTGCTCGTGCAAGGCAAGTGAATAAAGAAGGCTATGTATCAAAAATTAAAGAGAAAAAAAAGAACGACTAAGAAGTGGTTGGAGGTAAAACAACAATGCCCAAATATGGAGATTCAAGCTTAAAAGTATTTACATTAAATGCAAATCCTGAGTTAGCTCATCAAATTGTCGAACACATCGGTGTTCCAATGGGAAAAAGTTCGGTTACTAGATTTAGTGATGGTGAAGTACAAATTAATATTGAAGAAAGTATTCGTGGTGATGATGTTTTTTTAATTCAGTCAACAAGTGCTCCTGCAAACGAGCATATTATGGAATTATTAATTATGATTGATGCTTGTAAACGTGCATCAGCGAAATCAATTAACGTTGTATTACCTTATTATGGTTATGCTCGTCAAGACCGTAAAGCTCGTTCACGTGAGCCGATTACTGCGAAGCTTGTCGCTAACCTCCTAGAAACAGCTGGTGCATCAAGAGTCTTAACACTTGATTTGCATGCTACACAAATCCAAGGTTTTTTCGATATTCCGGTAGATCAATTAATGGGTGTACCAATCTTATCTGATTATTTTAAAGAGAAGAACTTAGATGATGTTGTTGTTGTATCTCCAGACCATGGCGGTGTTATTCGTGCACGTAAATTAGCGGATCGTTTAAAAGCGCCGATTGCTATTATTGATAAGCGTAGACCAAAACCAAATGTCGCAGAAGTGATGAATATTGTCGGTCATATCGAAGGAAAAACAGCCATTATAATTGATGATATTATTGATACAGCTGGTACGATTACATTAGCAGCCAATGCGCTTGTTGAGCACGGAGCAAAAGCGGTTTATGCATGCTGTACACACCCTGTACTTTCAGGGCCAGCTATTGAGCGTATTCAAAATTCTAAAATTTGTGAGCTCGTAGTAACGAATACCATTCCTTTAGGGGAAGAAAAGAAGATTGAAAAAGTTACAGAACTTTCTGTCGCACCGTTAATGGCAGAAGCGATCATTCGAGTTCATGAAAATACGTCAGTCAGTACGCTATTTGATTAAGAATAAAGAGGCGGCCTAGTTTTTCACTTAAATTGTTTGAATTACTACAAATAGGGAAAACCTTATATAGAGGTTGTTACTATTTAGAGTAACGAAAAACAAGTTAGAGGTGATATAGCATGGCAGTAGCGCTTCAAGCAACAGCACGTCCAGATTTAAAAAAATCGACAACAAGAAAATTTAGAGAAGATGGACAAGTTCCTGCAGTTTTATATGGGAAAAAGGTAGGAAGTCAACCAATCGCTGTTGATCAAGTGAACTTTATAAAGTTAGTGAGAGATGAAGGGCGTAACTCTATTATTTCACTGGACGTCAATGGGAAAAAGCATGAGGTTATGGTGTATGATATGCAGGTCGACCCATTAAAAAATGACCTTGTTCATGTCGATTTTTGTGCGGTCGATATGAGTTCAGAAGTGGATACAGAAGTAAGAGTTCATCTTGTAGGGGAAGCACCGGGCGTAAGTGATGGAGGAATGGTATCACATCTTCTTCACCAGCTTTCCGTTCGTGCATTACCATCCGAGATTCCGTCTGAAATTACCGTTGATATTTCTAATTTAAACATAGGTGACTCGATTCAAATAAAAGATATTATGAGTCAACAGTCGGTCGAATTAACAAATGATCCTGAGGAAACGATTGTTACTATTCTCGTTCAGCCAGCAGAACAGGAGCCAGGACAAGTAGAGGAAGAAGAAGTAGCTGAGCTTGTACAGGGCGATGAAGATGCTGAAGCTAAAACAGAAGGAAATGGTGAACAGTAAGAGATGATAAAGGTATAGCCTATGTACAGGTTATACCTTTTTCTACCTTAGATATAGAGTGTGAAGGAGTTGGGGAAATGAAGCTAATTGTCGGTCTTGGTAATCCGGGTACTAAATATGAAAATACGAGACATAATGCAGGATTTATGGTCATTGATGAATGTGCTGAAATGATGGGAATCGAACTTAAGGATACAAAATACAAAGGAGTGTATGGATCGGCAATAGTAGATGGAGAAAAGGTATTTCTTCTCAAGCCACTTACATATATGAATTTATCAGGTGAGTGTGTTCGGCCCTTTATGGATTATTTTAAGATTGATATTGAAGATGTTGTTATAATATTTGATGATATGGATCTGTCAGTTGGCCAAATTCGCTTAAGGCAAAAAGGTGGTCACGGGGGTCATAATGGGATAAAATCATTAAATGCCCATTTAGGGACCAATGAGTTTAAGAGAATTCGTATTGGTGTTGAACGTCCTGAGCCAGGTGTAAGTGTCGTCAATCACGTACTTGGAACATTTCGTGCTGAGGAGAGGGATTTACTCACTCAAGCTGTAAAAAAAGCTTCAGAGGCTTGTCGTTACTGGTTACAGAATGATTTTCCGAATGTCATGAATCACTATAATTAGGTTTAAGAAGTGGGTTGAATAGATTCCCCTGATGTGGAGAGACTAGTAATAAGACTGTCGCCAAGGAGGGAAATCTATGGCTATTCATTACCAATGTCGTCATTGTCAATTAAATTTAGGTAAGATAGAGGAAACGACGTTCACATCAACACAACTAGGCTTTGATCATTTAAATGATCTGGAGCGAAAAGAGATGATCCACTATGATGGGAGTGGAAATATTCATGTTAAAGTCATCTGTGAAGACTGCCAGGAAGCTCTAGATAGAAATCCAGACCTTCATCAATTGGAATCTTTTATTCAATAAATAAACATTAATTAAAAATGAAACACAGCTTTGGTTTTGAAGCCAAAGCATTTTTCTATTGTCTGCCCCGTACCTAACACTCGTGAACCGTTAGGCAGACTCATATAAATTGGATTTATGATGTAAACGAATTAAAGAAAACATGAAAAAAAAGAGGGAAAAACAATCATTACATAGAAAATACAAAAGAACTAAAGAATAGGTACAACCATAATATAAGTATGTTAGTAATAGATGGTCGTAAGTAATAGGGGGAACATCCATGTTTGGCTTACAACAATATATTCTAGAAAGTGACGAAATTAAAGCGGTTTCAACAAGTGTTGAAGCAGGCCTCTCAGAGCAGCTGATTACAGGACTGACGGGTTCAGCAAGAACACTGTTCTTATCCGCACTTTACCAGGACATTAAAAGTCCTCAATTGATTATTACTCATAATCTTTTTCAAGCACAGAAGTTATACGAAGATCTTTCCACACTTGTTGATAGTAGCAAAGTGTTTCTTTATCCTGTCAATGAGTTAATTTCATCGGAGATTGCTATTGCAAGTCCTGAGATGCGAGCACAACGGATTGAAGTATTAAATCAACTAGTGAATGGTTTTGATGGTATTGTTATCGTACCAATGGCAGGGTTCAGGAGGTTACTCCCACCAGCACAGCTTTGGAAAGAAAGTCAGTGCTACTTAAAAGTGGGTACAGATATTGACTTAGAAAAACTGCTTTATAAATTAATAAAAATTGGTTACGTTCGAACAGACATGGTTGCTTCGCCAGGGGAGTTCTCTATTCGAGGAGGAATAGTAGATATTTACCCCCTAACTGAAGAGCAGCCTATTCGTATTGAATTTTTTGATACTGAGGTTGATTCGCTTCGTTATTTTAGTGTCGAAGACCAGCGTTCACAAGGCCAATTAGATGAAATTGTAATTGGCCCTGCCAATGAGTTAATTTTAGATGAAGAGCATTATGTTAAAGGAGCAGAACGCCTTGAAGAAGGCCTCTCAGAAACGTTAAAGAAAATCAAAAACAAAACAGTAAAAGAAAAAATTACTCAACATATTTCGTATGAAGTGAGTCAATTAAGACAAAAGATCACGTTTCAAGGCATGAACAAATATATGTCCTTGTATTACGATGAAAAAGCGACAATCCTTGATTATGTGAATAAACGTAGCGTCGTCATCATTGATGAAATTAGTCGTGTACAAGAAATGGCAGTGAATTTGGAAAAAGAGGAAGCAGAGTGGTTAACAGCTTTGCTAGAACAAGGCGAAGTCATTTCTGATCTGGAAATGTCGAAACCATTTGAAAGGTTACTAGGAACGCAAGCCCTTCCAATTATTTATTTGTCATTATTTTTAAAGCATGTTCCTTCAACTAACCCTAAAAACATTGTCAATATTAATTGTAAAGCGATGCAAAATTTTCATGGACAATTACATTTACTCAAAACAGAGACGGATCGTTGGCTTAAGTCGAAATGGACGGTTCTTTTTCTAGCGGCTAATAAAGATCGTGCCAAACGTCTTCAACATGTCCTTGATGATTACAAAATTGATTCTGAACTGATTGAAGACAAAAGTCCGCTTCTTCCAGGTAGAGCACAAATATTGACGGGGACATTAAATAGTGGCTTTGAGCTACCGCTGCAAAAGCTCGTTGTAATAACAGAAGAGGAAGTATTTACAAAGAAAATTAAACGAACCCAGAGAAAGCAGAAAATATCCAATGCAGAGCGAATCAAAAGCTACTCCGAATTACAAGTCGGTGATCTCGTTGTTCATTCAAACCACGGGATTGGTAAGTACTTAGGAATTGAAACGCTTGAAATCAATGGGACACACAAAGACTATTTGCACCTTAGGTATGCGGGAAATGACAAACTATATGTGCCTGTGGAGCAAATTGATCAAGTCCAGAAGTATGTGGGTAGTGAAGAAAAAGAACCTAAAATCTATGCTCTAGGTGGAAGTGACTGGAAGAAGGTAAAACGTAAAGTAAAATCCTCAGTCGAAGATATTGCAGATGATCTTATCAAACTTTATGCAGAACGAGAAGCGAGTGTGGGGCATGCTTTTTCAAAAGATGGGCATGAACAACAAGAGTTTGAAAACTCATTTCCATATCAAGAAACCGAAGATCAAGTTCGAGCGATTGAAGAAATCAAAGAAGATATGGAAATGCAAAGGCCAATGGATCGCCTTCTTTGTGGAGATGTCGGTTACGGTAAAACTGAGGTCGCCATTCGAGCTGCCTTTAAAGCGATTATGGATGGAAAGCAAGTTGCTGTACTTGTTCCTACAACGATTCTCGCTCAACAGCACTATGAGACGATTAGAGAACGGTTTTCGGAGTTTCCAATTGGCATTGGTGTATTAAGTCGGTTCCGTTCACGAAAAGAGCAAAATGAAACGATTAAAGGGTTAAAGGCTGGGACCGTTGATATTGTTGTCGGAACACATCGACTTTTATCAAAGGATGTTGTTTTTAAAGATTTAGGCTTACTCATTGTCGATGAGGAACAACGGTTTGGGGTAACCCATAAAGAAAAAATTAAACAATTAAAATCGAATATTGATGTGTTAACGTTAACGGCAACACCAATACCGAGAACACTTCATATGTCGATGTTAGGTGTACGTGATCTATCCGTCATTGAAACACCACCTGAAAACCGGTTTCCTGTTCAAACATATGTTGTTGAATACAATGCTTCTCTCGTAAAAGAAGCGATTGAACGGGAATTGACACGAGGTGGTCAAGTTTATTTCTTATATAACCGGGTGGAAAGCATTACGAAAATGGCTGATCAAATTTCCATGCTCGTTCCAGATGCAAAAGTTTCTTTTGCCCATGGTCAGATGAATGAGCGTGAACTTGAATCGGTGATGATCGATTTTCTTGAAGGAATTAGTGATGTCCTAGTAACAACCACGATCATTGAAACAGGTGTAGATATTCCGAATGTCAATACATTAATCATTTATGATGCCGATAAAATGGGATTATCTCAGCTTTACCAAATTCGTGGTCGAGTCGGACGATCGAATCGTGTCGCGTATGCTTATTTTACGTATCAGCGTGATAAAGTCCTTACAGAAGTTGCTGAAAAACGATTACAGGCGATTAAAGAGTTTACCGAGCTCGGTTCTGGTTTTAAAATTGCAATGCGGGACTTATCAATACGTGGAGCAGGGAATTTATTAGGTGCCCAGCAGCATGGATTTATCGAGTCGGTCGGTTTCGATCTTTATTCGCAAATGTTAAAAGAAGCAATTGAAGAACGAAAAGGAGACAAACCGAAAGAACCACCATTTACGGTTGAAATTGATTTACTTGTTGATGCATATATCCCTGAAACGTATATACAAGATGCCAAACAAAAAATTGAAATGTATAAAAGGTTTCGAGCCGTTGAAAATATGGAAGACCTTTCAGATTTACAGGATGAACTCATCGATCGTTTTGGGGACTACCCCGAAGAAGTTGCTGACTTATTGAGCATTGCAAAAATAAAATTATATGCAAAGCAAGAAAAAGTGAGTGAAATCACACAAACGAAAGATGGTTGCACATTAATGTTAACTGAAGAAGAAAGTAAGCGAATTGATGGCGCTAAGCTGTTTGAGTTAGTAAATCAACTTGGCCCGGCTGTATCGCTAGGAACTTCGGGCGATAAAATCAAAGTAGTTATTAAGTCAAAAGGAATGACAAGTAAAGACTTACTGTTGACGTGTGAAAGACTTCTTAGTGAACTTCATCTAGTGAAAAAACCGAACGAATGAATGATAACAGCCCAGTATGAAAAAATTGGAAATGACAACCTATCAAAAAATATGAAAAATTGGTGAATAGTTCTTTTCTAAGCAATAGATAATATAGACAAGACGAATTCAACATTAGTGGATGGTTTTTCATATGTTAAAAAAACAAACAAGCTTTTTTAACAACCATTTCCTATGCTACTACATCATTAGAAAGTGAGGCATCTAGGTATGAAAGCTACTGGAATTGTTCGTCGCATTGATGATCTAGGTCGTGTTGTCATTCCCAAGGAAATTCGGCGTACGTTACGAATTCGTGAAGGGGACCCGTTAGAAATCTTTGTAGATCGAGACGGTGAGGTCATATTAAAGAAGTATTCACCTATTTCAGAGTTAGGTGATTTTGCAAAAGAGTATGCTGAAGCTTTATATGACAGTTTAAGTCATACTGTCCTTATTGCAGACCGTGATACATATATTGCTGTATCCGGAGGTTCCAAGAAAGAATACTACAGTAAAAGTATCGGTGAAATTGTTGAGGCGACAATGGATGAAAGAAAATCAAGGATAGAAGCTTCAGCAGGTGAGTTTAACATTGTGGGTGACCATAAGGAAGATGTGAAAGGTTTAGTCGTTGCACCGATTATCGCTAACGGTGATCCGATTGGCGCAGTGGTCATGTTTAATAAAGAAGAGACGTTTTCAGGTGAGGTTGAGCAAAAGTTAGCAGAGACGGCCGCAGGCTTTTTAGCTAGACAAATGGAACAATAATACAGTCTGTAACCATAATTGATTTCACATTTGTTTAACCATTTAATATCATAAAGCAGGAAGGGGGCAAAACGTTCCCCTTCTTTTTATTTTAGTTTAAAAAATTATAAATTTCGAGGATGTCTAGCTGCAGCGCCCAGCGACTAGTGAGACTTCCCTCACCGCCGTACGATAAGTCAACATCGGCTCGCTAGCGCTACTCCGTGTTTCCTTTATCTCCTGCGGTTCAGTCCAGTCCGTACGTCGCTATACGGGCACTTCCGCTTTTCTTGTCTAGCTGCAGGTGTCATCGGCTCGAGGTCGCTTCGGTCCATCAAACGTGTCCCAAAATCAAGGACACTAATTGTTGGCCCTCCAGCGCTTGTCGCCGATAAGCAGACACCTTCCGCTTTTCTTATGTAAAAAAAGGGAAGTGGAAGGTATTATGATATAATAGCGATTAGTTTTACTTGTTTAACTAGCGTTTCTACTTGAGATGACGATAAGATAAATAGTAAATTACTATTTGAGTGAAGTTTCACCTAATGAGGAAGGAGAATGACTGGGTGTCTCAGAAAAGTGACCCAACGAAAAAAATTTGGCAAGGGGCACTCGTATTAACGGTTGCTGCATTATTGACAAAAGTATTAAGCGCAGTTTACCGAATCCCTTATCAAAATATTGCAGGTGATGTCGGTTTTTATGTGTATCAACAAGTATATCCTTTTTACGCCATTGCCTTTACGTTATCGATCTATGGGTTTCCTGTCATTATTTCTAAGGAGCTGTCTAATCGCTTTCAGCAAAAAAAGGATAAAGAGTTTTTATCAACTTATTTGTTTACTCTGACATTATTATCGATATCGGGAGGGTTAATCCTATTTGTTTTAGCTAATCCGCTTGCCGAGTGGATGGGTGACCCATTACTTTCAGCACCGTTACAGATTACAGCATTTACTTATTTTGCTGTTTCTATACTCTCAGTACTTCGGGGGTACTTTCAAGGGCAGAATCGGATGACACCAACGGCGGTTTCACAGCTGATAGATCAAAGTATCCGTGTCGTTTTAATTCTTGTCTTGGCTTACGTTATGATGACTTTAGGCTACGGACCATATGGTGCTGGTTTAGGTGCTGTGACGGGTTCAGTAGTAGGTGCATTAGCAGGGGCTAGTTGTTTACTCATTTATTTCCGATATCATAAAAGAGAAAAAGGAATATTGTTTCAACTAAGGAAAGTAAATAAAGAATATATCTTTTCATTTATAAAAGATAGTCTCTTGTTTTCAATGACGATTTTAGTCCTAGTGTTCATTCAATTAATTGACAGTTTATCTGTTCTTCGTCTTTTACTTGGAAATGGAGTTCAGACCGAAGCTGCCAAAATAGCAAAAGGCATTTATGACCGGGGACAGCCGCTCATTCAATTAGGAACGATTGTTGCTACAGCTTTTGCATTGACGGTTGTACCAATGATATCAAGAGCAAAGTCGTTAGGAGATCCAAAAGAGGCGAAACGTAAAACGGAACTTACCATTCGTTTAACGGTTGCGTTCGGTATATTAGCATCGGTTGGACTTGCTATCATCATTGAGCCGACGAATCATCTGCTATTTACAAACCGTGAAGGGTCGAATGTATTGCTCGTCCTTGCCTTTTCGATTGTTTTTGGAGCACTTGTTATAACAACAGCTGCAGTACTTCAAGGATATGACAAAGGCCATTATGCTGCGCGGCATATTTTGATTGGATTAGTCGCAAAAGGGGCTTGTAATCTATGGCTCATTCCTATATGGGGGACACTTGGAGCCGCACTTGCAACGACGATGAGTTTAGCTATGATTGCAATCTTAAACATCTTTTCGATTCATCAAATCGGTGGTACAGCTCGCGTGAAAAAAAAGCAATTTATAGGATTGGTCTTCACTGTTATAGGTATGGGTTTAGTTACGTTCTTATGGAAAACGCTGCTAGAGTTTTGCATGTTTTCT
The DNA here is from genome assembly GCF_017745675.1 of Alkalihalobacillus sp. BA299. Classification (GTDB taxonomy): domain Bacteria; phylum Bacillota; class Bacilli; order Bacillales; family Bacillaceae_F; genus Alkalihalobacterium. The sequence goes on from NZ_JAFLJM010000030.1 coordinate 11,193, forward strand.
GTTGAACTACCACGAGTTACAGCTGGACTGATTGCATTATCAAGTGCTGTAGTTGGAGGTGTAACAGCTCTATTTTTAATGATTAAGTTTCGTGTGTTTTCAGAAAAAGAAGTATCTGTTATACCAGTATTTGCTAAACTATACAGTGTAATAAATGGCCGAAGGAGAGATTAGAGTGAAAAAAGTAACAGTCGTAGGATTAGGGGCCGGTGAGCTGGCGCAGTTATCGATTGGTACCTATCAAGTTTTAAAAAAAGCAAGTCCGTTATTTATCCGAACAGAAAAACATCCTGTTGTTGAAGAATTGAAAAAAGAAGGCATGACCTATCAATCATTTGATGCCGAGTATGAAAAACATGAACGTTTTGAAGAGGTGTACCGTTCCATCGTTAATATTCTGTTAGCTGAATTAGATTCCCAACAAGAAATTACATATGCTGTTCCAGGACATCCGTTAGTTGCTGAAGAAACGGTTCAACTTTTACTTAAGGAAGGCAAAGCGCGGAATATTCAAATCGACATTCAGGGTGGACAAAGTTTTTTAGATCCGATGTTCAATGCATTAAAAATTGACCCTATTGACGGGTGTCAAATAGTTGATGGTACACAGTTAAAGCGTCAACAACTGCAAATTAGGCAGCATATGATTATCTGTCAGGTGTATGATGCCTTTATAGCGTCAGAGGTCAAACTGACGCTAATGGATTTGCTTCCAGATGATTATGAAGTGAAGGTAGCTACTGCTGTTGGAACTACAATGGAAAGTATTATTACATGTCCTCTTTATGAACTCGACCGTGTGACGGAATTAAATAATCTCACTGCGGTTTATGTTCCACCAGTAGTCAAAGATCAACTTTTATATAGAGACTTTCAGAAGTTAAGAGAAGTGATTGCGACATTAAGAGGGCCAGAAGGATGCCCGTGGGACCAGGAACAAACACATCAATCATTGAAGCCTTTTTTATTAGAGGAGGCTTATGAAGTATTAGAGGCTATTGATGAACAAGATGATGATCATTTAGTCGAGGAGCTTGGTGATGTTTTGCTTCAAGTCATGTTACATGCTCAAATTGGGGAAGATGATGGCTGGTTTACGATTGATGATGTCATATATTCAGTTACTGAAAAAATGATACGAAGGCACCCTCATGTGTTTTCTAACCAAACCGCAAAAAATTCAGCAGAGGTTATAGTCAATTGGGAAGAAATTAAGAAAAAAGAAAAAAATGGCAAAGAAACAGAATCTGTACTCGACGGTATCCCTAAAAGTATGCCAGCTTTGATGAAAGCATTTGAAATTCAAAAGAAGGCGGCTAAAGTAGGATTTGACTGGGATGATGCTGCGCCAATGTGGATGAAGCTTCAAGAAGAAATCAGTGAGTTTTTCTCTGAACTAAAAATCAAAAATGAAGAAAAAATGAAAAAAGAATTTGGGGATATTCTTTTCGTTTTCATCAATTTAGCTCGTTATTATAAAATCAACCCAGAAGAAGCACTACATATGACGAATCAAAAGTTTTCTAGTCGCTTTCAAGCGATTGAAGAGGAATTAGCAAAACAAGGTTTAACATTTGCAGAGGTCACACTAGAGCAGATGGATGAAATTTGGGAAAAAAGTAAAGAAAAGTATCAATAAAAGGAGGAATTTTAGGTGAGGTTGGATAAGTTTTTAAAAGTGTCAAGATTGATTAAACGACGCACGTTAGCTAAAGAGGTATGTGATCAAGGTCGTATTACAATCAATGGACAAGTTGCTAAAGCAGGTACAAATGTAAGTGTTGGTGATGAATTAGTGATCCGATTTGGGCAAAAGTTTGTTACAGTCAAGGTAGAGGCTATAAAAGATACCACGAGAAAAGAAGAAGCCAGTTCAATGTTTACTGTCATTAAAGAACAATCGGTTGAAGCAGCTGAGTAGGAAATACAAACAGCTTGTTCTATTCCTTCTCTTGAAATCATAAATTTGTAATAAATGAGGTCTTGAGGAGGAAGAAGTATGGAACATAATTATGAGTTTGGTACACCGATGGGACATGCGAGAAAAACAAAAGAACATGATATTACATTGCGTGGTCGAAAGAAGCTTGATATTACTGGGGTAAGACAAGTTGAAAGTTTTGATAATGAGGAGTTTCTACTTGAAACTGAAATGGGTTTCCTTTCAATCCGTGGTCAAAATCTGCATATGAAAAACTTAAATGTTGAGCAAGGGTTAGTATCGATTGAAGGGAAAATATATGACCTTGTATATCTTGATGAAAATCAAGGTGGAAAATCTAAAGGATTATTTGGGAAGTTATTCAAGTGAGTTTAACCGTTCAATTCTATACGATGATATCAATGGTTGCTGCAGGCACTTGGCTTGGGGCTTCTATTGATACCTATAAGAGATTTGCAAGGGAGCCCCGTCCATCGTTGTCATGGGTAACTGTGTTAAACGACTTTTTATTTTGGTTAATTCAAGGTCTGCTCATTTTCTATATTCTCCTCAAAGTTAATGAAGGTGAAATGAGATTTTACGTTTTTCTTGCGCTTTTGTGCGGATATGCAGCATATCAAGCCTTATTCCAGCGTCCATATTTGCAAATTTTAGAGACGAGCATCCGTATTTCTATTGCCATTTTTCGTTTTATTCGTACCCTTATCATTATGATCCTTATTAATCCTATTAAATGGCTATTGAAACTCTTATACTCCTTGGTTATGATGGTAATATCACTAATATTATCCATATTATCATTTTTATTTAAGTTATTTATAAGACCTATTCGTTGGCTTGGTAAAGTATTATACAAGCTATCTAGAATGGACCGCCTTGTGAAGCGTATAAAAAAGAATAAATGGGTGAAAAAAGCGGTTGCCTTTTGGAAGTTTATACGTACCCGTGGCAACAAGGGGGATGATTAATGATTTCGGAACGAAAACGAAAAGTTAGGGAATTAGATGCTACCTTTAATCGAGCACAAGAACAAGTTTCTGGAGATCTCCTACGAAAAAGAAGAGGCTTATTTCGTCGTTTAACGGCATTTGCTGTTATTATAGCGATCCTCAGTGTTATTGCATTTATGACGATTCATGCACAAGCTCAATTACTAGAAGAAAAAAGTGAAGAAAAGCAGGCCCTTCAAACAAAGTTGGAAGCACTAAAACTCGAACAAGCACATCTTGAGCAGGAAATTGAAAACTACAATGATTTGGAATATATAGCAGAAGTTGCTAGAAGGGATTATTTTTTATCAAAGGATAGGGAAATTCTGTTTAAATTACCTAAATTATCAACGGATTGACACTCTTTTTCCACATCAAGTATAATTTATAATATAAGTGCGTTCAAAAAGGGGACATAGAGCTCTTACCTTTTTGAGCGATCTCTATAGACAATTAATTTATCTGTTTTTTTAAGGAGGAGCAATTTTTAACATGTCAATCGAAGTAGGCAGCAAGTTGCAAGGTAAGGTAACGGGTATTACCCATTTTGGGGCATTTGTGGAGCTGCCAGGAGGTACTACTGGTCTGGTTCATATTAGTGAGGTCGCTGATAACTATGTTAAAGACATTAAAGATGTTTTAAAAGTAGGCGACGAAGTTCTAGTCAAGGTTGTTAATGTTGAGCAAGACGGAAAGATTGGACTTTCAATCCGAAAAGCTCAAGAACGCCCAAAAGAGGAGATGACCAATCGTGCTCCTCGTCCATCCCGGCCACCGCGCCCAGCACGTTCTGGAGGAAGTTATGGCAAAGGCGGAAGTGGTGGTGCGCGTAACCAGCGCCCAACGATGTCCTTTGAAGATAAGATGAATCGATTTTTGAAAGACAGTGAAGAACGTCTCTCCACGCTTAAACGCCAAACAGAATCGAAGCGAGGTGGTCGAGGCGCTAGACGTGGGTAAGTCTTGCTGCCACTTTTTAATAAAGGAATGTGTAAGGCAAGCGTTTTAGCGCTTGCCTTTACATTTGGATTTAATATAAGGCTCTTTTCCTATAGATTGTTGCTTTTTGCTTTTGGACCGTAAGCCAAGCGACTGCTTGGCTCTTCACGCATAGCGTGAAGGTTTTGAAAATGAAATAGCCGTTCAGACAAATGAATTTGTCTTGAAAAGGCTATTTCATTTTAAAAAAACGGTCCAAAAGCAACAAAGTTTACGAAAACAGCCTAATATAAAAAATAGGGTTGACTATCATTAGTGGATTATCATATAATAAATTTTGTCGCTGATAATAGTATCCTATGGCGGTGTAGCTCAGCTGGCTAGAGCGTACGGTTCATACCCGTGAGGTCGTGGGTTCGACTCCCTCCGCCGCTACCATACATATTAAAATGCAAACTGTATCCATATTCGGATGCAGTTTTTTTATTGAATAGGAAATTTAAAAAAGTGTTTAATCAGTGGATAAGTGTGTTGTAGAAATGGGGAAGAATAGCATGGTGAAGGATTGGACACAATTTAGACATATTTTGGACAATAAAACTTGGAATATGGACAATATATTTCAAATCTGGATCATAAAACTAAGAATTTGGACTACTTTTCTTTCGTCATAAGTACCATGGATAAGTCACTATTTTTACATATTTTGCTAAGTTTGCTGTCAATCCTTTCTCAGTTATAGATAAGCATGGAAATCGAACGATCATTTACACGAAAGGCGTCGAAGACTTTTTTCTATTCGACTTGGAATTCTGACAAAAACTGAATCCATTATATGTTTATAATGAAACCACGAAAATTAATCGTGGGGTGTTGCGAATGTTACGGAGAGTTACAAAAGGAGTTATTGAGCCCGTTCGTGGTTGGACGCTTCCTGACAAAGTACTGTCGCTAACTACATCTGCAACTGAAAAAATCAAAAAGGGAACGAACTTGCTGTTTTACCAATGGGGACTTCTTATTTTTGTTGTTGGCTTTTTGCTTGGACGAGCTATGATACTATCAGAAATTACACCTTTTGTATTACCGTTTGTTGCTGCTATCTATGCTTTGAAACGGGACAGGCTAGGTATAGCAGCACTTGCTGTATTTGCAGGAGCGATGACACATTTTTTAGAAAGTAGCTGGTTTGTATTAGCCTCGCTTTTTATTTTTATTATCTACCAGAAGATCGTAGAGAAATTTAACGATAATACAGCGAAGGTTCTTCCATTTACTGTTTTCTTTGCAAGTCTATCGGCACGGATTATGTTGACTTTCTTTATACAAGGACAAGTAATGAATTACGATTGGATGATGGCTGGAGTAGAAGCAGGCTTAAGCTTCATACTTACGATGATTTTTCTACAAAGTGTACCGCTTATTACAGTCAAACGAAGCCAACAACCATTGAAAAATGAAGAAATTGTCTGCTTAATCATTTTACTTGCTTCGGTAATGACGGGGACGATCGGTTGGATGATTTATGATTTAACAGTTGAACATATATTAGCACGTTATCTCGTGTTACTATTTGCCTTTGTTGCTGGTGCCGCTATTGGATCGACTGTAGGTGTTGTAACCGGTTTAATCTTAAGTTTAGCAAGCGTTGCTAGTCTCTATCAAATGAGTTTACTAGCATTTGCTGGTCTTTTAGGTGGATTGTTAAAAGAGGGAAGAAAAATAGGAGTTAGTATTGGGCTATTAATTGGTACGTTGCTCATTGGCTTGTATGGTGAAGGGTCAGATCAAGTGATGGTTACCGTTATGGAATCCGGAGTAGCTATTGCTGTATTTCTACTAACACCTAAATCTTTAATTAGTAAATTAGCTCGCTATATCCCAGGGACGGTAGAGCACTCGAAAGAACAGCAACAATATTTAAGAAAAATTAGAGATGTTACAGCAGGTAGGGTTGAACAATTTTCCCACTTATTTCAAACTTTATCAAATAGTTTCTCTTCAACACCTAATTCGGTTGAGGTTGATGATGTTGAAAAGGAAGTCGATTATTTCCTAAGCAATGTTACAGAAAAGACATGTCAGGCTTGTTTCAAAAAAGATCGTTGCTGGGTAAACAATTTTAATAAAACGTATGAATCGATGTCTCAAATTATGAATGAAGTTGAAAAATATAGTGAAATTAAAGACCCACTGCTTAAAGCGGATTGGAAAAAGTATTGCGTCAAACACGAAAAAGTTGTCCAAGTGATTCAACATGAATTTGGACAATTTCAAGCGAATCAAAAGCTAAAAAAACAAGTACTAGAAAGTAGAAGATTAGTTGCCGATCAGTTACTCGGTGTTTCTCGAGTGATGAATGATTTCGCTAAAGAGATTCAAAGAGAAAAAGAAGGTCATTACGTTCAAGAAGAACAAATGTTAGAAGCGTTAAGAGGTGTAGGGTTAGAGGTTGGACATATTGATATTTTTCACTTAGAGCAAGGAAATATTGAAATCGAGCTTAGTATTGCTAATGATGGTGGACATGGCCAATCTGAAAAAGTAGTTGCGCCGATGTTATCCGATATATTAGGAGAAACGATCATTATTAAAAAGGAGGAACGAAGCTTTTATCCAAATGGCTACAGTCATGTTTCTTTTGGATCAGCGAAGAAGTTTGTCGTAGAAACTGGCGTGGCCACTGTTGCTAAAGGCGGTGCGTATGTATCAGGAGATAGTTATTCAACGATTGAATTAGGCTCTGGTAAATATGCAATAGCAATTAGTGACGGGATGGGAAACGGGGAGCGAGCCCATTTAGAAAGTAATGAAACGTTGCAGCTATTACAAAAAGTCTTGCAATCAGGCATTGAGGAAACGGTTGCGATCAAATCCGTTAACTCTGTTCTATCGCTTAGAACAACAGACGAAATTTTTTCTACGCTCGATTTAGCGATGATTGATTTACAAGATGCAAACGTAAAGTTTTTAAAGATCGGTTCGATCCCTAGCTTTATTAAACGGGGAACAAAAGTGACAAAAATTGAAGCAAGTAACTTACCGATGGGAATTATTCAAGAGTTTGATGTTGATGTCGTAAGTGAACAACTAAAAGCAGGGGATTTATTAATTATGATGAGTGATGGAATTTTTGATGCGCCTAAACACGTTGAAAATAAAGAGATGTGGATGAAAAGAATTATCTCTGAAGTTTCATCTGAGGATCCACAAGAGGTGGCAGATTTAATCTTAGAGCGAGTCATACGACATGAAAAAGGGAGTATTGAAGATGATATGACCATTGTTGTGGCAAAAGTAAAAAGAAATATGCCGAAATGGGCGGCTATCCCTCTTTATAAGCCAAGGAAAGTAGAAAAGAAGAAGGCACAGTAGTGACAAAGTAAGTGAGGAAGTTTGTAATGTATAAAGGCCCTCTAAATGGTGAATGATGGTAACATTCAGAAAATTGGAGGGGATATGCTTGGGAAAAGGTACATTACGCCAGATTTTACTCATAACTGATGGATGCTCAAACCAAGGGGAAGACCCTGTTGCTATAGCTGCTTTAGCAAAAGAGCAAGGCATTACGGTAAATGTTATCGGTGTTGTCGATAATAGTCCAATGAATGAAAAAGCAGTTCAGGAAATTGAGTCGATAGCAATGGCGAGCGGTGGTGTCAGTCAAATCGTTTATGCTCAAAACTTAGCTAAAACGGTTCAAATGGTGACGAGGAAAGCGATGACACAAACATTATATGGTGTAGTTAACAAGGAGCTTCAGCAAATTTTAGGAAAAGAACAAGAACTAGAAGACTTGTCTCCAGAAAAGCGTGGTCAAGTGATGGAAGTGGTTGATGAATTAGGTGAAACGATTGATTTAAATGTTTTAATATTAGTAGATACGAGTGCCAGTATGAAAAACAAATTACCGATGGTTCAAGATGCGTTAACGGACTTGTCGATTAGTCTTACTTCTCGAATGGGAGACAACCGTTTTTCACTCTATTCATTTCCAGGAAAAAGAAAAGATATCGATCGTTTACTAGATTGGACACCGAAACTAGAATCGTTAACTGGAATTTTTCATAAGTTGTCATCTGGTGGTATTACTCCGACAGGACCTGCCTTACAAGTTGCATTACAAAGGTTTGAGAAAACTAACTCGAGAAGGAGTTTGATCTCTAGTGGCGAGGATGAATTACTCGAAGACTCAGGTATGTAACTTATCTCCAGGGGCAAAAGTTGTTGGCAAGTGGCATCGGAAAACTTATCAAATTGTCAAATTACTCGGGTCTGGGGCTACTGGATCAGTGTATTTGGCAAGAAGTGTAGAAGGTGATGTTGCACTGAAAATTGGTGTGAATAGCATGGCCATCACATCTGAGGTAAATGTATTAAAGCATTTTTCGAAGGTCCAAGGTCAGGTACTTGGGCCTTCTTTGTTAGATGTTGATGACTTAGTAGTAAACGATGGGGTCTTTCCGTTTTACGTAATGGAGTATTTAAAAGGTGAGCAGTTAATAACATTTACTTCAAAACGTGGAGAAGAATGGATCGGTATTTTAATGGTGCAACTGTTAGGTGATTTAGACCGGCTCCACCGTGCAGGTTGGGCGTTTGGTGATTTGAAGCCCGATAATTTAATTGTGGTCGGTCCAACACCGCGAATACGCTGGCTAGACGTCGGCGGAACGACATTGCTCGGACGATCCATTAAAGAGTATACAGAGTTTTTTGATCGTGGCTACTGGGGGTTAGGTTCACGAAAGGCAGAGCCGAGCTATGATTTATTTTCTCTTGTCATGATCATGATTAATTGTTCTTATCCAAGACGATTTGATAAAAAAGGTGATCAGCCACTCCCGCAACTGAAACAAGCAATAGAAACAAAGCCTGGTCTCAAACCGTATCGTGACGTCATGTTAAAAGGTCTGCAAGGAAAGTACAGCGATGCTCAGTTGATGAAGAAAGATTTAATGGATTCTATCCAACGTAAATCAACACTTTATAAAAAAAATCCTGGATCTACTCCTAAAAAAGGAAAGAGAAACGAGCGGAAAAAAGCTTCGAAATCTTCTTACCTTATTGAAATCTTTCTCGTTACCTCTTTTCTTATTTTGGCATATATCCTATACTTATTTGGACAATTAATGTAAAAGACGATGTTCAAAAAGTCTGGGAAAAATAGCTGTCGAATTTCTTTGTCAACTTGCTCCTCCGCTCCTCACGTATTAACAACATACGTTCCAGTGCTCGGAGACGGCGTTTCCTCGAAATTCTTGGCTCTTTTTGTCCTCCTTTTTGAACACGGATTAAAAGACGATGTTCAAAAAGTCCGGGAAATAGGTAAGTTGTGGAGGGTACCATGTCTAGAGCAGATCGGATGATGGATGTATGTTTGTTAGCAGGAGAAATAATGCTAATATACGGTGCAGAAACTTATCGAGTAGAAGAAACGATAGAGCGGATGGCAAAAGCAGCAGGTTTTTCGAATGTCCATAGCTTTGTGACGACAACTGGAATATTTCTCTCCTTTGATGAAGTTGGTAAAGGAGATACAATGCAAATGATTCGTGTGGATGATCGGATTTATGATTTAAATAAAGTATCATTAGTTAATCAAGTGTCACGGGAATTTGTAACAGGTGCTATTGATGAAGAATCGGCTTACGATAAGCTAAATGAAATCGCTAGGCTACCGATGAATTATCCAATATGGCTTGTTCATCTTGCTTCAGGTGTAGCCGGTGCTGGGTTTTCCTATTTATTTGGGGGCAGCTTACGTGACATGCTTCCAGCTTTTATTGCAGGGTTTATTGTTAGCGTATGTGTATTTAAGTTTCAAGAATATTTAAAGGTAAAGTTTTTCGCTGAATTTATTTCAGCTTTTATCGGGGGAAGTGTAGCGATTGGTCTTGTATTTCTAGGTGTTGGTGTTAATTTAGATCAAATCATTATCGGAATATTAATGCCTCTTGTTCCAGGGGTTCCCCTAACTAATGCGGTACGAGATTTAATTTCAGGTGATTATGTAGCTGGAGTCAGTAGGGGTGCAGAAGCCTTTTTGACGGCACTATCTATCGCAACTGGGGTTGCACTTGCAATTGGGCTATTTTTAACTTAAATAGGGGCTGTTATAAAAGTCTGACCGTTTTACCGCTTCAGTCAACACGGGGCTTTTGTTCAAAATTAATAGGGGGAAAAATGATGTGGTTGGAATTATTTTTTGTATACGCGGCAACAATTTGTTTTGGGATATTATTTAATGTTCCGACTAGAGCTTTGTTTATAGGAGCATTAATTGGGTGCTTGTCATGGTTTATTTATCGTACTCTTCCAGAACAAGGTGTGTCCCTTATTTTAGCGACTGCGCTTGCTTCCTTTATGAGCGCTACTCTTTCACATATTCTGGCAAAAAAATTTAGAATACCAGCTACAACATTTAGTATTCCTGCCATCATTCCATTAGTTCCTGGCAGCAAGGCCTATTTTACGATGCTCGCCTTTGTTGAAAGTAATTATTTACTCGGGTTAGAGCTAGGGATCAGTACGATGTTACAAGCTGGAGCGATTGCAGGTGGCCTCGTTTTTGCACTCGCTATTTTCTCCTTTAAGAAAGGAGGAATTGGTCAGCGCTATGAAACAGGACGTTAATCAGTTTATTAAAGAACATCGACTGTTAAAGCTGAATTCAACCATCGTTGTTGGCGTTTCAGGAGGGCCTGATTCTCTAGCATTATTGCATTATTTATGGGATAAAAGTCAAAAGGAAAACTATCTGATCGTTGCTGCTCACGTCGATCATCAATTAAGAAAAGGTACTTCAGCCGAAGATTATCAATTCGTCAAGCAGTTTTGTGAGGAGCGAGGAATTCTTTTTGAGGGGAAACGAGTAGATGTAAAGGAAGTTCAATCCGAACTCGGTTTGAGTATACAAATGGCTGCACGAAAATGCCGTTATGACGTTTTTAAACAAGTAATGATTCAGTATCGTGCTCACTATCTTGCATTAGCTCATCATGGCGATGATCAAATTGAAACAATCTTAATGAATCAGGTGAGAGGTACGATAGATGGACTCTCGGGTATACCTGTATCAAGACCATTTGCAACAGGCATGATCATTCGACCATTTTTAGGAATAACAAAGGCGGAAATAGAGCAATACTGTAAGGAAGAACAGTTACAACCAAGAATTGATGAAAGTAATTTCTCTGGGAAATACGTGAGGAATCGCTTTCGTGAAGCAGTGTTACCATTTATAAAAAAGGAAAATCCTAAGGCACATATGCATTTTCAACGGATGAGTGAAGCACTTGATGCAGATCGCATCTACCTAGAAGAGCTAACTCGTACACATATTGAAAATGTCCTAGAGAAAAAAACGAAGGAAGAGGTGATCATTTCTGTTGAACCGTTTAAAGGTCTCCCTTTACCTTTACAAAGAAGGGGTATTCATCTAATATTAAAATATCTTTACGGGGAAAATTACCCATTTCTATCATTCATACATATTGAACACGTTTATGAGCTTATTTATTCTCATCATCCATCTGGACAACTTGATTTACCACAAGGATTAATTATAGAAAGAAGCTATGATCGTTGTCGGTGTACCTTCAACAAAGATGAAAAAGATATTGAGTCATTTTCAACCGAGTTGCAAGTTCCAGGATGTATTTCGACAAAGTTGGGAATAATAAGTGCAAAATTGACATCAAACCTCTCTCATGAAGAACGAAATCCATATACTTTTATTTGTGATGCTGATCAAATTTGTTTTCCACTCATAATAAGAACAAAAACCGATGGAGATCGTATTCAATTGATAGGTATGGAAGGGTCCAAAAAAGTTAGCCGAATTTTTATCGATCATAAAATCGAGCAGAAGAAACGAAAGATATGGCCACTCGTTACTGATGGAAATAATGAAGTGATATGGATTCCCGTATTAGGACATTCTAAAAAAGGTGCTGTCACAGAAATGTCGCAAAAATATTTAGTGCTTTCATTTGTATTTCATCATGAAGGCTCGGTATAATTCTTTTCAGCAACAGTTACAGGAGGGTATAGCAAAACAATGAAAGATGATATCAAGGAGATACTAATTTCTGAAGAAGAAATACAAGCGAAAGTACGAGAATTAGGTGATCTACTTACGAAAGAATATGATGGTAAGTTTCCCCTCGTTATCGGTGTATTAAAAGGAGCACTTCCTTTTATGGCTGATTTGACGAAAAGAATAAATACCCATATCGAGCTCGACTTTATGGATGTATCAAGCTATGGTGCTGGGACTGTTTCTACAGGTGAAGTAAAAATAGTTAAAGATTTAAACACTTCTGTAGAAGGTCGCCATGTCCTTATTGTAGAAGATATTATTGATAGCGGATTAACTTTAAGTTACTTAGTAAAATTGTTTCATTATCGAAAAGCAGAAACTGTCAAAATCGTTACATTATTAGATAAGCCAGAAGGAAGAAAGGTCGATTTAGTACCGGACCTTGCCGGATTTACGGTTCCTGATGCGTTTGTTGTCGGATATGGTTTGGATTTTGCTGAACGATATCGAAACCTCCCGTATATTGGCGTACTAAAGCCTGAAATTTATGGGACGTAAAGATTGTGAAAAAAGTGGTAAATATGATACTATAACTTAAGCTGTATTGTACGTGGGAGGAGGTCAGGAATGAATCGGATTTTTCGTAACACGATATTTTATTTATTAATATTTTTAGTCATCGTTGGGATTGTAAGTGTCTTTAGCGGTGATCAAACTGAAACGACGCCAATGACAGTTGATCAGTTTTATGAGAAACTTCAAAATGGCGAAGTTACTACTCTTTCTTTAAAGCCTGAGCGACAAGTGTACTTAGTACGTGGACAGCTTGTGAACTCGCCAGAGGGAGAGTATTTCCAAACATATATTCCTAGGGCTGAATTGGCAGTTGAAAGACTGTTTGATGTTCAAGAAGGTGGAGCTACTGCACCTGAATTCATCATGGAGCCTGCTGATGAGACTAGTGGTTGGGTTACCTTTTTTACGTCCATTATTCCATTTATCATTATCTTCATTCTTTTCTTCTTTTTACTAAGCCAAGCTCAAGGTGGCGGAAGCCGTGTCATGAATTTTGGTAAGAGTAAAGCGAAGATGGTTCAGGATGACAAAAAGAAAGCGAAATTTAAAGATGTTGCTGGTGCAGATGAAGAAAAGCAAGAACTTGTGGAAGTTGTTGAGTTCTTAAAAGACCCACGAAAGTTTTCTGCCATTGGTGCTCGTATTCCTAAAGGGGTTCTACTGGTGGGACCGCCGGGTACAGGTAAAACCTTACTCGCTAGAGCCGTTGCGGGTGAAGCGGGTGTTCCTTTCTTCTCAATCAGTGGTTCTGATTTTGTTGAAATGTTTGTTGGGGTTGGTGCATCACGTGTACGTGACCTTTTTGAAAATGCAAAGAAAAATGCTCCTTGTATTATTTTTATCGATGAAATTGATGCGGTTGGACGACAACGTGGTGCTGGATTAGGTGGAGGTCACGATGAGCGTGAACAGACACTAAACCAATTACTCGTTGAAATGGATGGATTTAGTGCGAATGAAGGAATTATCATTATTGCGGCGACAAACCGTGCCGATATCCTTGACCCTGCATTATTACGTCCAGGACGCTTTGACCGTCAAATATTAGTAGGACGACCAGATGTTAAAGGTCGTGAAGAAGTGTTAAAAGTACATGCGAGAAATAAACCGCTCGCTGATGATGTTGATTTAAAAGCGATTGCTGCCAGAACACCTGGCTTCTCTGGTGCCGATTTAGAAAACCTTCTTAATGAAGCTGCGCTTGTTGCTGCTCGTAATGATAAGAAGAAAGTCAATATGGTTCATATTGAAGAAGCAATAGACCGTGTTATTGCGGGGCCAGCTAAAAAGAGCCGAGTTATTTCAGCAAAGGAAAAGAAAATTGTGGCTTGGCATGAAGCTGGACATACAGTTGTTGGTGTGAAGCTCGAAAATGCAGATATGGTTCATAAAGTGACCATTGTTCCAAGAGGTCAAGCTGGTGGATATGCTGTTATGCTTCCAAAAGAAGACCGTTACTTTATGACAAAACCTGAATTACTTGATAAAATTATGGGCTTACTTGGTGGGCGTGTCGCCGAAGAAATTACATTTGGCGAAGTGAGTACAGGGGCTCACAATGATTTCCAGCGAGCAACAGGAATTGCGCGTAAAATGGTCACGGAATATGGTATGAGTGAAAAGCTCGGTCCATTGCAATTTGGACAAAGTTCTGGTGGTCAAGTCTTCTTAGGACGAGATATTCAAAATGAACAAAATTATAGTGATCAAATTGCATATGAAATTGACTTAGAAGTACAACGATTTATTAAAGAGAGTTATGAACGTTGTAAGCAAATCCTTCTTGATAATAAAGATAAGCTAGATCTTGTAGCAGAAACGTTAATGGAACTTGAAACGTTAGATGCTGAACAAATTAAATCACTTGTTAACGAAGGCAAACTTCCTGAGAATCATCATACGGATATGTATCGTAAAGAAGAAGCTAAATCTGAAACCACTCAAGATGGTGATGTGAAAGTCAATATTTCATCTAAAAAAGAGGAAACTGAACCAAAAGTAGAAAGTGAAGTAAAACCTTCGGAAGATCCAGCAGAAAAGTCAACAACAGATGAAGATGATAAATCAGATAAGTAATAGTTTAAATAGGATGTCATTAGGCATCCTATTTTCTTTTGAAAGTGATAAAATTGAGGTAAAGTATACATATAATTTAGTGAAATGTGGTGAACCTAATATGATATTTGTTGTAGATGTAGGTAATACGAATATTGTTCTTGGTGTGTACGATGGTGATGATTTAATCCACCATTGGAGAATAGCTACGAGTCGTGATAAAACAGAAGATGAATATGGAATGCTTGTAAAAAGCTTGTTTCATGACCAAAATCTTAATGTAACTGAGATTGATGGAATTATCATTTCCTCGGTTGTGCCACCGATTATGTTTGCACTTGAAAAAATGTGTAAAAAATATTTTGATATTGATCCGATTGTGATTGGTCCTGGAATTAAAACAGGTCTAAATATAAAATATGAAAATCCAAGAGAAGTAGGGGCAGATCGAATCGTCAATGCAGTATCGGCGATCCATTTGTATGGAAGCCCGTTGATTATTGTTGATTTTGGGACAGCGACTACGTTTTGTTATATCAATGAAGAGAGACAGTATATGGGCGGAGCCATCGCGCCAGGAGTTGGAATATCGACTGAGGCCCTTTACACAAGAGCTTCCAAGCTCCCTCGAATCGAAATATCCAAGCCGCCATCTGTCGTTGGGAAGAATACAGTGAATGCAATGCAAGCCGGGATTTTTTATGGATATGTGGGTCAAGTCGATGAAATCGTAAGAAGAATGAAAGAGCAATCATCAGTAGAACCTAGAGTTATTGCTACTGGAGGATTAGCCTCACTCATTGGTAAAGAGTCCAATACGATCGAAGTTGTTGATCCGTTTTTAACACTAAAAGGATTACAAATGATTTATGTGAAAAATGCAAGGAAGGAAGAAGAGCATGAGTGATTATCTTGTAAAGGCGATTGCTTTTGATGGAAAAGTAAGAGCCTACGCTACACGTACGACCGAAATGGTTAATGAAGCGACAAAACGTCAAGATACTTGGCCAACGGCATCAGCTGCACTAGGAAGAGCAATGACAGCAGCGACAATGATGGGGGCGATGTTAAAAGGTGATGAAAAAATAACCGTCAAAATCGAAGGGGACGGGCCAATCGGTCACATTTTAGTCGATACGAATGCAAAAGGAGAAACAAGGGGTTATGTGAAAAACCCCCATGTTCATTTTGACTTAAACGCACAAGGGAAGTTAGATGTGGCCCGGGCCGTAGGTAGAAGTGGTCAACTGTCTGTCGTAAAAGACTTAGGCCTGAGAGATTTTTTTACTGGAAATGTCCCGCTTATTTCCGGGGAATTAGGTGAGGATTTTACGTACTACTTTGTAACGTCTGAACAAATTCCATCGGCCGTCGGTGTCGGTGTCCTCGTTAACCCGGATCATTCGATATTAGCTTCTGGTGGGTTTATCCTTCAAATGATGCCGGGAGCTGGTAATGAAATTATTGAATCCATTGAGAAGCGAATAGGTGAAATTCCACCGATCTCAAAGTTAATCGAAGCTGGAAAAACGCCAGAAGAAATTTTGCAAGAATCAGTTGGTCGAGAAAATTTAAAAATTCTGGATAAAATGAATGTGAAGTTCTCCTGTACTTGTTCGAAGCAGAGGTTTGAAAATGCCATCATTAGTCTAGGTACGGAAGAGATTCAAGCGATGATAAATGAAGAAGGAAAAGCAGAAACACGCTGTCATTTTTGTAATGAAACGTACCTATTCTCTAAAGAAGAATTAGAAGGCTTATTAGCAGAGGCTAACAAGAAAGAAAAAATTTAAATTATCAAAAAAATGAATTGACTTAATGGAAATCATTTGCTATTATAAACATAATAAAACCAATGAATTTACTCGGTATTAATGAAAGGGGAAGTTGTAATGCGTGTAGCAAACTCGATAACAGATTTAATTGGACAAACACCTTTAGTAAAGTTAAACCGAATCGTACCTGAAGGATCTGCAGACATATACTTAAAACTGGAGTATTTTAATCCTGGAAGTAGTGTAAAAGATCGTATTGCATTAGCAATGATTGAAGCTGCTGAAAAAGATGGACGTCTTAAGCCAGAAGATACGATTGTTGAACCTACAAGTGGAAACACAGGTATTGGCTTAGCAATGGTAGCAGCAGCTAAAGGATATAAAACAAAATTAGTTATGCCTGAAACAATGAGTATAGAGCGACGTAACTTATTAAGAGCTTATGGCGCAGAGCTAGTTCTTACTCCTGGACCTGAAGGAATGGGTGGAGCTATTCGTAAAGCGACTGAGTTATCTAAAGAAGAAGGCTACTTCATGCCTCAACAATTTGAAAACGAAGCAAACCCAGAGATCCACCGTGAAACAACAGGGAAAGAGCTTCTTGAGCAAGTTGAAGGTAGCGTGGATGCATTTGTATCTGGTATTGGAACAGGTGGTACGATTACAGGTGCTGGTGGTTTGTTAAAAGAAAACTTCCCAGAGTTAAAAATATATGCAGTAGAGCCAGCTGATTCTCCAGTTCTATCTGGCGGAAACCCAGGACCTCACAAAATTCAAGGAATCGGAGCAGGATTTGTTCCTTCAATTTTAGATACTGAAATTTATGATGAAGTCATCCAAGTAACGAATGACCAAGCGTTTGAATATGCACGCCGTGCAGGCCGCGAAGAAGGTATCTTAGGTGGGATTTCTTCAGGTGCTGCGATTTATGCAGCGCTTCAAGTAGCTGAAAAATTAGGGGCAGGTAAAAAAGTTGTAGCAATTATCCCAAGTAACGGTGAGCGTTATTTATCTACACCGCTTTACCAATTTGATGAACAATAATAAGAGTGGAAGGGGGCTGACTGTATGGGTCAGCCTCTTTTTTTGGTTGACCACGATAAGTGATCAGAGGGTCGATTTTTGATTGATTTTGTCGAGAAATCTTTAAATGGGTGAAAGTTGAAAATAAATCTTGCAAAGTTGAAAATAAAAGCACCGAGGTTGAAAATAATTTGAGCAAACTTAAAAATAAAAGCACTAAACTTGAAAATAAACAGTTCAAGTTCCAAAATAACGGCTTCGAAATTGAAAACAAATCCTGCGAAATTAGAAAAAGAGATTAAGCACCATAAAAAAGAGCTTTTTCCCTGAAAAAATACACTATACAGTAGACATTTTATTTCATGGCACCTTCTCCCTTTCGTATTTACTGTTGCGCTTTTTATAAATTGTTGTAGAATAAACTGTAAGAAAAATGGTTGGACATCATTCGCCATTAATGAGGAGAGTGAATTAATTGCTTCAGGACAATTCCACAAGTACCCGCAAAGTGTTGACAGCGAAAATCCCATTAAGTGAAAGCGTTTGGTTTCAACAGTATAAGCAGCTTTCAAAAGAGGAATCCTATCATGTCTTGTTAGAAAGTGGACGAGCAGGAAAGTATCATATCATTGGTTTAAAGCCTGTTGCTTGCATCAGAGGAAAAGGTCACACATTAACGATTAACTATGAGGGAGAAACCCTAACGCGGACAGGAGACCTTTTGGACAATATGAGATCATGGATGGCAGAACAGCAGCGGATTTTTTCAAAGGATGCTCCACCATTTCAAGGCGGAGCGATTGGGTATATAAGCTATGATCTCGTCAGACAAATAGAAAAACTCCCTGATCTAGCTAAAGACGATCTAGACATGGAAGAGCTCTATTTTTTAGTTTTTGATGAGGTGTTTGTTTTTGATGTAGAGAACGAGGAACTAACCATTATCGTTCATTGTAATAACAGTGAGATAAGTAATGCAATGGAGCGTTTAGAGAACTACAAAGCGTCTTGGGTAGAGCAGCCAATAAAAGATTGGCAATGGCAATGTCTAAAAGAAACAAACGGAAACGAATGGATGGCCTCTTTATCAGAGGCAGAGTTTTCAAAAGCGGTCGAAAAAATTCAGGATTATATTGCTGCAGGGGATGTTTTTCAAGTAAACTTATCGGTTCGCCAGGCGAAACCACTGACTACTGACCCACTTCATATTTATGAAAAGCTCCGGGAAATTAATCCATCTCCTTATATGGCTTACTTTCATACCCCGGATTTCCAACTAACGTGCGGTTCACCTGAGCTTTTAGTTAAAAAAGCAGGAGATGAAGTGAGTACTAGGCCGATTGCGGGAACGAGGTCTAGAGGAAAAACAGCAGAAGAAGATAAAAAAAATGCTAAAACATTAATTGAAAATGAAAAAGAACGGGCTGAGCATATTATGCTCGTCGACTTAGAGAGAAATGATTTAGGAAGAGTATGTGAATTTGGTTCTGTTGAAGTTGATGAGCTAATGGTGATTGAAAAGTACTCACATGTGATGCATATTGTGTCTAACGTGAAAGGTCGCCTTTCAAAGGAGAAGGATGCATATGATGCTATCCGTGCTACTTTCCCAGGTGGTACGATTACTGGTGCTCCCAAAGTTCGTACAATGGAAATTATTGAAGAACTAGAACCAGTAAGGCGAGGAATTTATACAGGATCTGTTGGCTGGATCGGTTATAATGGAGATATGGAATTAAATATCGTGATTCGAACGATGCTTGCAAAAGATGGACTTGCTTATGTGCAAGCTGGTGCAGGAATTGTCATTGACTCTAATCCGCAACATGAGTACAAAGAATCATTGAAAAAAGCAACGGCACTATGGCGTGCAAAAGAGATGAGTGAAGAAGAGGTAAGTAAAGAAAAAGTAAAGTAGAGCTGAGGAGGAATTAATATGATTTTAATGATTGATAACTACGATTCATTTACGTACAATTTAGTGCAATACCTTGGAGAAATGGGCGAAGAGTTAGTTGTAAGACGAAATGATGAAATTACGATTGAAGAAATTGAAAAAAAATTAAATCCTGATTATTTAATGATATCTCCTGGTCCATGTAGTCCTAATGAAGCAGGAATTAGTTTAGAAGCAATTGAATACTTTGCGGGGAAAATTCCGATTTTTGGAGTGTGCCTTGGTCATCAGTCGATAGGACAAGTATTTGGTGGCAAAGTTATCCGAGCAGAACGATTGATGCACGGAAAAACTTCAAAAATCAGTCATGATGAGCGTACGATCTTTGAAGGAATCGATATGCCTTTTACGGCGACAAGATATCATTCTTTAATTGTCGAACGGGAGTCGTTACCAAATTGCTTAGAAATTACAGCGGAAACGAGTGAAGGTGAAATTATGGGGCTTCGTCACAAAACGCTTCCTATCGAAGGAGTTCAATTTCATCCTGAATCGATCATGACTGAAGCGGGTAAACGTTTGCTGCGTAATTTTATTGAGTGTTATAAGGGGCGTACCTCATCATGTACATCTACGTAAACGGTGAAATTGTATCGTCTAAAGATGCGAAGATCTCAGTGTTTGATCACGGTTTTATGTATGGTCTAGGTGTATTTGAAACGTTTCGTATTTATGAAGGTCATCCATTTTTAATGGATGACCATTTTCATCGCCTTCGTCAAAGTTTACAACAGCTTTCAATCAACTGGGTTTATAACAAAGAAGAAATTTCGTTTATTTTAAAACAGTTATTAGAAAAAAATAATATATCGAATGCCTATGTAAGGTGGAATGTTTCTGCAGGTGTTGGTCCTTTAGGCCTGCAAGTTGAGCCGTATGAGAAACCTTCCACGATCGTTTACGTCAAACCTTTACCAGAGACGTTATCTTATAGTAAACGTGGTGTCCTTTTAAAGACGAAAAGAAATACACCGGAAGGTAACGAACGTTTAAAGTCCCATCATTATCTGAATAATATTATTGGTAAAAAAGAAGTAGGTTCTGACATAGAGATTGAAGGTATTTTTCTAACAGAAGAAGGGTTTCTTGCAGAAGGTATCGTTTCAAATCTTTTTTGGGTAAAACATAATGTTGTTTATACACCAGCGATTAAAACGGGAATACTAAATGGAGTGACCAGGCAGTTTGTCATGTCGCTACTAAAACAATTAGGGATCAAGTGCCGAGAAGGTTTTTTTAGAAAAAGTGATTTATATGAGGCGGAAGAAGCTTTTGTTACAAACTCCATTCAGGAAATTGTTTCTCTTCGTGATGTTGATGGAAGGACAAGCTTTCATCCGGATACGCCTTTAGCTACAAAGTTACGAAAAATATACCACTTACTAAGAACGCAGCTTAGTAGTCGAATTGAAATATCTAAGAAGGAGTTTAGTTGATATGTCTATTCAAATAAATCCAACTAAAATTAGGGCTCGTCAATTTTTAGATGACACCATCGTTATGGGGATATTAAATGCAACGCCTGATTCATTTTCTGACGGTGGAAAGTTCAATCAAGTTGTGGCGGCAGTCAATCATGCAAGAGAAATGGTGAGTAACGGGGCAAAAATTATTGATATTGGTGGGGAGTCAACAAGGCCAGGTGCACTAAAAGTTGAACAAAATGAAGAACTGGAGAGAGTCATTCCGGTGATATCCGCTGTTGCAAACGCAGTCGATGTTCCGATCTCTATAGATACGTATAAAAGCGAGGTAGCGAAACAAGCCATCGAAGCGGGAGCATCCATTATTAATGATATATGGGGGGCAAAAGCAGACCCAAAGATAGCGGAAGTAGCAGCAGCTTATGATGTTCCTATTGTTCTCATGCATAATCGAACAGATCAAAACTACTCTAATTTATTAGAAGATATGAAGCGTGACTTGCGAGAAAGTATTGAAATTTGCCATCAGGCAGGGGTAAGAGACGATCAAATTATTTTAGACCCAGGGATTGGGTTTGCAAAAACGTATGAACAAAATCTCGAAGTGATGAGAAGACTAGAAGAAATTGTTGCACTTGGTTACCCTGTTTTATTAGGAACTTCACGGAAGTCATTTATCGCGAAGGCATTAAACCTACCTGTTGATGAGCGGGTTGAAGGGACTGGAGCGACAGTTTGTCTCGGTGTAGTAAAAGGTTGTCATATTGTTAGGGTACATGATGTTTTAGAAATGAGTCGGATGGTAAAGATGATGAGTGCGATGTTAGGGAAAGGTGTATAGGATGACAGATAAGATTATAATTGAACAGATGGAGTTCTATGGGTATCACGGTGTTTTTCCAGAGGAAAATAAATTGGGGCAACGCTTTAAGGTCGATGCCACTTTGTCATTACACCTTCAAGAGGCTGGAAAAAATGACGATTTAAATCAAACAGTCAACTATGCTGAGGTTTATGAAGTGACTAAAATGATTGTTGAGGATGAAACGCATAAATTGGTTGAAACCATCGCAGAAAAGATCAGCTCAGCCATTCTTGCTACATTTCCAATCGTTAATTCTTGTACAATTAAAGTGATTAAGCCTGACCCACCGATAAAGGGACACTATAAGTCAGTGGCTGTAGAAATTACAAGGAGTCGAAACGTTGAATAATTTTGCATATATTGGCATGGGTTCAAACATTGAAATTAGAGAAGACCATCTTTTACTAGGGTTAAAAGAACTAGACAACGACAAGCAAATAACAGTCAAAAATGTATCATCCATTTACGAAACAGTACCAGTCGGCTACTTAGAGCAACAAGACTTTTTAAATATGGTCGTAGAAATCTCAACAACGTATACACCTGAACAGCTAATAAAAATTACCCAGAAAATAGAATCTAAGGCAAAAAGAAATACCCCTGTTCGTTGGGGTCCAAGAACTTTAGACCTTGACATTTTACTCTATAATCAAGAAAATATTAAGATGGAAGATTTGACAATTCCTCACCCAAGAATGAGCGAGCGAAGTTTTGTCATCGTTCCGTTAATGGAAATTAACCCTCAATTGATACTGCCTCATGAGCAGAAAACCGTTTCGGAAATCTATCGAAGGTTATTAGATAAAGAAGGTGTTAGAGTATGGAAAATGAACAGTGGGGTAGGAGAATACGGGCTTTTCGGAAATTGAAAGGTCATACTCAAGAGTCGTTTGCTTACGCCTTAGGGATCTCAATATCGGTATTGGGTGAAGTGGAAAGAGGAACGAGGGTCCCGACGGAGGATATGATTGAAAAAATCGCAGCAGCTTTACAAATTAGTAAAGAAGAATTGACGTCAAATAAATAATAATATTTTTTGGAGGTGAAAGTTATGTTGAAAATTGGTCCTATTGAAATGAAAAACCAAGTTGTTTTAGCGCCGATGGCAGGGGTTTGTAACCCGGCCTTTCGATTAATCGCAAAAGAATTCGGTGCTGGTCTTGTCTGTGCAGAGATGGTAAGCGATAAAGCGATCTTACACAAAAACGAAAAGTCTTTAAGTATGCTATATGTAGATGAACGGGAAAAGCCATTAAGTTTGCAAATTTTTGGTGGCGAAAAAGAAACACTAGTGGAAGCAGCGAAGTTTGTTGATAAAAATACGAATGCCGATATTATCGACATTAATATGGGGTGCCCTGTACCAAAAATTACGAAATGTGATGCCGGTGCAAGATGGTTACTAGATCCAAATAAAATCTACGAAATGGTAGCGGCTGTCGTTGATGCTGTCGATAAACCTGTAACGGTAAAAATGCGTATTGGATGGGATGAACAACATATTTACGCAGTTGAAAATGCTCGTGCAGTTGAGCGTGCAGGAGGTAAAGCTGTCGCTGTACATGGACGAACGCGTGTTCAGATGTATGAAGGGGTAGCGAATTGGGATATCATTAAAGAAGTAAAAGACTCAGTTAATATCCCGGTCATCGGAAACGGAGATGTAAAAACACCTGAAGATGCAAAACGAATGTTAGATTCTACAGGTGTTGATGGAGTCATGATTGGGAGAGCTGCACTAGGTAACCCATGGATGCTTTATCGCACAGTACATTATTTAGAAACAGGGGAACTTGCTGGTGACCCTACACCTCGTGAAAAAATTGACGTTTGTATGCTTCACTTAGATCGCCTCATCGCTTTAAAAGGAGAAAAAGTCGCCGTTCGTGAAATGAGAAAGCATGCAGCGTGGTATTTAAAAGGAATGCGTGGAAACTCGAGAGTAAGAGACCAAATCAATCATTTTGAAACACGTGATGATGTACACAACTCTCTTTATGCATATATCGAAGAAGTGGAAGCACGAATGAACGAGACGATTGAAGTAGGTTAAGATAGTTGACTTTATCATCTGACTTTTTTATAATTCGTCTGAGATTATAACATACTGCCAGTATTTGCTGGCAGTTTTTCTACATATAAGCGCGAATGCTGTTTGAAGTTGTTAAGTTACATAAGTGAGGGTGACTGAGGTAGGTAGAAATAAAGAAAATTTAGGAGTTGATGAAATGACACAAGAATTAGATTTGAATGATCTATTAGCTGTTCGTCGTGAAAAACTAAAAAAATTAGTTGATAAAGGGATCGACCCTTTTGGTAGTAAATTTGTTAGAACACATTCTGCAAAAGAAATGACAGAGCAATTTGGGGAATTAACGAAAGAGCAATTAGAGGAGCAAAAGCATGAAGTAACCCTTGCAGGAAGAGTAATGACTAAACGGGGTAAGGGGAAAGCGGGCTTTGCTCATATTCAAGATTTGACAGGTAAAATTCAAATCTATGTCCGTCAGGATGCAGTTGGAGAAGAAGCATACGAGCTATTTAATACTATAGATATTGGTGATCTTGTCGGTGTATCGGGTGTTGCTTTTAAAACAAAGGTAGGGGAATTATCGGTTAAGGTTACTGATTTTCAGTTGCTTACAAAATCACTTCGCCCGTTACCTGACAAGTTTCATGGTTTAAAGGACATCGAACAACGCTATCGTCAGCGCTATGTTGATTTAATTGTAAACCCTGAAGTGCGAGATACGTTTGTCTTAAGAAGTAAGATCTTACAATCAATGAGACGTTATTTAGATAGTAGAGGCTATTTAGAAGTAGAAACACCAACGATGCATTCTATTGCAGGTGGAGCATCAGCAAGGCCTTTCGTAACGCATCATAATGCGCTTGATATGACGCTTTATATGAGAATTGCGATCGAACTACACTTAAAGCGACTCATTGTCGGTGGGTTAGAAAAAGTCTACGAAATTGGACGAGTCTTCCGTAATGAAGGAGTATCTACCCGTCACAATCCAGAATTTACGATGATTGAATTATATGAGGCTTACGCAGATTATCAAGATATCATGAACTTAACAGAAAACTTAATTGCACATATTGCAGAAGAAGTACTAGGAACCACGACCGTACAATATGGAGACTATGAAGTAGATTTAAAGCCTGAGTGGAAGCGACTCCATATGGTTGATGCCATTAAAGAGTATGCAGGAGTTGATTTTTGGAAGGAAATGAGCGATGAGGAAGCTCGTACAATAGCAAAAGAGCATAAAGTTCCTGTAAAGGATACAATGACTTATGGTCATGTTGTGAATGAGTTTTTTGAGTATTTTGTAGAAGAGAAACTTATCCAACCTACATTTATTTATGGACATCCAACAGCGATATCGCCATTAGCAAAGAAAAATCCAGAAGATGGTCGTTTTACTGATCGTTTTGAGTTATTTATTGTAGGACGCGAGCATGCGAATGCATTTACTGAGTTAAATGATCCGATTGATCAAAGGGAACGATTCGAGGATCAATTGAAAGAAAGAGAACAAGGTGATGACGAAGCGCACATGATGGATGATGATTTTGTTGAAGCTCTAGAATACGGAATGCCTCCAACCGGTGGTTTAGGAATTGGTATTGACCGTCTAGTTATGTTGTTAACGAACTCTCCATCGATCCGCGATGTGCTATTGTTCCCGCAAATGCGTCATCGTGAAACACATGATGAATAAAAAAAGGTAATTATAAGTGTCTACTCTCCTTCTAGATTTGTAGTTTACAGAAGCTACTGATCAAGGAAGTAGACACTTTTTTAGTTTTTAAGTATCAAAGCTTTTGAAAAATTTTGGCTTACTTTTAAAATTTACTCTTTAATTTTTGAGGACAAACAGTATAATAATTAACAGACCTTGTTTTGAGCAAAAAAAACAAAGAAATAAAAAAAGACATAAATTATAGTTGACTCTTTTTTATACACATGTTATATTAGTAAAGTCGCTGTCACAACAGCACACGAAAAAGTTCTTTGAAAACTGAACAAAAAGCCAAGTGAAATAAAGAGATACATGATATCTCGTCAATGTTTTAAAACGTCACAGTGATGAATGATCTTCGATTAAGAACGCGATGACAATCGCAACATCGAAGCCACCACATCCTGTGGAAGTGAGCTTAATCAAACACTTTTATGGAGAGTTTGATCCTGGCTCAGGACGAACGCTGGCGGCGTGCCTAATACATGCAAGTCGAGCGGACCAATTAAGAGCTTGCTCTTATGAGGTTAGCGGCGGACG
>NZ_JAFLJM010000031.1 GCF_017745675.1 Alkalihalobacillus sp. BA299
AACTGCTGGAAATACACCGCTCCATTTTACTTTGTTTTTCATATTAAATTCCTCCTAATTGATTAATAAGTTTATAGTAAACGTTTACGTAACACAATAGTATAATGATAGCGCTTTTTTGTCAATATATTTATTATTTTTTGAAATTTAAATATAATTAGCAGGTATTTTTAGGAGGTTTTGCTAAAGTATTCATGATAAACATTAAAAATATTAGGGTTTTTTCAAAAAACATAAGTAAACGTTTAAGTAATTTTTAATCGATCTACCGTAAAAAAATGAAAAGACAACAAAAACACGTATCGCCGTCTCAAGCACTATATTTCGTTCATAAATATCCTTCCCCTAACATTAGAATAATCACTATTTTGAGTGTAATCTATTGAATAGAGGATGAGAACTCTACTTTGCGGTCTAGAGCAGCAACCCTGTTTGTTTCGGTTTCTTGTAACGTTCGTTTTGCACTTACTTTTTCACCGTTAGGGTTAGGGTTAATTTCCAGTATCATATCAATGAGTGCTTGACGGCCGATTAATTTAACCCTGTTGAAGCCGCGAGTTCTTTGGCTGCTTTGGTGAAATCATTATTTGACATTACCCATGCTTCATCAGCCTTATAATCCGGGAAGGGAAGCTTGTACTTCTTGAACCGCTTTCATACTTACCTTTTTAGAATATCTCTTTGCTTGTAATAAAGTTCGTTTTCTATCTAATGGAGTTTACAGGCATGGCGAGATCTGTAGCTTCTGGGATCACAAAAGTTATTTGCCCTAAACGAGCTATTTTAGGGGTTCTAATTGCTACAGCTATCCTTACTTAAAAAGCTCTTTACATGGAGAAATCAGTCAAATAATGCACTTGCTGATATTTCCTTTTCAATTGAGGAAGGAACATGTCTAGGGTTACTTGGGACAAGTGGAGCCGGTAAAAGCACCTTAGGTAAAGTGATTCTTGGCATACAACGTCCGCAGCGAGGCCAAAGAAAATAAATACTGGTGATCATCTTATAGAAGCAGTAAGCAATTAATGGAATATAGTAATAACAGTGTTCAATTAAATGATGGAAAAAATAGATGTATGAGAAGAAAGTATATTATATACTTTCTTCTCAACAATCTGAGAGAATAGATCTTCTATTCTCTCTTTATTCTTAAATCTTCTAGAAGTAAGAGTATGAACCTGGTTGCTGCAGAAAGAACCAGTAACAGCTCCTATTGTCGGTGCTACAAAAATCTCTCATCTTGAAGATGCAGTAGCTGCTCTTTCAGTTTCCTTAATGCCGGAAGAAGTAGTCTACTTTGGAAGAACCATATATACCGCACTCAATAGTTGGTCATAATTAATAGTAATCTTTATTTTCAGTAAATTTAGTATTGACAACTTGGGGGTAATCGATATATCATTGTACTTAATTTAATAATAATAAGCGAAGATTGGAAATAGTAAAAGGATTTATAAACTTGTCAGAGAGCCGATGGTTGGTGAGAATCGGTAGTTATAACTTTTGAACTCATCCAAGAGCTACTCCCTGAACATAATTAGTAGGGGATGTCGGTTTTCTACCGTTATGAAGATAGGTGGTGATTGCTACCGAAAATGAGTGGGTTAATATTATTATGATTAATCAATTAGAGTGGTACCGCGAGCAATGCCTCGTCTCTATATTTTTATAGAGACGGGGCTTTTTTTATTTTTCAATAAACTAAGAATTATAAAAGAAAAGGTGGGAGTCAGGATGAAAAATGTCGATAAATATTCTAGAGGTTACTTTATGCCCCCAGTGCAACGCTTGAAATGGACAGAAAAGGAGTATATTACAGAAGCTCCTAACTGGTGTAGTGTAGATCTTCGCGATGGAAATCAGGCTTTGGTCGTCCCGATGAGTCTTGAGGAAAAGTTAGAATATTTTCAGTTGCTTTTACAAGTAGGTTTCAAGGAAATCGAAGTCGGTTTTCCAGCTGCTTCGGAAACCGAATTTGCCTTTTTACGTACATTAATTGAAGAAAATTTGATTCCAGATGATGTGACAATACAAGTATTAACACAGTCAAGAGAACATATTATCAAAAAAACATTTGAAGCGTTACAGGGTGCGAATAAAGCAGTGGTGCACTTATACAATTCGACATCTGTGGCACAGCGTGAGCAAGTATTTAAAAAATCTAAAGAAGAAATTATTGATATTGCTGTAACTGGAGCAAAACTGCTTAAGAAATATGCTGCTGAAACCGAAGGGAATTTTCAATTTCAATATTCTCCAGAAAGCTTCACAGGTACAGAAATAGAGTTTGCGCTTGAAATTTGCAACAGGGTACTTGATATTTGGCAGCCGACAGCTGATAACAAGGTAATTATTAACCTGCCAGCTACTGTATCCATGTCCATGCCTCACGTTTACGCAAGTCAAATTGAGTACATGAGTGACAATCTGAGCTACCGAGATAAGGTAATCCTATCACTTCATCCACACAATGACAGAGGAACTGGGGTAGCAGATGCCGAGCTAGGAATGCTTGCTGGAGCGCAAAGAGTCGAAGGAACATTGTTTGGAAACGGAGAAAGAACAGGGAACGTGGATATCGTAACGCTTGCATTAAACATGTTTGCACACGGGGTAGATCCAATGCTGAATTTTGAAAATATCCCTACCATTATTTCCAAATATGAAAAATTAACAAGAATGAAGGTTCACGAAAGACATCCATATGGTGGTGAACTTGTCTTTACTGCATTTTCAGGTTCCCATCAAGATGCCATTGCTAAAGGTATGAAATGGCGCGAGGAAAAAGAACGTCAGTATTGGACTGTACCCTATCTATTAATTGATCCTATGGATATTGGAAGAGAATATGAAGGAGATATCATCCGAATTAACAGTCAATCTGGTAAGGGAGGAATCGGTTATATCCTTCAGCAAACATACGGAATTGATCTACCTTCCGAAATGCGTGAGAGTTTTGGATATAGTGTAAAAAATGTTTCAGATCACAATCACAAGGAACTTAAGCCGAATGAAATCTATGACATTTTCATCAACGAATATGTGAATATTAACACCCCTGTCGAATTTGTCCATTACAAATACACTCAAAATGGTCATTACGAAACGATTGTATCGATCAGGGTGAAAAATGAAGAACATGAATTTTCTGGTGTGGGAAATGGAAGACTTGATGCCATCAGCAACGCTCTTCAAACCAAACTGGGTATCGACTATACAGATTTGATCTATAAGCAGCATGCGCTAGAAATAGGCTCAGGATCAAACGCTGTATCCTATGTAGGAATTACCGCAAAGAATGGTACTGTCTATTGGGGGTGCGGAATTGACACTGATATTATGACCTCCTCAGTAAAAGCTCTGTTTAGTGCCGTTAATAACATGGTAACTAACTTACAACTTCCTGTTGAAAAAGAATTTATGCATTCTAAAAAATAAGTGGGAAAATATGATTATCTTTTATGGCAACAATATTTTCTAAATTTTATTATAGAGAACAAGAACATAGCAATGCATAACCATCGCATAAAAAGTTTGACTTGTGTGATGGTTATATTTTTTAGTACTGTAAAAAAATTATGCTGTACCCGCGTGGGGAAGAATTCAATTTAAATATTGAAAAAGTTATGTACAGCTATAAACAATGACTATTCATTTATCGTTAACGTTATCGATTCTAGGTATACAACGTCCACAGCATGGCTAGGTTTTGTTTCAAGGATATGATATTTATCATTCGGATAAAAATACCCAACGAAAAATACGCCGCGATCTACAAGTTGTTTTTCAGGATTCATATTCATTGGATAATCCCCGTATGACAGCTGAACGTATTATAAGCGAACCATTAGAAAACTATGAAAAACTAACCTTAAGTGAACAAAGAAGAACGGTTATTTCGCTATTGGAACGAGTAGGATTAAGTGAAAAGGATTTAAAAAAATATCCGCATCAATTTAGCGGTGGACAATTGCAAAGAATTAATATTGCAAGGGCAATCTCTCTTAAACCGAAGTTAATCGTCCTAGACGAATTGGTTAGTAGTCTAGATATGGTTACACAAAGCTTAATTTTAGACTTATTAAGAGAATTAAAAGATGACTTCGGCTTATCTTATCTTTTTATTACACATGATATTAAAGCTGCCTTTTCTATCTCTGATACTATTGGTGTGCTTGAAAAAGGAGAATTAATTGAGATTTACGATTCAAAAGATCAGTTTTTTTCCTCAAAACATCCTGCAATTGTAAGGATGAGAGATTCTATTCTTGCTGAGCATCCACGTTTTCGTTCAATTCCGGCAAGGGTGAACATGGTTTTAGATCCATAAGAGTTAAAGAGTCCCTAAATGTGATTAAGATAGAAATAAAACGAAGAAGTAGTGTCACACCATATCAAAATGCTGTGACATTTTTGTTAAAGGGGGAAGAATATGAGTTTACAAAGTACAATGTCTTCAAGCACTAAGTAAAGTTAACTTATAACTTACTCTTTTACATACAGAATCTAGACTGATAGCTTGCTGTATTTACTCTTTTATTGAACATACTTGTGAGCTGAAGATCTTAAATCGAGTAGAAGGTATTCATCTAATATACAAATACTGAATAGAACAAGAAGGTAATTAATTTGTAATTTTTTTTGAAAGCAGATCATACCCCATAGCCCCTTATAGCTATTCCGATTTTATCTACATTATGTTTTGATAATACTATAATTGATAAGGAGCGCTAAAGATATGACTTATAGACAGATAAAAATGCTTATTCTGCTCTTACCTACGATCACCATTGGTCTATGGGAATACGTTCGTCACGAATTTTTATTACCATATATATCAATGGAATTAGGCAACTTACTCGCACCAGTTATCGTTTTTGTTGTAACGATGATATTTCTTGTAAAGCTTTTTACAATGTTAGAACATATTAAGGAAGATTTAGAAAAACAAAATCACAAAAAGCTATTCTTGAAGAAAGGGAAAGGCTCTCTCGGGAATTGCATGATGGTATTGCCCAATCATTCTTTCTACTCTCTGTAAGAATGAACCAGCTAGAAAAAAGCGAAAAGCATTTAAAAGAAAATGAGATATATCAGAAAGTGAAGAAAACAGTCCAACATGTTCATGACGATGTGAGACAAGCCATCTTTAACCTCAAACATTCTGAAGTTGAACAGACTTTTGATTGGAATGACTCATTAAGTCAATTAATCTCGAATTTTAAACAAGATACGAGGATATCGATTACATTTGATTGGCAAATAAATGAGAAACGTTTAACACCAAAAGAAAAAATTGAACTATTTGCATGTTTAAAAGAGGCGTTAATGAATGTTCAAAAGCATTCACAAGCTCAAGCCGTATGGGTTACAGCAAAAGAAATAGAGCATGGGTGGATATGTAAAATTGAAGATGATGGTATTGGATTTACATCTATAAACAATAAGGAAGGTAGTTTCGGTTTAGACATTATGAAAGATCGTGTTAATAAGATGGATTGGATATTATCAATCAGTTGTGATAAAGGGAAAACAAAAGTCGAAATTCGTAAGGAGAAAAAAATATGACTCAACCATTCCGAATTTTAATTGTTGACGACCATGAACATGCTAGAGAAGCAATAAGGGAGATTTTGGCCACATATGAAAACTTTCAAATTGTCGGGGAAGCTACTAATGGAATTGCTGCCATTGAGATGACAGAGCAATTGATGCCTGACGTAATTTTGATGGATATTAATATGCCCAAAATGGATGGGTTAGAAGCAACGAAAATAATAAAAACAAAACATCCTTATGTGAAAATTATCATCATTACTGTTTCAGACGAAGTAACAAATCTTTTTGAAGCGTTAAAGAAAGGTGCTCAAGGATATCTCCTTAAAAATATTGATCCGTCTTCCTGGTATGACTATTTACAAGCCATTGCCGACGATGCAGTACCTATGTCTGAGGACTTGGCTTTTAGAATACTGCAAGAATTTACTTCTCAAAAAGAAAAACAGACTGAAAAGAATCCACTGTCAAAACGAGAACAAGAAGTACTTGAATTGGTTGCTAAAGGTTATAAAAATAAAGAAATAGCGACAGAGTTCCAAATCTCAGAATATACCGTTAAAAATCATTTAAAAAACATCCTCGAAAAGCTACATCTACAAAACCGAGTTCAATTAACAAGCTACGCTTATGAGCATGGATGGATTGATAAAAAATAGTATTGTCACAAAGAAATCACAACTTTCCTCACCTACTAGCCCCCTTGAGTCATATTTAAAAACATTGCTTACTTATATACTTAAAGGGAATTAAATAACGGCTAGGAGGATTATACGATGAGAAAATATTTATTTTTGGCTCTAATCACTTTATTATTTTTTAGCTTTAGCCCATCGACTCTTGCTCATGATGGATGGGCTCAAACCAATTCACCGATTATTGAAGTTGGAGAGACCGCTTACATTGAACTTCTATTTGGAAATCATACTAATGAACACGCTAGTTATAGAATTGAGGGTACATGGAATCCAGATAATTCAAGCGTATTCGTAACAGCTCCAACTGGTGATAAAATTGACATCACGGACACACTTTTTTACACAGGGGAAACAGCCGAAGGGGCAAATGAAGAAAGAATAGGTGTCAATAACTATTATGTTTCTTCGTTTTCATCTTCTACACCTGGTGCTTATGTTATTTCTGTTGAAGGAGATGCTATTTTTAGAGATAAACGTACCTTAAGAAGTGCCAAATCTTTTGTAGCGGTAAGTGAGGTTCCGATTGTTAGTTATGTTCAAGATTTCACAGGGTTTGACAAGCAAGTAAGTCCTGACCGTGCAGAAATCGTTCCGCTGTTTAATCCAGCAGGCATTACTCCAGACCAAGAAGTATCTGTTCAAGTTTTTATTCAAGGGGAACCATTAGCAGACACTGAAGTTTCATTAGTTCGGCGAAGTACTTCTGATGCAGAACGATTCACAACAGATGAAAATGGGGTTATTACTTTTACAACCGGTCCTGCTGATTATTACTTATTAAGAGTAAAGCCTTCTACTGAAGAAAGCGTAGAAGGGGAATACGAAGCAACCTATTACGAAGCAACAATGTCATTTGTTGTTCAAAATGGGACTGGCTCATCAACAGCAGAACTTGATACATTAATTTCTTCTGACCAAGTTCAACAAGGAAATAGTCAAACAAGTCCTTTCTTATATGTTTCAATTTTCTTAGCATTAGCATTAATTGCTTCTTTAATCTTTAAATCTAGAAAAAAATAAATTCAAAAGAAGAGGGGCGCAGAATACGAATGAGCGTCCCTTTTTTATAAAAAAAGTATAAAATTCGCAGATGTCTAGCGTAAGCCACCTAGCCGCTCGAGGTCACTTCGGTCCGTCAAATGTGTCCAAAAAACGGGACACTTATTGTCGGCCCTCCAGTGCTTGTCGAGGCTGAGCAAGGCACTTGCGCTTTTCATATATGGTGGTGAAATGATATGAATAAATGGTTTCCGGTACTCCTATGTGCTCTATTCATTTTTTTTAGTATTCCTAGTTTAGTTGAAGCACACGCCTACTTAGATCGTTCCTCTCCTGTACAGGAATCTCGTCTTGATAAGTCTCCAAGTGAAATTCGTGTCAAATTTACAGAACCTATTGATACCAATGTAAGTCTATTAACGTTAAAGACTGAGGATGGAGAGGTCATAGAGACTACTCAATATGGTGAAGATCGCACTTGGTTAATTTTAGATATTCCCCATTTAGAAGATGGTATCTATCGAGTATATTGGCAAGCTTTTTCATTGGATACACACATCACGGACGGTTCCTTTCGTTTTTCGATTGGGGTTGATTTACCGGAGCTTCGACCAGCTGAAACGATTTCAATCGATGAAGCGATGAAGGAACTACAAGCAGGAGAACAGGTTGGAGAGAGGTCCGCATTCAATTGGAACACCTTGTTTCGAACGTTAGATTTATTAGCAGCTTTAGCGATAACAGGATTATTTTTCTTTACTCGTATAATGATAAATGAGAAGTCTATCCCACATTGGAAAGGACAGATAACCAAAAGATTTGAACAGATCATTTATAGAAGTGCTCTAGTAGTCTTTATCATTTCAGGAATAGGAAACTTATTTATTCGTGCTGTTCAATGAACACTAGACACACAGTCTTTTACTGACGTTTGGAGTATGATGGTTTTGTTATCAACTTCTACAATAATAGGGGTTGTTTCATGGTTACGCCCGATTCTTATCGGAGTTTTCATTTTATCTCTACGATCAATGGCTACGTTCGTTCCGAGTGTTTTTATTTTGACATTATTACTCTCATTTCCACTTACTAGTCATGCCTTTCAATTTGATATGGTGTTTACACATTTTATACACCTATTATCAGTTGCAATATGGGTTGGAGGGTTATTGGGTTTTATTATTTATTCTTTTAAAACTGATCAATCAATTGAGAGGTTGCAGCTATTCCATGAAAAATTAAAAAAGTTTTCTTTAATCGCTTTAATCATGGTTATTCTTATTTCAATTACTGGTTTATTAATAAGTATTGTCTATATCAATACTTGGGAAAGTTTCAGAAATCATGTATACGGAGGTATTCTGATATGGAAATTAATCTTTTTTATGCTGACCTTAATCATTGCAGGTTTTCATCGTTTTATTTGGTTACCTAAATTACAGTTAGTAAAAAGTGATCATGAAGAGAAAAAAACAATGAACAAATTAGTTATGGCATTAAGAATTGAGCTCATATTTGCTTTAATCGTTATAATTATAGCGGGTTTATTATCAACAACTTCGCCTCCTATTAACAGTGACACGAATATTTATCAAGATCAGAAAGATTACCATGACCATGATCATCATGATCACTAGAATGATTAAGGGAAAAAGTAGTTAAAGAAATACCAAGGGTTAATATTAAAATTCCTAATACATAAAAAACATATTTCACTTTACTCGACCTCTTTATTATTGTTTTTTTGTTGCAAATGCAACAAAGTTAGGTTAAATTTAATATATGGCATTTTTATTGCATTTGCAACAAAAATATGAACTGAGGAGTTAATTATGAAGGAAATTCTTCGTGAAATCGGAACGATAGCAAGGGCATTAGATTCTATAAGTAATATAGAATTTAAAGAATATGACCTTACAAAAGGGCAGTATTTGTACCTTGTGCGAATATGTGAAAACCCGGAAATCATTCAAGAAAAGTTAGCTGAGATGATAAAAGTAGATCGAACAACAGCGGCTCGTGCTATAAAGAAACTTGAAATTAATGGATTTATTGAAAAGAAAGAAGATAAACATAACAAAAAAATTAAAAAACTCTTTCCAACAGAGAAAGGGAAAACTGTTTATCCTTTTATCAAAAGAGAAAATGATCATTCGAATAGTGTAGCATTAGCGGGATTTTCCGAAAGAGAAGCAGAAAGCCTTTTCAACCTTCTTCAAAGAGTAAGGAAAAATATAGAAAAAGACTGGGAGTTTGTAAAAAAGGGTAACAAGAGAAATTATTGATGATATAAAGGAGCGAGATATTAACATGACTGTAAAGATAAAAAAGTGCAACATTGAAGATTTACAAATGCTCCAAGAAATAAGTATCGAAACATTCAACGATACATTTAAAGAACAGAATTCACCTAAAATTATGAAAGCCTATTTAGAAAGAGCATTTAACTTAAAACAGTTGGAAAAGGAATTGTCTAAAATCTCATCGGAATTCTTTTTTGTTTATGTTAATAATGAAGTCGCTGGATATTTAAAGGTCAATACCAATGATGCTCAGTCTGAAGAAATGGGTGAGGAAGCACTTGAAATCGAGAGGATTTATATAAAGAATAAATTTCAAAAACATGGGCTTGGTAAATATCTGCTAAATAAAGCAATGGAAATTGCAATGGAACGTAATAAAAAGAAAATCTGGCTAGGCGTATGGGAAAAAAATGAAAATGCAATTGCTTTTTATAAGAAAATGGGGTTTGTCCAATCTGGAGCTCACTCTTTTTATATGGGTGACGAAGAACAAATGGACTTTATCATGACTAAAACACTTAGATAACTTTTTTTGAGAGGTGGATTATTATGTATATTCCTTCACATTTTAAAATCACAGATGAAGCAATGATTTACGACATTATGAAAGAACATAGTTTTGCAACTCTTTTTTCTGAGCACAATGGAATGCCATTTGCAACTCATTTACCGTTAATTTTGAACAAGGAGAATACATACTTATATGGACACTTTGCTCGTCCAAATCCCCATTGGAAAGATATCAAAAAACAAACCGTTCTAGCTGTTTTCCATGGTCCTCACTGTTATATCTCTCCATCTTGGTATGAGACGAATCAAGCAGTACCGACATGGAATTACGTGACAGTTCATGTTTATGGTGAAGTCGAGCTTTTAGAGGACGAAAATGAGTTAATGGGTTCCTTACAAGAAATGGTATGGAAATATGAAACTCCTGACAGTTCATATAGATTACAAGATGTAGAGGCTGAGTTTCTCGCTGGTATGAACAAAGGAGTTCAAGGGTTCAAAATAAAAATTAATAAGATAGAAGGAAAAGCTAAGTTAAGTCAAAACCATTCATTACAGCGACAAGAGCTAGTTATTAATCAACTAGATCAATTTTCAAATACAGATGAGCAACAGATTTCCTCATTCATGAAGGCAAATCTAAAAAAGTAATTGTTTTATGTTATTCCACTAACGGGTAGTTTTTCTTTAATATGAAAAATCCATTCTCAAGTTAAAAATGAGAATGGATTTACATTCTTTCAGTATGACTTTGTATTGTTGAAACAATTTCATCAAATGTGTATTTATGATTTACAACATCAACTGTAAAGTCTTGTTCTTCTTCTATTCCCATTGTCCACCTATAATGGTTTATTTTCAAGAAAATAATTAAAGAAGCAAGTGCTGTACGTTTATTTGCATTGTGAAAAGCATGGTTCTTTGCTAATGATTCAAAAAGTGCAGCTGCTTTTTCATAGACAGAAGGATAAGCATCTCTTCCATACACAGATTGTTTAGGTCGATTAATGGCTGAATCAAGCAAACCTGGGTCTTTCACACCTAAAGGTTCCTTTGGTGAATACAAGCGAATTTGGATTGTATTAATTGCAATTACTTGGGTTGTTGTTAAATAAATGATATCATCCATTATCTGTTCACTAACCCTTTAAAGGCTTTATCATGTTCTTTAATGACATCATTAAGGATATCCATGAATTCAGCATCAACACCTTCAGGAAGTGTTATCTGTTCTTTTTTTCGTAAAACGATTTTCCCATCTTTGACTTCAACTTGTACGTCATCCCCTTGTGCTAAACCCACTTGTTTCAGTAGTTCAATAGGAAGAGTTATTCCAAAGCTATTTCCAATCTTTGTTACTTTTCTTTCAAATTGTTCCATGTAATTACACCTCTATTATAATCATTATAACGATTATAACATAATTTATTAGGAGAATAAATTATAGCTTACTTCTTCTTATTGCGCTAGCGGAGAAAATGAATGGCATATAAAGTATAAAACACTAAAGCTATCCCAGATAAAACACACCAAACGATTACAAGTGGTGGAACAGATAATTAAGAGAATGAGCCATTCGTTAATAAGAAAATGCAACCAAACTTAAAACATATCGGCCATTGTAAAATGTTACGAAATGCATTTTTTTGCAGTATTTTGTTAGAATATTCTGTAACAATAAACTTTATCTGTTATAATATAGAACAGAAAAAACATTAGGACTATAGAACTGTATGGGAGGGTATTATGATAATTGGGGGTAATCAAAAATTAAAGTATAAACTGTTTGTTATTTTTTTAATAGTCTTACTACTATTCTTTATAGGGTCTTCTTTAGTTTTTTATCATATCAATTCAGTTAGTCAAGACGTTGATACATTTCAGTCAAGAAACAATACGACAGTATTAGTTAACGAAGTTCAATCACGGGTTAATTCCATGTACATAGAAATTCTAGATTACGAACGTAATGGACGAATTGATAATGCTAGGTTTCAAGACAATAAAGATAGATTAGCCGTTATTTTAGAACAGATTGAACCAGAAATGGAAACTGAACGTCAAAAAGAATTGTACCAAGGGGTTCGTGATTACTATTTGATGTTTGAAGGTGAAAGTGACAATTTAATTCTAGCAAAGCGTCCAAAAACGCAAGAAGAAACCATTGAAAGAATTGGACAGCTTTCTCGTATTAATGGTTATAGAAACCGCATCATGCTAGGGAGTGAAGATTTAACTAGAACACTCTCTGAGCATCTCAGCGAAGCTAGTAATCAAGTTAGAGCTGCCATATCGTATACGAAGTTAATTCTTATCGTATCTATACTGACAGCAGTTATTATGGGTACGTTACTAATCGTCTTCTTTAGTCATTCAATTACTAAACGACTAAATCAAGTTGTTACAATGGCAGAAACTATAAGTCGAGGAAACTTAAATGTAAGTAAAATATCCGAGAATAGTAAAGATGAGATAGGACAATTAGGCTCTTCAATGAATTTAATGAGTGATAATCTCCGTTTATTAGTAAATAAAATTTTAAATGCTTCAGAGCAAGTAGCTTCATCATCAGAGCAGCTAACAGCTTGTTCACATGAAACTGGAAAAGCTGGAGAGCAAATTACGGAATCAATTCAACAAATTGCAATTTCTTCGGAAAAGCAACTTTCAAATATTAACTCCAATTCTGAAATTGCATCGAACATTTCAGAAAGAATGGATAAAATTAAGAGAAATGTTCAAGCTGTTTTAAAGTCTTCTTTTGAAACAGCGAAAACATCAGAATCTGGAAATGAAATGATTGAATTAACAATTGATCAAATGAAAACCATCTATGAAAAAACAAATGCAACATCTAATTCAGTTGAACAACTGGAAAAGAAGTCAAACGAAATAGATCAGATCGTTTCCCTAATTACAAATGTTTCTGATCAAACAAATTTACTTGCATTAAATGCAGCGATTGAAGCAGCAAGAGCAGGAGATCATGGGAAAGGTTTTGCCGTTGTTGCAAATGAAGTACGAATGTTGGCAGAACAGTCAAGTAATGCTGCTCGTCAGATAAGTGAATTAGTCAATGGAATTCAAGGTGATATTTATAATTCAGCTTTATCTATGGGAGAAGGTCGTACCGCAGTAAAAGAAGGGCTAGTACTCGCGGAGAGAGCCGGAGGGACATTTGCAGAAATTTTTAAGGCTATTAATAAAGCAACTAAACAAATTGAAGAGGTCACTTTATTAGTCATAGATATCTCTACTGATACAGAAGGTTTAGCTGAAAGCTTTAATGAAACAAAGCAAATCGTTGAAAGTGCAGCAGGTTATACACAATCTGTAGCAGCTACATCAGAAGAACAAAATGCTTCTATGCAAGAAATTGTCATAGCTACTCAAACTTTATCTTCGATGGCTGAAGAGCTACAAAATGCTGTATTGAGCTTTAAGTTATAGGTGACAATTGAAGAGAAGATGATGTTTAAAAAATCCTGTAAAGTAGAAGCAGTCGTAGCAGGTTGTGGAAGAGGGACATAGGAAAATTCTTGAAGGAAGGAGCTATATACTCTAGGATGCCACAATCTCAGATTTACCAATAAAAAGCCACTTGCTTTCTGTTAAAGCGAGTGGCTTTTTGCTCGTTTATTGTAAAGATGATAAAGCTAAAGAGTGGTCATGGAGTAAAGGGTTTAAGCATTTAAAACTAATGTCTACTGGTGTGGTAATCTACTCGAACATAGGACCCTTTGTCGTCATAAATAACACTTAAGGGAGTAGCCGCAGCACAAGTTCCTGCAACAGTTGGAATCAAAATGATTTCACTGCCTAATCTGTCTGCTACCGATTTGGCAGTGTCAAGAATTACTCCTCCTCCAATCCCAATAATAACATCGGCCTGACTAGCAAATTGAGAAATCTTTCTTATCGAATCATCAGAACTGTATCCATCGTGTTGATAGACTCCACATGAGAAGGTAAACTCGTATAGTTTTGAAAAGCTTCGTACGATTTATATCCAGTAACTACTACTGGAGAAAGAAAACCTTCTATAAAATTAGAAAGGTCTTTAAGAATTCCTTCTCTACAAATATACTGATTTGGTCCACTTCTTAGAATTTCTTCTGGTCTTATCATTGCCAACAAACTCCTTTTAAAAAATGATAGAAATAAAAAAGACCTAAATTTAGCAGCGCGAAATACGCTGCTAAATTTAGGTCTTGCCTACATAACCAGTAACACGCCTAAAAAAAGCTATATTAGTAATATAACAATTTTAAGTCTATAGAATCAATTTCATAATTGCTTACTTTAAAAATTCAGAGACGGGCAGAATTTTTATATTCACTTTTTAAAAATTTAAGCAGCTTGTTGTTGCTTGTGGCTAGCACGAATACGATCAACAGCGAGTTTAGAAGCATTGTAAACTAAGGTGACGAGATCAAAGTGAACTTTGGCTCGTTTCCCTGAGCGATGTCGAACATTGTTTAGTTGAAAAAACTCTTTTAAATAAGCATTTACTCGTTCAACTGCGGTGCGATGTTTAAAGATGGCTTTCCAAGCATTTGAACCTCTCGAGGGTGCTGTATACTTGCGAAGATCGGTCGTGATTTTGACTTTAAACACTTTTTGACAGAGGCCATCATTGGCTAAAGGACAGTCGCGACACTCTTTTGGTCGTGTATATTTTAACGTTTCGTACTTGGGGTCAAAGCTATCGTACCGATAAGAGTGTTCTCGAACACAGGTCGGCGCGAAATGCTCGTCAAAGCCAACCATTTCTCTCTCATTACGCTTATTGTAGGCAATGACGGACTGTTGCCCCATACGATAGACCTGTTCATAAATTGGTTCAAAATCATAACCAGCATCCATCGTTTGATAACGAAGAGAATTCAAAGATAGTCGTTCATGGATTCCTTTTAATAAAGGAATCGCGGCTTTGCCATCGTTTAAGTTTCCAGATGAAAAAAGCGATTGGAGAATGTATTGGCTCGACGTTCCAACGGCTAAATGTCCCATGTAGCCATACCAGAAGACGTTCTTTCCTTCGCTGTTCTTTTTTACACCCCATTTAGGGTCTTGCGGGATCTCCTGACGTAATTGGGCTAAAGGTACTTCTAATTGTGCTTCGATTTTCTTTTCGAATAACGGGAGATTCGCTTCTTTTTCTGCCTGTTCGATAAGCCATTGTTCACGTTCTTTCTTTGATTTACGACCGCGTTTTTGAGGTTCCTCTTTTGGTTTTTCTTCCTTTGGTGGAGCCTGATCACGCGCTTCAAAATGGGTGGCACCAATCGCTGTCGTGTCATCGGTAATAAACCCTTCAGCGAACGCTTGGAGAATCACTTTTTCCTGAGCTTCAACTAAAATGTTGGAGTTCTCTAGCTTCGTTAAAAGTCGAGAATAGGATGCTTCAGATGGAACTGCATCGGACACAAGAAAACCACAATTTCTCTTAAAGGCTAGGTCTTCGTTCAAACGCTTGATTAGGTGTTTCATCGTTGGAATTCCTTCGACAAGACGGACCAAAATAGAGATAACCATCGCTGGATAATTCAGTGCTTCTGGTGCCCCGAGGTGGGACTTTTTCGTCACCTCGTGGACAATGGAAGACAGATCAATAGCGGAAATAATCGCGTCATAACGTTGGGTAGGTTCCATCTCATATAATTCTTGCATGCTAAATAAGCTCATTTGTCGTATAATGGCCATAGGAAGTATTCCTCCAGTCTTTTTGGGATGTTTTGGTCGACTACCATTATACTGGATTTGGGGAGGTACTTCCTTTTTTATGCCTTGAAACCCTTGTGACATAAGGGCTGAGATTTATGAAATTTACTCAAATAAATAAATAAACATTTTTGATACATTGGTTTCACTTAAATTATTTTTATAATTATAGAGTACTCGTGTCAGCTTCTTAATCGTTAAAAATGATTAAATGGATTATGCTAACATTTTGCTAACGTTGAGGTTTTTAACGGAGGCTTCTCATAAGTTCACTGAACTTGTGAGAGGCTTTTTCTTTTATATCGGCAGCATAGTTTGTTAGTGGAGAGAAAATGTTCTTTTTTAGGCTCTTTTCTGAAAGGTTGTTGTTATTTTGCTTCTTGGGCCGTAGCCAAGCGGATACTTGGCTTTTCAAAATTTGCGTGAAGTAGGCTAAAAAGCAACACAATTTACGATAACTATCAAGGTGAATGCAGCCATCGTGATTCTGTAGAAGTTTTTAAAGGGATTTAAAATGCAAGTTGTTATCATGGTTTTAAATAAAAATGCTTATTATGGAAATACTAATGTGTAGAACTATAGATATATAAGTCATAAAGATACACTGTAAAGTAATTTAGTCGAGTTATCAATTTTAATTGTTAATCTCCCTGTTGAAATTTGAATTTAGACTTAATAAGTGAAAAAATTCTTGCTCTTTCAAAAATTATGTAATAAAATTTAACAAAAGTAATGAAAGTAAAAAAACATCTGTGTATGCTTATGTTAACAAGAGGATATCTATTGACCTTTAACTGGTATACCACATACTACATACTACATACTACATAGTGGAAAGGGGTGTACCTTATTGAAAAAAATTAACAAGTTTGTCTCATACACAGATCAAGTGTATAGGGAATTAAAAAGCAGTATTTTATTGGGGAAAATTTCAACAGGGGACTTTATCCAAGAACGATCGATTGCTGAACAATTAGGGGTTAGTAGGACACCAGTAAGAGAAGCTTTAAAAAGGCTAGAGTTTGAAGGGTGGTTAGAAACGATACCGTGGAAAGGAGTTATCGTTAAAGAGATTGAGGAGCAAGACGTGATTGAAGTGTTTCAATGTCGACTAGCGAATGAGATTTTTGTAATTAAGCATATTACACCGAATATCACAGATGAACAGTTAGATGATTTACAAAACATTTTTGACAATATGAAAATAGCATTAACAGAAAACAATAGTGATGAGTTTATTCATGAAGATAGAAAATTTCATATGTATTTAGCTCAGTTGACGAATAATTCAAGGCTTATTCAGTTTCTTGATAATTTGAGTGACCAAATGCTTCGCCTTGGCATTAGAGCGATAACGAGGGAATCAAGAACAGTTGAAACATTGGAAGAACACGAAAAATTGCTCCTTGCACTAAAAAGGCGGTCTACAGAAGAGGCAGTAAAGGCAATGGAGGAGCACATTTATCAGACGAAGGATATTTTAATGGCGATATTAGAATCAGTTGTAAAAAGAGAGGGGAATTAAGATGAAGCAAACCATTTTAAAGAATGAGTATAGTTTTAAAATTAATAACGAAGAAAAGAAGATTGACGTAAATTCAGTTTATTGTATTGGATATTCAGGTTCAGATGTGGAAAAAGTTCAGGAGCATATTGATGAGCTGGCTGAGTTAGGTATTCCGAAACCACCTGAAGTTCCAATGCTCTATCCTGTTAGAGTATCAAGCCTAAATCAAAGCGGAAGCATGGAGATACTCGGAACTCAGACATCAGGTGAGGCTGAAATTGTGTTGATTTTCGGTGGAAATGAGGACGAAGTTTATATATCCGTTGGTAGTGATCATACAGACCGTGGCCTAGAGACGGTTGATATTAATAAGTCAAAACAAGTATGTGACAAGCCGTTAGCTCAAGAGGCTTGGCGACTATCATCAGTAGTTGATCGCTGGAATGAAATGAAATTAGTCTCAAAAGTTTTAATCAATGGGAAATGGGAGCCTTACCAAGAACAATATGTGACAGCCATTTTACCTTTAGAGAAAATTCTCGATTATCTAAAGAATAAAAATTTAGACTTGAAAAATTCAGTCGTGTTTGCGGGAACAGTACCGCTTTTAGATGGATTTAAATATGGGGACGGGTACGAGGTAAAGCTAGTAGATCCAGATAATAACTCAATTACATGTACGTACACAGTTAAAAATTTAGATTTGAGGTGAGAATATGAAAATATCATCTTATCAAATGGAAGTTATCGCAGGAAACCCTGTGGAAAATCGCTCTAAGGTAAAGGGATGGGTAGACAAGGTCTGTAAGGAAGAAAAACCAGATGTCCTTGTTCTACCTGAGATGTGGACAACAAATTATACGTTACCAGAGTTGAAAGACATTGCTGATCGTGATGGGGAACCAACGACAAGTTTTTTACAAAATCTGGCGAAACAATATGAGGTTAATATTATTGGTGGCTCGTTTGCAAATATTAAAGATGGTGAAGTTTATAATAGCGCAGTTGCTATTAATCGAAAAGGAGAGATCCTTTATCGGTACGATAAAGTGCATCTAGTGCCTATGCTAGATGAGCACTTGTATCTAAAAGCTGGTAATCATAATCATATTTTTGAGTTGGAGGGAGTAAAGGCGGGTCTTATTATTTGTTATGATTTAAGATTTCCTGAACTTTCCAGGCAGCTAGCTGTAGATGGAGCTGAGATTCTCTTTATTGTGGCTGAGTGGCCAGAAGCGAGAAAATATCATTGGAAGCATTTACAGATTGCTAGAGCAATAGAAAATCAAGTATATGTCGTTTCCGCCAATTGCATTGGTCAATATAGCGGAGTACAATATTGTGGTAATTCCATGATCATTGATCCTTTAGGGGAAATCATTAGTTGTGGAAGCGAAGAGAATGAAGAAACGATTACTAAGGAGTTAGACTTAAATATGGTTCTAGAAATTAGAGAAAAGGTACCAGTTTTCAAGAGTCGAGTTCCTTCAGTATATAAAATTAACTAAAGAAAAGGGGTTAAGTAAATGAAAAAGAAATTTATGGCTTTATTTGGGATGATGCTCGCACTTTCTATTTTTCTCGTAGCGTGTGGAGGAGGTTCAAGTGCAGAACCAGGAGAAAGCGATGCTACTGATACAGAAGGATCAAGTGATGAGGCAACTGCTGAAGCAGAAGTAACATTAAAATTAGCACACTCTGGTTCTGAAACACATCAGTACCACATTGCAGCTGAGAAGTTCAAAGAAGAAATCGAAGCGAGTTCAAATGGTACAATTACAGTGGAGATTTTCAGTGGTGCTGTCCTAGGTAATG
This sequence comes from Alkalihalobacillus sp. BA299, assembly GCF_017745675.1. GTDB lineage: Bacteria > Bacillota > Bacilli > Bacillales > Bacillaceae_F > Alkalihalobacterium. The sequence goes on from NZ_JAFLJM010000031.1 coordinate 19,113, forward strand.
AAGGCGAAGCTGTTGAGCAAGTTTTAGATGGCACTCTGGATATGACAACGGTTTCAGCAGACAGTTCTTTTGCAAATACAGTACCAGAAATGAACGTATTTGGTATTCCATACCTTTTTGAAGATCTTGATCATGTTTACAGTACACTAGATGGAGATGTTGGAGCTGAATTACTTGAATTATCAAACGAAAAAGGAATGAAGGCTCTAGGATACTGGGAAGTAGGGCAACGCCACGTGACAAACAATAAAGTTGAAGTGAAAACGCCTGAAGATATGAATGGATTAAATATTCGTGTACAGCCAGCACCAGTTTGGGAAGCGCACATGAAAGCTTTAGGAGCTAGCCCTACACCTGTTGCCTTTAATGAGTTATATTCTGCTCTTGATCAAGGTGTAGTTGATGGTCAAGAAAATCCTTTAAATACAATTTATTCAATGAAATTTTATGAAGTACAAAAATATGTTTCTCTAACAGCCCATACGTTTTCACCTGCAATTGTAGTTATGAGTGAGAGAGCTTGGGAAGGATTAACTCCTGAACAGCAGGAATTAGTTGAAGAGGCAGTAGAGGTAGCGAAAACGTATCAAAGAGATACATTGCAAACAAAAAATGACGAAATTATTGAACACCTACAGGAAAACGGTGTAACGGTTACTAGTGATATAGACTTCGATGCATTTAGAGAGGCTACACTTGACGTAAGAAACGTATTAAGTTCACAAGTTCCAGCTGAACTAATTGAAAAAATTGAAAACAAATAATTGAAAAACGAGTCTTTAAGCATTAGAAGGACTGGATATAGACTACTGTCATAATGCAGTAGTCTATATTTCTATTATCACATCAGAGGGGTGAGATCTTTGATAAGAAGAGTAGGTCATTACTTAAGCTATACGTTAGAATTTATTATTTTTATTTGTATGACAATCACCGTAATAACAACGTTCCTTCAAGTTTTCTTTCGGTATGTACTAAAGAACCCCCTGTCATGGTCACAAGAAATTTTAATGATCAGCTTTGTCTATTTAGTTTTATTCGGGGCGGCATTAGCGGTAAAAAACAAAGAACATTTAAAAGTAGAACTTTTTGATAAAGCATCTGAACGAGTGCAGAAAATCCTAAAAATATTTGAATTAGTCATTATGTTTATTTTTATAGGTGTATTTATTTACTATGGTATATTACTAGTTTTAGCCAACTATGCATCAGGAACAATTGTTGGATTTCTTCCTATTAAAACAGCTTATGTGTATATGTCTATCCCTATAAGTGGTCTATTTATGGCGTACTATTTAATCAAGGGGGTGTTTAAATGATTTTAATTATTCCAGTCTTATTTATATTATTTTTTCTAGGAATTCCAATTGCTTATTCTCTTGGATTTATTTCAATCGTAGGAATTTATTTAACTGATCCAGAAATGCTTATGAACATCCCGAGAAGAATTTTTAGAGGTATTGACAATTTTTCGCTTGTGGCCGTACCATTGTTTATTTTAGCTGGGGAACTGATGACTAAGGGTGGTATCTCAACACGTTTAATTCGTTTTGCTCAAACACTAGTAGGACATTTGCCTGCAGGTCTGGCCATGGTCGTTATTGTGGCTAGTATGTTCTTTTCTGCTGTGTCAGGTACTGCGATTGCAGCTGCTGCAGCGATCGGAGGAATGATGATTCCTGCGATGAAAAAGGAAGGTTATGATGTTAGGTTCTCATCTACTTTAGTAGCAACATCAGGAACGATTGGTCCGATTATTCCACCAAGTATTACGCTTGTGTTGTTCGGGGTTATGACAAGTACATCGATTGGTGCTTTATTTGTTGCTGGAGTTGTCCCAGGGATTCTTATGGGAATTGGACTTATGATCTATTGCTATTATGTTGGAATTAAACACAACTACAAAGGTCGGGAAAAAAGAGCGAGTTTTAAAGAATTAATCGTAGGGCTAAAGGATGCCGTCCTAGCTCTAATTATGCCAATTATCATTGTAGGTGGTATTTTATCGGGAGTTTTTACACCAACAGAATCTGGCGTTATCGCTGTTGTCTATGCTCTTTTAATCGGATTATTTGTGTACAAAGAACTGAAGCTGAGTGAATTAGTCTCAATTTTCTTAAGTTCAGCGAAAACAACTGCTGTTATCGTCTTTTTAATTGGAAATGCGGCGCTGTTTACTTGGTTCCTATCATTTCACCGTATTCCTGATCAGCTTGCGTCGATGTTAGGACCATTTGCGGAACATAAAATTTTATTGCTACTATTTATTAATATTATTTTATTAATAGCAGGGACCTTTATTGATACGATTAGTGCGTTAACGATTTTTACACCTTTGTTTTTACCATTAGTTATTGCAGCAGATATCGATCTCATTCATTTTGGGGTAATTTTGGCCTTGAACCTAACAATTGGAATGGTTACTCCGCCACTGGGAGTATGTTTATTTGTGACTTCGGCAATAGCAAAAATTCGAGTTCCGGATATGTTTAAGTTTTTAGTACCACAAATTCTTATTTTATTAGCTGTCCTAGTTATCGTTACTTATATTCCACAAATAACTCTTTTTCTACCTGAGTTATTGAGTAATTTAACAAACTAAGGGAGGAAGCAGATGAATACTATTGATCATACTCTTTATGATTTTCCTGGACGTGAAGATTTTTCAGTGACTGAAATGACTCATCTATCGGCCGCCCATTTAAAGGAGTGGACGAAGGAAGTATTTGTTTCTATCGGTCTTTCAGATGAACATGCGACCATTATGGCAGAAGTATTGGTTGAAACTGATTTACTTGGTGTTGATACTCATGGGACCTATAAAATGGGATTGTGGGTGAAGCGAGCACTCAATAGAGGAAGTAATCCTAAAGCAGAATTTCAGGTTGTTCATGAAACACATACAACGGCTGTAGTTGATGCTCAAGCAGGATTTGGACAAGTAATGGGAGACTTAGCAATGGACTTAGCCATGCGAAAATCTGACTTGTTTGGCAGTGGCTTTGTTGTCGTTCGAAATTCGACATCGTTAACGGCTGCCAGATATTATGCTTTAAAAGCTGCTAAAGCAGGGAAGATCGGCATTGTCCTCACAAATGCTGATCCTGTTTCGGCACCTTATGGCGGGAGAACACCGATGTTAGGAACAAACCCTTGGTGTATAGCGGTTCCAGGAGATGAGTTCCCAATTGTAATGGATACAGCCACAACGGTATCTAATTGGACGAAGCTTGTTGTCTATTCGAATGCTGATAAGTCAATACCAGATGGATGGGCACTTAATGCAGACGGCGAGCCAACCAATGACCCAAATGAAGCGATGAAGGGTTCGGTGTTACCAGTTGGAGGGCACAAAGGATTTATGTTTGGTTTATTTGCAGACATCCTCTCTGGTGTACTAGGGGGAGGGGCTTTTCTTAATCAAGTTTTAAGTTACGGGCATGTCGATAAACCAACAAACACTAGTCACTTCATCGGTGCGATTAATATTAATGGCTTTATGCCTGAGGAAGAGTTTAAAAAACGTATTCATGAAGTCGTTAAAAGTTTGAAGGGGTCAGAAAAAGCACCTGGTGTTAATGAAATTCATATACCTGGTGAACGAACTCACAAGATTTATCAAGAAAGGATGAGCAAAGGTATTCCCATTGAGCCGAGAAGGATGCAAAATATGATGGCTATTTCAAAAGAGTTGAATATGAAAATACCTTTTTAAATTATGTGAGGAGGTAAGCGAAATGCACCCAAAAGAATTAAGAGAAAAAGTTAGAAATGGTGAATTTAATGGACACACTTCTGGGATGTGTAGTGATTATGTTCAAGCAAATTTAGTGATTGTCCCTCAAAAATATGCTTTTGATTTTCTTCTGTTTGCCATTAGAAATCCTAAATCCTGCCCGATCATCGATGTAATAGAAGCTGGCGAAATTGAATCAGCTCTTGCACCAGGATCTGATATTAGACGCGATATTCCTCAGTACTACGTCTATGAGAACGGTCACCTAAAAGAGAAGCTTAGAGATCTTAGTCCTATTTGGAAAGATGATTTTGTATCGTTTTTAATCGGCTGTAGCTTTACATTTGAAAACCAGCTTTTAAAAGAAAATGTTTCGTTAAAACATATTGAACAAAATAAAAATGTGGCAATGTATATAACGAATATGAAAACTAAGCAAGCTGGTCCTTTCAGTGGACCAGTTGTTGTATCAATGCGGCCAATTAAAAATGAATTGGTTCAAAAGGCAATAGATGTGACAGCGCAATTTCCGAATATGCATGGAGCACCAGTTCACGTAGGAAGTCCTGCAGACATTGGCATCCAGGAGGTTTCCAAGCCTGACTTTGGTGAATATGTAGAGGTGGATGAAGGGGAAACCCCTGTATTTTGGGCATGTGGAGTAACTCCTCAATCCGTTGCGATCCACTCAAAAATTCCGTATGTGATTACCCATGCACCAGGCCATATGTTTGTGACGGATTTGAAAAATGATGATTTCTTAAAACAACAGTAACTCTTGAATATGGGAGGATGATCACATTAGTGGATTAAAGGAAGTTTTAGATTTAATTCACTTAAATGATTCAAAAGCTGGAATACAACTTTCGTATGCAGGTCGAAAAGCAGATGTGAGTGGTCAGATTATCGGACCTTCTCCAATTCCTTTTGCAGAAGACCGTAAAACTCCGTTAGAAATGAGTATAGAAGACATTCAAGTCGCGATTGGAGCTTTGTAGATGGTGCGCGACGTGCGAATCGAGCTGGTTTTGATATGATCGAGCTTCATGCGGCTCATGGATACTTAATTAACGAGTTTTTATCGCCGTTATCAAATAAACGAGATGATAATTATGGAGGAAGTCGTGATCGAAGATTTCGATTTTTAGAAGAGCTATTACAAGAAATAATACAAGTGTGGAAAAAGCCACTATTTGTTCGAGTGTCAGCAACTGAATATTCCTCAGAAGGAAACAGTGTTGATGATTACGTCTATTATTCGAAAAAAATGAAAGAATTAGGCGTTCATTTAATAGATTGTAGTTCTGGATCAGTCATTAAAACTCCCATCCCAGATTATCCTGGCTATCAAGTACCGCTAGCAGAGCATGGAATGGACACCCAATGAGGAGTTTTCTTAAAAATTCGGAACGGTAGATCACTAGAAATAGTGGTGAAAATTTTATATTATTTCAAACACTTAAGGTAGGTTATCATGTTACGTTTAATTACAATGATAGTCCGAAAATCAACACTTCCCATTATTTCATCTGGGATTTTAGCAACGATTATGACATGTGTCACCCCTACACTAGTAGTCTTGGAGGTGGCACAAAGGCATAATCTTTCCGCTGAGATTATTGTTAGCTGGATTTTTGGAGCATATGTGTTAGCTGGGTGTCTGGGGTTTCTCATAGCGTGGCAAACGAAGCAGCCACTTAATGCGACGATGTCGGTGCCAGCGATCGTTTTTATCGGTTCTGTCCTCTATGTCACCCCAATATCTACAGCAACCTTTGGCTATGCCGTTTCAGGTTTATTGATCGTATTGATTGGGGTCTTTAAACTTTATGATAAAATTATACAATTTATTAAACCGCAAATTGTAATGGCAATGTTTGCCGGGGCGATGATTCATTATGCAGTGAATATTGTTGTAATAACGACTAGTCATTTGCTCTATGGAGGCATCGCGATCGTTACCTATTTATTGACAATGAGGACAACTAAGCTAATTCCTCCAGTACTGATGTCGATGATTATTGTAACTATTTTTATAGGCCTGTATGGGTCCATCCCTTTTCAAATGTTGAATGAATCGGAATGGGTATCTCCAGCTCTCTCCTTTTGGGAACCTTCCTGGAAGGTGGTTTTTAGTGTATCCTTCCCCCTAATGCTTATCGTCCTTAGTGCAGAAGTTACAATTGGAGCTTCTATCCTTAAATCCGAAAATTATCATCCGAATGTGAATAAGATGACGTTATATACAGGAGTCGCGACCATGCTAGGGTCTTTTTTTGGTACTCATAGTGTAACGACTTCAGGTGTACCTGTTGGGGCTCTGAGTGATCCGATGACCGGTCCAAAAAAGAGACGTTACATAGCCGCAATATGGGCATCGTTTTTTACGTTCTTATTTGGAGTTTTTGCTTATTATGTTTACTCGTTCCTATCAATCTATCCACATGAGATCCTACAAATCTTAGTAGGGCTCGTCCTCGTACCCATCTTAATTAAAGCGTTAAGCAATGCTTTTGCGAGTGGGAAGTTTCAGTATGGAGCGTTTACCTCCTTAATCATTGCAATGGCTAACATCACTATTTTTGACATCGGTGCCCCATTTTGGGCGGTGGTTTTTGGTATGGGGGTTTCATACTTTGTGGAAGGTGAAGATTTTAAATGAGGGGATAGACGAAAGCCTTGAGTTCAGAAAAAAGATTGTCTAATCATAAAGAAATAGGCTTTGAAACAGGTGTTACCGATATTTATAAAAGTAAGGAACTAGAGAAAAAATTAGGTAATCCTAAAACTATTTTATGTTGGATTTTAATTAAAATGGTGTAAAAATACAAGATATTAAGATTTTTTAGTTTTCCCGTCGTTTTTTGTGATATTAGTTATGATATTTTCTATTCTTGAAAAAATCTGCTGATACTTGTAGATAAATTTTGAGCAGTCAAATGCAGGAAATTCAACTTTCTCTTAGTAATAATTATAGAGGGCAAAATACAAGTCCAACAAATGTAGAGAAAGGTGGTCAATGTCGTGAGCCGTGATCTATCCTTACAACAAATCGCCGAAGGTATTCCTAAGTCTGTATTAAATGCATCTGATAAAGATTTGGAAGGTTTCCAAAGGATTATTGAGGAAACGATTAAATTAAGAGAGTCGCACAAAAATTTACAAAAGATGATTCAAAGTTATTCTACTTCAGGGATTCAGCGTTCTTAATGTTTGTAAGCTGTTGTGCAACAACGGCTTTTTCTTTTTTGGGAGAAAAGTAATTTGTATAAAAAGGATTAGGTAGTAAGTGGTTAAGAAGTCACAGTAAAGCTTCGTGGGGGAGTAACTGCAAATTTATTCAGAATTAACGATATTATTAAACTATTATTCGCCTATATAAACGAGACTTATAGTAAAATTGGAAATGAAAGGTTGTGGCGTGTGTATTTTAACATGCTAAGATAATAGTAGACAGGTTGTAATTGAAAATGGAGGTATTTTGGTATGGCTAACGTAAGAGATCGACTTGGAGAAGCAATTGATAATATTGAAAAAGTTGTAGTCGGAAAACGAAAAGAAGTCGAATTAAGTATTGTAGCAATGCTCTCAGGTGGACATGTTCTTCTTGAAGATGTTCCTGGTGTAGGGAAAACAATGATGGTCAAAGCGATTGCCAAAACATTAGGTGCAGAGTTTAAGCGAATACAATTTACCCCCGACTTATTACCTTCAGATGTTACGGGTGTATCGATATACAACCAAAAGACGATGAGCTTTGAGTTTCGTCCGGGTCCGATCATGGCTAATATCGTATTAGCAGATGAAATCAACCGCACGTCACCGAAAACGCAAGCGGCATTACTTGAATCATTAGAAGAGGGAAATGTCACGGTGGATGGAGAGACGATGGCTCTTAGTAAACCATTCTTCGTTATGGCTACACAAAATCCAATTGAGTATGCAGGTACGTATCCGTTGCCAGAAGCACAATTAGATCGGTTTCTATTTAAGTTAAAACTCGGGTACCCTTCATTTGCGGAAGAGTTTGACGTTTTAGAACGAATCGAAAAGGGGCACCCCATTGAAAAGCTAGAATCCGTCATTTCCCTTGAAGAAGTGATTGAAATTCAACAGCGCGTTAAAGATATTTTCGTGAATGATTTAGTAAAGAATTATATTTTAAGTATAGTAAGTGAAACACGTTCGAACTCAGGAATTCGTTTAGGTGTTAGTCCGCGTGGGTCTATTGCAATTATGAAAGCAGCACAAGCCTATGCTTATTTGCAAGGAAGAGATTATGTGATCCCAGACGATATTAAACGATTAGCCCCATATACATTTTCACATCGCATTCTATTAAAAACAGATATGAGCATGGCGAAAATGACCTCCGAGCATGTAATTAAAAACATATTAGAAAAAATTCCTGTTCCTACTGCTAAAAAGGAAGCGGCTCGTCGATGAAGTTTTTCTTTGCTGCTATTAAAAAGGCACTAAAGCCTTTGTTGTTATTGCTCTTAAACGTGACTCTATTTGTCTATGCTATGTTCCAAGGTGGGTTTGTCAGTTGGTTTTTATTTTATAGTATTGTCGTTATTAGTTTATTATCAATGAGTGTCTTTTTCTTTACGTTTCAACGAATTGAAGCCTATAGGAAAGTAAGTGCTGACACGTTAAGAGCCTATGATGATATTGAAGTTGAAGTTTATGTTAAAAACAAAATCATTCACCCGTTTTGCTTTGTTAGAGTGAGAGATCATATTCCTCATGAATTAGAGGCGAGCTATGATGTGAATAATAGCGCACTTTTCTTTCTCTCATTAAAAAAGTCACTCTCCTTTCAATACACCATTAGCAATCTTCCAAGGGGTGAGCACCATTTTCGTGAGGTTGAGGTTGTCATCGGGGATATGTTTGGATTTTTTGAACGAAAGAAAACCGTCAAGGTACAAACTAAGATTCTTGTTTTTCCTCACTATCAATCTTTAAAAAGCTGGAATGTTCACTCAAGTGGTGGCTTTGGTGAAAGTGTATCATTTGCGCATTCATTAGATGAAGAGCTTTCAATTGCTGGCGTTCGCCATTATATCCCAGGAGACCGGTTAACAAGTATTGATTGGAAGCATTCAGCTCGAAGTGAAAAATTGATGACAAAGGAATTTGAAGCATCACAAGGAGAATCATATCATTTGTTTTTTAATCGATATGTTGGAACAAATGTTAAGGAGTCTTTTGAAAGGGCGGTTGAATTGACAGCGTCAATTGCTGAACATAGTTATGAAAGTCATAACGCTTTAAGCTTTGTAAGTATTGGAGTAGAACCTGAAGTGCTACCTCCGAGTACGACTTTAGAACATTATCAAATGATTTATTATCATCTGGCAAAAGTAAAAGGAGAAAAGAAACCGTTTTACCCAACGGAAGCAAAATTGTTGGAGCCTTATCGTAATGGAACGATTATGATAGTAACTGTTTCTTTAAATGAGCAAGACTATGAGTGGTTTCAGTATTTGAGAGCGATGAAAATTAGTATAATCGTTTGTTGGGTTTCTGGCCACGTTGAAGAACAACAATATGTTCAGTCACTTCGAATGCAAAATGTGAAAGTCTATCAATTTACAGATCAAAAGTTTAACACGGAACTGATGAAAAGCAGGTGATGTCTTTGGTAGCGAATACGGTGAAAACAAATAAGGGAAGGCATTTCTTTCTTTATATGTTAAGTTACATCCTTCTTTTAGAATGGCTTTTACCTTTACCTTATATTACAGATACAGGTTACATCTCATTTTTTATTGGGGTAACATTGTTTTTTTCCTTTTTAACATTTATGCAAGTTAAAGTATGGATTTCATTGCCTCTTAAATTGGGATTGATTTTTTACGGGCTTCATTTGATGTTCTTAGAAGGCCCTTTTTTGACGTTTCATTGGTTTGAAATATTGGTGAGTGACTTTACACATAATGTCATGATGATGTCAGCTGGTCATTGGACAGGTCTTACAGATATGTTTAGAAGTCTATTATTCTTCATCTTATTAGCTGTTATGAGCTATCTGCTCTTTTTCTGGACCGTATATGCTAAACGGATATTATTCTTCTTATTATTTACAATTATTTACATTTCAGTAATAGACACGTTTACACCGTATGATGCGAGTTACTCAATCGTCAGAATATTTATGGTCGGCTTCTTACTTTTAGGATTAATGACATTATATCGAACGATTGAACGGGAGAATGTAAAGACGTTTTCAAGTATTTTACCAGTTCGCTTAATAGCTTCTCTCTGTGTTGTGCTCTTATTAGCAAGTAGCTTTGGATATGCAGCTCCTAAGTATGAACCACAATGGGCGGACCCTATACCGTATATGAAAGCTGCGATTGGGATGGAGACCGGTCAGGGAACTGGAGTGTTGCGTCAGCGAATTGGCTATGGAAATTATGATGGTAGACTTGGTGGCGGATTCGAGGATGATGATACACCAGTATTTCAGGTCGTGACGCCTCAAGGACAATACTGGCGCGGGGAATCTAAGGATTTTTATACAGGAAAAGGCTGGGAGGTATCGACACCAGAAGAACAAGTGGAAATGTATTATCCACTGTTTGAGCATAAAGTAGAGGTGAATGAAGTAGAAGCAGCAATTGCATTTGAACCGTACCAAAACTTCGAACATATTTTTTATGCGGGAGAGCCAACTGATATTTCTGCCGGTTCAATCATCGATATATCTGTTTTTTTTGATGCTCATACCGGAAGAGGAAATACCTATTATGGCGATGATCCTATTCATCTTGAATCCTATCATTTATCTTTTTTAGAACCGCAATTTTCAGTCTCGAGATTAAGGGAGATTACAGGAGGAGATCCTGAAGAAATTCAAGATATTTATTTACAGCTTCCTAATTCATTACCGGATCGAGTGGGTGAGTTGGCTGAGGATATAACGAAAAACTACAGTAATCGTTATGACCAAGTAAAAGCAATTGAACGGTATTACCGAATGTCAGGATTTAGATATGAAACGAAAAATGTAGCTGTACCAGAGTTTGATCAAGATTACGTCGATCAATTTTTGTTTGAGACCAAGCTTGGATATTGTGATAATTATTCGACTTCGATGGTCGTTATGTTACGTACCATTGGTATTCCTGCAAGATGGGTGAAGGGATTTACCCAAGGAGAGAGAGTCCAAGATCTTGATGATGGCAATCGTCAGTACCAAATTACAAATGCTAATGCGCATTCTTGGGTTGAAGTGTATTTTCCTGGACATGGGTGGGTTCCGTTTGAACCGACTCAGGGCTTTAATAATGCATCGAACTTTGTATTTGAAACACCTGAATTAGAAGAACAGTGGGAACGTGAAATGGAAAATCCAACAGTTGAGCCAGAAGTAGAAGAAACGCTTGCAGATGTTCAAGAAGAGGAGGTCGCAGCTGGAGGAATTAATAGAGACGGGCTTTTCTTTAATTATGTTTTTTGGTTCCTTATAGTCTGCACTTTATTAATGGTAGTGATTTTTAGTTTTGTTTTTAGAAAAAGAATTTTAGTTCAATTTTTACTGTATCGGTATGGAAAACCGAGTAATGAAAGAGCGTTTGAGTTAGCATATCACTCTCTTATTTGGTTTTTAGGTTATAAAGGGCTGGTAAAAAAACGCAGTGAAACGTTACGTGAATTTGCAGAGCGAATCGATTCTTTTTATTCCATGAATGAGATGACAGAAATTACGTTAAACTATGAAAAAGTATCGTATGGAAATACTCACCCAAAAGAGGTTTGGAAACAAAACCGAAAATTGTGGGAAAATTTAATTAAAAAGATCGGTTCTTGACCATGCTGCAGGTCATTGATAAAATAAATCCGTAATTTTATTAATTTATACCTTCATATATCCTTAGGAATAGGGCCTAAGTGTTTCTACCGGATTACCGTAAATAATCTGACTATGAAGGCGGGATATTAGAGAGTAGGCTAGGATTCTGTCTTCGCAGCATAGTAACGAAGGAATTCTAGCTTTTTCTATACTTTTACTACATAAGGGAAATCAACTTCTCGTAGTCGGCATGTAGACGAATGAATGTCTATAAGCGAAATCATAATAGAGGGTGGATGAATGATGGAGAACATCAATGAAATGATTGTTGTACTAGACTTTGGTGGGCAATATAACCAACTAATTGCAAGGCGTATTCGTGATTTGGGTGTATACAGTGAACTACATCCGAATACTATTACTGCAGAAGAAATTAAGAAAATGAACCCAAAAGGAATTATTTTTTCAGGTGGGCCAAATAGTGCGTATGTAGAGGGTGCGCCTAAATGTGACGAAGCGATTTATGACTTAGGGATTCCGGTCTTAGGAATTTGTTATGGGATGCAGTTGATGACGCAACATTTTGGCGGGAAAGTCGAAGCTGCTGAACATCGTGAATACGGAAAAGCCATAATTAAAATCGAGAATCCTTCAAAGTTATATGATGGACTTCCACTTGAGCAGTCGGTATGGATGAGTCACGGAGATAAAATTATCGCTCCTCCTCAAGGCTTTGTTGTGGATGCACAAAATCCATCTTGTCCAGTAGCAGCTATGAGTGATGTATCACGAAAATATTATGGAGTACAATTCCATCCGGAAGTTCGTCACTCACAATATGGAAATCAACTATTGGAGAATTTCGTATATAAAGTATGCGAATGTGAAGGTAACTGGTCAATGGAGAACTTCATTGAGCTTGAAATGCAAAAAATTCGTAACCTTGTAGGTGATAAAAAAGTATTATGTGCGCTTAGTGGAGGGGTTGATTCCTCAGTCGTTGCTGTTCTTATTCATAAGGCGATTGGAGATCAATTAACGTGTATGTTCATTGATCATGGTTTACTTCGTAAAGGCGAGGCAGAAAGTGTTATGGAAACGTTCGGTGAAGGCTTCAATATGAATGTTATTAAAATTGATGCTCAGGAACGCTTCCTTTCAAAGTTAGCTGGCGTTAAAGACCCTGAACAAAAACGTAAAATTATCGGAAATGAATTTATATATGTATTTGAAGAAGAGGCTTCAAAGTTAACGGATATGGACTTTTTAGCTCAAGGTACTCTCTATACAGATATTATTGAAAGTGGAACAGCTACAGCTCAGACGATTAAATCCCATCATAATGTTGGTGGACTACCGGAAGATATGAAATTTGAGTTAATTGAACCATTAAATACGTTGTTTAAAGATGAAGTACGTAAGCTTGGTTCAGAATTAGGGATCGCTGATGAAATTGTTTGGAGGCAGCCATTCCCAGGCCCGGGGTTAGGAATTCGAGTACTTGGTGAGATCACTGAAGATAAGCTAGAAATAGTTCGCGAATCAGATGCGATTTTAAGAGAAGAAATCAAAAAAGCAGGCTTAGATCGCGAAATATGGCAGTATTTCACAGCCCTCCCTGATATGAGAAGTGTTGGAGTGATGGGGGATGCAAGAACGTATGATTACACAGTAGGTATTCGTGCAGTTACATCTATTGATGGAATGACGTCTGATTGGGCACGTATCCCTTATGATGTATTAGAAGTCATTTCAACTCGTATTGTAAATGAAGTGAAACACGTGAATCGAGTGGTTTATGATATTACATCAAAGCCACCAGCAACAATTGAGTGGGAGTAACACGAACAATAACATGGAAATAATGTAAAATGTTCGTGATTTATATTGACACGCCACTGCTATGTTGATAAACTAATGCTATCTTTAAGCAATTAGAACCGTCATTCGTATAATCACGGGAATAGGGCCCGTGAGTCTCTACCAAGCTACCGTAAATGGCTTAACTACGAAAGATCGGATGTCAACATATGTGGCGAGTGTCGTTATATGTTGCCTCCAGATTTTTTGTCGTAAAAGCTCTAGGTAGAAACCTAGGGCTTTTTTTGCTTTTGAGCCAGTCTCAAATGATTTATTGAAAATCTGGGAAAGTTAATTAAACATTTTTGAGGAGGTTATTTTCAATGGATCGCTTTTTTCGTTTTAAGGAACACGGAACTAGCTACAAACAGGAGACGATTGCGGGTATAACAACATTTTTATCAATGGCTTACATTCTTTTTGTTAACCCAGACATTTTAAGTGCGGCAGGTATGGATATGGGGGCTGTGTTTGTAGCAACAGCTTTAGCCGCGGCCATCGGTACAATTATTATGGGGGTCGTCGCCAACTATCCTATTGCGTTAGCTCCAGGTATGGGTTTAAATGCGTTTTTTGCATTTTCTGTTGTTATTGGTATGGGGATCGAGTGGCAAGTTGCGTTGTTCGGTGTATTTATTTCAGGTATCATCTTTATTCTAATTACATTGTCAGGGATTCGTGAAGTTATCATTAATGCGATTCCGGCAGAGTTAAAGTATGCTGCTGGTGCTGGTATTGGTTTGTTTATCGCGTTTATCGGTTTAAAGAGTGCAGGGATCGTCGTACCTTCTGAAGCAACAGCTGTAACACTTGGAGATATGACAGCAGGCCCAACTTTACTTGCTATTTTTGGATTAATCGTTACGGTTATTCTGATGGTTCGTGGAGTCAAAGGTGGTATTTTTTACGGGATGATTTTAACGGCTATAGCAGGTATCGCTGTTAATTTGATTAATATGCCCTCCCGAATCGTAGGTGCTGTCCCTAGTTTAGCTCCTACTTTTGGAGAAGCGTTCTTTTATATTGGTGAAGTAGGTTGGGGAGAGATTTTAACTCTTCAATTATTAGTTGTTATTTTAACTTTCTTATTTGTAGATTTCTTTGACACAGCAGGAACGTTATACGCAGTTGCTAACCAAGCAGGGTTTGTCAAAGATAATAAACTGCCTCGAGCTGATAAAGCATTACTTGCAGACTCGAGTGCAACTTCAATTGGTGCCATTTTAGGGACATCAACTACAACAGCTTACATTGAGTCATCATCAGGGGTAGCAGCAGGAGGGCGTACAGGTTTTACGTCATTAGTCACTGCAGCATTCTTTTTAATTGCATTACTGTTTTCACCACTATTAGCTGTCGTGACACCACAAGTTACAGCTCCAGCACTTATTATTGTTGGGGTATTGATGGCCTCTTCGCTTGGCTTAATCGATTGGAAGCAGTTTGAGATTGCAGTACCATCTTTTTTAACAATAATTTCGATGCCGTTAACGTATAGCATTGCTACAGGTATCGCTTTAGGGTTTATCTTCTACCCATTAACGATGATCGTAAAAGGAAAAGGTAAAGAAGTCCATCCGATTATGTACGTTCTATTTGTTGTTTTCCTTTTATATTTTGCGTTTTTAACAGAATAACTCGTTTCTTATAGGGCCACAGTATTGTGGTCCTTTTTGATTTGCTTTGTTAAAAGTAACTTTGATTAAACAAATAAGGTAATTTGATGGAAAGCCCATTTATCCGAGAATATTGTTTGTTACTAGAAGTGTGTTTTAGAATTTGTAAAACGGCAGAGTTTAAAATGGGATATTTTTCTCGAAAAAAGTTATTGATTTTTATTCGTATACTTGGTATATTTATTTTCGTTGTCAACGAAACAGTTTCTGAAAGAAAAAGTTATCAAAAAAAGTTGTTGACAGCGCAAGTGCTGATTGATATAATATAAAAGTCGCTTACGAGTGATGGAGTCCTTTGAAAACTGAACAAAAAGCCAAGCGAAATAAAGAGATACATGATATCTCGTCAATGTTTTAAAACGTCACAGTGATGAATGATCTTCGATTAAGAACGCGAACGTCCTGTTCGCAACATCGAAGCCACCACATCCTGTGGAAGTGAGCTTAATCAAACACTTTTATGGAGAGTTTGATCCTGGCTCAGGACGAACGCTGGCGGCGTGCCTAATACATGCAAGTCGAGCGGACCAATTAAGAGCTTGCTCTTAATTG
>NZ_JAFLJM010000032.1 GCF_017745675.1 Alkalihalobacillus sp. BA299
ATTTTCGACCGGTAAAATTATTGAAAGGTGTGTCTTGTCGGTTTACTGGCGAAGATATTGATTTTGTGATTGTTCGAGAAAATGCTGAAGGTGAATATTCAAATAGTGGTGGTAGATTGTATCAGGGGCTTGATCAAGAAGTTGCTGTTCAAAACACTATTATTACAAGGGCAGGTACAGAAAAAGCTACTAGATTTGCCTTTCAATACGCAGAAAAGCATGGAAAAGGTACTGTGACAAGTGCAACCAAGTCCAATGCTATTGTTCATTCAATGAAACTTTGGGATGAAGCTGTACTTGATGTAGCTCAGGAATTTCCGTCTATTAAACTTCAAAGTTATTACATTGATGCACTTGCGGCATATTTCGTGTCGAGGCCAGAGGATTTCGCTGTTGTCGTTGCTTCTAATCTGTTTGGAGATATTTTAAGTGACCTAGGCTCAGCAATAGTGGGAGGACTTGGCCTGTCCCCATCTGCAAACTTAAATCCTGAAGGGGAATTCCCATCGATGTTTGAGCCAGTCCATGGTTCTGCTCCTGATATTGCGGGTAAAGGCATTGCAAATCCGATCGCACAGATTTGGTCAGTAGCGTTAATGCTCGATCATTTAGGAAGAGAGGATTTAGCTGCAGTTATTTTGCAATCAATTGAACAGGTTCTAATAGAAAGAAAGGTAATGACTCCTGATTTAGGAGGTAATTCAACTACTAGTGAGATGGGTTCAGCAATACGGAGTGCTATACAACGATTATTATTAGTGAAAGTCGGGAGGTAAAAAATGAGATTAGCAAATGAAGTGTTCATTGTAACAGGTGCACAGGGTGGAATGGGAAAAGAAACTGTGAACAGGTTTTTAGAAGAAGGAGCTTTTGTAGCTGCTATTGATTTAAATGTGGACGGTATAGAGGAAAGCGATCGTCTTTTACCGATTGCTGCTGATTTAACAAAGGAAGATGACGTTGAAAAGGTTTTTCTAATGGCAATTGAAAAATTTAAGCGTATAGACGGTCTTATAAATATTGCTGGTATCGCCCAGTCAGCAACACCGATTGAAGAGGTTAGCTTAGCAGATTGGGAAAAAATTATGTGTGTAAATGCAAATGCTCCGTTTTTAACTTGCCGTGCCGCTGTACCTTATATGAAGAAGCAAGGGACTGGAGTAATTGTAAATATTGCTTCTATATCTATGGTGAGGCCTCGCCCAGGGTTGAATGCTTATATCGCTTCAAAAGGAGCTACTGTTTCCTTATCGCAAGCATTGGCTATTGAATTGGCTGAATATGGAATTCGCGTAAATGTAGTGAATCCTGGTCCAGCAGATACAAATATGCTTGGGCAATTTACATCTAAGGGTACAGATGTTGAAGGAATGAAGGAGACTACATTTAAGAAAAGTGTTCCTATGGGAAGATTAATCAATCCAAATGATATTGCCAATTCACTAGTGTATTTATGTTCAAAGGAAGCGGCTATTGTGACAGGTGCTATTTTCAATGTAGATGGTGGAAGGGGGATATAAAAAGTGAAGGCGATTGATGTACAGATTAAAGGATGTTATATAGATGGTGAATGGACTGTCCTGGAAAAAGAAAGATTAATAGAAGTTAAAAATCCAGGAGATGGGTCGATTTTAGCTTATGTTCCTAGAGGAGGTAAAGAGGAGATTGATCTTGCTGTAAAAGTAGCAAAAACAGCATTTCTTTCAAAAGAATGGAAAGCATTCAAACCTTATAATCGTAGCAAGGTTCTTTATCATATCGCAGAAGTTATCCGCGAAAATAAGGGAGAATTAGCTAAATTAGAAACCCTTGATGTAGGTAAGCCATTAGCTCAATCCAATGTGGATGTAGAAATTGCCGCACGATATTTTGAATATTACGCAGGGGTTGCGGACAAGATTCTTGGCGAAACGATACCAGTTGAACCAGGAATAATTGATTATACTGTTCGCGAACCGATTGGGGGTGTTGGACACATTATCCCGTGGAATTATCCTCTTCAAATTGCCGCAAGGAGTATTGCAGTATCGATAGCAACTGGAAACACAACGGTTCTAAAGCCAGCAGAAGATACTCCGTTAACAACGCTAAAGTTAGTTGAATTAATAGAAACAGTAGGGTTACCAAAAGGTGTTGTAAATGTTGTTACAGGTTACGGTTATGAAGCAGGAGCTGCACTCTCATAAAGAAAGATGAGATTAGGATAGCAACAGGCGGAGAGCGTAAACCTATAGAGGGATGTGAATTAGGTTATTATTTAGAGCCTACTATCTTAGATAATGTACCAGCTAACCATCTTCTTGCTCAAGAGGAGATTTTTGGCCCAGTTCTAACCGTAACAACCTTTGAAACAGAAGAGGAAGCGATTACGATCGCAAACGGAACTCCATATGGTCTTGTTGCAGGGATCTGGACTGAAAACATTGGTAGAGCTCATCGTGTAGCGGATCAACTTGAATGTGGTCAAGTATTTATTAATCATTACGGTGCTGGTGGCGGGATCGCCCAACCGTTTGGTGGATACAAAAAAAGTGGTTTTGGTCGAGAAAAGGGTCTAGAAGCAATAAGAAATTATACTCAAGTAAAAAATGTTGCGTTGAAATATCTATGAGTAAGAATTATGTTATCTAATGTTATTCTTGATATATCCATCGGGGTTATGGCACTCGGTAAAATCTATGAATATAAGCGTCTAGATAAACATTTTCCAGAGGGAGTTGGCTTGATACAAACGGTAATCCGTCGGCTAACCCCAATGCAAATACCGTTGCTGAATTTATTATGCGGCCATTTGGAATGAACAAAGGATTTGTATTAATAGTGATGATGGAAATCCTAACTGCTATGTTAGTGGGTGGAGCTTTATGCACCTGGTTACTAAGACCAATTTTTTTCATCCGAAATTTGTATATATTAAATTTGATTTTTTTCTTTGATCGATGTATTAATTAGGATTTCGTTATTTACAACAAGGGCTAGCTCCCGTGCGTTGTTTAATATTACGGTAACTATGAAAATGTAATCTCGTTCTTCTTAAGGATGCTAATTGGTAGGGAGTTAACAACTTAATTTATTATTTGGGATGATAGAGGAATTAAAATTTTCTAAAGATATTGACAACTATATAATTTAGCAATTATAATAAATTTAGATCAAAAGGGGTAAATGGTTTAAATGGATACAAAAGAAATTTCAAAGAAAACTGTACTAGTAGTTGGAAGGTCAAAATTACCTGAAGGTGTAGCTGTAAAAAAAACTTTTGACCATTTTGCTTTAGTTGCTATTGTAGATTCAACTTATGGTGTAATTGTAAAGATTGATACAACACTTGCTACTGAGGTAGCGAGAGAATATCTAGTAGAATTATTGTTAGGGTGCAGTTTGTTGAATGGAGAAGAATTAGAAGAAAGAATAAATGATTTTTATTTTGGAGGAGCAAAAAATTCAATTATTGCTGCGATAAAAGATTTATGTAGAAAATTTAGTCAATTACAAGAAAAATAACAAACTGAGTTTCTTGCATTTTCTTGAAATTAGCCTTTCAAGATACAACAAGGAATAGCCAGTAAGGAAAGTGTTTTATTTCCTATTGGCTATTCCTTTTTTGTATCCAAATAAACCATAACATAGTATAGTTTTCAAAAGATTAATATGAGGTGAGCGTATGTCAGTTAATAGGTTACGTAGGTGTGAGTTGGCGGTACCAGCTTCGAAGTGGAAGTTTATTGAAAAGGCTTCGAAAATGAATGTTGATGCTGTTTTCCTTGATCTTGAGGATGCGGTTGCACCATCTGAAAAAGGGAATGCCAGAAAAAATATTATTACTGCTTTAAATGAATTGGATTGGGGAAGTACAACTCGAATAGTAAGAATAAATAGTTTAGATACAGAATTTGCCTATAAAGATATTATTGAAGTTGTAGAAGCTGTAAAAGAAAACATTGATATTATTTTAATACCAAAAGTTAATGTTGCGGCTGATATTTATGTGGTAGAAACACTTCTTTCCCAATTGGAAATGGCAAATAATATTAGTAAAAGAATTGGTATTGAGTGTTTAATTGAAACAGCACAAGGGATGATGAATGTTGAGGAAATTGCTTTTTCCTCACCGCGTTTAGAAGCCATTATTTTCGGAATTGCTGACTACAGTGCCTCAATTGGTGCGAGAACTTCAGCTATCGGAGGTCATGGTGGTGAAGAATTATTTGAATATCCAGGACATCGTTGGAATTATGCCATAAGTAAAATGGTTGTCGCAGCCAAATCAGCTGGTATCCAAGCAATAGATGGCACATATGGAGCATTTGATGATCCTGAGGGTTTTAGACAATCAGCTTTGATCTCTTCTGCTCTTGGATGTGATGGTAAGTGGGTAATTCACCCAAACCAGGTGAGTCTTGCTCAAGAAATTTATGCGCCTACAGCAGAGGAGATTGAAAGAGCAGAGTTGATGTTGGAGGCTTATAAAGAAGGTGTTGCCAAAGGGGCTGGTGCCGTCTCACTAAATGGTAAGATGATTGATGCAGCTTCAATAAAATTGGCGGAAAATGTAATAAAGAAAGCTGAATTTATTAGAGAAACCAATAAAATAACTAATTAAATAAATATTGTTAGAGTCATATTAAAAGTCATTTTATTTTTTTAATATATTTTAGGAGGAATAAAAAATGCTTAAAGCAAGATCATGGATGTTTACGCCTGGAAATCGTGAAAAGATGTTAGGGAAAGCTGGAACAATGGGTGCGGATGTAACAGTTATTGATGTGGAGGATGCTGTACCACCAGCTGAAAAAGCTGATACTGCTATTAAAATACCTCATCATTATCAAGCTATTCATGAGAGAAGTGAGAATTCACAAGTTTATGTTAGGATAAATGCGGTTGAACAAACAAAAATGAGCCAAGGTGAAGAGTATTATGAATGTCGTGGTCTTGAAGACTTAAGGCATGTAGTAAGACCTGGATTAAATGGTATTTTTCTTCCAAAGGTAGAAACCGCTTCAATGTTTTATAAAGCGGTTGCTGCAATAGAGCTAATGGAAAGAGAATATAAGATGGACCCTGGAAGTGTGAAAATCGTAGCGTTAATAGAAACAGTTGAAGGGTTAGTAAACTTAAAACAGTTGAGTGATGTAGCGAGAGTAGAAGAACGTATAACAGGATTTACATTTGGTGGGGTAGATTTTGCGTTAGATTATGGTATGAAAATAGATGAGGGTTTTGATGTTAATTCTCAATATAGTACACCAAGATATAATATTGCATTACATGCTCGTTCTGCAAAACTAGATCATGTAATTGACAGTCCGTGGGTTGGTTTGAAGGATATTGAGGGATTTGAAAAAACCTCACAAGCAGCGGCTTCATTGGGATATACAGGTAAAATGGTTGTACATCCAGAGCAAATAAAGGTTGCTAATAAAGTTTTTGCGCCATCTGAACAAGAATACCAAAGAGCAGTTAAAATAATAGAAACTTTCACAGAAGCGAGAAAAAATGGGGAAGGTAGTGTCATGGTTGATGGTAGATTAATTGAGGATCCAATTAAGGAAAATGCTCAACGTGTTGTTAAATTATATGAAGAAATAAATAAAGAAACTTTTGTGAGGTGATAACATGGAAGGGATCAGTAAACAAGCTTTAGAAGGTGTTAAAATCATAGATTTAGCAACTGCCGCTGCAGCCCCTTGGATCGCAACTTTTATGGCGGATTTTGGCGCCGATGTAATAAAGGTGGAAAAGCCAAAAGAGGGAGATCCAATTCGAGGATGGGGAGAACAAAGAGATGGTATACCTTTGTTTTGGCAAGCGATTTCTAGAGGAAAGAAATCAATTACTCTTGATTTAAGAAAGGAAAAGGGTAAAGAACTGCTTTTGGAACTTGTTAAAGAAACTGATATTCTTATAGAAAATTTTCGTCCTGGCAAATTAGAATCTTGGGGATTGGCACCAGAAGTTTTACATGAAGTAAATCCGAGGTTAATCATAATGAGGGTATCAGGGTTTGGGCAATACGGACCATATTCTAGCAAGCCAGGTTTTGGTACTCTAGCTGAAGCTATGAGTGGGTTTGCTTATACTACTGGTTTTCCTGATGGGCCTCCTACCTTACCAGCATTACCGTTAGGAGATGGAATTACTGGGATATTTGGTGCTTTTGGTGTTATGGTAGCGCTTTATGCTAGAGACGTACAGAAGATGGATAAGGGACAAGTATTAGACTTGGCTCTATATGAACCAATTTTAAGACTATTGGAAGGTAACACAGTTGATTTCGATCAATTGGGGTTAATTAGAGGAAGATCCGGAAATCGTCTTCCTCAAACGTCACCACGAAATGCTTATAAAACAGTCGACGGCGAATGGATAGCTATTTCTGGAAGCACACCAAGCACAGCAATACGAGTTTTTAAAGCAATAGGCCAAGAACACTTATTAAATGATCCAAGATTTAAAGATAATCGTGCAAGACTAAAATATGCAGAGGACTTGGATAAAATTATTAGTGAGTGGGTTTCACAACATACACAGAAAGAGGCCGTCCAAATTTTTGAGTCGTTTGAAGTAGCTGTAGCTCCAATATACTCTGTAAAAGATGTCTTTGAGGATCTGCATTTTAATGCTAGAGAAACAATAATTAAAATACCATCAGAAGAACTGGGCGAGGTGGCACTTAATAATGTCATACCTAAAATGTCATTGACACCAGGAAAAATAAAATCTGCTGCTCCTTCATTAGGAAAACATAATCAAGAAGTTTACAAAAAAATAGGTTTAACTGATGAGCAATTATCACAGCTTATAGAAGAAGGTATAATTTAATGTACTTTCTAATCTGAGAGATTCAACTCTAGACTTTAGGACTAGCAGGGTTATTTTAAAATAACATCAAGATTGTCGTTGCATTCTTTCTGAATGTTGATAAATTACTTATATTGGGAATGATTTAGATTAAATTCACGTCGGGAAAGTTGATGAAAGCTTATATTATATAATTCTCATGGTGAACCCCTTTTATTTATGAAATAATATATCTATAATTTAGAGAATTAAGTATTTTCCGAATTTCATGTAAATTATTGAGGGTTCACCAAAAATTGTAGAAGGAGTTAGAAAAATGAATAAAAAATTGTTACAAGGTAAAACAGCTATTGTTACTGGAGCTGGATCTGGTATGGGAAAAGCTATAGCACAATTATTTGTAGAAGAAGGTTCAAATGTTATTTTTGCAGATTTAAATGGAGAGGCAGCGGAGGCGGCCATTGCATCTTATGAAACTAAACAAGTTAAGTCTATTCAAGCCAATGTCGCAAATGACGAGGAAGTTGCCAATTTAGTTCAAGAGTCAGTTCAGTCCTTCAATGGGGTGGACATAGTGGTAAACTGTGCTGGCATTCCTCAGGTTTTCACATCGATTGAGGACTTAAGTTTAGAGCAATGGGACCGGATTATGAATGTAAATGCTAAATCTATCTTTTTAACCTCAAAGTATGCAGTTCCTGTAATGAAAGAACAGAAAAGCGGTTCGATAGTGAACATAGCGGCTATTTCTGGAATGAGAGCACGTCCAGGGTTGAATGCGTATTGTGCTTCAAAAGGTGCTGCAATCATGTTAACTAAGTCATTGGCACTAGAGTTGGCACCTTACAAAATTCGGGTCAATGCAATTAATCCTGGTCCGACGGATACGCCAATGATTAATCAATTTTTGGATGGTGATGAAACACAAATGGAAGAGAACAAAAAGAAAATCTTTTTGGATAGTATTCCATTAGGATCAATTATTCAACCAGAGGATGTCGCACAGTCCGCACTTTACCTAGCATCTGACCTTGCTCGAACTGTTACAGGAGCAACCCTAAATGTAGACGGTGGTCGTGGAATTTAGGGCAGTATAAGGACATACTTTAACTAGATTGCAAGAAGTTTAGTGGTAAAAGCTTAGGGTGTTGAAATATATAAGTGCTTGATAGAAACTTATTTAGCAGTCAAATGAGTACGCTTACAATTTTAACATTTCAATTTCTGTTTCTTTTAATAGTTGTATTATAATTATTAGGGTTTTTCGAATAAAACGTGATGTAGAAAAGGGGAAGATAATTAATGGAAACAATTAATGTACATGTACAAGGATGCTACATTGACGGTGAATGGAAAGTCTCTGCTGATAAATCAAGATTAATAGAAGTAAAAAATCCAGCAGACGGATCGGTTTTGGCATATGTACCAAGAACAGATAAAGAAGAAATAGATCTTGCTGTTAAAGCTGCGAGAAAAGCGTTTGTTTCAAAAGAGTGGAAAACAACAAAGCCGTATAATCGTGGCAAACTATTGTATAAAGTGGCTGAAATTATCCGAGAGAATAAAGAAGAATTAGCTAAGCTAGAAACATTAAATGTAGGAAAACCACTTGCTCAGTCTTTTGCGGATGTAGAGGTCGCCGCACTATATTTTGAATATTACGCAGGAGTTGCTGATAAAATACTGGGAGAAACGATCCCAGTCCAACCAGGTATCATTGACTTTACTGTACGTGAGCCAGTTGGGATTGTAGGACATATTATCCCTTGGAATTACCCACTTCAAATTACAGCAAGAAGCATTGCAATATCTATTGCAACTGGAAATACAATGGTTTTGAAGCCAGCAGAAGATACACCATTAACTGCACTAAAACTTGTTGAATTGCTCGAGCCACTAGGACTTCCGAAGGGTGTCATAAATGTTGTAACAGGTTATGGTCATGAGGCCGGAGCGGCACTTTCTTCTCATCCTGACATTAACCATATCACATTTGTAGGTTCGTTAGAGACTGGGAAGAAGATAATGGAGTCGGCATCAAAAAATATTGTTCCTGTTACACTTGAGCTTGGAGGTAAATCGCCACAAATTGTTTTTGCTGATTGTAATGAAGAACAGGCGCTTGAATGGGTTCTTAAGGCGATTGTACAAAATTCAGGTCAGACTTGTACCGCGGGATCCCGCTTAGTGATAGAAAAATCAATTAAGGATCATTTTATAAAGAAACTTGTAGTAGCAATGGAAGGGCTTTCAATTGGACCAGGTCTTAATAATTACGATTTTGGGCCAATTATATCTCAAAAACAATTTAACCGTATTCAAAAATTTATTGATCTAGCAAAGCAAGAAGGAATTAGGGTTGTATCTGGGGGAACACGGCAAATGGTTAAAGGTTGTGATGATGGCTATTATCTTCAGCCAACCATCTTAGATGACGTTCCTTACGACCATTTGCTCGCTCAAGAGGAGATTTTTGGACCAGTCATATCTGTAATTACGTTTGAAACAGAAGACGAAGCGATTGAAATTGCGAATAGTACTCAGTATGGTCTGTCTGCAGGAATTTGGACTCAAGACATTAGTAGGGCACATCGTATTACAGACCAATTACAATGTGGTCAGGTATTTATTAATCACTATGGTGCAGGAGGAGGAGTCGCTCAGCCATTTGGTGGATACAAAAAGAGTGGTTTCGGTCGAGAGAAAGGATTAGAGGCACTGAGAAATTATACGCAATTGAAGAATGTAGCTTTGAAATTTTCTGAGTGAAAAGTATTTTAATATAACACATGAAGTAAGTCTTTATTTCATAGGTGAAGCATTTCTAGAAAGTTGGATCCATGAAGCAAAAGCAAGCAAGCTTATCATGAGGTTACCAATACACTAGAGAAATGAAAAGCATGCATTATTCAATATTTTCTCACACCGTATACAACCGGTCGAATTGAAGGAACAATCTATAACTTTAAAACATTAAAAGACGAGCATATGGCTTTCGAAAAGTTTCTGGAATTGTGCGTGTACCACAAAAAGTGGTGAAGGACTTAGTTATTAAATATGAAAATTTAGGAGGGATAAGATGATTAAACGTTTTTCAGGGTTACTTTATGTAATGATATTGGTATTTGTACTGTTTGGATGTGTTAGTCCCGATCCTGTCTCACCAGTAAATAGTCAGGGGGAAGGGACAGTAGAAAAGGTTAAATGGCAACTAGCTACACCATGGCCAGAAGCTATGTATTTACAAGAAATCCCTCAAAAATGGGCTGAAGATGTAAAGAAAATATCAGGTGGGAGATTAGAAATTGAAGTAAACGCTGCAGGTCAGTTAATGGGAGGGGGAGAAGTGTTGGATGCAACAAATATGAGAACCATAGATGCGTACCATGCTGCAACTAACATGTGGATTGGGAAAATGCCCGAAGCTCCTTTTTTTACGACGATTCCAATGATTATGGATGAAAGTTTGAGACTTGGTTGGACATATGAAGGCGGCGGTTTAGAACTTTGGCAAAGAATGTATGATGAGGCAAATCTTAATATCCAAGTAATTCCTTTAGGATTTACAGGACCCGAAATTCTAGCATGGTCCAATAAGGAAATGTCAAATATCGAAGATTGGGAAGGAGTAAAGTATAGAGGTGCAGGTTGGTGGGCAGAGATTTTAAGAAACCGTGGAGTATCGGTTACGTCTACTCCTGCTGGTGAAGTATATACAGGTTTGGAAAGAGGAGTTATTGATGCCGCGGAATTTGCTACACCTAATATTGACCGTGATTTAGGATTCCATGAAGTTTCTAAATATTATACAGGACCAGGTATGCATCAACCTACAACGATGTACTATTTGGGAGTTAATAAAGATGCTTGGAACGAATTACCAGAAGATTTGCAAGAAATTGTTGTAACAACTGCTAAAGCAACAACTCTTTGGAGTTACACCCGAGATCTACATAAAAGTATAGAGGCTAACGAATACTTTTTAGAAAAAGACTTGAAAACGGTTACTGTTGATCAAGAAACTCAACAAATGTTACAAGAAGATATGATTCAATATTTAGATGATAAATCAGAAGAGATTGGTGGGACATTTAAAGACACCTGGGAATCTATCAAAGAATATAGAGAGCGTTACATTAGCTTTAAGACATTGATGAAACCAGAAACAGAGTAATTAAAAAAGTGAGGGAGTTTGGAAAGTTCAATTTGAATAATTCAAACTCTCTCACTACCTTTCTCTCTATTTCTAAAAAGGAGATAGTATATATGGAAAATTTCAAAAAAATATGTGCAGGAATTGAACTGTTAAATGAAAAGGTCGCAAAATTTTCTGCATGGACGATCTTAATTTTAATTTTGGTCGTCACTTATGAAGTGATCTCCCGCTATGTTTTTAACCAACCTACCAAGTGGAGTTATGAAATGTCATATTTCATATCTAGCTTTTTTATTATTATGGCTATGGCGCTTACTTTAAAAACAAAAAATCATGTAAATATTGATATTTTTTATAATAAGTTTTCTAGAAGAAAAAAATTATTACTATCAATTTTTTTTAACTTAGTATTCTTTTTTCCATTTTGGTTTTTACTTCTTTATACAATGATACCGAATATTTTAAATTCATTTCAAACAGGGGAAAGAAGTTCATATGGAAGTTGGCTCCCTTTAATTTGGCCGTTTAAAACCTGGATTTTTATTGGGTTGACTTTGTTATTTATACAAGGAGTTTTAGAATTTCTAAAAGATATTGTTCGGTTGATTAAGGGGGATGAAGCGATATGAGTTTACTTATTTCAAATCCCTATTTTATTACAATAGGAATGTTAATTGCAATGGTTTGTTTCTTAATGTTAGGTTATCCAGTTGCTTTTGTACTTGCTGGAATTGCTACTATTTTTGGTCTGATTTATATAGGACCAACTACAATTAGTTTTGCAATGTTCCAAACCTTCGGGACATTTAGTGAATATTTATTGGTTGCCGTACCATTGTTTATTTTTATGGGAGTGATTATTGAGAAATCTGGTGTTGCGGCTCGATTATATGATGCTATGCATGTGATTTTAGGAAGATTACCTGGTGGATTAGCCATTACTACGGTTATTACATGTACCATTTTTGCTGCAGCTACTGGGGTTGTAAATGCGTCTGTTGTTACGATGGGGCTATTAGCTCTTCCTGCAATGATTCACCATAAATATAATATACCACTTGCAACAGGTTCCGTAATTTCAGGGGGGACATTAGGGGTATTAATTCCTCCAAGTGTTCTTATCCTAATTTATGGCCCAGTTGCAGGGTTATCTGTTGGTAAATTATTTATGGGTGCGATTATTCCAGGGCTATTGCTATCTTTATTATATGTGATTTACATCATCATCCATTGTGTCATAAAGCCGCAAGATGGACCACCGTTGCCAAAATCTGAAGTGACTGTTCCTTTATCAAAAAAGCTTCGTATATTAACAACCTCAGTGTTGCCAGTCAGCTTGTTGATGTTGGCTGTACTAGGTACTATTTTCTTTGGAATTGCTTCTCCAACAGAAGCTGCAGGGATAGGGGCAATTGCTTCATTAATATTAGCTGCAGCATATAAAAAGCTTACTTTTAAAGCGATAAAGGATTCGCTTTATCGAACAGCTATCGTTTCGGCAATGACATTTATGATATTGATTTGTGCTGGCTTTTTTACCATTGTATTTACTAGATTAGGTGGAAAACAGGTTATTGAAAATTTATTAAGTAGTTTACCTTTTCCTTCATGGGGACTTCTTATTGCATTGCTTTTGATTATCTTTTTGATGGGAATGTTCCTTGACGAAATAGCTACAATCTTGATAGCTGTACCGATCATTTCACCAATTGCTGTTGGTTTAGGTTATGATCCAATTTGGTTTGCCTTACTTGTATTAGTTGTGATGCAGACTGGTTTTTTAACTCCACCATTCGCCCTGTCTATATTCTATCTAAAAGGAGTGGCTCCTCCAGAAGTTACAACAGAACACATTTACAAAGGGGTCTTACCTTTTATAGGAATGCAAATAATCGGCATTATTCTATTAATTATATTCCCTCAATTAATTTTATGGCTTCCTAGTTTAATGTTTGAGTGAATGTTAGTAAAGGAGCATTCCTGTAATGAAGTTATTTGAGGATTGAACAAAAAAAGAGCCCCTTGGTATGATACGAGGTGTCCGAAGCTGCAGCGCAAGGACCCTGAAATTAGATACCCAAGGAGGACTCACAATGAATTATACACAAAATCAGAAAATCTCTCAAATCACACCATCAACTTTAGTTATCGGCATCGACGTTGCCAAAGATAAGCATGTAGCACGTGCACAAGATGACAGAGGCTTAGAATTTGGAAAGCGACTGATCTTTGAGAACAGAATTCACGGCTTTGAGTTATTACTAGAATGGGCTTTGCGCCATGCAAAAGAAAACTCTAAAGATCATATCATCTTTGGTGTCGAACCAACAGGTCATTACTGGTTAAACCTTGCTTATTATCTGACTGCAAAAGACTATGATTTTGTATTGGTTAATCCAATGCATGTAAAGAAAAGCAAAGAGCTTGATGATAACTCACCAACGAAGAACGATACAAAGGATGCGAAAGTCATCTCACAGCTGATTAAAGATGGGCGATACTCCGTACCCAATCTCTTAGATGGCATTTATGCCGAGTTAAGGGAAGGCGTCAAATTAAGAGATCAACTTATCCAGCAGCTAATGATTACAGAAGGACGTATCCAAAATATGGTTGATCGCTATTTTCCTGAGTTCTTTGATGTGTTTGGCGACTGGGAAGGTAGAGCAGCCTATTGTACATTGAAACTTTTCCCGTTCCCTTCCCAGATTGTAAAGATGACACCAGAAGAAATACTTAGAAAATGGAAACCTTTCGTTCAACGTGGTGTTGGAATCAAACGAGCCACAAAGCTAGTAGAGACAGCTCATAAGAGTATTGGAATAAACATCGGAAGTCATTTAGCCCAACGAGAAATGAGTAGTCTCCTTGATCAATGGGAACTCTTCAAAAAGCAACTCGAAGAACTAGATTAAGAGCTAGAAAGTGTTGTTAGAACGATACCTGGTGCAAATGAAATGATTGATATTACTGGACTAGGAGTGGCGACAGTCACTACTGTCTTATCCGAAATTGGGGATCTGCAAAAGTATAAGCATCCTCAACAATTAGTCAATCTTGCAGGACTCTCTTTGCGTGAGAATAGCTCAGGGAAATTCAAAGGGCAAACAACCATAACGAAACGAGGGCGTAGTAAATTACGCAGAGCCTTGTATTTGGCCATAAGGCCACTAGTTGCACATAACCCAACATTTAAAGCCCTGCATCACTATTATACAAAACGTCCTGACAAACCGTTAAGGAAACAACAGCCCCTGATTGCCTTGTGTTGTAAATTACTACGTGTTTTCTTCGTCATTGGACAAAAGCAATGTCAATTTGATGGTTCAAAACTATTACAAGGGATACCTCAAGAAAACACATTACAGGCTGCATAACAAATAATAACAACTTCAGATACTCAAAGTTACTCAACAGACAAATACCAATAGTGCAGAGTCGGAGCATATCTATTCCATTCGGGCTTATGACCCAGTAAAGGAGCATATCCGACCTCCACCTTGTGGATACGCAGGACGAAGGAATGTATGGACCCGATCCGGTGAGACATGGGAGGGTGAGCGGCCGTGAGTTTTGTGGAGAATTTAACGCACGGTTATAGACTTAATTTCCAAACACATCCAGTTTGGTCGTTAGGATGGACTTTCACCTGTAAAAAACTTATATCATTACCAGATATAGGAGTTACCCAAGGTGTGTCTACTATTTGGTGTTTATGAAATTTTGAGAATACGTGAGTATTCGGAAGATATTTTAACTTTATAGAGGGAGTGTTAAAGTTGAGCAGAAAATATGTTATTTCATTAGAAAGACTTAACCGTTTTTGTACTGATTTATTTAAGGGTTACGGAGTTACTAACGAAGATGCAAAAATTTTTGCTGAGGCTCTGGTAAAAACAGAGGCTCGTGGTGTAAAAAGTCATGGGGTTGTTAGAATAAAAAATTATATAGATCGAATTGTTTCTGGTACGTTGGATGTAACTAAAGATATTACTATTTTAAAAGAAACACCGACGACTGCTCTTATAGATGGAAATAATGGAATTGGGATAGTCATCAGTAAGAAGGCTGTTGAGATTGCGAGAAAAAAGGCTGAAGAAAATGGAATTGGTTTTGTATCCGTACGGCGAAGCAATCATTTTGGTGCAGCAGGAATATGGGGATTGGAACTATCAGGAGACGATATGATTGGTATTTGTGCAACTAATTCAGAGCCGATCGTATCTGCACCTACAGGGAAGACCCGTGCGTTAGGGAGTAATCCGTTTTCAATTACAGCACCCGCCAAAAAATATCCCCATGTAAGCCTAGATATTTCCAATGGGGTAATGGCTTTAGGAAAAATATATGAATATAAACGGTTAGGAAAACCTTTTCCAGAAGGAAGCTGGCTCGATACAAATGGAAATCCCACAACAGACCCTAATATAAATCCTATTCCAGAATTTATTATGCGTCCATTTGGTATGCATAAAGGGTTCGGTTTAACAGTAATGATGGAAATATTAACGGCTATTCTAGCAGGTGGAGAATTTGGACCACAGGTATCAAGTGTGTACAGGGATATTGACAAGCCAAATCCAATAAGCCATTTCTTTATAGCTATTCGAATTGATTATTTTAGGGAATTAAATGATTTTAAAGCAACGATGGATGAATTAATAGACTATCTACATGAGTTACCTGTCCAATCAGGGAATAGTAAAGTTCTTTATCCAGGAGAAAAAGGAGCAGCAGTTTCAGAAAAAAAATTAAAAACTGGAATTATCTTAGGAGAGGATGTTGTAAATGAGCTCCTTAATATGGCAACAGATAAAGGGATGGATATTTCAAATTCACCTTTTGAGATTGCACCTGATGATTTTGAGGAAATAACCCAAATATAAATAATCAATTAACGTGAGGGTGTAAATAAACTATTATTACTATTTCTTAAGGGGGATCGACATAACCCATCACCTATACTACTGATATTCGATGTTAAACTCTCGGAAAATATACCGTATTTTGAAAGTGAGGATCTTCCTTAAACTGCGTCTTCTCTTTTGAAGACAGTTGACTTAAATTATTTTTTATAGTAAGAACACGCATTGTTTTTATATTTGAAACGTTGAAGTCTTTCCGTTTTTGTTCTTTTCGAGTGTTTTTAAACAATGAGGACATTTAATGATGGTCTCTTTCGATTAGCGATTTTTAGAACAGAAAAGACCAGAATACACCTTGCATTGATACTGTCCTTTATTTCCATTGTTGTTATACAAATACTCAGATGGAGCACCACACTTTGGACATTTTATCTATCTATATAGGGACAGGCGTAGAATTCGAACGTCTTTGTACAGGATCTCTACAATTGGTTAATACTTCCAGTAAAGTCGAATCCATTTAGTTAAGCAAGTGATCACACTGGACTTCCGTTGCGTGTACAAACAGAGACGATTAATAAGGTATGTGCATCCAGAATGTACAGTGTGACAATAGCTGATCAAACCATTCGTGCCGGTGATCCAGATTTTATTGTAAGGGTGGATAGGAGTCGGTGGGTTCACTTGTACCTTTAAAAATGTGCAAATGGCACTTGATCTTCTCTAGTTAAACCAAGTTTCTCTGTTCCTGCATTCATTCCCATAATTGATCCAAGTGAGCGTTCACTCATAATTCCTGTATGCCCATGCATCTTGAATACCCTAGAAGTAATGATGGTGCCGCTGCACTTGTACTGATGTAGGAACAAAGAGCGGAGAAAGAAGGAAAATCTATTTTAGCTAAAATTGTTGGCCATACAGCTCTTGCAATTGAGAGGAAGGATTTCCTGAAACACTCGGGGTTGTTATAAACAAATGACTAGAAGACAGAGAAGAAATTAGAAGATATCTCATTATTTGAAATAACTGAAGCGTTCGCGGCCGTTGCGCTCATTGGTCTGAAAATTGCCAATTTAAAAAACAATCAGGGTGCATTTTATGAATCCAGTCCCTTTGATGAAGCTCGTTGAATTATTCGTGGCTTTGCGACAACAGATGATGAAGTATATGATGACATTGAAGATTTATCTCGGCAACTAGACAAAACACCATTAGAAGTAAATGACTTCCCAGGTTTCGTTTCGAACCGTATTTTAGTGCCGATGATTAATGAAACCATATATACCGGTTTTGAAGGTGTTGCTACTCCTGAAGTTGTTGATGAAGTGATGAGTTAGGAATGAAGCATCCAATGGGTCCACTAACCTTCGCTGTTTTTAGCGGTTTAGATCCGTGTCTATACATTATGGAAATATTATACGAGGACTTTGGTGATGATAAGTACTGCCAATGTTCATTACTGCATAAATACGTGAAGGCAGGCTGGGTCGGTAAAAAGTCTGGCCGCGGATTTTATGTGTGCAACTAATAACAAAACAGTGGAGTGATAACGATGAATTTATGATTTACTGAAGAACAAGAAATGAGAAAGATGGTTCATGATTTTGCTACCGAGAAGATAACTCCTTTTATTGAAGAAATGGAAGAAAATGATACATTTCCACGTCCGATCATTGATCAAATGGGTGAGCTTGGGTTAATGGGAATTCCAATTGCTAAGGAGTACGATGGTTCAGGAATGGACTTTACTTCGTACATCATAGTGATCTTAAACAGTTCGATAGTGTTTATTATCAATGGTGGAGAAGCTGGTACGTATTTGGTGTTTGCGAAAACGAATCCAGAAAAAGGTTCACGTGGGATCTCGGCCTTCATCGTAGAAAAAGATACACCTGGTTTTCGGTAGGAAAAAAGAAAAGAAAATGGGGCTTCATGGCTCTAGAACGAATGTGTTGACGTTTGAAGATGCGATCTAGCAGAAAACCTTCTTGGAGAAGAAGGTAGTGGGTTTAAAATTGCTTTGTCGAACTTAGATTATGGTCGAATTGGCATTGCCGCTCAAGCGTTAGGTATAGCTGAAGCCGCTTTGCCATTAATGCTTGTTTCCACATTTCAAATTACGATCTTTTAAAATAGCCGCTTGATAGACTAATAGCCTTGCCGCCGCAACTTTTGTCGAAATATCGGCCAACTTAAAGGCTAACCCTTGTTGTGTACTAATCGGGTAACCATTGCTTACGTTCTTTTGCATAGTTCATTGCTACTATAAACTTTTTGCATCACGGACAGCAGTAGAGGTTTCTAAAGAGGCAGTTCAAGTATGGTGGATATGGTTATACAAAAGATTACCCAGTCGAACGTAGAGATGCTAAAGTAACGGAAATTTATGAGGGAACAAGTGAAATTCAAAAGAATTGTTATTAAAAAATATTTATTATCTTAATAGAAGTAGTATTCGAATGCTAACGAAAAGGAGAAATAATCATGGGAAAACAGGAGCAAAATAACATTAATCATATTGGAATTGCAGTGTCATCACTTAATGAATCACTCCCTTTTTACGTAGACCATTTAAATTTGAAGTTAGAGGGAATTGAAGAAGTGCCATCACAAGGGGTAAAAGTAGCATTTTTAAAAGTGGGTGAAACTAAAATTGAATTACTAGAACCATTATCGACAGATAGTACAATTGCTAAAATTATTAAAAAGCGTGGGGAAGGTATTCACCATATTGCACTGGGTGTATCAAATATCAAAGAACGAATTGACCATTTAAAAGCAAGTGGTATTCAAATGATTCATAATGAGCCTATAAAGGGAGCAGGAGAAATGAAAGCGGCCTTTTTGCATCCAAAAACAGCAGGTGGAATTCTGTACGAATTATGCGAAAAAACGAAAGAGTTAAATAAATGATATAAGCAAACGTTAACTTCAATCTTAAAGAGGGCATATGAGGAAGTTGTTCTAGCTCTAGAAGGTTGATTTGAACTTTTTTTAAACTAGCATGTAGTCTTAGAAAATAGAAGTCTGCTATAGGCCGAATGAAACAGAACTTTAAACCATGGGGCACAGTAAGGGCCCATGAAAGACTGGTTTAGTTGTTCGATTACCCGCTTAAGTGGTCGATAACGTTAACATTGGTGTAAGATATATCTCCCACATGATAGCTTAAAATAAGATTCATTGTGCCTCGATAAAGCAACCACTATCTTTGGAGACACGAATATTTCGTTAAGGCCTATTAACGACGTGTAACTAACGGGATTATATCGATATTTCACACTAAAGTATTGACAACAGGATAAGAATAAAGGGGGAAATAATTTGGATGTTTTGAGTGATGAATTGTTAATTGAAACTTACTTTATGGCTAATAAGTATGGACTTGATGAAAAATTTGTTGAGATATTACTTAAAGAATTTAAAAAGCGCGGGATAAGATAAAACTAGAACCAGGCATATGCACAATCTCTAGGTTTAAATTTCCCCAGAACGAAATATGTAAAGAGAGTGCTTGAATACTTTACTAGATAGTTAGTTTAAATGATACTGAGGTGGTTAACATTATGTCGATTGTATCCTTAGAAGAAAGTGGAGATCTAGTAAATAAGAAACGGGAGATTATTGTTGAAGCAGCAATTGGACTAATTATTGAGAAGGGTTATGATAGAACGACAACAAGAGAAATTGCAAAGGAATCTAATATGAGTTTTGGAACGATTTTTAAATACTTTGGATGCAAAGAAAATATCCTTATCTCTGTCATGGAAAGTATATATGCAGATTTATTATGTAAAATCAAAGAAATAGAGAGGATAGAGACAAAGGGATATAAACGATTGAAAAAAATAATAGAATGTTTAGTTACTATTTATGATGAAATGAAGGACGAAGTTTTAATTATATGTCAGGAATCTAAATCTGTTCCTAAGGATAGTCAAAGTATTCTGATAAAAAATGAGGAACTTCTTAATAAAACGATAGAAATGTTAATTATGCCTTGTTTAAAAGATGAAGGAATTGCACTTAATAAAAAAAATAATTATCTATTGTCACAAAACATTAGAATGTTAGGGCAATTATGGGTCCTTCAATATAGGTTCCTGAAAAGTGTATTCTCAATTGAAACTTATATCAAGAGTCAAAGTAATCTAATCATTAGTAGTCTTAATAAAGGTCAATAGGAGCATTATATATACGTGAAGTTGTGGTGCTACAGCAGCTTGCATTGATCATTGAAGCATTGTGAGGAATAGATTTATTTTATAGAAAAAATGACGCTAGTGAAGGTATAGGTATTGAATATTTATGTTACTTTAAAAAGTATTTTTGATACAGATGAAAAAGATTACAATTAACAGTGGAAAAATAAGTAAAGATGGTGCAGAATTTATTATTAATCCATATGATGAGTATGGGGTTGAAGAAGCGATTAAATTACGTGACGAGTACGGTGGGGAGGTAACGGTAGTTACTGTCGGAGAAGAAGAGGCTGAAAAAAACTTCGGACGGCTCTAGCAATGGGCGTAGATAAATCTGTCCTTATTGATAGTGATGATGTAGAAGAGGGAGATCAATTCTTGACAGCGACAATTTTAGTAGTTTACTTAAAAGATAAAAAAACCGACATCATATTAGCTGGTAACATTGCCGTTGATAATGGAACTGGACAAGTTATACCACGTTTGGCTGAGGAGCTAGGAATTTCAGCCGCTACAACGATTACAAAATTAATAGTTGATGGTGAGACAACAACAATTGGGGCGCCATGTTGAAGGTGACCTTGAGATTGTTGAGGTTTCACTTCCAGTACTAGTTACTTGCCAACAAGGTTTAAATGAACTGCGTTATCCGTCATTGCCAAGGAATTATATAGTTCACAAAGCAACAGGAGCCATCGGACTGACAACTCCTGTTATTTAGCTCTTGTACCCTTTAGCTGAAGATCATTCTTTTGCTAAGACTCTATCTCCCTTGCTATTTGGTTCGAAGTAACTATAAGTTCTTAATTAATTACGATTACTTTTTATTAAACATTTAATGTGGTACTGTAGATATTAACTCTTTTCTGAAAAAAGCAGGATTATTTCTAATCACGAATTTGTTATATAATTTTAATCCCATCAAGAAGCATAGCTTTTTTCAATTGGCTTATAACACTGTTATGCGGTTTTCTCCTAGTTTTATCCCAGTTGGACACTAAAAAGTTAATGTAACTCTTTTTAGTGCCATCTAAATTAGGATTAAAAAGTAGTGGCTCATTTAAATCTTTAGACAAGTGGCAATGAATATACTCCCCCATACCACATCGACATTTCCCTTTAGGATTAAGAAACCCTGGGTAGTAATTAGGATGTAATGGATCACCTTCTAACCCGATCCACTTCCCTTTTGGAGCAAAGCTTCTAGTTTGCAACCATATCTGATGTCTTAAAACCCAAACAATGAGTTTGAACTCTTACGCTTTCCCGATTCAAAATAACTTTGGAACTCCACTTTACTTGATTTGTACCTTCGGAAGCTAGATTGGGCACAATCTAGCCCGTGATTATCCTTTAAATATTGCCATAATACTCGTTTGTAATAAAAAATCTGCTTTGACTCTTCTGATAAAAGGAGCTTTATGATGTCGTAAAAGTCATCAATCTTCGATGAGCGTTCCCTAGTAGTTTTCTGTTCATAGCCCTTTAAGTATTTGTCAATTGTCCTCCGATCAACACCCATATCACGAGCCAATTTACTCTTATTGATTTTCATTTTTAAACTCTCCATCAACATTTTTAATTTTGGTAAATCTAGAAGACTTGTAATTTCGATATCTGTATTAATATTTAACTGCATATGCATAATATTCACCTCAAGAATATTATGCAGCTAGATTATCGAAACTGTACATACTTAAACGGTCACTTATGTACATTCTTAATTTATCATTTATATAAGTAACCCATGAATTGAGATACACTTAACTTTGGGGGAATACTCACTAACATATGGATGTGATCCGGACAAGCATTTGCTTCATGGATCATTACACCTTTTCGTTCACATAAATCTCTGATGATTTGTCCAATGCTCTTTTTATATTTTCCATATATGATTTGTCTTCTGTATTTTGGAGCAAAAACTATGTGGTACTTACAATTCCAAGTCGTGTGTGCTAAACTATTCATGTCCTTCACAGGGCATACCTCCTTCTATGGTGAGATGAAGTGGTCGGGAAACCAACTTTATCCTACCATGAAGTGAGGTTTTTTTAATACCACGCTAGAAGCTCTTTAGAACCCCCGGCATAGCCAGGGGTTTTCTAAACCATTAAATAAGGGCAATTCTCGCCTCCACTAGTACGTTCATTAATCTTTTTATCAAAAGTTGATTTACACTTGGGACAGTCCCAAAATACTATTTGATTTGAATAAGGTAAGTATTCCTCAGGGGTAGCATAACCATTTTGCTTATAATTCCATTCTTTAGCGAGATTAGGAAATACCTTTTTTAAATTATTTTCTTTAGTTGCTACTTGACCTGCACAAATCTTACAACCATGACCTTTTGCTTTGCTACCTATTTGAGCTAAAGTAGAATGGTGTTTTTCACAAGAAAACCAAACCATATAATTTGAATAATGCTTAAAATGTTCTGGCCTTAAAGGGGAATTTTTTTTGTAATCCCACACCCTTTCTATTTCTGGGGATTTATCTAATAGGTTGTTCCTCTCAATAATTGGGGGAACTTGTGCAAGTATTTTTATAGTAGTCTTTTAAAGGAACATTTGATATTGTATCTGATCAACCGCTTCATTTGCGGGAAGCGTTTAATTTAAACTTTGATGAAAATATTAATAATGTAATTAGTGAAATTGTTTTAAATAGTTTTGTTTTTTACTTTCAATTTTTTGGGTGGTTTGCTCTATTTCTCGGAATGTGTGTGTGTTTTTACTATACTCAGTTAACAAGAATATCAAAATTAAAGAATTTACTAGATGAAGCATTAGTGGAAATGGAGAATTTAGAGAAAAATTAATAAAAACTTATGTTTAAGATCTAATTATCTATATGTTGTATCTAATCTTTGTTTACTTTACTATATTTAGGTGTTAAGCTTATTTTATTGATGATAGTGAAAAAATGGTAATATAGTTAAATCTAGTTTTTATTCATATACTAGTTTTGATTTGATATTTTAGTAGGAGGTGAGAAAACATGGCGAAGACAAATCAAGGGAAGAAGATTGTAACCGTAAACCGCATAAACGATCAAGTCCAGGAGGGATAAGAAGAACCGTTTCCGTTAAGCCGCATCGACGTTCGACACCTAACTAAAAGACCTTTAACTAAAAGAATAGTTAAAGGTCGCAGGAATCGAAAGTTTTTGTTTATGGAAAGATATCTATAATAAAGAGTATGCACCTTAGTTGTAATCAAAAATATCTTTCCATAATATTCAAAAATTCCTATCTACAAAATTCCTCCAGCCACTTTAATAAATCTGTATCCTCATCCCAAACAGGAGTATCTTGCGTCACAACCTCCATATATGCGGCTTCTAATGCATTTCTTTTTATTTCCGTATTGGCTCTTAAATATATTTCAGTTGTAGTTACATTTACATGTCCTAGTAAATCCCTTATATAGATAAGATTTACACCTGCCTCCAATAAATGCATAGCTTTTGTATGCCTGATCATATGTGGATGAAGTCTGTCAGAGAACAGAACATCAGAATGAGTTTCTTTGGCCTGTTTTAAATACTTTTCTAAAATATATGTAATTCCAGGCCTTGTGAATGGGCGTCTATTACTATTATAGAAAAGTGGATAATCTTGTTTTCCGTTTTCCAATAGTTTGTTTTCTGTCATATAATTCTCCAACAAACCTCTTGTTTTATCCATAATAGGTACACTTCTTCGTTTTTTTCCCTTACCTGTTAGAGTAATAGTGGCGGGCTTCGTAAGTCTGATATCTCTTGTTTTCAAATCAATTAATTCTTGTACTCGTGCCCCTGTATCATAAAGAGTAATCATTAACGTTAAATCACGACGCCCTTTCTTCTTGTTGGTATCAGGTTGTTTCAATATATAACCTAAAGATTCTTGTGAGAGGAATTCAACTGTCTTTTTTTCTCTCTTTTTGAAGGGAATTCCTAGAATTTTTTGACATTCAAAAATATTTTCAGGGTGTTCTGACTGTGCATAACGGTAGAAACTATGGATTGCCGCTAGCCTTTGATTACGGGTGTTAATTCAACGTTACGCGAATTTTCAAGCCAAAGAAGAAAACCTTTTATTTTTTCAAAAGTAAGGTGCTCCGGTCTAATATTTAATTCAAAATCAAAGTATATTAACACCTGTTAAAAAGTATCTCGATAGGACTTTATTGTATTTACGCTAACTTGACAGATAATCGGAAAGGAATCGTGTGAGTGTTTGATGCTAGACTAAAAAGTAGACACAGATTGTTATAATAAAATAAATAACAACTTGTGAGGTGCATTATAATGCCAAAGGGAAAACGCTATGACGAAGAATTTAAAAAAGAAACGGTAAAGTACGTGTTAGAAAATAATAAACCAGTAGCACAGGTAGCACGAGAAGTAGATGTAAATGAAAATACACTACATGGTTGGGTAAAAAAGTACGGGCAACAGCCAGAAGTAAAAGCTGTACAAAAGTTTTCCAGTTAAGATGCTGAGCTAAAAGCATTACAAAAACAATTGCGTGACCTAGAAGAGGAAAATGAAATCTTAAAAAAGGCGATGCACTACTTCGCGAAAAGCCCTCGGTAAAATATGAATTTATTCATATGAATCGCTCCCATTTCCGAGTGGAGAAGATGTGCATAGTCTTGGGAGTTTCTAAAAGTGGTTACTTTAAATGGATTAATCGACCAAAAAGTGATCAACAAAAAGAAGCGAGAAAAGATGGACAAATTAATCCTTCGAACACACCTGGAATTTAAGCAGCGTTATGGAAGTATTAAGATTGCAAAGACACTAAATAAGCGTGGTGTAAAGGTTAGCGAACGAACGGTATCAAGAATAATGACCAAAAATAACTGGAAGTCATGTACAGTCAATAAATATAAAGCTACAACCAATTCCAACCATAAGCATCCAATGAGTGACAACGTGTTAGACCGTCAATTTATGGCTCAAAGCCCCAATAAAGCATGGGTAACAGATATTACCTACATTCCAACCAATGAAGGCTGGTTATATTTAACGAGCGTAATGGAATATGCGTCAAAAGAATATCAAAATCTATTAAAAAAATACAAGATGGTTGGTAGTATTGAGCCGTAAAGGAAACTGTTATGACAATGCTTGCATCGAGTCGTTTCATGGAATTTTAAAACGTGAATTAGTTTATCAGTCAAGATATAAAACAAGGCAACAAGCGAAAAAATCACTTTTTGAATACATCGAGTTTTTTTATAACTCAAAAAGAATTCATTCAACTCTCAACTACTATACACCCAATGAGTTCGAGAAAATGTTTAAGCAGCAGGCGGGCTAAATTTACCTTTGATAAAATCGTTTAAAATGCTCTTATTTAAATGATTTTATCAAAGTCACCAAGCGGCAGCGCGGTAGTAAAAAGCTAAAAAAATCTGTGTCTATTATCTTGACGTAGTATCAAAGTGATTGAAAGGAAGAAATTATAAAATAAAACATAGTATAAGATAAAGAAAGAAACCAATGAATTTTTAGGGATACAATTCGTTATAGCTACTAATCTAATAAACAGCTATTTACACATTATTTAGTTTTCACAAATTTTACACATCGTTTCCACAAAACCTATTAAACTCAATAAATATAAACTTTTTCTGAACCCGACCACCGGTACCATCTTAAACGCAGAGTAGCGGTACTTACAACGATGTAAGTAGCGTTTTTTATTGCTATTTTTCGTATAATCATACGTTAAATGGTCGTGAGCAGACGTTACAAACCGTCTTTCCTTTAATTTACGAGGAAGGGCGGTTTTTTTGTTGTATTGGAAATTATAAAATCACTTAATCTGTGGATAAGTCATGTTGTAAAATAGAAATAAAAAATGGGAAGGGATAGGTATGGCGAAGAAACAGGGCGTTGTTAAACAAATTCTAAAGGATCACTTTGATGGATTGTGGAAGCTCCATAATCGATTATTTCCAAAAGAACTACAAAAGGATATAGAAGAAACGGTTGAAAAAGCAATGCGTTGTGGTACAAGAGATATTGGATATGCAAAATATGAGTGTTTAGGGTGTGAGGGGAATCCAGACCCTATTTTCGTCTGTTTTACTTGTAAGAGTCGTTTTTGCCATCGTTGCGGGAAGAAATATACGGACGAATGGACAGAAAAACAAGTGTCATGCATATTAAATGTTCCTCATCGGCATATGGTGTTCACGGTTCCTAAAGAACTTCGTCAGGTATTTTTCAAAGATAGAAAAAAGTTAAATGAACTAGCTAAGGAAGTCGCACAAGTATTTGATTATTGGTACAAGAAGAAAAATAAGAAAAGACAATTAAAAGTTGGCGTTATAACCGTTATTCATACGTTTGGAAGAGATCTGAAATTTAACCCTCATATTCATGCATTGGTGACTGAAGGTGCAATAGATAAACAGAAAGAATGGGTTTCGGTTGACTATATTCCATACAATTATTTAAGAAAGTCTTGGCAAAAGTTATTGATGGATTTAATGATGAAATGGTATCCCAATCGGAACGATGTAAAAGAGTTAATCGATCAGCTATACATACGGTACCCTCATGGCTTTTATGTGAATGAAGAAAAGAAAATGAAAAATGCGAAAGGAGCCGCTAAATATATTGGGAGATATTTGGCTAGACCAGCGATTGCCGAATATCGAATTAAAAAGTATGACTATAACTCTGTCCATTTTTGGTACGAAGACCATCAGACAGGGAAACGGATCGATAAGAAAGTGTCTGTTTATCGGTTTATTTATGAACTTATTCAACATATACCACCGAAACATTTTCGAATGGTGGGACGGTTCGGTCTGTACAGCCGTAGGAAAGATAGGCAGTCAAAAAAGATTATAAACGTGTGGAACTTTATACGTACAAAGCAAATTGAATTTCTATTTGAACAAAAGCGAAGAAAGAAAACCTACCGACAACGAATGATGGAAGCTTTCGAAAAAGACCCTCTTCAATGTCCACATTGTAAAGGAAAAATGGATTTAGCAGAGATATGGCATTCGGACTATGGTTTCGTCTATCATTACATGGACGAAGTGGAAATGATTAAACATTGGAGGAGAAGATGTGATGAGCGAGAAAAAGGAAAAGCTGGATGAACAAAAGCAGGAAGAGGAAGATTTGTTTAAGGATATTGAAGATTGGTTGAATTTAGATGAAGAAGAGGAAACCGTTTCATTTAAGTGTATGGATTGTGGTTGTATTGATCAGGTTCCAACGTATATTATTGGTGAATTTTCCTATGATTTAGAAGAAGGGGAAGAAGTAGAACTAGAGTGTCCAGAATGTAATGGCACATTAAGAGAAGCGAAAGAAAGTCCCGAGGTTAAAGAATAAACTCGGGACGTGATTAAGTCGCGTTAGCGATTTTGTTCCTTCAAGACCTTGACGTTCTTCTATTGGTAAACATGTTGACAGCAAGTGGTAAATTTCGTGGCAACTGCTGGTAAAAAACATGGCAGAGATGATATACTCTTGTGGCTGTAATCATCAAATAATGCCCATCCTATTAGTGGATTATGATTTGATGGAATATAAATATAATCCATTGAGCTATTTTATAAATCATTCTATTATGAATCGTTTAGGAACAGAGCATTAAGTGAAGTAGAGATTGGATCTGAACCCTTTTTT
>NZ_JAFLJM010000033.1 GCF_017745675.1 Alkalihalobacillus sp. BA299
CTTCTTCAAGATGTCCTAAAAGAAAGTAACAAAAAGATTCAAAAGTTAATTCGATGTCAACTACAACACTGGATTGCAGGCTTACCTAATTACATCAAGGTCTACCTGCCTATTTCAGTGAGCGAAAAGTTGAGTTATTAATAAAAACCTAAAGATAGAAAATTTTAGAAATAGATTAGCATTTTGGTTATTTCGTCGTATTTGGCGTAAGTGTCAAGGCAAAACCTTTTATCACTTACGCTCTTCTTCTGATGAAAAATAAACAACAAAAAATATATTTTATATTTGATATTTTTCCAACCTATTGTTTCCTTCATTAAGAACAATGATTCATTAAACATTTCCGTTATACCAATAAAAGCAAAAGTCGCTAAATTTTTTACCGCCTGTTGTAAATCCGTTTGGTTATTACCTGTTGCATACCTTGTTTGTAAATTCGAACAGCGCTTTTCTTTCAGAAAGTCTTCCAATTGAATGTTTTGAGGGAGTGTTTTCCTAATATATTTAGAAAAGTAATAATGTTAGTTCACACGTTTACTCGATTTCGTAAGATCGTAACATAACGATGAGGTCTAGTGGCTATTGCATTATTATGTTTACTTTGAAGGAGAGATATGATGAAGATCCTATATATTCCATCGGGTTATAAACAAA
Organism: Alkalihalobacillus sp. BA299; assembly: GCF_017745675.1. Classification (GTDB taxonomy): domain Bacteria; phylum Bacillota; class Bacilli; order Bacillales; family Bacillaceae_F; genus Alkalihalobacterium. Next base: position 655 of record NZ_JAFLJM010000033.1, read on the forward strand.
CTTATCTTTACTTTGACGATTCAATTATTAAGGAACTAGTAAATTTAAAACATCAAGTTAAAGTATTTACTATAATGAGGGGAAGCATGGTGACACTTAGATCCATTTTGACCTCGTTCAAACCAGACCTAATCCTAACACTAGCTGGCTTAAAAATGCCTAGGTCGGCCCTAACCTTAATAAAACAAGTGAAAATTCCGATTGCGATATGGATGACAGAGGATCCATATTATACTGATAAAACATTAAAGTTTATTCACGATTACAATTATATATTCACCATCGAGTCTAGTAGTGTGAAACTGTATAAAGAATATGGACATAAAAATGTATATCATTTACCACTAGGAACAAACCCATCTATCTATGCACCTTCTAGTTCTAATAATTATAAATATGATATTTGTTTAGTTGGCTTTCCTTATCCAGAGCGAATTAAAACTATACAATTTCTTCTTGAAAACACCCCATATTCAATCCTAACAGTGGGAAGCACATGGCATCTAGCACTAGCAAAATATAAAACCACTAATAATTATGAATTTATTATAGGTTGGGTTGATCCCCGAACGGTAGCAACTTTGTACAACCAAACAAAGATTGTTCTAAACACGCATCGATCGTACCAATTCAAATATAACCTCAACAAAAAAGGAGTTTTTAATCGTAGCATTAATAATCGTACATTTGAAATAGCAAGTTGTGGAGCATTTCAGCTTACAGATCTAAAACCAGACCTCACAAAACATTTTATTGAAGGAAGTGAAATTGTTACGTTCTCATCCATGGACGACCTCCTAAAAAAAACAAACTATTATATAAAACATGAGACGGAAAGGAAGGAAATAACGAAACGAGCGAGACAAAGAGCACTTAAGGACCATACGTTTGGTAACAGGCTAAAGAAAATGTTAAAAATTATAGAAACTTCTATCTAAATGGAGATAGAAGCTTCTATATAAATAAAGGTTTTCAAATCAAAAATGAGAATAGAGTAATTTCATCCTGTTTCCAGTGACAATTACCAACTTCTCTTAGTACCTTGTAAAGGTAGTTCATAGATGATTATTTCCATAAACTTTCTAAATCCTTATTTATTAATTGAGAAAGTTTTTTTATATCTTTTCTATAAATTTCATACAGTTGGGTTCTTGTGTCTTCATTTATAAATAGGAGTTTATTATTGTCAGAGAGATCTACCTCCTTATTTTTTGAACTGAGGTAATAATTGTTATTTACTTTTAACCTATGCATTCCTTTATGAATTTCTTTATTATAATTTTTAGGGATAAACTGATTATCTACTTTCAAAAAATTGAAAGTATTTTCAAGTAATTGCTTTTTGTCATTTATAAAATCAGTTTCAAAAATGATAATTAAAAAGTTTTCAGGTTTAAAATATTCATACCATTTTAATAAATGTTCATAATAAAATCCCATATGAATTATTCCATGATGCCTGCCAACCTCTAAAATGTCACTACGTAATGATATTCTTCGTTTTTTACAATGATGGAGATAAGCTGATATTGCACGTTCAATTGGGTTCCGAAGTAATAATATAAATTTGGTAGAAGAACCTAAAGCTTTATAAACTTCTTTTGGAATATTATTTTCAAATCCATCAGGTTTATTGTTCCATTTTAAATATGCATCTGCATTCCAAAAGTAACTTGGGGTTGCTTCACCAATGGCTTTTTGTCCATTACTACTAGTAAACATTTCTTTATAATTATTTATATCTTCTTGATTATTTTTGGAGTAACTAAAATATTCTAGTTCTTTTTTATTAGGTAAAAATATATTTGGATGTTGATTTAACATATTATAAAGCCAAGTCGTTCCACATTTCTGGGCACCAATAATTAAAAAATTAGGTAAAACCATAAATGTTTCCCCCCCTATATTTCACAGTTCAATACTTCTGCTTTACCAACAGGTCAAAGTTTGATACTCTCCTAAGGCACATGATCACTTTTTTACTGGTAACTTAGATTATTAATTATCCCATCCAAAGTCCTGCCCTAAAACTTCGTATAATTTTTTGTTATATGGTTTGTAATATTCTATTAATCTTCTCCTAGTTTCTATTTCCATCTGTTGGTATGAGGCACTATTTTGATTGTTATACTCTTTTAATTCATAACTTGGAAGTCCTAGAAAGCTTATAACCTCCTTATACACCTTAGACGGATTAGAAAATAGATCTTCACTCTTAACAACTTTTAACTGCATTCTAGGAAAAAATTTTAACCATCTTTCTATTTGATTAACATATACTCCTCTCTTTAAATATGAAAATTCAGCCTGTTTAAGTTCCTTTTCAATAACTTCTTCAAAGGAAAAGCTTCGGTTTCCTAGTTGAAGTCGTTGTCTTCTCCTCAAGGCCATTTGATATTGTGAATATGCCCTATCGATTGGATTTCTTAATAAAGCAATAAGCTTAACTTGTGGCATAACAGAAAAAACTCTTTTGGGGACAAGGGGATGAAAAATATATTTTGGTGTTGCTTCCCCTGTTAAGATATATTTTTCTGTACTACTTAAAGAGGGAAATTGGGATATATACCAATCAAGACCCTTATTATAATTATTATCAAAGAAATGAATTTCTTTATTTTTACCAGGCTCTATATTTGGATGCTCAATTAGGTGGTTATAAAATGAAGTTGTACCACATTTTTGAGCCCCTATAATTAAAAAGTCAGGCATTCTTTGTTTCATAAAATGAATATTCACCCCCTGTTATTTTTGTACAATACCTAAAAAGAATTCAGCTTCAGACTTAGCTGCTGCTTCAATTGAGTAACTACTAGCTGTTTTAATTGCATTTCGAGAGAACTTAGTTTGAATTGAAGGGTCTTCTATTAATAGGCTAAGATATTTTATTACTTGATCTTTTTGTTGAATATTTACTAAAAAACTATTTTCATTATGAACTGCATACTCATTTATCCCTCCAATGTCTGGAAGAATCACACAACAACCTACCGACATTGCTTCTAATCCAGTACGACCAAACGCTTGATACGTAGAAAGGTCAATAAAGATATCCGTTTCTTTAAACAAACTTGCAACTTGATGTCTTTTTAAAATCCCATAATTATTAAATATGAAATTAGTACCAATTCCTAAACTTTTAAGTTCATAATTTGAACATCCAAATACTGAAATCTTTACTTTATTGCCATATTTCTCTTTTATTTCTTTTAATACTTGCATGGTTTCTTTTGGTGATCTTCTTGGAGTCTTTGGTCTAATCATTGCAGTAATACGGATTTGATTACTTTTACTTTTTTTATAGTGTGGATTAAATAGTGATTGGTCGAGACTTGGTTTTATTTTATGAACTTCAAGCCCATGATTTTTCTTTACCATATCGCAAATCCAGTCGGTTTTTGCAAACGCATGAATATTCGGTATAAGTTCATATGATTTTTGTGCTTCTATATGATTTAATTGATTTTCCTTAAAAAACCACGGTTCATAATCCTGAATATAATAAGCTGGCTTTATATGAGGTATTTTATCTATAATTTTTTTGAGGATTTTTACAGAAGAAAATATTGTCGCTACTACAATATCAAAGTGTTGGGAAATTCTAAGTAATTCGTTTTCATCACTATAAAACATTAAATATTTTGTTGCCTCAGGATAATTATCATAATAATCTTTCTTTAATTTTTCTTTAGTGGCTACTTTTGCATTAATATTTAAACCTTGTAATCCAATAGTTTCTTGAATAACAGAGTGAACTCCGCCTCCCCCAGATTTTACAGGTAAAATAAACAGTATGGAAGGATCGTGATTTTTAGGTATTTTATTTAATTCTTTCTTCATATTACTTCTTAATAAGCTTAAGTGTTCATTAGATTTTAAAGCTTGAGTTCCCATTCTTATTTCATCTATACTATATTTTTTCATTAATAGCTGATTCGCATACGTTTTTAATATTTTTCTTTTATTTATTGTATAACTCTTTGACTTTTTGTGATAAATAAAGCAATCATCGGATACCTTTAGCTTAAAACCTGCACCTACTGCTCGTAAGCAATAATCATTTTCTTCTCCATACCCTTTTGCAAATGTATCTTGATCAAAATAGCCTATGGTATTTATTACTTCTCTCTTGATCATTAAACAAAATCCATTTAAAAAAGAGACTTCAGGATAACTTTTTAATGATGCTTTTTCAACAACTCTAGATTGCTCTTCTACTGTTAAATTCAAAAGATTAGTTGCCCAATCATTATTTTCAATTACTTCAGGAACTGATTGCCAAGATGCAGCATTTGAAACTGGTCCTATAATTCCAACTTTGCTTTCAGTTTCTATACATTGAATAAGTTTCTCTAGCCAACGTAAAGTTACGATTGTATCACTGTTTAATAAAACGCAATAATTTGCCTTCGATAACTTTAATCCTTGATTTGCTGCTTTTGTATACCCTACTGCATGTTTATTTCTAATTAATTGAACTGAATATTTATTTGCAAAAGATTTCAAAAATTTTTCAGTTTGTTGATCACTACCGTCATCAATAACAATTAAATTAAATGGAACAGTTTCCTTTGCAATCAAAGATTCTAAACATTCCTTTACATCGTTTAGCGCATTGTGTACACAAACAATAACATCTATATCTTTATTATTTATTTTTTTTATCCGCGGAGTACTTATATCTATAATATTCTTTATAATTGGGTTTTCTTCTACCTCTACTTTTTCCTTCTCTTGTACTTTTTTTAAACCAATATTATAGGAATTCCGTGTCCATATGTTAAAATCATCCTCTTTTAAATTCCAGCACCCATATAAACCGCGTTCACTGCCAGTTAAATTTTTATACATATTCTTTCTAATCTGAGATTGCTTCCTAGGATGATCCCAAATTCTAATTTCTCCTAAATAACCGTTAAAATAACCATATGGTTCAAGACCTCCAAATACACCAGATGCATACACCTCACTTTTTATACTTTTTAGACCTCTTTTAACTAACTTCCCATTTATAAATAAAAAGGGGACTTTATTTTTATATACAACTGCTACATGGGTCCAATCATGAATTTCCCTTTTATACACAAGAGTTGCAGGCAGGTAATTATTTGTATGTTCAAATACTGTAACCCCATTAGTTCCAACTGAAACTCCAGCTCCAGCAACATGATTTAATCCACCATGTCCAGGACCTATTACATAATTTTGCCCCCTTAAACCAGGTGTTCTAAGAAAAGTTTGTATGGAATTCTTGTGCTCAACTAACGGTTTTACCCAAAATTCATAAGTGAACGAATTTTTTATTCCTTTTATTAAAGGTTCACCTACTACCGTTTCCTTACCTGAAAAACGAATAAAACCTTTATTTAACAATTTTTACACCTCAATTTTAACTTTTAGATTATTAGTTAATTTACTTTTTAATTGAAATTTAATAAATATCGTCTTCACAAATATTTCATCTAATTTTTTATCATCTTTATACCTTTTTATTTAATTTATGTAAACATTGAAAGAATGATTGTACATATAACTAGCATTACTTCATATTAGCTATATTTAACGCTCTGTTAACGTTTTGGTTCACACGAGAGTACAAAATCAACGATCATCGATCATCGACAAAGTCCTTTAAAACAACCGTATAAAAAAACTAACCAATTATAAATTTTAACTAAAAAATTTATTGGGAGCCCTTTTGAGCTCTCTCTATAGCCCCGAAATGAACTTGGACAGCTCTAACTAGTTATTTTATAATAATATTAACTAAAGGAGCTGACTTACATCATGAAAAGAACAAGACATCCGAGAGAGTTTAAAATACAAGTTGCTAATGAGTCCATTGAAACAGGAAATGCAGCACTTGTTGCACGTCGTTACGAGCTTAGCCCTAACATGGTAAATCGTTGGGTAAAAGAATATAAAGATGGGAAGTTTGATGACCATGCTACCCATGGTGATACCACTCCCTTAGATACAAAACAGTTATCTCAAGAAAATGATCAACTTAAAAAATTACTCGGTGAAAAAGACCTAGAGATCGCAATACTTCGTGATCTTATAAAAAAGAAAAACCCTCACTTACTGAAAAACTTGAAATAGCTGATCGCTGGATTAACAAAGGTTACGCTGTTTCAACGGTGCTAAAAATACTTGGAATTCCTTGTTCCACCTACTATCCATGTATTCTATGCTTCTATTTGAAATCGTAGATTTCATCAATTTTGTTAGTTCATTTTGTACGTCGCCTTTAATTTTATTACAGATTGTTTGCCTTCCTTCGCAAGTGAAGGGTGTTATTGTTTGGCTAAAATTCATGTTGTTCGATGTTCGTACGTCACCAATTTGGTATAGATAAATTCCATTTATACAAAAAGTCTTACGTTTTGTTGTGTAGAATTTCTTAAAAGTTGGTGGTGCGTTTATCGGATATCCATATTTGGATATCCCCTTGAGACGATTTTTTGTGAAATGCATCAGTTCGAAAGAAAGTTGTGAGAACTCAATTCCTACGTGGGTTGCTTTTTGGAAATAGTTATGAATCCCCATAATAAAGCTATTAAATGCTTGCGCATTTTCAACGGTGGGGGATTTTTGTACTTGCTTGATTAACTCTCTGTATTTCTCTTTCAATTGGAGGTTTTTTTTCGCAACTATGCCTGTATTGGCAACCCTCTTGTTTTTCTTTGGTACTGCTTTTATTGTGAACCCTAGAAATTCTGACTGTTTCTTTCTTAGATTTACTACTTTTGATTTATCAGGTGAGATATCTAATTTAAGTCTATCTTTAAGATACAGTCGTACCGCATGGTACCATTTGAAAGCAGTTTTACTATCTCTGCAAAGTATCTTGAAATCATCTGCGTACCTTACGATATATCCTTCTTTAAGGTCAGTTCTTTTCAAAGCATTATATTTTGCTTGATTTCTGCTGTACTTCTTATTTGTTTCAAAGTTTTCCCATTGACCTGCTACCCATTGGTCTAGGTCATTTAGTACAACGTTAGATAATAGCGGAGAACTGAGTCCTCCTTGCGGTACGCCTTTATTGGGTATACCTTCACCGTCAATTTCTGCTTTGAGCATTTTACTAATAATACGAATGACTTTTCTATCCTGTATCCCAATATTCCATAATTGTTTTAATAGGACATTGTGATTAATATTATCGAAAAAGCCTTTAATATCAATATCTACAACATAGTGAAGTCCACTGATGTTGATTAAGTGCTGTACTCTTGCCATTGCATGATGTGTTGACCTTAGCGGTCTAAAACCATAACTGTGTTTGTAGAATTTAGCTTCTGCAATAGGTTCAAGTATCTGTTTGAAACATTGTTGAATAATCCTATCAACTATGCAGGGGATACCTAACGGTCTTTCTTTTCCGTTTGGCTTTGGGATAAGAACACGTCTTACTTTCTTTGGTCTATAGTTTTCTAGTTTTGAATTTATAAGGGTTACAATTTCAAGCTCTGACATTATTTTGATGTCATTTATTGTTCTTTCGTCTGTTCCTGCTGTTTTTGAACCTGTGTTACTCTTAATTGTTCTGTATGCTAGTAAAATATTTTCTCTGGATACGATTAAATTATATAAATTTTTGAAGGTACATTCTTTTTTTGCATCCTCGTGCAATTTTGTAAACGTATCTGTGAGATTGTAATATTCCCAAGTTCGCAAAGTCGTCTGCACTGTGGCAACCTCCATCATCAAGGTTGTTCCCACATCCTTACCCGACCAATGCAGTTCATTGTTGGAAAATTGATTGTTTCATAGATTAGACTTAGGGCTATTCCTCCATTTCCATTACAGAAATTTCATTAGTCATGCCCTTACTCTCACAAGGATAAATGTATTTCGGTATTACCTTATAACAACCGCTAGGTTGATAGACCTGTGCAGCGTCCCTTGCTTTCCCTGTTCCATTATTTTTAGCTGTACATCAATCCTTAGGTGCTTCCTTTGAGCCTGTAAGCTGGATACCGTCATTGTTCGGAATAACGTATTTCATAAGCCTCAGTCTTACTTTACGTCACTTACTCTAATAGCCTATATGGTATTAGACTACGTCTTTCAACGTATTCACGGTTTAGACCCGTACATTCAGAAGTTCGTCAGAGTGAATTCATTCTCACCATAGATTGTTTATAGCCACCCGACCTATCACACACCATATAACTCTGTTTAAGCAGTTACTTAGGTTTATTTCAGCCGACTTCACCTAACTTCATACCAGTTGAGCTATCACTCTTAGGCATGTAGGAGTATCAGTGAGATAGTTTCCAGAAAACATGACATCTATCATTCCTATCTTCAAAATAACAGTTAGACCGATATACAGTCCTTACATTTCATGCTTTTGCACTTATAGTAAAACAGTTCGTACGAGGCTCCTTGTCAAGCTACTTGGCCCTAGCGAAATATATTGAAAGAACGCATAAAAAACAAAAAGATAATAATAAGCAAGAATAAGAGAGCTTATGTCCAAAATTCGGGGGTTAATCCGCTCTCGCATCTCGGACACCCTTGTATAAGCTACTAATAAATTAATTTGTTTTTTTAAAATACTTTATTTTTTCTTTTTTAGTAACTCACTTCTTAGTTTAGATTGTTCAATTGCTAATAATTCGCAGTAATTAAGAAAGTTTTTCATGAAGCATACTTCATCTTTCTTTGTATATTTTATCTTTATATCCTGACAAAAGGATAAATTAATAGGCTGATGTTGTAGTTGTCGTTTAGATAATATATCATTCAATGAAATATTAGGTTGTTCTTTTATCCTATTAAACCACTTTTTCCACCGACGAGATGCCCGCTCTTTTCGATCATGTCTTGATAAATTGGCTAACCAACCTATAATTGCCTTTGATTTAAAATGATCATCTGAACGTATAGAGAAATGAGCTATTTTAAGATTTTTTAATGTCTCTCTATTTAAACTGTTTTCCTTAGGTAAAACACCATGATTACCTTGACGAATATTAATTGGGTACTTTTTAATAACTTCTTTTGTAAACACTACTTTAGGCGCAGGATTTTCATTGCTTTTATAAGTTATTCTTTTTGGCACAAAGAGTTCATTCAAATTATCAGAAGAATGTGGAAAGTAATTTTCACGTTGCAGGTAGTAAACTTTTTCTTGTTTAAGTTGATCTATAAAAGTTCTAGGATGATCTTTATTATTAGACGATACTAAAAACTCATCTGCATCTAATAGAAAAATAATATCTGGATTAAACTTTTGTAAAGTATCATATAAAATCTTAGTTGTTTTCTTCCCTTTAATAAACTCTAAACTTTCATCTTGAATGACTGTCAAAGGTAAACCTTCTGATCTTAGCTTCTCAAGAATATTAAATGTATTATCTGTACTTTTATTGTCTAAAATTACAATTCCATCAAATATTTTTAAATGATACCTTACAAAAGATTCAATAATATCCGCTTCATTTTTTACCATACTTATTAAAAAATACTTATTTTCCTTTTGGCTCATCTTTATCACCTTTCTTTTACTTGCTTTAAGTAAAGGCCAATGTCATTTTACAACATTTTTGATAACCCCCAAATGCTATAGTGCTTCATATTCCTCAAAAAAATTTAACCAATTAAGCCCTATATAATATTTTATGTGAGGCATACAAAAATGATTGTTTTTATAACTAGTTTATAGAAGGTGAAAAATGTGGAGGAAAAATCAAAAAAATAAGTTAAGGATGCACCTTAACCAATAATCTAAATGAATAATGTATAACCTAATATTTAGCGATTCCTAGTTTCCCAATTAAACCCTATGTTCGGGTCATTCCATGGAATTCTTTTTTCATCGGGATTTTTTGGATCATAGGACTTCGTAGTAAAATAAATAATCGATGCTGGCTTTTGACCTAGTACACGGTAACCGTGTGCCACACCTTTTGGAATAAGTAATACCATTGGATTTTCCTCACCCATATAGTACACATCTGTTTCTCTATACGTTTTTGAATCGCTTCTTAAATCATGTAAGACAACCTGAACATTTCCTGAGGGGAAAAACCAAACATCATCTTGTTCATCATGGTAATGAAATGCTTTAATAACGCCAGGGTAACTCATTGACCAAGAAGCTTGCCCAAAGCGCTCTAACAATTCATCGTCATCCCTTATAAGTTCAGCAAAAAAACCGCGATCATCACAGTGTTTTAGTAACTTTTTTACTTTCACACCTTCAATCACGTTGTAACTCCTCCCTTATAAATTCGATTATTGCTTCTTCCCAGTATCTTGGGATAGGAATGTCTTCTTTTTCTAGTTCTATATGCGCCAAAACAGAGTATGCTGGTCGAGGTGCTTTTGCACCATAAGCTTTTGTTGATATAGGCTTAATTAGATTAGAATCATAGCCAGCTATTTTAAAAATATGTCTGGCAAATGTAAACCAACTACATTGTCCTAAGTTGCTAACATGATAAATTCCATATCGCTTCTTAATTAATTGGAAAATAATTTTAGAAAGGTCTTTTGTATACGTAGGTGAGCCGATTTGATCATTAACAACATGGACTTCTTTCTTTTGTTCAGCTAGTTTAAGCATTGTTTTAGCGAAATTGTTCCCACCACTACCATAAAGCCAAGATGTTCTTATAATGTATGATTCTTCTATTGTTGATTGAACGATTTGTTCTCCAAGCCATTTACTCATTCCGTATACACTTTTCGGGTTAGGTGTATCTTCTTCAACATACGGAGCTCCTTTATCCCCACTAAAAACATAATCTGTGCTTATATATACCATTTTTGCATTTATCTCTTTTGCCTTTTTCGCTATATTAAGTGCTCCTAGACTATTGATATCAAAAGCTCTCTTTTGCTCTACTTCACATAGGTCAACAGCCGTATAAGCAGCAGCGTGAATAATAATATCTGGTGTTACAGAATGAATCACCTGGGACACTTCAGACCCCTTAGTAATATCTAACTGATCTTTTCCTAACGCAAAAACGTCTGCCACTTGTTTTCCATATAAAGCTAGGTCCTTTCCAAGCTGTCCATTAGCACCTGTAATTAAGACTCTCACAACTTGTCACCTACTTTGTTGACTATATTTAATTTTATACCACTCAATCGTCTGAAAAAGGCCTTCTCTAAATGTTACTTGTGGCTTCCAACCTAATTCCTTGTGGATTTTCCCCCAGTTAATGGCATATCTCCTATCATGTCCTTTTCGATCTTCAACATATTCAATTAAACGTTGATCTTTTCCCAAATAATCAAGAATTATTGTGATGACCTCTTTATTGGTTCTCTCATGTCCACCACCAATATTATATACTTCACCTGCTTCCCCATGCTCTAATACTTTATGGAGAGCGCGACAATGATCATCTACATATAACCAATCTCGAACATGAAGACCATCTCCATATAAAGGTATTTTTATATCATTTAAAGCATTAGTAACCGCTTTTGGAATAAACTTTTCTCTATGTTGCTTCGGACCATAATTATTGCTGCAACGAGTAATGATCAAAGGCAATTGATGAGTTTTATAAAAGGAGCGGACTAATAAATCAGCACTTGCTTTACTGGCAGAATATGAATTGTTTGGAAGTAAAGGGGAATGTTCTGTAAATGGTAGTTCATCTGTATTTAGGGAACCGTACACTTCATCGGTTGACACCTGTATCATTTTATTTGCTTTACCATTAAGAACAGCATATAGGAGATTAAGAGTTCCTTTTATATTTGTATTAACAAATGGATTGGCGTTTTCAATGCTGCGATCCACATGCGATTCTGCTGCAAAATTAATGATTGCACCATACTTTTGATCAAATGCATCAATTAAACTATTAGGATTACTAATATCACAATTGATGAAACGATAATTTGGATTTTGATCGAAATGCTTCATATTGTCAACATGACCTGCATAAGTTAGTGCATCTATATTTGTAATTGAGTAGCTTGAATTCTTTAACATGTATTCTATAAAGTTTGCCCCTATAAAACCAGCTCCGCCTGTAATTAAAAGGTTTTTATTCACTTTTCTCCCCCTTCTTAAATAAATTTTCCTCTAGTCTTTTATACACAAAAGTATTCGCTTGATAAAGTGACTCATGAGTACCTGCATCAACCCACCAGCCTTTTAAAACATCATATTGCAACTGCTTTTCTTTAATATACAAATTGTTTACATCTGTAATTTCTAGCTCCCCTCTTTCAGAAGGGCTTATCGCATCAATAAAATCAAACACTTGATTATCAAACATATATATTCCTGTTACACAGTATTGAGAGTTCGTTTTTTGGGGTTTTTCCATAATCGACTGTATGGAGTTGATTTGTTCATCTAAAATTGCAATTCCGTACCTTGATGGGTTAAGCACTTTTTTTAATAATACCCTTGCTCCTTTTTTTTGTTTATAATAATTTTGAATGTAAGGTACGAGTGACTCTTCAAAAATATTATCGGCAAGTATTGCAATAAACTTCTCATCCTTAACAAACGATTTAGCATATGCAATACCATCAGCAATTCCTTTAGCTGCTTCTTGTACTTTGTAACTAATATTCACTTGTAATTCCTGTCCATCTGCAAATAAGCAAATAAATGAACTTAAGTGCTCTTTATTTGTCAAAATTAGGATATCTGTGATCCCTGTTTCTCTAAGTTTCAGGATTGACCAATAAACCATCGGAAAAGGACCTACGGGAAGAAGGTGTTTATTTATGATTTTAGTAAAAGGCTTTAACCTTGTACCTCTTCCTCCAGCTAAAATAACCCCTTTCATTTCTTCACATCCTTTAGGACTGTAATACATTTTCTTTACATATCTTAGCTGTTAAAAATTCATTACCATAAACAACAAATCAGTAGAAGGAATGCCTTATACTCACTTTTATATTTAATCCATTTTTAGTTTTGTCATGTAAAAGATAATCGTTGATCTGATTTTTAACTCTTTTATACAAAAGCACATCCTCTTAAAATCAGCTATATCCCTACTTTCCCTTTCCAGTTTTACCCTTCTGTACTTTTTCCTTGTTAGTACTCTATTCTTAAAGTTAATGGAAAGAAAGTTGTCCATTTGAAAAAGGCTATTTTTTATAACGCATTTTTTGATGAAAATTAAAGTGACAATCATTTATTCGTATTTTTTGTTAGGTGTAGCGTTCATTAATCAATTTTTTCATTTTACTCACATTACCATTGCACTTTGCATAGCTCTGATACAATTGTTTATTGTTAATATAATTGGGGTTACCCTTCCCACCCACTTTTGGATGCCATAAATGGTAGATATATTCTGCTTCAATTCTTCTGTATCGACCACATAATGTGTTCATCGCATTCTTGAATGCGTCATCCTCTTTACCCCAACCTTTAAACCTCTCATCAAAGCCTCCAACTATATTAAAACTTTTGCGCCATAATACGATGAGTCCGCCTACAGATTTATAGGTTGAATTTCTTTTAAGTCGGTCATTATATTCTACTTTTATCGGTAAGGGCCATCTAGGTTCCATTTTCAAAAGCTGCGTAGTACTTGCTTCAGTGAGATCTAGACATTTACTATATGGAATTACCCAAGCATGATTGTTAAGCAAATTAATAGATTGAATAATAATTTGCGGATTATATACGATATCCGTATCAGCAATCACAAATACATCTTTTGTTGCTTTTTTTGCAGCCGTATTAATAGCTTTTGATTTATTAAAGAGCTTATCATGGTTCTCACCGATACATACTTCAATTTCAGGTAATACATTTTCATAAAACTTAAGCACCCATTTAAACGTATGAAATCTTATTCCCTTATCTGGCTTAAAAGGGATCAACACTGATACATTATTTAACATATTTACCCCTCCCCTTTAAAATATTAAATTTTGTGAGAGTTTGTGTATGCTAATAACTCCAATAACCTTCCATTCAAAGCCTATTCTTTACCATTTCTAATGGTAATATCTATAAACTCTATGAAAATAGATGTTTGAACTATCACTTTCTAATTAAATTAAGAATAAAATACTTTTACGAACACATTAATGATTAATGGGAGGCCTTAATGTGAAAATCATCCTCTTATCAGGTGGATCAGGAAAAAGGTTATGGCCCTTATCCAACTCTGTAAGATCAAAACAGTTTTTGAAAATATTAAATGACCACAATGATAAATACGAATCAATGGTACAAAGAATATGGAGAAAATTAGATGGATTAAATCTTACAGATCAAACGTACGTATCAACTGGTAAAATACAATCAGAAATTATGAAAAACCAGTTGGGTGAAAACGTCCCTATGATCATTGAACCAGAAAGAAGAGATACCTTTCCTGCAATTAGCCTAGCTTGCAGTTATTTATATTCGGAACAAAAAATAAGTTTAGACGAAGTTATTTGTGTGTTACCAGTCGACGCTTATGCTGAAGATGCATTTTACAAAAAATTAGAAGAATTAGAGAGAATAGTTAAACAGTCTTCCTATGATCTGGCTTTACTAGGAGTTAAACCATCGTATCCAGCTGAAAGCTATGGTTATATTGTTCCTGAGTGCCATTCACTCAATAAATTTGAACCAATGAATGTAAGTCATTTCGTGGAGAAACCAAAACAACATGAGGCTGAAAATTTAATTGCTAAGAATGCCCTATGGAATTGTGGTGTATTTGCTTTTAAACTTCAATTTATGATCTCTCTATTAAAAAAGAAGAACTACCCTACTAACTATAAAAAGTTATTAAAAATATACGAAGCACTTCCTAAAAATAGTTTTGATTATGAAGTCGTTGAAAAATGTCAAACTGCTGCCGTCATCCCTTTCTCTGGCGTGTGGAAAGATTTAGGTACATGGGATACGCTTTCTCATGAATTAAACACACCAATAATAGGAAAAGGAATCATCAGTTCCGATTCAATCAATACACACCTTATTAATGAATTAAATATACCTATTGTTGTATTGGGTCTATCAAACATCATTGTCGCTGCTAGTTCTGATGGAATTGTAGTCACAGACAAAGTAAAAAGCAGCCATATAAAAGAACTAATTAATAACATCCAACAAAGACCGATGTATGAGGAACGTCGCTGGGGTTGGTATAAGGTCCTAGATTATAGAGAAATTGATAATCAAAATGAAATTTTGACAAAAAGACTCGTACTAACTTCAGGTAAAAATTTAAGTTACCAACTGCACCATAAAAGAAGTGAATACTGGATTATTATAAGTGGCAGAGGAGAATTTGTACTGGATGGTAATCTTCGTCCTGTCAAGCCTGGGGATATGCTTCATATTCCTATAGGGGTAAAACATGCAATAAAAGCTCATTCAGATCTAGAAATCATTGAAGTACAAACAGGGACTGAGCTTATCGAGGAGGATATTGTTCGAATTTGCTTAACTTGGGAAGAAACATTAAAACATTGTATACCAAGTGTGAAAGATTGACTTCCTATACTAAAATTAACAGGAAATTTGGTGATTCATTTGTCGAAAAAAAAAGCGTTGATCACTGGGGTAACAGGTCAAGATGGTGCATATTTATCTGAGCTCTTATTAAGCAAAGGATACGAAGTACATGGTTTAAAACGACGTTCTTCTTTAATTAATACAGCTAGAATTGACCATCTATGAAGATATTCATATAGATAGTAAAAACTTTTATTTACACTATGGTGATTTAACCGACTCCACTAATCTAATTCGGATTATCCAAGAAATAATGCCCGATGAGGTATATTATTTAACAGCACAAAGCCATGTAATTAAATCCAGCTACACCAGTAATCATGATTTTTGACATTGACTCACCCATTTCTCTTTTTAATTCCTTGTTTAAACAGAACCTTTATAATAGTTTATGCAAACAATAATATTTTGTAGAGGATAAAAGGCTAACACAAAAGGACGGGAGCGAACTTTTGTGTTAGCCTTATTATTTCTACATATTAACGACTTTTGGAACTTTATGAACATTCATTTAACAATCTCCAGAATATTATCAATTGTCTTCCCTACACCTGGCGATCTCAATAAAAAATTTCAAAAAAATGGAACTTTTAAGGGATTTTTAATAGACTTTTGTCACTTCAATTTCTTCAGCTTAGTGTATTACAAAATTTAGTTTTTTAAAATATTTTTCTGGAAGAATAAATTTCATAATTCTGACCCCTAGTGTCACAACGGTTTAAAGCATGAAAAAAGGAGTACCTCCCCAAATACCGAATTTAGTGAGTAACTAGCAAACTAATTCGAATTGGAGGAAACCCCTTATGTCTATTGTACGACAAGAGAGCCTTTTTAGCATGCAAATTTGATTTTATTTGATTTAGAACCTACCCAACGTTATGATGAGATTTTTTCAGCGATTGGATTGATATCAATCCTATTCTTAACATTGTGGCAAAGAATTCACGTTTAGGGCGGCCTGTGGAATTGAACTACCCTGCAATGATTCAAGCGCTTGTGGTTCGAATAGTAGAGAGAATTCCTGAAATTCAACTCCTAGTAGAACGTTTAAAAAACGATCTAAAATTTAAAATGGATTGTGGATTTTTAGTTTCTGACTCTGTTCCTTCCGAATCTTCTTTTTCAGAATGATCACAAAGATTAAAGACACGAATGTTATTGAAAGTGTCAACTCTCAAATTGTTCTTGATGCCATCGATGAAGGGTTTATCAGTGATCCTAATGTAGCCATTGATGCAGGCCACTTTTAGGCTAGAGATCAAGCTCCTTCAAAAAAAGAAGAACCTAAGCCAAAAGCACAACCAAAGAAACGAGGTCGTAAACCAAAAGCAGAGCGTGAACAATGTTAAAGGAAAAAGAAGCACAAGAAGCGTCGTTGTCCATTTTTGAAATGAAAATTGAAGATCAGTTAGACGCTTCATACGATGAACTTCATGGTCAAATGCCCCTTGACCCTAAATGGGGTGTGAAGAAAATTAGTGAAGGAAAAAACGTTTTTTGGTTTGGTTATAAAGGTCTTGGCCGTTGAAACCAAAACCCAATTCATCTTACATGCCATGATGTCTTCGGGAAGTCTTAACGATGGAAAAGCAGCCATTCCATTATTAAAAGGGATCAAGAACCATCTTCCTGCCATTCAATTACGCTTTGACATGATGGATGCAGGATATGATTATGATGCCATTTATAAACAGGTTCATCGAATGAAAGGGTGTTCCATCATTGCTTATAAAAGAATGAATCAGAAACAATCGGCTTTGACGAGAATTTCGCTCCAACCAGTGTAAGAGAGCATGCTTATCGGTATGATAGTTTCAATAAGAAATATCAAACCTTAAAGTATACACTACCTAAAGAGTGTGCGGATTGCCCATTAGCGAAGGATTCTCTATGTCAAAAGGTCTATAAGATAAGGATAGAGATGGATTTACGTCGTTATAGTGCACCAGCACGTGGTTCAATAGCTTGGAAAGAACGTTTTAAGGAACGTAGTGCTGTTGAACATGTGATTGGATATCTGAAAGAATTCTTTCAATTAAACAATGTAAGATATCGAACAGGTAAGCGAGCGAAAGTTCATTTTGATTTAGTCACTATGGTTTACAACGGCATGAAATTAGCCAGCATGAGACTTGAACATAAGCATTCTACAACCGATTTATCAGTAGCTTAATTTTAAAAAAAGCGATGAAACTTTCATTCTGGAAGTCGGCTTTATTAAAAAGTTGAATTATTAAATTGGTTCGTAAAATTGATCAATATCCTAATTTACTTAATGTTTTACCATAACAAAACAAAATGTTTTCTTTTTGTTCTTCATTTAAAAATGTTTTCCAAATGTTTATCTTTCCTTGTCTTACAAATGGAATGTTGTGATTTGTATTTTTAAGTTGGTTATTCATATATTGCTGTTGCTTTTCAAGGGATTTCATATTACTAAATGAAGTCCACTTTATGGCTTGATTAATTTCTTCTTTTGTCCTACTTATATTTAAAAATCTTATAATTTTTAAAACCTCTGAATTAATATCGTTGATAAGATCTTCATATTTTAGTAATAAAAAGCCTTTTCGTATTTTGTCTTGATTATTTATCCATCCTAGAACATGATTTTCCCACCATGGACTATATTTAAGAAAATCATTAAAAAAATTATCAAAGCTTAAATTAAAGCCCTTAACATGTTTTAATTGAAAATAGTAATAAGAGATAACTACATCCCTTACATCTCTTACAATATAAATTACTTTTTGATACCTAGGATCGTATAATTCATGACTTTTTATAATTCTTGGAGAAGGGATACTTAATAAATCTTTTTCAGAATTCACATAAACATCAGGAATAAGAGATTCTATATTTAACCAATCAACCTTTTTATTAAAATACAAAGTTCCTATAAGAAATCTCAACCATGTATTCCCAGACTTAGGAAATGACACAAGAAATATATCACCCTCTTTAACTTTTATTGGTCGCTTTACCTGTTTGTTCATCTCTACCAACACCTTTTATAATAAGGAATAAATACTACCTATCTCATTCAACCATTAGAATTGTTTTTAACCTACTTTTACAAATATCTGAAAGTATTTAAATTTCTCATTTATTAGTGGTTATTAACAATCCAAAAATAGATTAGCGTTAAACAACTGTCTAAGGCCTTAAATATTATTAATCATTGAATTTGTAAACGTACTTTGGTAAAACAATATCTCCCATAATACAACCATTAACAAAGCGGAATGCTAAGTTAGTTTTATTAATATGGAAACTAGTATCTTTTTTATCCCAATTTGATCCTCTTCCATAATGAAGAATCATTTTATCTATAATATCAAATCTATAATCATCATTGTATTCGCGCTTTATTTCATCGGGTAGACAATGCATGTTATTATTTTTAGAATATATATGTGATGTATGTTGTATATATTTTATTTTTAATCTTTTATTTTGTTTTAACCAATAGTATAAAAACCCTCCGGTATCAGTCTTTTCACCCTCAACCAACCCATTCATAAAATTTATATTCTCTTTATTTGGTAGGTTATCCATCTTAAGAAATAATATATTAGGATATAAATATTTAACATGCCTTCTATATTGTGGAATACCCGCTAAATCATAACCATTTAAATATTTTTCAATGCTTGTTTCAGTTATAAAAAACATATCCGGATCGATTAAACAACATATACATTGCTTATCATGTATTATAATATTATGGAAGGCCCACTGAAGTAAGTATGCATGAGCCTCACTTGGGCTTTTTATATCAGTAAAGTGAGTAATTATATGTTTCACTCCTAAATTATCACAATTTTCTTTTATTTTGTTTCTAATAGAGTTATTTTTTCCATCATTAAAAACAATATATTCATAATCTTCTTTTATAAAATTTTTTATAGACTTAAATTGTAATGGGATAAAATCCGGTCTATTATAAGAAAACGTATATATTTTGACCTTCATAAAAACACCTCGGTAAAATTTTTTACACCATTCCTTTGAAAAGTAACTACAATGATACTGCTCATATGAAAAGGAAAATAAATTCATTTATTTAAACCTGTATTAAATTATAGTTCTAGCAATCTTTTCTTACTTTCTTTAAATAATTCAAAATCTCTTTCCAAGATAAAAATAGATAATCACTGTCTTCTTCTAACAGTTCTGAACCCATCTGAACCTCAATTAAATCCAAGTTTGTGACTCCTCTTAATGAATGTATCGTCTCTTTAGGTATATATATAACATCACCAGTCTGAAGATCACCTTTCTTCTTATCCAACACATATTCACCTTTTTCGTTTAAAACGATCCAAATTTCATTTCGCTTCAAATGCTTTTGATAGCTTAAATTCTTCCCTGATTTAATGAGAAGTCGCTTTATTAATACTTCATTCCCGTTTTCAAATTTGAAATGATCGAGTATACGATACCATCCCCAACGCCTCTCTCCATACATCGGTCGATCATCAAATTCTCCTATTAGTTCTTTAATTCTTGGACTCGCTTTTTTATCCGTTACTAAAATGCCATCTGGACTTACAGCAGCAACAATATTTGATACGCCTAATATGATGACCGGGATATCTAGTTCATTGACCATATGTGTGTTTTGGATTTCTTTGCTTAACTTCCCTTTCCCAGTTATATTTCCGGCCACTTCTTCAGTTAAGGTATTCAATGTTCAAAGGTCTTTCCAGCTTCCTTTATAAGGTAAAACTGTCATGCCTATAGTTTTTTCTACTACCTCATAATCGAAACTAATGTTAGGGAGTTGATCATAATTT
The DNA here is from genome assembly GCF_017745675.1 of Alkalihalobacillus sp. BA299. Classification (GTDB taxonomy): domain Bacteria; phylum Bacillota; class Bacilli; order Bacillales; family Bacillaceae_F; genus Alkalihalobacterium. The sequence goes on from NZ_JAFLJM010000033.1 coordinate 20,923, forward strand.
TTGATTAATTGATAATAGTTTTTCGTTAGTCCTTTTTGATCCAAAATAGAAAGAATATACTCTAATTTAAAAGCAAATACTCCGCAATTCCATAACGCATTCTTTTGAATTAAAGTTTCTGCTTCCTGTTCAGACGGTTTTTCCCTAAAGCCTAATACTTTCAGATAATCCTTCTGTTTATCAATTGGTTGTGGAATGATGTAACCATACTTTACTGATGGATATGTCGGTTTTACACCAATTAACGCTAATTTTGTTTGAGATTCGTTGAGGACTCTTTTTAATTCTTTTATTTTTTCAAAAAAATAATCATTTACATAAGAATCCACAGGTAAAACTGCAACTACTTCATTTATATTTACCTTTTTTACTGTATATAAATAAGCAGCTGCAAGAGCAATTGCTGGAAAGGTATCACGCCTCTTTGGTTCTATAATCAACGGAACTGAACTGCCTAGTTGATTGTTAATCATATCAACCTGGCCCTTACTTGTTGCTATAACTGTCGATTCTGCTAATCCTACTGAAGTTAACTGACTCCAAATTCGCTCCAGCATGGATACCTTTTCACCTGCACTGTTTTCTAACACTTTTAGAAATTGTTTTGAACGTGCATCATTCGATAAAGGCCAAAGTCGCTTTCCAGATCCCCCCGACAATAATACAATATTCATCTTTATCATCCTTTAAAATTGATAAAGTCTACGAAAATAGCTTATTTATTTTTATTTTCGTTAAGGTAAAACAAGTAGGTTTTTAGAATTCCTTCTTTTAAACTTGTTTTTGGACGCCAGCCCCATTGTTCTTGCTTTTCGATACTAACCAACTTTTTTTTCATCCCAACTGGTTTTGAGAGGTTATGGTTGAAAACGCCGTTATAACCGATGACTTCGGCAACAGCTTGATAGTAAGCATTAATTGTGCAAGCGTAGCCTGTTCCGACGTTCATTAATGAGGGGAGTTCATTAAAGTTTTTTACAGCATGCATTAAACAATCTGCTAAATCGCCTGCATACAAATATTCTCTGCTGGCGAAGCCATCTCCCCAAATTTCAACCTCATTTTGACCTTTTATTTTTGCGTCGGTAATTTTTTGAATGACTCCAGGAAGCATATGTGAATTTTCAGGTCCAAACTTATCCCAACGTCCATAAAGATTACATGGTATTAACGTCTTAAATTTATAAGAGTGATCTTCTTGACTAATATAGGAACAGAGGCGTGCTATCGTATTTTTGGCCAGAGCATACCCTTCATTTGTTGGTTCAAGCTCTCCAGTCAGAAGGTCTTCTTCTATTAGTGGGTTTTCAGCATTACGAGGATACATGCAGGAGCTCCCTAAGTTAATTAACCTTTTTATTCCTGTTTGTCGAGCTGCCCAAACGATATTACGTCCCATATCAAGGTTTTCTAACAAATAGCGAACCGGCTCACGAATATTCGCCTGAATTCCACCTACTCTTCCAGCGGTATGAATAATAATATCAGGTTTATTTTCAATTAAGCATTTTTCAACTACCTGATAGTTTAATAAATTTAACTCAGAGCTAGAAGGGGCTAATATGGAATATAATTTTGCATCCGGATGTTCCAAAACATTCCTTCCTACCATTCCATTTCCACCAGTTAGTAAAATACGCAATTTATTTCACCCTCTCTATTCAAAATAATTTTTTGGTTTATACCCGCCATGTTTTAAATATTCCAACTTTCTAGCATTACTTAGATCAGAATCCATCATGTCTTTAATCAATGCCTTTAAATCATATTCAAGTTCCCAACCTAAAACCTTTTTTGCTTTAGTTGGATTTCCAAGCAGCAATTCAACTTCAGTCGGCCTGTAATATCTAGGATCAACAACAATAACTTCTTTTCCAATTGGAAGCTGATATAATGGATTAGAGCACAATTTAATATATCCTTTTTCTTCCTCTTCCTGCCCTTTAAATTTCAGTTCAATACCAACTTCACCAAATGCCATTTTCACAAAATCTCTTACACTTGTTTTTACACCTGTTGCGATTACAAAATCATCTGATTTATTGTGTTGAAGTATTAGCCACATTGCTCTTACATAATCTTTAGCATGACCCCAATCTCTTTCAGCATTAAGATTTCCTAAATAAAGTTTATCTTGAAGACCGAGAGCAATCCTTGAGGCAGCTCTTGTGATTTTTCTGGTGACAAATGTTTCCCCGCGAATAGGGCTTTCATGATTAAATAGAATTCCATTACTAGCAAACATGTTATATGCTTCACGGTAATTTACAGTGATCCAATAAGCATATAACTTTGCAGCAGCATATGGACTTCGAGGATAAAATGGCGTTTTTTCATTTTGCGGAATTTCTTGAACTAACCCATATAGTTCTGAGGAAGAAGCCTGATAAATTTTTGTCTTTTTTACAAGTCCAAGGATTCTAACCGCTTCTAGTATTCTCAGCGTACCTAGTGCATCGACATTTGCCGCATATTCAGGTGTTTCAAAGCTGACTTGAACGTGACTCATAGCACCTAAGTTATAGATTTCATCAGGCTGAACTTTCTGGATCACACTAATAATATTTGTCGAATCCGTTAAGTCACCGTAATGCAGAAAAAATCTTGACCCTTTTTCATGAGGATCTCGATAAAGATGATCAATCCTATCCGTATTAAACGTTGAACTTCTTCTTTTCAGTCCATGAACTATATACCCTTTTTTTAATAAAAATTCAGCTAAGTAAGCTCCATCCTGGCCAGTAATCCCTGTAATCAAAGCCGTTTTCATATAAGTTATCTCCTTTTCTAGCAAGAAAGAGTTTCCTCAAATTAAAAGTTTAAATCGGTTATATATATATTCGATAACAGTTAGATTGGTCATAAATAATCAAAAAATGTGCTCAGAAGTTTTAAAGTAAATATGTTAGCACACTAGTGTTGCACTAATTTAGACTAACTATTAAAAATACTCAAAATGTTCAATAAAGTTATTTTGTGCAAAGAAAAAGTCCTTTATAATGGATAAGTCAGGTGGTAATCCCCTCCAAATCCAATAATAAAGGACCAATCTCATGGATAAGATTACACGAAAAACTTCATTTAGACAATGGTTTTCACCAATAAATCTTCAACTATTTGAAGAACAGGTGAAAACATTGAAATTAGATTTCTATACAAAGAAACTCACTATGGAATCATTCTTGAAATTATTACTTTTTGCACAGCTGGAAGAGATAGAAAGTCTCCATGCGCTGAGTGATTGTCTGTTTGATGATCAACTGCAAAAGGTATTCATCTTAATTCAATCAGTATTTCTCAGCTTTCACGACGATTGAACGGTATGAATCCAGATTTATTTCACGTTATTTAAGGGCTGCATTGTGGAAACCAGCGCATATTTGGCTTCGAAAGATTGAAGGAAAAACCATTCCTTAAAGGGTTTTGTCGTCGTCGCACCAGTCTAACTGTAAATAAATTCCCAAATGGATGGAGCCACCTTTGATTGGGTATTTACCTTTTTGGCTCTAAACAAGAAGGTAATTAAACTGAAAATTAAAACAATTTTTATGCAACACTAGTGATGTTAGTATGTTTTTTTTAAATGAAGATCAACCTCTTCATGACATGCACTAGGAAGATAATTGATATAACAATCAACATCTATCCGATAACCTTCTTTAAACAACCGACTTAGTTCATTAGCGGAGTACTGTTTCTTTCCTCCGACTCTATTCCCCTTAAATTGGTTTTGTACTAAGTTAATCGGTGCTGAAAATGAAATAGAATGTTTTGGACATAAAAGAAATTTTCTATTGTTTAAAAACGTTTTACGTTGTCCAGATAACTGTGCTTCTAAACTGTTAGGATTTTGAAATGGAGATTTTTGTAATAATGGAATAATATCTGTGTTACGATAAAGTGAACTTGATACCTCTAATGAATATTGAAAATCATATTCGGCAATTGTCCAGTTATACTTGAATACATTATGTTCATTTTCAATAAAACGAGGTAATTTTTGAGGTTTATCTAACATATAACAATAAGTAGTATTTTCCCCCAGCCTTAATGAAAATCCAAGAGCATCTTGATGTTGTATTAAACATCCGTTTAAATTTTGAATTAAAAAACTTCTGACAAATAACGTATCATCCACTAGAAACAAAGTATTAGCATAATCTCTGATACAAGATAGTAACTGTTGTTTAAAGTTTACTTCTTTAATGAAAGTGACATTAGGATATTGTTTTATTAATTGTTCATATTGAGATTCAAATTCATGATTTGAAGTAATATAAAGTACCATTAAATTAACCTGATTGTAATCTTGGCAATGTAGATAAAATGATCGAAGACATGCTTCCAATTGCATGGGCCGATCTTTACTAAATATAACACCTACTGTTTGATTATTTTTTTGTTTTTCAAACTTTATTTGGTTCATTTTTTATTGATCTTCCTTTTTTCAAGTAATCGTTATTATAAAGGAAAAAATAGGCTCCCGGATAACAGCTTGGTTCTATATTACTTCCTCGGTACTTTTTTCTCACAATCCACAGCCGCCTGAACTCTTTGGAGTTATTGAAGGCATTGATGAAGATGTATAAGTTTGAAAATTATTATTCCTTTTAACCGATTTTGTTTTGCTGGAAAATATGCTCTAGAATGTACTCTAACCCTATTTTTCAAGGTGACCTCTAAACATTGTAATCACTTAATTCATTCTATGTTTGGAATTCTTTAAATGTCTATGCTCTTATCATTTTTAATGTTAATAACTCAACTTTCGCACCAATAAAAGTTCAATAAGTTCAACAAGTAGTAGTTGCTGACGTCATTGAAATACTTACATTGACACTAAAAATTTGCATGAAAAAACACCCATCTGTTTGGTATAG
>NZ_JAFLJM010000034.1 GCF_017745675.1 Alkalihalobacillus sp. BA299
CTCTCAATAATTTAAGCAAGAAATTTGAGGCGGCAAGTTCACGAGTAGCGGAGTGTACGTTTGAAGGGTACATGAGCAACACAGTGGACGCAGTCAACGAAGAAATTCGCAGTTTATCACAATTTTAGAGTCTAGTGGCGATAGCGAAGAGGCCACACCCGTTCCCATGCCGAACACGGAAGTTAAGCTCTTCAGCGCCGATGGTAGTTGGGGGCTTCCCCCTGTGAGAGTAGGACGTCGCTAGGCAAAAAGCACAATCCATGAGGGTTGTGCTTTTTTATACATAAAAAGGTAAATAAACTGTTGCTTGCCAAATCAAGACATACAGCAATTTTTCCATTTGTCAATAAAAATTTGTCACTTTCCGGATTAAGACAGACACGAACAGGAGATATGTAACATATAGTTAAGAATAGGTCTGGGCATAACTCCATTAAAATAAAAGAATATTTTTAAAAGTGTATATTTTTCAATCAACTTGTCCATTAATTTATAATGGGGGTGGTTGTAATCGAAAACGTAAACGTTTTGAACAAAAGTAAAAAGCAGTGTGTGATATGTGAGCAAAAAAAGAGTGAAGGAATTCATTTGTTTGAACATTTTATATGTGAAGATTGTGAAAGGCAAATTGTGATTACGGATCCCAATGATTTGTACTATCATTACTATTTAAAGAAATTAAGAAAGATAAAACTACCTACGAATAATTAAAAGAGGCTGACTCAAGTAATGTGTCAAACACTCCAAGTACGATTTTAGCTGCTAGTCATATTTAGGCTAAATTACCGTATTAGTTGAGGGGAAAGACACGTATGAGTCAGTCTTTTAATATTTAAATTAATCTATGCAGCTTTTTATGTAGTTTCAGAAGCATGATTGTATGAAATGCTTTATAATAGAAATCAAATCAAATGTTACTGAAGGAATGGGTTTATGTTAAACCAACGTATGACACCACTTTATTCAAAAGTCATTGAACATGCTAGAGAAAATCCTCATTCATTTCATGTTCCTGGACATAAATGGGGGCGCGTTTTTCCTCAATTCGCCAAAGAGACATATGAATCAGTCTTAAGGTTGGATGCCACCGAAATCGCGGGGCTAGATGATTTACATGATGCTCAATTTGTAATAAAAGAAGCACAGCAGTTGTTAGCGAATGTTTATGGAGCAAACACATCTTATTTTCTAGTGGGTGGTTCAACCGTTGGAAACTTAGCAATGCTATGTTCAGTTTGTTCAAAAAATGACATCATTCTTGTGCAAAGGGATAGTCACAAATCGGTGATCAATGGCATACAATTAGCACAAGCAGAAGCTATTTATCTAGCACCTGACTATGATGAGAAAACAGGTTTATCTATAGGTATAGGGTTAGCAACCGTAAAAGAAGCACTGAATTCTTATCCAAATGCTAAAGCAATCTTTTTAACGAATCCGAGTTATTACGGCGTCACTATTGATTTACGAGAAATTATAGAATATGCACATACACTAGGTATGCCAGTTCTCGTAGATGAAGCACACGGTGCGCACTTTGGCGTGGGGGACGGGTTTCCTCGATCTGCTATTTCGCAAGGTGCAGATCTTGTCGTTCAATCTGCACATAAAACATTGCCAGCAATGACAATGGGTTCTTATTTACACTTTAATAGTTCGTTTGTTTCAAAGAAAACAATAGAGTTCTATTTGCAAACATTACAGTCAAGTAGCCCATCGTATCCAATTATGGCTTCATTAGATTTAGCGAGGCATTATATGGCAAACCTTAAGGAAGATGAAGTACTTAGCATACTAGAAAGTAGTAGGAAATTTCGTGCCCAATTAAAAGAAATTCCGCAGATTACTGTCGTTGAATTAGATGAAACTGTAAACTCTACGGTAGATCCATTAAAGGTTACTATACGAACAAAATGTGAACTAACTGGAATCGACATTCAAGGTTTACTTGAAGACAAAGGCCTTTTTGTAGAGTTAGCAAATGAGGAATATTTACTCCTTGTGTTACCACTCGCACCATTTCATCAATCTGAGCAAATTGTTTCGTTAATTAGATCAGTGTTGAAGCCTTATAAGCCAATTGATAGAAAGATTGGTGAAAAAAAGATAGGCATTCAAAAAATATCTTCTTTTCCCTTTAAAAAGGAAACGGTGGATCAATGTAAAATAGAATATATACCAATAGAGCAAGCAGTAGGCTATTTTATTGCCGAACAGATTATACCCTATCCTCCAGGAGTACCCTTACTTATCCCAGGGGAAATCATAACAAATGAAACAATTGAAACGCTATTGAAATTATTGGAGGCAGGAGCAAAATTTCAAGGCCACACGAATATCAAGCAAACAGGGCTTAAAGTTTTTACTATAGATGATAGAAAAGAGGACGAAAAATGAGAAAGGGTTTATTTATTACAGCAGAGGGTGGGGAAGGTGCTGGAAAAACGACGGTATTAAAAAAAGTATATGAAACCTTAGTCGATCAAGGCTATCGAGTCGTGATGACGAGAGAACCAGGCGGGATTAAAATATCAGAAGAAATCCGCTCAATTATATTAAATCAAGAGCATATAGGAATGGACGGGAGAACAGAAGTATTGCTTTATGCCGCAGCGAGACGTCAGCATTTAGTCGAGAAAATTATTCCAGCACTACAAGCAGGAAAAGTTGTTCTTTGCGACCGTTTTATTGATAGTAGTTTAGCTTACCAGGGCTTTGCTAGAGGCATTGGAATGGAAAATGTTCTTACGATTAATCAGTTCGCGATTGATAAATTTTGGCCTGATTTAACAATCTATTTTCGAGTGGATCCTAAAGTTGGATTAGCGAGGATTAAAAAAGATAAAAGTAGAGAAGTTAATCGTTTGGATAAAGAGAATGAAATATTTCATCAGAAAGTGTTAGAGGGATATGAACAACTAACAAAGATGTATAAAGATCGGATTCAAGTTGTCGATGCGAACCAATTATTTGATAATGTCTATTCTAGTACAATTCAAATGATCGAGCAACGATTGGAAACGTCTTATCAAACCTAAGGAGGTTGAAAGAGGATGAAACTGATTATAGCTGTTGTACAAGATAAGGACAGTAATCGTTTATCTGAAGCATTAGTAAAAACGGAATATAGAGCAACAAAGCTTGCAAGTACTGGTGGTTTTTTAAAGGCAGGAAATACAACTTTTTTAATCGGAATAGATGATGAAAATGTGGATGAAGTATTGGAAATCATTAAAGACAATTGTAAGAGTCGTGAACAGTTAGTTGCACCCATATCACCAATGGGTGGAAATGCAGATTCCTATGTACCTTATCCAGTTGAAGTACAAATCGGTGGGGCGACGGTGTTTGTTTTACCTGTCGAACAGTTTGAGCAATTTTAAAATGAAGGTGTTGGAGTTTAATGACATGGGAGCAGCTTAATCAAATTCAACATAAAGTTGTCCAAATTTTAACAAATAGTATCAATAAAAATCGTCTTACTCATGCCTATGTCTTTGAGGGAAGTAGAGGTACTGGTAAAATGGAAGTCGCATTACATCTCGGGAAAAGCTACTTTTGTAAGGAAAGAACAACACCTGAACCTTGTAATGATTGTCCTGATTGCAAACGAATTGCATCAGGGAATCATCCTGACCTTCATGTCATATCACCAGACGGACAGTCGATAAAAAAACAGCAAGTGGAGTCATTACGAACCGAATTTTCATACCGTGGGATGGAATCGAAGCAGAAGTTTTATATTATTAAGCACGCTGATAAAATGACACCTAGTGCTGCGAATAGTTTACTAAAGTTCCTTGAAGAACCTGAAGCACCTACGATTGCTGTTCTTCTTACCGAACACTTACACCAAATGTTAAATACGATATTATCACGCAGTCAAATCCTTTCGTTTACGTCTCTTTCTAGTAAAGAAATGGAACAGTTGCTAGTGCAGGATGGCCTCTCGCACCCTGTTGCTAAAATTTTAAAGGAAATCACTTCCAATCTAGAAGATGCACGAAAGCTTTGTCAGGAAGACTGGATTGTACAAGCACGTCATGTAGTGTTACAATTAACGGAAGAGATCTATTCTCGCCCACAGCAAATGTTCTTTACTTTACAAGATAAATGGCTTACACATTTTAAAGGAAAAGAAGAGCTTGGGTTAGGAATTGATTTATTGCTCTTATGGTATAGAGATTTATTATACACACAGCTTGGAGAAAAAGACGGTCTGATCTATGTTGACCAGCTAGAACGCCTTGACCACCAAGCGCTTTATAGCTCACAAGAGAAAATTACAAGACAAATGTCGGCTATTTTTGATGCAAAGAGACATCTGAGTTCAAATGTAAATCCACAACTACTGATGGAGAGGCTTATGCTCAGATTACAGGAGGGATAGTTGATAGTGCATCATGTCGTAGGTGTTCGCTTTAAGAAAGCGGGTAAAATTTATTACTTTTCCCCTGGTGAATTCGACTTGCCTAAAGGTGAGTGGGTCATCGTTGAAACATCCAGAGGGGTTGAATATGGTAGGGTAGTCATTGAAAAAAAGGAAGTTGGAGATAACGATGTAGTCCTTCCGTTAAAGCAAGTTCTTCGTATTGCTGATGAAAAAGACAAGCTAATTGTTCATGAGAATAAAGAAGCAGCGAAGAAAGCTTTCAATGTTTGTCAAGAAAAAATAATAGAGCATCAACTAGATATGAAGCTCGTTGATGTAGAGTATACGTTTGATCGGAACAAAGTGCTTTTTTATTTTACAGCTGATGGAAGAATTGACTTCCGCGAGCTAGTCAAAGACTTAGCCGCTATTTTTCGTACACGCATTGAGTTACGCCAAATTGGTGTGCGAGATGAAGCGAAAATGCTTGGTGGAATTGGTCCGTGTGGACGAGTCCTTTGCTGTTCTTCATTTCTAGGTGATTTTGAACCTGTTTCGATAAAAATGGCTAAAGATCAAAATCTGTCTTTAAATCCTGCCAAAATTTCAGGATTATGTGGTCGTCTTATGTGCTGTTTAAAATATGAAAATGATCATTATGAGTCTGCTAAACAATCTTTACCCGATATTGGGAAGGAAATTCAAACGCCTAATGGACGCGGGAGAGTAGTAGGGCTTAACATTTTAGAACGCATAATTCAAGTTGAGTTATACGAACAACAACGAATTGTAGAATTTACACTTGAAGAGCTTTTTGAAGAAACGGTTTCGACCCAAGTCAAAGAGTAATGAGGTGGGAAACTTGGATAAAAAGGAGATTTTCTCACAGGTTAGTTCGATAGAAGAGCGAATCGGTGGTTTGCACGATGAGCTTCGTGGCCTAAAGGAACAGCTTGCTTTTCTTATTGAGGAAAACCATTATTTAAAGTTAGAAAACGAAAACTTGAGAAAACGCCTCGATGAAACAGTAGAAGAAGAAGCAATTGAACAAAGAGATCCTACGAAAAAGAAACCTGTAGGTGAAGGATATGACAATTTAGCAAGACTATATCAAGAAGGGTTTCATATTTGTAGTACCGATTACGGTAGTATACGTAAAAGTGATTGTCTCTTTTGTTTATCATTTTTTAATCAAAAATAATCGATAACACGTATTGAGGATGACTCATAAGTGTCTGTTCTCCTTGTTTACACAATAGAGCTTTTGTATTTTTAGCCCTATTATTTGTAGGTGAGGCGTCTGATACTTTATCTTAGAGTCAGCCTCTTTTTTTTGACTCTTTTCTCAAAGATTGTTGCTTTTAGCTTTTGGACCGTAAGCCAAGCGGATGCTTGGCTCTTCACGCATAGCGTGAAGGTTTTGAAAATAAAAAAGCCGTTCAGACAAATGAATTTGTCTTGAAAAGGCTATTTTATTTTCAAAAAACGGTCCAAAAGCAACAAAGTTTACGAAACAGCCTTTTTTTTTGACACTTTTTATAGGTATGTAAAGGTTAGTGTACAATAGGATTAACGGGATATCATACGGAGGAAATCATGATTACAATACATAATAATGAAAGAATAGATTATTTACCAAATCGTTCATTACAAATCATTCAGGCTGATGATGTATTTTCGTTTTCAATCGATGCCGTATTACTGGCTAAATTTGTTTATGTTCCCATTCAAAAAGGGAAAATTATTGATTTATGTACGGGTAATGGTGTGATACCTTTAATGATCAGTACAAGAAGTAAAGCGGAAATTACCGGAGTTGAGCTTCAAGAGCGTTTATATGATATGGCGGTCCGTAGTTGCAAAATCAATGAACTCGTCGATAAAATTAAATATATTCATGCAGATATCAATGAACTCCCGAAAGAAATATTGGGTCAACAATATGATGTTGTCACTTGCAATCCTCCTTACTTTGAGAAAAAAGAATTATCCGACCGGAATGTTAACCCTCACTTTCAAATTGCTCGTCATGAAATTTATTGCACACTTGAAGATGTTATTCGCACGTGTGCCAAGTTAGTTCGGCAAAAAGGAAAAGTAGCTCTCGTTCACAGACCTGAACGGTTGACGGATATATTTGAAAATATGAGGAAATTCCGCATCGAACCGAAACGAATTCAGTTCGTACAACCGAAAGCTGATAAAGAAGCAAACATCGTTCTTATCGAAGGAATCAAGGATGGGAAGCCTGGGGTAAAGTGTTTGCCTTCTGTTGTCATTTATGAGGATGAAAAAACATATACAAAGGAGTTTCAAGCAATTTATTATGGGTAATCATTATGTGTATATGATCCGTTGTCAAGATGATTCGCTTTATACTGGATATACAACAGATGTCACGCGAAGAATCAAAATGCATGAAGAAGGAAAAGGGGCAAAATATACACGTGGAAAAGGACCATTTGTATTGGAATATTGTTGTGAATACGCGACCAAACAAGCAGCGATGAGATCTGAATACGCAATTAAACAACTTTCAAAAAGTGAGAAAGAGCGATTTATACAAGAAGGGAAGTTAAACGATGTGGCAGCAGAAAAGCTTTGAGGATAAAGAGAAGCTAGGAAACTTATATCTTGTTCCGACTCCGATAGGTAACCTAGAGGATATGACCTTTCGAGCGATACGAATTTTAAAAGAGGTCGACATAATAGCGGCTGAAGATACGAGACAAACGAAAAAATTATGCCTTCATTTTGAAATTGAAACAAAGCTCATTAGTTATCATGACCATAATAAACGAGGAAGTGGTGAAAAATTACTTCAAGTATTAAAAGAAGGGCGCGAAGTTGCTTTAGTCAGTGATGCAGGGACCCCAGCTATATCAGACCCAGGCTTTGAATTAGTTGTTGAATGCATTAATGCAGGCATTTCTGTTATACCTTTACCAGGAGCTAATGCGGCAATTACCGCTCTCATTGCATCAGGACTGGATACACAACACTTTTATTATTATGGATTTTTAAATCGACACAAAAAAGAGCGAAAAAAAGAACTAGAGCGTCTAAAAAATATTCAAGTACCAATCATATTTTATGAATCTCCTCATCGTTTAGAAGATATGTTAAATCATTTATTTGAACTATTTGGAGATAGGAAAATCGCGATTTGTCGTGAAATAACTAAGAGGTATGAAGAATTTATCCGGGGTACACTATCGGAAGTATTAGAATGGTGTCATGCTTCACAAGTAAGAGGAGAGTTTTGTATTATTGTAGATGGAGCAAGTGAAGTTATAAATGAAAATGAAGACGTATGGTGGTCTAATCTTACAATCAATGAACACGTCGAATATTATATTGAGAAACAGATGACTAGCAAAGAAGCGATAAAGGAAGTTGCCAAGGAAAGGCACGTACCGAAACGTGAGGTTTATGCAGAGTTTCACAAATAAAATAAAGAAGAGGATGACTCACAAGTGTCTTAACCCAAAACCGTTCAGGGATTTAACACCTTTTTTGTAAAGTCATCCTCATATTTATGTTTAATTATTTTTCAACTTTTTCTAAGTAGCTTGAAAGCTCATCGATAATTGCTTTAGCACCTTGTGGACTCAAGATAATTTTTCCATCAGCGATAGAAAGGTTATCGTCAGAAACTTCACCAGTAATTTGGCAAGTCATGTTAGGTTTGTATTTCTTTAAGATAATACGATCATTGTCAACATAAATTTCAAGTGCATCTTTTTCAGCGATATCAAGGGTACGGCGAAGTTCGATTGGAATAACTACGCGTCCTAATTCATCAACTTTACGAACAATACCTGTAGATTTCATGTTCTTTTCTCCTCCCAAAAATTGGTTATATTTTTAATATCGATGTCATTTTTCGACAAAATTCTTTATACACTAAGAATACCAGCGTTTCCAAAACAAGTCAATTGTATTTTGTCATAAAATTTTGCTTTTCATAGGAAGTTTTTACTAAATTATCGGAAAAAAGTTGTATAAGCAAGGGTTTTAAAGATGTGAGGTGATCGGATATGTTAGAAGTATCAAGTCAAATGATTCAAAAAATGACAAAAATTGATAGTAAACTACAATTGAAATATGGAAATAAACATAGCATAAATTCGACAATTCGACAAAAGTTATTCGACATAAATGGACATTTTCGACAAATGTCTGTAAGTGACGCTAGCATATTGTCGAATTGGATCGGTGAATTGCAAATTGCAGCTGTCGATGGCTCTGTCAATCAAACGAAGGGTGAATATCCTCATGTCATTTATTTTTTTCAAGCTTTAGCCCGAACGTTAAAAGGTAGTGAAAAGTGGGAGTTTGATATTTATACACCGCTATTAGAAGACTTAGGTGATGAAGAGATAGAAAATCAAAAGCGAATTCGTTCCAAACGAATGGCAGAGCTCGAGTTGATGGTCGCCAAAGCAATGATGGAAGAAAACAATATTAAAGTTATTCTGATGGATGGCTCTCTTACCCATTATGCAATCGATGCTCCGAGGCTTTGGCAAGAAGTTAAACAATTAGCGTTGATGAAGAATACACTTCTGATTGGAGTTACAGAAGAAGTAGGTACAAGCTTCTTATATCAAGAGTTAGATCTAGAATTTCATGAAGCACAGGGGCAGCAACTAGTCTATGATCGAGACTTACTATTTGGAGTATTAAAACAAGGTGAAATGCTTTTTATGGAAAATGTCCAACATAAGCCTAATGTGTATACGGCATGGCTTAGGCCATCTACCGATCCAGCCGTAATCGGTGTAGATATACTAATTGAACAAAGTGAAGAAATGGACCAAATTTGTGATTTTCTTTACTCAACCACACCTAGGGAAGGAAGAGGGATACCGTTGTTTCTTGATATGATCGATCGAGATGTACGCATATCCGATAAGTTAGTGGAAGCGTTAGTCGAACAATATATTCATCCAGAGCTGAAACAACGTTTATTGTCACCAAAACGCTTCGATCGATTATATTAGTTTACAGAATATGATTAAGAAGGGAGAGAGTGATATGCAAGTAGTCGGTATAACAACACAGCATGAAATTTATGTAGCTTCAAAAGAACATAAATTTAGGATAAACGAAATTTTACTTGTTGAGGATGAGTGGCTAGGGAATCCAAAAGGTGAAGTTGTTGAAACCTTTTCATACAATCGTTTTATTCCGATGGGTTTTGATAAAGGGATCGTTGATGCACAAGTCATTAAAACGTTAGAGCAGCTTGGGTATGATATTGGTGCAGATGAAATTAATCTTTCAAAAGTTAGGTTATTTGAAGAAGCGATTCAACCGATTCAAACGGGTGCATCCGTTCGAGCGCCTGAGTTCTCAGAGGTCAAACAATTTTTAGTAAAAGTTCAACCAGCAGAAGGATTAGTATTAGGTGAGATCCGTAGTACTGACCATATGGAGAATACCTTACCTTCGGAGTTAAAACAGTTAATGAAAATTCAGGAACAGGACATTGAACGTGACCAAAATGGGGTACCGTTTATTTTTGATATAAAAGCGATGCAGCAATATCCACATATTGGCGTTTTTGGCGGTTCAGGGTCTGGAAAATCATTTGGGTTACGGGTAATGTTGGAAGAAATCATGAAGCAATCGATTCCTACGGTCGTTTTTGATCCCCATTTCGAAATGAATTTTACTCAGTTGGCAAATGGTGTGAACGGAGTAGATTTTAGTAGTAAGTTTGTTTCTGTACAAATTGGTAAAGATGTTGGCGTCGATTTCAGTTCTTTAACGATAAGGGATATAGAACGTTTACTTGGGGCGGCTGGTGCGTTAACTGAATCAATGGTGAACGTCATTCAAAGTGTACATAAACGAAAGGATAGTTATCAATCATTTAGTGACCGAATTGCAAATCTTGTGGACGCTTTAGAGTTAGGAAAGCAAAAAGTGGAGGCATTTATTTATGATGGAAATGGGCTGTCTCGTGAGCAAATAGAACAGTATGATACGTATCAGAAATTATTAAATCAATTTGGCAGTTTACCGTTATCATCAGTTAGAGGAATTCAGTGGCGTTTAAACCGTCTCTACCAAGCAGGGTTATTTCAACATAATATACGAGCGATTGAACAAGGACTAAGTAACGGGAAACTAGTAGTCATTCAAGGTTCAGTGTGGCTATTACAAGTGTTTTCAAGCTATGTCATTGGTGCACTTTATATGAAACGAAGAACATATAAAGATGCTAAGCTTCAAAATGAACAAGGTACATTTTTTCCGCCTTTTATCGTTGTAACTGATGAAGCTCATAATTTCGCACCTAAGGGATTTGATGCTCCAGCAAAAGGTGTTCTTAAAGAAATTGCTCAAGAAGGTCGGAAATATGGGGTGTTTCTTATTTTTGCAACTCAACGTCCGACATTACTCGATGAAACGATTACTGCACAATTGAACTCGAAATTTGTTTTCCGTACAGTTCGTGGAACAGATATTCAAACGATTAAGGAAGAAACGGATTTAACTCAAGAAGAAGGGAAACGACTTCCATATTTACGTTCTGGGGATGTATTTGTTTCTTCTGCTATTTTTGGAAGAACGATCGCGATTCGTATTCGTCTTTCGGATACGACAAGTCCCCACGTGTTAAATCCTTTTGATGAATTAAAAGTGATGAACGACCAAAGTGATGATAATTTGTTAAAAGTGCTAGATCACCTCCTTCCATTATCAGAAACCGCATTGATGCGTCATATGGATGAAATCAATGAGCGACTTAGGAAAAAATGGGATGTCACTCAATTAAAAATGGAGTTAGAACAGTTAGCAGAAAAAAAGAAACTCAAAAAAGTGAAGAATCCATTTGCGACGATTTATGATCGCCCTTGACATTGATCCTTAAAGTTAGGTATATTTTTTGGTGAGATGTGGAAGTACTTATAGACGTAGAATACAAATTTTTTCGGATAAAATTATATCACTTCCGATGAACGGATGAGTATAATAGGCAGACTATTTTAGCAGATGCTAATGACAGAGAGCTGGGATGGCTGAGAACCAGTATAGTCACTTATTAGAAGATGGTCCAGTGAGGAATTGCTTTCGAGTTAGTAGGATCGGTAGGAACTAATAAGGGAGCAACGCACTCTAGCGTTACTAGAGAAGTCAATCGACTTATTGAGCCTATTCTTGTGAAAGAATGGGGAAATAGGGTGGTACCACGTGAGTTCGCTCTCGTCCCTTACCGGATGAGGGCTTTTTTATGTTCAGCTCCTTTCCTAGAACGATTAAAAGAAGAGCCTTCAACTTATTTTAATTTTAAAAAAGGGTAAACACAAGTCTTTTCTCTTTAACAAAGCAAATGAACAGATCAATGTACAATTAACCAAGAGTGGAGGAAGTAGTAATGAGTGAACAAAAAACATTTTATATTACAACACCAATCTATTATCCAAGTGACAAGCTGCATATTGGTCATGCTTACACGACAGTAGCGGGTGATGCAATGGCCCGTTATAAGCGTCTACGTGGCTATGATGTCATGTATTTAACAGGTACAGATGAGCATGGTCAAAAAATTGAACGAAAAGCTGCAGAAAAAGGGGTATCTCCACAGCAATTTGTCGATGAAATTGTCAGTGGTATTCAAGATCTGTGGAAAAAATTAGACATTTCTTATGATGATTTTATTCGTACGACGGAGGTCCGTCATAAAGAGGTTGTTGCTAAAATATTCGAACAACTACTTGCTCAAGGTGATATTTATTTAGATGAGTACGAAGGCTGGTACTCAATACCTGATGAAACCTTTTATACCGAACATCAACTCGTTGACCCGATTATAGAAGATGGAAAAGTAGTTGGTGGGAAAAGCCCTGATAGTGGACATCCTGTAGAAAAGGTTCGCGAACAATCCTACTTTTTTAGAATGAGTAAGTATGCCGATCGTTTGCTGAAGTTTTATGAAGAAAACCCGCAATTTATTCAACCGGAATCACGAAAAAACGAAATGATTAACAATTTTATTAAGCCAGGCTTAGAGGATTTAGCAGTATCTCGTACATCATTTGAGTGGGGAGTAAAAATTCCGAGTAATCCAAAACATGTTGTGTATGTTTGGATCGATGCCCTTTCCAATTATATTACAGCTCTAGGCTATGGACATGAGAATGAAGAAAAATATGAGAAATACTGGCCTGCTGATGTCCACCTTGTTGGGAAAGAAATCGTTCGCTTTCATACGATTTACTGGCCAATTATGTTAATGGCGCTTGATTTACCCCTTCCGAAAAAAGTGTTTGGACATGGCTGGTTACTAATGAAGGACGGCAAAATGTCGAAATCCAAAGGTAATGTCGTTGATCCAGTACCACTGATTGACCGCTTCGGACTAGATGCGCTCAGATACTACTTATTGAGAGAAGTACCATTTGGTGCAGATGGGGTATTTACACCTGAAAGCTTCGTAGAACGGGTGAATTACGATTTAGCCAATGACCTAGGTAATTTACTTAATCGGACAGTTGCAATGATTAATAAGTACTTTGATGGCAAGCTTCCAGCCTACGTAAAAGACGGAACACCTTTTGATGCAAGCCTTGTCGAACTTATCGATGTGACGGTGGAAAAAGTCGAAAATGCGATGGAGGATATGGAGTTTTCAGTAGCGTTATCAGCAATTTGGCAGCTTGTCAGTCGTACGAACAAGTACATTGATGAGACACAGCCTTGGGTGTTAGCAAAGAATGAAGACGAAAACGAAAAGCTAGAAGCTGTCATGTATCATCTAGCGGAATCCTTACGCTACGTTTCTATTCTCATCCAACCATTTATGACGGAAACGCCGAAAAAGATCTGGCAGCAACTGGGTTTACATGAAGAGGTAACGACGTGGGATTCTCTTCAATCTTTTGGTCAGATACCAAAAGGAACAACAGTAGCTAAAGGTGAACCGATTTTTCCTCGTCTTGATGTGGAAGAAGAAGTAAAATATATCGTTGAAAAAATGGGTGGTGCATTAAAAAAAGACGAGCCTCAGCCAAAAGCAAAACCGGTAGAAGTCGAAGAACCATTAGAAGAAATAAATATTGATGATTTTATGAAAGTGGATTTACGAGTGGCTGAAGTGATTAAAGCAGAACCAGTGAAAAAGGCAGATAAATTATTAAAGATTCAGCTAGACCTCGGGTATGAGCAAAGACAAGTCGTTTCTGGTATAGCGAAATACTATTCTCCAGAAGAGCTTGTCGGTCGAAAAGTAATTTGTGTAACGAACTTAAAGCCGATTAAGCTTCGCGGTGAACTGTCTAAGGGAATGATTTTAGCTGCTTCTGAAGGAGACCAGCTTACTCTTGCTGCAGTTGATCAGTCCATGCCAAATGGATCGAAAGTAAAGTAATTGATAAAAATAAAGGACAGGGGTAAGCGTACCGTAGCTTACTCTTTTCCCTTTATAGAATAAGGATGTCTAGCTTCAGCGCCCACCGATATCGAGACTTCCTTCACCTCCGTAGAATAAGTCAACATCGACTCACTAACGAACGCCCGAGTTTTCTTTATCTCCTGCGGCCGAATAGTCACTCAACTGGAGTTAGACCGATATATTTGAAATTAGACCGATATAACTGGAGTTAGACCGATATATTTGAAATTAGACCGATATAACTGGAGTTAGACCGATATATTTGAAATTAGACTGAAATATCTGGAGTTAGACTGATATAACCTTGAGTTAAAACTGATATACCAGAAAATAGACCGACACATCGTGGTAAGGCTCATATCAAAATTAACATTTTATTTTTTGGGGGTTAAAACCAACAGTAATTCCATCGCATGAGGAAGGTATCTTTTGTCGTTAAAGAACAAAAAATATATAAATATAAAATAAGAGGGTGATAAAGTGTTATTTGATACGCATGTCCACCTAAACGCGGATCAATTTCTAGAAGATAGAGACGAAGTAATTAAGCGAGCCCAAGAAGAAGGCGTGACTCACATGGTTGTTGTTGGCTTTGATGAGAAAACGATTCACGGCGCTTTAGAGATTGCTGAAAAAAATGAGAATATCTATGCAGCGTTAGGCTGGCACCCTGTTGATGCGATTGATATGACTGAAAAACACTTAGAATGGCTCGAACAACTAGCCCAGCATCCGAAAGTTGTAGCTCTAGGTGAAATGGGTTTAGATTACCACTGGGATAAATCCCCTAAAGAAGTACAAAAAGAAGTTTTCCGAAAGCAAATTCGCTTAGCTAAAAAAGTAAATCTACCGATTATTATTCATAATCGTGAAGCAAGTCAAGATATTGTCGATATATTAAAAGAAGAAGAGGCAGATCAAGTCGGTGGAATTATGCATTGCTTTAGTGGAAGTTTAGAAATTGCAAAGGCATGTCTAGCTATGAATTTTCATATTTCATTTGGTGGACCGGTTACATTTAAAAATGCAAAAAAGCCAAAGGAAGTAGCTACAGAAGTGCCGTTGGATCGTTTGTTAATTGAAACCGACTGTCCATACTTAGCCCCACATCCTTATCGTGGAAAACGTAATGAACCTGCTTACGTTAAGCTTGTAGCAGAGCAGATTGCAGAGTTAAAAGGCATGACGGTTGAAGAATTAGCAAAACAAACGACGGAAAACGCTAATAAATTATTTAACATAATGTGATAAAAGACAATGTCGAATCATTAGAGAGCTTGTCTAAATACCCTTTTGTTCGTATTAGTTCTACACCGAAGTCGACATGCATACATTGAACTTGTCGATAAGTTTTTGTTTCCATTATTGGTGTTTTTGTGGATAATAGATGTTATGAAGGAAACAAGCTAACAATAGACTAGTTGACAAAGGGAGGTGAAGTGTTTATAATTCGTACCTTGAGAAGGGGGAAGATTAAACATGGAACCCAGTAGGATAAGCTCGCTTTTTTCAAACCTAAGTTTTGGAAAAAAGCTGATGATTTCTATACTAAGTTTTGTCCTAGTTATCGGGACAATGAGCTTTGCAATCTATGAAACAACGAAAGCGAGTGTAACGATAACGGCAGATGATGAAGAAATCGCAATACGAACTCATGCAAATACAGTAGCTGAAGTAATGGAAGAACTTGGGTATGAAGTAGGCGAGTATGATGAGTTAGAGCCAGCGATGGATGAAAAAATTACAGGAAATATGTCCATAAGTTGGAAGGTTGCAAAAGAAATAAATATGGTTATAAATGGTGATGAACAGCAGGTATGGACGACTGCTGAAAATGTTGAAGATTTAGTATCCGAATTACAACTTACAGTGAAAGAACATGATAAAATTAGTCCTAGCTTAACTACAGAAATCCAACCTGAAATGAATGTTACGTATGAATCTGCTTTTATGGTAAGAGTCAAAAGTGACGGAGAAGAACATGAGGTATGGACAACTTCGACTACTGTCGCTGACTTTTTAGAAAGAGAATCAATTACCCTAGGTGAGCTGGATCGTGTTGAACCAGCTTTAGATGAAAAACTGAATGGTGAAGAAGATATAAAGGTAGTCAGAGTAGAAAAAGTCACCGATGTGGTGGAAGAATCAGTAGCGTATGCAACGGTAACCAAAAAGGATAGTTCGTTGCAAAAAGGAAAAGAAAAAGTCGTTGAGTCAGGACAAAAGGGACTTGTCGAAAAACATTATGAAGTAGTACTGGAAGACGGCAAGGAAGTGTCAAGAGAACTAATTAAGACAGAAACGACGAAAGAAAGTAAGGATCGTATCGTTGCAGTAGGTACACGGGTACCTACACCAACAGTGTCACGCGGGAGCAGTCCTTCTACTAGCCAAACTTCAACCTCTAGTGGTAGAACAATGACGGTTACAGCAACAGCTTATACAGCGAATTGTACCGGTTGTAGCGGGATTACAGCGACGGGTATAAATTTAAAAAATAACCGGAACATGAAAGTGATTGCTGTTGATCCGAATGTCATTCCGTTAGGATCTAAAGTTTATGTTGAAGGCTATGGTACGGCTATCGCAGGTGATACAGGCGGTGCTATTCGTGGAAGAAAGATAGACGTTCATGTACCAACAAAGTCAGATGCTTATCGTTGGGGCAATAGAACGGTTAAAATTACGATTTTAGATTAATGGCTTAGCACAGAGTGTTCTCTGTGCTTTTCTTATTGGCTAATGTTCGCTATTCTCGATTTTACGGATTTTACCTGAGTGTGGGCTTTCTATATCGTGTTTAGCTATAACCTAGCTCCATTGAGGTCAAAAACACGTAGTTAGTAAATAGATTAATTTTTCAAGTAGAATACTATCCTTAAAATAATCTTTATTTGTCTTTTATATATTGATGTCTAGCTCCAGCGCCCAGCGTCTAGTGGACTTCGCTCTGCTTCTACGATAAGTCAACATCGGCTCGTTACCTCGCCGTGTATCCTTTATCTCGTGCGAAGAGACTCCAGTCCATACGCCGCTAAGCGGGCGCTTGCGCTTTTCTTATTAGACGTTCTATACTATAAAAAGTTTCATTTTTCCGGAGGATTTTTTATGAAAATTAAAGAAGTGATCGTTGTTGAAGGGAGAGATGACACCGTTGCTATTCAACGGGCTGTTCATGCAGATACAATTGAAACGAATGGTTCTGCGATTGGAGAAGCAGTTATCCATCGAATTCAACTAGCTCAAGCTCGTAGAGGTGTTATTATTTTAACAGACCCTGATTATCCTGGAGAACGGATCAGGCACATTGTTAGCCAACGTGTTCCAGGATGTAAACATGCATTTTTACCAAAGAGTGATGCAATATCGAAAAGTGGAAATGACTTAGGAGTTGAAAATGCAACACCCGAAGCGATCCGATTAGCTTTAGCAAATGTGAAACAAGAATTTGCCAACCCACAGGAAGAAATTTCGTGGCAAGACTTAGTAGATGGCGGGTTAATTGGAGGCAGTCAGTCGAGAGAGCGAAGAGAGCGGATCGGCGCTATTTTAAAAATTGGCTATGCGAATGGTAAACAGTTACATAAACGACTTCATGTTTTTCAAATTACAAAAGAAGAATTTTCACAAGCGTTACAACAAGTGCTTGAGGAGGAAAGTAAATGATTAAAGATATTGCCACACCAATTCGGACAAGGGCCATTTTAGAAAAATATAAATTTTCATTTAAGAAAAGTTTAGGACAAAATTTTTTGATCGACTTAAACATTCTCAGTCGGATCGTTGATGCAGCGGGAATCGATGATTCGATTGGAGCAATTGAAATTGGTCCAGGAATTGGGGCATTAACAGAGCAATTAGCGAAACGTGCGGATAAAGTCGTTGCCTTTGAAATTGACCAACGCTTACTTCCAGTTCTAGCTGATACGCTGTCACCTTACGACAACGTGAAAGTGATTCATTCTGATGTGTTAAAAGCAGACGTGAAGCAGGTCATTAACGAGGAGTTTAAAGATGAGCAAGAGATTATGGTCGTTGCTAATCTTCCGTATTACGTAACGACACCAATTCTAATGAAGCTGTTAGAAGAGAAGTTACCGATTAAGCGAATTGTCGTGATGATCCAAAAAGAAGTAGCTGAGCGAATTGCAGCGCGTCCTGGATCAAAGGAGTATGGCTCGTTGTCTATTGCTGCCCAATATTATGCACATGCTGAAACGGTGTTTACGGTACCTAAAACGGTATTTGTCCCGCAACCAAATGTAGATTCAGCTGTTTTAAGATTAACGATTCGAGATGTACCACCTGTTGAAGTTGATGATGAGATGTTCTTTTTTCAAGTCATCAGAGCTAGCTTTGCTCAACGTAGAAAAACGATATTTAATAATTTGACTCATCATTTCGGAAAAGACCGAAAAGAAACGATAGAGTTAGCGTTACAGACTGCAGATGTCGATCCAAAACGCCGAGGTGAAACGTTATCCATCGAAGAGTTTGCACGACTCAGTAATGAAATAACTAGATCGTTTAAAGGCTAATGTAATCAGAACGGATCGTATGTAAATTATACGTGAGCACCGCAAGAATGTAACTGATGAAGAATTCGCCGCTTATCAAACTCTGAAGCACTCTTTCACTCCTTCTCACATAGGCTAATTGGTGAGGAGGAGTTTTTTATGAAGTTGAAAGTCGGACAGATTGTAGGCCGGAAGTCATATCAATGCGATATTTTATTTCGGATTTCTTCGATAAATGAAAACGTTGCAGAGTTGTATGGAGAAGATATACGACTCGTGGCTGATGCACCATTAGATGATTTAGTTATTATATCTGAAAGCGAACATAAACAACGAAAAAAAGTAGAAAAAGAAAAAGAGGATAGTTGCTATTACCTGTTTCGACAAGATAGCCGAGTCATTAAAAAACGAGGCGACTATGAGGCGACATCTGGATACAGTACCGAACCTTCTTATTTTGAAATTCGAGGGCGAGTTCTCCATATTGATGGAGACTCGATGTATTTAAGAAAATGTATGGAGCTTTATGAAAAACTCGGTGTGCCTGTCTATGGGGTGCATGTCGTAGAAAAAGAAATGCCTCATCAAATTGATTCTCTCTTAGAAATGGTACAACCCGATATTTTAGTTGTAACGGGTCATGATGCATATTTAAAATCGAGGGGAAATCAAAAAGATATTAAAGGATATCGGCATTCAAAATATTTTGCTGAGACCGTTAGAGCCGCACGTAAAAGAACTCCTAATCTTGATGATCTCGTCATTTTTGCTGGTGCATGTCAATCTCACTTTGAAACGTTAATTAAAGCTGGAGCCAACTATGCCAGTTCCCCTGAACGAATTAATATCCATGCATTAGACCCCGTGTATATTGTTGCTAAAATAAGCCTAACTCCGTTTATGGACCGCGTAAATGTATGGGAAGTATTAAAAAATACGATAACTGGAGAACGAGGACTAGGAGGGATTGAAACGAAGGGTTTTATGAGAAGGGGCATGCCTATATCTGAATATGATGAAGACCATTGAGGGTATGTCGAAAAGTGTCTACGCTCCTCGTCTATATGATTTATGATTTCTGTAGAAGTTTTTCATCTACAAATGATCGCATCTGAGGCGCGAGACACTTTGTTTTTGCTTAAATTTTAAGAAATACATACATATATTTAGAAAAAAGAGGAATAATACGATTGTTTACAGCTTATAGGAACAAAAAAAGTGACGTGTCAAATATATATCATTGACAAAATTCTTGTCTAATTGATATAATTTTAAATTTATTTGACAAAAAATGTTGTAACGTGTATACTATTGTATAGTGAGGTGGGGTGTTTAAATGGCGAAAACGTTGCTGGATATTAAACGTGAACTGGATGAAAATGTTGGAAAACGGATTGCGATTAAGGCAAATGGTGGAAGACGAAAAACCATTGAACGGACAGGCTTTTTAGAGGAAACATATCCATCTGTATTTATTATTAAACTCGATGAACAGCAAAATGCATTCGAACGAGTATCGTATAGTTATGCAGATATCTTAACGGAGACAGTAGAACTTACGGTTTTTGAAGAAGAAAAAAGCCAATCTGTACAAGTGTAATGGTTTGAATATTATAATATATAAATTAGCTTTCTGGTGGATATCAGAGAGCTATATTTATGTCTAAATAGAGTCATAATAAAAATGTCTTACCATCTACTTAGACATAAAGGAGTTGTTTTACCATGAGCAGAAGACGAGGAATCATGTCTGAACGCTTTAAGGAAGAGTTAGCGAAAGAACTTGGCTTCTACGATGTTGTCCAAAAAGAAGGTTGGGGAGGCATTCGCGCTCGAGATGCAGGGAATATGGTAAAAAAAGCTATTGAAATTGCAGAAAAGCAATTGGTAGTTAAAAAACAACAGGACTAGATGGGAGACAGCCGGAGCATTTGCTTCGGCTTTATTTATTTTACTGAATTAGAAATACTCATCACCTGTTGCTGGTTTTTAAAGTAATTTTTCTTTTTAGATGAATTTGGCATTTCGTGTTTGTAAATGGTAAAATAACCTAAGTGTTTGGAATTCGGTCAAGGGTAGAAGGTGGATTAGGTGGAATTAAAAGTATCGGTAAAAGCGCCTGCTAAAATTAATTTAACATTGGACGTTCTTAGAAAAAGAGATGACGGATACCATGAGGTAGAAATGATTATGACGACTGTTGACTTAGCAGATCGGATTGACCTTATACATTTAGAGGAAGATCGAATCGTCGTTGATGTATCAGAAGGATATGTTCCGAATGATGAACGGAATCTTGCTTACCAGGCAGCTAAAATACTTAAAGAACGGTATAGCATCAATAAAGGTGTTTCTATATACATAACTAAGAATATACCTGTTGCAGCTGGACTTGCTGGCGGTAGTAGCGATGCTGCTGCGACATTAAGAGGGCTTAATGAATTATGGAAGTTAAATCTTTCGCTAGATGAGTTGGCGAGAGTTGGTACTGAGATCGGATCTGATGTCGCTTTTTGCGTTTATGGTGGAACCGCTTTAGCGACCGGTAGAGGCGAAATTATTAAAAAAATTTCCTCCCCTCCACCTTGTTGGGTTGTACTAGCGAAGCCACCAATAGGTGTTTCTACTGCTGAAGTATACGGGAAACTTAAAGTCAATCAAATAACCCACCCAAATACTCAAGCGATGTTGAAGGCGATTGAGGAAAAAGACTTCACAAAAATATGTGCACAGCTTCATAACGTTTTAGAAGAAGTTACCTTCAATACTTATCCTGAAGTTAAGCATATAAAGGCGCAAATGGAGAGATTTGGGGCAGATGGAGTGTTAATGAGTGGAAGTGGTCCGACGGTTTTCGGTCTCATTCAAAAAGAATCACGCTTAAATCGAATATACAATGGTCTACGAGGTTTTTGTAGCAATGTATACGCCGTTCGGCTAATCAGTCAACACCACTCTTGATAAAAACCGTACAAAAGTGTAATATTTATTTATAAATATTCGGATTTTGGTTGGAGGGTGCAATGAAAAAGCTAAGAAGAAGTGGTAGACTAGTCGATATGACTAACTACTTGTTACAAAACCCACATAAACTTATTTCGTTAACTCACTTTTCCGAACGGTATCAATCGGCAAAGTCTTCGATTAGTGAAGATTTAGGGATTGTTAAAGAGATATTTGAAGAACAAGGTATTGGCTCTTTACTCACCATACCTGGGGCAAGTGGTGGCGTGAAATATATGCCTATGGTAACCACCGGTCAAGCTGAGGAATATATAGCAGAGTTAAATACCCAATTATCAAAAGCAGATCGGCTACTACCTGGTGGTTATTTGTATATGATGGATGTATTAGGTCAACCAAGGATCATGAACAATATTGGTCGGCTGTTCGCTGCAGTATATGGAAATGATAAAATTGATGCTGTCATGACTGTAGCGACAAAAGGGATTCCGTTGGCTTATGCTGTAGGAAGTCACTTAGATGTTCCAGTAAGCATTGTTCGTAGAGATCATCGTGTTACAGAAGGTTCAATGGTCAGTATTAATTATGTTTCAGGTTCTACAAAGCGTATCCAGACGATGTCATTGGCTCGAAGAAGTCTTTCGCCAGGTTCAAATGTCCTCATCATCGACGACTTTATGAAAGCCGGAGGGACTGTCCGAGGAATGATGGATTTACTGGGCGAGTTCCAGGCTAATGTTATTGGTATCGGAGTTCTCGTTGAATCAGATGGTGAAGAAGAACGCCTAGTTGAAGAGTATATTTCGATTTCAAAGCTATCAGAAGTTAATGTGCGCGAAAAAGAAATCATAGTTCAACCAGGGAATTATTTAAGTAAATTGCAAGAGCGTATGAAGGAGGAAATGAAATGAAAACAGTACACACAAGTGATGCACCACAAGCGATTGGACCATACTCACAAGGTATTATTGTAAACAATATGTTTTATAGTTCTGGTCAAATTCCTTTAACTGCAAGCGGGGATCTTGTTACAGGAGATGTACAAGAGCAAACTCATCAAGTATTTAAAAATTTAAAAGCAGTCCTTGAAGCTGCAGGTGCTTCTTTAGAAACTGTAGTGAAAGCAACGGTCTTTATTAAAAATATGGATGACTTCCCACTTTTAAATGAAGTGTATGGCGAATATTTTAACTCTCACAAACCAGCTCGTTCTTGTGTTGAAGTAGCTCGTCTTCCTAAAGATGTATTAGTTGAAATCGAAGTAATTGCTCTAGTAAAATAATTTAAACAAGAAGGAAGCTGGCTGAATATAACAGGAACAGGGTGGAACTAGCGCAAGAAAGCTTTATAAGCCTTTAGAGACGGAAATCACATTGGTTTCCTCTCTTTTTTTATACTAATAAAATTGGTACTTATTATCCGTTTTATCAGTTTTTTGTAAATAAAGAAGGGATGTAGATAAACAGCAGAGAATGATTTGGTAGTGAGACACCTAAACCTTAAAAACAGTAACTCATCTCTCGAAATAGGATTTGGTATTGAATTCCGTAATAAATTTGAACATTTTGTGAACAAATATGTAAAATTCGAAAAAAATTATAATTTTCTTACAGAAAAAAAGGAAATGAAGAGGAAATGGCGAAATGATTAGGTGATTTACATTGAAAAAAGGTGGTGACATTCATGGAAGTGACAGATGTGAGACTACGCCGTGTCAACACGGAGGGACGTATGAGAGCTATTGCTTCAATTACGATTGATAATGAATTTGTTGTACATGATATTCGTGTAATTGATGGCAATAATGGACTGTTTGTTGCAATGCCAAGTAAAAGAACTCCAGATGGGGAGTTTCGTGACATTGCTCATCCAATTTCTTCACAAACTCGCGAAAAAATTCAATCTGCTGTTCTTGCTGAATATGAGCGAGCAGGTGAAGCTGAGGGAGTCGAATACGAAGAAGCTGGTGCTTAAACATATGTTTAGATAGAGGCTGACTCAAATAAAGCAGACGATGGTCGTCTTATAGATGTTAAGTATTTTAGCATCTATACATCTTGACCGAGTAGAGGCTTTGTGAGTCAGTCTCTTTTGATTCAAGAATAAGAAAGTTTAAATTTCGAGGATGTCTAGCTACAGGTGTCATCGGCTCGAGGTCGCTTCGGTCCATCAAACGTGTCTAAAAGTCAAGACACTAATTACTGGTCCTCCAGCGCTTGTCGCCGATAAGCAGACACCTTCCGCTTTTCTTGTCTAGCTTCAGCGCCCAGCGTCTAGTGGACTTCGCTCCCCCTCCTTACGATAAGTCAACATCGCATCGCTTTCGCTCTGCGTGTTTCCTTTATCTCATACGGTGGGGCTCCAGTCC
>NZ_JAFLJM010000035.1 GCF_017745675.1 Alkalihalobacillus sp. BA299
TTTTTTTTGAATGTGCTACAACAGTAATATTTAATTTAGTTGAGATGTTTTGATAGCAAGTGATTGTTTGCAATGCAGTGATAATACGATTGTATCTACCAGGGCCATTAGTGGGTAAATGAAGAATTACGATATGATATTCAAATTGAGGTTCATGGGCTTTTTCATGCTTTAATTCTTTCACTTTTGTTACATAAACATCACTTTTTAACAATGTTTCAAATGCAGCTCGATTAATTGCTGATACATATTGCCTTTTGGTATCCTCGCTAACCTTTTTAAACCTGTAATTTAATTCATTTTCACGTTCAAGCTGGTGTCTCTCGCCAGGATCCAAACCAAATTGTGTTCCAAAGTCATTGACACCATATTTTTTTATTCTTTCTTTTTTTACCTTTTCATCTTCTTCCTCAATATCTACTTCGGGTAATTCCTTGTCTATAAACAGCTTGCTATACTTAGCTTTTTCTGTGAATTCTGCATATCCCTTTTCGGTTTTCTCTTTATCTAACTTATTGATCAAACAAAAGAAAGCAGTATGATTATATTCAAATGGCTTTTTCCTCAATAATTCCTTTGGCAAATGCTCCGGTAAAAAGTTAAGTTCATCAATCATTAATTCACCAAAACGCAACCAGTATTCTGTTTTCATAATACCCCTCAGCATAGTTACCTCATTCGGATCATAATCTAACCTCTTTTGCTTTTCGTTAGGGAAATTTATTTGAGCATAAGTAAACGTCCGAGATATTGGGAAAATACAATCGCTACCCTTGTATCGCTTCTTCCCTAAAATGTAATATTCTTTATTTTTCCTAGCTTCCTCTTCGTTTCTATATGAAAGATCATCATCTTTTAACAACTTTTTAAAGCGATGTCTTGCAGCACTTTCACTTATGTCAAACACTTTTCTGAACTGTGCTTTTAACATAAAATTCAGGTGATGGGTGATTAGATAAACATAGTCGTGATAATCTTCTAAAATAAAAAAGTAGATATTAGGAGAAATGCTTGCATTTGAAACGTTGAATCTAGGGATAACAGTAGGTGCATTTTCGTTGTTGCGTACACTTTCTATAGATATTTGTTTAGGTTGATACATTAAGGTTCCCCTCCCCTCTTTAATAAACTTCAATATTGCCATTATAATACTCACGGGCAAATGCTACCTTCTGGGCAATATCTTCGTATTTGTATGATTTTCCGTAAATTTCAAGACATGTAACAACTCCCGTGTCTGGATGACGATAAGCTGCGTCAGGCGTTGCTTGGAATTTACCTTTACTATGAGTTGCTGTGATTTTCTCTTTAAATGCTTCGTAGATCGGTAATTGTGAAGCCTTATCTTGAAGCTCCCCTTCTGTGATCCATCCATCTCTTAATCTTTCGTTTTCCTGAAATTCCTCCCACTTATTCTCAATCTCTTTATCGGTTTTAATAGAAAAATACACTTCAGCAAGTCTATTATCGTGTTCAAAATTCTTAAGGCTACTACCATAACGGTGCTGTATCCCTAACTTTTCACACTCTTTAATACCTTTAGTGCCAATAAACACTTTTTCTTCTTGAACGTCATAGTACCTTGAGTTATTCATTTGTTTTATACGTCCATCGGTTATCCCATAATTTTCTTTCAGTTGTTGTATAGTGACCACTCCTACACGACCTATTGCTTTTAAACTAGCTAGTTCAGATGGCCTTAATCCTCTTTCTACATATAGCTTAGCCATTTTATTTCACCTCCTTAAAATACAAAAAGCACCACACGACTTATTAGCCGAGTGGTGCTCCCACTTTTATTGATATTGATTTAATTTACCTTACTTGATGTGCACTCTTAGATTGCTAGTGTTTTTCAAGAGATGCGACAGCATCTCCTGCGCCTTCGGGGCGCTGACCCGAGCCACCGGCAGGTTCCCAAAGGGTTCCGCACGACGAAGACTCAGACCGCCACAAGCGGCGACACAACGTGTCGGTTTGGATTCAAGCGGAGCGATGAATCCAAACTCTGAAGTCGGCGCAGAAAGAAAAGCAACGCGGAACAATGCGAAGCGAGTGACGCAGTTGTTTTTCTTTCGCGCAGTCGAAGGAACCCTGCTTTTTATGTGCAGCACTCTTTTCAATTTGTGAGTGCTGCACATACTGATATGAAGAGCTTGCGAAGCAAGCGAATGTGCAGAGCGCGTATGCGGGGTGCAGGACTCTGCACCGCGCTGATATTGTGCACCTCTGTTATTACTATTATAGCAATTCGGTATTGCTGAATGAAAATAAAATCCGAAGGATTTTATTTTCAAAGATAGATCGAAGAGCTGTCTTGTTCGACTGGAACCAAACCCTTCGAATTTGGTTGATGTTTATCTCGAAGAGATGCAAAAGAAGTTAAAATGGAAGTTCGTAGAAATGCCCTGCAAGCAATCCGGCGTAAGGAGGATTGCTTATATTTTTTTAAACCGAAGGTTTGGAAGTTTCCGGTTGTCCGAAGGAACGGCTGAATTTAAGCCAAGATAAGGAAGAATAGTCTTCGACTATTCTAAATCTACAAAAAATGGCATGAGGGAGGTCTAACCATTGATATGACTGCATATCCTCTTATTAGTAAATTTGGGTAACCAGCGGACAATCGTTAGAAGTAAAAAAAGGGTTTGCAAGCTGCAGTTGATGAAGAGACTAATAAGCGCATTTCAAAAATGGGGTTTTGGGAAAAGTTAGGATTATTATTCAAAAAGAGTTAAAAACAGCGAAGGGGGCTCTCTTCGTTGTTTTTTTATGTTTCCCGTTTCCGATATGCTAAATCTGTGTGTAAAAATGGCTTAAAATAAAAAAAAGAATGGGAAACACAAGCGGGAAACATATTGGGCTTACTAATAAGAGAGGTGAAAAGCATGTGTAGCGGAGATTTTAAACGGAAGGTTCAAGAGCTAAACGAACAATTAAAAACTGGTGTTAAAGATAAAGGTCTTTATGATTTAATTGAAAAAATTGTAAGAGAAGATAGTGAAATGAGAAAATGGATCAAAGAAGATAAATCTATGAAAAAAAAATCATGAAAAAGAGTGGAAACAATACGGTAAATCTGGTCACTTCGATGAAGAAAAAGGTTATACGTGCGATGGGTGCGGTTGCCCTATTGATTGGTGATCATGTTAAATATGACGGCATGATCCGTTGCGTTGGTTGTTGGGTCGAATTTGAAGCTAATACCTTCTATAAGAATAATGAAAGGCCTTAGTAATAGTTAATAAGGTCTTTTTTTGTGGTTTAATTGTATAATTTAGTTAGGTAATATATATGTATTACATGTAATTTAATGTATTACATCTTGATACAGTGGGGGTTCAATCGGTATAATACAGTTATAAACTATAAATATAACGATATTAATGTAATACAAAATTAGTTATTTAGGGGGGATTGTAATGCAGGAAAATCAAAATGAGAAACTTGTAAGCGAAGATGTGATTACAAATAGAAGTGTTCGTTTAGCTGAATCAACACATAAAAAAATGAAAGAATTAGCAGAATCTCGTAACAAGTCATTAGATGAAGTGCAAAAAGAGCTATTATCTCTGTATGCTCGCGTTTCACTACAAGATGATAGTGAATTTGGTACACAAATAGAGCAAGTGAATGACCTGTTAATGCGTGTTGGAGAGCGGTTTTCAAGTATGGTGACACATGCAAATATTAAGATTGAAAATCAAGAAGAGCGTTACCAAAAACTCAAAAATGAAACATCCGAAGAAATAAAAGAGTTGAAAGAAACAGTTAAAGAGTTAAGGAAGCAGTTCAAGGAAAAAGAAGAGGAACATAAAGAGCTAGTTGAAAAAGAACGTGATGCTAAGTTAAGTAAGTGGAAACTACAAGAGCAATTGGAGAAGCAGCAAAAAGAGAGTGAAGAGCGTATTACAGAATTAAAAGATGCCATTACAGCAAAAGATGAAAAGATTGCTGATAAAAATGAAAAAATCGATAACTTAGAAGAGAACATTAAAAGCATGGAAGAAGATTTAGCTCAAATTGAAAAAATGAGAAAAGATTTTGAAGCAGAAAAAGATGTTATGACTAAGGATCATAAAGCAGAGACGGACCGATTGAGATCAGCTATTAGCGAATCGAAAGAATATACAGATCAACAAACTGATCGTATTGAGGCACTGGAACGTGAAGTGAAATCTCTGCAACAAAACCATAGTTTAGAATTAGAAAGAACAAGAGAAAAACTGGAATATGGGAAGGAGAAGGCATTGCTGCAAGCTGAACGTGAATTCCAGAAGAATTTAGCTGAAGTTCATGAACAACATAACAAAAAAATAGCTGAGCTGTATGAACGATTGCAAGTGCAAGATAAAGAATAATAAAGTGGGTGCTGCACAAGTTTGCACCCACTGAGTATCAGGGGGAAATTAACGCACAAGCCCTAAGATGGAGGGGGAAGAAAAATCGCCCCCTATTATTAAACTAGGGTTCATAAGCCACCAGTTGCATCATACAGCATTAAAACACTCGCAGACAACAAACACCTCATAAATTGTGTACAAGCCGTTACAGGGCAATCTAGCGCTGATATGTTCGAACCTATTTTCGGAGAGATATAGGGCGAATTAGATCAGAATCAGGCGTAAGTTTAATAAAGGAGAGTTCTATCACTAGAGCTCTTTTTTTACACACCTACCTCCTTATAAATTACATGTAATTAATTTTATTTTTACATTTCCAAATATTGGGTGCTGATTTGGGTATTTGCACAAACCAACCCTAACTGTGGTTTTAAGATTTTTGAGAAGGTCGGTTTATCTTAGTTGCAAGTAGTCTCACAATCGAAGCCACTTGCTTTGTTTTGCTGTTTAAGACCTAGCCAACCAGTGTTCTTCAGATATAGAAGATAGTGGTGAGGATACAGCTTCTCTATACTCTTGGTTTTGTTTTTTGTAGTAGAGCTTATTGAAAGTATAATGCCTTAGAATACCAATTGTTGTATCTACCTTGTCTGGCCCATTTTCCAAAATACTTTTAACAATTGTGTAGAAATCTACGTCATTAATGAAGTTATAGTCATAAGCAGTAGCCGTTGAGTCTATATAAGTGTTGGTATTGTAAAATGTTTCTATTTCAATAACTTTTAATGAATCATTTATAGGTGGAACATTACCATTACCATAACCTTGAAGATTATAATCGTAAATTAATTTTTTAACTGTCATAGGTAATTTAAGTTCTTGTAATAAATTACCAAATGCATTTTCTTCTTTATCATGTTTTTTCTCATCTTCTTGGTTAAGGTTATGTTCTTTTTCTTTATTTTTTATTTCATTATTGAAATTTTGAGTTTGTTGATTATTACTTATATGCTGATTTTGAGCTTCCCATTTTGAACTTCTCATTTTGAGCTTCTGAAAATCAGAAGTAGAAGAAACGCCTAGTACATCAACAGCTTCAGCCAACAATTTCTCTTTTTCTTCTTCGCTAAAAGGTTCGACTCGATAGAAATATTCATATTCCCAATGCTTACCATTTCGGTACTTAAACTCGATAATGTAATTAGCTTCAACTAATTCATCCCAAGCGTTCATTGTGCTTGTTTTTTTGTTTTTGCCAAAACGTTTATATAATTCAGTTTTGTGTAATTCCCACTTTTCGACGTTATAGCTCCAAAGGTTAACAATAAGGCCGAGAGCTTGAAGAGAGATTTCTCCTTTTTCTACTGCTTGCGCAGTCGTGTTTGGAACCTGAACATAATCTTTTTTCAAGTGGATTTTCTTCATTAAAGCCATAAATAAAACTCATCCTTCCTTTTTTGAAAGGAAAACAAAAAGGATAATTTTTTGATTGGTAAGTAAACCTAAAAATTCCCCAAATAAAATCCCTTGAAAAACTATTGAAAATACAATGTAAATACTTTCATACTATCAGAAATATATGGTTTCCTTTTTCGTAGGTTCCTTACCGTGGTCGTTGCACGGTGAGATTGGTAATTAGAAAGTGTTGGTAACACTTTTGAGCAAAAACGGAGATCCTTTTTTTTATTTTCCCGTTCATCATGTATTTTCATGAAAATTTCCATTTAAAATCGAAACTAAGATTAAAGTAACACATCATAAATGTTCTGGCTCTTACTGGCGAAAACAAAAAAACAACCTTTTGCAACTTTAGCAACAAGATTGTTTTCACAAGGCTAATAAGGTTTTAAAAAGGTAGTAAATTTAGAAGCAAATCTATATTTAACTGACAATCCTGAAGGAGACCTTTAATTGTTGATTAAATACGGATCTTCGTTAGTCAATCACCCCATAATCTTCTAATAATCTTCGGATAGCTTTATTAAGTAATTTAGATTTATCCCCTTTTACTCCTCGACTGGCGATCTTGTCTACCTCAACAGCGAGATCAGGATCCATATAGAAACTAGTGAACACCTTTTTGTTCTTTTTTATTTCCGATGCAGTTACTTTTTTCCCTTGAGCCAAACGCTTCAGATATTCATCATCTTCGTTATTGTTTTTGTTTTTATCTTCAACATTATCATATATGTCATCATTGTTGTTGTTTTCATTATTATTTATAACATTTTTGGTATCTTCAATGTTGTTGTCTTTGTTATCTTCATCATACTGATTAAAGAATGTTTGTGCAGCAGTCTTATTTTTGATTTTATCCTTCATCGACACGTTGTTTCAACTCCTCAACAAATGGTATGTAATACTCCAAAGCATTTTTTAACTCAGCGCTTTCTTCAAATCCATTAATAGCCAAACGTCTTGTTGCAGCTTTTCTTTTTATGCTTGTCTGAAATTTCAATCCGGGATATTCTTCTTCTACTGCTTCTTCCATATCTGCATTCTCTTTCGCCCTTGTGTCAATTAAAGAGAACAATATACCTGCGGTTTTTAGTTTAGGATTATATCGCTCTTTTGCTCCCTCAATGATCTCTAAAAACTTCGGAATTGCATAGTAAGCAAAAAGACTTCCATCGAACATCACTACAGCATAAGAACCAGCTGGTGATTGGGTTGAAAGCGGTAGTATGGTTTGTTCTGACAGCGAAGGTGGTGTATCGATTATAATATAATCGTAATCGTTCATTACTGGTTCTAATGCTTTCTGTAAAGCATCTAATCTTAATCCTTTTTCATACATTTTTCTTGCCAATGTTGCTAAGAAATCGTTTGAAGGAACAATGTCTAAATTTTCACGAACCCTTATAATGTAAGGTCTTATATCTACTTTTAAAATCCCCTCTAAAATTGTCTTGTTTTCAAATACGTTACATACGTCATATTCTCCCGTAAGAAAAGAAGTTAAGTTAGCTTGTCCATCTAAATCCAAGCACAAAACTTTTGCTTCTTTACTTAATAAATAAGCAGTGATTCCACTACTTGTGGACTTGGAGCACCCTCCCTTGGAAATGCCGAATGTTATTATCTTTGCTGCCATTTTAACACCCCTCTCATAATTAATATCAACTTATATGACATAGTTATATAACTATTTTAACATTATATTACAAAATATCAATAACAACATAAATGCAAATGAAATATAATTAAATAATATATATTTTCATATATTATCATTTTAGTGTTGTTTTATACAATAATATATATATCAATGTTTTAATTGTGTTATATATTTATAATATGTTACAAAACATATGTTAATTATGATATACACATATATATTGTTATGTTATTCAACTTTAATTTTTACATCAACAAATTCATACTAATGTACTTTTTCTATGTGTGTGTTGTTTTTTCCTGTATGTAAAAGGGGATGAATTTTACTTTGGATCGGAGTAGTGGGAAATTTCAGCATTTCTTGTTATGGAGAAGTTTTTTATAAAGGTTACGGATAGTCGGAAAAGAGGAAACGATTGACGGTACTCTAGAAGGTGGAGGGCTAGAAATTCGATTATAAACAACATAATTATCTGTCTATTAATATCGGATCTTTGCTCTTAAAAAGAGACAATTTAGATTAAAAGATGCACAGATAAATAGAAACCAGTGTTGTTTTTTGATGAAGTTTGGTAGAATAAAAGACATAAGAAAAACCCCTACTGTTTGGCGACGGCGGGGCTTTTCGAATCATTGGAAGGACAATGCCTTCACATAGGGTATCTATACCCTTTATTTACATTGTATAATAATAATATACCACA
Source organism: Alkalihalobacillus sp. BA299 (assembly GCF_017745675.1). Taxonomy (GTDB): domain Bacteria; phylum Bacillota; class Bacilli; order Bacillales; family Bacillaceae_F; genus Alkalihalobacterium. The sequence continues at coordinate 8,162 of NZ_JAFLJM010000035.1, forward strand.
GGCATTGTTTCCTTTCCACCTTTAAAGGAGAGGAAATTTATGAAAAACGCTTTTAATTTAACTCCGCAAAATGTGGAACACGCTAAATATCATGCTTGGTTCCATCATCATGATTCTGATGGCTGGATTACAGTTGCTAGGAGAACGACCTCCGATAAGTGGCAGCAATATCACTATCAGCCTGAAGAGCTGGCCGACCAGTTAGGAAAATGGTTGGGAGAGGATGTTTATTTTAGTCAAAATACATTCTTTAAACCTCAACGTAGCATTGAAAATATCCGTCAATTAAGGTCACTTTATATAGATTTAGATTTTTATTTACTAAATTTTGAACCATCATGGATTCTTGGGAAATTGGAGCATGAATTTTTCGGTGAGTCCCTCCCCGATCCTAATATCCTTATTTTTTCTGGACAAGGTATCGTTTTAATTTGGTTATTAGAACCGGTACCATATAAGGCGTTACCTTTATGGCAGTCTATACAAAATTACTTCTTGGGGTTGCTTAAAGATTTAGGTGGGGATGAAAGGGCATCCGATGCGGCTCGAGTATTTCGCATTGCAGGAAGTGTTAATAGTAAAAACGGAGCGGAAGTAAAAGCCGAATATCGGCATGATTATAGGTATGAACTCCGACAGATTCAACAGGATTACCTGCCGGAGTTAAAAACAGAACTAAGCCCGGCCCCTGGAAAAAAGCAACGTGGCCGGAAGAAGAAGGTTGCTCAGCTCTTCAATACATACAAACTTCACTATGCTAGATTATTAGATTTAGTGAAGTTAGTAGAGCTACGAGATTATGAGGTCAGTGGTTACAGAGAAACTATTTGTTTTTTATATCGCTATTGGCTGTGTTGCTATTCCAATGACCCTACAGAAGCTCTAAATCAAGCACAGACGCTCAATTTGCAGTTCAGAGATCCTTTACCTCTCAAGGAAGTCGAAAGAGCTACACGAAGCGCAGAAAAGGCCTGGGAAGCTCGAAACAATGAAGAAGCTAATCGCCTTGCTATTGAAAAAGGGTATCCAGGAGCAGGTTACAATCTACGAAATTCTAAAATTATTGATTGGCTTGATATTACCCGAGAAGAGCAAAAATACCTAAAGACAATAATTGATGGAGTGGAAAAGCGCCGAAGGAAAAGAGAACGGGACAAACTACGGAAGCGGGAGGAAAGAGGATCAGTACCCCGGGAAGAGTATATAAAACAGCAAAAACAAATTAAGGATAACAAGTTACTGTTATTACAACAAGCGATACAAAAATACCCAGAGTATTCAAACTACAAGTTGGCCAAGTATTTAGGCATTAGTGAATCCTATGTTAGAAACCTCAAAAAACAAATCAAGGACTAATGCGCACTGGTTGTCGCCCTTAAATTATGGGCGTTAGCCTGGTTCTCTAGACAAGGGTGTAGGGGTGATGAGTTTGTCTGAGATCTTACTCCTTGAATCTTTCGATGCTTGAGGTATTTCCCGGATATTATTCTGCTTATTGATTGCACTAAGACCCTTTTACTTATTGCGCACTGGTTGTCGCCCTTAAATTATGGGCGTTAGCCTGGTTGTTAACTTTTTGTATATTCTTTTAAGCTGTCTAGGATTCTTAGTTGTTATTTTCTCTATTAATAACCTTAATATCTCACGACCCGGCGAATGAGGCATTTGATGTTATGTCTCATTTGTTTTTTTTTTAGATTCTTTGATGAAACAATATTAGGGTTATTAGGTTAGAGTATTAAAGGAAAAGTTATCGCTACGTTTAGCCAACTTTAATACTGTTGATGGGGTTAAATTTTATAGATTTCTTTTTATATGAGGGAACAATCTCTTCTACTTTACTGTATTAAAGAGATGTATCTGGGTCTGGTATAATTGTTAGAATTAGATTATTATATTTAATAGGTCAATGTAGGTTTAGCTTATTTAAAGTAGGTGAAGTAAATTATGTTAAGGTTAGCCACGGTTTTTAGTGGAATTGGTGCTATTGAGCATGCTTTAGAAAGAATGAATATTCCTTATGAATTAGTATTTGCTAGTGATAATGGAGATAGGGAACTTGATATACCTTTTGAGGAAATCAAAGGTAATTTAGATAATATTCCCAATCCTGAAGATAAAAAGAATTATATAGACCAACTTTATGCAAAATGTAGAAAGACTAATTTTGTAGAAAAAAGTTATTTTGCAAACTACGATATAGAAAGGTCAAGGTATCATCAAGATGTTCGTTTTATAGATGGTACCTTATATGAAGGACAAGTTGATTTATTTGTTGGGGGGAGTCCTTGTCAATCTTTTTCTATGGTAGGGAAAAGAGGAGGTTTTGATGATACAAGGGGGACTCTTTTTTATGAGTTTGCTCGATTAGTAAAAGAAATAAAGCCAAGAGTGTTTATTTATGAAAATGTTAAAGGACTTTTAAATCATGATGGTGGGAATACTTGGGCAATTATGCAAAATGTTTTTGATGAATTAGGATATAAATGGGATTATAAACTTCTTAATGCTAAAAATTATGGTATTCCGCAAAATCGAGAACGTTTGTTTGTTGTAGGATTTTTAAATCAGGATGTTAATTTTCATTTTCCTAATCCGATTCATTTGAAATTAAAAATGAAAGATTTATTGTTAGATAATGTTGCTGAAAAATATTATTTAGGGCAAAAGGGAATTAAGTTTGTTACAAGTGAAAAAAATATAAGAAAACAATATACGCAAATTAATGGTGAAATTATGCTTTGTCAAAAGGCTAATCAGCAATTTAATTGGCATGGAGACTTTGTTTTTGAAGAAATAGAAATGAATTATGATAATGTTGAGGGTGAAGATGTACATGAAAAATATTTTTTATCTGAGAAACTTGTAAATTATGTCCTTGCAAGTGGAACAAAGGATTTCTATTCTAAGCCTGAAATTGATTTAGATGTAGCACGTCCTTTACTTTCAACGATGCATAAAATGCATCGAGCTGGAGTGGATAATTATGTAACTACTAAAGGTAGAATTAGAAAGTTAACTCCTAGAGAATGTCTTCGATTGATGGGATTTTCTGATACATTTAAAATTGTTGTTTCTGATACTCAGATATATAAGCAAAGTGGTAATTCTATTGTAGTGGATGTTTTAATTCATATTTTAAAAGAAATAATGAATGTTGAAGATTTTACAAAAGATTCGTTTTATCAGTTATCTTTAATATGAACTTAGTATTTTTATTTACTAAAAAGGGATGATGGTTATGACAGTTTTAGATGTGATTAATCCTGATATACAGAGTTATTATGTAAAAGCTCCAGTAAAATTTAAAAAGGTTACTTCTGCTGGAGTGTCATCAGGAGGAGCTACGCTTTATTTAAGTCAAACACCTTCAGAATGGGAAACTTTTGATAACTTTTTTAATAATTTTGATCCATCTAATGTGTATCGCTTAACTAAACAAGGGTTAATAGAATATTTATTGAGTGTTAAATTTGAATATATTCTTCATATAGCTCCTCCAGTTAATAGGATATATAGTGGGGATGTTTCTTTAGATTATTGGAAACAAAAATATGAAGAGTTAGTGAATTTAACAGAAACCGAGATTAATAACCGCATAGGTATACGACGTCATATGGCTAGTAATCCAGATAGATTGTATATAGGGACTTCAGGAAGTGGGTTTGATTTTTTAAGAAGTGTTGCTATACCTGATATTTCGGTAATGCAAATTGAAAAGGTTGATAACGGAGATGGAACATTTATTTATAATTTCAAGCCTGTATTAAAGGAGAATTTTGATATAAATAGAGATTCTGAAGTTGATGATAGTCTTGCAATACCTGATGATCAAGTTGGGAAAAATTTAATTTTGTATGGAGCACCTGGTACTGGTAAGAGTCGTGATTTGGATAAGAGGTATGCTAATGGAAATAGTCTGAGAGTTACTTTTCATCCAGAGTATACTTACCATGATTTTGTAGGAAGTTATAGACCTGAACCATTGTATAAGAAGGTTAATACTTATACATTTGTAACTGTAGAAAATGAAACTTTTGATAAGGGAGAACCTTATATTAATTATAGTTTTGTGCCAGGACCATTTACATTAATTTTAGAAAAAGTATATCGGTCCTTACAGGATGTTGAACCACAAATGTTTACGTTAATCATTGAAGAATTAAACCGTGCTAATGCCCCAGCTGTATTTGGTGATTTATTTCAATTACTAGATAGAGAAAGCGATGGCGAAAGTACATATGGTGTAACCAATCTTGAAATTTTAAAATACTTAAAAAGTAAGGGAGTTATTGATTCTGCTCAAACGGAACTAAGGATTCCATGGAATTTGAATATAGTTGCCACTATGAATAGTGCAGACCAAGGAGTATTTGTAATGGATTCAGCTTTTAAAAGGCGTTGGATTTTTGAATATAGTCCAATAAAACCAGAGGATGCTATTCATAAAAATGAAGCTGTTTTTTACGATGACAAGTCTGTTAGATGGGCAGATTTTATTAATACGATTAATGATTTATTAGCAAATCATTCAGTTAATGAAGATCGGCATATTGGACCATATTTTTTAAAGCCTGGGGAGCCTTCTCAGAAAAAAATTATTTCGTCTAAATTATTAATGTATCTTTGGGATGATGTTGCACGCCTTAAACGTTCAAAGATTTTTGTAGAGGGAATAAAAACTTTTTCTCATCTTGTTGATTTATATGAAGGTGGAAAGCCTGTTTTTCAAATAGACTTTAAATATATACAAACCTCAATTGAGTCTCAATTGGATGAAGAAGAGGAAGCTTCAAATATAAGTGAAGATGAAGCAAATGAATAATATTAATTTATACGATAATTGTTTTATTGAACTTGATGAATATCCTTTTGATAAGTATGATGGAAAAATTCCTAATGAATTATTTATAAGAGGAATATGTGTTAAAAAAGATGAAAAGTTAGTTTTTAATTGTACAGGATTTATGGTTATACATAATCAAATTTTTGTAGTTTTTCCAAAAGGTTATGTTATTCCTAAAGAGCATATTTTATTAAAGAAACATATTCGTCTTTTAATTGATGTTTTAATTAAATATAGCCGTGATAGTAGTTTAGAACCCGTTGAGGGTTCGCTACTAGGAGGTTTAGGAACGAATTCAGAATTGATTGCTGCTGCATTTTGGTTGATAAGAGATTACTTTGATTATGGTATTATAAATTTTCAACGTCAAGATTATGGGATAAATCAAAGTGCAAATATTAATTGGTCAAGGACAATTAAAGGTGTTAATCCAGTTATATCTAATAAAAGTCCTGTATATCTAGATTTGGTAACTAAAAAAAATACTCACCATGACCATTTGATTACCCAAATCCACCAATATGTAGTGGAACAGTGTTTGGATTTATATGGTTGGTTATTTGATTATGACGAAGGAGTTCAGAATGAGTATGATTTACCTTACGATGAAGATTTAGTTATATATTTATTAGATATGGAAGCCCAAAGGACATTTGAAGATAGAAAATCTAATTTATTTTTAAATTTAAAGGAGTTTATAACAGGAAGTCACAATCACTCGAAGGATAGTGTTATGACTTTTGTAACACCTTATTTTCATACTGTGTGGGAAAAATTTTGTCATTTTCTTTTTTCTGATAATGAGGTTCCTGAGCTTCCGAAACCTTATTGGGAAGTTAATAATACAATTGCTAGGACTGAACAAATTCCTGATGTGATGTTTAAGGTAGATAATAGGTTAGTTATATTAGATGCCAAATATTACAGAATAAAATTTGCCCCTAAAAAATTACCTGGATGGGGTGACTTAGTAAAACAATTTTTTTATAGACTCACTTTAATGAAGGATGAGAAGGACTTGATTGAAAATATTTTTATTTTTCCGGGTCAGACTAGGAATGTTATTGAATATTTAGGGTACGCTGCCGTAGAGGAGATGCCTAGTTTAGGAAAAATACATGGTTATACATTAGATATTCATAAGGCTATGGAGCTTTATGTTAGTAATAATAAAGGTGATTCTAAGGAAAAGTTGTTAAGTTTGTTAAAATCCCCTGAAAAGGGGAACTAAAAAGGATTAGCAACCGAAGTTTTTTGTCGCTGAGAATGTTGATGGATTGCAAAGTGCTAATGAAGGACAAGCATTTATTAAATACTTACACCAAATTACAGCTCAAAAATTTAAGAGGAAAAGGAAAAATTTCTATTGAAGAAATTGAAAAAAACAAGAATGAAAAGGGAGCTATTCCCACATAGGAGAATGGCTTCCTTTTTCTTTTATAAGAGGGGTTTAGTTTTCTTTACTTCGTTTAGTATTGTTCCGTTGTCGTATGGTTGTGAATACTTTATTTTTCCACACTTTTGACACTCTACATCACATACACGCTTATAAATTAATTTTTCTTGCTTTGATAGGTGTTTTGGGGGCGTTTCAACCCCGATGACTAACAAAACACCTCCACACTCACATATAAACATTAAATATTCTCCTTAATCCTTTAAATGATCACCTATTTGAAAATACAGCTTTGATTTTACTACATTTCTAGTTGTTAAAACAGGATGAGCCTATATGTTCATCTACCGTGAAACATCGTGGAACATTCTGTTTGAGTTTTTTTTTGTATAATGGAGTAGTGATCATAAAAAGGGTAAAGAGAGGAAAGTTACTTTGTTAGTATTTATTGATGAATCAGGTTGTACGGGCTTTAAGTTTGGAAAGGGCTCTTCGAACTTTTTTCTGGTAACGATGGTTTTTTTTGATGATAATAAGTTAGCTGAAGCTACTTCTAATAGTATAAAAGAACTTAGAGATCCTTTGAACTGGAGCAAAGAATTTCATTTTAAAGAACTCCCAGATAAGGTGAAGCAGGCTTTTTATGATAAGGTTATTTCTAATAATTTCTTTTATCGATCCATTGTAATAGATAAGAGATTAATTTACTCCGACTACCTTAAAGGCAATAAAAAAAAGTTTTACAATTATATAGTTGGGCAAATGGTGGCATTTGATGGTGGTTATCTTAAAGATGCAAAGGTTATCGTAGATAACTCCTGTGATAACGCATTTAAAACTGAGTTGAAAGTTTACATGAGGAAAAAAGCAAGAGAAAACGGATATACGATTAAGGATATTAAATTCAAAGATTGGCGACAAAACTCATTAGTTCAAGTACCAGATATGATTTGTGGTGCGCTGTTTAGGAAATTTGAAAGAAACGATTCAAGTTACTATAAGCAAGTGAGGAAAAGAGAAAATAATTTATGGCGTTTCAAATAAAAAACGGCCATATTAGTTAGCAAAATGCACGCCTCAGCTAGTTGAGACAATTCACTAATATGGCCCCGGTAGTACTTATATATGGTCAAAATCACAAAAAAAATACACCCAACGGGTGTTTTTTTTGTGATTTGCTATTTCCATTCTTAAATGGAACAGGTAGTCATCAGGAGACCCTTTTCGCAAAATCATCTTCGGTACTTTAATTTTAATATACACCTTAACAAAAAGTAAAGAGAAATTGTCAAAGGTACTACTCAACCGTCCATCAAAAATAAGGGCATCAGAATATGAATATTTCACTGGATTAGAACCATCTTCACGGACTGGTGGCGGACTAGCGGATTCACTCTACATATGGCAGTAGAGTAGCCTTTACTGATAGTGGCTCTCTTCTCCGCCCTACCGGCTCATTCCGACCGCAATACTCAAGCATGATGGAGAGAGGACCACTTCCTCAACTCACCATGTAAATTTAGATGAATTAGATCCCCACATTCGCTACCATTGACTTTGCTTTTGTTCGTGTAGTGAAGGCATTGCAGGCGTGCTAAAAGAAAAGCCTAGAGGCTCACCTGCAACAAATGCTAACACGAACAAATCGATTCTAAGCATCCGCTGGTGGGGCCCCGTCCCCTTCCACCGAATACTAAGAATCGGGCGCTGCAGTCAATGGCAAGCAGCTACGCTCTCTATCCGTGAAGGTGGTTCTATTTTTCCGTGACGAGTGCTCATTTCGTCCGAGAAAGTGGTTCTTACTGACCGAAACATCCAGGATAATACTTCCTGCAACCCCTAATAAAAATACTTGTAAATGGTTCTTTAATTTTATTTTTTGCATTTTGTTATAATTTTATTAAAATGTCCAACAATATTAAGTAATTGATGAGCAATAAATATTTTTTTGCTAACAATAATTAACAAATGTATCTCTGCTGTTGACGGAATAAAAAATGATGAATATAATAAAAATAGAGATAAGGGTAAGAAATTACCTACGAGGCGTTTCACCGCCATGAGTGTGAGCTTTAAAAGTGGGCGTTTCACCGCCATGAGTGTGAGCTTTAAAAGTGGGCGTTTCGCTGCCAAAAATGCGAACTTTAAAAGAGGTGTTTCACCGCCAAAAAGTGTGATCTTTAAGAGGTGTTTGACTGCCAAAAGCGTCAAACAAAAAGTAGTGGGTTTTTATCCACTACTTTTTTTGTATCCAGGGAAGGGGAAATTATGGAATTAAAAGAAAGTAAGTTGTATTTTTTTAGAGTTACTGATCGTTACATAAGTTTTTTGCAAAACATAGACGGTAAAATAATGAATAATCGAAATGAAAACAGAGAAAGAATTTATTTAGGTATATTATTTACTATTGGAAGACATCAGTACTATGCACCGATTACTTCCTACAAAGAGGACAAGCATGGAAATATAAAAAATAGCGATCAAACGTGCTTTATCATCTATGGAAAAGATCGTGAAGAAGATGAACCTAAAAAATTAGCACTAATTAACTTAAATAATATGTTTCCTGTTATCCAAAGTGAAATATTTGTAATTGAATTTGATAAAGAAGAAGAAAAATATAAGGACCTTCTAGAGAAAGAATATAGATTTGTAACAAGTAATCAAGATAAAATCATTAGGAGAGCTTTGAAATTACACGAATTAAGAACAAAGAAAAACATCCAGAAAATAAATCGATTATGTTGTGATTTCACTAAATTAGAAGAAGAATACGTTAAGTTTGTTAAATAATAGATTAATAGGTAAACATAAAAAGGACAGAATATTAATCTGTCCTTTTTATGTTAGTTCGTGATTTCAATGAAAAGTTTGGTAAAGATTTAACTGAAATGATTCCGTTCGTAAATTCATGCTGGAAGAACTCCCTCAGAAAGTTGCAGAGAGAGTAAGTAATACCAAAAGGATGACCTCTCCAAGAGGAGAATCATCCTTTTTTTTAGCGCAACTTTTGTCGTAGCGTATGATTGAATGGTATCGTAAATACCTGACCACCCTAAACAGGTAGGTAATGTAAGCTTAACCTAATTCCCACCAAAAATATTGTTAAAATTTTCATCCAAAAATTTAGACATTTTAGTTGCTTGAAACGACCAAGTTTGTCCCTTTGTTTGCGGATAATGAACAAATCCACCGTTTTTGCTATCAAGCAGTTTCTTGAATCTTCCAGGATATAAAATGTTTTCTTTTATCCACTCTGATTTTTTATTAATACGTTTTTCAAGGTCCTTCATATTCCAATACACACCAGATAATTCATTCTGTTTTAATTCCTCATATTCAACTTTTCTAATTAGTACCTTATCGTCTGGAATTGTAATAACTATTTCGGCTTTTAGTTTTTGGAAGATTTGAACCACCCCAGGAGAAAATATATTTGTACCACTAGTTCTTCTTATTCATTATTTCAGTTTTAACAAGTATTAACCTACATATGTTATTGTTTATTGCGGTCCTATATTAAAGACCGATTTTAACGACAGCATTATCGCTGAATTGCTTAGTAGGCCTCACATACTTTTGAAGTGTAGCGACATTCTTATGCCTAGTCTGCCTTTGGATCTGTCTCTCGGGGATCCCTTTTAATGCACTTGTAGTCACAAAACCTGCTCTAGCACTATGACCTGAATATAAGTCAGGATCCAGTCCAATCTTCTTACAATATTTTTTTACAATCGAAGCCACAGTTTTATCATTGATATGCCCCGACTTACTTCTTGGATCAAAGGATGGGAAGAGGTAACCTTCAGTAATATCTGCAACCTCCAGCCACCTTTCCAGTGTTCGGATTGGACAGGTTTTGGGGTTACTGCCATAAGGCAAACTAACCTCTTGTCCTTCGGCGAGTGTATCCGTCTTGCTTCGGTTGATATGAACAATAATGCCTTCTCGCGTTCTTTCTAAATCTTCTACTCGAACGGTCGTAAGTTCGGAACGTCTTAGTGCCCCTACAAAGCTGATAATAATAATGGTTCGATCCCTTAGGCCGACTTTCGTGTTTGGAACCACCTCTAGGATCTTCTGCAAATCCTCCAAAAGCAACGGATTCTTCCTCGTTTGTTTGGTTCCCTTTTCTTTTTGAATCCCCCGAAAAGTCTTACGAACGAATTCATTTTCAATCGGGCTGGCTAGTCCGACAGTTTTATGGGCTTGACTAATAGCTGCCATCTTCTTTTTAATAGTGGCAGGTTTGTTGTTCTCTGATAAAACAGTTATGTATCGGACAATGGTTTCCGGTAACGCAGGTAAAGTAGAAAACTGATGTTCCTGGCACCACTCCTCAAAATCTCGCCAAACTTGTGTGTACACTTTCTTGGTTTTTTCAGCGAGGGAATTCTCCATATAGAGCTTCGCCCGGTCGTCAATGGATTGAATCGTAGATGGCAGATTTTTATTTTCTTGTAATTGAGGGGTTGAAGACATTAAAAAATCACTTCCTTTTCGCTTTGGATTTTTACCGAGAACCATCCCTTCTCGGGTAAATATTTTGAACGCAACTTTATATTTAATAACGTGTGAGTATTTATTTTTTTGTTTTAACTTCCTCTAATTTTATCTATTTCTCTCTGGGTATCTTCAATCTTTTTTTTACGTTTTTCTTTTTTCTTCTTTAATACTTCATCCATAGAAGGTTGTGGTAAAGATTCCGGCCACTTTCTTAAATCCACTACCTTTTTCATTTTTAATAACACACCTTTCTTTTTTGTTTCTCTCTCTCGGCGATCAACTTAGCTGAGGATCTTATTTTCTGTATAAGTTATTTAATGACGTGTGAGAACGTAAAATACAGCACACCTTACAATACGTTTATCTTAGAATCATCATAGTTTTTCCAAGGTACGTCAAGTAGAATGGTTTCACATGGAGAGAACAATGAAATCTAAATACAGGAAAACCTATCAACTTGTTTTTTATAGTAACTCCTCTTCCATTTCTTTTATTAATTCACTTGGTCTTATATTAAGTTGATTCGCTAAAACAAAAACCGTGCTTAACCCCGGTTGACGTTTTCCGCGCTCTAGTAAACTAATAAAAGTTCGATCTAAATCACATAAAAGTGCTAACTTTTCCTGGGATAAATTATTGTGCTTTCTATATTTTTTCAAAACTTTTCCAAAAGATTGACTAATATCCATAGTCTCTTCTCTCCCTAAAAAATCAATTTATAGGGAGTTTCTTAAAAACGCGACAAATAGTCTACGGACAATTGTCTACAAATGTAACATGTTATATAATTGTAATTGGCTAATTTAATAGATAAATTAACCGCAGTAAACAAAACTTTTGATTTTATAGTCATATAAAATTGAAATGGGGAGGTGAGATCATGGAAAACCTAAAATATTGGTTGGTGGTTTATCAAATGAAAACAGGAGATTTTAAAAATGCAACTATGTTAGCAGAATCGAGTGATGACACTGAAAAAGTGAGTGAAAAATTTGAGAATGAATTCTCTGATTACCGTGTCATTCATATAGGTGAGGGTGAGTTTCCCCCAAAAACGTACCGTTCTTTAGAATACATATAATAAATACCATTCTCTTCATAACATCAATACGATGTTATGAAGAGGTTTTTTATATTGTTCAATGAGTCAGGAATAAAATCCCTTTGTTGGAGATAGGTCATTGAAATGCACGCGTGCAAAATCCCGTACACGAAAAAACTAGATATATTAATGATTTAAGTATTACTAAGGGGAGAGATAGCGTCATTCCGCGTGCAAGTGTGCATTGTATATTAGAATCCAATAAATTAGCTGTAACTGTAGAAAGGATACTTACATGTTAGATTTTCTAGATGAGAATTTAAATATAAAATTGTTGAATAACAATCTTCAAATGACAGCAGACTTCTCCGATGATTACCACGACATTAATTATTTCATTTATTTGTTAAGACCATTATTTCCTAAAGACAAAAAGTGGTATGTGCTTGATTTTACTAGTGAACTATCAGGATATGTTGAGCAAGCATCTTTGACGGATCATCATTTAACGAGACTTCATGAAGAGGTTTTGTCAAAATTGTTTTTAGAGGTATATCATGACCGCAAATTCAATAGTGATTTTCCTTATGAGTTTAAACAAGAGCAGAAATTCCCCTCTGTCTTTGCACCAGTATGTAATCGATTAGTCCATTTTCCGGAAAGATGTATCGGTAAATATTTACAACATATTTGTACCTACATAAAAAAAGAAATTGAACAAATATTATCCTGTCATATCACCTTCAAGGAAGGGTGTTTTCATTTTCACATTCCGTTTATTGATCACAACCCAAGTATTAACATTCAAACAGCAATACTTAATTTTGATAACATGGAGGACTTTATTCAATATATTATAAGTTCACTTAAGGAGCTAATCCCTTCTATAGTACCCTATAAACGTCATTTGTCTCAGTTAGAAAATTGCTATATCAAAGGGGAACAATCCCCACCACCTGATATCTTTTGTGAACATTTATCGCAAAAGGCTTATATAGAGAAAGATCAAATCTTACTTTATAAAAATGTAAAAGAAAATGCCTATAGACTTTCTTACACAGGTGGGAAGGCAAAGGATCGTTTTAGTGAGTTACAAAAAGAGTTTAATGGAAACCTTAAGTTAATTAGTGTTGTAGAAATAGAAAGCGAAAGACGTAGCGCCTTGTTAAAGATTTTAAAAGAAGAATATAAAAGTAAAAAGGTCAAAAATACTTCTTGGTATAAACTTGAAATGGGAGATATTCTATATTTTACTACCCATTCATTTGTATTAAGACTGCCACCTCTAGAGGAAAAAAATTTTATTGAAGTTTGTTCTGAATGCGCGGAACTTTTGTACTTCCCAAAATTCAACGAAGTTTATCACTGTGAAGATTGTAATTCATATTTATGTTTAGGTTGCCGGACTATGGATAGACATAGGTGCAATAAAGTGAAATAACAAATTGTACGGCCAAAGATAAGTGTATATAGATCTCCATAGGAAGGATTAGTCTGTATAAAAATCTTCGTTCGAACAGGACAGTATCCCTGTAACAGTAATTTTAAAAATAGAGAGGCCAATATGGCTATAAAAACGGTGTTGTTTAATTATTTGATATATAAGGAAGATAAAAGTGCTGTAATTACAAGGGTTTTCAGTAATTACTATGAACCAATAATAGTTTTAATATGTCTATGAAAAAATTAGCCTGTATGGGTAATAAATTAATATGAAATATCATTTACTATCACTTTGCTATCAATCTTCCTTATCCTTTATTTATTTATTTTGCAATGATATAATATAAGTAGATTATATTTAATTTTTATCGATTGTTCGACGACCTAGCGCGTCGTTATTAACACAAGAATCTCTCAAGAGAGTTAGATTCTAATCTCAATAATCATAAGATTATTGAAGCATGGTCTAATATGGACGATGTTATTTTTTATGTCTGATTCGAGAATCGTAAGAAAGTAGAGCCGATTGCTTCTACTTGCTACTCTTATATCTTGTCAGGACAGTGATTTCAAATCCTGATTAACAGGTAAACAAAGACACGATAATCAATCATAGCCGGTGAGTCGTTTAAGTATCCCTATAGACTTAAAACAGAACCGATAGTTTCTGTTTCTATAGTGCACTCACAATATTTAAAGCAAAACAAAAAGAGGATTTTTTAATCCCCTTTTCATTTATAGGAAAGCTGGTTTTCCTGGGCTAAGATCCTCGTTGACTTTTTTATAATGCGTTATATACTTGTCTATTTCTAAATTAATAAAATGCACTTCATTCATTCCGCAAAACTTATTTGACGTTTTGCAGTATTTTTCTATATCCCTTTCACTTATCCCTTGGGTAGACTTACCCTCATTCATCCTCTTAAAGTCTTTTCTTGCTCTTCCTTCTAGATTGACCCTATCTGTTCGTTCATTCCTTCTTGTAATAGTTTGTTCCCAAGCATAATAGGCTTCATCTATATTTTTTTTTGAATGTGCTACAACAGTAATATTTAATTTAGTTGAGATGTTTTGATAGCAAGTGATTGTTTGCAATGCAGTGATAATACGATTGTATCTACCAGGGCCATTAGTGGGTAAATGAAGAAT
>NZ_JAFLJM010000036.1 GCF_017745675.1 Alkalihalobacillus sp. BA299
TATATCAATTATTATAATAACAAGCGTATAAAGCAAAAATTGGCAGGTATGAGTCCGGTTCAATATCGAGACCATACCAGCCAATTAGCCGCTTAATATAATACTCTAACTTTTAGGGGTCACCTCAATCGCACTGTTGATTTGGGCTTTTATCATTATAGTTGTGCAAGCGAATATGATGTGTGTATTCAAGTGTTTTTATAAGCGAAGTGAATTGGTTTTTCTTTTGCTATTATTTTTTAGTTCCGTATATAATCCCCAGTACAAATCGTTTCTGCAGCTCCAGTCATGAGCACATCGCCATCATGACTCCATGTAATCTTTAAATCCCCACCGAGAAGGTGAACCGTGACCTCTTCACCTTTAGCAACTTTTTCGTTAAGGACTGCAGCAACTACGGCAGCACACGCTCCAGTACCACAGGCTTGAGTAATTCCAGAGCCTCTTTCCCAAACGCGAAAATGCAGTTCGTTTGCGTTAACCGCTTCAACAAATTCTACATTCACCCATTCTGGAAAAATTTCATCCTTTTCTAGTACAGGACCAAGTGTCTCTACAGGAGCTTCATCAATACGTTCAACGAAAAATACAGCATGAGGATTGCCCATCGATACAGCCGTCATTTCTAATGAATACCCGTTTCTTTCGATCGTTTCTGCAATGACTTGCTCGTCTGGATGACCTGTCATCGGTAAGTCTTTTCGCTGTAATCTTGGCTGCCCCATATTTACCGTGACTTCTTCTACTCGTTCTCCTGATACATGAACCGTTGCTTCCACTAACCCACCTAGCGTTTCAATTTGAAACGTCTGTTTGTCAACATAGCCTTTTTCGTAGGCAAATTTGGCAACACAACGCAGACCATTCCCGCAATTTTTTGCTTCTGAGCCATCATTATTGAACACACGCATTTTAACTGGTGCGACATCTGACGGACAAACGAGGATCATCCCATCCGAGCCAATCCCTTTATTTTTATCAGCTACTTCAATCGCCAATTGTGGGAGTTCTTCCTCATTTAATTTTTCTTGAAAAAGATCCACATATATATAGCTGTTTCCGAGGCCGTGCATTTTTGTAAATTTCACTTTTGTTTCCTCACTTTCTTAGCTTTTCATCCGTCCAGAAATAATCATCATCTGCTTCTAGGATCGTCATTTTATGGTGACAGCAAGGCATAACGACAATCGTTTTTATACTTTCTTTTGCCCTTTGTAGGTCTCTTGCTTTTAAGTGAATGAGAACACTCTCTTTTTCACAGTATGGACACTCGCTAAAATAAATATCATTCATCACTTTTTCATATGGCCATGTATTTTCAAAGGGAATCACATCCAACAGAAAAAACTCCTTTTTCATCAAGTATAATTGAAGTCTTTATGAGTTGTCATCGATTGCAAACGAAGTATTTTCACTTCAAACTGAAGATATAAAATAAGCCTGCTCCTCGTAACAAGAGCCGGCACATTTTAGAACATTGGATTTTCTTCAATAAATATATAGATATTTTTTACTAGCTCATCTGTTGTCTCACCATTAACAAATTCTCCATTTACTAAAGCAAAATGAGATACAGCACATTGGCCACAATGACCTAAGCATCCATATTCAATTACATCTAAGTTAGGGTCTCTTTCTAATTCTTCTTTTGCCTTTTGGCTTCCACTTGCTAAATTACTCAGACAAAATTCTACAATTGGTTTAATCACAATTTTCACCTCTATTTCTCACTCTACATTCTATTACATTCTCTAGTATAATAATTCGATTTTACCACGTTTTATTTGAAAAAACACGATTTATCGCTAGGAATGACGAAATTTGTTGTCTACCTTTAGAATTCCTAGCTTTCCCTAAAGTCTTGAAGTGCGAGGGTTAGAGCTAGTTAACAGGATAAAGTAAAAAAACAGTTAAATACTAGTCTTCAAAAGCCCACTATTTTTTTTCACAAATTTGTTGTTATTTAGACATGGAATTGTTATAATTCAAACTGACCACGGTCACTTTTAAGGAGTACTGTCATGGAAAAAAATAAAAAAGAACGGACCAAAGAACGAATTGTTAGCGCAGCAATTGTTCTTTTTCGTGAGAACGGCTTTGATTCGACAACAGTTAAAGAAATCACCGAAGCAGCACAAGTAGCGAAAGGGACTTTTTTCAATTACTTTCCAACGAAAGAATCGATTTTGCAATCATTAATAGAGGAACGTTTGGTAGCTGTTTCTCAGTTAATGAGTCGCTCTTCCTTTAAGAAACATTCACTATTTTTTAAAATCGAAAAAGTATTAGGTGAATTATTGGCCGATTATAACAATCATCCAGAATTAACCGTTAAGATGTGGGTTCATTCCTTACAATCTGAGCAAACTATTCTTACATATTGGGAAAACTTATTAACACAAGCCGTTACTTTGAACGAAATTAAACCAACAGTTTGCGTGAAAAAATGGAGTCATCTATTAAATAGTCAGTTTTTATATGGTCTTGTCATGTTTTCCGACAGACAGCCAAAAAATAAATTAATCAAGCAAATTATGGATTTAATTAGCATTTGTTTACAGGCGATATTAGAAAAAAGGGGAAATCATCACATGCATAAACTTGTAATATTAGGTGGCGGGTACGGTGGAATGAGAATTTTACAACGCCTATTAACCAATGATCTACCAAAAAATATTGAAGTAACATTAATTGATAAAATGCCTTATCACTGCTTAAAAACGGAATATTATGCACTTGCTGCTGGTACTGAATCAGACCATCACATTCGCGTGCAATTTCCAGACGATCCTCGTTTAATCATTAAGTACGCAAATGTTGAAGAAATTGACTTAGATAATAAGGTCATTCATTTTAAAGATGAAGATTCTTATGCATACGATACGCTTATTATCGGTTTAGGGTGTGAGGACAAATATCATAATGTACCCGGTGCTCCAGAACACACATTAAGTATTCAAAGCATGGAGTCTACACGGAAAACGTATCAAACGATAAGCAATCTATCCGCCAATGCAGTCGTATCAATCGTTGGTGCTGGTTTAAGTGGGGTTGAAGTAGCTAGTGAATTACGAGAAAGTCGCCCGGATTTAACGATTAAGTTGTTTGACCGAGGCGAAATCGTATTATCAATGTTTCCTCGACGCCTAAGTACTTATGTCCAAAATTGGTTTGTTGACCACGGTATTGAAGTTTATAATAAGTCAAACATTACAGGTGTTGAAAAGAATACGTTATTTAACCATGGTGAACCGATTCACTGCGATGCCATCATTTGGACAGCTGGCATTCAACCTGTTGAAGTCGTAAGAAACTTAGACATTGAAAAAGATGAGCAAGGTCGAGTCAAGTTAACACCTCACCATCATCTTCTGAATGATGAGGACGTTTTTGTTGTCGGCGACTGTGCCAGCTTGCCGCACGCACCTAGTGCACAATTAGCTGAAGGACAAGGTGAACAAATCGTCACGATTTTGAAAAAACGCTGGAACGGTGAAGAACTTCCAGAAACAATGCCAAAAATTAAACTTAAAGGTGTTCTCGGTTCACTTGGTAAGAAGCACGGCTTCGGACTAATGGGAGAGCGAACATTACTCGGTCGCGTCCCTCGTGTCCTAAAGAGTGGTGTCCTTTGGATGTATAAATACCATTCCGGTTGATTTTTTGTTTATATTATATAAGAACCCCCTAGGATTTTGTGACCTAGGGGGTTCGTCAATTTCACACGTAAACATCAACGAAATTTACAAATAATGACTAGTAGAAGCGCCTACTTCAGCAGAGCTTCTATTTTTTCACAGATGACTTTCAATTTCGGATTTCCTTCTGCAACGATTTCATCGTCGATGACGATTAATGGGTAAAAGTACTCATCGTTATGAATTGCTTCTACATACGGCTTATCTGTCTCCATCACCTCTTGATCAATATCTATATAACGGAATTGTAACGAAGTGTTTGGGTACTTACGTGAAAGTGCAGCCTCTAGCCATTCCTTCGTTTCTAAAGACGTTGGTAGGTTGACACAACTTGCACATTTTACCTCGGCTCCGTATATACTAATCGTTACAGTACTCAAGTCTATCGCCCCTCAACATTTTATTAAATCGATCATACACTGTACTATACTAAATGCCAATCAATATCCACTAATTTTACAAATAATTATTGGAAATTACGATTCTAAGTGCACAATCATAGATTTTTTAATGAATGGATATTATAATTGAGGAAAGAAAGGAGTGTTATAAATGGCTAGTGAAGAAATGCGTGAACAAGTTCAAGAAGTACTAGATAAGCTTCGTCCATTCCTTCTTCGTGATGGTGGAGACGTTGAGTTTGTAGATATCGACGACGAAGGTATTGTAAAAGTTCGTCTATTAGGAGCTTGCGGTTCTTGCCCAAGTTCAACGATTACATTAAAAGCTGGTATTGAACGCGCTCTATTAGAAGAAGTTCCTGGTGTTAAGGAAATTGAGCAAGTATTTTAATGTAAATGAAAAGATTCCCTTCCAAGGTAACTCATTGGCTGTGGGGAGAAAAAGTAAATGAACAGTAAAATCGCATTGGACTTCAACATCCAATGCGATTTTTATTGTTTGCTTCAATCCCAAACACCTGAAAACATAATAAAATATCAGGTGCTTCTTTTTACGGACACCACGGCCGTTATTTCTTAATAAAGCCTCATTTTGAAGGTGTAACGGACACAGAAGACCTTATTTGTTGAATATTTATTTTTCGATTACCGTATTATAATGTTCTACTTTTATTCCTTCACTTGCTGGTTCGACTCGTTCAACTGAAAAACCTGGATAGTTCTCAGCTAACTTTTGCTGTAAAACATGACCAGAATGCTTTTCCGTAAAGCAAATGATGGCCGGTCCTGCTCCACTTAACGCTGCCCCGTAACCACCAAGATCACGAATTGATTTCATTACTTCTTCAAGCCCGTCAACGAGCGGAAGGCGATACGGGTGATGGAAAATGTCACGAGTCATCATTTCGCCCGCTAATTGCCAATTATCTTGCATAATGGCTGCGACTAATACATTTGCACGGCCACTGCCTCTAATTGCTTCTTTAAAAGGTAAATCCTCAGGTAAAATACTTCTTGCTTTTTTGGTTAAAAGCTCTTTATCAGGTACAAGCATGACAAGGTCGACTGCTGGTACACCGCAATAAACCACATCGGTGCGCTCAGCACTATGACTTCCGACCACTAAGCCCCCATAAATTGAAGGAGCTACATTATCGGGATGTCCTTCCCAAAGACTTGCAAACCTCACCTTTTCATCGACTGTTAAGTTTGCTTTTAGCAGCTGGTTGGCCAACTCAATTCCAGCGACAATTGCCGCTGCACTACTTCCTAATCCTCGAGCTAACGGAATATCACTGATCATTTCGACATCACAAGGAAAGAGGTCACCGCCAAGCTCCTGTGCGATATGTTCTGCTACTTCGTAGATGAGATTTTCTTTGCCTTCGGGTACGCCTGTCAACTCTGGTGAGTCTGAATGAAAGCGCCATTTCTCACTCGATTGAACTTTTAACGTTAAGTAGCGGTTAACCGCTATACCAACCGAGTCGAAGCCTGGCCCCAAATTCGCAGAGCTCGCAGGTACCGTGATGAGCAATTTTTCTAAGCTCATTGATTCACACCGCCTTTAATATGTTCCATAAAGGCATCCTCACTATTTGGTAATACAACAGGCTTTACTTCGACTGTATCCATCGCTGTATTCGGGTCTTTAAGTCCATTACCTGTTAACACGCAAACAACTTTCGCACCTTTTTTAATTTCACCAGATTGAATTTGCTTGATAAGACCTGCAATCGATGCACATGATGCTGGTTCAGCAAAAACACCCTCACGACTCGCAAGTAATTTATAAGCAGCTAAAATTTCTTCATCGGTTACCGAATCAATATGTCCATTAGACTCGTCGCGTGCAGCTACTGCTTGCTTCCAGCTTGCTGGATTTCCGATGCGAATAGCTGTTGCAATTGTTTCAGGACTTTCAATCACTTCGTTACGAACGATCGCTGCCGCTCCCCACGCTTGGAAGCCGCGCATTTCTGGTAACCCTGTTTGTTTAGCTTCGTTATACTCTTTAAAACCTTTCCAATACGCTGTGATGTTTCCTGCGTTACCTACTGGAATTGCTAATACATCTGGTGCTTGCCCTAAGGCATCACAAATTTCAAATGCCGCAGTTTTTTGCCCTTCAATACGGTATGGGTTCACGGAGTTAACAAGGGTAATCGGCTCTTGTTCACTAATTTTACGAACGATATTAAGTGCATTATCAAAGTTCCCTTTAATTTCAAGAACTTCTGCACCGTACATGACCGCCTGCGCAAGCTTTCCTAGCGCGATTTTCCCTTCAGGTATAACGACAATACAACGAAGTCCTGCACGAGCTCCGTATGCAGCTGCAGCGGCCGACGTATTCCCTGTAGAGGCACAAATGATTGTTTTACTTCCTTCTTCTTTCGCTTTCGCAACAGCCATGACCATGCCACGGTCTTTAAACGAGCCAGTTGGGTTTGCCCCTTCTACTTTTACATAGACTTCAACGCCCCACTCCTTTGATAAATTTTCTAACGGAATAAGTGGCGTATTTCCTTCTCTTAACGATAACATTGGTGTATTTTCATTGATTGGTAAAAATTGTTTATATTCTTCTAATAAACCTTTCCACTGACTCATGAACTATTCTCCTCCCTCAACACGGTAACTACTTTCAACTGATTGTACAACATCTAGTTCATCTAACGCTTTGTAAATATCTTCATACGTTTTCTTGCTTGTTGTATGCGTAATGATAATGATTTCAGCTAAACTTGCTTCTTTAATCGGTAATTGCAATAACTTTTCAAAGCTTACTCCGTGTTCAGCAAACAGGGATGTAATTGCTGAGAATGTACCTGCCTTGTCGACAACATGTAAGCGCAAGAAGTATTTTGATTGAATTTCTTCATCAGATTTTAATTCTTTTTGATAAAGGGGTGCTGTTATATGACGTCCTGTTACACCGAGCCTCATATTTTTCATGACAGTGACGAGATCAGACACGATAGCTGTTGCTGTCGGTAACGAACCTGCTCCAGGTCCATAGAACATCGTTTCTCCAACCGCTTCACCGTAAACATAGACCGCATTGTATTCGTCATTAACAGCTGCTAATGGATGTTCACTTGGTAATAATGTCGGCTGTACACTTACTTCGACTCTTCCTTCCTTTCGTTGCGCTAAGCCAATTAATTTCATTGTGTAGCCAAGTTGTTCACAATAATGAAGGTCGTCTTGTGTCACCGTTGTAATCCCTCGTACAACTACATCTTCTAGCCCAACATTCATCGAAAAACCTAATGTCGCCAAAATAGCCATTTTTCTAGCAGCATCAAGGCCTTCCACATCCGATGTCGGATCACTTTCAGCGAAGCCTAACGCTTGCGCTTCAGCTAATACATCTTCATAGGAACTTCCTTCTTTACTCATTTTCGTTAAAATGAAGTTTGTCGTTCCATTTACAATTCCCATCATTTTTGTAATTCGATCAGAAGCTAACCCTTCTGATAAGCTACGAATGATTGGAATTCCCCCTGCTACACTCGCCTCATAATACAAATCACAGCCATTATCTTGTGCAATTTGCAATAGCTCTGCTCCATATAAAGCCATTAAATCCTTATTCGCTGTGACGACGTGTTTTTTATTTTGTAACGATCGTACGATATAGGATTTAGCTTCTTTTACTCCCCCCATGACTTCAATCACAACGTCAACGTTAGGGTTATCAATGACATCTTCAGGATTTTCTGTTAATTTGTATTCATCTATTTGTACGTCTCTTTTTTTATCAAGAGCTCGAACTAGCACTTTTTCGACTGTCACTGGACATCCTACTTGGTGCATTAATTCTTCTTGATGACCTTCAATAATTTTAATTACACCTGTACCGACAGTCCCTAGCCCAAGTAAGCCGATTGAAATTCCGTTCACATTCTCCACTCCTCAGCATTGGTTGTTTACTTTTTCTGTGTTTATCCAGAACAAACAAATGTATATCTATAATGGACATTATAATTCTAATACCTTGATTTTACAAGGGGTTATTTGAATTGTTTTTCTATTATAACAATTCTAACACATTGTGTACCATTGCATAGTAAAGAATTCGTGAACAATATGTACATTACTGATTATTGGAGGATATTTGAGCAGTCTAATTCCTGATATATCTCATCTAATTCTACATATATCTCTTTTAACTCCAGATTTATCTCATCCAATTCCAAATATATCTCTCCTACTTCCAATTTTATCTCCTCTAACTCAGGTATTAACAATGTAGTAGGCTTCATCCAGTGGTCTTGGTCGTTTTCCTTTCTCTCCCAATGTATGTTAGTTTAGGCAGCTTCCATTAAATCATACAAGAAAAGCGGAAGCGGCCGTTCAGCGGCGTATGGACTGGAGCTCTCCCGTATGAGATATAGGAAACACGGAGAAGCGCTAGCGATCCGATGTTGACTTATCGTAAGGAGGGGGAGCGAAGTCCACTAGACGCTGGGCGCTGAAGCTAGACAAGAAAAGCGGAAGGTGTCTGCTTATCGGCGACAAGCGCTGGAGGGCCAGCAATTAGTGTCCTGACTTTTGGACACGTTTGATGGACCGAAGCGACCTCGAGCCGATGACACCTGCAGCTAGACAAGAAAAGCGGAAGCGTCCGTTTAGCGGCGTATGGACTGGAGCCCCACCGTATGAGATAAAGGAAACACGACGAACGGTAGTGAGCCGATGTTGACTTATCGTAAGGAGGGAGAGCGAAGTCCACTAGACGCTGGGCGCTGAAGCTAGACATCCTCGAAATTTAAATTTTCTCTTATTCTTCAAAAAAAAGGATGACTCCTGAGAATCATCTTTGGTCTCTATTTTAACTTTTTTCTAATGTATTCATATAATTGCTCAGGAGTAGCTGCTTCTAACCTCTGTCCGTCTAGGATGCAATGGGCTTCTGCTGCACAGTGGTGGCAGTTACCAATACAGCTAAACGTTTGTACTGAACAATTCTTCTGTTTTTCAAGCTCAGAAAAGATCGCTTCACTTCCGTTTAATCGGTTGATAAAACAGCATTCAATTTGGTGACCCATTCCTGTTCTAAACTCCTAATTCTTTTAGATTTACAGCTGCCAGTGGTCGTTCGCCTTTTAACACTCTTATGATGTTCTGAACGGTCATTTTCACCATCGCATCTCTCGTTTCAACGGTTGCACTTCCAATATGAGGAATAGCGACAACATTAGGCAGTTGAACAAGTGGATGATTGGCTCTAATCGGTTCTTCAGCAAACACATCCAGTCCAGCACCATGTATAATACCCTTTTCAAGTGCTTCCTGTAAGGCAGATTCTTTAACTAAACCACCCCTTGAAGCGTTAATAAAGATGGCTGAGTTTTTCATCTCTTGAAAAGCCTGTTCGTCAAACAGCTCTTTCGTTTCAGATGTTAGTGGAGCTAAACAAACGACATAGTCTGATTGCTGTAGTAATTCTACAAATGAGCAATATGTTGCGCCAAGTTGCTGTTCTGCTTCCTCTTTTCTGGAACGGTTGTAATATAAAATATTCATATCGAAGCCCTTCGCTCTTTTCGCTACTGCTTCACCAATTCGTCCCATCCCGACAATACCAATCGTTTTATGATGAATATCCATTCCCGCCAGTAAATACGGGCTCCATTGTTTCCATTCATCGTTGCTAATATAACGTGCAGCTTCAGGAATCCTTCTCGCTGTTGCCAATAATAGCGCAAACGTTAAGTCTGCAGTCGTATCTGTTAACACATCTGGTGTATGACAAACCATAATACCTTTCTTAGTCGCAAGCTGAACATCAATGTTGTCATATCCCACTGCCATATTGGCAATCACTTTTAAATGAGGAGCACTTTCCAAGTGTTCTGAATGGATTGGGTCCGATACGAGAGAAAATAACCCATTAGCTCGCTCTAACTCTTCTTGTAAAACATCAAAGGGAACCGGAATATCCTCATGCTCCCACATTTTAACTTCGGCAACTTCATATAGCTCAGAAAGTAAATGATCAGGCATTTTTCTTGTAATGAAAACATATGGCTTCATTCTTCAATTCCTACCTTTTTATACGATCTTCTCATATCTATTGAAGCCAATCAAGCCTTGGATTTCCAGTAATCATTTCACTGCTCCCAACCAATTGATGAAAACGAGAGAGAAAATTCTGATTTCGTTGTTCTTGGTCTAGTAAATCAAGGAACCTTTCTCCATAATACAATCTGTCACTTTTTAATTGTGTCCCGTAGTAGCTTTCGATTATTTCAAAATATTTTAACGGAAACAAAAGCCTAGCATAAATCATTCTCCAAGTATACGAAGTTAGAGGCTTAACACTTTCATAATCATATATAAATGCAACTACTTTTTCTTCTGTGTAATCTTCCTTATAAAACTCCGCTCTTATCCACTCAGCAATGTCACGGCTAGGATGATCGATGATAAAATCAGTTGGAAGCTTAATTATAGAATGTGGTATGTCAGGAGAAGAAAGCCATGAATTTTCTGTAAAACAGTGGTGGCATATTACCGGTTGTTCATTTGCTCGATAAGGCTCATCAATATCGCTATCGGCTACATATTGAATTGCATTTTCCGTCAACCCCATATAGTAAGGAAAACTCATAAGAAAAGCATTATCTATTTCTGTTTGTGGGAGTTGCGCTAACATTTTTTCATACCATTGTTCTAATTGGGTTAATCGTTTCTCCCAAATCGCTTTCCACTGTCCAAAATAGTTTGTTGTTGAATGACGTACTGTTTGAATATTTCCTCCTTTATAATGAAAAAAGGCAAGCGTGCGACCAAGACTCTCATCCTCATCCGATCTCCATCCATTTAGTCTATTAGGTAGTTTAAGCAAATATCCATCGACTCCGTCAACTAAAGCGATCGATTGCTTTTGAACCGTCGGAAAAACTTCAGCAATGACTCGTTCTCCATTCGTTTTTAAATGCTCTGCCATCAACATCATGTCCTGTATTGATTGCCCTGCTGTGAATTCGGTGGGGACAAAAACAAAATGCTCACCACCTGCCAAAAAACCTTCAAAATCACCTAACATAAACCGCTCTTCACAGTACAGCTGATAATGGTCGTAGATATTGCGTTCAAACATGTTTCATTCACTCCTCGTCAGCCAACTTCATAATATAGTCTATGACCTATATTTAAAAAAGTGTAACAATTGATTAGGAGCACACCCTATGTATGACAAGTATGTTTTTAAAAGAGCAACATACAATAAACAGTATACGGGCTTAGTGCCAGTTAAACGTGATAAAATGGACAACTAGTTGTCGGAAATTCTAACCTGAGGTGATGAGTATGAAAGAAGGGTATAACCTCGAGCAAGTTGCGAGAAAAGCATTACAAGATCGCGGAGTTACTCTTGATGATATTGCTGATCTTGTTTATTTTTTACAAGTCAAATACCATCCAAATTTAGATATTGATGAGTGCAAGCTTAATGTAGATCGCGTGCTTTCTAAGCGAGAAGTTCAAAATGCAATTTTAACTGGCATACAATTAGATTTATTAGCCGAGCAAGGTAAAATGGAAGAACCGTTATTGAGTATCATCCGTGAAGATGAAGGTTTATACGGGGTTGATGAAATTATTGCTTTATCGATCGTCAATGTGTACGGCTCAATAGGCTTCACCAACTATGGATATATTGACAAGCAAAAACCCGGAATCCTCGAAAGATTAAATGACAAAGAAACGAAGGAGTGTCATACGTTTTTAGATGATATCGTTGGAGCCATCGCTGCCGCTGCTTCTAGTCGCCTCGCCCACCGTGCAGCTAATTGTGAGTAGAAACCTTGTCGTGGAATTTTAATGATATAAAAGAGGTTGACTCGTTTATGTACCATGCACTAACGTGAGTATGGGTAATTTTATTTGAGTTAACCTCTTATTTTTGGGGTACTTCCATGCATATGTTGTTCGCTTTTTTATCATGCTCGGTCACATTACCGGCTTCTTGGCGACCGTAGTCTTCTCTTTTTCATTTTTTCGGGCACTTAAACAGCTTCCTAAGTCAAGTCCATTATATTGTGTAAAAGTAGTTACAACGTTTTAAACCGAAATAGACAAGTTATCTAGTTGACTCTTAATTTTATTCCTCAGCAAACACATATTCCGCTAAAGAAGACAAAGAGTACGTAGGCTGATGTTCGACTTGCTTCAAGTCTTCTTTAGATGTAACACCAGTATGAACAATCAATGTGTCGATTCCAGCTTTGATTCCTGCCATAATATCGGTGTCATAGTTATCTCCAATCATTAAAGTTTCTTCTTTTTTCGTCCCTAATTGCTGTAATGCTTGATCAATAATAATCGATTCTGGCTTACCGATAAAAGTAGGAGTGACTCCAGTAGAAACTGCTACAACTGAAGTTAGTGAGCCGTTTCCTGGCATAAGTCCGCGTTCAGTCGGAATGGCTTTATCTCCATTCGTCGAAATAAATATCGCGCCGTTACGAACGAACAAACAAGCCTTTGCAAACTTTTCATATGTAACCTGTCGATCGATTCCCATGACAACGACATCTGCATCCTCTTCTGTAATTTGTAAGCCTTTCGATTTTAAAGCTTCTTCTAAGCCAATTTCACCAATCATAAAAACGTTTGCCGCTGGTTTTATTTCTGCTATGTAATTAGCTGTTGCTAAGCTTGTTGTAAAAACATGATCGCTTGTTGCCTTTACCCCCATCTGATTTAACGTTTCGGAAACCTGTGCGGGTGTTTTCGATGAATTGTTCGTGACAAATAAATACGGTAATCCCGACTGATTGATTTTGTTAATCCAGGCGACCGCTTCTGCTATACGTTCTTTTCCTCGGTACACCGTTCCATCTAAGTCAATTAAAAAGCCTTTGTAATTTTTCATAAACTCTCCTTTTATAAAAACATATTGAAGACGGAGCAATAGCGTCTACACTCCTCTCCTTACCCACCATAAATATAGTTGTTCCGTTATCGTATTTCAACACTATACTTTTAAGAAAAGCGCAAGCGCCCGTTTAGCGACGTATGAACTAGCCTCGGCCGCAGGAGATAAAGGAAACACAATGAACGTTAGTGAATTGATGTTGGCTTATCGTACGGCGGTGAGGGAAGTCTCACTAGACGCTGGGCGCTGAAGCTAGACAAGAAAAGCGGAAGGTGTCTGCTTATCGGCGACAAGCGCTGGAGGGCCAGCAATTAGTGTCTTGACTTTTAGACATGTTTGATGGACCGAAGCAACCTCGAGCCGTGACACCTGAAGCTAGACATCCTCGAAATTTATACTTCTTATTCTTTTAATAAAAATCACATTGGACGTTGAAATCCAATGCGATTTTGTTGTTCATCTAATTGTTATTTTCATTGAATTAACCTATAAATTGAATCGTTTCTCCCTCTCAACCAAATGGGGTACTTGCTGTTAGGGCCTCTTTTAATTATGCTTGATTTTTATTGTTTGGTTCCTTTATTTTATAATAACAATGTGGCGTTTCATTAATAGCCATACATGCTTCACATTCGATTTCATCAATTTCTAATAGCTCTTGAAATAAAGATTGTTCACATGCACATGCGACAGGATACTCTTTCGCTATTTGCGAAATAGGACAATTGTATTCTTTAAA
The DNA here is from genome assembly GCF_017745675.1 of Alkalihalobacillus sp. BA299. Classification (GTDB taxonomy): domain Bacteria; phylum Bacillota; class Bacilli; order Bacillales; family Bacillaceae_F; genus Alkalihalobacterium. The sequence continues at coordinate 13,732 of NZ_JAFLJM010000036.1, forward strand.
ATGGACCGTACCATCCTCTGTTTTTTTCCACTCGACCATATACCCATTGTTTGTCTGCCATTCTGCCAGCTCATTAATGCGATCATCAAAGCTTTTTCCGCTAAATCGCTCTTCTAACTCCTCTTTCAATCGCTGCTTTCGTAACTCAAATAATTCAGTAATCATTTTTTTCCCACTTAGTTTTTCAATATCTTTTAGAAAACCTAGTGTTAGAGAGGCATAATTACGTGGGAATAACTCTTCGCCCTCTTTAGATAATGAATAGAGTGTCGACGGTCTCCCCATAGCTCGCCTAACTATTTTCGTTTCAACCAGCTGATCTCGTTCTAATGTACCTAGATGTCTTCTAACCGCCATTTCCGTTATCCCTAAATAACTGGCTAAATTAGCAACAGTTAAGCTTTTATGCTTTTTTAGCAATTCTAAAATTTGCTCTCGAGTCGAGGAGGTATTTTTACCCATTCTATCCACCACCTTACTCTCTATTGTATTCGATTTCATGGATTAAGTAAATTTTATAAATAAAAATGTTTAGAAAACTATTTATTCAGCAGTTGTCCACAAAAGCGCAAGCGCCCGTTCAGCGGCGTAGGGACTGGAGCACTCCGTATGAGATAAAGGAAACACGGAGAGCGTTAGCGATCCGATGTTGACTTATCGTAAGGAGGAGAGCGAAGTCCACTAGACGCTGGGCGCTGGAGGGGCAGCAATTAGTGTCCTGACTTTTGGACACGTTTGATGGACCGAAGCGACCTCGAGCCGATGACACCTGAAGCCAGACATCGTCGAAATTTATACTTTCTGATTCGTTAAATTAAATGGCAAGTATAGAAATATCATCTATACTTGCCATTAAAAAATCATACTCTAGTTTTCATATTCGTTCGTCCTATCCATCCACTGCTAACCCCTCTTTATATAAGAGGGGTGCATTTACTTCAGTTCAGTAATCGGAATATTGAAGTATCCAATCATAAAAACAGTAAGTAGAAAGCATAGAAACCATGTTAGCAGCGGTCTAGTAAGATGGAGTCGTATGAAAACGAATATAAGCATCCAAATGATAGCTGACCACCCCATAGTCCAACCATTATGATATGTGGTTAATTCCACAAGCACGTAGAATCCTTCTACCGCACCCCACAACAAGGTCCATATTAATATGTACCCTGCCTGCTTAATTAAATTTTTCTTAAAAGGGTAGTGTGAGAGGTAAATTAAAATCAAAGGTGGGAAATAAACATACTTCATCCAGAAATCAGTAAGTACATGGTTAGGAAGAAATACTGTCTCATGGAAATACCATAATGAGTGATTATACGTTAGAAGCGTAACAGTCAAGTTCAAGGCGATTGTAAAAAGTATGGTGGAGTAGTATTTCCTCCAATTTCTCCAATCACTAAAACGCCATGCTACTATTATTGTTATAAACGTAAGAATCACTGTGATATATTTTATGAACTCCATACTCGTCCCTCCATCAAACATAGCTGTCATTCAATCATTTAAGTAATGGAATTATAACTCTTACTTTTATTGAAAATACTCTTATTTATATAATATATGTATTTTTTTCCAAAGTTCATTTATTATGTATCTTAATCCAGATGTTACACTAAAAAACGCATGAGATTTTCGTTGTGAAAACCCATACGTTTATAATGATTTGCTTGTTTATCCCTAGGAAGTAAAATCCTCTAGACGATTACTTTTTTGGCAAAAATGCTGAAACTGGACCGAGTTCTGATTCAAGATAATCACGCACCGCTCCTGGAAATGCCTCTATAGCTGTTACATTTTCAGCTAATGTGCTAATTAATTGATCGTGATTTACCGTTACGTAAGCTTGAACGAGTGGCTTGCGAAAACGAATGACATTTCTTATTTTTTCAGCTACCTCACCTTTAATTACTTTTTCATCCTCAAGAATATCAATGATGTCTTCATAGCTTCCAGGATCTCTCATAATAAAACCATCAATCATTGCATTTCCCACATCAATCATTGACTCAATTAAATTATGACCAATTCGTTCTAATGCCAGCATTTCAATATCCGTCTCCCATAAACTTTGACCACGGTATCTGTTTAATAATAATTCAATATGCTTTAACGTATTTTCAATTTTTTCACGGTCTACAAAATACATTTTCTATCACCCGATGTCCTTATTTTTTTCTTTAAATAGTATAACATATTCACTCTAGAACCTAGACATTCATTTATTTTTCAAATATTTGTTCCATACTATTTCCTTATTATTATTGATTTTGTTATGATAAAACATGACTGGACATAAAAAGAGCTTTGGAACTGGAGGAGAATAGATTGGATCGTGAACTAGCACTAGAGATCGTCCGAGTAACAGAAGCAGCTGCTCTTGCATCAGCACAATGGCTTGGTCGTGGGAAAAAGAACGAAGCTGATGATGCAGCTACAACTGCGATGCGTACAATGTTTGATTCCGTCAACTGCAATGGGGAAGTTGTCATTGGTGAAGGCGAATTAGATGAAGCACCAATGCTCTATATAGGAGAAAAAGTCGGAAGTGGTAATGGGCCAGAAGTAGATATCGCTGTGGATCCTCTTGAAGGCACGAGTATTGTTGCAAAAGGGCATCCTAATGCAATGGCTGTAATCGCTGTCGCTGATAAAGGCACACTGCTTCACGCACCTGATATGTATATGGAAAAGATCGCTGTCGGACCAAAAGCCGCGGGGCTCGTTCGCATTGATGACCCGATTGAAAAAACCATTGATATAATTGCTAAAATGACAAACAAACGGATTCATGATGTAACCGTGATCATTCAAGAAAGAGAGCGTCACGCTGAACTGATTGAGCGCGTTCGTCAAAAAGGAGCACGGGTCAAATTGTTCGGAGATGGAGATGTTGGGGCTTCCATAGCTACCGCATTACCGCATACGGGTATTGACCTTTTTATTGGAACTGGTGGTGCTCCAGAGGGCGTTATATCAGCAGCTGCGATTAAAGCTCTTGGCGGTGACATGCAGGCTCGTCTCAAGCCACAGGACGAAGATGAATTTGAACGCTGTAAACGGATGGGATTGGAGGATCCTCACCAAATTTTAACACTTGACGATCTCGTCCGTGGAGACGATGCGATTTTCGCAGCAACCGGTGTATCCTCTGGGGAATTACTCCAAGGCGTCCGCTTTTTAGGAGGAGACTTAGTCGAAACCGATTCAATTGTGATGCGTGCAAAAACGAAAACAGTACGATACATTAAAGCACATCACCATTTAGAATATAAACCACACTTGCAAATGCATAACAACTCATAGAGGTGATAAAAATGTCAGAACGATTTTTCTTATACGATGATGAAGAAACTACAAGAACCCGCTTCGTAAGTTTTATGGGTGAAAATCAGCGCTTTGATTTAGCCATCATTAAAACAACGCGCCATTATGGTAAACAGCTCATCCTTGACATGCAGTCGAACCGTTTTGCGATTATCGGACAAGATGATTTAGATGAGCCAGGGTATTTAGAATACGTCTATAAGCTCAACGACGAAGACGCTGAAGAATTACGCTCCTTCTTACAAGAAATGATGTAGAATAGCGACGATTTTGAACTTTGAATATCCGCTTTAAACAACCGCTTTAAATCTATGTTCAATGGAGGACAAAAAGAACCGAGAAGTTCAAGGCGGTGCAGCTGTCAGTACCACAGCGTATGCTTTTAATACGTGAGGAACGCAGCAGCAAACCAACGAGCTTCCACAGGACGTGGGGAACTTAGTCGAAGTTCTACTTTCGAAGGCTATTTTTCCCGGACTTTTTGAACAACTACTTTTAGGCTAAGAACCACCTCCATCGGGTAAGTTAACCGAAAGGAGGTGGCTTTTATTATGGATGAACAACACCCACAGTATAAAGATAAAGAACAGCCGACAGAAGCTTCCTATACGGACTTCTCCAATGTAGAAACGCAACGTAATTTTGTATTCCCTGAAGATCTTCCAGACGGTCCCTATGGGTCGCCTACTGATCTTCCATTGGGAAAAAGTACACCCTGGCATGAAGGGCAACGTACGTACAGTGCGTTTAACTATGAATTCAAATCGATGCATCAAAATTTACCACGCCAATTTCCAGGTGCGCATCCAACGCATGACGACCCTAATAAAAATGAAGAACCACCCTATACGACAAAATAAAAAGTCGAAAACAGTGAGGGAACACCTTCCCTCACTGTTTTATATGAAATTTTAAATTCTTTTGCTCCAAAGATGACATTTTTATTTTTGTTCCTAACGTCAATTATTGTCTTTATTTAGTATTAGACTTAAAAATGCTAAGAACTCTTCCGTCCTTCTTTCACTCTTTTCAAGACAAAATAAGGGCAACCGAAATTGCAGTATTCGTACAAATACTCAGAAAGTGTACTAATTTTGTTATCATAATTTGATTTTTTATTTTGGTCTTCAAAAAATCCTCTTAGTCGCAGCTGACTGTAGCCCCAATCACCGACAATATAGTCATATTTATTTAAAACGTCACTATAACGTTCAATAAATTGTTCTTCATTCCAGCCATTCCGAACATCTTCTATCACTTCAAAGCTCAAGCCTTGTACCCGAACCATAAAGACCCCACCTCTTTTAATTCTTTCAATTTATTTTACCATAAAGTGAAACTTCATACAGCGCAGTTTATATTTGTGCTTATGTTTAGTTGACCCACACGATGTGGGTCACACAGACGTTGCCACAGGACGTGATGCTTTTAGTCTGTGTACCTTTTTCGAGTCGTTACTGGCGCTTGACTCTAATTTTTGGGCTGTTTTCGTAAACTTTGTTGCTTTTGGACCGTTTTTTGAAAATAAAATAGCCTTTTCAAGACAAATTCATTTGTCTGAACGGCTATTTTATTTTCAAAACCTTCACGCTATGCGTGAAGAGCCAATTTTTTATTTAAAGAGTTTTAGCGCCTGTTAAACAGGATAAAGTGAGTTTCGCTACACTTCATCTCCATATTAACCATAATTTTCATTCATTAAAAACTCATGGAGTCGCTCAACCTATAAAAGAGAAATTTCAACATTCATATCGGTCATACCTAAACTCAAAGTGCATTATCGTACGATTAAAAAAGGAGGGTCGACTTCATGAAGAAAAAAATGATTACTGCTTGTGTACTGTCTTCGATGCTCATTACTACTGGCTGTCAAACGTTAATGGGAAATGAAGGTCCTAATATGCAAGCCAGACATACACAATATAACCCATCTGGTGGTGGAGCGGGGATTCTTCATACCGAACGAAACGGCGTTCAAAATTTAGAGCATGCGCAATTTGGTTATGTTAGACATCAAAAAGCACTGGAACAGCGTGAACACCGGGAGCCCGATGCTTCCTATTTAGACCGTGACTTACTTGCTGATGCAATAAGTAAAATGGCGGTCTATCTTCCACAGGTAGAAGAATGCGGTACTCTCGTTACTGATAAATATGTCCTTGTCGCGTACGAAACCGACGGCGATGGTAATAGGGAAGATGTTGCTCATCAGGTAAAAGTAACTGCGCAATCGATGGTTCCACGATACTACAATGTTTTTGTTACAGATAATCCAGAAATGATGGAAGAAATCGAACGCTTTGGGAACTTAAGTAGTTTAACACCTCGAATTAATGAGCTTTTAGAACAGCAAATTAAGGAAATGGATCCCATTTCCCCTCGGCTCGAGCAATTGCAAAAAGACGGTGATGAACTGCAACAAAATGGACCTAATCCAATAAACCGTAATAAAAATTTACCTGAAGACGAAGGTCAAGAATCCATGTAATGAAAACCGTTATCGTAAAAAAACAGAAGATTTTTGTACCTATCATTAAGCATTTAATAAAGGCTCTCCATATATTAAGAGCCAGGCAACTTACCACTAAAGAAGCCTGGTTCTTTTGGGACAGCCTTTATTGAGTAGAAAGTAATGTTACGAGTTGGTCTCTTCTCCAACTACTTTTTTAGCTTCTTGATGGACTTGTGCTTCATTCACTTGTTCATCTGCATGATAAGAAGACCTTACGAGAGGACCTGCTTCACAATGGTTAAATCCTTTAGACATTGCAATCTCTCGTAATTCTGCAAATTCATCTGGATGATAATATTTAACAACCTTTAAATGTTTTTTCGTCGGCTGTAAATATTGGCCGATTGTCATAATATCAACATCGTTTGCACGTAAGTCATCCATCGTTTCGATAATTTCTTCTTTTGTTTCACCAAGTCCAATCATCAAACTAGATTTAGTTGGAATATCTGAATGTAATTCTTTTGCTCTTTTAAGAAACTCAAGTGAACGTTCATATGTCGCACGTGCTCGAACTCTCGGTGTAAGGCGTTTAACGGTCTCGATGTTATGGTTTAAAATATTCGGTCTTGAATCCATCAATGTTTTGATGTTTTCATAAACTCCCATCATGTCTGACGGAAGAACTTCAATCGTAGTAAATGGATTTTTTCTACGGACTGCTCGAACCGTTTCTGCAAAAACAGCTGCCCCACCGTCTTTCAAATCATCACGGGCAACCGCTGTGATTACGGCATGCTTTAAGCCCATAATTTGAACAGAATCAGCGACTCGTTCAGGCTCTTGCCAATCTAATTCAGTTGGTAGTCCGGTTTTTACTGCACAGAAACGGCATGCTCTTGTACATACACCACCTAAAATCATGAAAGTAGCTGTTTTTCGTTCTGCCCAACATTCATGTATGTTTGGACAACGTGCTTCTTCACAAACAGTATGTAAATTATTTTCACGCATCATTTTTTTCAAACCTGTATACGTTTCATTTGTATTTAATTTTATTTTCAACCAATCTGGCTTACGAATATGCTCTTCTTTTTTTGCCATAAAATCGTTCACTCCAACTATTTATTTTCTTTTACTAATGTATCATGTTTTACCTTGAACTCAAAATCTCTTGTTTGATTACCAATAATTTACTTAGATTATTTTCTAGATAAATTACAAACTAACACTATGAACATTTTGGAGGATATCGTATGTTACACCTACTAGAAAGGAGAATAACTTAATGCTGAAAAAACTTGCAATTATTTTTGCCGTTATTCCTTTTCTGTTTGCTTCATTCCAATCTGAAACAGTTTTTGGGGAACAGAAAAATGTATCGAAATTTGAACGACGAATGGATCTATACAAAAAGGTCGAAGCTTTAACAAACCTACCTTGGTACTATTTAGCGGCTGTTGATACTTACGAACGAGGCTTAAGAAAAGCTAGGCGTGATCGGACTGAAGAAAAAGGAGCCATTGGGATTTACTTTTCACCTGAGGAATGGGTTGGGCCACTAAACCCTAACCTAGAAGATACGGATCCAATATCGATTAGTCTATTTGGCGGCAAAGGGCTAGATGGTAACGGTGATGGTATCGCTGACAGGGAAGATGATGAAGATGTCCTTTATACAACCGCAAGACATTTAGAAAAGTACGGTTTTGATTTTGAAGATTTTCGAATCGCTTTATGGGAATATTATCATCGTGAGCAATCAGTTAATATTATTGCTGGTCACGCAAAGATTTATGAAAAATTCGGTACTTTGGAATTAACTAAGAACGCATTTCCAGTGCCCCTAAACCATAATTATAGTTACCGTAGTACATGGGGAGACCGTCGTGGCTGGGGCGGTCGTAGAATCCATGAGGGGACCGATATTTTTGCCAATTACCATGTTCCTGTTCGCTCTACGACGTACGGAATCGTGGAATTAAAAGGTTGGAATAAATACGGCGGCTGGCGCATCGGAATTCGCGATTTAAATAATGTGTATCACTATTACGCACATTTAAGTGGGTTTGAAAAAGGAATTGATCCTGGGACAGTAGTAGAGCCCGGCCAAGTAATCGGTTATGTTGGAAGTTCAGGTTACGGTAAACCAGGAACACAAGGGAAATTCCCGCCACATCTCCATTACGGCATGTATCGTGATAACGGTATTACAGAATGGTCATTTGACCCGTATCCTTCGCTTCGTTCGTGGGAAAAGAAAGAACGAGCAGCAAGACGAAAGCGCTGATACAGCACATGGATCCTCCTTATAAAAAAAAGGAGAGGCATTGTATCACAATATGTATGATATGTTTTGGAGGTTGTAGATCGAAATGATTTACAACCTTTTATTTTGTTTTTAATAGATAAAACGCTCAGGAAATGAACTGCACCCCAATTGTTGGACACTATCTAACAATTGGAGGTGCAGTTTTTCTATGGCTAAATATACCCTTGAGGAAAAAATTTCAGCAGTTACACGCTATTTGGAGGGTGTAGAAAGTTTTGTT
>NZ_JAFLJM010000037.1 GCF_017745675.1 Alkalihalobacillus sp. BA299
AGGCACGCCGCCAGCGTTCGTCCTGAGCCAGGATCAAACTCTCCATAAAAGTGTTTGATTAAGCTCACTTCCACAGGATGTGGTGGCTTCGATGTTGCGAACAGGACGTTCGCGTTCTTAATCGAAGTTCATTCATCACTGTGACATTTTAAAACATTGACGAGATATCATGTATCTCTTTATTTCGCTTGGCTTTTTGTTCAGTTTTCAAAGAACTTTTTTGTGTGCTGTTGTGACAGCGACTTTATTAGTATAACAAATCAACTTAATTGATGTCAACTTATTTTTTTGTGTCAGTCACTTTCTCGTTAGCGACAAATAATAATATACCATGATTAAAATCATAATGCAATACTTTTTTTAAAAAATACTACCTTAGAATAAAGAACTACAAAATAGATCCTCTTGCTGAGATTTTATCCAAATTTAAAAAGGGTAAAACCTTTGCGATTATACCCTAAAGTGTACGGTTATTTCTATTGTAAACTTAAAACCCGATAAAAGATAACTCCCTTATTATAAAATAAATTGTTCAATAGCAATTAACAATACGACACCTGGAATACCTAAAAACCCTGAAACTGATGCAGTTACCATGTTTATTGGAATATGGTAACCAATGAGAGAACCAAAAGCATTTAAAAAGAATAAAAACAAAGCTCCGATCATTAACTTAACTGCTGCCTGGCCTACAAAACGTAGAGGCTTAATAGGGGCTCCAACAATAAGCAGGAAAAAAATAAGGCCACCAATTAAAGCAACGATTAATATAGGATCCACCATTCTCTCTCCTTTCATATAACATAATCATAAAACAAGAAAAGCGCTAGCGATCCGATGTTGACTTATCGTAAGGAGGAGAGCGAAGTCCACTAGACGCTGGGCGCTACAGCTAGACATCCTCGAAATTTAAACTTTCTTATTCTTATACAAAAAAGTAAAACCTTCTACTATTTACTACACTCAATAATCGAAAACATTGAAATCTCCTTACCTCTTCATTCAATAAGTAAAATCAATCTGCTTAACAAAAAGAAATAAATTAGGCCAAGCTCCTACTTCTACATATATGAAGCGATAAATAAAAAAAGAACGACAGGATTTAATCCTTATCGTTCTTTTGTGTTTGTCTCAGTCTTGCTTCTCGCAATAAAAACATGTACTTTGCTTCGGTAATTTTTAAGTCATTTAAAACCATCGGAGAAGGGTCTACGCTTTTTTTCACTAATAATTGTTGATTCGTTAACTTCTGTTTCATTTCATCAATCAGTAAAAATAATTTTTCATTTTCGTCTTTACGTATACGGTACTTCTTCTTAAAAAACATTTTCACCGCCCCAATCAACAGAAAAAATTTTATAGTTCACGTCTTCCTTCAATTGCCTTAGATAAGGTTACTTCATCCGCATACTCTAAATCTCCTCCTACAGGTAGTCCATGAGCAATACGTGTCACTCTGATTCCTGTAGGTTTCACTAAACGTGAAATATACATTGCTGTTGCTTCTCCTTCAATATTCGGATTAGTAGCAATGATAAGTTCTTGTACCGTTTCATCTTGAAGGCGTTTCAATAATTCTGGAATTTTAATATCCTCCGGGCCAATCCCATCCATCGGGGAAATCGCTCCATGTAAGACATGATAGAGACCGTAATATTCTTTCATTTTTTCCATCGCAATTACATCTTTTGCATCTTGAACCACACAAATGATCGAACGATCTCTTTTGGTATCTTCACAAATTCGACACGGATCTGTATCGGTAATATTATGACAAATGGAACAATATGATAGATTACGTTTGGCATTAACTAGTGCTTTTGCAAAGTCTAACACGTCATCCTCTTTCATATCTAGAACAAAAAAGGCCAGACGACTGGCTGTTTTGGGGCCGATGCCTGGCAATCTCATAAAGCCTTCCATTAATTTAGCTATTGGTTCAGGATATTGCAAACAGTTAACCTCCTTAGGTATTACATTGCCTTAAAATAACCCTGGCATATTCATACCTTTTGTATATTTACCCATATCCTGTTCGATTAATTCATCGACTTTTTTCAACGCTTCATTCATCGCTGCTAAAATTAAGTCTTGTAACATATCCACATCGTCTGGGTCTACAACTTCTTCAGAAATTTTAATATCTAAAATTCGTTTATCACCACTAGCAACAACGGTAACCATTCCGCCTCCTGCTGTCGCTTCTACTGTTTTTTCTTTAAGTTCTTCTTGCGCTTGCATCATTTGCTTTTGCATCTTTTGTACTTGCTTCATCATTTGTCCCATGTTTTTCATATAAAATACCTCCACATATTATTTACTTTCAACAATTTCAATTAAATCCGAACCTACTAATTTAATTGCCTCATCAACAATCGGATCTTCTTCTGGCTGAGAAGTATCACCACGTTGTTCCTTTAAGAAATCTTCTTTTATTTTATCCCATTGAATCAATAAAATCGAATAGAAATTGATCTGTTTTTGATAAACTTGTTGAATGATATTTTCTACGTCGGATCTAAATTTTGTTTCAATCATATCTCTATGCATTTCATTTTGAAATGCAAGTAGGATATTGTCATTCGAAGCGGCGACAGGCTTACAATCACTGAGCCAAGCCTGAGCAGGAATACTATGCTGCTTTACACGCTCCATCACTTGCCCCCACTGACTATTTACCAATTGTAAATCTTGTTTCGTCGCTTTTTTTAGCATTTCTTTTACTTGAGTGGGTGCACCTTTACTTCCTATTGAAGTTGAACCTTTCCTTTGTAAAGGTTTAGATGGTTCTTTCCGCTTTTCACTAGGAGCAGGAATAAATTGTCCAGATTTTAAACTTTTCAATTCTTTTTCAAGACTTTCCAACTTCTTCTCAAGAAACACTACCTTATCTTGGTCAACTGCTGAGCTAATTGCTGCTACTGATGATGTTGATTGACACAGTTTTACGATGGCTAGCTCTAAAAAGATTTTCCCTTGCGTCGCCCACTTCATCGCTTGCTGACTTTCACTTAATAGTTGAAGCCATTCATATATCGAAGAAGGTGAAATTTCCGTAGTTAGCTTTTTAAATTGTTCATCAACTTTAGCTCTTTCTAACATTCCTTCAAGTGCAGGAGCGGTTTGGTATAACAGAATGTCTCGATAATAATATATTAAATCTTCAATGAAACGTTGCGGATCTTTTCCTTCTGCAAGGAGACCATTCACTGACTTTAAGGCCTGCACTGAATCTTGGGCTTGAATAGCACTCACGATATCAGTTAAAAAACTTTGCGATACCGCTCCCGTTATTGAAAGAACATCTTCGAGGGTGACTGTTCCTTCTGAATAAGACATCGCTTGATCTAACAGGCTGAGAGCATCACGCATTCCACCGTCTGCAGCACGAGCAACCATTTGTAGTGCATCCTCATTTACTGCGGTTTCGTAATGACTTACGATAAATTTCATCCGATCAACTAATGCTTCATTCGAAATTCTCTTAAAATCAAATCGCTGACAACGCGAAATAATCGTCAAAGGAATTTTATGGGGCTCTGTCGTTGCGAGTATAAAAATGACATGCTTCGGTGGTTCTTCTAGTGTTTTTAATAAAGCATTAAACGCACCTGTTGAAAGCATATGAACTTCATCAATAATATACACTTTATAACGAACTTCATTTGGAGCGAACTTGACTTTGTCACGGATATCGCGAATTTCATCAACACCATTGTTTGAAGCAGCGTCAATTTCAATTACATCGACAATGGAACCATCCGTAATCCCTTTACATGACTTACATTCATTACATGGTTCAGATACAGGCGCCTGTTCACAATTAATTGCTTTTGCAACAATCTTGGCGGCACTTGTTTTACCTGTTCCTCTAGGTCCTGTGAAGAGATAAGCATGGGAAAACTTATTATGTACCAATGCATTTTGTAACGTTTTCGTGATATGTTCTTGTCCAGCAATATCTTTTAATTGCTGAGGTCTCCACACACGATATAGTGCTTGATATCCCAACGAATTCTCCTCCTTGGCCACTATTGCTTACATTATACCTTAACTACCCTTATATTTTCAAAAACAAATAAAAAAACAGCTTATAAAAAGCTGTTTCACATTTAATATATAAAGCCGTGCACCTTCCTTCGATCAAGTTGCCCCAAGCGTTACCTAAGCAGTTAGCTCAGCCCAGGCGACTCTGCGGCACACGGAAGTGGCCACTTACTGCTGCTTCCTTCCGGACCTGACAGGGTTCGTGGGTTTCCGTTGCGCAGAACCCAAGCGTCAACACCACTTACTTAGGTCAGACCTCACGACAACAAGACCTCGAGAAGGGATTCAGCCTCGCTACAGCGGATTGCGAGTACAGGGCACCGCTACCTCCCCACCTAGCACGGCAAAGTTAATAACAATTTTAAAGTGCGCCTCTCATGTGACGCATAACCTAGTATAGAGGTTTTCTAAATAAAATGCAATAGTAATACTTACGTCTAGTGGTTATTATTTCTGAATCGAGAGACTAACTCTATATTATCCTTATATCATGATTATAACATAACAACTTTCAGATTATTTATTTAATTTTGCTCTTTCCCTTAAACTTTTAAAAAAGTCTTTTAATAATTGAGCGCATTGAAAAGCAAGTATTTCTTTGGTCACCTCTGCTTGATGATTGAAACGCTCGTCGTTGACTAAATTGTAAAAAGTTCCTGCACAGCCTGCCTTAGGGTCAGCGGCACCGTAGACAACTCGCTTTACACGTGACTGCACAATTGCTCCAGCACACATTGGACAAGGCTCTAACGTGACATATAATGTACAGTCCATTAGTCTCCAGCTTCCTAGTACACTGCATGCTCTTTCAATAGCAAGCATTTCAGCATGTGCATGCGCTTGTTGTGTCGTCTCTCGTAAATTATAAGCAGAGGCAATAACTTTATTATCCTTTACAATCACCGCACCAATGGGAACTTCATGGATTTGTTTAGCTTTTTTTGCTTCTTCAATCGCTAACTGCATAAAGTACTCATCTGTATAAACACAATTCATACCAATTAATGCCTTTCTTTTCCACGTTGTTGTAAATCCTCTTCAAGTCGTTTCACACTCACCCAACGAAGAAATGTTTTTTCCATCGAGTGAAGTTCACTCTTATTGAACTGAATCAATTTCTTTTCCTTCATCTGCACATTCCTCTCTTGCTTTAATCTATTAAGAAGTATTATTCAGTAACTTTTTCTTATTCACCAAATTTAAAAAAACCCTGCAAAGTGCAGGGATTTTTTCTACCGCTTCGTCTTCGGATCAAATGCGTCACGAAGACCATCACCAATAAAGTTAATTGCCAGGACAGTTAATAAAATAGCTAAACCTGGTGGTATCCATGCTTCTGGATGCTGTGTTAATACTCTTAAACTACGAGCTTCCGTAACCATATTCCCCCAAGTTGGAGTTGGTTGAGGGATACCAAAACCGATAAAACTTAAAGCGGATTCGATAATAATCATCGTCGCCATCATTAATGTCGCATTTACAATAATCGGGCCAACTGCATTTGGTAAGAAATGCTTCACGATAATTCGAAGATCCGAACACCCGATAGAACGTGCCCCTAAAATAAACTCTTTTTCACGTAACGCTAAAAACGTACCACGTAAAATCCTCGTTATATTCGGCCACGTCGTTAAAGCAATGATACTAACAAATATAGCCACATTTATTTTTTCTAAAATAGCCATAACGGTAAGAACTAGTAATAAGAATGGGAATATAAGCATAAGGTCAGCTGCTCTCATGATCAAGCTGTCCACTTTACCACCATAAAACCCTGCGATAGAACCTAGTACGACACCGATTAGTAACGTAAAGGCCATCGCTGACACACCAACCGTTAATGAAATACGTGAACCATACACCATACGTGCAAAATTATCACGCCCAGAACTGTCTGTTCCTAGCCAGTGTTCCGCACTTGGTTTGGCCATTACATTTAAAAGATCCGATTTTGTTGGGTCATGTTCAGTTAATAAAGGTGCAAAAAGTGCTACTAAAATAAAGAATACTAATATAAAAATTCCAGCAACTGCAAGTTTATTACGAAGGAAGCGACGCATTGCAAGCTGAAAAGGGCTCGCACTTTTTGCAGGTTTTTGTGTTTGTTCAACATTCGCTGTATTATTCATTGCGCTCACCTCAATCGTAACGTATTCTTGGATCTACTACAGCATAGAAAATATCAGCCAGTAAGTTCCCAATAAGGATCGTTACAGCTAACAATAAGTTAATCGCCATGATGACTGGATAATCTCGATTCATAATCGAATTTAAAAACAATGTTCCTAAACCTGGGTAGTTAAATACAGCCTCAGTAATTACAGCTCCACTTAACAACGTTCCAAATTCAAAACCGAGTAGGGTAATAATTGGAATTAATGCATTTCGAAGGGTATGCTTATATAATACAGGTCTTGGCCCTAAACCTTTTGCCTTTGCTGTACGAATAAAGTCACTACCCATTACTTCCATCATTTCTGTTCTCATATAACGCATATAAATAGCTGTACTCGCTAAACCAAGTGTAAACCCTGGTAACACTAAATGTCTTAATTTATCAATGAATAACTCAAACCCTGTTAAACCAATTGTTGAAACTGTCCCTTGTGATGGGAACCAACCTAACTGGAATGAGAAAACATAAATTCCAATTAGCGCTGCAAAGAAGTTTGGAGTTGCAAGACCGAGAAAAGCAAATGTTGTTGCACTATAGTCAAGCAAAGAATATGGTTTTTTCGCAGAATAAATTCCTATCGGAAGCGCCACTACGATCGTTATAAAAAGAGAAAATAAAGATAAATATAACGTGTTCATAATACGTGAGCCAATCAACTCACTAACTGAACGTCCTGTATAGTGCATAGATTGTCCAAAATCACCTACTGCTACAGATGATAGCCAATTCCAATATTGAACTGGTAATGGGTCATTTAACCCTAATGCTTCTCTTCGCTCTTCCAACACTTCAGCTGGAATATTCGGATCTAAGATTTCACCAGATAGTGGATCTCCAGGTGCCATATAGGCTAATGCGAAAATAACAACTGTCACGATAAAAAGCATAGGTATAAATTGCAAGACCCTTCGTGTGATGTATTTATACATGATTGTCCTCCTCCTACTCATAAAAGGGGGGTGCATAGCAGGTCTAGACCATGCACCCTTACACTTCTACCTTTAAAAATTATTGTTCTAACCACCATAAGTGAGAGTCGTCATTTACCATACGTGGTTTAACTGTCCAACCATGGAATTTTTTGTTAAATACGACATTTACATTTGCAGTGTATAAAGGAATTTCTGGAAGTTGCTCAGAAAAGTAGTTTGCCCATTCACCATATACTTGCTTACGATACTCAAGGTCAAACGCTTCTGGTGTCTTTAACGCTTTATCTAACAACTCATCACTGTGAGCATCGTTCCAACGTAAATAGTTGTATCCTGCTGTAGATCTGTGAATTCCAGATGGATCTGGATCTCCAGTATCTAATCCCCATCCAGCTAAATACATATCCCAACCTGTGTTGTTTTTCTCCACTAACTCAAAGTGAGCAGAAGCTTCACGAGGGCTACGCATATTAACGTTAATACCTACAGCTTTTAAGTTTTCAACAATGATTGGCGCTGTACGTTCACGTACTTGGTTACCTGTTGGATAATCAAGGTTTAATGTCCATTCGTTACCGTTTGGATCTTCACGTAAACCATCACCATTTGTATCAACATAACCAGCTTCATCTAAAAGCGCATTTGCTTTTTCTTCACTATACTCATAGTCGTTTACAGCATCTGGATCAAATGCCCAAGAAGCTTCTGGTAATGGAGCATTTAATACCGTACCAGAGCCATGAAGTAATCCTTCTACGAAACCTTGACGATTAATCGCATGTGCGATTGCTTGGCGAACTTTCACTTCTTGTACTTTTTCATTTGGAATCCATCCAGACTTATCTGTCCAGTCGTCTTGTTCACCTTCTGAATGATGCAACTTAAATCCTAAGTATTGGTAACCAAAGTCTTGATCTTGAACTAAAGTAACGTTTGGCAATGCTTCTATGTCAGCTACATCAGCTGCAGGAACACCACCAGGGAGACCTATCATATGTAGCTCTTCATTTTGAAGTTGTCCAAGCATAACGTCTTGGTTTACTACTTTCCAAACGACACGGTCAAGGTAAGGCGCACCTTGCCAGTAATCTTCATTACGCTCTAAAACGTATTGTTGTCCTTCTAAAATATCCGTTAATTTGAACGGACCAGTACCAATGACTTCTCCAGCTTCACGGGAAGCTGTATGCTCTGGCATTTCTTTTACAGGAACATCACCAAAAATGTGTTCAGGAATAATAGCAAAGCTTGTATATTGTAACGCTGTAATACTAGGCTCTTTAAACGTGAATTTAACTGTGTACTCATCCACTGCTTCAACACCAGCTAACGTATCTGCTTCACCAGCAACATACTCTTCATAACCTACTAATTGGTTTACGTAGTCAACACGTACTCCACCAGCAGCAGTGTAATCAGGGTCAGCAATAGAAGTGTAAGTGAATACTACGTCATCCGCAGTAAACTCTTCACCATCATGCCATTTTACCCCTTCATTTAAGGTGTATGTTAATTCCGTATACTCATCATTGAATTCCCATTCTTTAGCTAACGAAGGGATCCACTGTAATTCTTCATCTAATGCTACTAATGCTTCATGTGTAAAATCTAGAATGTTTGCTTCATAAGAATCTGCATAGAAAATTGGGTTAAACTGACCAGCTGGCGCTGAAAACATTGCTGCATTAAGTGTTCCACCTTGTTGTGGTTCACCTGCAGCTTGCTCTTCTCCTTGTTCTCCATTTTGATCTGTTGTTGGAGCTTCTTCTTCAGTACCGCCTCCGCCACAAGCAGCAAGGATTGTACTAAGTGATAGAGCACCTGCTAACATTAATGCTAAACTTTTTTTCATTGTTTTCCCCCCTGAAAATGTCTTTAATTCGTTAAATAACTACAAAACGCCTTTAGAAACTATGTCGCTTTGAACAATCACCTCCTCAATAAGGTAAAAGCACAATTTAAACTTCTTTTGGTTCAATTTTTGGCTCAGGTTCTGTATAGAGATGACAAGCAACGTAATGACCGTCTCCCATATGCGTTAAATCAGGTCGCTCTACTTTACAACGATCATGCGCTTTTGGACATCTTGTATGGAATGAACAGCCAGTCGGTGGATTTGAAGGACTAGGTAAATCCCCAGACAGTTTAATCTTTTCTTTTTTAGCATGTACATTCGTTGATGGTACCGCTGAAAGTAATGCTTGAGTATACGGATGAAGAGGTTTGTCATATAATGAGTGCTTTGGTGCAATTTCCGCGATTCTACCTAAATACATAACAGCAACACGATCACTAATATGCTTAACAACACTTAAGTCATGCGCAATAAATAGATAGGTTAAGTCAAATTCATCTTGTAAATCCGCCATAATATTTAAGACCTGTGATTGAACTGAAACATCTAGAGCTGATACAGGTTCATCACCGATAATAAACTTAGGTTTTGTTGATAATGATCTTGCTATTCCAATCCGTTGACGTTGACCACCAGAAAACTCATGTGGATACTTCATACGAGCCTCTGAACCTAACCCTACTTTCCCCAACAATTCTACGACCATCTCTTTACGTTCTTTTGAAGACATCGTGTTTTGTACGAGCATCGGTTCTTCAATTAACTCTCCAACACTCATTCGTGGATTAAGTGATGCATATGGATCCTGAAAGACCATTTGCATATCTTTACGAAGCGGCCTTAGCTTACTTTGACTAATTGTCGAAATATCTTGTCCTTCAAATTTAATCGTTCCAGATGTCGGATCTAATAAACGTAGTAAAACTCGTCCCATCGTAGACTTACCAGACCCAGACTCCCCAACAATACCTAATGTTTCGCCTTTGAAAATGTCAAAACTAATATCATCTACAGCTTTCACATGACCTACTGTACGTTGAAGGATGCCACCTTTTACAGGAAAGTATTTTTTTAAATTTTTAACCTCTACAATTTTCTCTCGGTCTTGTTGTACATTTTCTTTGTTAGACATCATTTACTCCTTTCCGTCAAAAAGAACACAACGTACTTTATGTCCTGGTCCTGCTTCATATAGCTCTGGTACATCATTTGTACATTTATCCATCGCATGTTTACAGCGTGGTGCAAATCGACAGCCGATTGGGAAGTTATGAGCAGGTGGAACCATCCCAGGGATAGCTTCTAAACGCTCTTTATCATCGTCAATTTGCGGCATACTATTTAGTAATCCAACCGTATATGGATGCTTAGGATTTGTGAACAACTCTTTAACATCAGCCTCTTCTACTATTTGCCCACCATACATCACAATGACACGGTCAGCTGTTTCAGCAACAACACCTAAGTCATGGGTGATCATTAAAATAGATGAACCAAACTCTTCTTTCATATCAATCATTAAATCTAAGATTTGCGCTTGAATCGTTACATCTAATGCTGTAGTAGGCTCGTCCGCAATTAATAACTTCGGTTTACAGGAAAGGGCTATTGCAATCATTGCACGCTGTCTCATCCCCCCGGATAGTTGGTGCGGATATTCATTGACGATTGCTTCAGCACGTGGAAAACCGACTAATTTCAAGAGTTCCACCGCTTTAGCATACGCTTCTTTTTTCTTCATTTTTTTATGTTTCATTAACGGTTCGGCAATTTGATTACCGATAGTAAACACCGGGTTCAATGAAGTCATCGGCTCTTGGAAAATCATACCAATTTCATTTCCGCGCACACTCGTCATTTCTTTTTCCGACAGTTTCAGAAGATCCTTTCCATCTAGCTTAATAGAGCCTGCAACAATTTTACCTGGAGGTGATTGAATTAATTGCATAATCGATAAAGATGTAATACTCTTCCCACTACCTGACTCTCCTACAAGAGCAAGCGTTTCACCCTTTTGAATTTCAAAATCGACTCCATCAACCGCTTTTGCTACTTTACCATCGTCGATAAAGAAATGCGTTTTTAATCCTTTTACTTCTAAGAGAACGTTTTTATCCATTCCTGCACCTCAACTACTTTGCATATTTTCTTGCTGCATCATATTTTCGAATTTTTCGACAAATAAACCCAGTTATAAATTCTTTTCTTGCACATAAGAAAATGAGTCTTTATATTGTTTCAACTCTATATTAACGTCCGCACTAATTATTCCGTCCATTTTAGCTAACTCTTTATTCACAAAATGAACTAAATCTTCATTACTTTTAAAGTAGGCTTGAATGATTAAATCATGTCTTCCTGAAAATGCACCGACAAAGCGTACTTCTGCATAACGATTTAGTTGATCTGCAATTTCTTCCTGACTTCCTAATTTCGTTGAAATCCCAATAATCGCTTGAACGTTTAAACCAACTTTATTTGGGTTAGTATGAATAACAAATTCAAACACATTTTCCTTAAGCATACGGTTAATTCTTGTTCGAATTGTTCCTTCACTCACATCCAATAACTTAGCAATTTCAGTATAGGATCTTTTGCCGTTTTCTTGTAAATATCCTAATATAGCAAAGTCCATTTGATCTAATTTGCTCATTTTACCACATCACTTTACGTTTTCAGATAATTTCACCAATTAATTTTTACGAAAACACATAGTATTAAATTAATATTTCTGTAAATTTCGTAAAAATTTTAATCAATTAAGGTCATTATAAGTAATATCCTACATAATTGCAATATTCGTTTTTTTATTTTTAAAATTTTTTATAGGAAAAAATCTAACAAACTACTAATATCAAGGGATTGGTAACCCTTACAAAAACTTATTTTTGAAAAAAGTTCTATTTCGAAATTAGAAAAAAGATTTGATTTTTTTTACGAATATGCAAAACAAGTAATTAACTTCCCTTTTTATAGTACTTTTCTAATAAAACTTATGTGAATTTTATGTAAATAAAAATGGTCAAGCCTCTATGAGCTTGACCATTTTTCATATTAAATTGTATTTATAATTGTTTTATTTCCCATATACGGACGTAATACTTCTGGTATGATAACACTACCATCTTCTTGCTGATAGTTTTCCAGGATGGCGGCAACGGTTCGACCTAATGCCAATCCAGACCCGTTTAATGTATGAACAAACTCTGTTTTTCCTTTCGCATCCCTTTTGAAACGGATGTTTGCTCTTCTAGCCTGGAAATCTTCAAAGTTACTGCAAGAAGAAATTTCACGATATGTACCATAACTAGGAATCCATACTTCAATATCGTATTTCTTTGCAGCTGTAAAACCAAGATCAGCTGTACACATGCTCATCACTCGATAAGGGAGTTTTAATAGTTGTAAAACCTTTTCTGCATGACCAGTAAGTTTTTCGAGTTCTTCATAAGAGTCTTCAGGCTTTACAAATCGTACAAGCTCAACTTTGTTAAACTGGTGCTGTCGAATTAACCCTCTCGTATCTCTTCCTGCAGACCCTGCCTCTGAACGGAAACACGCACTAAAGGCCGTATAAGCAATTGGTAATTGTTCTACTGATAGGATCTCATCACGATGAAAATTGGTAACGGGTACTTCAGCTGTCGGAATCAAGAAATAGTCTTCTTCTCGAATTTTAAATGCATCTTCTTCAAACTTAGGTAATTGTCCTGTTCCAATCATACTTGTACGATTCACCATATAAGGAGGGAGAATTTCTTCATACCCATGTTCGTCTTCATGTAAATCCATCATAAAATTAAGTAACGCACGTTCTAGCCTTGCTCCAAGTCCTTTATAAAAAACAAAACGGCTTCCTGTCACTTTTGACGCTCTTTCAAAATCTAATACCCCTAATTCTGTTGCAAGGTCCCAATGAGGTTTCGGTTCAAAAGAAAAATTAGGTTGCTCTCCCCATTGTCTTACTTCAACATTATCGTCTTCACTTTCTCCTACCGGAACAGATTCATGTGGAATATTTGGAATCGTAAGGAGTAAGTGGTCTAACTGTTCTTCAATCATACGTAGCTCTTCGTCTAATTCTTTTACTTTATCTGAAACATTACGCATCTCAAGGATAAGGTGTTCTGCATCTTTTTTCTCACGCTTTAACTGAGCGACTTCTTGAGATACCGCATTTCGTTTGCTTTTCAATTCTTCAACAGCAACGATAATCGACCGACGCTTTTCATCTAGTTCTTGAAACTGGTCAATTCCTGACAGTTCTTCACCACGCATTTCTAATTTCTTTTTAATCGCATCAAAGTCCTTACGTAATAATTTAATATCTAGCATCATTAACCCTCCTAATTCATATTCTATCCTTTTCCATTATTCACTATTTCCTAATCATTTGAAAGTATATACATATAAGAAAAGCGGAATAGCAACAATCTATAGAGATTATAGAAAAAAACGCAAAAAGCCCTCATCCCTACTAAGGGACGAGAGCACCCGCGTTGCCACCCTTTTTGCAATAGTAAAATGAGCTATTGCCTCTTAAACAGTTAACGGCTGTTACCGGAAATGCTTCAGAATGAATTCTTTGGCATTTCACTTAGGGGGCAGAATTCACAATCGTACTTGACCGGTTTTCACCAACCACCGATTCTCTAATACAAAATACGATTGCTACTAAATCCCTTCAACGCTTTAGTTATTTGGTTTATGCTTTTACTTTTTGATTAACCGATTGTCGTACGATTTCGACAAAATACTGATGGAATCGATGATCATCGGTTAATTCTGGATGGAAAGAGCAGGCAAGATAATGCCCCTGTCTGGCCACAACAATTTCCTCATTAAATTTCGATAGAATCTCAACATTTTCATCTACATCAACAATAAGTGGAGCGCGAATAAACACAGCACGAACATCATCACCGACTCCAGTAACAATTAAATCCGTTTCAAAGCTCTCACGTTGTCTGCCAAAAGCATTTCTTTGTACCGTCATATCCATAAACCCTAAATGTCCTTCAGGCTGTCCAACAATATGTTTAGACATAAGAATAAGACCAGCACAAGTACCAAAGATCGGTTTTCCTTTTGCTCCAAACTCCTTTAAAGCTTCAAAAAAACCATACTCATCGATAAGCCGACGCATCGTTGTACTTTCTCCACCTGGAAAAACAAGACCGTCGATTTCTTCCAACTGTTCAACCTTTTTAATAATTACTGTTTCTACATCAGGAGCAGCAAGACATTTGACATGCTCTCGAACTGCACCTTGAAGAGCAAGAACTCCAATTTTTATCATAATAATGCTCCCTTTCTAAAAATAACTGTAGAAATTACCAGCCACGCTCCTGCATGCGCTCAGACGGATTTAATGAAGAAATTTCAATTCCTTTCATAGCTGATCCTAGATCTTTAGAAAGTTCAGCGATTAACGCATAATCTTGAAAGTGTGTAGTCGCTCTAACAATCGAACGAGCAAATTTTTCTGGGTTATCTGATTTAAAGATACCTGAACCAACAAATACTCCATCAGCACCTAACTGCATCATTAATGCAGCATCAGCAGGAGTCGCAACACCGCCAGCTGCAAAGTTAACTACAGGTAATTTTCCTTCTTTTTGAATTTGAAGTAAGATTTCATACGGTGCACCTGTATTTTTTGCTTCTGTCATTAATTCATCTGTTGACATTGAAACAATTTTACGAATTTGTGACTGCATCATACGCATATGGCGTACAGCTTCTACGATATTCCCTGTTCCTGGCTCCCCTTTTGTACGAAGCATTGATGCACCTTCACCAATACGACGAGATGCTTCACCGATATCACGAGCCCCACATACAAAAGGTACAGTGTATTCATTTTTGTTTAAGTGGTACACTTCATCAGCAGGAGTTAAAACTTCACTCTCATCAATATAATCCACACCTAATGCTTCTAACACACGTGCTTCAACAATATGACCGATACGGCATTTAGCCATAACAGGGATCGATACTGCATTCATTACATCTTCTACAATTGTAGGATCTGCCATACGTGCTACTCCACCAGCTGCACGAATATCTGCAGGAACACGCTCTAATGCCATAACAGCAACTGCACCTGCTGCTTCAGCGATTTTTGCTTGCTCTGCATTAACAACGTCCATAATAACGCCGCCCTTTTGCATTTCTGCCATTCCACGTTTTACGCGATCTGTACCCGTTTCTACCATTCGTAATTCCTCCTATACAATTCTCTAAAGCTTTTCGTGTTGTTTTTATATCGTAGCTATGTAAAATCTACCTAGCAACACGGACAATATAATAAATTTTCAGTAATTATTGTACCACTTTTCTATAGCAAAGCAAATGTATTGATATAAAGAAGGCGGGAATTAATTAAACCAACCTTTAACTGCATCAGCAACACTTGTCCAAACATTTGAGAAAAAGCCGCCAATTGCACGCATCCCTCGACTAAAAAACCCTGCACGTTCTACAGCTTCTGCAGTCTCAACATTGACAACTTCATGCGTCACTGCGCTTTCAAAAAGGTGACTATATTCCGTTTTACCTTGATTTACTACTGTCAATGTGCCAATAACCTCACCTTGTTCTATAGGAGCTTTTAGCTCTCCATCTTCTGTTATGACAGTAGGATCTAATTCCAAAAGAGGGTCAAATAATTCTTCATCACCTGATTTTAATAATACCTTCAAGGGTTCATTCACCTTAATTTTCACTTCACGAGCTTTCCCATCGACTACAGGTAATATAGCTATACCATCTTCAAATGCATCTTCAAGATAAACTTCATGCTGTACGAAGTTATTAAATCCATAGTCTAAAAGACGCTCGGTCTCAGTAAATCTATCATCTAAATTTTTCAAACGCATTACAACAGAAATTAATGTAACTCCATTACGTTCAGCCACTCCAGTAAAACAGTAACCTGCTTCGTTAGTATAACCTGTTTTTAATCCAAGCATTCCCTCATATTCATGCTTTAACCCTGGTAACATCTCATTCCAGTTTTTCATACATGTCCAGTCGTTCAAGCAAGCTTGGGGATCAACTCCAGTTAAAACTTCACCTTGAAATCTTTGCATCGGTACACTTGCTGTATCTAACATTTCTGGGAAATCATTTATTAAATGATAGGCTAGCTTAGCTGTTGCACGAGCAGACAAACGGTTTTCATCATTTTCATCTCCAGCTACATGCTGACCACCATAGGAGCGATTCGGCAACCCTGTGGAGTTAACAAAGCTATAATCATCTAGCTCTAACTCTGCTGCTTTTTCATTCATACGTTCCACGAATGTGGCATATGAACCGCCAGCGATCGCTTCTGCTAACGCAATGGTTGCAGCATTTCCAGATTCTATTGCCATCGCTTCGTATAAATCCTTTATTGTATACGTTTCTTCTGGATCTAAAAATACATTAGAAGAACCGGCTTGATGCGACATATTGCTAATAAAGCTACTAATAGAAACCGTTTGATCCCAAGTAACTGTTCCATTATTTATAGCCTCTAAAACAAGATACTCTGTCATCATTTTCGACATACTTGCCGGCGGTAACATCACATCAGCATTTTTTTCAAACAATACTTTCCCCGTATTTGCATCTACTAAAATAGCTGATTCCGCTACTAGATCTATGCTTGCTTCAACTTTTTGAATTGAACCAAAAAAAGTTACAAAAGCAATTGCACATAGTAGTGAATAAGCAACTATTTTTTTATATCTGTGTATCATTAACAATCACTCCTCTTTATTCATTACACAAACGGTATTGTATCACATCTACTCATAAAAAAATAGATAGGTAAAGTACCTATCTATTACAGTAATGTTAAGGGTTTAGACCTATTTTTATTAAGATTGAATTGAATAGTTTGGTGCTTCTTTCGTAATTTGAACGTCATGTGGATGACTTTCTCTTAATCCTGCACCTGTAATTCGGATAAACTGACTATTTTCCCGCAACTCTGTAATCGTCTTTGTTCCACAATACCCCATTCCAGCTCGTATACCACCAATTAACTGATGGATAGTATCTGAAAGTGGACCTTTGTACGGAATTCGACCTTCAATTCCTTCTGGTACAAGTTTCTGGTTATTTTCTTGGAAATAACGATCCTTACTTCCCTTTTCCATAGCTCCGATTGAACCCATACCTCTATACACTTTAAACTGTCGTCCTTGGTAGATTTCGCGTTCACCTGGACTTTCAGAAACACCAGCTAATAGGCTTCCTAACATTACAGCATGGCCACCTGCTGCTAAAGCTTTTACAATATCTCCTGAAAATTTAATACCACCATCAGCAATAATCGATACACCGTGCTTCCTAGCCTCTGTAGCACAGTCATAAACTGCGGTAACTTGTGGTACTCCAATTCCAGCAATAATACGTGTAGTACAAATCGAGCCTGGTCCAATACCTACTTTTACAACATTAGCTCCTGCCTCAATTAAGTCTCTTGTCGCTGCAGCGGTTGCCACATTCCCTGCAATAATATCAAGATCAGGGTATTCTTTTCGAACTTCACGTACTTTCTCTAATACACCTTGAGAATGACCGTGAGCTGTGTCAATTACAATCACATCTACCCCAGCTTCAACAAGCGCTTTTACACGAACCATTGTATCTACAGTTACACCTACAGCTGCCCCAACAACTAATCGTCCTTGACTATCTTTAGCTGAGTTAGGAAACTCAATTACTTTTTCTATATCTTTAATTGTAATTAATCCTTTTAAAATTCCTTCGTCATCTACAAGTGGTAGCTTCTCAATTTTGTACTTTTGTAAGATTTTTTCAGCTTCATCTAATGTAGTTCCAACAGGAGCAGTTACGAGATCTTCTTTTGTCATTACATCGTCGATTTTAATAGAGTAATCCTCAATAAAGCGTAAATCTCGATTGGTAAGAATACCAACTAACCTCTGATTTTCATCAACAATTGGTACACCAGAAATGCGGTATTTACCCATTAAATGTTCTGCATCAAAAACTTGACGATCTGGTGTTAAATAAAAAGGGTTAGTAATAACACCACTTTCAGAACGCTTGACACGGTCAACCTGCTCAGCTTGCTCTTCGATTGACATGTTTTTATGGATAATACCAAGTCCACCTTCTCGAGCCATTGCAATAGCCATGCTAGCCTCAGTTACAGTGTCCATCCCTGCACTTATAATAGGCATATTAAGCTTCAACTTTGCTGTTAAATCTGTTTTAACTGAAACATCCTTAGGAAGAATTTCCGACTTTTGTGGAATAAGCAACACATCATCAAATGTTAAACCTTCTTTTTCAAACTTATTTTCCCACACAACAATTCCCTTCCTCTCCTTTAAATAAGTAAAATCTAAGTTTTACGAGTAAATATTATTTGTAGCTTAACAATTGGTTAAACTACTGTCAAGAAAGCAAAAGTAATCCGATTTTTCTGTAAATAATCATAACAAGCTTTATTAAGAAAGGGTACTGATTTTATGAAGACTCAACAAAATATTTGGAATAAAGTTTTACCATTTCGTTCTACGAAATATACACAAACAATTTTAAGATCTTGTTATGAAATAAATCGTGAAAAAGAAAGTGAAGCTTTAGCTTTTCAAAACACATACCCTTTTATCTATTATCTTGAACATGGGGAAAAATATTTTTCTCAAGTTCAAACTGCACCTATTGAACTGCGTCCAGTTCTCCTATTTTACGGTATGGTCCAACTCATGAAAGCATGTTTATTGTTGAAAGACCCTCATTATCCAGAAACGAGTCAAGTATTAGCACATGGAGTAACAACGAGAAAGAGAAAGAAAAGTCAGTATGTCTTTCTAGATGATGAAGTAAAAATTCAAAAGAACGGATTATTAACACACTTTTCTGAAAAAATGTTTCATGTGAAACATTTTTCGAGTGAAAAATACAAAATGAGACTTTTACTTCGACAAATATTTGAAATGCACACTTTATTTACTCAAATCGAAAACATGAAGCGACCATATTTTATTCAATTTACCGAAAACAATCTTACCATTCCGGCAGCCCTTTTAGATGAGTTTCAGTTTGGTATTTCAAGCTTCTGCTCCTATATTTCAGAGCGCTCTAAACAGAAATTTCAATCTCATCTAGATGTAAATAAAGATCAAAGAAGTAAAGATTTGCACATTACAGGAAGCGCACCTATATGTTCTACACAGTGTCATCCATTTTTATTTGCTTCAACTGGTAATTACTATTTATCTCCATATAAAAATGAGTTATTAGATATTCCAGAAATTATCGTGCACTATTTAATCCTCTATAATTTAAGCATGATTTGCCGTTATGAAACAGAGTGGTGGGGAGAATTATTTCATCACTACCCTGATAAAGATTATCCATTCATTTATCATTTCCTTTCAGTTGCTGCAGAAAAAGTACCTCTATTGCTTTTTTCAATTATGGAGAAACAAGTAACTGCATCTACACCAAAATAAGTATGTATTTGGGTGTAGATGCACCTCAAACAAACCGAAACTTCAACAGTAGTCTATTACTGTAGCTTCGGTTTTGTAGGTCTATATCCACTATTTTATGATCCTAACCTTTGTAAGTCTCGCTAGTTGGTGGGCGGCTTGCGCTAGACATATAAGAAAAGCGCAAGCGCCCGTTTAGCGGCGTATGGACTGAAGCCCCACCGTATGAGATAAAGGAAACACGGCGAGAGTAATCGAGCCGATGTTGACTTATCGTAAGGAGGGGGAGCGAAGTCCACTAGACGCTGGGCGCTGCAGCTAGACATCCTCGAAATTTATACTTTTTTATGCAT
Source organism: Alkalihalobacillus sp. BA299 (assembly GCF_017745675.1). GTDB lineage: Bacteria > Bacillota > Bacilli > Bacillales > Bacillaceae_F > Alkalihalobacterium. The sequence continues at coordinate 19,827 of NZ_JAFLJM010000037.1, forward strand.
TAAAAAAGCACAACCCTCATGGATTGTGCTTTTTGCCTAGCGACGTCCTACTCTCACAGGGGGAAGCCCCCAACTACCATCGGCGCTGAAGAGCTTAACTTCCGTGTTCGGCATGGGAACGGGTGTG
>NZ_JAFLJM010000038.1 GCF_017745675.1 Alkalihalobacillus sp. BA299
ATGTTGACTTATCGTACGGCGGAGAGGGAAGTCTCGCTAGTCGGTGGGTGCTGGAGCTAGACAGTGAAAAGCGGAAGGTGTCTGCTTATCGGCGACAAGCGCTGGAGGACCAGCAATTCGTGTCCTGTCTTTTGGACACGTTTGATGGGACCGAAGCGACCTCGAGCCGATGACACCTTGTCGAAATTTATACATTCTTACTCTAAAATAAAGAGGCTGACAAGCAATATGTCAGTCTCTTCTTTAATAGGGGGGAGAAAATATTTAGAACTAATTATTTCACAATAATAATCTAACATATCCTAAAAAAAAATAAAACCCTTTAACCTCAATGTTCTCAGCATCGCCACATGTTTTCGTTTTCTAAAAATTACTTTTTTGACGTTTTACGCAAAGTATAGAGAGTCACACATCCGCCTAGATTCAGTCAAAAAAACAAATAGCAACAGCCATTAAAAAAAAGTCTTATTTTTATAAAACTAGCATGTCTTATCCTACAATTACATAGTATTTTTAAAGAAGGTTTCATAATGCTCTGAGGTGACTCATATGAGAAAAATTTTACTAACCATCGGCGTTATATTAATCATTATTAGCTTTTATTTTTTTGTTTTAGGCTTAATGAATATTTTTCCGCTTTTCATTTCTGCCCCAGCTTTATTTATATCTGTCGTATTTACGTTAGGTATTTATAATGAGCGAAATCGATTTCGTGGCTTTCGTTAAATTTAAATCATAAAGTACAAGTAAGGAAGCCGACTGTATAGTGTCAGCTTCCTTTTTTCATTTATTTATTCACTTTCCAGGAGCTTTTCCATTTCAGTTAACGTTTGTTCAAATACAGCACACGCTTGCTTAATTGGTTCTGCAGATGTCATATCTACCCCCGCTTTTTGTAAAACTTGGATCGGGTAATCTGAACTACCGGCCTTTAAAAATTCTAAATAACGATTGACTGCTGGTTGACCTTCCTCTAAAATTTGTTTAGATAATGCCGTTGCTGCACTATAGCCTGTTGCATATTGATAGACGTAGAAGTTGTAATAGAAATGAGGGATACGTGCCCATTCTAAGCCGATTTCCTCATCAATTATTATGTCATTTCCAAAGTATTTTACATTTAAATCATAATACGTTTTAGTTAGTAGTTCAGGAGTTAGCGCTTCACCCGCAGCAGCTTTTTCATGAATGAGCTGCTCAAACTCTGCAAACATCGTTTGTCTAAATACGGTTCCTCTAAAGCCCTCTAAGAAGTGATTTAATAAATACAGCTTTTTCTTCTTGTCATCTGTCGTTTTGAGTAAGTAATCATTGAGTAACGCTTCATTAAGTGTTGAAGCTACTTCGGCGACAAAAATCGTATAATCGCCGTACGGATATGGTTGATTCTCTCTCGTGTAATAACTGTGTAGTGAATGGCCGATTTCATGCGCTAATGTAAATAGATTGTTCACATTATCCTGCCAGTTCATTAATATATACGGCATTGTACCGTATGCCCCTGAGGAATATGCGCCACTACGCTTACCTACATTCTCCTCAACGTCGATCCAACGCTTTTCATAACCTTGTTTAATAATATTTACATACTCTTCTCCTAAAGGAGCAACCCCTTTTAATACAAGGTCTTTTGCTTCTTCGTAAGGTACTTCCATTTTTACGTTTTTAACAAGTGGTGTATACAAGTCATACATGTGCAGCTCATCTACACCTAATACTTTTTTACGGAGAGCAACATAACGATGTAGTAAATGAAGGTGATCATTAATGGTTGAAACTAATTGATCATACACAACTTCAGCTATATGGTTTTTACTTAATGCTGCCTGTCTTGCTGATTCGTATTTACGTACATTTGCATAAAAAATATCTTTTTTCACTTGACCACTTAGCGTACTTGCAAATGTATTTTTATATTTATCGTAGGTTTCATATACTGCCTTGAATGCGTCTCTTCTTACTCTTTGGTCTGGCGATTCTAAGAAACGAATAAAGCGGCCATGAGTAATCTCAACATCTTCACCGTTTTCATCTGTAACCGTAGGAAATTTCAAGTCTGCATTGTTTAAGCTTCCAAACGTTGTGCTCGGTGCTTTAAGCGCTTCAGCTGCTTGAGCTAAAATAGCTTCTTCTGCTTCGGTTAATACGTGAGGGCGACTTTCATTTAACTCCTCTAATGCATGCTTATAAAGATTTAATCCTTCATGCTCAGCAATAAATTGATTAAGGGTTTCTTCTGGAATCGATAATATTTCTGGAGTCATAAATGATGCGGTTTGCCCGACTTTTGCTGCTAAGCCTTGAGCTCGATCATTTAACCCTTGGTAAAATGAATTGGTTGTATCTTGATCATATCGCATATGAGCATATGTATACAGTTGATGTAATTTCAGAGAAAGTTCATCTTGTTGCTGTAAAGCCTGATACAACTGTTCAGCGGATTGACCTAACGTCCCCTTAAACTGGACTAATTTCGGTAAGTCTTTACTAATTTTAGTAAACTCTTTTTCCCAATCTTCATCAGTTGCAAAAATTGCTTCTAAGTCCCAAGTTAATTCCTTTGCAATTTCCTCACGCTTCGGTAATGACTTTGTAGATTTTTGCATACATGTACCTCCAATGTCTCTCTTTTTGTATTTCTACTTAATATACGTTCGATATCGATAATAACATTCCTTTATTTACATAATAATATTTAATTTATTTTGATGCTCTTTATAAATGCTTCGTCTCTTACGATTGCCTCATCAATGGACTGTGGATATTGTATCTCTTTTACTCTAAAAAATTCTTTATTTCCAGTTCTTTTTAAAAATCCAGTGTTTATTAAAAGTTGTAAATAAGACATAACCGCATAAGAATAATGTCCATGATAATACGGAAGCGTTCTGCAACTACATAGTTTTCGTTCGATTAACCCTTTAAAAAAACGAAATACATCTTGAAAGGTAAAACGGGTGTGAATCGGATAAGCTGTCAGGTGAATGAGGAGGTATGTTTGCCAAATATGAGGAGCTGTTTCTAGCCATTGATGGTGTTTCGTTGGCCACCCTGCTTCAATGGGATATAAGAAAGGAGATATTTTTCGCTGATAGCAATATTGATTAAAATACTGTTGGAGTCTTCCTGAATATGGTGTCACATTGTACCGCCATTTCTTTTTAATCGTAAGCCATGTTGCCTTCCAAGTATCATCATAAACTAGCGCTTTACCTAATAATGATACGAAAGAGACGTCTGTAATTCGTTCAGTTTTTAATGGAGAAAAGGCTGTTTGTGATGAAAGAGATAGAACATTTGTTAACGAAAAAAATTGTTGAGTATTTGCACAAAAATAATGAAGATAGTTTTGCTGGAGGCTTGCATGTGGCTGGAGCGCTGCCCATTCGATGGGAGATAAGGAGAAAAGTGCTGAAGACTTTCGTGTGAGGCGATTTCCACCGTAGATCCATATCGGTAATATGTCTTTTTCTAAATAACTCCTCGTTCGTTTTTCGAAAATAGAAAGCGGGATCGGTGAGCATTGATATTCTATTGCGTAATACCGTTCTTCATAATGTATAAAGATGTCTGGTCTTTGCTTAATCGATGGTAAATAGGGTTCAAGCAAAGTTTGGATTTTTTGATCAATTAGCCAATGAAAAAGTTGTTCTTTTCCTTGCAGATGATAATCTGATTCGGCTTCTAGCTTGATGGAGCATTCCTTTTCTTCCATATGAGCAAAATGCCATCTTCGTTTCGTTCCTAGTTTTAGCCTCACAGATTTCTTACAAAGCGGACAGATAAAACGATGTTTTTGGCGTAACATTTCTAATTGTTCCTTGGTCCAGCCACTTACTAAACTAATTCTCTGTCGGTCTTCCGTGTGTGCAACGAGCAAAGGCATCCACTCCTTTCATTTCTGCCTTCTACATTCTACTAAAAAAGCGAAACTCCTTCAGTCTTAACAATATTTTTACAAATAAGAAAAGCGGAAGGTGTCTGCTTATCGGCGACAAGCGCTGGAGGGCCAGCAATTAATTTTCAAAAAAGACCTTCTTTATAAAGAAAGCCTTTTACAATAATGGACTTAATAATCTACAAGTTGACTCTAGCAATCGTTGTACAATCGATCGCTTTCTAAAAATTTCATCGTCGATTTGATTAGAGTGTTCCAAATCAAAAATATAATCACTTACAAGGGTAGTCACACTTTTCGTACGATATAAAAAAGCATTCACTTCGAAATTAAGATGGAAACTACGCATATCCATATTTGCAGTTCCAATCGAAGCAATCTCATTATCAATAATAACGATTTTGCTATGCATAAATCCGCGATTATACTCATAAATTTTAACCCCTGCTTCTAATAATTCTGGGAAGTAGGAGCGGGAAGCATAAAAAACGATCCGTTTATCAGGACGATTGGGTACTAAAATTCGAACATCTACACCACTTAAAGCCGCAATCCTTAATGCACTTAAAATGTCTTCATCAGGGATAAAATACGGGGAAGCGATCCAAATTGATTTTTTAGCAGAAACGATCATCGAAAAGAACAGCTTCTTAATTACCTCCCAGCGTGAATCCGGCCCACTAGCGATCATTTGTACACCACCATCATCATTTCGATCAACAAGGACGGGTGAAAAGTATTCTGGGTCTAATACCGCTTCCTTTGTAACATAATACCAATCCTTTAAAAAGATCAGTTGAAGTGTTCGAACCGCTTCACCTCTAACATATAAATGTGTATCCCGCCAATAGCCGAAATACTGATCTCTTCCCAAGTATTCATCTCCAATATTTAAGCCACCGACAAAAGCGACATGCCCATCTATTACGACAATTTTCCGATGATTACGATAATTAATCTTATGAGTCAAAAACGGTAGTTTAACAGGAGCAAAAGGCCGCATTTCAACTCCAGCTTCCCGGAGTTCTTGTATGTACTTTTTTGAAAGCTTCCAGCTCCCAACCGCATCATATAAAAAACGAATCTTTACACCTTCCTGAGCTTTAGAGATAAGGATTTCCTTTATTTCCTGGCCGACCTCGTCATGACGAACAATATAATAGACGAGGTGAATGTGACGCTTCGCCATTTTCAATGTTTGTAGAATATGTGCAAATGTTTCTTTTCCATCAGTTAAAACTTTCGTTTCTGTTGAAAATGATATTGGGTTATTCACCAACCGATGAGCTAATCGAAATAATAATTGTTGGTGTCCCCCCATTTTTCCAAGCCGGAATTCATCAATTTGGCGATTTCCTTCGATATTTTCAAATGCTTGTTCATCTTGAATTGCTTTTTGAATAAACGAGCGTTTTTTTCGATGATTTTGTCCAAACATAAGATAAAAGAAAAAGCCAACGACAGGAAATACACCAAGAACCATTAACCAAGTGAGCGTCTTTGTTGGATGACGGTTCTCGAAAAAGATGACAATAGCTATAAACAGAACAGACAGCGAAAATAAAATACTAAATGCGCCAACTATCCAGCCTTCCCAGTAGTCTCTAAACAAATAGAGGACACCAATGATCAACAGTAAAAAAGCAATAACATTTATCCTTGTTTTCATGGCTAATCTCCTTAAAAAAGTTGTTCAAAAAGTCTGGGAATAATATTTAAGAGACACATATACCAATTATTTCATTTTACTATCTATTTATTACTATAGAACTTTAATTACTGCTTAACAAAAATGAAAGAGGCTGACTCAAGTAAGCATATGGCTTCAATGTCGATATAATAACACATAGAAGATGACTTCTTATATATTATCATATGCGAGAAGCAAAGATACTTATGAGTCGGCCTCATTAAAACTCTTAACTACGATCACTCATTTTTTGAGGAGTGGTTTAAATTAAAGTAATTACGTACTGTTGTTAATGCATCATTTTTCATTACTAATTTCCCGTATTCTTGAATACGATAAATTGTAATTTCAGATTCATAGCCAAATTCTAAAATCTGACTTAGCATATCATCTTGCTCATCTTCATCATACCGTTCGTCATTAAAGACAACATGAAGGTAATATCTCCCCTCAAAATGATAAAGTTGGTTCTCCATCCCTTCTGGTACAAAGCTGTGACTTAGTGCGATCAGATCTTCAAAATCTTCGAAACCGATAACAAGTTCAAGTAACTCATTATAGTCTTCTTCAAGCTCTTCCTCAGGATTTCCATTACCAAACTGAGCATCTAACATTTCGACAATGTTTTGATCGACTGGAATATCAGCCACTTTATCATTTGAAACTGGAATTTCTAACTTTACATGACCATCAGAGATTTGTCCTCTTGTAACAACAATCTCCAACCCTTTATCTAAGGCTTGTACTTGGATCCACAACGGCCCCTCAAGCTCAAATTCTTCTCGATCATGTGCTTCACTCATCATTTCAAAAAAGAGTTCTTCGCCTCTTTCGCGATTATACCATATCTCATCCCGATCAAATCCGCGGGACTCAATATCCTTATACGTAATATAAAACTTAATTGTAGAATCATTTACTCTTTCGATTTCCATAACTCTCTCCCTCCAGACATTATCAATCGAAGGAAACCTTCTAATTGATATTCATAGCTACCAAACGACGTAATACTTACTTATTTTCAACTACTCATTGAGGGTGTAATGTAAGTTAGAGTTTATCTATGTTACTCCTATTGTATGATAAAATGATCGGAATTGGAAATTAAAAAAAGGGACAATTTAATTTTTTTTTCAGAATTGTACGTCAGCCCAATCAACTTTCTGTTCTGAACTATTCATTTGACGTATAGACTAGCAATAAGACAACCATTCAACTACTATTATCAGGCTATGCTTATTATTAAATATTTATTATGAGCGATTACGGTTTGTTTTGTCAATGAAACAGATAAGGATGATTGTTTAATATGGATATTGAATTTTTTATTTCCCTACTAACCATTATTGGTATTGATATTATTTTAGGCGGAGATAATGCAATTGTCGTTGCTTTAGCTTGTAGAAATCTTCCAAAAGAGCAACGGAACAAAGCCATTATGCTAGGCATCAGCTTAGCTCTATTCATCCGAATTGCATTAACTTTAGTAGCTGTTCAACTTCTCCAAATCCCTTTTTTACTTGCCATTGGTGGGGCTCTGTTAATTTATATCGCTTATGATCTTATTTCACAAATCGATAACGAGCACACTGTACATAGTGGGACAAATATCTTTAGTGCAGTTAAAGCTATTCTTATTGCTGACTTCATTATGGGTGTAGATAATGTAATTGCTGTAGCAGGAGCTGCACATGGTTATCCAGCTCTCGTTATTTTTGGCTTAATCGTTTCCGTACCGATTATTATTTTAGGAAGTAAGCTTATCCTCTTTATTTTTGAACGTTTTCCATTCGTCATCTACATCGGTGCAGGCATTCTTGCTTACACATCAGGGAGAATGATTACCCACGAAGAACAGTTATCGCCTTTATTCGAAAGTCACCCCATTATAACGACAGCTTTTCAAGTCGCTGTTATTATTGGTGTTCTTTTAGCCGGATATTTCAATCGACGCGGTCTATGGTCAAATATTTCTACAAAATATTAGAAAAAAGCGGAAGCGCCCGTTCACCGACGTACGGACTGGACTGAACCGCAGGAGATAAAGGAAACACGGAGAAGCGCCAGCGATCCGATGTTGACTTATCGTACAGAGGTGAGGGAAGTCTCGCTAGTCGGTGGGTGCTGCAGCTAGACAAGAAAAGCGGAAGGTGTCTGCTTATCGGCGACAAGCGCTGGAGGGCCAGCAATTAGTGTCCTGACTTTTGGACACGTTTGATGGACCGAAGCGACCTCGAGCCGATGACACCTGCAGCTAGACAACCTCGAAATTTATATTTTCTTATTCTTTGAAAAGAAAAAGAGGCTGATTGATTGTTCAGCCTCTTTTTCTTTTTAGTTGACCATCTTTTGCGCTTCCAATAAATGAAAGGTTCTTACTTTTCTAGGTAAGAAACGACGGATTTCTGCTTCATTATATCCAACCTGTAAACGTTTATCATCAAAAATGATTGGGCGGCGAAGTAAGCCAGGGTTTTCACTAATTAACTTAAATAAAGTTTGTAGTGGTAATGCCTCTAATTCGACATCAAGATCTTGAAAGACTTTAGAACGCGTAGATATGATTTCATCGGTTCCGTCTTCTGTCATTCTTACGACTTCTTTCACCTCGTCAATGGATAATGGTGCAGCAAAAATATTTCTTTCCTGAAAAGGAATATTATGTTCTTCTAACCAAGCTTTCGCTTTCCTACAAGATGTACAACTCGGTGATGTTAATAGGGTTACCATAAATGGACATCTCCCTTCAACAATGTATATCAACATCATTTGCAATTTATTTTTTACTTACATTAAGCATTATACAATAATAATTCTAAATTGAATACCCCCATTTAAAATTAAATGTACATAAATTATACAACGTGCTCATTGAAGAAACAGGCTAGTTTATAGTGCTTTTCCCCAAAATATCCGTAACTAAACTTCCTTATCATTTCTACTTCTTCCTTCTTAATTAGAAAAATGAAATGAAAATAACATAGTTGTTACATGATTGTCACATCATATTAAAGTACTCTTTTTTTCTATTTATTCTTAGGAGTGACCACCATGGACAATTGCATAAAAATAAAGTACATCCCTTTATTTTTTCTCATACTCTTCTTTACCGGTTGTGGGACAGATGATATTACGAGCGATAGTGCTAAGAGGCAATCTATTTTAGTGTCTGTTGAACAAGCAACTCAGACGAACCTACGACAATCTTTAAAGTTAACTGGACAAGTGTTACCGAAAGAACAGGTACCTCTCTTTACGGTCTCACCTTTGGAAGTAATAGAAGTTCATAAAAACGTAGGTGAAAATGTAAAAAAAGGAGAATTGTTAATTACTTTAAATGCAGAATTAGCACGAGAGCAAGTTAATCAAGCCAAAAATGCCGTTACAAAATTAGAAAATGCTCTTAGTCAGGCAGAAGAGTTAAATCAAACCGCACAAAACGAAATAGAAAGGTTACGAGCACTTCAACAAGACCTTGAACAATCATTAAACGAAACGAGAAATACATTAGAACAATTAAACGAAGAAAATGAAGATGTTGCCTTACTTCAAACGATTCGTAGTTCGCTGGAATTAAGCCTCAAACAAGCAGAATTAACACAAGCTGCTGGAAATGTCCAACAAGTGCCTACTATTAATACACTAGAATTACAAATGCAATTAGAAACAGCAAAGAAAAATGTACGTCAAGCAGAGCTCGGATTACAAGCTACTCAAGTGACTGCCCCGATCTCTGGTACAATTGCTCAAATGAACGTCACAGTTGGTCAAACTGCTGTTCCTAATTCTCCAATGGCAACAATCGTCAATTTAAATCCTGCTGTTGCTACGTTTTCAGCAAACAGTTTTCAAATTTCAAAACTTCAACCAGGAATGGACGTTGAAATCATGATTAACGGACTAAATGAAACGTACGAAAATAAAATTTCAACCGTTTCACCTGTTGTTAATCCAAATACGAATACATTCACTATTGAATCAGAGATTGAAAACCCAGATGCGATAATAAAAGGTGGAATGCGCGCTACTGCATTGGTTGATTTAGGGGTGATTGAAAAAGCCGTTGTTATCCCAGTTGATAGTATATTATATGAGGACAATGATACATTCGTTTACAAAGTCTTTGATACGACTGTCAAACGGCAACCCGTTGAGCTAGGCTCACGAGAGGGCAACCTAATTGAAGTTCTAGAAGGAATTGAAGTAAATGATTCAATTGTAACAACAGGAAAAGAACGGTTAACAGAAGGTGCACAAATTACAATACGAAGCGAGTGAAACACAAAATGAAAATTGCAAAACTGTCAGTTCTAAGGCCAGTTGCTATGGGGATGGTCATTTGCCTCGTGATCATTCTTGGCATTGTTTCATTAAAGGATTTACCTGTCGACTTGTTTCCTGAACTAAGTTTTCCCATTGTTGCAGTTACAGCTACTTATGAGGGTGCTGGTCCTGAGGAGATCGAAAAACTCATTACACAACCAATCGAAGAAATGATGTCTAGTTTACCGAGTGTGGAATCCGTTACTTCTACGTCTAGGACTGGAGGAGCTTTAATCCTCGTTGCCTTTAATTGGGGTACAGATATGGATTTTGCAACGTTAAATATGCGTGAACGAATCGATATGATACGGGAGGGATTACCGAATGAAGTTCCTACACCTCAAGTTCTTCGATTTGATCCAAGTCTGCTTCCAATTGTGCAACTAGCCGTTAGTACCCCAGACGGAAATATTACCGAAGCGAAAAAGCTAGCCGAGAACGACATTGAACCTATGTTAGATTCGGTAGATGGCGTAGCCTCTGTTCAAATTGAAGGCGGAGCTGAGCAGGAAATTCAGCTCCATGTTGATCCCAATCGTTTAATAGTTTATGGTTTGACATTAACAGACCTGCAGCAAATTATCGCTAGTGAAAATTTAAACCTTCCGGGTGGACAGCTCATAGATTATAATTTAAATTTACCGATTCGAATAACTGGACAATTCACTTCTATATACGACATAAAATCATTACCGATTCCAACAATTGAAGGAACCATTCCTTTGTCTGAAATCGTTGATGTTGTTGAAACATTAAAGCCGACTACTCAAGCAAGTTATTTAAATGGTCAACCAAGTGTAGGAATTTCCGTTCTTAAGGCATCCGGTACTAACACAGTCACAGTTGCGAGAAATTTGAAACATCAGTTAGAAGAACTAGAAGAGTTGCTGCCACCTGAAGTTCAAATTCGAACCATTTTTGATCAAAGTCAGTTCATAGAACAATCCATTCGAGCTGTAGCGTGGAATATTGTCCTTGGAAGTATTTTAGCCGGTACGGTCCTATACTTATTTTTACGTAATGTAAGAAGCACAATGATCATTGGATTTTCTATACCGATATCAATTATCACAACATTTTTGTTTATGTATTTTAGCGGGCAAACCTTAAATGTACTTACACTCGGAGGTCTGGCTCTTGGTGTGGGGATGATGGTTGATAATGCAATCGTTATTTTAGAAAATATTTATCGCCTACGGCAAAAAGGACTGTCAATTAAAGAGGCCGCAATCGAGGGGACGAGTGAAATTGGTGGTGCAATCATCGCATCGACACTCACTACTATTGTCGTTTTTTTACCGATTATTTTTGTAGAAGGCTTAGCTGCACAGTTATTTAAGCCACTGGCATTAACTGTCGCCTTTTCCCTGTTAGCTTCTTTATTTACTGCACTGATTATTGTCCCTTTATTATCATCTACTCTAATGAAAGTAACCGAAGAAACCTCCTTTTTTCAGGAAAGATTTCAACGATTATCTTTATTTTATAAAAGAATGTTAACTAAAGCATTGAAGCGACCAAAAACTACTATGCTTGGAACGTTTATTTTATTTGCTCTCTCTTTTATTGGTATTCCTTTTATCGGAACAGAATTCTTACCAGCGCAAGACCAAAGCTTTATTAATATTGACGCAAGACTTCCTGCCGGGAGCTCTCTTGAAATTACAGAGAAAGTTGCAAGTGAAATTGAAGAAAAAATTAAACACCTTTCAGAAATTGATTTAATCTATGTCACTGTCGGTGGTACGGATAATTTTACGATTGGCGCTGGTACGCAAACGAATCGCGCATCCTACAGTATTTTATTAATTGAACCTGGCAAGCGAACAAAAAGTGATTTAATCGTCGCAGAAGAAATCCGCGACCTTTTACAAGACATTCCCGGCGCTAAAATTTCAGTATCCGCTAGTGATACGGGCTTTACCGAAAGTCCGATTTCGATTACGATCAAAGGGCGTGACTTACAGACATTATATCAGTTATCCAATGAAGTCATTCGTCTTATTTCTACCGTTGAAGGTGTTCGTGAGCCTTCATCCAATTTTGCCGTTGGAAGTCCTGAAATTACGGTGGCCGTTGATCGAGACCAGGCTGTTAATTATGGGATAGGTAGTGCACAAATCGCTAGTGCTGTAAATAATGCGACTCGAGGAATGACTGCTACACGGTTAGCCAGAGATGGAGAGGAACTTGATGTTCGTTTAGTGATCGAAGAAACCTACACCTCTTCTGTTGAAGAACTTGGTCAATTACTTATCAATATTCCGACAGGCGAAAGAATTCCTCTTGAAGCGGTTGCTACGATTACTAGAGATCAGGGGCCTAGTACGATTCGACGTGCAGACCGACTACGTGAAGTAACCATATCTGCTTCTATTTTAAATCGAGATTTAGGAAGTATTATTAATGATATTGAGGAAGTGTTAAATGAAGAAATTGCACCGCTTCTTCCTACAGGTTACCGTATTAGTTTTGGTGGTCAAAATGAGCAAATGAACGATGCTTTTTTTAAATTAGCAGGCGCAATATCTCTTGCCATCGTTTTAGTATATATGGTCATGGCCGCTCGATTCGAATCACTCTTTTATCCTTTTATTATTATGTTTAGTGTTCCAGTTACAATGATTGGGATTATATTTGGACTTTTAGTCACCTTTCAACCTTTTGGTGTAGGTTCACTAGTAGGTATCTTAATTTTAACGGGGATCGTCGTTAATAACGCAATCGTATTGATTGATTATATTAATACATTAAAGCAAAATGGTTATTCTAGTTTTGATGCTATTATTGAAGCGGGCCCGACACGCTTACGCCCGATTTTAATGACCGCTTTAACGACAATTCTCGGTTTGATTCCACTGACGTTAGGATTCGGAGAAGGAACAGAAATCCAACAACCGATGGCGATCGTCATCGTGTTCGGCTTGAGTATCGCCACTTTTATTACGTTGATACTGATCCCTGTCATTTATTACGCCTTTGACCTAAGAAAAGAAAGGAAGATGCAAAAAAGGCAAGAAACATTAACATAAATACATAAATCGCTAGTTGATGGGTGGCTTGCGCTAGCCATCCTAGAAATTTTACATTCTTATCTAAAAGCTGTTTTCGTAAACTTTGTTGCTATTGGACCGTTTTTTGAACATAAATAAGCCTAATGGACAAATTCATTTGTCCATCTGGCTTATTTATGTTCAAAGGCTTCACGCTAAAGCGTGAAGAACCAAACTTTCGCTTGGTTAACGGTTCAATAGCTAAAAGCACCAATCTTTTAGAAAAGAGCCTATCTAAAAAAAGCAGCCTTGTTTCCGATTAGAGAAAGAAGGCTACTACATAATAATTACTATGCGATTGTTTTCGTATTGGTGGCGGGTCGGCGTTTTGGAGCTTCTTTTAAGTTTCTTAATTTTCTACGGAGCAACTCCTTTAAGAGCTCACGCTTTTTTCTTTTACTTTTCTCTCTCCCTTTCATCACTTATCACCACCTTACATAGCATTTTAAATTTGATCTTGTTGTTCTACAACTTCTTCATCAAATGTTAATACATCATCTACTGGGCTGTAGGCCTGCCCATACAACTGTTTGTCTTTGTAAGTGTGAATGGTTTCATACGTTTTTTTCATCTTCTCATAAATACTTTCTTCTGATTCGTTTGTTGGCGACCAATATAATATTTCTAGCTCATTAATTTGGTTCGTTGCCAATGAGCGGCGGCGATAGCCAATGGACTCAGCATGCTTAAAGCCCTCTCTTGCGTAAAATCGTTGCCTTTTTTGAGTATCTGTATCTTCATAATCAATTGGTTCTACTTCAAGAATAATCGGTTTTCCTTTCTTTTTCAATTTATCAATTAATTTTTTTCCTGTTCCTTTTCCTCTGGCATTTTTTGATACGAACAAGTAATCGATAAAAATAAAGTCATCCATTTCTACATACATTAACACGTGGTCTTCGCTTTCATCTTTAAAATAAATTTCGGATTTCTCTGCTAATAGTAGTTCCATGTGTTCCTTCGATTTCATTTCTTCAATTGGAAAATACTGATTGAGTTTCTCATACCAATTCACTTGACTATGACCTCCATTTGTCCTTAGTCTCTTTATTATATGCAAGAATGATGACACAATAAACGGCACTTAGAGGGGATTCTTACCAACATTTTTTTATATTTACCCAATACTCTCCATCTATTCGCTTTCTTATATAAATACCGGCATTTCCTCATGTATTATAGTTATCCTTCCTTTTTTGTTAGTACAGTAAAGGATTGAAAAAATAATGCATCTTACTTTTTAGTGAAATCCCTTTCAATTTTTACGTTAGTTCTGTACAATAAATGGTAAGAGGCATTCATTAATAGGAGGATTCTCATGGGTAACTTTGTTATCGATTTTATTTTACTTTCACTATGTATCATCGGTCTTACTGCTTTAATGGGTACAATAACAAATTTATTCGGTATGAAAATATTTGGGCGCGGTAGTGTTGACAAGTTTAAACTCAAATCATCAAGTGTTCAAACTGGTTGGAAAAAAGTTGGAGGCAAGAAATGATACATAAATTGGTTACCCGCTAAGAGTAACGGGTATATATCACAAAGTTAAACCTGTAAATTTGTATGTTTTTACATTTAATTTACATAGCTAACACACAAATAAAGAGCTTTTCCATCAACAATATTGATGGGAGAAGCTCTTTTGATTTAACTCCATTAACTTTTACTTTTTCCCCTCTATATCAAAAGCGATCATCATGTACATCTCGTTCATCATTTTCACATACTCGTAAGTTTATGGAGTATAATTTACGCCTGATGTATATCGATTACCGGCATTCCATAAGAGATATTCATTAATACCATTATCTTTTAACGCTTTAATCTGTGCTTCAACTTCTGCTTTACTATACTTTTTAAAATTCCCTGCCCCTAACCAGCTTGCTGTAAAGTCTTGAATCCAAGGTCTTGAAGTGGGTGGCGATTCTAATGTGCCTAATAATTCGTTTTCTACTTTTGCATAAGCATCAACGAGCTCGTACGGAAATAAATCTGGTTTATTAATACCAAAATACGAGGTCCAATGGCTTGGATAAATCATCGACGAGATGACATCAACGTTACTAGCAATTTTTGAGAAGTTTTGTCCTATTCCAGGAGCTTCAGGGATCGTTGCTGAATAGCCAAAAATATCTACAGATACATCAACACCATAGGGTTCGAGTTGCTCTTTAGCATAAGCAACAAAATCTGTTACTGCCGACACGCGCTTTTGTACATTATCACCATTGCCACCTTCATATTCCCCAACACTGTATTTTAACTCTTCATCTCTACGCTCAAAACCTTCTGGAAACCGAACGTAATCAAACTGAATTTCTCGAAAGCCCATTTTTGCCGCTTCTTCAGCGATTGCGACATTATAATCCCAAACTTCTTTTAAAAAAGGATTTACAAATGCATCCCCTCGTCGATTTTTCCAAACCTTACCTCCTGGTGTTTTAAAAGATAATTCGGGTTTCTTTTCCGCCAAAATGGTGTCTTTAAATACAACGATTCGCGCAATTGGGTAAATTTGCTTTTCTTCCAAAGTTTGCATAAGCTTTACTGTGTCTTTAATATAGTTTTGTGAAATGTTATAAAATGGTGAATCTTCCGCTGGTCGATAGGTTAAATGACCGTAATCATCTTTAATATCGATAACCATAGCATTGAGATCTGTAGACTCCATTAACTGTATTAAGCTACTCATCCTCTCTCCACCAGCTGAATTCCCTGTTACGTAAATGCCTCTAACCGCATCAGGGTACTCAAACGTATATCCTGAATCAAAGACAAACCGAGCCATACGTGGTGGAACGTTCAAGTCTTTCTTTATGACTTCCTTCACTGAATGGTATTGAATTGACTTTTCTTCTTTTACTTCAGCACTTATCCCTTGAACAGACCAAAATAAAGTAATAACCACCATTTGAATACAAATTAGCCAAAATAATTTTTTCCCCATCATCTCACGCCTTTCAAGCCTTTGCTTCTTAGGATTTGTCCTTTTTTAATATGTATGTCTTAATCCTCATCTTTAACATCAATATCTTCTGGAATATCTTCCAATGCCTCTCTTTTCAGTTCTTCAAACTTAAGATCAAGCTGTTGTTTATGCCATTTAAATTGATGTTTATTTACTAAATACTTTGAACCGTCAAAAACAGCTTTAATATTTCCTTTACGAATTTGATCATATAAATATTCTGTGGGTAAAGCTAAATATTCTGCTAATTCTTCAATTGTTATGTACATAAAAAATTCCTCCCAACAAATTATAACGTTATCAAAAGCGGATGACCATTGGATAAAGAACTAACAAAAAAGCACTAATATGAGGTCTGATCCACTTTTTTAGTTAGACTTTTTTGTCAATAGTTTAATTAAGGGTTGCAAAAGAAGTCCTTCCTCAATATAATAGAAAAAATACCTTGAATCTGTAAGAGATGATCTCACATGAGGAGGGAAAGGATATATGAGAAATGTAACATTATTAGAAATTTACAGCCATCCTATTACTCAAAAATATGTAAAGCGTTCTGGATTAGCCCATGCGATCGCGACTGCTTTTCATGCTCTCAAGCTTTCAAAAAAATATGATGTTAATCCTGATTTAGCAACAAAAGCCGCCTTTCTTCATGACATCGGACACTACACTTGGTATAAAAATGGTCAATGGGATTTTGACCTCTATACAGAAAATGATATTCACGCGATTAAAGGTGCAGAACGTGCTCACAAGCTTTTAGTTCGACTTGGAGAAGATCCACGTAAAGCGAAGCAAATTGCTTTAGCTATATTACTTCATACTGATTCATATTTACCAAAAGGACAATTAGAATTAGATAGTTTGCAAAAAGTTGTAGCTCTTGCTGATGAATTAGATGAGGAACCGAATGGTGAACATCACTATAGGTCAATAAGTAATGAAAAGGCATTACAGCAAATTAAGCATCTTGATTCGTTAGTCGATGCTTACATTTCAGAGCATTGGTATAAAAAATCGGTTTGAAAATCTTTGGTTGCCATTCCAAAGATTTTTTTGTTGACGGATAAGTTCTCCCATGTTAAATTTAGTTTAAATCACATACGTCCTAAAAAGGGGAGTAGCGACCTTCACAGGTTAATGAGTCGTCATTACAGTGGACTTCCACTCGGTTCATTAAGCTTTGTCATAATTTGGTAGACAAAGTACGCAAGACCTTTTTATGAGAGTTTGATTTGCGGGTAAACTCTCATAAAAGGGTCTTTTTTGTGTTCATAAAAGAATAGAGAGGGGAAACTTATGGTATTTTTTATATTTTTCTTATGTGCAGTTGTCACAGTTATCTCAGCGATTAAGCTTTCTACTTATGCTGATGCGCTTAGTGAGAAAACGGCATTAGGTGGGTTAATGGTTGGAACTATTTTTCTTGCAGGTGCAACCTCTTTACCTGAAGTTACGACAAGTATTTCTGCAATTATGCTCGATAACCCAGATATTGCTATTGGAAACGTTCTAGGCAGTAATATGTTTAACTTGCTTATTCTAGCTAGCTTTGACTTGTATTATCGGAAGAAGCAGATATTTAAAGGAGCTTCAGGGGAACATTTTTATACGGCTAGCATTGGCTTATTATTAGCGGTTACGACACTTTTAGCTTTAACGATACAGCTAAACATAACTATTTTAGGTATTGGTATCGACACATTGATTATAGTATTAATATATGCAATTGGAATGTATGTGCTTACAATTCATTCCAAAAAAGAACAATTAATTAGTGTTGAGTCGGAAGAAGAAGAAAGCAACCTGAATTCATCTGCTATTTCTTTAAAAAGAGCTATTTATGGATTTATATTAGCTGCTATAGCTATTTTAGTGACAGGATCTTTTTTAACGATAACAGGTGATCAAATTGCTGTTATTACAGGACTAGGCTCTAGCTTTGTCGGTAGCTTTCTCATTGCAGCAACTACTTCATTACCTGAAGCAATTGCTGTGTTAATCGCTATCCAATTACGAAATTATAATTTAGCAATCGGCTCAATATTAGGTAGTAATCTTTTTAATATGCTCATTTTAGTAGGGACTGACGCCTTGTATCAGCAGGGTGGGATTCTTGCATTTGTTTCACCAGTTAATCAAATTACTGCTGCTGCAGTTGCTGTACTTTCGGTTATTGTTCTGTACTCATTAATAAGAAAAACGTACAGCTCAACTACCACATATGCATTTCCATCTGTCCTTTTAATTATTATCTATTTTGTTTCATCATATTTAATTTTTGTGCATTAAACATTCCACCCATAACAAAAGAAAAGCGCAAGCGCCCGTTTAGCGGCGTATGGACTGGAGCCCCACTGTATGAGATAAAGGAAACACGGCGAGAGTTATCGAGACGATGTTGACTTATCGTAAGGAGGGGGAGCGAAGTCCACTAGACGCTGGGCGCTGCAGCTAGACAAGAAAAGCGCAAGCGCCCGTTTAGCGACGTATGGACTGGACTGAGCCGCAGGAGATAAAGGAAACACGGAGACGCGCAGTGATCCGATGTTGACTTATCGTACGGCGGTGAGGGAAGTCTCACTAGTCGCTGGGCGCTGCAGCTAGACAAGAAAAGCGCAAGCGCCCGTTTAGCGGCGTATGGACTGGAGCCCCACTGTATGAGATAAAGGAAACACGGCGAGAGTTATCGAGACGATGTTGACTTATCGTAAGGAGGGGGAGCGAAGTCCACTA
>NZ_JAFLJM010000039.1 GCF_017745675.1 Alkalihalobacillus sp. BA299
ACAAGAAAAGCGGAAGGCGTCTGCTTATCGGCGACAAGCGCTGGAGGACCAGCAATTAGGGTCCTGAACTTTGGACACATTTGATGGACCGAAGCGACCTCGAGCCGATGACGCCTGTAGCTAGACAAGAAAAGCGGAAGTACCCGCTTAGCGACGTATGGACTGAAGCCCTCCGTATGAGATAAAGAAAACACGGAGAGCGCATGCGAACCGATGTTGCCTTATCGTAAGGAGGAGAGCGAAGTCCACTAGACGCTGGGTACTGCAGCTAGACAAGAAAAGCGGAAGGCGTCTGCTTATCGGCGACAAGCGCTGGAGGACCAGCAATTAGGGTCCTGAACTTTGGACACATTTGATGGACCGAAGCGACCTCGAGCCGATGACGCCTGTAGCTAGACATAGAAAAGCGGAAGTACCCGCTTAGCGACGTATGGACTGGAGCCCTCCGTATGAGATAAAGAAAAGCTCGGACAACAAAAAAAACCTTCTCGTCTTATAGGGACGAGAAGGTTACCCGTGGTACCACCCTACTGAATAATAACAAATTAATGACATTATTCACTCATCATTCGTATCGTGAATGAAGCGCTACAGCCTACTAATATGAACGTTCGGTATAGAACTCAAGGGTGATCTTCCCAATATCCCTTTATATCAGGCTTACACCATCCCTGATTCGCTAAATTAAAGAAATGATATCGGTACTCTCCCTATCATAGTTTTGGAAATTATATAATTCAAAACGATGCTTAATCTTATTTGCAAGAAAAGCGAAACTTTATTAAAGTGTAAATTAAACTTACGTGCTCGTCAAGAAACGGTTATTCTACGGTTTCTTTTTCTAAAACATCATCCACTTTTGTAATATCATCCCAATCATCTGTTTGCAACATTTCTAATTGGGCTTCTACAAGCATTTTAAAGCGCATCCGATATACAGAGGCTTGTTTCTTTAACTCTTCAATTTCCATTATAATTTTTCTTGATTTGGTCAATGCGTCATTAATAATTCGATCCGCATTTTTCTCTGCTTCCTTAACAATTAACTGTGCTTCTTTTTGAGCACTTCGTCGAACCTCTTCTGCAGATTCTTGAGCAACTAATATAGACTTATTTAAAGTCTCTTCAATTTTGTTATAATGCTCTAGTTTCCCATCAAGGTCTTGAACCCTCTCAAACATTTCCTTCTTTTCCCGTAGTACAGCTTCATAATCTTTTATGATTTGGTCAAGAAACTCATTAACCTCATCTTCATCGTAACCACGGAAGCCGCGAGTGAACTCTTTATTATGAATATCAAGCGGTGTCAAAGGCACGAACTCCACCTCCAAATCTTGTCGTAATTAATCTTAGAGTATTTATTCGACAGAAAAAGAGTATTTCCTTCTTTTTCTATTGTTTAATTATTTTTTCCTTCCAAAAATAATACGAATCTTGCCTTTTTTTGTAGTTCCAGTGATCGAAAATAATTTACTTCGCCCAAATCCTCTTACAGATAAATAATCTCCTTCTTGAACTTGAAACGATCCATCTTCAATCGTCTTCCAATTGACCTTGACAAAACCTCGGTCAATATAAAGAGCAGATTTACTACGAGATATATTATACATACCTGAAAGTAAAGTATCTAAGCGTAAGGAAGAAATAGTTGTAGACTCTTCTGTCCACTCTTCAACTTGCTGAATGATATCTTCATCTTTAATGGGGACAATTTTAACTTTAGCTTGTCCAACTTTTTGAAGATTTAATTCAATAAAGCTTGCTACTTCATTGGCAACTAATAGTTGAATAACTTCTTCTGTTAAAAATATATCTCCAAACTTTTCCCGTTTCATACCTAGTCCCATCAGTGACCCAAGCACATCTCGATGTTCTAAAGTGATGAATTTTTTAGGATAGCGAAGTTCGTATGGTTGAATCTGAAAGTCCTTTTTCGATAAATCAAAATAAGGGGGAGAAAGTAATGCTCGTTTTCGTTCTGCATTTGGAGAGCCTCCCCAAAAAGAGAGGCTAATTTCTTCATCTTTACCGATAACGGCTTTAACAATATCTTGCTCCCGCGGATCAAGAAAGTCAGTTAATTTATACGTATATTGAATGGAAACGTCTTGCTTCCAACCTACTACTTGATCTACAAAAGTTCGCTCTTCACTTCGAAAATGTTGATAAATGTTCATCTGACATTAACACCATTTACATTCCAAATAGAGCAGCAACTCCATATCGTGCAAATGATAAGGCAAAAATCGCTACGATTGGGGAAATATCAATCATTCCAAGCGGAGGAATAAATTTTCTAAACGGTGCTAAGTAAGGTTCAACGATTGAACCTAAAAATTGACCGATCGAAGATTCCCTAGCATTGGGAAACCATGACATCAAAATGTATGCAATAATCATGTAAGAATAAACCATGATTGCCAAATTTAATAAAGCTCCAATTCCTTGCATTTAATTAATCCACCACCATTCTAACGTTGTTCAAATCTTTCTTGCATCATTTCTGTAATCGAGCCGGAAACGTCCACATTATCCGGAGTACAAAGGAAAATATTCATACCAAGTTTTTGAATGTCTCCTCCTATAGCATACACCGTTCCACTCAAAAAATCGACAATCCGCTTTCCTTGTTCATTTGAGATCCGTTGTAAATTAATAATTACTGCTTTCCGATTTTTTAAATGGTCAGCTATATCCTGAACTTCATCATATGTTCGCGGTTCAATTAAAATAACTTTTGCCGCTTTTTGGACACTTTGCAAACTAACAACATTTTGGCTTTTCGATTGCTTGTCACTTCTACGATACTGAGGAGTCTCTTCCTGAGCCGCTGCTACTTCTTCGTTGTATGTATCATAATCTTGTGTATCTTCTTCTAACTCAAAAAAACGTTTAAACCTCGATTTCATCCCCATTTCAATTCCTCCTTTAGAACTTTAATTTTTATCCTACAAGCGAAGAACCGACACGAATAAAAGTAGCTCCTTCTTCAATTGCAACTATGTAGTCATTTGACATCCCCATCGACAATTCTGTACATGGAGCATGTTTGAAGGATAAGGCTTGTACTTCTTGTTGTAATAAACGTAGTTGCTTAAAAATGGATCTAGTGTCTTCAGGGTCTTCAACAAAGGGAGCCATTGTCATTAGTCCTACTACTTCAATAGCTGAATATTGTTTAAGATTTTGGATAAATGTGATTACTTCATTTGGATGAAGCCCTGATTTTGATTTTTCTCCTGAAACATTGACTTGTACAAAACATTTTAATGGTTCTCGAACTTTCCATCTTTTTTGAATTTCTTCAGCTAAAGATAACCGGTCTAATGAGTGTAGATAATCGATATTCTCTAAAACTTTTCTTACTTTTTTTGATTGAAGTGAACCGATAAAGTGCCAAACCGTGGGACCACTAACTCCTCCAGCTTTCTCAATTATTCCTTCAACACGATTTTCCCCGATATGAGTAATGCCTGCATTTATTGCTTCTTGCGTTCTCTCAACAGTTACATATTTTGTAACTGCGATTATTTTTACTTGATCAGGTTCGCGCCCTGAGCGTTGACAGGCTGCGTTAATTTCCTCTTGAATTTTATGTAGATTTTCTTTAACTGTCAATCGAGCGTCCTCCTTTTTGACACACTTTAATAACCTTTCAAGCCTATAAAGCTCATCATTCTTCCAGTCTTACCACTTTCTTTACGATGGGAGAAAAATAACTCTGTGTTACTAGCTGTACAATATTGACTTATTTGAATATTTTCCTTTGGAACACCTGCATTGATTAGTAATTGTTTATTTAATTTCTTTAAATCTAATAAGTAATGTCCAGGTCTTGAGGGTTGATAAGGTCTTTCTTCAATTGATGGTAGTACATCATCAACTGCTTTAATTACATTTGTATCAACTTCATATTCTTTTTGACAAATAGCTGGACCAATTGTAACTAATATATCACTAGCATTTATCCCTTCATTAGTTGTCCAACTTTCTATCATTTTCGGACCAATTTGTGATACTGTCCCTTTCCAGCCAGCATGAGCTAAACCAATCATATGATGTTTAGACGAATAAAAGTATAATGGTACACAATCAGCATATAAACTTACGAGTAAAATGTCTTGTTCTTTTGTGTAAAGTCCGTCTATTCCTTTAATTGCTGATTCGAGCGTCCGCCCACCTTTTCCACAATCATCACTCGTTACTTTTGTTATATTTGCTCCATGAATTTGTTCACCAACCACCCATTGCTCTAGTGGAATCCCAAGTTCAGTTGCAACAATTTGACGATTTTTTATTACGATACGATCATCATCTGCTACATGAAGGCCAACATTTAAGGCGTAGTAAGGTTTTTCACCTACCCCCCCAAGACGAGTTGTGAAACCTGCTATCAAATTCTTGTCTTCTTTTTCCCACTCAGAAATCTTTAATAAATCGTGTTCCACTAATGTAAACGGTTCATGGACCAAAAAACCACTTCCTACCCATGTATTCGTATATCAACAAAATATGTCATAATTTTGATTGTTTTTATCTATTTTAGCATATTTTTCATGCAAAGAGTATTAAGTTTCGTCAGACCACATCTTTTTTTCCTAATTTCCACCTATTGGGTAAGGGTGATACGGTTCAGGGACATGCACTAGTATCACATCGTTTCCAATCTTAACTATATTCCCCCAAGGAATAACAAACTCTTCAGTTTCTCGATTAAAAAAGCTCATCATTTTTCCTGTTCCGTTTATAATAATAGCATCAATTTGTCCTGTTGCTAAATTTATATCAAGATCGGTTAACTGTCCTAAGCGTTTCCCATTTTCCATATTAACAATATCTTTTGATTGTAAGTCAGATATTTTCATCATTTTCTTAGCCCACCTTCCCACTTGACCATGCTGTTATACTTCATCTATATGATAAAACAACCAATAATATCTCAAAAAATAATGAAAAGCAAAAGACCCTTAATCAGCTTAGAAGCAAGTGTTTAGACGAAAAAAGACTGAGTAACATTATTTATGCTACTCAGTCTTTCATTTAGCTTTGGGCGTGTTTATTCATTTGTTGAATAGCTGCTTTTTCTAATCTAGAGACTTGAGCTTGAGAAATACCGATTTCCTCTGCTACTTCCATCTGCGTCTTTCCCTGGAAAAACCTCATATTCAAAATGAGTTTCTCACGATCATTCAAGCGGATCATTGCCTCGCGTAAAGCAATTTCTTCAACCCAATTCACATCTTTTTGCTTATCATCACTAATTTGGTCCATTACATAAATCGGATCGCCGCCGTCATTATAAATCGGCTCAAAAAGAGAAACGGGATCCTGAATAGCGTCCAAAGCGAAAACAACATCCTCCTTTGGAACATCAAGTACTTTAGAAATCTCTTGCACTGTCGGTTCTCGGTCTCGGTTCTTTTCAGCCATTAACTGATCTCGAACTTGTAAAGCTTTATAAGCAATATCACGTAAAGACCTCGAAACTCGAATAGGGTTATTATCTCTTAAGTACCTTCTAATTTCACCGATGATCATAGGGACAGCATATGTAGAAAACTTAACATTTTGGCTTAAATCAAAATTATCGATTGATTTCATTAGACCAATACAACCCACTTGAAAAAGGTCATCTACATACTCACCACGGTTATTAAAGCGTTGGATTACGCTTAGGACTAGCCGAAGATTACCATTTACTAACTTTTCACGGGCACTATTGTCGCCACTTTGCATTTGTGTAAATAATTCACGCATTTCTTTGTTTGTCAGTACTGGCAGCTTCGCTGTGTCAACTCCACAAATTTCAACCTTATTTCGTGTCAATTCTTTCCCTCCCAACAGGAGAATGATGTTCATGTAAAGTATCTCCTTGGGAGGGAAAAATATGCACACTAACTATATAATGAACACTAGGTAAGTACGAATGAGTTCATGATATAACAACGTTTACGAGGAATTAAATATTTTTTTATACCGCTTAGACCATTTTATTAAATTCTTTCCTTAATCGCTTTATGATCCGTTTTTCTAAGCGGGAGATATAGGACTGAGAAATACCAAGTAAATCTGCAACATCTTTTTGGGTTTTCTCTTCATCTCCGGCTAAACCAAATCGAAGTTCCATGATTTGTTTTTCTCTATCATTTAATGTGTGTAATGCCTTTACTAATAATTTTCGATCGACTTTTTCCTCAATCCCTTTTGTAATAATATCATCTTCAGTTCCTAATACATCAGAAAGTAGAAGTTCATTTCCATCCCAGTCAATATTCAGTGGTTCATCAAATGAAACCTCGGATCGAATTTTATTATTTCGACGTAAATACATTAGGATTTCGTTTTCTATACAACGTGAAGCATAGGTTGCTAATTTGATTTTCTTTTCAGGATTAAATGTATTAACAGCTTTAATAAGTCCAATCGTACCGATACTGATTAAGTCCTCAATGTTGATTCCCGTATTTTCAAATTTACGTGCAATATATACTACGAGTCTTAAGTTCCGTTCAATTAACATGGCACGAACCGCCTTATCTCCAGTAGGTAATTTGCTTAATAAATGAGCTTCCTCTTCTTTAGATAAAGGAGGAGGTAGCGCCTCACTTCCCCCTATATAATAAATTTCGTCTGGCTTCATTCCTAAGCGATATAGTATTCTTTGCCACATCAATGTAAACTTCAACTTTAGCATGTCATTGCCTCCTCATTAAAAGTGAAACTAAGCTAATTTTTTTCCATCTCCTGCAACAAGCATCTTCGGATGAACAATACATTGATAATCTCCATCATTTGATAAATTCATATCGTTAATCCCAATTAGTACTTTCTTAACAAGATGCTGTTCATTGGTCGTCGTCACTTTGACACGATCTGGCTTAATCGCCATCATAAATTGTTGGTCCTTCCCTACTACCCGATATGGAACAATCCTCATTCTTTCTGCAAAAGGATGGTTCGTCTCATATACTTTATCTAAATTGTTATAATCGAGTAGCAGTTCAATTTCTTCATTACTTAGCATAGAATGTAATGCATCCTTTTCTATTACCATAACTGGAGCCCTTGTAATTGGATCATGTAATTGATTCCCACTATCGACTAGACCTTTCATGACTAACATTTCATGACCAATTGAGACCTCGACACTAACTATTTGTTCATAATGAATTTTTCTTGCCTCTACTTGCTTTAATTGATATTTTGAAAAAAGCCAAACAAGAGGAAAACCAGTTAAAACGAATATCCAGCTAAACGTACTACCAAACCCTGACGTTTTCGTAAACATTACCCCATTCAAAACCTCAAATTCGGTTTGCCAAAAGAAGTGAAGAGCGAACAAGCCTCCTCCCGTCATAAAAGTGACAAAGTAAAACATAAATAAATTTTGAACAAAGTACGTCAATCGTTTAAATCCAAATGCAATCCAAACGATTCCCATTGAATAAAAAAATTTCATCCAAGGTTGGTAAAACAAATGGCCTATAGATGTAAACATAAAAAATACGATTAGTGAAGCAAAAAGTGCCGCTAAGGATAACCGCCATGTATGTATCGTTCTTTTTAATGTAATTGCAGTTATCCAGATTAATAGAAAATCAATACATAAATTAAGAAACCAAATGACATCCAAATAAATAGTCATTGCATGTCCTCTCAACTTCAATTTGGTATGGTTTAGCCAAGTATATATCAGATTCTATTTATAAGTCTGTCAGTTTATGACGAGATAAAATAGTTATTTTGATAGATTTTCACTTATCCTGTCAAAGGAACATCATAATTGATTGACAATTTCTTGCATAAAAAATAAGCTGACTCATAGGAGTCAGCTTATTTTAAATTTACTTTGAACGTCTTCTTCGATTTCGTAAGAACGTAGGAATATCTAGTGTATCCGTTTGTTCAGGCTGCTGAACTTGCTGGTTAAACCTAGGTTCTTTCACCTCTTCTTGCTTTGGCTGTGAATTAGTAACCCTTGGTTGTACTGAAGGTCGTTGCAATTGTTGTTTGTTTACTGTGTTACTTTCACTGTCTTCAAAACCAGTCGCAATAACGGTCACTACGATTTCATCTTTTAAATTTTCATTAATTACAGATCCAAAGATCATATTCACTTCTGGATCTGAAGCTGCAGACACAATTTCAGCTGCTTCATGAACTTCGTATAAGCTTAAATTTGATCCACCTGTAATGTTCATCAAAACACCTTGAGCTCCATCAACTGAAGTTTCAAGTAAAGGACTCGAAATAGCCTTTTTAGCCGCTTCAGCTGCACGGTTTTCACCAGTTGCAATACCAATCCCCATTAAAGCAGATCCTTTATCAACCATAATCGTTTTTACATCCGCAAAGTCTAAGTTAATTAAACCAGGGACTGCGATTAAATCTGAAATACCTTGTACACCTTGACGTAGAACATTGTCAGCTTCACGGAAAGCTTCAAGCATTGGTGTGTTTTTATCAACGATTTCTAGAAGGCGATCATTAGGAATAACAATTAATGTGTCGACTTTCTCTTTTAAAGCGTCGATTCCACCCCCAGCTTGTGTAGATCGTTTACGACCTTCAAAAGTAAATGGACGAGTGACAACACCAACTGTTAATGCTCCTAACTCCTTAGCAATTTGCGCTATGACTGGTGCAGCACCTGTTCCTGTTCCACCACCCATTCCTGCTGTAATAAAAACCATATCAGCACCTTGCAATGCCTCTTCAATTTGTTCTTTACTTTCTTCAGCTGCTTTTTTACCAATTTCAGGGTTTGCTCCAGCCCCTAGTCCGCGCGTGAGTTTGCCACCTAACTGTAGCTTTATTTCTGCTTTTGATAAGTGCAACGCTTGTGCATCTGTATTTACAGCGATAAACTCAACGCCCTGCAAACCATTCTCAATCATACGGTTCACAGCGTTACTTCCGCCACCGCCAACGCCGATGACTTTAATTGTCGCTAGTTGATCCATATCCATTTCAAACTCTAACATGTAAGGTCCTCCTAATTCATCATGTATGCCAAAAACGCCTATTATTCAAAAAATACTTTAAACCAATTTTTAACTTTTTTCATGCCCTCTTTATCCTCTTTCGCTTTTGGAGCGACTTTTTCCTTCTTTGAATTCGTCTTTTCTCCTTGATTCATATCAGAAACAGAAGCAGCAACTTCTTTTCCTTGAATTTTAACATTACGGTATGCAAATTGAATTAAACCAACTCCTGTTGTATATTGCGGTTCACGAACTCCAATATAATCCGGAATTGCAATTCTTACATTACTTTGAAGCACTTCACGGGCTAATTCTAACACACCCGGAACCATTACAGCTCCTCCAGTAAGTACATACCCACCAGGAAGGTCACCATAACCTAAACGTTGAACCTCTCTTTCAATGAGTTCAAAGATTTCATCCATACGCGCTTCTATAATGTGTGCAATATCATATTGTGAAAACTCATCCTGGTCATTACTACCAATAACAGATACCTTAAATAGCTCTGCATCAGATGCTTCGTCAATGTAGGCATGTCCATGCTTTAATTTAATACGTTCAGCTTCTTCACTAGAAGTACGCAAACCAATTGCAATATCATTCGTAACGTGGTCTCCACCGATTGGAATAACAGAAGTAGCTTTTAACGTACCTTGCTCAAAGATCGAGACAGTAGTTGAACCACCGCCAATATCCACAAGACCAACCCCAAGACTTTTTTCGTCTTTAGAAATTGCTACTGCGCCACCAGCTAAAGGTTGAAGACATATATCAGCAATTTGTAGACCAGCGCGTTCTACACATCGTAATAAATTATGTAAAATAGTTTTTGATCCCGTGATAATTGTACCTTCCATCTCTAAGCGAACACCAATCATGCCACGTGGATCATTGATCTCATCTAAACCATCAACGATGAATTGGCGAGGGATAACATCGATAATCTCACGCTCTGGTGGTATTGATACCACTTGAGCTGCATCGATGACTCGCGCGATATCTTCATCACCAATTTCACGGTCAGGGCTAGAAACAGCAACAACGCCGTGACAAGGCTGTAATTGAACATGGTTCCCATTAACACCTACAATAACTTGCTTTATAGATAAACCGATCATTCGCTCTGCTTGATCGACAGCTCTCTTAATTGATTTTACTGTTTCATCAATATCTACAATGGAGCCTTTCTTTATCCCATGAGATTTCGTATTTCCAACACCAATGATGTTTAATGATCCATTGGCCATTTCTCCAATGATAACTCTTACATTGGATGTACCGATGTCTAAGCTTACATAAATATCATTGTTGTTCATCTGTGGCACCTCCTTTTGGTCTGTATAGCATAAAAAAACTGCTATGGTTTTAACTGAAACACTTGGATTATCATTTCCGATAATGAGCCTTCTAGTGAGAAAAAATAGAAGGAAAAATTTATTTAACTATAAGATAATTCAACATTAAATGTCTTTTCCCTTTTATTTTTTTAGTCTTTCTTTACAATTCTCACTTTTTTTTCAAAAAACTTCATGTTTTCATAACATAAGAGAACTATTACATCATTCTCTACGCTTTGTTCACATTCCTTCTTTCTTTCCAATTCGACAGCAACATTCGACGGATAACGGCAATATTATTAAATAGACGTACACCGAATGCGAAAATTGCCGCTAAATATAAGTCTACACCAAGATGAACACCTAGAAAAGCTAAACCTGCAGCAAGAAGGATATTAAAAAAGAAACCTGTCAAAAAGACATTTGAGTCAAAACTATTTTGTAAATGAGCCCTTATTCCACCAAATAATGTATCTAAAGCAGCTAATACTGCAATTGATAAATAATTAGAATATTCATCAGGAATACGAAACTCTGTAAAAAAACCTAATATAATTCCTATAATTAGACCAACAATCGGCAACCACATCGGTCGGTTAATCCTCCTTCACTTGCTCCATATACCTCACCCTTGGTGTATCATCAAAAGCTGGGATCTCAAGATAATTAATCGGTGTAGACGTTAATTTCAAATTATCAATTTCAAAATATTCAACAGACTCTGAAACAACCATTTCATTGTGAAGCTTCTGAGCGTCGTCAGCTAATACTTTTATTTCTATTGGTAAAGTAGGCAGCCTCCGGTTATTTACACGAGTCACTCCATTTACTTCCCGAAATGCAGTAGTTGATATAATCCGTTGATTACCGATAGCAATTTCTTTAGCACCATTAAAATTCAATTCATTAACAAGAAAACGAAGCAAAACTGGAGAAACCGAATTTCTATTATGGCCAAAAAATTGATCATGATAAAGAGGTTCAATGGTCAGTATAATTCCTTCCCCTGAAACTTCTGTTAAACCAGCTTCTTTTCTTAAATTATCAATTTGTTCTTCCATTACACTTTCAACGTTTTCCTTATGATCATTTAACGATACTTCATATTGGTCAATTAACGAAGCATGTTTCTCAATTTCTTGAACGAGCTGCTGATGTCTGTCCTGTTCTGTTCGTAATTCTTTTCGTAATTCACGAATATCTCTCGTATCCCTAACGATAGGTTCTTTCGTTGATTGAAATTGGATCGCTACCATAAAACCAATAATTAAAGTGACAATCATAAAAATCAATCTGTTACTCATTATGTCACCTACTTTCAGATAAGTAAGGTTCCATCGTAATGTCACTTTTTTGTTGTAGCCTTACTTCAATAAGATCATTCACTAACTGGTCCCTTACTCCTCCTGGCAATGTCATTGATCCTTCTAAACTTAATGGATCCCCAATTGCTGTTATAACAAAAGGTGCATAAGATGTAATACCATCTATATAAATTACTGGCCCAATACATTGAATAAATGAATTCCTAGACAAACGATACCCATTAATCGCAACTGCTTCTGCACCAGCAACTAGCAACTCTTGAACAACCTTATGAATTTGTTCTTCATGAACAATATAATCGTTAGGATTGGCACCATCTGGAACATAAGAACTATCTGATAAAGTGACCTCAACCCCTGGACCTTTAACTTTAACAGTGCCTACAATTTTTCTCAATCTGTCTAAATCCTCAATTAATGAAGCTACTCTTACTTCTTGTTCTTCTGTTAAATCAGCAATTTTTGCTTCTATTTCTCTTAACTGAGATTGATACCCTCTTAATTCTTCTTGTAAATTTCGATTAACAGCTTGTTCTAAAATAATATTATTACGTAATTCATCTTCATGTCTCCATTGGCGCTGAGAGATCGGATTAGAATCTTGATGCTCATTAGCAAATTGATAAGATACTGCTAAAATAAAGCCGGTTACCAATAGGACAAGTGAAAGAATAACATGTTTACCGTTCACCTTCACTTTCCTCTTCCTCCTCAACGATAAACTCTTCAAAATAAGGTGTCATCCTCATATGGATAACCCCTGTTTTACTAGGATCTATTTCTTTTACAATCGATGGGTACGGGGCGATTTTTTCTGAAAAATTCCGAACCGTTGAATGCACTTCATGACCATCATTCATATACACTATAATACGAAGTGGATCGGCTTCTGTAGGTGTATAATAAATTTCAGATATTCTATTAAACAATCCATCTGACAGCTTTGTTATTTCTGCTGCCAACTCCTGTGCAATTGACCCTGGCTCCCAGTCTTTTAAAATTGGGGCATCTACAGGCATTTCATGAGGAGGTAATTCATCTAAAAAAGCACCTGTACTTAAAATAGGATAATATTTTCCTTCCTGATACATATATGCAATCCGTTGATATTCAACGACATGAATTTCAACCGTATTTGGAAACCTTCTTGAGATGTCTGCCGTCTCAATTTCTTTTAAATTCATTATATTATCACTAACTTCTTCTTTATCTATTTTCCAAATGCTTGTCCCACTATTCAGTTTTGAATTTTTAACGATTGCCTCTTTAGGCAAGTAATAATTTCCGTGGACTTCAATAGTCTTAATATGACTTAAAGGAGATTGAAAATATATTACTAAGAGGATAAGTAAAAAGAAGAAAGACAAAAAGAAAATTAATCTACGATTCGCCCTTTGTCTCCGCTGTTCCTTTAACTTAGGTATTCTGTCGTTGATCGTAATGACTTTTTCATCAGCCATAGTCCAACCTCCATTATACATACCCATATTTCGAAAAACGGCATAAAAGATTATGCCGTTTTATTTGTGTATATAATTTTGTATTATAACACAAAAAGCTGGTAATTCTCAGTCGTTGTTTTCTTTTTTTCCGACAATCTCTACTTCCGTTTCAATTTCTACATTAAACTTTTCACGAATTGTATCTTTTATATGTTGAATAAGACTTAATACGTCGTCCGCCTTTGCATCTTCAATATTTACTATAAAGTTTCCATGCATTTCAGAAACTTGAGCTCCACCTAGTTGGAATCCTTTTAATCCTGCTTTCTCGATTAACTGCCCTGCGTAATTGGGTAATGGATTTCGAAACACACTACCTGCGCACGGATAATTCCAAGGTTGGGATATCCGACGGTAATCCTTATTTTTCTGCATAACTTTAACAATTTCTTCACGATCACCAGCCTTCATCTGGAAAGCCGCTTCCACACATATTCCCTTTTCTTTCTGTAGCTTCGATGTACGGTATGAAAACTCCAACTCTTCATTTGTAAGCCACTTCATAGTCCCATCTTCAAAAAGAATATGAGCCTTCGTCAGTATTTGAGAAATATCTGAGCCATGAGCACCAGCATTCATAAATACAGCTCCCCCAACTGAACCTGGAATACCACTAGCAAATTCTAATCCTGAAAGGCCTTTTTTACTGATGATCATCGCCAATTTAATAACAGAATAGCCACCACCTACTGTAATCTCTTCTCCATTTATATCAAGGTGACTAATCCCATCGCCAAGTTTAATAACTACACCTTCTATGCCAAGATCTCTTACAAGCAAATTCGAGCCTCTTCCAATGACACGCCAAGGGACACCTCCCTTACGAATCATCCCCATTAGTTCCTTAAGTGTTTCTATATTTTTGGGCTCAACTAATACTTCAGCAGGCCCACCGATTTTCCAAGTCGTATGATTGGCTAACGGTTCTTGGACGAGGACTTTACCAATATCTTTTTCTCTAAGTTGTTGAATAAACTGTTCCATCGCCTTTTATCTCCTCACTTCTCAGAAAAACATGATTTCTCGCCACAATGACGAAAGTCGATGATTTTTCTTTTACTTTAATCCACCCAATAAAAAAATTATACTTTCATAAAATCTAAAATTCACTCAGTCTTAATTTAATTATAGTAAAAGTATATGCTTCCGCCTAACTGACCGTGTTTGATTCCAGACGACACGTTATGGCATAAATGAATAGTTTTTCACCTAAATCTATTTTTCGAATTTAAATAGAACTATGTTTAACTACTTTTTTTGGGACAAATCTGCTATCAGCTCAACAAAATGAGTTGCTGCATTTGGCATACCAAGTGAAAGAGCTGCTTTATGCATTTCTTCCCATTTTCCGGCTTTTTTAAAAATAGTATCAATATCTTCTAGTAATACTTTTCCGCTCATTTCTTTTTCAAGCCGAACGACCGCTGCTCCTTTTACACTTAATGCCCGTGCATTTTTTTCTTGATGATTATTTGTAACATAAGGACTAGGTATTAAAATACTCGGTAGCCCTAGAGCTGTAATCTCAGCTAATGTTGTAGCTCCTGCTCTAGCGACAATTAAGTCTACACTAGCTAAAACTTCAGGCATGTTATGAATAAATGGTTTGATAATGACATTTTCTGGGTTCCCTTTTGCTTTGACTGCATCCATCACTTTTTCATAATGGACCTGTCCAGTTACGTATAAAAACTGATAATCAAAGTCTTTCATTTCTGGTAAAACTTCTAAAAACGCATCATTGATCGGTCTAGCTCCGCGGCTTCCACCTACGATTAGAACTGACTTCTTGCCTTCTTTTAAACCGACAGATTGTCTACCACGATCAGCACTTGTTGAGATTACTTCTGAAGCTCTAGGGTTTCCAAGATACACCGTTTTACCTTCCGGGAAGAAATTTTTTGATTCAGGAAAAGATAACACAATTTTGTCTACGTATCGACTTAGAAACTTATTTGTAAGCCCAGGAACGCTGTTTTGTTCATGAATAACCGTCGGAATGTTTAATTGTGATGCTGCAAAGACAACAGGCCCACAAACATAACCACCTGTACCTACTACAACATCCGGTTTAAACTGTTTAATCATTTTCTTAGAATCATTCGTACCTTTAAGAAAACGATAAATTGTCTTGACATTTTCAAAAGAAAGCTTTCTACGGAAACCTGTTATGTTTATCGTCTTAAAAGGAATATTTTCACGTGTTACGAGTTCGCTTTCTAATCCATTTTCCGTACCTATGTACAAAATTTCTGCATTAGCATATTGTTTCTTTATTTCTTGAATTAATGACAAGGCAGGATATATATGTCCTCCAGTTCCTCCACCACTAACAATTACTCTCATTGATTTCCTCCATCACCTTTGTCTTAAAATAAGGCTCTTTTCTCAAAGATTGTTGCTTTTAGCTTTTGGACCGTAAGCCAAGCGGATGCTTGGCTCTTCACGCATAGCGTGAAGGTTTTGAAAATAAAATAGCCGTTCAGACAAATGAATTT
>NZ_JAFLJM010000004.1 GCF_017745675.1 Alkalihalobacillus sp. BA299
CTGTTTTGGTTTGGTTTTTTTCATTAAACAGCTTAGCCAAAATAATCTACGATATTACGAGTAAGGGGCTAGTTTCGTTCATGATAACTTA
Organism: Alkalihalobacillus sp. BA299; assembly: GCF_017745675.1. Taxonomy (GTDB): domain Bacteria; phylum Bacillota; class Bacilli; order Bacillales; family Bacillaceae_F; genus Alkalihalobacterium. The sequence goes on from NZ_JAFLJM010000004.1 coordinate 92, forward strand.
TCGTACGGCGGTGAGGGAAGTCTCGCTAGTCGGTGGGCGCTGCAGCTAGACAGCTAGAAAAGCGGAAGGTGTCTGCTTATCGGCGACAAGCGCTGGAGGGCCAGCAATTAGTGTCCTGACTTTTTGACACGTTTGATGGACCGAAGCGACCTCGAGCCGATGACACCTGTAGCTAGACATCCTCGAAATTTAAACTTTCTTATGCTATAAGAAAGAAGCCAAAAACTGAGTAAGCTCAGCTTTTGGTTTCTTCTTACATCAAGCAATTTGAGGAGAAACGAACTTTTTTAGAAATCAAAATTGTCAGGGTCTGGGCCAACACGCTCATCTTTATTTAGTGCATTGATTTTATCCATATCTTCACTTGTTAGTTCAAAGTCAAAAATATCCCCATTTGCTGCAATTCGTTCAGCATTAATAGATTTAGGAATGGTCACAACTCCACACTGTAAGTCCCAGCGTAAAATAACTTGCGCTATTGACTTCCCATACTTTTGACCAATTTCAGTTAACGTCGGATGATCTAATAATTTCCCTTGTGCTAGCGGGGACCAAGCTTCAAGCTGAATTTGATGGTTTTTACAAAATGCTCGAAGTTCATGCTGTGCTAATTGTGGATGAAACTCAATTTGGTTGACCATTGGCTTGATCGTTGCGTTTTCCATTAAATCTTCTAGATGGTGCACATGAAAGTTACTAACTCCAATTGCCCGAACTTTCTTATCGGCATATAATTTTTCGAGTGCACGCCAAGTATCCTTATATTTTCCAGCAACCGGCCAGTGGACTAAATACAAATCTAAATACTCTAGCCCTAACTTCTCCATACTTTCATCAAAAGCTTGTAAGGTTTCATCATACCCTTGATTAGAATTCCATACTTTAGTCGTTATAAATAGTTCTTCTCGAGGAATACCACATTCATTAATTCCTTGTCCGACACCTTCTTCGTTTTTATAAATAGCCGCTGTGTCAATGCTACGATAACCTGCTTGAACTGCCGCTATAACCGAATCGGTGACTTGAGAACCATCTTCGACTTTCCAAACACCTAAGCCTAACCAAGGCATTTTCACACCATTATGTAATGTCGTTGTGTCTTGAATATGTTTCGCCATATAGTACCCTCCCAATTTAATTTTAATAAAAAGAATACGTTTAAAACTTCTTGGAACTACTTCTATTATGAATGATTTTCTCAAATTTTGCTAATTTGACGACTGTTTAATTCATAATAAAACCCTTTCTTTAATAGTAATGACTCATGGTTGCCTTGTTCTATTACTTCCCCCTCCTGCAATACGATGATTTGGTCCGCTTTCTGTATTGTATTTAACCTGTGAGCAATAACAAAGCTCGTTCGACCTTTCATTAATCGTTGCAATGCTTCTTGGATTTTCACTTCTGTAACTGTGTCTATATTACTCGTTGCTTCATCTAAAATTAATATCTTCGGATCAGCTAAAATCGCCCTAGCAATTGAAAGTAATTGTCTTTGCCCTTGACTAATTCCACTACCGTCTTGCTTTAATACCGTCTCATATTGATCAGGTAACTTCATTATGAAAGAGTGAGCATTAGCGAGGATTGCTGCTTCTTCTACTTCACCATCACTAGCATGCAACCTTCCGTACCGAATATTTTCTCTAATTGACCCTTCAAATAAAAAAGAATCTTGGAATACAAATCCCATATTTTGACGAAGGCTTTCTCGCTTTATATTTTTCATTTCGTATCCATCAATAAGTATTTTTCCTTTGTTTGCATCATAAAAGCGAGAGAGTAGATTGATGATCGTTGTTTTTCCAGCCCCCGTTGGCCCTACTAATGCTACCGTTTCACCTGAAGATACATTAAAACTAACATCATTTAATATATTTTCTTCACTTACATAGGAGAAAGAAACGCTTTTAAACTGGACTGCACCCTTAACTTCCTTTATAGCAATTGCATTAGTCTCGTCAGCACTTTCTGCTTTTTCATCAATGAATTCAAACACTCGCTCGGCCCCTGCAATGGCTGAAAGAATTGTATTAAACTGATTCGCTAAATCATTTAATGGTCGTGTGAATTGTCTAGCATACTCAGTAAATATGACGATTACACCGATAGAGACCATTTCATTTAAAACAAAAATACCTCCAATAAGTGCAATAATGGCAAAGCTTAAATTATTTAACACGTTCATAAGTTTTGGAATAAATCCTGATATCGTTTGGGCCCAAAAGCCTGCTTCACGAAGTCGTTCATTTTTCTTCATAAATTCAGCAATGACTTTTTGTTCTTGAGAAAAGGTTTTTATAATCGACTGTCCAGAAAGAGTTTCTTCAATAAAACCATTAACTTCACCTAAATTTCGCTGTTGCTCTTTAAACAGTTTCCCAGTACGTTTCGTTATCCATTTCATACCAAACACCATTAATGGAACGATAACAAGTGTTATTAACGTTAATAGTGGACTGAGCCATAACATGACAACAAGAATACCAACGAGGGTAAGAACACTTGAAATAACTTGAATCACCGAACTATTTAGAGTTGAACTAATATTTTCAATATCGTTCGTCACACGGCTCATTAACTCACCATGTTGCCGCTTTTGAAAAAATGAGATTGGTAATTGATGAAGTCGTTCAAACAAATCTTTTCGCATTGAAAAGACTGTTTCTTGAGCAACCCTAATCATGACAAAATTTTGACCCCAAACGGAGAGAGACTGAATGACATAAATAACAATCAAGCTAAAAATTACATATAGGAGTCCGTCAAAATTACGAGAAACTATATATTGATCGATGGCCATTCCGACAATATACGGTCCTAGTAAAGCAAAAACAGAACTTATAATGACTAAAAAAAACACAAGGAGCAATGGATTTTTATTTTGAGTTAAATATCCCCAAATGCGTTGCAAAGTTCCAATCCAATTTTTCGTTTTTACTTTCTTCATTTCATCCTGTTTATCAGCAGTAGATTTAATAGCTATTTTTTTATGTTGGAAAGGTTTACTGATTTCCTTTAGCAACGAACATCGCCTCCTCTCCAAACTGAGATATATAAATTTTTTGGTAAAGAGAATTACTTGATATTAAATGTTCGTGTGTTCCTTCTGCGATGAGCTTCCCTTCATCTAAAATAATGATTTTATCTGCGCGGGTAGCAGTTCTAATTTTCTGAGTAATAATCAATGTTGTACAACGTAGTTCTCGTAAACTATCAAGGAGCTTTGATTCCGTTTTTAAATCTAATGCACTCGTACTATCGTCCAGTAACAAAATTCTCGGTTTTCTAACGAGCGCTCGGGCGATTGCTAGTCGTTGTTTTTGCCCACCTGATAAATTAACACCTTTTTGCCCAAGTATCGTATCATACCCATTTGCAAACTTAGTGATCGTTTCAGCGATCTGGGCTTTTATAGCAGCTTCCTCAATTTCTTCGATTGTTGCCTCTTCTTTTCCCCAAGCAATATTGTCTTTAATTGTTCCTGTAAATAATAAAGTCTCTTGCGGAACATACCCGATTTGATTGCGAAGGTTTTCTAACTTTATCGTACTGATATCTTGATGATCAACTTTAATTTCACCTTCTGTAACATCATATAGTCGAGGAATTAGATGAAACAACGATGATTTTCCTGAGCCAGTTGACCCTAAGATCGCAACTGTACTTCCAGGCTTTGCTTCAAATGAGATATCTTTTAATACGTCGGTATCGGAGTTCGGATAACGAAAAAAAACATTTTTAAATTCAATGTTTCCTTTAAACCTGAGAGGTAGTTCTTCAAAATTTTTTGAATCAACTAAATCGATTTTAGTATTAAATACTTCCGCAATTCGCTCCGATGAAGACTTTGCACGTGAGAAAAAGATAATAATCATTGAAAACACAGAAAATGCTCCACTAATTCGAGTCGCATAGTTAATGACAGCTACCACTTCACCTACATTTGCACTACCTGCATTCACTTGAAAACTGCCAAACCAAAGTACACCTAAGATACTTAAATTTATTAATAATAAAATTACTGGCATCGTAATTTCCATAAAGCGTAAAGCTGATACAGTCGAGCCCATTAACTCATCATTCAATTTAGTAAAACGATTGATCTCCGTATTTTTTCTTAACAGTGCTCGAATTAGTTTAATACCTAATAGATTTTCTCGCATAACTCGATTAACACCGTCTAGCTTTTGCTGCACAACCTTAAATAAGGGACGTCCAATTTTAAAGACCCATACTAAAAAGAGTAAACTCAATGGAACAGCCACTGCTAACACAAGTGCAAGTTTCACATTGACGATGAGCGCCATAACCAATCCGCCAATTACTAACAAAGGAGCTCTTAACATAATCCGTAGCCCCGTAAATAAAGTTAGTTGAAGGATATTTACATCATTTGTCATCCTTGTAATCAATGTTGAGGTCGGAAATTGAATTAAATTAGCAAATGAAAAAGATTGAATTTTTTCAAATATTCCTTGTCGTAAGTCGTGTGCATACCCTTGACTACTATGTGCTGCATAAAAAGAATTAATAATCCCTGAAGCAAAAGCAACAAAGGACATACCTATCATGATGGCGCCCCAATACGCAACAACAGAAAGGTCTTCCTGTAAGATCCCATCATTTATTATTTTCGCCATAAATAACGGTTGTAACAGTTCAACCGCTAGCTCTACTAAGGTCAATAAAATAGCAATGACCATAAATAATCGATACCGTTTCAAGTAGGAAAGTAATGTAGCCATATCAATCCTCCAAACACTTCTAGCAGAATTGTAAACACATATTAAATCAAAAGACTTTTTACGCCAAATCTTTCTCCTTTTCTGTCGAAGCATTGGAAGTACGTAATGGTATTTCTTTTAAAAATAATGTTACAACAAATGCTAATAATATGACAAAGCTACTAAATAAAAATACTTGTGTTAATCCAAAATTAAGAGCTTCTCTTAAAGACGCAACAAATTGATCAAAGATCGGTTTCATTTGCTCAGACATTTCAGCCCTCATATGATCAATCACAAAAGGGTCCATTAAAATTTCGGGGGTTTGCAGCTCAGATACCACATCCATATTCTGATGCTGTTCAGCTCCTGATACCATTTTTTCTGTCATTTTGGAGCTCATTATGTACCCCATTATCGCAACTCCTACAGTTCCACCAAGTTGACGACATAATTGCGAAGTAGCAGTAGCAACGCCAAGAAACTTATGATCCACTGCATTTTGAACCGTTAACGTGAACACCGGCATTGTCATTCCTAAACCAATTCCAGTAATAATTAAATTAATGAGTAGCTTTGCAAGTGATGCATCTGGAGTTAAGAAAGCATTTAACATAAATCCGATGATCATTATAATAAACCCAAATAGGGCAAGTTTTTTATATTTCCCCGTTTTTGTAATCAATTGACCAGCTAGTGCACTAATTGAAACCATCGAAATTGTCATCACCATTTCGACTAACCCAGATGTTGTTGCCGTTCTTCCTAGTACCCCTTGAACGTAAAATGGGACATACATTATCACTCCAAACATCCCAACCCCAGCTAAAAACGAAGCGCCGTTTGAAACCAGAACAATTTTATTTTTAAATAAATGAAGTGGAACGACAGGACTCTGAACTTTCCTTTCAATATAAATGAAGAGTAATAAACACAAAAATGATACAGTGAATAATCCGATGATTTCTAGTGAACTCCAGGCATATGTTCCACCAGCCCAACTAAATGCTAATAGTAATGAAATAATAACTATGGACAAAACGAATGAACCTAAATAATCAATTTTTTCTTTCACTTTACGCTCAGCTTGCGGATACAATTTTAATATCATAAAAAAGCTAACAATTCCAACTGGAATAAAAATCCAAAATACCCAAGACCAATCCATATTATCGACGATAAATCCACCAAGTGTAGGTCCAAACAAACTAGATAGCCCAAATACACCTCCCATTAACCCTTGCCAACGTCCTCTTTCTCTCGGTGAAAATAAATCACCGACCGTAGTAAAGGCTGAAGACATAATCATTCCGCCCCCAAAGCCTTGTATGCCTCGAAAGATAATTAATTGAATGATTGATGTAGAAAAACCACATAAAATAGAACCGATGATAAAAACACATATCCCAGTTAGAATAAATACTTTACGTCCGTATATATCAGAAAGCTTTCCAACTAAAATGGCAGTAATACTAGAACATAGCATATAAATCGTAAATGCCCAATTAAAAAGTTCCATTCCACCGATATCAGCAACGATCTTCGGCAATGATGTTCCGACGATCGTCATATTTAATGCAGCAAATAACATGACAGCCATAATAGCAATCATAATTGTAATTTTTTTTCTCAATTCGAGATGTTCCATTAGACCGCCCCCTTTTCTAATCTTTTTCTGGTATAAATTCCTTAGAACTATTTATTGTCTCTGTAAGCTTTTGAAGTGATTCGATTGTTGATAGCAATTCAGCTTCTGTAAAATCTTGTAGAACATACTCTATTCGTTCTAAATTTTTACTTCGTTTATTATTCACATACTTTATACCTGCGTCGGATAACTTTATTATTACGATCCTTCGATCATTTTTGTCTCGTTCTCTTTCAATAAGTCCTAATTTTTCCAGTTTATCTGCTATTGCAGTCGCTGCACCAGGAGTAATACCAAAATAATTTGAAATTTGCGTCGTTTTAATACTTCCCTTTTTGTGAATTGTAAAAAGTAGAAACAATTGGCCATGAGAAATTCCTTCATTTTCTGATGGCTTCATTAAATCAACCATCGCCTCATGAACACTTTTTAAGGAAAGGATTAATTGTTCATATATATTCAAAACATACCACCTCTATTTTAAAATTAGTTCAATCACTAAAATATTTATTAATTAAATATATTTGAATGTAAACAAATTGTCAATCGTAAATAGGTACTGCTTAGTATTGATCTCTGTGATATTGCATTTTTAAGCAATACAATAAAGGATACTCTGCAACTAGAACATAATAAAAGACATCTCAACACAAATGTTGAAATGCCTTTTCATTCCTTTCATTTAATTAATGCTTTTTTTCTTATGGTCCCATTTAGGAATAAATCCATTTTCTTCGAGCTTAGCGTAGCGCTTTTCAAATTTTGAAATAATTTCATTTCCTTTTTCCTCGGAAAAAACACCATATTCTACATACTTTAAGATCACTTCTTTTTTCTTTTCAAGTACATCCTTATGTAGAACTGATATCTCATCCTTCTGTTCTTGTGTTAACTCAACGTTTTGCATTTCTGCTTGTTTTTCGTCAAACTCAGCTTGAACTGATATCGGGCTGAGTGACGCCATCGATAAAAACAATGCTGAAAGTACAGCAATAGATACCTTTTTCAAATAACCACCCTTTCCATTTCATCGAAGTTAGTATTCTCTTGATTTACATATTTATTCTAAAAAGATAGAAAAAGGGTCTTATAAAACATGTTTCATATTTTGACGGAACCGTACAATGTATATACTGCCTCGTGCGCTTTTACCATAAAACATAAAAAGAGAGACGAAAATCGTTGCGATTTATTTCCGTCTCTAGAGGGTATGTTTTTGTGTCTGCTTTTCTAGTCTGAAATGAATAGACAATAAGCTTCTTCTTTTTTTACTTATTTATTTCCTTGCTTCACCATTTGAGCAATTTCCAGTGTTCGTTTTACTTGATGTTGAACGGCTGGTTGCACATTTTCTTGCAAGTTTCCGTCTTGGTCCACTGTTACACTAGCACCGTATGGATTTCCACCAGTTGTGAATAAAACTGGATCAGTGTAGCCAGGTGCAGCAACAATTGCACCCCAATGATACATTGATGTGTAAAGGGATAATATCGTAGCCTCTTGACCACCATGCGGGTTTTGAGCTGAACTCATTGCACTAACTACTTTATTTATTAACTTGCCTTGGAACCATAGCCCTCCTGTTGTATCTAGAAATTGCTTCATTTGTGCTGGCATATTACCAAATCGCGTTGGGATGCTAAAGATGATTGCATCTGCCCATTCTAATTCATCCAGGGTAACTTCTGGTACATCTTTTGTTGCCTCTACATGAGCTTTCCATGCAGGATTTGAATCAATTGCTTGTTGAGGAGCTAATTCAGGTACCTTTAGCACTTTTACGTTTGCCCCATTTTCTTGAGCCGCTTCCTGTGCCCACTTTGCTAATTGATAGTTGGTACCTGTTGAACTGTAATAAATAATCGCTAAATTAAGGTTTGACATAATCTAATAACACTCTCCTTTTTAAATTAACAAAAGTATTTTATCTTAAACCTTGGATTCATATACTATTAACCCAAGATATTTAAGCAAAAAATAATATAGCTATTTACAAAATTCAAAATTGTCACAATTTGACCGAGCGAGCATTTAGTCTAAAAAATAAATCTTATATCGCATTAGGAGTTAACAAACTCCTCTGAATTAAAATATCATACTTCTATTAATCTTGAATTCGAGATATTTTCCCAAAAAAATTAGAGCTATTATGCATTTGTCCCTAATTTTTTAAGTAGATGAATCATCGTCTCTTTTTCATCACTAGTCAAACTTGAAAATATTTTATTAATGGCTGCCTTATGACTTGGGAAGATTTTGTACATTAGATCCATACCTTCTTCAGTTATCGCAGCGTAAGTAACACGACGATCTTTTGGACACGCTCTACGTTCAAGTAGATTTTTCTTTTCTAATTTATCTACAACGTACGTAATACTGCCACTTGCTAATAATACTTTTTTACCAATTTGTTGTATCGCTTGATCCCCTTTATGAAACAATAGTTCCAACACAGCAAATTCCGTTGGATTTAATCCATATCGACGAATATCTTCTTCCACACGATCAGAAACAGCTCGATACGCGCGGGATAAAACGATAAATGACTTTAATGCTAGGTCTTCGTCTTGTATCGATATCTCTTTTTTCATACAATCATATCCTTCAACGGTCATTTCATTTACCTCGAATTCAAGATAAATTATATATTTATTATGTTTAACTGTCAACTGCATTAATAAAATTTTATTATAACTTTCTAGTGTTAAAGTCGAGAGTATAAACCTAAAAATAGCTGAATACGGTTCACACTCTCACTACAGTTTATTTAATCAATAATTTCTTACCAAATGGAACTTTTGGAGAAAAGCCACCAGGAATAAGCCAGAAAAGTTCATAATTAATTTCCATATCATCGAGAACATAACCTGTTACATCAGTTATGTAAAATAGCGTGTCAATATTATTTTCATCTGCCCACTCTAACACTTCTGTGTAAGAAGATTTTCCATGTGTGAAATATTGGATATCATTCTTCTCAGTTGTTGTTACTTCACGAATTTTATAATCTGCCAATATCATTTGTGTTTCTGGTTTTAATTCTTGAACAAGTTTAACAATATTTGATATTGTATCTGTTGGATAATCTGTTGTAGAAGTATCAACAGCAAGCGCTATTTTTTTATCCTCACGCTTAGAAAGAATGATTAATAAGTCCTTTTGCCACCTCATCGTTATATCTCTCCCTTCGTGTAAACCAAACATCATTAATTTTACATAAAAGCTCAATAAATATGTTAATTCTAGAAGTATATTTTTCGCTAAATTTTCACACTTTACTATTCTATTGTTTTATGTAAATTATTGTATAAAAAATCTTTGACTATTTTTGATACTTATATGTGAAATGCTCTATCTATTTATATAGTCTAACTTTTTGTGAAGCTACTGACAATAACAATCTTTTAATAAAGGCTGTGTTATAGCACATTGTTGAAAATCGTTGGTTTTAAGCTCATCGTGTGAAATGTTAATGACACACGCCTTTATGTATTGAAAAGTTGAATAATGAGCCCAAAATTAACACTCAACATTAAACATAGCCTAAATAAAAAGACTAAAAAAATTCAGTGCATACTCTATTCAATTTTTGTGAATTTTAAGTAATGGTTTAACAAAGAAATTATTAATAAAGAAATTATTAATAAAAAATTAATTTTTTAATTGTTTATTTGCCGGTTTAATGATATATTATCAGTCGAAACATGTCGAACATCAGAGGACAGATGTCATATACTAGAAAAAATGTTGTTATAAGGCTGTTTTCTTTTCAAAACCTTCACGCTATGCGTGAAGAGCCAAGCATCCGCTTGGCTTACGGTCCAAAAGCTAAAAGCAACAATCTCTGAGAAAAGAGACTTTTTGTAAGCATTTACATAATGAATATATACATCATACAAATAGCCTGTTCCTGTTGTACGACAATCCTTACACTTAACTTTTATGGGGGTATGAAAATGAAAAAGAGTAAAGCACTTCTGTTATCCATGCTTTTTGCAGGTGGAACATTCTTAGGAGCTTGTGGTACAGGTGGAGATACTGAACCTACTCCAGAAACTGACGGTCAAGGCGCTGCACCTACAGAAGAGGCAGCAGAAGATTTTAAAGTAGCCATGGTTACTGACGTTGGTGGTATTGATGACAAGTCGTTTAACCAATCTGCTTGGGAAGGCATGACTCAGTTTGGACAAGAATATGGCTTAACGGAAGGCACAAACTATAAGTACCTTCAATCATCAACAGATGCTGATTATGCGCCGAACTTAAATTCACTTATTCGTGAAGACTTTGACCTTGTTTGGGGGATCGGATTCCTAATGGCAAGTGATATTAAAACAGTAGCAACTCAACGCCCTGAAGCTCAACTTGCAATTGTTGATATGGTCGTTACAGATGATAACGATCAACTTATTCCAAACATAGCGAATGTTACGTTTAAAGAGCACCAAGGTTCTTTTTTAGTAGGTGTAATTGCTGGAATGCAAACAGAAAGCAATAAAGTTGGTTTTATCGGTGGTGTCGAAGGATCGCTAATTAAAAAGTTTGAAAGTGGTTTTAAAGCTGGTGTGAAAATGGCAAATCCTGATGCTGAAATTATTGTTCAATATGCTGAATCATTTAACGACGCATCAAAAGGACAACAAATTGCAAATGGTATGTATGCTCAAGGCGCAGACATTATATACCATGCTGCAGGTGGTACTGGAAACGGACTGTTTACTGAGGCAAAAAACCGTAAACGTAATAATGAAAACGTTTGGGCGATCGGAGTTGACCGTGACCAACACGAAGAAGGTTTACCTGAAAACGTAACGTTAACTTCAATGATCAAACGTGTAGATACTGCGTTATACCTTGTAAATGAACAAACAATGAACGGTGATTTTCCTGGTGGTGAAGTTCTAGAGTTTGGATTAGAAGAAGAAGCTGTTGGTATTGCTCCTACAACTGAAAATGTAACTGAGGAAGCACTCTCAGCTGTTGAAGATTACATTCAACAAATCCAAGCGGGTGAAATTAACGTACCACAAAATGACGAGGAGTACGAAGAATTCCTTAAAAACCTATAGACATTTAGAAAAGGCTAGTTAAAGCGTAACTAGCCTTTCTTTTAGCTATGAACTAGTTCTTTCCTCTTTTTATTAAGCTGTTTTCGTAAACTTTGTTGCTATTGGACCGTTTTTTGAACATAAATCAGCCCTAATGGACAAATTCATTTGTCCATCTGGCTGATTTATGTTCAAAGGCTTCACGCCAAAGCGTGAAGAACCAAGCTTTCGCTTGGTTAACGGTCCAATAGCTAAAAGCAACAACCTTTTAGAAAAGAGCATTTTATTAATTTAAGTTGTATTTTATTGGAGGTGGTAAATTTTGAGTTACGTCATTGAAATGAAAAATATTCGTAAAGAGTTTCCAGGCATTGTTGCAAATGATAATGTAACTCTTCAAGTCAAACAAGGTGAAATTCATGCGCTTTTAGGTGAAAATGGAGCAGGAAAATCGACACTTATGAATGTTCTTTTCGGCTTGTATCAACCTGAAAGAGGTGAAATCCTTGTCAAAGGAAAGCCTGTAAAAATAACTGATCCAAATGTCGCCAACCGTTTAGGGATTGGTATGGTTCACCAACATTTTATGCTAGTCGACAAGTTTACTGTTACTGAAAATATCATTCTAGGAAAAGAACCAACTGCAGGTGGAAAAATTAATATTAAAAAAGCGGCAAAAGACGTCGAAAAAATTTCAAAGCAGTATGGTCTTGCTGTTGATCCTTATGCAAAAATCCAGGACATCTCCGTTGGGATGCAGCAGAGGGTAGAAATTTTAAAAACTCTTTATCGTGGTGCAGAAATATTAATTTTTGATGAGCCAACAGCAGCACTTACACCACAAGAAATAACTGAACTTATTCAAATTATGAAAAAGCTCGTATCTGAAGGTAAATCAATCATCTTAATTACACATAAATTAAAGGAAATTATGGAAGTGTGCGATCGTTGTACTGTTATTCGTCGTGGCAAAGGGATTGGGACTGTTGATGTTTCCGAATCTACACCTGATAGTCTTGCAGCAATGATGGTTGGACGAGAAGTTAATTTCTCTGTTGAAAAAGAACCTGCCCAACCGAAAGACACTGTTCTTTACATTCAGAATTTAGTTGTAAAAGATGCTAGAGAGGTAGCCGCTGTAAACGATTTAAGCTTAGAAGTTAAAGCCGGTGAAATCCTTGGCGTGGCTGGCGTTGATGGTAACGGTCAAACCGAACTGATTGAAGCTATTACTGGATTGAAGAAACCAGATAGTGGGAAAATAAGTCTAAATGGCAATGACATCTCCGGGCAACCTCCACGTAAAATAACAGAATCTGGTGTTGGACATATACCTCAAGACCGTCATAAGCATGGACTCGTCCTTGACTTTACAATCGGTGAAAATATAGTTCTACAAACATATTATCAAAAGCCATATTCAAAGTCTGGCGTTTTAAATTTTAAAGAAATTTATAAAAAAGCTAATGACCTAATCAAAGACTATGATGTTCGTACACCAAGTGAATTCACGTTAGCGAGAGCACTTTCTGGTGGTAATCAGCAAAAAGCAATTATCGCTCGAGAAGTTGACCGCTCGCCTGACTTACTAATTGCAGCTCAACCTACTCGTGGCTTGGATGTAGGTGCAATCGAATCAGTTCATAGCCGAATAATAAAAGAAAGAGATAAAGGCAAAGCTGTTCTTCTCATTTCTTTAGAATTAGATGAAGTATTGAATGTAAGTGACCGTATTGCCGTTATATATGAAGGAAAGATTGTTGCAATTGTCAATGCCAATGAGACGAATGAAAATGAACTTGGCTTATTAATGGCTGGCGGCTCATCAAAAAAGGTAGGTGAAACATCGTGAAAAAAGCATTACATTTAAAAATCTCACCTATTCTCTTTCCTCTAATTGCTGTCTTATTTGGAATTTTAATCGGAGCTATTATTATGCTATTTAGTGGGCATAATCCCGTTACAGGTTATTCAGCATTAATTCGTGGTATTTTCGGTGATTCGTACTTTATTGGTGAGACATTAAGAACGATGACACCCTTGATCCTAGCAGGTTTAGCCGTTGCTTTTGCATTTCGGACAGGATTATTTAACATTGGGGTTGAAGGTCAACTCATTGTCGGCTGGTTAGCTTCGGTTTACGTTGGCTTAGCCTTTGATCTACCCGCAATTATTCACCTCCCATTAGCTATAGGTGCAGGTGCACTTGCAGGCGCTCTATGGGGATTAATTCCTGGAGTATTAAAAGCTCGTTTTCACGTCCATGAAGTAATTGTGACGATTATGATGAACTATATAGCGCTTCATGTAGTTAATTATATTATTCGAAGTTATTTACTTGAACCAGGTGAACGAACAGGTACAATAAGTCCCTCTGCTTCCCTAGCTTCAGCATTCTTACAATCAATTACAGACTTCTCAAGATTGCATTATGGATTTATCGTAGCCATTCTTGCGTGTTTTGTCCTTTGGTTCTTGCTTTGGAAAACTACCAAAGGTTTCGAACTACGTTCAGTCGGATTTAACCAAAATGCCTCAGAATATGCAGGGATGAATGTTAAGACAAATATCGTATTGTCCATGGTTATCTCCGGCGCTTTCGCAGGAGTTGGTGGAGCAATGGAAGGATTAGGGACGTATCAATATATGACCGTCATGTCTGGATTCACCGGAGTTGGGTTTGATGGTATCGCTGTTGCACTTTTAGGGGCAAACACTGCGATTGGGGTTGTGTTAGCTGCTGGCTTGTTTGGTGGCTTAAAAATTGGGGCTTTAAATATGCAATCTCAAGCAGGTGTACCTACTGAACTGGTCGATATCGTTATTGCTCTAATTATCTTCTTTGTTGCATCAAGTTACTTGGTTCGTTGGATTATTAGCCGATTGAAAAAGGAGGGCATTTAGATGGATTTTCTTCAAATATTAGCATTAATCATTCCAGCTGCCATTTTCTCTGCTGCTCCTCTCATTTTTACTGCAATCGGTGGACTTTTTAGTGAACGCTCTGGAGTTGTAAATATTGGCTTAGAAGGTTTAATGGTAATCGGAGCCTTTGTTGGAGTTGTAGCGACATTAACTCTTGAAAGTATGGGGCTCGGAGCAGTATCTCCTTGGATTGCCTTTTTAATTGCTATTATTGCTGGGATTGTATTCTCCTTATTTCATGCGGTCGCCTCAATTACATTAAAAGCCGATCAAATTGTAAGTGGAGTTGCTCTTAACTTTTTAGCGATAGGTTTAGCCGTATTTCTTGTTAAAAACATCTATCAAAAAGGGCAAACTGACTTTGTACAAAATTTAATTTATCGTATTAATGTTCCTGTATTAAGCGACATTCCCATTATAGGTAGACTATTCTTCTCAAACGCCTATGTAACGTCATATATTGCCATTGTTGCCGCTGTAATCGTTTGGTACATTGTATTCTTTACTCCTTTTGGTCTTCGCCTTCGTTCAGTAGGTGAACACCCAATGGCTGCTGATACTATGGGTATTAATGTAATTAAAACCCGCTATGTCGGTGTAATGCTCAGTGGTGCTTTTGCAGCAATGGGGGGCGCTGTTTATGCACTTACCATTTCAGGAAACTTTGCTGGTGGTACGATTGCAGGTCAAGGATTTATGGCACTAGCCGCATTGATTTTTGGTAAATGGCATCCACTTGGTGCTTTGGGAGCAGCTCTATTTTTTGGTCTAGCTCAATCAATAAGTATCGTTGGTCAACAAATTCCTGTCTTACAAGACATTCCGCAAGTATTTTTACTTATTGCACCATATGTATTAACGATTTTAGCACTTGCCGGCCTTGTAGGTAGAGCAGATGCTCCTAAAGCGATCGGAAAACCATACGAAAAAGGCTCAAGATAAAGCCATTAAAAAGCATTCAAGGGCAGAACCCCCATGAATGCTTTTTCTTTTGGGAAGTTAGTTCCTTAGCACCTGTTAAACGGGATAAATTGCGATATCCTATCAAATACTAAGTCAATCAGTCAGGTATAAAGAAGGTGTTAAACATGTATGTTGGAAGTCATATTAGTATTAAGAATGGATATTTTGCAGCTGCAAAAATGGCCCATAGCATAGGGGCTTCTGCTTTTCAATTTTTCCCTAAAAACCCACGAAGTCTTAAAGTAAAGGATTTCGATGTAAATGACGCTGAACGTTGTGCACAATATTGCAAAACACATAACATACGAACGATCGCACATACCCCGTATCCAACAAAATTAATTCCTGATAATCAAAATGATGACAATCAGATTCTAGCGTCGATTAAGAATGATTTAGAAATTGCTAAAGCTTGTGGGGCGGTTGGGATTGTTGTTCATTTTGGTACAACAAAAAAACTTGAACCGCTTGAAGGATATCAAAAAATGATCGAAATGTTAAATCGCGTCATATCAAATTGGGATGGAAATACAATCCTTCTCATTGAAAATAACGCAGGTGCAGGGACTGACATGGGGCTGACTTTTGAAGAAATGGTACAAGTACGTAAGCTTTCGGACTATCCAGAAAAAATCGGATTTTGTTTTGATACATGTCATGCTTATGCAAGTGGTATTTGGGATGGAGATAACTGGAGCGCGTTAGAAGAAAAAGGGATAGAGCTTGAATATTTTACCCACTTGAAAGCGATCCATTTTAACAACTCTAAATATCCCTATGGTTCGAGAAAAGACCGCCATGCCAATTTAGAGTCTGGTCATATTTCTAAAGAACAGTGGCTCACTTTCTTATCTGCCGACTTTATAAAAGATATTCCGCTTATTCTTGAAACTCCTCATGATGCGCCAAACATACATGAATTAGAAATTCAACTCATTAAAAAGTGGTTTAGTACTGTAAAAAAGTAAAGAATCATTATACAATTATATAAACGTCGGATTTGGAGTATACATATGATCAGTTGGATTCAATCTTTTTTAGGAAAGCGCTTATTAAAAACAGGACTTGCCGTCTTCTTAACAGCAGTTATATGTCAGTGGCTAGAATGGCCAGTTGTCTTTGCAGTTATCGCTGCAATTGTCACCGTCGAACCGACAGTCCATGCATCGATTCAAAAAGGCAAAGTTCGTTTACCTGCTGCTGCAATAGGAGCAGCTATTGCGATGACATTTGATTTTTTATTTGGGCAAGAGCCGATAACATTTGCATTATCAGCGTTTTTAACTATTTATATATGTCACAAACTCCGTTGGGATGATGCAATATTAGTTGCAACATTAACTGCTATAGCAATGATACCATTGACTTCTGAAAATTTTTTATTAGCATTTTTAATTCGGATTGCTACGACATCGATAGGTATTGTTGTTTCGACTGTCGTTAATTTAATTATATGGCCCCCTAATTTTATGAAAGAAATACAAGAAGTGAGTCATGAGCTATTTTCAGAAACAATCGATCTGATTGAAGATACGCTAAATTATCAATTTAAAAAAGATCGCAATCGACAGCTCTTGAATATAAGGTTTGATCGATTAAGTAAAGGAATCGAACGTGCTAATGAAACCATTCGTTTTCAGCGTGAGGACTTAAGATATCGAAAGAAAAACATTGCACATACAAAACTTCTCAATGACATAGAATTACAAATTGACTTATTACATAAAGTTTCATTTCATATTGGAGACATTTTAGCCGTTTCCGATCAACAAACATTACCAAAAGAAGATAAGGCGATCTTACAAACGGCTTGGAAATTAATAAAAGATTCGTATGAGAAAAGAATTATCGATCAGGAAAATGAAAAAACTGTAAGATCGTTGCTCTATTCTCTTATTTATGATCATCGCGATGAAAAAGAACTATTATCAAAAGGTACAGCAATTGCCTATGAAATACTAGCTATGTATCACTTATTAATTGAATACGAAGGCCGGCGTAAGCGTCAAAATTAACGCTCGCCTTCCCACTCTTTATAAAATTGTTCAAGAAATTGTTCCATATAATGATGACGTTCTTCTGCTAATTTTTTGCCATACAGTGTATTCATTAAATCCTTTAGCTTTAACAACTTTTCATAGAAGTGATTAATCGCTGTATTATCACGCTTTTGATATTCTTCTTTGCTTATAGCAGCTCTCGGTTTGATGGAAGGGTCATACATAATATTTCCTCTAGCCCCTCCAAAAGCAAACGTTCTTGCTATCCCAATTGCTCCAAGTGCATCGAGGCGGTCCGCATCTTGAACTACTCTTCCTTCTAAAGTTTTCATTGGTGGCCCTCCACCACCTTTAAATGACATCGTAGAAATAATTTCCATAATATGAGTTACATCCTGCTCGCTTAGTTCCATGTTATGTAACCAATTTTCTACTTTCTTTAAACCTGTTTCTTCGGTCTCATTTAACTTTTCATCCGCAATATCGTGAAGAAGGGCGGCCATTTCACAAATAAAGGCATCTGCTCCTTCCACACTAGCAATCTGTTTGGCAAGCTTTGTTACTCGTTTAATATGCCACCAATCATGTCCGCTCGGTTCTCCGGTTAATTCATTATGTACGTACGTTTCTGTTTTTCTTAACTTTTCAATATTTGAGTTCATGTCATCACCTTTAACAAGAAATTTATCTCACATATTCTGCTTCATAAGAGTTTTCACCTGCTTGGACAGCTAATAAGGTGTTAGCATAGCCTACAAGTCGATTGACTAATTCTTCACAAATTGCATATACAACAGGTTGAAGCTCCTTCTTAAACAAAGTTGGATAATCAAAAAATAATCGTCGTATTAATAAATATATCACTTATGAAAAGATCCGTTAATAGTTCCTATAGCTTTCATAAAAAAACACCCTCTCTGAGCTTCCAATTTTAGAGAAGGTGCTAGTACATGGTTACATATCGAAACCGTCCATCGCTTCCATATTATTTTCAATCAATTCAATAATTGTTCCCGCTTCTTCCTTACTGAATATAAAGTTACTTTCATCCTCTAAAAGTTCGTTATCTTCCGTTTTAATTCGATTTACACGACGAAGAATGCCATCTCCTGTATCGTGGATTACACCGAATTGATAGGAAACTTCGACTTCATCCATGTACGTATACGCCATCACTTCAGGAGTCGTCCACTCTACATCGACTACTATTTCATCATATTCATAGTCATCCTCATCGTCGACTATCTCTCCGTCTTCGTCAAGTAGGATCATCTCGTCCTCATCTTCATCTGAACCTTCTATTTCATCCACAAACTCAAATTCATCTAAATAGGCATGAAATGATTCATGAACAGCTTCAATAATATCCTCGATATCAGGAAGGATCGTTCTTGACGTCTGTTCCATAT
This sequence comes from Alkalihalobacillus sp. BA299, assembly GCF_017745675.1. Taxonomy (GTDB): domain Bacteria; phylum Bacillota; class Bacilli; order Bacillales; family Bacillaceae_F; genus Alkalihalobacterium. Next base: position 18,812 of record NZ_JAFLJM010000004.1, read on the forward strand.
CTATATCAAACTCTTCGATGTAAAATTCTTCGTTATGCGGATCAAAAAATAAAGTACAAAAAAACTCTCGCTCATCGTCTTCCATTTCAACAAAACACTCAATCCTTGGGTGTTTAGCAGCTCGATCAACAGTAATATGTCCCATCTCATCATATTCCTCACAAATAGACTCCATATAATCCTGTAACTCTCCACAGACTCGATCAAACCACTCTAATGACATGAAGAAACACTTCCCTTCTTGAGATATCCTTTTTATTATTCCTTTCATGCCATTTTTTGTTCATGGAACTTTATCCCAACAAATTAGTAGTAACCTAATTTCTAATTCAACCAATGGATTAACTGATTATATTGTTTTTTTGCATCATTATAACCAAGCTCATATAATGCTAATAATCGATCTTGATTTCTTTCAATTCTGCTAACAGGCACTTTTATACTTGGTTTTATGACAAAAATGTTTCCTGCCTTTTCTTGCGACTCAAGTAATGACAATGTTTCATTATATACTAAATGTCGTTTAACAAGAAGCTCACCAATTTTAGGATATTGTCTATAGATGAGCTTTGCTAATGTTGCTGTTTTACTTGGCTTCCTTTTGAAATCTTCTGTTTTCGTCATAATAACTACATTTTTTTCAAAGCCGTCCCGTTGTGCTTTTTTTATCGGTATTGGATCTATAATTCCTCCATCCAATAAAATCCTTCCGTTGTATTGCACAGTAGGAGCAATAAATGGTAATGAACTTGATGCCCGAATAATCGTTAAAATATCATCGCCATGTTGAGCTTTATTGAAATAAACCGGTTCTCCCGTCTCGCAATCTGTCACTCCGATGATAAATTGTTCCCTCCCCATTTTAAATGTATTATAATCAAATGGAATAATATTGTTAGGGATTTCATCAAAGAGAAAGTCCATGCCAAAAAGTTGCCGTTTGAATAACAAATTACGAAATGATAAGAACCGATGATCACTTACAAGCCTGACATTTACTTCCTTATTTCGTCCCTTCTGCTTAGACAAATAAGATGCTCCCATGCAAGCACCTGCTGAAACACCGATAACATAAGGAAAAAATAGCTTCTGCTCTAAAAAGAATTCTAAAACGCCAGCTGTATAAAGCCCTCGCATTCCTCCCCCTTCTAAAACTAATCCAGTTGTTTTCATACCGTTACCTCAATTCCACCAATGAATGTAAAGTGCTACACTAATATTAATCTATCATTAAGGAGTGGTCCAATTGTTCGACCCGACCATTTATGAAAATTTAAAGGTTGTCCTAGAAGGTGCCATTTATGACTTAGACTTTGCAAACGAAATAATAGTAATCGACCGGGCAGATCTCGTCGATTTAGCTAAGATGGCAAGAGAGTTTAAAATGCAGTTCCAAACTTGCACAACAAATAGCAATTACCCGATTGCTGAAGTCCGTCTTCTTTCAGGTCTTCAAGATTTTGCTACTGAAAAGATTACAAGTAACGAGAAAACAGCAGGCTGTGTACTTGAAGTTAATTTATTTACAAAAATAATTGATGTAACGAAGGATTGCTTTGATATCGAAACGGTTCTTAATCAAATTTGGAAAAGTCGCCCAATAATATCACAAAACATTACTTTTTCATATGGTATTGAACATGTTTTAGAAAATAAAATTAATATAAGCTTTGGCAGAAAAATAAATGAAGACCAGATTGATGACTTTGAACAGATCCTTAATTTCACTTTAAAATCTCTTCAGTTTTTAGAAAACATAATAAAGAGAGACTGACACAGAACAGGAGTATCCTTAGGTTTATACCTTTTAGGGGTTCCTGTAGTCGTCAGCCTCTTTATGTTATACACGCTTTCTCACATTAAAGTTTTCATCAATTAATAACCAGTTCTGCGGGAAATCCCACCCTAATACCCAATAATAAAACCCTCGTAGGCCAAGTTCCTTAACAAGATCAAATTTTGCTTGTATGCTTCGAGCATCTTCAAACCAAACTTCGTGCTTTACTCCACTTTCGTCTATATAATTAAAAAATGGAGATTGGGCAACTGGATCGTATTCTATTGCTGCATTATAAGTTGCTGCTAATTCAATCGCTTCTTGGTGATCAATGGCCCGAGCTCTCGTTTCACCTTCAATAAAAGGCAATGTCCAATCATAACCATAAAGAGGAATACCCATCATAATTTTATCATTTGGCATAACTGATGCCGCATATTCAATCACACGCCTTACTTGATCAATAGGTGCAACAGCCATCGGTGGTCCTCCAGTCCACCCCCATTCATATGTCATTAAGAAAACAAAATCTGCAATTTCCCCGTGTGTAGCATAGTCATGACCTTCATAAAGGACTCCAGTCATTCCTGGTTCTACTTGAGGAGCGAGTGCACTTGAAAGAAAATACCCTTTTTCATCTAACCTTGTCTTCGCTTTACGCATGAGTTGATTATATTGCTCGCGGTTTTGTGCACCTAGATATTCCAAATCAAAATCAAGTCCTAGATATCCTTTCTGGTCCATAAGCGCGATCGCTTCATCTAATAACCGATTTTGTAATTCTTCACTTTGCAAAACTGTTGTTACGAGTTCAGTGCTAAAACCACCGTCTTCAATATTCGTAATAACCATTAATGGAACGACTTGATTTTCATAGGCCGTATTTATAATTGCTTGGTCATCTATTGGGGATAGAGTTCCATCCTCATTTAACTCATAACTAAAGGTCTGAATAAATGTTAAGTACTCACCTACCGCATCGACAACTGCTGGCGACTCTTCTCTTGTAATTTGTAAATCGACATATGCGCCAATATCAACAGCTGGATTTTGAAGAAATTGAGTAGGAATATAAATTCTAAAGCCAACAGGTATATTTTGAGTATTTTGAATTTGATTTACTTCTAACAATGTTTCCACTGGTATTTGATAACGTTGACTAATTTGCCATAAGCTTTCTCCAGGCTGGATCCAATGAAACCTTCCGATAATCGGAATGATTAATGCTTGACCGCTTACGAGTTGGTCAGGGTTTGGCAATTGGTTTGCTTGAGCAATTGCATCTGACGTAGTATTGTATGCTTGAGCAATCCCAAACAGTGATTCCCCTGGTGAAACAAGATGTATTTGCACAGTTCATCCTCCTAATGCCCAATATTTACCCTTACCACTTTATTCAAAAGGTTCAATTAAATGCCTGGACATTAGAAGTTTTATTTTAACAATCTTTTTATGCAAGTCCCATTTCTTTTATCAGACGTGTAAATTCAAGTATTTCAAATTGGTTTCGTACTTTTTCTTTGTCTACCGTTAATAATGCGTCTTCGAAGTTTAAATCGATCGTAACATCGCAACGAATTTCTGCGAGCTTACGCGAAAGATGAAGCATGTCCAATTCATTTTCTATCTTCGTCCTCATACCTTTTGGAAGCTTCTCTAAGTTTTCTATAATCGCCTCAATTGTTTCGTATTCTTTGAGTAACTTAATTGCTGTTTTTTCACCGATCCCTTTTACCCCAGGGAAATTATCGCTCGTATCACCCATTAGCCCTTTTAAATCGATCATTTGTGCAGGAGATAATCCTTTATCTTCAAGTAACTTTTCAGGAGTAAAGACTTCATAGTTTGACATTCCCTTTTTCATAATAATCGAGTGGATTCGATCATTAATTAGCTGTAAACTATCATGGTCTCCTGTCAAGATTTGCACGTGCATATCCGTACTATATTTCTTTGCTAATGAACCGATACAATCATCTGCCTCGAATTGATCTATACCAATATTCGGAATGTCAAAACTCGAGACAACTTCTTTAACAAGATCAAATTGTGGAACTAATTCTTCAGGTGGTGCGCCTCGATTTGCTTTATACTGATCGTAGAGCTCAGTCCGAAACGTTTTGCTCCCCATATCCCAACAGCAAATGACGTGACTCGGCTCAAATGTCTTAATCGCATCCCACATGTATTTAACAAATCCATAGATCGCATTTGTAGGTACGCCTGCACTTGTCTTCATTATATATCCTCTATACGCTGTCGCGTAATATCCTCTAAAAAGTAGTGCCATTCCGTCTACTAGCATTAATTTATTATTTTCCAATTAACTCACTCCTGACTAATTAAAACATACTTATCTATCCTATCAAACCTTTTGAAAATTGGATAGGGAAAAGAGGAAGAGACCAATTTATCCCTCTTTTGCTATTACATCACTTTAAGATTATATTTATTATCAGGAACTAACAATTAGAAGTATGTCCTAGTACAGGCTCTGTAGGTTTATTTATTATTGGCTGTCTTCGTAAACTTTGTTGCTTTTGGACCGTTTTTTGAAAATAAAATAGGCTTTTCAAGACAAATTCATTTGTCTGAACGGCTATTTTATTTTCAAAACCTTCACGCTATGCGTGAAGAGCCAAGCATCCGCTTGGCTTACGGTCCAAAAGCTAAAAACAACAATCTTTCAGAAAAGAGCCTTATTATTAGAAAAGCAAAAAGAGTGCAACTTATATTAAAGCTGCACCCTACTTAATTTTGTAATTTACAATCATGCTAAGGGACTTAGTAGCTATGCTAAGTATATATTAGATTTCATTCCTTAATGTTTCTGTTCCATTTGCTCTTCTTGATATATTGCCCAATACAATTCTTCTTCAGTATATAAGTCAAATTTATTTTCCCCCATGGTTACCACTCCTTTTGTTCTTTGTTCTATTATAATCTATGTTATTAATACAGTGTGGCTTGTAGTAAGGTTATATAACAAAGAACTTTTTAGTTTACTCATATTTTTTCTTCCGCTATCTTTCTTGTAATTACAATATTCCCCATTCGGTTCCGTAAGCAAAATCATCAGCTCCCTTTTTATTACGAAGGATGAATGAAAATCTTTTAACCTTTACTATTCATATAGAAAAATAGAAGGTGACTCATGCATCGATCCGATACATGAGTCACCTTTGTTTTTAGATATATATATAAACTACGTCATCTTCACTTTCAACTTTATATGTTTTAACACAGCCTTCATCTGGTTCTTCCACGTTTCCACTTGATAAACACACTTTCCAATCGTGAAGCGGACAAAATACGTGTTCACCACTTACTATTCCGCGGGATAATGGACCACCTTTATGTGGGCAACGATTTTCAATTGCTTTAAATTTCCCATTTGATAATTTAAATACAGCAACCGTTTCGCCATTTACAGTGATTTCTTTACCTACTTTTTCACCAAACTCTTGAACATTACCAATATTGATTTTCGTCCCATCTTTTGTTTTGTTCATGGACTTCTCCCCCCTATTTAGATCCTACTTCTATATTTTCAAATAATACTTTACGTTTTTCCTTGTCATTAATAATTTCTTTCCAAGGATCTTTGTATGTGCTTAACGCAATATCCATTCGTTCAATTAATTCTTTTCTCTTTTCTAAGTCATCAATAACTACTGACTTTACATGGTCTAAGCCGACACGTGCAATCCAATGAGATGTTCTTTCTAAATAACGAGCTGTTTCACGGTAGTATTGGAGATATGCACTTACGATATCTATCACTTCTTCATCTGTTTCAGCTCGACAGAATAAATCCCCAGCTCTTAAATCAACGCCGCCATTTCCACCGACATAAAGTTCATAAGCACCTTCTAAGCCGACAATCCCAACATCTTTTATACCAGACTCTGCACAGTTTCTTGGACAAGCAGATACCGCCATCTTAATTTTGTGAGGAGCTTGTAAGCCTTGGAATCTTTCTTCTAATTTAACTCCCAATCCAATGGAGTCTTGTGTACCAAATCGGCAGAAGTCTTTACCTACACATGTTTTTACTGTACGAAGTGCTTTACCATATGCATATCCAGAAGGCATATCTAAATCTTCCCATACACTAGGTAAGTCTTCTCTTTTGACACCAAACAAGTCAATTCGCTGACCTCCTGTTACTTTTACAAGAGGTACATTGTATTTTTCTGCCACATCGGCAATTTTACGAAGTTGTTCTGGATTTGTAACTCCACCATACATTCTTGGTACTACTGTATGTGTACCGTCGTGATTGATGTTAGCATGCAGTCTTTCATTAACAAATCTAGATTCTTGTTCATCCTCATAATCTAATGGGTTAACCATTCCTAAATAGTAGTTAAGAGCTGGTCGACATTTGGAACATCCTTCATCGCTGGTCCATCCTAATACGTTCATTACTTCTTTAGTATGTGAAAGTCCTTTTTCTTTAATTTCCGCAACTACTTCTTCATGCGTTAAATCAGTACAACCACACATCGCCTCTTTTTGGTTAGCTCCACTAAATCCGTCACCTAATGTATGCTCTAACAGATCAGCAACTAACGGTTTACATCCACCACAAGATCTTGCTGCATTAGTACATTTTTTCACTTCTTCAACTGAAGTTAACCCATTTTCACTAATCGCTCTAACAATAGCACCTTTGGATACCCCGTTACATCCACAAACAATTTCGTTAGCATCCATCGAAATGACTGGACTTTCACTGTCAGCTTTATCCTCACTTGGGAGAATACTAACCTTATTCATTTCTGTAATATCTACTTGCTTTTTCATTAAATCTAGCAATCTCGGTGAATCAGCTGTATTACCGAATAATACTGCCCCAATCACTTTATTTTCCTTTACAACTACTTTTTTATATACCCCTTCAAACTCATCGTGAACACGAATAGCTCTCGTTTCTTCAGTATCTCTGAAATCACCTGCTGAAAATACATCTACTCCAGATACTTTAAGCTGTGTATAGATAAGAGAACCTTTGTAGCTTCTACTCTCCTGCTTTTCTTCCGTACATATATAGTGAGCTAGTGCTTTTCCTTGCTCATAAAGAGGAGCTACTAATCCGTAAGCTATACCACGGTGTTCAGCACATTCACCGACAGCATACACATTCTTTACGTTAGTTTCCATATAGTCATTTACGACAATGGCACGGTTAATTTCTAATCCTGATTCCTTTGCAAGTGTTACATTCGGTCGTATACCTACAGCCATTACTAATAAATCAGCATCAACGGTTGTACCATCTTTAAAGCGAAGGCCTTCAACTCTATCACGACCTAATATTTTTTCGGTATGTTTATTCATTAAGAATTTCATACCTTGTGCTTCTAATTCTTTTTGTAGCATTTTTGCTGCTGGTTCATCTAGTTGTCTTTCCATTAAATAGTCAAAAATATGAACTACTTTTACATCCATGGACAAGTTTAGTAATCCTCTAGCAGCCTCTAAACCTAGTAATCCACCACCAATAACGACTGCTTTTTTATACTTTTTAGAATATTCCACCATCGTTTCGCAATCTTTAATATCTCGAAAGGCAATAACTCCTTTTTTATCTGCTCCTGGTAGAGGAAGCATAAAAGGATCAGATCCAGTTGCAAAGATTAACTTATCATACTTACATTCCAATCCATTTGAGCTATACACAATTTGGTGATCAGTGTCTACTTTTACAATTGGATCACCTACATGAAGAGTAATATTATTTTTTTCATACCATGCATAATCGTTTAAAATAATATCATCTACTGTTGTATCTCCTTGGAGGACAGAAGAGAGCATGATTCGATTATAGTTTGGGTGAGGCTCTCCACCAAAAATTGTAATTTCAAATTTGTTAGGATCTGCTTTCAAAACTTCCTCAATACATCGTACTCCTGCCATTCCATTACCAATTAGCACTAATTTCTCTTTCATCATTCCTACCCCCAGTGATTTATAAGTTCTACTATATTGAAACTATCCAATATCTACTTTTTTTATAAGTTAACTCGGTTTTATTAACCAATTAAAGTCGAACTTTTCCAATGGTTTTGCTACCTTACAAATTCTGAATGGTGCACCATTTCACTTTCTCCAACTATTGAATTAAATATAGCTTCTTCTAATGTAATCGATGTTGGTTTATCAATTTGTTTACTTACTTTAATTCCTAGCTGTTGTAAACGAAGTGATGTACCTTTTCCAATGGAAGTAACTGTTAACTTACATATTTCAAAAGGATTAATTTTACCTGTTTGAATAAGGTTTTTTAATGGTTCAATTGAGCTTTCTGTAAAAATAATCTCACTTACATGTTTATTTTCTATTATTCGTTGGAATATCTCTAATGTATGATTGCACAAACGCTGTTCATGTGTGAATAAAGGTACGAGATTAATAAACTGTTTTTTATACTCGTTAAATAATTTAGAGTGACATCCTGTAATAAATAATGTTGGCTCTAACTTATTCATCTTCTCTGTACTAACAAAGCATCCGTGCCTTTTTAATGCTTCTTTCGTTTTTTCATTTGTATGAAAGAACTTCGAATGAATTGAACGAATATCAATCTCTAAATCAAATAATGCTTTGAAAAAATAATCGACAGCGATTGGAGAAGAAAATATTACTTGCTTATATTGAGCAATATTTTCTATTTCTGTAGTAAATCCTTGCTCAGTAATTCTCGAGTGTATTTTAGTAGTTAATACATTGAATACATCTGCACCTTCTGATTTTAGATTCATAAATAATTTTTCATTATTATCAATATCGCCTGCTATAGCTATACTTCTACCTGCTAACCTTCTATTTTCAAACCACTTTACTTTATCCCTAATTTTTATTATGTCACCTATTAATGTGATGGCCGGATTCGTAATATTTCTTTCCGCAGCCTTCTCCACGATCGTTTCTAATGTCCCTTCAACTACTTTTTGTCTTGAATAAGTTCCCCATTGAATGATGATAACGGGAGTGGCTTTATCACGACCATGATCCATTAGACTTTTACAAATGTATGGAAGGTTTGACACTCCCATATAAAATGCCAATGTATCGATTCCAGTTGCTAAAGACTTCCAATTTATCTTTGGTTTACCATCTGCTGACTTATCATGTCCTGTAACAACTGCAAATGATGTACCAAAATCACGGTGTGTAACTGGAATACCCGCATATAAAGGAGCAGCCATACCTGAAGTAATTCCGGGTATGATTTCATAAGGAATCTTATAAGGTGATAGACTACTAGCTTCTTCACCTACTCTCCCGAAAACTCCTGGATCTCCACCTTTAAGTCGAACAACAACCTTTCCTTGTTTTGCGTATTGAATTAGAAGTTGATTTATTGTTTCTTGGTTTTTCAAATGTTGGTGCGGGAGCTTCCCACAGTAGACTAACTTCGCTTCATCTCTAGCATTTTCTAGCAATTTAGGATTAACGAGTCGGTCATACAGGATAATATCAGCTGATTTAATACATGCCAGCCCTTTAAGAGTAATTAATTGATCGTCTCCAGGACCTGCTCCAACAAAGTAGACTTTTCCTAACCCCATATGTTCTCACCCCTAAATTGTGGCAACTATATTTTTTTAATTTCATAGTATTTAGTCTTAACGTCTTTCTTGTTGATATAAATTCTAACGAAGTAGAATAAGGGTTTCAACACGCTTGTTAAGAATCCTCACATAGTAATTTTTCAATTGTTTAATTTCAAAACATTTAAAATATTATTTTTGCTTAGCGAATTTCTCCTATTGATGTTAATATAATTTCGTAACACGAAAGGGGAAATTAATATGCAAGCTCAGGCTCAACAACAAGCTGTTCAATCACAAGAAAAAACAATGTACAGTATTTTATTAATTATTGGATTTGTTCACTTACTGAACGATGCTATTCAAGCTTTAGTACCTGCAATGTTTCCAATACTTGAACGATCGATGGGGTTGACTTTTACTCAACTCGGAATTATCGCCTTTGCCCTTAATATTACATCGTCACTTATACAGCCTGTCGTTGGCATGTATACTGACAAAAGGCCATCACCTTATGCTTTACCGATCGGACTTTGTTTTACATTTTTTGGCGTGCTCGGGCTCGCTTTTGCACCTTCATTTTGGTTTGTTGTTCTTTCGGTCATCTTTATCGGAGTAGGTTCAGCGACCTTTCATCCTGAAGGCTCTCGTGTGGCGTACATGGCAGCAGGAAAACGACGTGGCTTTGCCCAATCCATTTATCAAGTGGGTGGAAATGCCGGCCAGGCAATGGCTCCACTTATTACAGCATTAATTTTAGTTCCTCTCGGTCAATTTGGTGCCATTTGGTTTACGATCATTGCAGCTCTTGCAGTCGGGCTTCTCGTCTACATAGCAAGATGGTATGCTAATCAAATCACCACAATTGCAAAAATGCCAAAAAAACAAAAGTCTTCTATAAAAATGAGCCCTGCTCACCGAAAAATGATCATTTTTGCTATTAGTCTATTAATCTTTCTAGTATTTGCAAGATCCTGGTTCCATGCTGGGATCACAAACTTTTTTGCATTTTATCTCATTGAAAAGTTTGGATTAACTATTGCTCAATCACAAGGTTATATTTTTATCTTTCTTTTAGCTGGAGCAATTGGCACCTTTGCAGGCGGACCACTTGCAGATCACTTTGGTAAGCGAAACATGATTATGTTATCGATGCTTGCATCAGCTCCGCTAGCGCTAGTATTACCTTATGCAGGTCCACTTACTACTTACGTTTTACTCGGTGTCATCGGATTTATTATTTTATCTAGCTTTTCCGTTACTGTTGTTTACGCACAGGTATTAGTTCCTGGAAAAATTGGAACCGTTTCAGGCTTGATCGTCGGTCTTGCTTTTGGTATGGGAGCAATCGGCTCTGTGGCATTAGGATGGTTTGCTGACCTCTTCGGGCTAACAAACACGATGCTATTCACAGTTGCGCTCCCGCTTATTGGGATCTTAACGTTCCTCCTACCTTCTGACCAAAAAATAGACGAGATGAATGATTAGGTCGTTAATCCAGTTGAATACGTACACAGCTAAAAACACCTCCTCTTTAGTTAACATGAACGAAAAGAGAAGGTGTTTTTTTATATCTTTTTGGAGTTGAATATTCAAGCCCGTTTCTTTATGCTGTGAAAGATTGTTTATGTGTCTAAACCCTGTACTATTCACCTTTATTGATGTATGTCCAGTTTCCTTTTTGCTCTACTTTGTTTTCTTTCATTAATCTACCTAATGCTCGTTTAAAGGCAGCCTTACTCATCCCGAAATCTAAACGAATGTCTCCTGGGTCGCTTTTATCGGTATATGGCATTTTCCCGCCATTTCGCTCTAAGTAAGCATAAATCAACTCTGCATCTTCACCTAAGCTTTCTTGTTTTAACGGAAGTAAAGAAACATTCAAGCTTCCATCCTCTTTAACATCAATAACACGCCCTGTGACTAATTCCCCGAGGCGCGGTTCTTGTCGTCTTTGACTTTCATGAATAAAACAACGGTACCCTTCCTCTGACATCATAAAAGAACCTACTTTTAACGCACGGTAAATGCGGCCAGAAATTTGCTGTTTGTTCATGTCAAAGGTCGCTTCCTTCGCAATTTCTTCAATCACATCTTCAGTGACGAGTTGCCCAAGTAATCTGCCTTTATAGTCTGTTTTTAGTGTAATAAGGAGTTGATCTCCCACTTTTGGCCATACCGTTTTAAAAGCAGGCAAATCATCGACTGAAACGAGAATATCTTTTTGTATACCAATATTAATAAACACACCTAATCGTGGATTAATATCTACGACTTCAACCCAGTCGTACTCCCCAAGTTGAATCTTCGGAAGCGTCATCGTTGCAGCAAGACGGCCTTCTTTATCGTTATATAAGAATACTTTAACGTTATCTCCTTCTGTTATTTCACCTGTGATTTCATTTGTATGTAATAAATAATCTTGTTCCCCGTCCGTTAAAAAATAACCGAATTCTGCTTTTCGCTCAACACGTAATTCGGCAACGGAGCCAGCTCTTAATTTTTCCATTTCTTTAAAAACCCCTTATTCTAATAATCCGACAAACATTCTAACCATTGGTATAGATGACCAATGTCTTACCTATTATACCAAAAGAATAGAACGTGCATACCAATGAGTTTGCCTTTTTACTTCATGAATAAATACAACTAAGATTTTTTATCAGCCATTTATCCAATAATAAAAGCTATGACCTTTTTACAAAGTCATAGCTTTTATTGATAAAATATTGCAAAAAATACATGCAAATACTTTATATTAGAATTGATACTGGAGTTTGAGCACATAGCAGAAGTGTCAGTGTACGTCTTACAACGTCTCGGTGTTTTTTCTCTTTTTTCTTAGTTTATAAACAACGACTAGAACAATAATAACAATTGGTATAAAAACAGGTGATAATCCTATAAGTAAGACGACTACACCTGAAAATAAAGCAATTGTATTATTGATGGATGCCATAAATAGACTTTTTGATTTCTCCCAAGTGTTTAATTCTTCACTACCTTGAATCGATGGTACACTGACTTTATTTTCTTGTAAATGGATCGTAACTGTAGAAAACTCTACATTCTTTTCTAAGTAATCCATCCGACCGAGAATTTGTTCAATCTCTTCTTGCACTTTCGCTAAATCAGCTGATATTTTAAGTAAATCTTCTGTATTCGTAGCTTCTTCCATAAATGCTAGCAGTCGCTTTTCAACAACCCGCTTTGAGCGTATGCGTGAATCGAGGTCTACATATTCTTCTGTCACATCATTCCCACTAACAAAGCGTTCATGGACTTTTACACTATTTGATTCCATTTCATTAATAAATGCATGGAACTCTTTTTGTGGAACTTTTACGACAAGGTTTCCGTGAATTTGCTGTTCTCCTGCTCGGTAAATTGATGATTCAATGACAAAACCTCCGAGCTCATTAACTCTCTTTTGAATATCTGCTTCTGATTGATGATAATCATTTACTTCAAGCGATAAATTTGCATGGTATATAACCATCCGCTCAGAAGTATCCACATTGTAAGATTCATCGCTAGCTGGAGCCTCATTGACCATTTCTTTTTCGGTAGTTGCACCACGACTAGCTACTCCAGCGTAACCAACGTCATCTGACACCATCATTTCTCCAGCTTCTTCACTCATATCAGATTGATGTTCATTACTACTACAAGCTGAAAGAAATAGTCCAAATATAACTATTGTTAATACAATTAATTTTCCCCCGTGTAATTTTAACATTGTATACCAACACCCCAATCGTCTACTTTACTAATTTAGACGACCTTAAGAGAGAGAAGGTTACAATTACTTTACACCTCACTTAGCCTTCCTTGCTTCTCGATACCTTGAAGCGGGAGTCTTAGCGCCAGTTAAACTTGATAAATTTTGTTTTTAATGTGAGAACGGTCGTTCTTCTTGTCCTGTTGGATGGATAACTGGATCGTATGAAATAAAACGATGATCTATTTCTAATGTTTCATCATTCTTACGACCAAGCAATTGTTGCTCTTTTATCGTCCGGATTAATGTATCAGATAGATATTCGATATACTGTTCATCTCTTGCTAGCCATGCAGAATGATATCTTTTTATATAAAACTCCGCTTCCGAAAATGACTGAAATGAACGAGCAATTGCCTTTCCATTTCGATCGATGTTCCATAGGTCTTCTTTGATTGGATAAACAAAAATATAATCTTCATAGTGGTTTTGATACAAACAGCCTTTTTCAGCCGCTTTTAGATTATATTGATTTCGAAACGCATCTGGTCGCATCGGCTCAATTTGGAACGGCTCAGCAACAAACAGCTGATATGCATGCTCTGTTAACGGACACCCCGATGCTTTTGCATGCCCACCCCCACCAAATTGACCTGCAACTTCCGATACATCAATATCTTCTTGTATCGTCCGAAAACTCATTTTTTTACTACCAACATTTAAAATAGCTATGTAATCTAAATGGGGATTTTCTTTACCAAGTTCATTCCCTAATTCTGAATGGTAGCTTTCAGCATGAACAATCCCTACACATTTTCCATCAATGAACGTTTGGACCATTTCCCTACGTTTTCTACGGACATATCGTTCAATTTTATTTTCTTCCATGTCCAAAATTTTCGTTTCAAATTCATCAAAGGAAAAGCTGTCACTTTGTTGTAGTCTTTGAACCATCCGTTCTTCAAAGTCATCGATTGAAATCATAAAGAAAAGATCATTTAGTCGTTTGGCGGCTTCATTGTTATTTTTCTCCCACTCCCACGTATCATATTGCCGAACAAGTTCAACAAACTGTTCAATAGAGGATGTAGGCTCTAATTGTTTATTTTTAATTAAATACTCATAAAACAACGACGTCGCAGCTGTAAGCCTACCATTATCATATTCAACTTGTACTAACCCCCAATCATATTCATTAAAATGCAGTGCGGTTTTGTGATGATCAATTAGCTTGACTTTACTACTGTTTTTGTAAAATTCATTTAATTTTTCAGTATTTTTTTCACTTACTGATAAATCCGTAACAATAATAAAATCGTCATTTTTTGCCCGTTCTAAAAATCGCTCCACTTGAAAGTCTAACCCACCTACGGAATTATACCGAATTCGTACTTGATCTTTAAATGCTAACTTTGCAAGAATCCCACAACCAACACCGTCCAAGTCATTATGGGTAAATAAATAAAACATCCATATCACTCCTCCGTCTTAGGTGTGAAATTATTATGTGACAAAAACGGATTATCCATCAGCTTTTTCAGAGAATAATAATCGTGAATTTTTCACATGTTAAAAAAACAAAAGTCTAGGAGGGTTTCAAATGGGAATACACGATGAATTAGATCACTTTTTAAATAAAGCACAAGAAATCGTAGATCGGGGTTTAGATGAACTTTTAGATACAAAGATTATTCGGGAAAATGATCCTTCTGACTACGCTTATATTCAACATCAACTATATGAACTAGTAGTTGAAGCTGAAGAATTAATGAAAAAATTTCCTGATCAACATGAAAAACTTAGTGAATTCCAAGAGAAAATTAAAGAGATACAAGAAGTTATGGTAAAAGGCATTTACTAAGGGAGCGATATAAATGAACTATAGTACATTAAAACAAACCGTCCTGGAGCACCACTAATCGAATAAAATTACCATTTTTAGCACTACTTTACTATTGAAGGATTCCTTTAAAGCACAAATATTTCACCCACTGATAAACATTAACAAAAAAGACAATACCGATTGTAATGATCAAAAGAGTTGCTCCACCTTTAATACACAACATAATCGTCATCAAAGCGATAACAGTCATAATTGCGATTCGCAGGAACGATTCTTCAAGTTTTTCCGTCTCAATTTGTTGATAGATCATTTTACATGCCCCAATCATACAAGCAATAGCTAAGAAATAAAGAGAGCCAGGAATCAAAAAATCATGGATAAGATCAAAACTCAATACGTTAGAGGCTTGTCCCGCTCCATTTAGTTTTGATTGTATATAGAAAATCATTTCATCAATCATTCGATATAGCGGGACATGATTCATATCACTAGATATAGAACCGCCAATAAAAGCAAATACAAATCCAAAAATAATGAATATGAATGGTAGAACGACAACCATCTTTACACCTCGTTTCATCCTCTTTTCTATTAATCTATTCAAAGCACGAAAATTTAGAAGAATAGAATTGAACTACAACCGACATTCATCTCCCCCTTACCGCTGGGAATGCCCTTCACGAGCTTGAAGAGGGAGTCTTCTGTCGGGAAATGATTAAAAAAAATCACGTGATTACTTCCATCGACTGCCACTCTTTAAAATGTGGCTGATATCGCGATCATTTTTGCTTCTTCTTCAACCTCTGTTAGACTTAGTTTTTTTCTAGGAAACTGATTGGTTATACTAAAACTACAATATGTACAATGATTTACACAATAATCAGAAATATACATCGGTGTAAACAGTAACATGGTTTTTCCATTGTGACGAACCGTTAGTTCATGAGCCTTTTGTGCCATCTCTTCAAGATAATGTTCAGCAGTCGGGGAAAGGAGTACAAGTAGGTCATTTTCTTGTAGTTGGTCTTTCTCAAGCACTCGTTTAACCTCTTGTTCTGTAACAGCTTCCCAAACCTCCTGAAATGGATAACTTTTTAAGTTTTGGTAGTGATCGTAAAAACTCATTTTTTTCACTCCTATGATAAAAATCCTGTTAATGGGGAAGACGCCATTGCTTTAGTTTTTGATGATTGCATGCCTGACAAATATGCTTTTTGACCTGCTTTCACACTAAGTTTAAAAGCATCTGCCAGTTGAACTGGGTCGTCTGCTGTGGCAATCGCTGTATTCACTAAGACAGCGTCTACCCCCATTTCCATCGCTTCGGTAGCCTGTGAGGGTTTACCAATCCCTGCATCAACAATGATCGGAACTTCCATTTCGTTGATCATTATTTGAATTAATTCCTTCGTCTGCAGCCCACGATTAGAGCCAATAGGAGCTCCTAAAGGCATGATCGCTGCAGCCCCCACTTCTCTTAGCTGTTTTGCGACCATTAAGTCAGGAGACATATACGGTAAAACGATAAATCCTTCTTGAGCTAGCTTTTCTGTTGCTTTGATCGTTTCGTAGTTATCGGGTAGGAGGTATTTATGATCCTTGCTCACTTCAATTTTAATCCAACGACCCATTCCAGCCGCTTTAGCTAATTTAGCTATTCTAATCGCTTCTTCAGCTGTCCTTGCCCCTGATGTATTAGGTAGCAAGCGCATATGTTCAGGAATATATGATAGAATATTATCCTGTTGCTCATCTAAGTTAACTCGGCTTAAGGCAACAGTAATTAATTCAGCTTCAGATACTTGACATACATGCGAGATGATAGAGTGATTGGAAAATTTCCCAGTCCCAATCAATAAACGGCTTTTCAACTCATGTCCTGCTATAATAAGCGGATCGCTCATAGTGATCACTCCTCATAAAATATAATGAATACCACAGCCATCTTACTCCTCCGAACCTAAATGATCAGTGATTCTCATCACATCGCCAATGAGCTCATGCCACAAATAAGAAAAGCGCAAGGTGTCTGCTTATCGGCGACAAGCGCTGGAGGGCCAGCAATTAGTGTCCTGACTTTTGGACACGTTTGATGGACCGAAGCGACCTCGAACCGATGACACCTGCAGCTAGACATAGAAAAGCGCAAGCGCCCGTTTAGCGGTGTATGGACTGGAGCCCCACCGTATGAGATAAAGGAAACACGGCGAGTGCTAACGAGGCGATGTTGACTTATCGTAAGGAGGAGGAGCGAAGTCCACTAGACGCTGGGCGCTGCAGCTAGACATCCTCGAAATTTATACTTATTTATTCGTTTAAATAGTGCCAGGCACCTTTACCACTTTAAATAGGTAAAGGTGCCTGGCACCGCACAATTATTTTTTTAAGTTTAGCTTTGCTAGGGCTTCTGCTAGAGCTGGGTTAAAAGGTTCTTCCTGTTTATTTTGTTTCTTTAAATATTGATTGACTTCTTTTTTAGAGACTTTTGTATTTTTCTCTTTTTTCTTTCTTTCATTAAATGTTGAGAGTTTTTCTTTATGACCGCAGCTACAAGCAAATACTTGTCCCTCACCTTGTCCACGTAACTCTAGCTTTTTGAAACATTTCGGGCAACGAGCATTCGTCTTTTTCGCGACTGCCTTTTTATGTCCACATTCTCGGTCCTCACATATGAGCATTTTTCCTTTTTTCCCGTTTACTTGCAACAGATGTTTTCCACATTCTGGACAAGTTCGTCCTGATATATTATCATGCTTGTATTTTCGTTCACTGAATTTAATATCACGGATAAGCTCTTTTGTATATTCTTTCATTTCAGCAAGAAACACTTGTTTCGCCAACTTTCCTTTTGCAATCGCTTCTAGCTTTTGCTCCCATTCAGCTGTTAATGCTGGTGACTTCAAATCTTTTGGTACCATCTCTAGCAGCTGTCTTCCCTTTGAGGTCGTAATAATGTCCTTTCCTTTCTTTTCAATAAGAAAACTATTAAAAAGCTTTTCAATAATATCTGCTCTAGTTGCTACCGTACCGAGACCACCTGTTTTACCAAGTGCTTTAACGAGGTCGTTATTTGTTTCAGACATAAACTTCGCCGGGTTTTCCATTGCTGACAGTAAAGTTCCTTCGTTAAATAGAGCAGGAGGTTGTGTCTCTCCTTCGGTTTGTGAAATAGACATTATCGATAAAGTATCTCCTTTTTTTAACTGGATAATTTCACTTTTTAGCGAATTCTCCTCATTCTCATCGTTTCCATAAACCTCTTTCCAACCGATTGACTGTACGACTTTTCCTTTCGCAACAAACGTTTCACTTCCAATCTTGGCGAAAATCGTAGTTTGTTCATACTCATATGGAGGAGATAGAACTGCTATAAATCGCTTCACGACTAAATCATATATTTTTCGTTCTCTCTCACTTAATGACGAAAGTCCAGGAGCTACTTCTGTTGGGATAATTGCATGGTGATCAGAAACCTTTTCATTATCAACAAAATGGCGATTTCCCCTAATAGGTCTCTGTAAAAGTTTAAAAGCATTCTTTGCATAAGGACCTACACCACATGCTTCTAATCGATCCTTTAAAGTCCCAACAATATCTTCGGACAAATATCGTGAGTCCGTTCGTGGATATGTTAATACTTTATGCTGTTCGTATAACTTTTGCATAGTATTTAATGTTTCTTTAGCGCTGAAACCAAATAAGCGATTGGCTTCACGTTGTAGTTCGGTCAAATCATATAATTGTGGTGAGAAAGTTTTTTTTGATTTTTTCTCTATGTCAACAATTTGGATCACTTGATTTTTTAATGTATCTTGGACTTTTTTTATTCGATTTAAATCAAACGTTTTTGAGTCACCCGTCTTCGAATCCTGCCATGTAAGCTTCAACTTCTTGTCGGCTTCAACAGTAATGCCGTAAAATTTTCTCGGTCGAAAATCGGCAATTTCCAGCTCTCTTTGATGAATAATCGCAAGAGTTGGAGTTTGAACTCTACCGCATGATAATTGAGCGTTATATTTAGAAGTAAGTGCTCTCGTCCCATTCAAACCAACGATCCAATCTGCTTCAGAACGAGCAACCGCTGCAGCATACAGATTTTCATAATCTTTTCCAGGACGCAATTTTTTAAATCCATCACGGATTGCTTTATCCGTAACAGAGGATATCCATAAACGTTTTATCGGCTTTTTTACATTTGCTTTTTCAATAATCCACCTAGCGACAAGCTCACCTTCACGACCAGCGTCAGTTGCAATCACAATTTCACTAACATCCTTTCTTAGCAATTGCGATTTTACTGCCTGAAATTGCTTATTTGTCTTTTTTATTACAATAATATTCAATTTTTTGGGTATCATAGGAAGGTCGACTAAGTTCCAGGATTTATATTTTTCATCATAAGTTTCAGGGTCAGCTAACGTCACTAAATGACCTAATGCCCAAGTAACGATGTAACGGTCACCTTCGAAATAACCATTACTTTTTTTCGTACATTTTAAGATTTTTGCGATGTCCCTACCGACTGATGGCTTTTCTGCTAATACAACTGTTTTATTCATCGTAACATCCTTTCAACAACAACTATAAAACACTATAACACAATTTTTATTGACAGTGAAATTGATGAATGTTAAAATTATAAATTTTGCTATTTATAGACAAGTGTGTTATAATGAATTGAACTCAAATTTAGGAGGTCGAGCTATGTTTCAAGTTGGAGACAAGATTGTTTACCCAATGCACGGTGCTGGTGTGATTGAAGATATCGAGGAAAGAGAAATTCTTGGGGAAACCCAACAATACTATGTCTTAAATTTGTCTCATAGTACGATGCAAGTAATGGTTCCAATGGAGAAAACATCGAGTATCGGTATCCGTGAAGTTGTAGACCAGGATACATTAGAGAAGGCGTTATTGATTCTTCACGAAGGGGAGCCAGATGATTCGGTTAATCGTCACCAACGTTATCATTTAAACATGAAGAAAATGAAGACGGGTGATATTTGTGAAAGTGCTCAAGTCATTAGAGATTTAATGTATTTAAATAAAAATAAAAAGCTTGGTACTGAAGATAAGTTTATGCTTGATAATGCAAGACGCATTTTTATTAGTGAACTTATTCTTGTCAAAGGATTTGAAGAAGAACAAGCGATTGAATTTTTAGACAATGCAATCAACGGTTAATCGAACGAAAGCCTCTTCATAACGAAGAGGTTTTTTATATTTGCCTGTGTTATAGTATCTTGTTTAAACCCGAAAAGTTAATGAGGAAACCCCCGGTAACAGGAAAAACATTCCTATTTTAGAAAGCGTATTCATTCTCGTAATTTATACTTTCTCATTCTACAAAAATAGAGACTACCTTAAATTCTATGTATCCTCACCTCTACCAAGAAAATGAGAAACGTAGATATTTATGAGACAGCCTCATGTCACCAATTTTTTCTATTAAATTTGTCCTATTCTTTTATTAATCACATACCGGATTTCAAAATACGTTACTTCGTCTGGTAAGTTTTCTTTGATCGGTTTTAAGCGTTCAGCACCGATCGAAGCAATAACTTCCTCAATCAATTGTTCATGTCGTTCGTTTACAAATTGACGGAGATCAACCTCTTTTCCTTCATCATAACACTTTTCTAGGTGAGACAAAATTGTTTCCCTAGTACACTCCCTTTTCTCAGCCATCTCATTTACGGTAATTCCTTGCTCATACATCTCGTATGTTACGAGGTGGCTTGGTACTTTTGAGGATGTTTTTTTCGTCTTTATGATCGGTGTTTCCCCTTTTTGGTCTTGAAAAGGAACTAAAGCGTCTAAAAACTTAGCACCATACTTCTCTAACTTTTGCCGTCCAACCCCATTAACTACTAATAATTCTTCCGTACTTGCAGGAATCGTCCGACTCATTTCACGTAGTGTTTTATCTGAAAAAATTAAATATGGTGGTACTTTTTCTTGATCCGCGATCTCTTTACGCAACTTGCGTAAACTCTCAAAAATTTCATTATTTTCTTCGATGGTTACGTGTTGGACTTTTTCTTTTCGATAAACTTGTAATTCTCCTTTTAAAACGGCTACCGCTTTTTCTGTTAAGCGCAACGTTGGAAAATTTCCTTCTGATGGCTTTAAAAATTGTTCTGCTGTCAGATAGTCAATAAACTGTGAAACGTTTTTCCCTGTCCACGTTTTAAGAAGACCATAAGTCGATAGTTGATCGAGTTTAAAATCTTTCACTTTTTTACTTTCGGAACCAACTAACACTTGAGCAACGATCGTTTTCCCGAATTTTTCTCTCATTCTTTTAATCGTCGAAAAAACCATTTGCGCTTCTCTTGTTACATCGGTAGTTTCACCATCATCCAAGCAATTTGTACATTTATTACATTTTTCGAATTCATCATCAGCAAAATATTGTCCTATGTATTGTTGAAGACATGACTCGGTATGACAATAATCAACCATTTGTTGTAGCTTTTTATATTCATTCGTTCTTCTTGTTTCTTCAATATCAGACTGTTCAATTAAAAACTTTTGAATGCGAATATCATCAGGGGCAAAGAGGAGGACACATTCGCTTTCTTCACCATCTCTTCCTGCTCTCCCTGCTTCTTGATAATACGCTTCAATATTTCTCGGTAAATTGTAATGAAGTACAAACCGCACGTTGCTTTTATCAATTCCCATCCCGAACGCATTCGTTGCAACCATTACAGTAATATTGTCACGAATAAAGTCATTCTGATACTTTGCTCTCTCTTGATCCGTTAACCCTGCATGATACCTTCCAACAGCGATGCCCTTTTCCGTTAACTTTTCATATAACTGATCAACTACTTTTCTAGTTGAAGCGTAAATAATTCCAGAGCTCGCCTGATGCTTTTTTAAGTATTGTAAAACATAAGAAAGTTTGTCCTGTCCTTTTACAACTTGTAAGGATAAGTTCTCTCTCCTTGCACCATTTACAATCGTATTCTCGTCTTCAATATGTAAATGACGGCAAATATCCTCCCTAACTTGAGGAGTAGCTGTTGCTGTTAATGCTAAAACGACTGGGTTCGTCTGCAAGCGTCTGATAAGTGATGAAATCTTTAAGTAACTTGGGCGAAAATCGTGTCCCCATTGCGAAAGGCAGTGTGCCTCATCGATTGCAACAAGTGAGATCGGCATCTCATTCAATAAGCGAAAAAAGCGCTCGTCTTCTAGTCGTTCAGGCGCAACATAAATTAACTTATATTCCCCATTCCTCATATTATCAAGTCGTTCATTTAATTCACTTATAGATAGAGAACTATTAATATATGTACTCGTGATCCCAAGCTGATTCAATCCATCTACTTGATCTTTCATTAATGAAATGAGAGGTGATACCACAATAGTAATCCCTGTATATATGAGTGCTGGAACCTGATAACAAATGGATTTCCCGCCACCTGTCGGCATAATTCCTAGTGTGTGTTTACCTTCTAACACCTTCTCAACAATATCATTCTGGCCTTTACGAAACATTTCGTAGCCAAAATACTGTTTTAAAAACTGGACTGCTTTTGCATTCATGAACTAACTCCTTCCCAACAACTGCTTATTTCATTTTAAAGGAAAATTTGTTTTTTTCCAAACTTCCACCTTCAATAAAAATGGATAATTTCTAAGTATGTTAAAATAGTTTCATTCGTTTTATAATAGGTAAGGTGTAAAAATAAATCATTCATAATCTATAATTCATTTAGAAAGAAAGGTTGTCATTCATGAGTGTATTAACTGTGAAAAACTTGAGTCACGGCTTTGGTGACCGTGCTATTTTTAACGATGTATCCTTCCGGCTTTTAAAGGGAGAACATATCGGTCTAATTGGTGCAAACGGCGAAGGTAAATCGACGTTTATGAATATTATTACGGGTAAATTACAACCCGATGCTGGTAAAGTTGAATGGTCGAAACGTGTGCGTGTTGGTTATTTAGATCAACATACCGTCCTTTCAAAAGGGATGACGATGCGCGATGTCTTAAAAAGTGCGTTTCAATATTTATTTGATCTAGAAGCACAAATGAATGAGCTTTTCAATAAGATGGGAGAAGTATCTCCTGAAGAGCTAGAAAAACTATTAGAAGAAACGGGCACAATCCAAGATATATTAACAAACAATGATTTTTATATTATCGATGCAAAGGTAGAAGAAATCGCTAGAGGACTTGGACTTACTGATATTGGCTTAGACCGTGATGTCGATGATTTAAGTGGTGGCCAGCGTACGAAAGTCCTACTTGCTAAGCTACTCCTAGAAAAGCCTGATATTCTACTATTGGACGAGCCGACCAACTATTTGGATGAGCAGCATATTGAATGGTTAAAACGTTATTTACAAGAGTATGAAAATGCCTTTATCTTAATCTCGCATGATATTCCGTTTTTAAATAGTGTCATCAATCTTATTTATCATATGGAAAACCAAGAATTAAACCGCTATGTCGGTGATTACGACCACTTCCTTGAAGTCCACGAAATGAAAAAGCAACAATTAGAAGCAGCTTATAAAAAGCAGCAACAAGAGATTTCTGAGCTTAAAGATTTTGTCGCAAGAAACAAAGCTCGTGTATCAACACGTAATATGGCGATGTCACGCCAGAAAAAACTTGACAAAATGGAAGTGATTGAACTTGCAAAAGAAAAACCAAAACCAGAGTTTAACTTTAAAGAATCGCGTGCGTCTGGAAAGGTGATTTTTGAAACGAAGGACCTTGTCATTGGATACGATGAACCACTATCAAGACCATTAAACCTTCGTATGGAACGTGGGCAAAAAATCGCTTTATACGGAGCAAATGGTATCGGGAAAACGACGTTATTACGTAGTATTTTAGGTGAAATTAAACCGGTGTCTGGAACGGTTGAACGTGGAGACTATCTCCACATCGGTTATTTTGAACAAGAAGTAAAAAGTGATAACCACAATACTTGCATCGACGAAGTGTGGAGTGAGTTCCCATCTTACAACCAAGCGGAAGTTCGTGCAGCGCTGGCGAAATGCGGTTTAACGACAAAGCATATCGAAAGTAAAATTATGGTTTTAAGTGGTGGAGAAAAAGCAAAAGTACGACTATGTAAACTGATTAACAACGAAACGAACTTACTCGTACTTGATGAGCCAACGAACCACCTTGATGTCGATGCAAAAGAAGAACTAAAACGTGCATTGAAAGCCTATAAAGGAAGCATTCTGTTGATTAGCCACGAACCTGAGTTTTACAATGATATCGTGACAGAAAAATGGAATTGTGAATCGTGGACGACAAAAGTAATTTAACCTAATTCCAAGCGCTCAGATCAATGATCTTGAGCGTTTTTTGCTTTGTTTATTATCAAGTAGTACCGACATTTAAAATCGCATAATGGAACCAATTGGTAGAGATACATCGTGATAACGAGAGTAAAATTTACTTAGTAATTTATTTTTTCTGAATATTAACATTATAGCCGCTGTAGAAAAGTGACATTCATTAATAGCAGGTTTGAGTAAGTGATGCTAAGTCAATATAATAGTTCGTGGAAAAACCTTTAAGGTGCAGTTTTGTCTGAAAAATTTTCTAAAAAGGAGCTTGATACGTATGACTGATTTATATCCTTCAAGAATAAGCGAAACTCCATCGATTATTAAAAGAAAAGATCCAGTCCTTTATAACATTCATCAGGACAGTGGTCCATTAAAGCAGGAAGACTTAAACTTTTATGAGAAAAATGGTTACTTACTTTGCGAAAAAATGTTTTCAGATGAAGAAGTAGATATATTACGCAAAGAACTGAAACAAACAATGGACGATTATAGGACAGTCGATGAATCACATATTATTCGCGAGCTAGGTAGTGAAGAAATACGATCCGTCTTTGATGTACACAAAAATACAGAGTTCTTTCAAAGGTTATCTTCACATGAACGATTAGTCAACATTGCTCAACAGCTACTCGGTAGCAAGGTGTACATAACTCAATCGAGAATTAACTTTAAACCTGGATTCAAAGGGAAGGAGTTTTACTGGCACTCTGACTTCGAAACATGGCATGTTGAAGACGGGATGCCTCGTATGCGTGCTGTTAGTTGTTCAATCATTCTAACCGATAACTATGAATTTAACGGTCCACTCATGTTAATACCGGGTTCACATCAATATTATGTTCAATGTTCTAGCGGGACACCTGGAAATCATTATCAACAATCCTTGAAAAAACAAGAGTTCGGCGTTCCCGACCAACAAAGTCTAAAGTGGTTGCTTGAAAAAGGAGGAAAAATTGATCGAGCAACGGGTCCTGCAGGTTCCGTTTTATTTTTCGAATGTAATATCATGCACGGTTCGAATGGAAATATTTCACCATACCCTCGCAGTAATGTGTTTTTTGTATTTAATAGTATTAAAAATCAATTAGAGACGCCATATTCACAACTTTCTCCGCGCCCTGAGTTTCTTGCAAATCGAGAAAATATAAAACCTATTCAAGCACACTCTTTTGACCTGTCAAAATCTCCATTAGTCTTATAAGATTATTTTTGAACAGTGTGACTGTCCGTTGGATAGTCACACTGCTCATCCTCCCCTAACCCGTATTAAGTATTAATTTGTAAACACTCCATTAATTCGCAAGAGAAAATTCATTACTTAAAGCCATAAAATTTGCATTCTTCCTGTACTCATGGTAGTTAATAGGTAAGGAACTAAGAGGCGGTGCAAAAAATGTTTTTTAAAACAGTTGAACAAGAACAACGATACAATGAAATTGGTCAATTAGCAGACAAATTTGCCAAAAGAGCTCAAAAATATGATCAAGAAGGTTCATTTCCAGTTGAAAATATTAATGAATTAAAACAAGCTGGATATACAACTCTTACATTGCCAACGGAATTTGGCGGAAAAGGGGCTACTCTTTACGAATTTGTGTTATTACATGAACGTTTAGCCCAAGGCTGCGGATCGACTGCGCTCTCGATTGGTTGGCATGTCGGAATCATTTTAGACCTTGCTACCACTCGGCCGTGGCCTAAAGATAAGTACGCAGCTGTCATGGCGAAAGTAAATGAGCATGCCTTATTGAATCGTGCTGCAACAGAAGCACAAACTGGTTCACCTACTCGAGGTGGCAAACCGCAAACCACTGTTATTAAAGAACATAACTATTGGAGAATTAGCGGAAGAAAAATATTTACAACGATGGCCCCTGTCCTCGATTTTTTTCTCGTGTCTGCAGCCATAGATGGTGATGATAAAATTGGAGAATTTTTAATTCCTCGTGATACACAAGGAGTGCGTATTGAGGAAACGTGGAATAGTATCGCCATGCGAGCAACAGAAAGTCATGATCTTATTCTTGAAGATGTAAAAATTGACGAAGATCACCTCTTAGAAATTGTCTCTGCAAGGCCGAAACAAAAAGCAAATGGTTGGTTACTTCATATACCGGCCTGCTATTTAGGAATTGCACAAGCAGCAAGCCATTATGCGATTAAGTTTGCAAGCTCTTATCAACCAAATAGTCTCAACCATACGATTATCGAATTACCGAATGTGCAAAGACAAATCGGTGAAATGGAACTAGAGTTAAAGCACGCGCGACACTTTTTGTTATCAGTCGCAGACAAATGGGATCAGCTTGAAGACAAAACGATAACGATACCTGATCTTGCAGCAGTGAAGCACGTCGTTACCAACACGACCATAAAAATAGTCGATAAGGCCATGCGCATTGTAGGAGCGAGAAGTCTATCCGAAAACAGTCCATTGCAGCGCTATTACCGAGACGTCCGAGCGGGTCTTCATAATCCACCTATGGACGATGCCACACTCCACCTATTAGCTCAAAGTGCTATAACATCCTTTACTGATAAGGTTGAAAAGAAACAAGGCTGACTTAAAATGTCAGCCTTGTTCGTCATTACATAAATAGATAAGGTCCATGAGGTCGTTCTAGAACGTATTGTTCCTCAGCTTTATTTAACATTTCACTCCATGAGTTAAAATGTGTCGTTCTTGCAATAAATTGATCCCATTCTTCTTTATGAGCTTCAATCATATCTTGGAAGTTTGTAGTATCTAAGTAACTATTCCGAATAAATTGATGCCAAGAATAAAAAGACGTATAGCGTTCCATAAATCGTTCATTAAATAAGAGGTGATATGGTGCAATTGTTGAAGTATAGTGTTCAACAAACATTTTCTTAAAATTTGTAAATACTGCTTTTAACATACCACTCATCCCCTTTTAAATCATACTATTCTTATTCGTTTTATTATAGCTGTATTTCTAATCTCTTTAAATCAGATATATATTGAAGACTATTAATCTTTTTTTACTTAATTATATATTATTCAAACAATTCCTACCTGTCAACTTGTATTTGTTTTTTTGAAAAAAAATAATTATTTTTACTGTTACTCTTATTTCTTATAGTGTATTTAATTGACGGTCATAATGTTCTTTAGTTTTTTATCACTTTAATTAATGGTATAATTTCATAGATATTGTTTTTGGAGGGTTTTATATAAATGATTACAGTACAAAATGTAGGTTTACGTTATGGAGATAGAAAACTATTTGAAGAAGTAAATATTAAATTTACGCCTGGCAACTGTTACGGTTTAATTGGTGCAAATGGCGCTGGTAAATCAACGTTTATAAAAATACTGTCAGGTGAAATTGAACCACAGCAAGGTGAAGTTCATATGAACCCAGGTGAACGGCTAGCGGTACTTAAACAGAATCACTTTGAGTATGAAGATTTTGAAGTTTTAAAAGTGGTTATTATGGGACATGCTCGACTTTACGAAGTCATGCAAGAAAAAGATGCCATTTACATGAAAGAAGATTTCAGTGATGAAGATGGTATTAAAGCCGCTGAACTTGAAGGTGAATTCGCTGAAATGAATGGGTGGGAAGCCGAATCTGAAGCTGCTATCCTTTTAAAAGGGTTAGGAATCGGTGAAGATCTTCACTATAAAAAAATGGCAGAGTTAACAGGTGGCGATAAAGTAAAGGTATTATTAGCTCAAACTTTATTCGGTAAGCCTGATGTTCTATTACTTGACGAGCCGACGAACCATTTAGACATTCAAGCGATTCAATGGCTAGAAGAGTTTTTAATCAATTTTGAAAACACTGTTATTGTTGTATCCCATGATCGACACTTCTTAAATAAAGTATGTACGCATATTGCTGACTTAGACTTTGGAAAAATTCAAATCTACGTTGGAAACTATGACTTTTGGTACGAGTCAAGCCAACTAGCACTGAAAATGGCACAAGATCAAAATAAGAAAAAAGAAGAAAAAATTAAAGAGCTACAAAACTTTATTGCTCGATTCTCAGCAAATGCGTCCAAATCAAAACAAGCAACTTCTCGTAAAAAGTCATTAGAAAAGATATCCTTAGATGACATCAAGCCGTCATCCCGTCGCTACCCATACGTTCACTTTACACCAGAACGTGAAATCGGAAATGACTTACTCCGTGTTGAAGGTTTAACAAAAACGATTGACGGCGTAAAGGTATTAGATAATGTAAGCTTTACAATGAATAAAGACGATAAAGTTGCATTAGTAGGAACGAACGAAATTGCGAAAACGACTTTATTTAAAATTTTAATGGGTGAAATGGAAGCTGATAGTGGAACGTATAAATGGGGGTTAACGACATCTCAAGCGTACTTCCCTAAAGATAACTCTAAATACTTTGAAGGCTGCGACTTGAACCTAGTCGATTGGTTACGGCAATTTTCACCGAATGACCAAAGTGAAAGCTTCTTAAGAGGGTTCCTTGGAAGAATGCTCTTCTCTGGTGAAGAAGTTATGAAAAAAGCGAGCGTATTATCTGGGGGTGAAAAAGTTCGTTGTATGCTTTCGAAAATGATGTTAAGTGGCGCTAACGTTCTATTATTAGACGAGCCAACGAACCACTTAGACCTAGAATCCATTACAGCCGTAAATAATGGCTTGATAAACTATAAAGGTTCCATGATTTTCACTTCTCATGACCATCAATTTATTCAAACGATTGCAAATCGTATTATTGATATTACTCCAGAAGGTACAATTATTGACAAACTGATGACTTATGATGAGTATCTAGAAGCTGCAAGTGCATAATCGCCTGTCGCAGGCGCTGAAGCTAGACATGAAAAGCACAAGCGCCCGTTTAGCGGTGTATGGACTGGAGCTCCCCCGTATGAGATAAAGGAAACACGGCGAGTGCTAACGAGGCGATGTTGACTTATCGTAAGGAGGAGCAGCGAAGTCCACTAGACGCTGGACGCTGGACGCTGAAGCTAGACATCATTTGAAGAGTTATAATTTCTTAAAAAAGGAGGATAGAATAAAGCTAAAAATGCTTTTTCTATCCTCTTTAGCTTTTCTTTAGTTCCCTTTTCCTTTAAAGGAAACCAAATTAGAATACAACTCATATATGTAATTTACATATATGAGATAAAAATGAATCCTTATAGCATTGTAATAAGGATATATTCTAGTGTTCTGTATTAGTGTTTATTATCTCTTTATTTAAAATAAACTCTCCTTCCTCCTCTGCATCCATCAATATTTGCATGCACCGTTCAAATTCGTTAGAATCTACTTTCATAGTAATCACCTCCTTTCATAATCACGGTTCACTTTAAAATGTATACCCACACCGGTTATAAAAGCAATAAGCGTAATTCAATCCTTATTAATCTTTTAGACCGCGATATCTTGCAGTCGTTAACTCTTTGATGTAATCTTCTAGTTCTGGCATATTTACATCCTTTGCTTGCTGTATAGCTAAATCAATATCGTAGGGAACTCGTACAAATTGAATCGAAAAGCTCCTTAATTGTTCTGACTGATATTCTCCCTCTAAAATCGCATAAGAAGCTTGCGTAATTTCTAACGGGTTTCCGACACTACCACAATTGAATAAAGTTTTACCTTGGAGATTTTGCACATATGCATTATGAACATCGCCATAGCCGACTACGTCTGGTTCTTTTTCATCAGCAAGGTTTTCAGTTAATTCCGAATTTGTGAAAAGCGATAAGCGTTTTTCTAGAGAATCCCATGGCTGAACTCGTTCAAAAACACTTCTCGGTGATGCATGAAATAAACGAATGAGCCTTCCACTCATATAAAAATCTACCGAGAAAGGTAGCTTTTTTAGATAATTCACTTGATCATTACGTAATTGCTGTTGATGCCAACGTAATGCTTCAAACTTTGGTTCCTTCGTAATAATATCATCCCAGTTCCCCATTACAACTTTCTCACAATTTTCTTTAATTATATCAATGGACAGACTCGAATGCGGCCCTTTTCCAACTAAATCCCCTAGACAAATAATATGTGTGATATGCCGTTTTTCAATATCCTTTAACACAGCATGTAATGCAGGAGTATTTCCATGTATATCTGATATAACTGCGATTTTATCCATCTAATCCCCTCTCTCCTTTTTATCTATCTATTCAAATACAAGTCGTTCTAATTCTTCATTAACATATTGAATAGGTACTGCTAGGCCGACAGAGCTTTCTTCATCCAGTAAACTTGGAACTGTTCGTGCATAAACTACCCCAATTACCTTTCCATTTTCATTGATAACAGGACTACCACTATTACCGCTATAGATCGGTGCTGATATTTTTAATACTTGTAATCGATCTTCATTTTCAATAATTTGTCCGTTTGTTACGATTTGTGAGTGCATCAATGGGTTGCCAATTACATAAATTTCATCGCCAATCTTGCCACTTTTATCTTCCAATGTAAGATATGGAACATCATTTGCTGAAACATGCACAAACGCTAAGTCTAGTTCTTCATTTGAATCAATAACAGTTCCTTCATATAAATCACCATTCGGAAAACTAACTATAAATTTTCCTTTTCCATCGATAACATGGTGGTTCGTAATAATCAATCCATCAGGTGAGACAGCAAAACCTGTCCCTTTTGCATGGTCAGCTTGAATCGTAACTACTGCTTCTTTATACAATTGAATATCTTCTTGCTCTGATAGTTCATTTGACTTTCGCAAAAATTGAAGTGCATCTAAACTAAACATATTGAACCAAACACCTAACACATTGATCACTAGAAAAAAAGATATAACGATAGCACCCGTTTTTATCATAAATGCTTTGCGTCTTTTTTGTTTCTCAACGCCTTCAGAATCTTCATCCTCTTCATCAAATAGGAAGTCCTCTGGTCGTGGTTCCTCATATTCATGTTCTTCTATATTACCATTTTCATTATCTTTCATTCGTTCCTCCACCCTCTATAAATACTATTCATATCATACCATTTTTATTTTAAAAACACGATTTATCGATGAAACTCAAATTTATATCTCCATATGTCAAAAAAAGGCTCTTTTCTCAAAGATTGTTGGTTTTAGCTTTTGGACCGTAAACCAAGCGGATGCTTGGCTCTTCACGCATAGCGTAAAAAATGGTCCAAAAGCAACAAAGTTTACGAAAACAGCCAAAGAAAAAAACCGATGAGAAAACTCATCGGCTACATATTACTTTTTAATCAGTTGTCCACGGGTTACTCCTAATTGATTCGTTGCTTTTAACTCTCTCCAAACACTACTTCCAGAACGTTTCCCGTCTAATGCTTCACGGTATAGTGAAAGAACTTCTTTTACTTTTTCACCTGTTTCCTCAAGAAACTCGACGCGATAATGTTGGATGCCTAATTGTAAAAATTGTGGCAAATACTCGGCTCCTGATTGTTCAATCGCATTATAAACGGTATTACGACATCCGATATCAACACGGACGGGATGAGAAAAGCCAACTCGGTCTTGAAGCGAAATTCGATGTTCTTCACAAGGACGTCCACAGTTTGTAAAGTCAGTACCTTCACTTAAAAATGTACAATATACACAATGCTCAGTATGGAACATCGGTAAATGCTGATGAATAACAAGCTCCATTTGATCAGTCGGGGATACTTCAAGCATATCAACCATTTGTTGTACATTTAAGTCGTACGAAGGAGTTACTCGATCCAAACCACGATGTATAAACAGCTCTGCTGCCTTGTGGTTCGCAATATTTAATGAAAAATCTCCAAACAGTGGGATGTCTAACTGTTGAGAAGTATAATACTGCACCGCTCCTAGGCTGCGTACAAGGATGGCATCTGGATTCGCTTTTAAAATTCCATTCAAGATCCCATTCTCTCCAGGCATGTGGATCCTTGGTGTCGCTAAAGCAATTGCTTTATTATATTTTCTTGCTACTTTAACTGCATCAGGATAATCGGTCGTAAACTCGAAGTCGGCATATACATAATGAACATCTGTCTGACAAGCCGCTTCCACTTGTTCCATCGTACGACATAAAGCGATTAGCTCACTATTTGCAACTTTTCGTGATCGATTTCTTTTTGCTGAAACAATATTGTCTTTATCATTAATTTTATATTGGCGAGGCTGTTCTCGAAGTTGTAGTAATTGCTCAGCCGCCACACGACGCATGCGATTAAGCTCTTTTACGGGAACAATTAATTCACCTTCTAATTGAAGCACTAATTGATTCAATTCATAGATTGTTCCGCCTAAACGACCCCATTGGTCTGCTAAATACTCTTTTGTTAGTGGACGTTTCATTGCTTTATCAAGCTCAACTTCTGAACGGACAATGACAGAATTACTGTTAACAAGATCTGTCCATTTCGTCACTAAAGGTTTGCCTATTTCGCCGCTAGCTTCAATGCTTACAGGGAAAAGCTTAAATGTCATTTCACCTTCATACGTTTTGCGGAGACGATTTTCAAGCTCTTGGTCACTCGTTTTCCAAATTTTATCGCCAACTTTAACCTTTGTTAAGTTCACATCGTGACGTCCAGGAACAATTTCGATTAAGCCAAAAGGCACTTCTCCCGGTATTTTTTCTCCACGTTTCCGAAGATCATACACTCGGCCGCCTTCTTCTTTTTCTTCTGGGCGCCCCGCATCAAATACGAGCCCATCACCACGTTTTAGCGGTGCTTCAAGATTACAAAGAACGGCATCTTTTAATACTTTTTTAACCGTACCTAAATAAACGCCACGTTTTTTCGGGAATGTGCCATCAAGAAGTTTTTTATGATTCGTCCCTTCTAAAAATCCATGTGTAAATCCGCGGCTAAAGCTTTGCTCTAATTCACGAATTTCTTCAACGGATGGACGGTAATCACTTCCAGCCATATATTCATCAATCGCTTTACGATATTTACTAACGACATTCGCCACATATTCTGGTGATTTGAGACGACCTTCAATTTTAAATGAAGAAACCCCAGCTTCAATAAGCTCCGGTACTAAGTCAATCGCTGCGAGATCCTTTGGTGATAAAACATAAGCGATGTTGCCCATTTCTTTTCTTTCTCCATCAACCATCAAGTCATACGGCAATCGACAGGCTTGTGCACATTCCCCACGGTTTGCAGAACGTCCGCCCCACATTTCTGACGTTAAACATTGTCCTGAGTAGGAAACACAGAGGGCTCCGTGAACAAATACTTCGAGCGGTGTTTCAGTCTTATTCGAAATCGATTTAATTTGTTTTAAGTTATTTTCACGTCCTAAAACAACAACTTCAATGTTATAAGGAGCAAGAAACTCAACAGCCTCCGCTGAAGTAACTGTCATTTGTGTCGAGCCATGAATCGGGAAGTCAGGAGACATTTCACGGATCATATGCATGAGCCCCATATCTTGGACGATCAACGCATCTACTCCCGCTTCCATACATGCAGTTACTAATTGTCTTGCATCTTCTAACTCATTTTCAAATACTAAAATGTTAAACGTTACATAACCACGTACATTATATTTGTGTAAATACGCCATAATATGAGGAAGCTCTTCGATTTGAAAATTATCGGCTCGGACTCTGGCATTATATTTACCAATACCAAAAAAAACAGCATCTGCCCCGTTAGCGACTGCTGCACGTAAACAATTCCAATTACCAACAGGTGCTAATAATTCAACGATCTTATGTGAAAAAGGATTCAAGAGTGAACCATCCTTTCATTTTTAAAACAGTATTTTTAATTTTGTAAAACATGATTTAAGTACCGTGAAAATTGAATGTCTTTAATCCTTCTGTAAAATTTAACATTAATAAAGAATAAACAAAGACTTATCTATTTTATACGATAATAACCGTATGTGTAAGCTTTTTATTTGGCTGTTTTCGTAAACTTTGTTGCTTTTGGACCATTTTTTGAAAATAAAATAGCCTTTTCAAGACAAATTCATTTGTCTGAACGGCTATTTTATTTTCAAAACCTTCACGCTATGCGTGAAGAGCCAAGCATCCGCTTGGCTTACGGTCCAAAAGCTTAAAAGCAACAATCTTTGAGAAAAGAGCTTTTTATTTTATCCAATAATTTTGACATGTAATACTCATTCACATACTCCACCTTTGGCTAAGATGTGTCCAATTAGCCGTCCGTCCTTTTCTGCTACTAGTATGGTCGAATATTGTTCCTTTAAAAACACTTCAATCATTTTTTCAATAAGTTCGCTAACCATTGTACATACTAACGATAATGAAAAAATTAAGGAGTGGTTATTATTTTTAAACATTTAAACCCTATTTTAATCAAAATGGCTATGACACTCATTGTACTACTTCTTGTTATGTCCGTCGCCTATAACTACCCCGTTTGGACACCGATAGGTATCGGAATTTTAGTTGCAGCAGTAAGCTATGCTGTTGGGGATTTGTATATTTTAAAAATTTCAAACAATGTAGTTGCCACTTTAGCTGATTTATTCATTGCTACTTGGCTCATTTGGATCATCGGACCACTATTACAAGGCCTGAGAATTCCGTTTTTCGTCGCCTTTATTTCTGCTTTGCTCATTACGGGAGGAGAATGGTTCTTCCACAAATACATGGTGAACTATAGAAAAAATATCCATCATAACCCTAAGTATCCAAACTAAAACGGTGTCAGGGACCTATCGCACAGTACTTTGTGAAAGGTGCCTGACACTACTCTATTAATATTTTTTCTTATCTTAAGTGTGTAATAAATTACTAGATTTCTACATAGGCTAGAACAAACCATTTAGGAGGTAATCTCATGATTGCGAAATGGAAAGGCCTAGACCGACAAGAAAAAACCTTAGTTTTAGGGATGTCTTTATCTATCGCTTTCTTTCTTTTTATGAGTGCAGCAAAATACATATAATTGCACTATACTATTCTGCACTAACTTGAGAGTCTCTAATGACCTGACAAATTTCATCCTCTTCTGCTTTATTACTTGCTTCATCTGAAAATTCGATTGAATCAGACCATACTACATATTATGAAAAGTAGATTCCCAAATAAGAGTATGATCCACTTTTCACTTCCCGATTCTTGCACTAGAAAGATTCTTGCATTAGAAAATAGTAAACAGGTACAATGAAGATATTACTACTGGGATAATTTATGTGTGATTTTCTTCTCGCTTGTCTCGCTAAATAAAATTTGCCATAATTTCATGCTAGCTTAATATTCAGTTCATGTTTTGAAGTTATTTTTTTAAATAGGAGAGGAGGGTTTTATGGAGCTAGTCATATTTGCTATTATAGGTCTTATTATTGGAACATTTTCCGGTTTGTTTGGTATTGGCGGAGGTGTCATATTAGCACCCTTATTACTTATTTTAGGAACCCCACCGACAGTAGCCATCGGAACGAGCTTAATGCTATCATTATCCACATCTTTATTCGGGACTTTTGCTCATTTACGGTTAAAAAATATTCGCTGGAAAGAAGCGAGTATGATTTCTATAGCAGGGATCATTGCTGTTCAAATCACTCAACCATTTGTCCTTTTTCTAGAAAGGCACCGTCTGGCCGAAGTCATTATTCCATTCGTTTTTATTATACTTTTACTTACCTTTGCTTCTTTTTTGTGGATCAAACGCCCTGTAATAAAAAATTTATCAGAGCAACGTAAACCATTTTTGCCAGCATACATATATTTTATAGGAATTGGATTAATCGCAGGTATGTTTTCTGTTATGCTAGGAGTAAGCGGAGGGTTTATTATTGTACCTCTTTTAATTGGATTACTGAAATTTCCTGTAAGTGTTGCGGTCGGGACAAGTCTTGCATCAGTTGTACTCATAGTTCTTGTCGGTTTTGTTAAGTACTCGTTAACAACATCAATCGAATACATGGTAGGGCTTGTGTTAATTGCAGGAACCTTTTTCGGCAGTCCATTAGGAGCCAAATTAACCAATTTCTTTAATAATGATGAAATGAAAAAGCTCCTTAGCTTTCTTTACTTAGCGTTAGCTTTAAGTATGATAATTCGGTTATTCCTTCCTTCTGAATTTGGTATTGTCACATTATTGATTTACTTCCTATGTTTTATTATTTTTCTCTTTTATAAGTGGAAAACCCCTTTAACACAATAAACGAATGTTAAAAGGGGTTTTCTTCATTTTATAAGGCTCTTTTCTAAAAGGTTGTTGCTTTTAGCTATTGGACCGTTAACCAAAGGAAAGCTTGGTTCTTCACGCTTTGGCGTGAAGCCTTTGAACATAAATCAGCCAGATGGACAAATGAATTTGTCCATTAGGGCTGATTTATGTTCAAAAAACGGTCCAATAGCAACAAAGTTTACGAAAACAGCTTTTTATAAAGATAAAGTGTTAAAAAAATGTTGAATGTATCTATAGCTTTGTCCAAAATCACCTAAAGTACCTTGTTTTGAACAATGTACATCGATCGCACAATTGACCGGATCAATCTTGAAAATAGAAACGACCATTAAGAATGGAGTTCCTTGTACTTTTTCAATAATCAATTCTCCACGTTCAGTATCTACTTTTTTTATTTTCCATCCTGTGAACTTTTGGTTGATTGACCTTGTAACGTGCTCAATCATCGCTTCTCGACTTTTTCGATAATATCGTGTTTTTAATTCGGGTACTTTGGGTTGTTCACTTGTTTCTTCTGAGCTTTTCCAAATTCCGACGATGGTTCTCATTACACTCAATAAATGTTCCTCCCCTGGTTGATATGCGGTTCCTATTATGTATAACTTTAGCCTATAAACGTAAGGAAAAAAATATTATGATACGATTATACAGTCAACCTCTATTTTAACGACTACTAATCATATATTCAAACTATTTCCTAAGTTATGTTATTGTTAACATACATAATTGATTAAAAA
Organism: Alkalihalobacillus sp. BA299; assembly: GCF_017745675.1. Classification (GTDB taxonomy): domain Bacteria; phylum Bacillota; class Bacilli; order Bacillales; family Bacillaceae_F; genus Alkalihalobacterium. Next base: position 55,905 of record NZ_JAFLJM010000004.1, read on the forward strand.
TAAACTGAAAGGACATAAAGGCTATGGAAAAGCAGATTTTGACACGACTAGCTATCGAAGGAGACTTAGAAGTAATACGTATCATTTATAATCAAGGAATAGAAGACCGAATTGCTACATTAGAAACAGACACTAAAGACATTACATATATGAAAGAATGGTTTACCAAACACCAAGGGAGATATTCTGTTATCGTCGCTGAAATAAATGGTAAGGTTGTCGGGTGGGCTTCTCTCAATCCGTATTCAACTCGTTCTGCGTATGATGGAGTTGCCGATTTGTCAATTTACATTCATCGTGAATATCGCGGCCAAGGTGTTGGTAGCAAACTATTGAAGAGCTTAGATCAAATTGCAAGGGCCAATCATTTTTATAAAATAATCTTATTTACTTTTCCACATAACGCGCTAGCACAAGCTCTCTATCGAAAAAATGGCTACCGCGAAGTCGGTATTTTTTATAATCAAGGGAAATTAGACGGTCATTTTGTAGATATTATGGCAATGGAAAAATGCTTCAATTTACAAGGTAAAACGGTAGCTCAATAAGAGATGCCGTTTTCTTCATACATTACTATGATTCCGACCGCTAATCCCTGATTCCCACGTTTTGTTGGAGCCATTGAACTGTTGGAAGATCCGCAGGTGCCCAGTTCAATTTATTAAGCTCAGCAACACTTACCCACTTTAACTGCGCATGCTCCCGGGCCACTGGTATCCTGTCAATAATGTTAGCGATATATGTATGTAAATGAACGACTAAAGACTCATTTTGATAATGTGTATCTGCTATTTTTTCTTTCACGTGTATCGAGCAACCCAGCTCCTCATCAATTTCTCGTATTAATGCTTCTTCTTTATTTTCTCCTTTTTCTATTTTCCCTCCAGGAAACTCCCAGTGATTTGGCATAGACATCGTCTTAGATCTTAAAGCACAAAGAATTTGATTGCTTTCATTAATGATCACTGCTCCAACTACTTCGATTGTCTTCAAATATATCACTCACTTTTTGCTAATTGCTCGAGTTTAACATAATCTGTTTTCCCACTACCTAATAGAGGTATCTCCTCAATCTGCATTACCTCTTGTGGAATCAGTAATGCCGAATGTTTTTGAGCTTTGACAAATCGCTTTAATTCACGCATATTAAATTCTTCATGATTCGTAAATAAAACGATTTTTTCACCTTTTCGTTTATCACCAATACTGACCGCAGCAAATCCAATATCATCAAAGCACTGAGCTACAATTTCTTCTACTAAATTTAAGGAAACCATCTCCCCACCAATTTTCGCAAACCGTTTTAATCGTGATTTAATTGTGATGTACCCATAATCATCAATTTCAACGACATCCCCAGTATCATACCAATCGTTAAATGGTACAAATCCTTTCCCGTGAATTAAATATCCTTTCATTAAGTTAGGTCCTTTGATTAATAAGCTTCCACCTTTTTCAATACCTTCGACCTTTTGTACTTTGTACTGAACTCCTGGAACCATTTTTCCAACTGAATGCTCTTTAGTATGCATTGGCGTATTGACTGACAAAAGTGGAGCTGCTTCTGTGGCACCGTAGCCTTCTAAAATTCGGATTCCAAACTTTTGTTGGAATAACTCCTTGATTTCCTCTTTAACACTTTCAGCACCAGCAATTGCATACCGAACCGTTTGAAAGTCAAATGGGTGGGCATTTTTCCCATACCCATTTAAAAACGTTGGTGTACTTAGTAAAATCGTAATATCTTCATTATAAATAATCTCTGGTATTACTTTATATTGGATCGGTGATGGATGAATCACAACAGGAATTCCTGCTAAAAGTGGCAGGAACGTCCCGATCGTTAACCCAAAGCTATGAAACATCGGTAACGGATTCAACATTCGATCGCCTGAATGTAAATCGATGATCGATAAAGCTTGGTGAATATTTGCGTAAATATTATCATGCGTTAATATAACACCTTTTGGTTTATTCTCACTTCCTGAAGTAAATAAGATCACTTCATTTTTGGAGTGAACTGATCTCTGTGAACTCGCATGTTTTTTTAATCCAACTATTTTATCTTTCGAACTTAAACTTTCTTTTACTTCTTCAAGGTAAATAATAGATAGTCTATTTTTCTCAAATACTTCAATCATTTCCCCTAGCTCAGCTTTTTCTATAAACAATTTAGACGTTAAAATCGTGTTTACATTTGCCGTTTCACAACAATCGATTAATGTCGATTGACCCATTGTAAAATTTAATATCGCAGGAGTCACTCCAATTTTAAATAAAGAAAACAAACACACGGCTTGCCCAATTGAAGAAGGTAAAAATACTCCAACTCTTTCTTCCTCTAGCATCGTTTCTAGCTTAGAGCTTAATACTTGAACACCTAGTAATAATTTTTTGTATGTTAAAGCATTTGTAGGATCTTTAATGATGACTTTGTTCGGATCGAACATTCTCGATGCTTCTAGCAATTCATTGAATAAATTAACATTATATTTATACATCGACTTTGCATAGAGTTCTGTCATCTTCTGATAGATCATTGAAGAAGCCAATTCTTTTTCATTCACTTCTGGTTTCTTTTGAATATTAAGTTGAAATGGTTCTCCAATATGTATTGCAGCATCTTTATCCGAAAAAGGATTTAATGAAGTAAAACTAATCATCTTTCCCTTTCCATCATTTGTTTGAATGATGACTGGATAGATTGTCGCTTCTGTCCGATTAGCTATAAAGGCTACTTCTTCATAAATTTTCATAACATTCCCGAACCGAGAAACTCTTAATTCCGGAAATAAAAGGACAGGCTCTTCCGCTTCGATAATTGAGATTATTTTTTTTAGTGCATCAGGTGTTATTTCTTCAAAAAGTGTAACTTTCCGTCCAACTAAATTCTTTTCAGCTAACTCGTATTCTCCTTTATTAAAGACGAAAAAATGTACATGTAATGGCAATTCACGATGTAAATAAACCAAATCATTTTTAGAGACATGGTTTGACATATAAATAACGCGATTCGTTTTAGATTTTTCTATATTTTTTTCTTTTTTCTTTTTAAACAATCCAAACAATGGAATAACCTCCTGCTTCGTCCACCTACCGATGTAGTAATTACATCCATTATAGTATTTTAAAGGTAAATTGAAAAATGTCACCCTTACATAAACGCATTGTTATTTTGTTGGTTTATATATAAGTAACCATAACCATAAAGTTTAAAATACATCAGCGATTTGCTCTTCGTTCATCTTCATCCCTACACACCTAGTATTGGACAAAGACATCTCCATTTAAACGTCATAACTCCCGGCGCAGAGCACGTAGTAAATTAATAAAACGTTTGAATACTGAGTTAGCTTTATTATCTCTGAAACTGTCAACCAGTTTTTTTAAAATTTATTGTTAAAAAATCTAACAACCAATTAGTCTTAGCCCTCTATTTTTTAGTATAATAATATGATCATAGTTTTTTCCAAGGGGTTTTTTCAATGAGCAAATGGGTTTCTGCGAACGAAAAAAAAGCTTTCTTACAATGGTTTTTAGAAAACCATCGCTTAAAGAAAGCAGATGCAAGAAGATTACTAGAGGTTATAATTAAAAATTTTCATATATTAGAAAATGTCCATTTTACGGATGAATTGAAAGCCAACAGAAGAACCGTTGTTATTTCTAGTATTAACTCAGACGAAATTGGTTTTAAATACTATCAATCAGGACGCGTATACGATGAAGTTGCTGTAGCTTATAGTGAAATAATGAGTAATCCAACTGAACCCGTCTATTTGTTACTACATTTTTACGGTAAGCTCAATAATCATCGCTATCTGCAACTTATTGAAAATAAAGCAATCGATAATATTAGACGTTATGAATATTATGAGAAAGTCACTAAACAAGCAGAGAAAGTCATTGAACAATCGTTAGTTCAAAATAAAAAAGAAATGTTACTACGCCAGATTGATAAAGCTTTAGATGAAAAAAATGAAGAGCTCTTTAAGCAGCTAGTACAGCAATTAAAAAACTATGAATGATTTCGTTCTAGTTCTCCCTTTGCATCATATGATGAAATATAATTGTCATCAGGATGTTTGGAAATGATTTCACCTCTTCATTAATAATGCATTGCTAATGGGGATAAGGGGGGACTAGAATGTGACTTTATATGAAATCTTCCTAATCCTAAAGTTAATTTTAGCGGTATATTTTATTCTTTTTATTCATAAATGGGGGCATTATTGTTTTGCACTTCTCTCAGGAATAAAAGTTAAGGAATTTAATGTAGGGCGTGGCCCATTACTCTATCGGACAATCATTAACAACTGCCAATGCTCTTTTCACTTAATACCCGTTAGCGGAAAAATAACAGTGGATCTAGAACAATTTCAACAAACAAGCTTCACTGTTAAATTAGGATACCTCCTAGCAGGAGCTATAGCAAATCTATTCCTTTACTTACTTTGCTACGGTTATTTTAGCTACCAGCAAACTGAAGCTTTTTTCAATGGTGTTATCCAAGCTTTTAAAGGAATTTATCATCTTCTATTATTTATACCTTCGATTAAAATTACAACGATATATTCCCCTGACCGTGACTTAATTGGCCAACTCGAATTGTATAATTCACTAGCTCAACTAATGGATAGTGCGATTTTAGGTATAGCATTACTTAGTTTACTTTATGCAATGATTAACCTCCTTCCGATTCCCGGACTAGATGGTGGTGGAATTATATTATTATTTCTTGAAAAAATCGGGAGCTGGCTCGGTATTAAGGAGAGTTTAGTACAGAAGTTTGTTAAAACGTGCCTTATCGCAGGAACATTTTTACTTTTTTCACCTTTTATCATAAACAACTTATGGTCTATTCGGTTAGAGCTTAACCTTACTATAGTAGAGATGAGCTTATGGATTAGTTTATTTATTAGTATTATTATGAATATCCAAATTTTTTTAGAAAAACAAGATGTAATAAAGAAACGTTGAGTGAATGGCCTTTGTTTTAAACAATTTACAAAACGAGAGTGTCTCCAATAATTCTTTAGAGTCACCCTCGTTGTCTAAATACAACTACATATCAACTAGTGTATAATAAAATTACCTTTTAACTTGAACATACGAGGAGTTATTTGATGAACCAAACAGAAATATACATACTCTCTGGATTTTTAGGAAGTGGCAAAACAACGTTATTGAAATCCTTATTAAAGCATGAAAAAGAAGCTGGGAGAAATGTTGGAGTCGTGATGAACGAAATTGGCAAAGTTTCGATTGACAGTTCTGCCATTTCTAATGACTTACCGTTGAAGGAATTACTAGACGGCTGTGTTTGCTGTACGATTATCGATCAATTTGAAGAACAACTAGGGAAACTACTTGAGGAAAATTTGCTCGATGCCATTTATATTGAAACAACTGGCGCTGCCCACCCATTAGAAGTATTTGACGCTTGCCTGTCCCCTTCGATTGCACCTAAAATTAAAATGAAAGGGATTATTACAATCATTGACCTCTCACTTTGGAACAATAGACATCATCTTGAGCCTACAGTAAAAGAGCTGATTGTAGAACAAATAAGGCATGCCGACTTATTACTATTAAATAAAAGTGATCTCACTAACGAGAGTTCCCATTCATCTATACTTTACTCCATTCAGGCGCTAAACAATCGTGCATTGGCTATTCTGACAACAAATGCCGATATTAACCCTTCTGTCATTACTGGCATTTCACTAAATGCAAAAGAAGAAAAATCAACTGTAACAATCGACAAGTTAGCATTGCAAACCTATGTCTATATGTTCAAATGTCCCATTAGTCATGAAAGGTTTGAGCAATTTATTACTGCTCTACCTAATTCAATCTACCGTATTAAAGGATTTATTCGTTTTAAGGAATCTGACCTCCTATATTCGTTTCAATATACGAACGGGCAACCCATTTTATTACCTGATATGATGAATTATCCTACAACTTTAGTATTTATCGGTACTCATATTGACAAAGAGAAGCTCAGGCACTCATTAGAAAAATTGTAAAAAAAGACTGGCTCTAGTGTTGCACTTAACACGATACTTTAACAATACCGTTTAAGTACGTAACACATCGAGTCAGTCTACTTATTTTTTAAGGCTGTTTTCGTAAACTTTGTTGCTTTTGGACCGTTTTTCACGCTATGCGTGAAGAGCCAAGCATCCGCTTGGCTTACGGCCCAAAAGCTAAAAGCAACAATCTTTGAGAAAAGAGCCTTTTTTAAATAAATCTAAAATTCAGTCGTATAATATACAACTGAAATGAAACCAACCTTTTTATACCTCTTGAAAATAATCTTTGTAGTACCCGCCCACTTTTCCTGTGTTATCGACGACAAAGTAAAATTCTTCCGTTTCATTTTTTACATCGTACACTTTTTCAGCAGTTAACGCACGGTTTACCATATATTTTTTTGCATTCGTATGTACGCATTTTACTTTTTTGATTGTTTCGCTTTCAGTCCAAGTTTGATGAATCATGACATATCCTCCTTTACATACAATTACCTTTATCATACCAAAAAAGGAGAACGGATAGAACTGCTGTTACAAAATCACTTCATCGATATCATTTAACGAATATCTATAACTATTTTTTCTTGTTTTATTATGACTATACATTTTGACAAATTTTACTTTTTGGTTAAACAAATAATTCAATGACTAAAGGTAAAATTACTATTACAGTAATTACTTATTGAAAGGGATGAAACAGATTATGGATATACATGAGTTACAAGCTGGGGATTCAGTTTATGTCATCTATCGCAATCCCCATACACAAAACGTTGCAACTATACAAGAAGCAACGATCACTGCTAACCCTGAAAACCCCCAAGAGTTATCCCTTTTTATGTATGATACATACTACCCTTTATCTGATGAGTATGCGATGTATAAAACGGCTCAAGAAGCCAAACAAATGTATGAGTATTATTTTGGCGCTATGATGTAACGTAATCCCTTACTGAGGAAGTGACTCCATGATTAAGCCCTTCATACCTCAACTTGTATACATTGAAACTCAGGCCCTTGCCTATCCACTTGGGAATGAACTTAAGAAAAAATTTGAATCTATGGGAATAGAAATACGAGAAACAACTTCACATAATCAAGTTCGGAACATTCCTGGTGACAATGACTTACAAAAATATCGGAATGCTAAATCTACATTAGTAGTTGGTGTCAGACGAACGTTAAAGTTTGATACATCAAAACCCTCCGCTGAATATGCAATCCCCTTGGCAACTGGCTGCATGGGACATTGTCATTATTGTTATCTACAAACAACGATGGGAAGCAAACCATATATTCGTACATATGTGAATACGGATGAAATCCTCGTTGCAGCACAAAAATATATGGACGAACGTGCCCCAGAAATTACGCGCTTTGAAGCATCTTGTACATCAGATATCGTTGGTATCGACCACCTCACTCACTCGTTAAAACATGCGATCGAATTTTTTGGGAAATCTGATTTGGGTAAATTACGCTTCGTTACAAAATTTCATCACGTTGATCATTTGCTCGATGCCAAACATAATGGGCGAACTCGATTTCGTTTTAGCGTTAATGCGGATTTTATTATTAAAAATTTTGAGCCTGGAACATCTCCCCTACAACAGAGGATCGAAGCAGCAGCCAAGGTTGCTATTGCGGGTTACCCATTAGGTTTTATCGTTGCACCTATTTACATTTATGAAGGTTGGCAAGAAGGCTACGAAAAGTTGTTTGTAACCTTAAACGAAACGTTGCCAGATGAAGCTAAAAAGGATGTCACTTTTGAATTAATTCAACACCGATTTACAAAGCCAGCTAAACGAGTCATTGAAAAAAATTACCCGATGACGAAACTGGAATTGGATGAAGAAAAACGAAAGTATAAATGGGGTAAATACGGGATTGGCAAATATGTATATCAAACCGATGAACAAGAACAGTTAAAAGAAACACTACATGGTTACATTCATGAATATTTCCCTGAAGCTAAAATAGAGTACTTTACTTAGCAAAATTTGTATTATAACAGAAAAGAAAAAATAAGTTTTAAATACTACAAGAAATGTTTACGGATAACCTCATTAAGTACTAAAAAAGCCGTCTTGTTAGACGGCTTTTTTGAGGTAAGTATGTGATATATGGTGAAATGGAAATTAGACAACAAGTTTAGTTTCGAGCGTAGTAATCATTGATCATATCAAGGATTGTTTGCTCTTCCTGTACCTCTTCGAATTGCCCTTTATTCTTACTCTCAGTAGATTTCCTCATCTTAAACAACTCCTTGTTTGATTTTTTTGTTTATTCACTTTTCTTGTTTTCTATTATATTATCACTGTTATATAATAGTCAACTATTTTCTGAATTTTGTTATAATACATTTGTACCATTTTTACTGTATCCTTCCAAAAGAAAACCTCCATGCTCTAAAAAAGAACATGAAGGCTGTGATTCCTTAACTTTGCAGCATTATCTTTTCCGGGCTTTCTATGAGCTCTTTAACTTTAACAAGAAAACTGACTGCTTCTTCACCATCAATAATTCGATGGTCATAAGAAAGCGCAATATACATCATCGGTCGGTTTTCCATCCGTTCTTTGTCTATAGCAACGGGTCTCCACTGAATTTTATGCATCCCTAAAATACCGACTTGTGGTGTATTTAGAATAGGTGTTGAAAGAAGGGAGCCAAATATACCTCCGTTTGTAATTGTAAATGTTCCGCCTTGTAAATCTTGAATTTTTAAAGAGTGATTTCTTGCCGCTGTCGCAAGTCTTGCAATCTCGCTTTCTAATTGGCCAAAGTCTTTTTTATCCGCATTACGAACAACAGGAACGACTAAACCTTCCTCTGTTGAAACGGCAATTCCAATGTCGTAAAAGTTTTTCTTTATAATATCAGTACCTTCAATTTCTGCATTTAACAAAGGATATTTTTTCAAAGCTGCGATTACGGCTTTTGTAAAAAAAGACATGAAACCTAATTTTATTCCATACTCAGCTTGAAATTCTTCCTTATGACGGGATCTTACGTCCATAATCGCTGTCATATCTACTTCATTAAAAGTTGTTAACATCGCCGCAGACTGTTGAGCTTGAACGAGACGTCTTGCAATCGTTTGTCTTCTACGAGACATTGGAATACGTTCTATGTCATCCCGATCTTCTTTGACTACCGTTTGTTTATTCGTACTTGATGGTTTCTCTTCTTTTAAGTGCGGTTGTTCATAGCGTTCAATATCTAACTTTCTTATTCTACCTAACGGATCATGAGCTGGTATTTCATCAAGGTTAATCCCCTTCACTCTCGCTAGCTTGCGTGCAGCTGGAGAAGCGATGGGTTGCTTGTGCTTATCCTTGTTAGCTATTGTTTCTGCCTGCTCTTTTTTTATATCGTCATGAAGTGCTATTGTATGATCCATCTTTTGTTGTTCACTGTTATTCTGCTCTTCTACAATGGCAATCGTCTCACCCACATGTACAGTATCCCCTTCATTTTTAATATGCTTTTTTATTACACCAGACACTTCGCTCGTAATTTCTATATTTACTTTATCCGTTTCAATCTCAACAACGTACTCGCCTTTTTCAACAACATCACCAGGTTGCTTTAACCATTTGGCAATCGTTCCTTCAGTTATCGATTCAGCTAGCTCAGGTACTTTTATTTCCACCTTAGTATCTCTCCTTTCGCTTAGAACTGTATCGCTTCATAGATAATTCGCTCCTGCTCTTTTTTATGAACGTTAGGATCTCCTTCCGCTGGGCTCGACCTTGATATTCTACCAATATACTTTACAGGCACATTTTGAAGCAGTGCTCTTAACCTCGGCTCAATATATGTCCATACACCCATATTTTTAGGCTCCTCTTGTACCCAAAGTATTTCTTCGATAGAAGGAAGTTCACTAACGAGCACCTTGAGTCTATTCTCTGGAAAAGGATAAAGCTCTTCAATTTGGATATGATGAATGTGTTTTCGTTTGTTTTCTGGTAGCTTTTCTATATTTTCAATGAGTTCTACACCAATTTTACCTGATGAAAACACAATCCTTTTTATATCTTCTTTAGACCGGTGCGAAGAAGTCGTCTGTAAAAAGGGTTGGAATGAACCTTCACTCAAGTCAGTAATAGTCGAAGCTGTCCTAGGATGCCGAAGCATACTTTTAGGTGTCATTACAACGAGTGGTTTTACTTCTTCCACCTTAAGAGTTGCTGCTTGCCGACGAAGTAGGTGAAAATATTGAGCGGCCGTCGACACATTCGCAACTGTCCAGTTCTGTTCTGCTGATAGTTGTAAAAACCTTTCTAACCTTGCGCTCGAATGCTCTGGTCCTTGACCTTCATAACCGTGTGGTAATAGCAAAACGAGACCAGATTTCTGCCCCCACTTCGCTTGACCTGCCGATATAAATTGATCAAATAATACTTGAGCTGAGTTTGCAAAGTCGCCGTATTGTGCTTCCCAAAGAACTAATGTTTCCGGTGCAAAAACATTGTATCCATATTCAAATCCAACAACTGCCGCTTCAGAAAGGGGACTATTATGAATCGCAAAGGACGCTTTCGCTTGAGGGAATATATGAAGTGGTGAATATGCTTCCCCTGTGTCTCGATCGTGTAAAACAAGATGTCTCTGTGCAAATGTGCCACGTTCAGAATCCTGTCCTGTAATTCTCACAGGAGTTCCATCGCTTAAAATTGTTGCAAAAGCTAGCGTTTCGGCAAATCCCCAATCTATTTTCCCTTGCCCATCAAAGGCTTGAATTCTTCTTTTTAATATTTTCTCTAACTTTTCATTGATATTGATCTGGTTTGGCCAAGTTAATAATGCCTCATTTATTTTCTTTAAGGAATTAGCTTCTACTTTCGTTTCAATGTTCGGAAGGCCATCTCGAGTACTTTTTAGACCAGCTACCTCACGTTTAGATTGTTTTATTTGTTTCATTTTTTCATAGGCACTTTCAAGGTTTTCTTGAATAGAATACTCTATTGCTTTAATCACATCATGGGTTATCCAATCGTTTTCGAGCAAATAATCACCGTATTTCGTTCTTACTGTCGGGTGCTGACTAATTGCTGAATACATTTTCGGTTGTGTCATCATCGGTTCATCCATTTCATTGTGTCCGAAGCGCCGATAGCCGACTAAATCGATTAATATATCTTTTTTAAAGCGTGAACGATATTGAAAAGCTAAGTGAATTGCTGCTAAGCAAGCCTCGGGATCATCTGCTTTTACATGAACAATTGGTATTTCAAAACCTTTTGCTAAGTCACTTGCATATCGTGTCGATCGTGAATCTCGCATATCTGTTGTAAATCCGATTAAATTATTTGCAATGATATGGATCGTTCCACCCGTTTGATAGCCTATTAACCTACTTAAATTTAACGTTTCAGCTACAATTCCTTGACCTGGAAAGGCAGCGTCACCATGAATTAATATCGCAAAAGCTTGCGATGAGTCTTGTGAAGGGTTTCCTTTGTTTGTACGGTCTTCTTGAGAAGCTCTCGTAAAACCTTCGACAACAGGATTAACAAACTCAAGATGACTAGGGTTATTAGCTAACGTTAACTTCGCATGCTCTGTTTTTCGATCTGATAGTTTTCGATTTGCACCTAGATGATATTTCACATCCCCTGTCCATCCGTAATTAATCCCGATCGATCCTTCTGAAGGTACGAGTTTTTTATTTGGAGCATGTAAAAACTCTGCAAAAATCAGCTCATATGGTTTCCCTAACACGTGTGCTAAAACGTTTAGCCGACCTCGGTGTGCCATTCCAATCATTATATTTGAAACACCTTCTTGTACAGCTTCTTCAACTACACAATCTAACATCGGAATAAGAGTATCCAGTCCTTCAATCGAAAAGCGTTTTTGGCCTACAAATGTCCGATGTAAAAATTGTTCAAATGCTTCAACTTCTATCAACCGTTCTAATAGTGCTTTTCGTCCTTCACTAGAAAAGGGACGGTATATTGCACCCGACTCAACCATTTCAGTTAGCCATTCACACTCATACTCTTCATGAACATGACTAAATTCAAAGGCTAATGTTTTCGTATAAACTTCCTTTAAATAATCAATCGCCTCTTTTCCATTTGTTACATCAGTTGGTGCATATGGACATATTAATGGATAAGGAATCTTCAATAAGTCTGCTTCTGTCAACTGAAATCTCTTTAAATGAAATTTATCGGGCTCTTTTTTAACGATTGAAAATGGATAAATATCAGCTATTATATGTCCATTTTGTCTAATTGCATCAGCAAGCTTCATAGCAGAAGCTACTTTTTCAAAATTCAACGAAGGTAAAGAATCTTCCGTTTTATCTTCCTTGTTGTTTTCTAGATTGATGGTTTGAAGCCATTTTATAATGTCCTCATCCACTTCAGTCTGACCAAGGCTATTTTTTTCATATTGTTCTATAATATAGCCAAGATTCGGCCCGTGAAACTGTTGCCAAAGCTTTTCTTGCTTTGACTGATCTCTCGTCATTTGTAACCCTCCATCATAAATCCATATTTTTGAAGGTCATGCAAAGAATTTGACTATCATTATAATGAATACATAAATACAATAACCGTTATGCCAAAATTAAAACTTTATTTTTTACTTAGTCGAAATTTAGAAGTTTTTCATTTTCAAATTCATTTTTATAGTACAATCTATGTATATTAATATTCTAAAGGAGTGGAGAGATAAAAATGGTAAAAGCAGTAATTTTCGACTTAGATGACACATTATTATGGGATAAAAAAAGTGTCGCAGAATCTTTTAAGGCTACATGCCAAGTTGCAGTAGATAAATACGGTGTAGACATAGAGCAATTTGAAGAAGCGGTAAGAGAAGCTGCGCGTCAATTATATAGCAGTTATGAAACTTATGAATTTACAAAAATGATTGGTATCAATCCTTTTGAAGGATTATGGGGAAACTTTGGGGATAAAATTAACGTAAACTTCCGTAAGATGAAGGAAATTGTTCCTCAATACCGTACCGATGCTTGGGTAGAAGGATTAAAGACAATTGGAATTGACGATTCTGCCTTCGGTGCTGAGCTCGGTGAATTATTTGCTAAAAATAGAAGAACGTTACCTTTCGTATACGAAGATACGTTCACTTTATTAGAGGAATTAAAAAAAGACTACCAGCTGCTACTCCTAACAAACGGTTCGCCGGAATTGCAAAATGAAAAATTAGATATGACACCTGAATTAGTCCCTTATTTTGATCATATTGTCATATCTGGCGCATTTGGGCGAGGAAAACCGGATCCAGCAATTTTTAAGCATTGTTTATATTTAACAGATTTAACAAAAGAAGAAGCTGTTATGGTCGGTGATAACTTACACACTGATATTATTGGCTCTAACCAAATTGGGATGAGAAATGTATGGATTAATCGTGATGGAAAAGACATTGTTGACGATATTTACCCAACCTATACGATTAAAGAATTATCGGAGCTACCTCGATTATTGAAAGAGATTTAACTTTTCCTTAGGATTCATACTTCACTTGAACTGACCCCCAATTGTTAGACACGAAATCTAACAATTGGGGGTCGCTTCACATCCATATATGATATGGTTAATAAAACATGTTACTTTATGCATTCTTTTTTGCTTTTGCAGCTTTCTTTTTCGGCGCCGGTTTCTTTTTCGTCTTATCAATGGAAGCTTGCAATGCAGCCATAAGATCTGTTACATTACCGGTGGTCGCTTTTTTGTCTGCAGCAGTAACAATTTGCTCATCACCCTTCTTCTGTTCAATTAATTCCATCAATGCATTCCGATACTCATCATGATATTTTTCAGGATCAAATTCAGTTGTTAGTTGGTCAATGAGCATTTTAGCCGTATCTAACTCCTTTTTCGTGACATCATCACTATTTGGAACATTTGGAACATCAGCAACATTTCGAACTTCATCAGGGAAATGGATCGTTTCCATAACAAGTGTATTTTTATAAACTCGAACAACAGCTAAATGTTCTTTTGATCGGATAATAATTTTGGCTACACCAATTTTGCCTGAGTCTTCTAATGCTTTACGTAATAACGTGTAAGCTTTTGTTCCACCTTCACTCGGTGCGATAAAATAGCTCCGTTCAAAATAAATCGGATCGATTTCCTCTAATTTAACAAAATCAATGATTTCGACCGCTTTATCTTCATTTTCCTTTCTTAACTTTTCAAGTTCTTCATCATCGAGAATAACAAACTTATTTTTTGCATACTCATAAGCTTTTACAATTTCATCATTTCCCACTTCTTTTTCGCACACAGGACAGGTTTTTTCATATTTTAAAGGTGATTTACATTCAGCGTGTAGATTTCTTAATTTAATATCTTTATTTTCGGTTGCCGCATGGAGCTTAATTGGGATATTAACTAACCCGAAGCTAATGCTACCTCGCCAAACTGTATGCATTTTTTAGCCCCTTCTTTCTGTACTATTTTATTTTAGTATTTGGTGCATGGAGATATTTATGTAAAAAGCAACGGGTAAAAGTTTTTTACTAAGTTATCATTAAAAGCGGAATGAGTATTTTTATCCCTCAATACTTAATCATCCAACTGTTCAAGGGACGATTCTAAATTGAATCGTCCCTTTTGTATTAATACGGTAACCAAGCAGCTCCTACGATAACTAAAAGAATGAACAATACTACAATTAACGCAAAGCCTGTTCCATAACCTTTAGACATGACGCTATTCACTCCTTCACACTTAAATTTTTTGTGAAGCTTCACAATATAATTTATGCATTGCATTGTGATGGTGTACGAAATGAATAACTAAAAAGTTAATGATAAGCTTCCTTCCACTAAATCTATAAATGTGTTTTTAAAGACGGTACCAATAAAGTGTAGCGTTAACACACTGTTTATATGGTTAAACTAAATTTTAAATCACCATTTAGAAAGGATAATATAGATGAAAAAGCCAATGAGTCCAACTTTATCATTTGATCCACCAACAGGGTCAATGTGGAAATATGAAATTAAGTACGATGGTTATCGTTGTCTCCTAAAATGGAGTACAACGGAGTTTTCCCTTATTAGTAAAAATGGGCGAATATTAAATGATCATTTCCCTGAACTCATTGCAGCGGGCGAAACGATTCGATCTTCCATTGATAAGCTTCTCCCCATAGTACTAGATGGTGAAATCGTCGTTCTTGAAAATGACTATAAAGCTGACTTTGAAGCTATTCAGAGACGAGGAAGATTACGAAATGAAGAAACCATCCAAAAAGAAGCAACAAAAAAACCAGTTACATTCTGTGTCTTTGATTTACTACAATCGAAGGGGAAATGCTTAAAGAATGAAAGATATGTTACTCGAAAAAAACAATTATTGAGTTTTTTTGAGAAAGCTCAATTGAATAAAGCACGAGCACCTTTCAAATATATTCCTTCCTTCAATTCGTTTGCTACCATTTGGGAACAAGTTGTTCAACATGATAGTGAAGGTGTAATTGCTAAACTCGACAGTAGTAAATGGGAAAATGGAAGAACACGAAATTGGTTAAAAATTAAAAACTATAAACATATCTGTTGCTTCATAACATCTTACGAAAAAGAGAATGGCTATTTTCATGTCGGCTTGTGGGATGAAAAACAGGTTCTGCCGATCGGCTTGTTTAAACACGGCCTAACTAGTGAAGAAGAACGAGCGTTGATTGAAACGATTAGAAAAAATAAATTAAATGAAGATAAGCAAATTGTTTTTGTAACTCCAGGCATTTGTATTGAAATTAAGTATTTACAAATTTATAAAAATCAATTAAGAGAACCGTTTTTTGAAAAATTTCGTTTTGATATATCTTATGAGGAATGTACACTTGACCAAATCGTACAAAAACCAAAAACCTTTCAGGAAGTTGAAATAACAAACCCTGATAAAATATATTGGAAATCATTATCCATAACAAAAAATGATTATATCGAATTTATCAAGAAAGTGTCTCCATACTTTTTTCCTTTTTTACAAGATCGACACCTTACAGTTGTTCGTTATCCAAATGGTATTGATAGCGAAGCTTTCTTTCAAAAGAATATTCCGGATTATGCTCCATCTTTCGTGGAGACGTCCGAGCATGAAGGTATTACCTACATTGTCTGCCAATCATTCGAAACTTTACTTTGGCTAGCTAATCAAGGGGCAATTGAGTTCCACATCCCCTTTCAAACCATTCACTCGAATAAACCGAGAGAAATCGTTTTTGACCTGGATCCATACTCTGTTGCTGAATTCCACGTAGCTGTCAAAGGCGCATTAATGATTAAAGAAATTTGTGATCAACTCGGGCTGCTACCATTTATAAAAACATCAGGAGGCAAAGGAATTCAAGTTCATTTACCTTTACAAGAAGGAAAATATACGTATTCAGAAACAAGGGTATTTACTTCATTTGTTGCAGAGTATCTCATTTCTAAAGAGCCTAACTTATTTACAGTTGAACGGCTAAAAAAAAATCGTGGCAAACGATTATATGTTGACTATGTACAGCATGCAGAAGGCAAAACTATTATTGCGCCTTATTCTGCAAGAGGGCGAAAGGAAGCAACTGTGGCTACTCCTCTATTTTGGGAAGAAGTAAATGAACAGTTATCACCAGCAAACTTTACAATTAACTCGATCATTGAGAGATTAAATCAAAAGGGGTGTCCGTTTAAAGATTATTTTGAAGTCAATCAACCTCTAGACCAGGTGATGGACTTTTTAAAAAACAAAAATAAAAGCCAATGAATGATTTTTATTTTTGTGTGGCCTGTTTTTTATGTTAATGAAATATATAGTGTAGAATATACGGATATTCTGGTAAATCGGTGACATTTCATTTAAACTTCTATTTATATAGCAAATTGAAAGGATGGTCCATTTAATGAATGAAACGGAGAAGCTACACAAAAGAGCAAGGAACATGTTGATGGAAACAAGCCGAACATTTTTTATTCCCATTAGCAAATTACCAGGTGAGTTAGAAGAAGCTGTTATGTCAGCATACCTTTGCATGAGAGCAATTGACGAGATTGAGGACAACTCACAACTTCCATCAGAAGCAAAAATTAATTTATTAAATTCCCTCAGCAATATCATGAAAAGTACTTTTAATGAAGCTGATATTACAGCTCTTTTTGCACCATATAAGGATTCTCTACCTGAAGTCACCTTACAGTTGAACGACTGGATAAAACTTAGCCCGCATTCTGCTACACCATCGATTTTAAATTCAACATCAAAAATGGCTGAAGGTATGGGAAAATGGGTTGAAAAAAATTGGAATATTGAAAGTACAGAGGACTTGGATCAATACACATTTTATGTTGCAGGTTTGGTAGGGGTTCTTCTTTCTGATCTTTGGAAGTGGTATGACGGTATTGAATGTGACCCATCTCTTGCTATTGGGTTCGGGCGTGGATTACAAGCTGTAAATATTATCCGAAATCGTGAAGAAGACTTGGCAAGAGGAGTAGATTTTTTCCCTAATGGATGGAAGATGACTGATATGTTTACATATGCTAGGACTAACTTAGAATTAGGAGATCTATATTCTAAAAATTTAAAAGTAGGTCCAATTTATAATTTTTGTAAAATCCCACTTGCTCTTGCCTTTGCTACACTAGACGCCATTGAAGCAGGGGAGAAAAAGCTCACCCGGAATTCTGTGATCGAAATTGTGAATGAAGTAGTTGTGGAGTAATATTAATATTACTGTAGAATTATAAAGTAGGAGCTTGAAATTAAGAAAAAAAATAACTACGCTACTAATGAAAACCCAAGTGAATATAATGCACTTG
Source organism: Alkalihalobacillus sp. BA299 (assembly GCF_017745675.1). GTDB lineage: Bacteria > Bacillota > Bacilli > Bacillales > Bacillaceae_F > Alkalihalobacterium. The sequence goes on from NZ_JAFLJM010000004.1 coordinate 73,749, forward strand.
GGTTTTTTCTCGTTGAGATTAAATTTTCTCTAATGCTTGCTCGATGTCAGCCCAGATGTCTTCCCAGGCTTCTAAGCCAACCGATAAACGGAGTAATTCTGGGGCGATTCCCATCTGTGTTCGTTTTTCTTCAGGTACAACGGCATGCGTCATCGTCGCAGGGTGTTGGATAAGAGTTTCGGCATCACCGAGACTGACGGCAATTTTAATTAACTTCAATTCATTCATAAAGTGTTGAGCAGTTTCTTTACCACCTTCCACTTGAAAGCTGATCATTCCCCCAGCCTGTTTCATTTGCTTTTTTACAATATCCACTTGTGAGAAACGATCATCTCCTGGGAAGATCATTTCTTTGATTTTTGGGTGAGTTGTCATTTTATTTGCTATTTGAATAGCATTTGTACAATGACGATCCATCCTGATCGGAAGCGTTTTTAACCCTCGAATGAGCAACCACGCATCAAATGGACTAATTATCCCACCAATATCCTTTTGCGTTGTCATCCGAACCTCATTGACAAATTCTTGGCTTCCAACCAATAACCCAGCAACAACATCTCCATGTCCACTAATATACTTAGTTGCACTGTGAACGACGATATCTGCACCAAAAAAAAGTGGTTGTTGTAAGTAAGGAGTAGCAAACGTATTATCAACCACAACCTTTGTACCTACTTCATTACCTATCTTACTAACTAACTGAAGATCTACTAATTTCATTGTCGGATTAATTGGCGTTTCTACATAGATCACTTTCGTTTCTGGACGAATGTAAGAACGAATATGGTCTTCCTTATCCATTGCAATTAAATCATAGTCAACATTAAAACGATATTTTAACAATTCTAATAAACCGTAGGTACAACCATATACTCCTTCAGAAACAAGAATATGGTCACCCGAGCGAACGAGGGCAAATATTGTTGCAGAAATAGCAGCCATTCCTGAACTAAATGCTAGCCCTGCTTCTCCTCCCTCTAACTCAGCAATCCGTTCTTCTAAGACCGTGACAGTCGGATTTCCTAACCTTGAATAAATGTATCCTGCTTCTTCCCCGGCAAAACGTCGTTCTCCTTGCTCTGCAGATTCCATTGTAAATGTTGAAGATTGAAAAAGTGGAGGTGTTAAACTCCCTTCATAAGCATTACTTTCATAACCTTTGTGAATGACCTCTGTTTCTAATCTGAAGTTTTTCAAAAAAATCACCCTTCTCCGATTATTTCTCTTTCTCTCCTCTTATATTATTCTATGGGCGTATGAAATGATCAATGAAAACGCTTGCAAATTTAAAGGCACGCCCTCTCTGATTCATATATAGTAAATATTCGTACAATAAAATGGAAACACTATTAGAAGGAGGTGCTACTAATTATGGCGGAACCATATTTATGTCCTAATTGTAAAACAAATCGATCACGCTTTAACCGCATTGAACAACAAGCACAGGCTGTAAAATTAAATCCACAAACAGGTGAGATAATCGAACAATATACAAATGAACAACTTGAGCCTTTTCATCTGCCTTATCGTGGACCTTCACTAAAAGTACAGTGTGGAACATGTGGTCTTATTGAGGATGAACGAATGTTTATCCAGTATGGCAAGAAATAATAATTCACATAACTATTTTTATTATTAGAGGGCTATAACCCTCTTTTTTTATGAATAATACGTTATTTAATGATTTGTAAATCTTTTTCTTTTTTCAAATCGGTAAAGAACTGTTAAAATACTCTTATAATAGAAATTATACATAATCGGAGGGTATATATGGAAAATATACAAACAAAACTAGAAAAATACGCTGAATTGGCTGTAAAAGTCGGTGTGAATATCCAAAAAAATCAAACATTAGTCATTAATGCTCCACTTGCTGCCGTAGATTTTGTCCGAATAGTAGCACTAAAAGCTTACGAAAATGGGGCTAAAAATGTACACGTGGAGTGGAACGATGAGGAACTCGCATTAATTAAATATAAAAATGCACCAGATGAAGCCTTTCATGAGTTTCCACTATGGAAAGCAAAAGGTTATGAAGAAATGGCTGAAAATGGCGCCGCTTTCATGAGTATCGTCGCTAATAACCCAGACCTTTTAAAAGGTGTTAATCCAGAACGGATTTCAAATGCAAATAAAGCATCAGGCCAAGCGATGGACACATTCCGCTCGTATGTTCAATCTGACAAAATTAGCTGGACTGTCATTGCCGCATCAGCACCAGGTTGGGCACAAAAAGTATTTTCAAATGAAGCTAAGGATGTTGCCGTTGAAAAGCTTTGGAATGCTATATTTAAAGCAACTCGGGTTGAATTAGAAGATCCTGTATCTGCATGGAAGGAACATTGTGAAAATTTAACGAGCAAAGTAGAATTCTTAAACAATAAGCGTTTTCATAAACTTCATTACACAGCCCCTGGAACAGACTTAACGATTGAACTTCCAGAAAAGCATTTATGGGCTGGTGCTGGAAGTAATAACGAAAAAAATGTTTATTTTGTTGCCAATTTGCCTACCGAGGAAGTTTTTACTGCTGCTAAAAAAGATGGGGTTAATGGTACAGTATCAAGTACAAAACCATTAAATTATGGAGGAACATTAATTCAAAACTTTTCCCTTACATTTAAAGATGGGAAAGTTGTAGAATATTCTGCGGAAGAGGGGTACGAAACTCTAAAACGGCTAGTTGAAACAGATGAAGGTTCTGCATATCTAGGTGAAGTAGCACTAGTACCTCACGATTCACCAATTTCAAATTCAAACATTATTTTCTATAATACTTTATTTGATGAAAATGCATCAAACCATCTTGCCTTAGGTAGCGCCTATGCTTTTAACTTAGAAGGTGGAAAGACAATGTCCAAAGAAGAATTACAAAGAAACGGCTTAAATACAAGTATTACACACGTTGACTTCATGATTGGTTCTGCAGAAATGAATATAGATGGGATTACAGCTGGGGGCGAGCGCGAGCCTCTATTTAGAAATGGAAATTGGGCGTTTTAATAAAAGGCTTTATTTACTTAGCAATCTCCTATCCTATAAGACATAAATAACTTTTAAAACCGAATTAATATACGAGGGGATACGATTAAAAGTAGAATTTAAGTTGTATCCCCTCTCTTCGTTAGGCAAACATATCCCCCAACTTTTGGGCTCATACGCTCAGGAGTCCAAGCCGGCTCCTAAACTAGCTGAACATCACAGTTGTTTACCACTGGAAGTTGTAGAACAGAAGATTTTACCCCATTAATTATAGAGCTTAACTTAGTTACTTCGTTTTCATACCCTTTTGCCTACATGTTTGTGAGCAATGGAGTTGGTTTAATAGTAGAATGTAGGATCAGTTTTTCATCTTTTTTAAGAGATTTGACGGTAGTCATAATTTTTTTTAAAGGATCTTTTTTATTATTTAAATCCTCATGTACATCCAAAATATTTTCTCTTCTTAATAACCTCCTTTTACAATGTTGTTACCTTAAATGTAGAGTTTTTTATGAAATTTTGAAGTGATTTTAATCACCTAATTACGTATTGACAATATTTCGCAACAAATCAACTTCAATATATTTCCTTTTTTGAGCACTGAATGAACCTACAAAAAAAAAGAGCAATGACTACTATTTGTTAGTAGCATAGCTCTTTTTCTCATTGAAGAATTCATTATCATTCATTTTATGTGATTCATTATTGGTTATATTTCAATACAAATTTAATGGTTTATTTAACTAGGAGGAGTTAGTCGATGTAATGTTTTAGTAATACTCTGAGATTTAATTTTATTAAACTCTTTCAATCCACTTTTTTTAATGACAAAACTTGAAAATGAATATGACTCTTTTGGTTTGGCACACTTTTCAATCTCATCAATTAGCAACTGTAAGTAGTAATTAACGACAAAAAGCTCATTGTTTACAATCGGAATATCAACGATTCTATATTTCTGTCCACTCCAATGAAAGAGTTCCAAGTTTTTAGTTGCCATCTATTTACCACCCCAAATTCGTTCTATAAATAGAATAACCTATTTTCTTATTACGAACAACAATATGTATAAAATTTTAATGAAAACTTAATTTACAGATGGGCAGTATACTTTTGTGTTTTCGTTAGTTCTTTTATTTCCTGAACTAATTGTTGTGGTAAGTTATTGAATTGATTATAAGAATTTAAAATATCTGTTAATTGTTCTATTGTTCTTGCTCCTGGTATTGTAGTCGCTACTGTTTGAGCTGATGTTGAAAAACGAAGTGCTAGACTAATTAAAGATGGATTACTCTGAAGTATTTGTTCAATGGAAGGTAATATTTTCTCTAACTCTTCTTTCGAATAATCAAGAAAACCATTATCAATTTTCTTCCTCCAATTTCTAGATAAAACACCTTTTGCTAATGGACCTCTAGCAATCACACTAATTTTATGGGTATCTAAAGTTTCAAATACACTTTCAGGACGACGGTCTAAAAAACTATATTGCATCATCACACTAACTATGTTTGATTTTTCGGCAAACTCGCGAATAACGTTAGGGCGAATCGATGAAATGCCATAATAACGAATACATCCTTCTTTTTTTAGCTCCTCAAAAGCTTCAATTGTTTCTTCAATTGGGTCTTCTATCGTTCCACCGTGAAGTTGATATAAATCAATATAATCGGTTTGGAGTCGGTGTAAACTTTTTTTGACTGCTGACTTTATGTAACTCTTTGAAGGATCCCATCTCCAACCATCTCCGTTTTCATTCCAGCGATTCCCTACTTTTGTTGCTAAAATAACTTCATCTCTTTTTCCTTTTATGGCTTTTCCAACAAGTTGTTCATTTAATCCAAATTCATACAAATCCGCTGTATCTATAAAATTTATACCTTGTTCTATTGCCTTATGAATAATGTCTATTGCATCTTTTTCACTTGAAGCTTTCAACGACATACATCCTAAACCAATTTCCGAGACAAACAATTCACTTGTACCTAATCGTCTTTTTAACATTATAACACCTCTATACCGTTTTCTTTAGTTAAACAAATTTCCAAACTGTAAGCAATAAAAAAGGCTATCATTTCATTTCTGCTAAACAACTAAACGATATATTAAACAACATTAAGAAGTTTAATATATCGTGTAAAATGTTGAAGCTTATGACCTGAATCAGCTTTTATTTTATAATTGTATATTGAGTTGGTAACATTGAAAAAGCTTGTCTACCAATTAAAAAGCCAGCCATAGCATAGGCTTCTAATTGATCTCGAAGTGTTTCTTTTCCGTCCTGAATATCTACCACCTTGACTTTGTACTCTTCTTGCGTAATGTCCTCATGAAATGCAGTTTTCAAATAATGAACTGATCGCTGCAGCCCATGATTACCACGATACATGACTTCATAAAATGAAATAAACCCATGCATCACACCTTTATAACGAATGGTTTCTACAGGAACACCAAATTCATTTAACCTCTTACCATATGCTTCCCCTTCGTCTCGCAGTGGGTCAAATTCAGCGGTAATAATTAAAGTTGGTGGTAAACTCGATAAATCCTCAGCTTCAAGTGGTGAAGTATATGGGCTAGACCACATTTCTTGCTCCGGTGTATATTTATCTCTAGCTAAATACATTACACTCCTTGATAGTAAATAATATCCGCTATCATAAACATTACGGGATGGTAACGCTACATCTTTAAACGTTGTTAACGGATAATAAAGAACTTGTGCAGATAACTTAGGACCACCTACATCTCTAGACATCGTTGCAACAACTGTAGCTATGTTCCCACCTGCACTATCTCCAGCTACAGCAATTTTACTCCTATCACCATTCCATTCATCGGCCATGTCATAGGCCCATAATAGTGCATCATATCCGTCTTCAATTGCGGTTGGAAAAACATGCTTAGGAGCAACACGATAGCCTACCGCAATAACTATACTTTGTGTTCTAGCTGCTAAAGCTCGTACAATATTTTCATGCGTTTCAATACTCCCATATCCTTCTAAAAAAGCACCGCCATGGTAATACATAATAATCGGATAAGGTCCTTCACCTTTTGGTCGATATACTTTCCCTGCTATTGTTGACCCGTCTCGAACCGGGATTTCCACATTTTCTCTTACCATTGTACTTCTGCCACTACTACTTTTTACAAAACTCGGAATTTCTATATCAAGTGGTACTAAATTTTCATTAATGGCATGTAAAATAACAGCTGTCTTGACAGGCAGTTTCCCTTCCTCTTTTGACGCCCATTGCTCTACAGAAATGAAAACAACAATAGCAAATAAGAGGATAAATACAGAAAGTCCAACAATTAAATTTCTGATTATTCTGAAAAATCTAAATATATACAAGTTATTTTTACTCATAAAATCCCCTCATTTCTCTCCCACTAACAAAAAATTCCGAAAACTATTTTAATAAAATTATAACAGATTTTTTGATCATCCGCTCATATTTTTACAAAAAAATTATGTAATTTTACACAATTTTATGCAATTCGATAAAGTGAAACTTCATTAATTGGGGGTTTTCCTTCCCCCCACTTAATGTTAGTTGAACCAATCGGGTTGTTACTGGCGCTTATCTCCCACTTAGCTTTTCTTGTTTCCTCAAAACCATGAAGTGGGAGTCTTAGCGCCAGTTAAACGGGAAAAATTTGACGAATAAAAAAGAACCGTTATCCACGATTCTTTTTTGTAACTGTAGTATTTGTTTTTTTGTTTTGAAATATTAGCATGAAGAGGTAAATTTTTGATTACTTTTATTCACATTAAACGCGTTGTTTTTAGTCTTTATTACTATGTTCGGGTTATTACTGTCGTTTATCTCCCACTTCATCTTTCCTTTGCTCGCAAAAAACTACCGCTAAAATTTAGCGATAGTCTATTCGTCTATTTATCTAAATTAGGATTAATGATGAGAATGAAATGGATCTTTTTCATCTACCTCAGACATTTTCATAAACATTACTGACATAGCGATACTAATCACCATTGCCATTCCGCCAATCCCTAAGATTGCTGCTAATACACCAATGCTCATTCAATTCACCTCTATATCTAATATAATTACGTTTATTACTATATATATAGTAACATATATCTTTGGACTAGTTATGGCGAAAATGTGACAATTAGATGTATGAATAAACTACCGTTACGGATGCACGGATGACTAGATCTTGTGTTGTAATAGGAGGTGTCGCAGCATAAGCTGTCGATAAAACTTTTCCTTCAGCTTGATAAACTGAAACGGGTTGTTCACTTATTTCAGTGACACTAATTGGTGGCTGATTAAGTGTCACACCAATTTGATTGGCAATATGTGATGCCTTTTGTATCCCACTTTGTACTGCGATGGAGAGGGCTTGTAGATAATAGTTAAGTGGGTTAGCAATTTTAAATTGTAACCCTTGAATTACATTCGCCCCTGCTTCTGCACTTGCACCTAACACTTCACCTACTTGAGTGACATCTGTCATCGTAACTTCGAATAAATGCTCGACTTCATAACCCCTAAGAATGCTTTTTCCATCTATATAATCGTACATCGGTCTCACATTATAAGATTTCGTCTCTAGTTTTTCTTGCGGCACCCCGATATTTTCTAGGTTTTGAATGATCTGATTGGCAATACGAGCATTTTTCTGAATCGTTTCACTTGCGCTTTCCCCTTCAGTACGCACCCCTAGTGTAATTTGAATAATATCAGGTGTTGCGGTAACTTCGCCTTCACCAACAACTGTAATACGCTTTCGGCTCTCTTCTAATGCATTACGATTTTGTGGAAAATACATTTTAAATCTCCCCCTGTTATTCCCTAAGAAGACAATTCTTTAAAAATCTTAAGGGTTTAAAACAAAATTTTTAAGCGAAATAGTGACAAGAATATAACTTTTAATTATGCTCTCCCTTGATTATATGGTACAGCATTTATTATTATTGTTTTTTTTTATTACTTTAGAGAAAATCTCTAGATCAATTTATCTAAAAAACACTTTAACAGGTTGAGTGTATTTTTCTGTTTTCTGGTGAAACTACTACACGTAAACGTCTAAAGGAGGTTTCATCATGAAAAAACGTCGCCCTCAAGAAGGAAAAGCGCTGACTAACAATCAAACACCAACTGAATCTATGTTTAATGAGGAAACGTCAAGCGAACTTGTCGACCAGCCAAGACAACAGAAGAAAAAGAAAAAGTAACAGCTCCCATTGAGCTGTTACTTTCCCTTATAATTAATGTTATTCAATCGTTTCTACCATTGCCAAAAATGGTGGGATCACTTCTATTTCACGCGGAGTATGGATCGTTAGGATTATGGATTATGGATTATGGATTGTTCTTTACTCTTTATAAGAATGACACTAACAACAACTTCTTTGGTATAATAATCCTTATACCAAACAGACCTTATAAGAAGTCACTCATTAACCGAGACCGAATAAAAATTCGTTCGATTAAGCATGAACAAATTCAATTTCTTCTTTATTTCTGCTATATTTTATTTTTACAGCTTGACCATCAAAATACCACATGTCCTCTCTCTCTATGAAAAATAATGTCCCTTCTACATTCACTTCAATAGCTGAATCCTTTGGTTCTTCTTTTGCAATTCCTAATGAAAAACCTTGTTGAAAGTTACCACATCCACCATAACGGACAAAGATTCTCATATATTCATTTCCCTCTAAATTAAATTCATCTTTAAACCACTGATACGCAGGCTTTGTAACTTCAATATTCAACTCAAACACTCCTTATATCTCGTGTACTACTCTGTTTCGCTTTTTTAACTATAACACATTTATATTAAACAATCTCGTTTGGAAATTTGAAAACAATAGGAATAGGAAAAGCTTGCCTCATCATAAAGTTTAACACAACTAGTACTAAAATATTAATTTAATAGGAGGAGGTTAGATGGGAATATCTTTTCAAAACCTTTCGAGAAAACATATGACCTTTCAAGATGTATTTCAATATATATGTGCCTTTATTGAAAAAGAACCTGCTTCAACTTATCGATTAATTATTGGGACAGATTCGCAAGTACACTCTCGTTATACACGATTTGTAACAGGAATCGTTATTCGCCGTGAAGGAAAAGGCGCATGGGGCTGCATAAGAAAATTTGATGTTCCAACACGAATCGAATGCCTTCATTCAAAAATATCAATTGAAACATCATTAACTGAGCAAACTGCTCAATTGTTTACTCTCCAGCGAAAAAAGAAACTAATTAATATTATTCTTCCCCACATAAAGGAAGGTAGTTCATTAACAATAGAAGGTCATATTGACGTTGGACAGGGGGAAAGAAATAAAACAAAAGTGTACGTTGAAGAAATGGTGAAACGTATTGAAGAACTTGGTATGAAACCATTGATTAAGCCTCAATCTTTCGTAGCTTCTTCATATGCAAATCGTTATACGAAATAAAGCCTATCAAAATAGGCTCGATTTTATTTTGCCCTCAAGAAACTTTTTTAGCCGTAGTGAATAATATATTGTAACACTACGTAAAAAGGTGATGAAAATGGGAAGAAATAAAAAAGTGATTCAGTACGCCCATTTATTGCACAAGCTTAAAGTAATATCCACCAAACAAAGAGATGATATGATAAAAATTCATTCCAATCATTATCAAACAAAATAGTCCCATTATGAGACTATCAATAAATAACCTGCGACAAATAGCTACAGCCTAACTTAGGTGGTAGCTATTTGATATGAAAAAAAGTGATTGAAGTACATGCTTTTTACAAAACAAACATATATATCATTTATCGAAGTGCCAAATTTCCGGCTCTCCTTTGCCAACTTTTGAGCAATTGTATAAGGAGGAAAAGAAATGACAGTAAGAGGTCCCAAAACCACTCCAGATTTACTGCATGCCGTTTTTGACACGATTGATGAAGGAATTCACGTTGTTGACCTTAATGGATATACCATCTATTACAACAAAGTGGCTGCACAATTAGATGGAGTCGATGCTAGTGAGGTTATTCATAAGCATGTACTCGATGTATTCCCATCCTTAACAAAAGAAACAAGTACATTACTTCAAGTTATCAAACATGGGACACCGATTTATTATCAAAAACAACAATTCGCTAATGTACGTGGAGTACTTATTGATACAATTAACACAACGATGCCTATTTATCAAAACAACAAAATGATTGGTGCTGTTGAAATTTCTAAAAACCTTTCCGAGATCAAAAAACTTTCTGAAAAACTTGTTGAATTACAAGAACAAATCAATAAAAAAGATGTACCTTCCAAAAAAGTTACGTCTAAAAACAGTACAACATTTCATTTCGAAAATATAATAACCAACAATGACAAATTAAAACACTTGAAACAAATGGCTGCTAAAGTGGCTAAAACCACTTCACCCATTTTAATTTATGGAGAAACAGGAACAGGGAAAGAGCTTTTTGTCCAATCCATTCATAACGCTTCTATAAGACAAAAGAGTCCATTCATTGCGCAAAACTGTGCCGCCATCCCTGCTAGCCTTCTTGAAAGTATTTTATTTGGAACGACTAAAGGTAGTTTTACTGGTGCAGTGGAACGTCCTGGATTATTCGAACTTGCACATAATGGTACATTGTTTCTAGATGAAATTAATTCAATGCCGATTGACTTACAAGCAAAACTTCTGCGAGTAATTGAAGATGGAATCGTACGGAGAATTGGGGGAACAAAAGGTATTCAATGTAATGTACGAATAATTACTGCGATGAATGAACACCCAACTCATTGTGTTGAAGCCGCGCGATTACGTCAAGATTTATTTTACCGAATTAGTGTCGTCAGCCTTCATATTCCTCCTTTGCGCGAAAGAAAGGAGGATATTGAGCTACTCAGTACTCACTTTTTAAAAAAGTATAATGAACGTTTCGGTAAAACTGTCAACTCAATCCATAAGAGCGTACAGACCTTATTCCAACAATACAATTGGCCTGGAAATGTACGTGAATTAGAGCATACTATCGAATCTGCAATGAATGTAGTTGAAGCGAATATCATTCTAGAAGAACATCTCCCTAGCCATCTCAGTTACTCGTCACCCCCTGTTAACCGTACCTCCACATCCTTTCGAGATGAGGTTGAAAAATTTGAAAAAAACTTGATTGAAAAGGCTTTTCAGGAAAACAACCAAAACATTCTTCAAACAGCAAAAACGTTAAACATTCCAAGACAAACTCTTCAATATAAAATGAAAAAATATAGGATCACAAAATGACCAATTTTCGGCACTATACCATTTATTTTTCTAACATAATGCCTCCTCCTAACGCTTTTACATTTTGGCATAAAAATTGCAATTAGTAAAAGTAAGAAGCTAGGAGGGATAATCATGAATTTTGATTTATATAAACCAAAAAAACATTGGAAAGATATAGAGTTATGGAAAGATGTGACCGATGAGCAATGGAATGATTGGTTATGGCAGTTAACCAACACAATTCGAACAGTGGATGACTTAAAAAAAATCATTCATCTAACACCTGAAGAAGAAGAAGGAGTAAAGATTTCAACAAAAACTATTCCATTGAATATTACACCATACTATGCTTCACTTATGAACCCAGATGATCCAAGATGCCCGATTCGGATGCAATCAGTACCTATTTCAAAAGAAATCGAAAAGGCCAAATATGACTTAGAAGACCCGTTATCAGAAGACGAGGATTCACCTGTTCCCGGACTTACACATCGTTATCCTGACCGAGTGCTATTTCTTGTTACTAACCAATGTTCGATGTATTGTCGTTATTGTACGCGCCGCAGGTTTTCTGGGCAAATCGGAATGGGGGTACCGAAAAAGCAACTAGATGGTGCCATTGAATATATCCGCAACACCCCACAAGTTCGTGATGTGCTTATTTCAGGTGGTGATGGCCTTCTTGTCAACGATCAAATATTGGAATATATATTAAAAAACTTACGCCAGGTCCCCCATGTCGAAATTATTCGTATCGGAACAAGAGCACCTGTCGTCTTTCCGCAGCGGATTACAGAGAACTTGTGCAATATTTTAAAAAAATATCATCCAGTTTGGTTAAATACACATTTTAATACGTCATTTGAAATAACAGAAGAATCAAAACGAGCTTGTGAAATGCTTGTTAATTCAGGAGTACCCGTAGGAAATCAAGCCGTTATTTTATCTGGAATTAACGACAGCGCTCACATTATGAAAAAGCTAATGCATGACTTAGTCAAAATTCGTGTCCGGCCATATTATATTTACCAATGTGACCTATCGGAAGGAATTGGTCACTTCCGCGCTCCAGTTTCAAAGGGATTAGAAATTATCGAAGCATTACGGGGACATACAAGCGGCTATGCCGTTCCAACATTCGTCGTCGATGCACCTGGTGGCGGTGGAAAAATCGCCTTACAACCGAATTATTTAATTTCACAATCTGCAAACAAAGTAGTACTCAGAAACTTTGAAGGTGTAATAACCACATATCCAGAGCCTGAAAATTATAAACCAGGTAAAGCCGATGATTATTTTGCCGCCCACTATGGAGTAACAGGTAATGAACCCTCGACTGGAATCCACTCTTTAATGAAAGACGAACAAACCGCACTAATACCAGAAGGACTACAGCGTATCGATCGCAGGAAAAATTACGAAAACGATGAAAATCATCAAACCTTAAAAGATCGCCGGCAAAAACGTGATGAAATGAAAGAACGAAAATGGTTAGCAGAACAAACGAAAATCAAACATCAAAATAGCGAGGCCAAAACGACAAAAAAGGAGGGAAACTAAAAGAATGATGAAATGTGAATGGTGTCAATCAAATGATACAGTCCAGACGACAAAACAAGCATATTGGGAATTACCTGATGGATTAAAAGCTATTCAAATTAACGATATTCCGTCGATCTATTGTCACACTTGTGGTATGAATTATATTGAAGAATCACTAGTAGAAGAAATTGAAGACCATCTATTTCTTATTCATACACAAGACCTCCCCTATGCAATTGGCTATGACGACCTCATGAACAAACCACGGACATTAAAGAAAAATTATTTTAAGTTTTAGCTATGCTCAATACTAGTGTTAGGGATGAAAATTATAAAGTTACAATTTGACAAGTAAAAATATTAAGAGGCTGACTCCAATCTGTCGCAAAATGCGACCTTTTGAGTCAGCCTTTTCTTATTATCTCAGTGGTTTGGACCATACACACATATCTTCATATCCGGTACTTATGATGCAATTATTAATCAATTTCCCACCGTACTCATAACCTAATCTTTTAATTGTTACATTCATGCCTGCTGATAAAGCCCGAGTCAAGGAATATGCATAATAAACATTTCTATTTATTAACTCTTGTTCTAACTTCGTAATGATGTGTAAAAGGAACTGTTTGCCTCGATAAGTAGGATCAGTCGCACAATCGGTTATCTCTGCACTCCGATAGTTATTAATCATCGCTGAAGCGGCACTTACAATTTTTCCTCGGTGCTTAATAATAACGAAAAAATAATCATCATTCATGACCTTTTTTACGTAGTCTTCATCAAAGATCTTCGTTGGATATTTTTGAAATACCGTTTGATATAATTGTACCAGTCCTTTAGCATCATGAATATTGGCTATTTGTAGAGCATAATCTTCCTCTAACGGCGGAAGTGTTGGAATATGTTGTATTTGATGAACAGCAGACACGATTTTATGTTGTTCATCTATCTCCTTTGAGGTTTTTCTTTCTTTATTACTAAAATAACTAATGACAAATCCATCGATTCCATTGAAAAAGCCAATAATTTTCCCTTCTATCTCATACCCTTTCTGGATGAAAAATGTGACATATGCCTGAACAACATAAACAATGATTTTCGATGGTCGGTACTGTCGCTTCAACTCTAAAAGCTGTGTTACTTCCTCGTCGTTAACAGTTGGAAAGTACGCAACGATCCGATCATTATACGTATCTACTTCTATATTTATATTGTTTTTCAATTTATCACCTACTTATAGACTCTGTCACTAGAGAGCACCTATTTTTACTATTAATTATTAACGCCACACCAATCTATTAAAGTGAGTGCAATGATTTCAGCAACCTCAAACATTCTATCGAGTTCAATGTACTCATTAGGAAAGTGAGCAATTTCTGTCGTACCCGGTCCAAATACAATAACTGGAATTCCACCTACCTTTTCTAGTAAGCCACCATCAGTCCCCCATGGTGACGCTTCTATTCTCGGCTTTATGTTTTTTACTTGTTGAAACTTTTTCTGCAATATCGCCATCAATGGATGCTCTTCATCGATGGTGCCAGGCACCCATCTCGCACCAAACCAGTCGAGACCTACAGGATATTTCTTAAACCAAGGATCCTGTTCTTCTAAATCCTTTAAACATTGTTTTAGTTCCTCTTGAGCGTGCGACATTGCTTCATCAGGAGCTACACCAATTCTCCCCTCTATAATAACTTCGTCAGCTACAGAAGATGGCCAATCGCCACCTCTTATAACTCCTAGATTAATCGGGATAGGAATGGGCTTATTTTCATAAAGTGGATCTACTATTCTACTATTTCTAACTTTTTCAAGCGCTTGTATTGCACTTATCACAGGTAGGGCTTTTTCAATCGCACTAACTCCTTCATAGCGAGTCCCACCGTGAGCCGAACGACCTTTGATGGTCAGGCGAAACCACATCGAACCTTGTTGTTTCGGGAAAATTTTCATATTTGTTGGCTCAGGAATAATTGCAGCATCCGCTTTATAGCCACGAATAATGGTTTCTAGTGTTCCCGCACCACCACTTTCTTCTTCTATGACACTTTGAAAGATGATATCACCTTTTAATTCAATTCCTAGCTCTTTCAATGCTTGGATGGCTAATAAAAGTGATACCGTTCCACCCTTCATATCTGTTGTTCCACGCCCATACATTTTGCCTTTAATAATTTTGCCACTGTATGGATCATCTGACCATTGAGTCACATCTCCTTCAGGTACAACATCAATATGGCCATTTAAAATAATCGATTTCCCTTTTCCTTTGCCCCGTTTGACAGCCACTACATTGGGACTCTTCAAAAACTGTTTTCTCGTTGAACAAAAATAAGGATGGTTAAATATATCTCCTTCTACTTCCCATTCATCGATCTCTAAATCTAGCTTTTTTAAATGATTAACCATGACTTGCTGTGCTTCATACTCATTTGCTTGCACACTCCGGTTACGGACAAGCTGTTGTAATAACTCAATGCCTATCTCATTATTTTCCTGAATCCATGAATGAACCAATGATTGATAATTTTTCATTTCATCCCCTCCTGACGCTATTGAAAGTTTTCGATATCAGGTGGTATAGTTAGCGCACATCCCGTGTTTCTAACTACTTCGTCAACTGAATAATTCACCATCGTTTCTCTTAAAACTAATTCCGTATCTTTTACTTCAATAACAGCCATATCCGTTATAATTAAATCCACACATCGTTTCGCCGTTAATGGAAACTCACAATTCTTTACGATTTTCGGATTTCCTTTTTTGTCGGTATGACTCATGATGACAACGAGCTTCTTTCCTTTTACAGCTAAATCCATTGCTCCACCCATACCTGGTACTCGTTTTCCTGGTACAATCCAATTGGCCAAATCACCTTTTTCGCTTACTTCTAGACCACCTAAAATCGTCATATCAAGTAATTGTTTACGGACAATTGCAAAAGCGATTGCACTATCGAAATAAACTCCACCTTTACGTAATGTAATCGGAAAGCCACCTGCATTACATAGGTTTTCATCCTCATGTCCTAAAACCGGCTTACGTCCAGCTCCTAATATTCCATTTTCAGCATGAAACATGACATGCCATTCCTCAGGTATATAATCAGCAACGAGGGTAGGAATACCAATTCCTAAGTTTACACACATTCCTGGAGTAATTTCTTTCGCCGCACGTTTTGCCATTCGATGACGATCTTCTACTCCCATGCCCATTTCCAGTTCACCCCTTTACTTTCAATGACGACATCAACAAATACTCCAGGAGTTACAATCGACTCTGGGTCAAGGGCACCTACTGGAACTATCTCTTCAACCTCAGCTATTGTTACATCTCCAGCCATCGCCATCAATGGGTTCATATTTCTGGCGGTTTTATCATAAATTAGATTTCCGATATGATCTGCTTTCTTTGCATAAATGAACGATACTTCAGCCGTTAGAGGCCTTTCAAGATAATAGCACTTGTCATTGATTTGAACGCTATTTTCTTTTGGGTTATTCAATGACTGTAACCCACTTTCAACAAGGATGCCTCCAAGACCTACTCCACCTGCACGCACCCGTTCAGCAAATGTTCCCTGAGGCACAAATTCAATTTCCAGCTTTTTTTCATTCATCATATGCCCTGCTACTGGGTTAGAGCCGATATGGGTTGTTATCATTTTTTTCACTTTTTGACTGCATACTAATCTACCAATTCCAATGTCGGGAAAACCTGCATCATTGCTAATGACCGTTAACGACTCTACTTCGCTATTTAAAATTGTTTCAATAATAGTAGGTGGACTTCCGACCCCACCAAATCCTCCGATCATGACTGTACTTGCACTTTTTACATAGTCGAAAATGCGTTCTTTAGATTGGACTTTGTGAAATGACATACGCTTAACTCCTTTCCTTTAGAGCTAAACTTTGTTCGGTTAAGATTAGAGACTTTGCAAATCGTTCTACGAGTACGTCGATTTCTTGATTGGTTATCGTTAATGGTGGTGCAATTAAAATCCCATTTTGGTCTAATCCGTTGGGACCTGAAGCTGCAGGATATAGCAACAATTGTGAACCTAAAGCATGATCAATAACGATCTGGCTTACGTTCCAGTTACGTGAATATGGTTTTTTTGTTCGCGCATTCTCAACGAACTCAACTCCGATAAGTAACCCTTTTCCGCGAATGTCACCAAGGAACGGAAATCGCTTTACTAAGGGAACTAACTTTTTGGTTAAGTACTCCCCTTTTACAGTTACAGCATCAACAATTTTATTTTTCAATAGATATTGTATAACTGCCAAGGCTGTCGCACACGATTGAGGATTAGCACTAAAAGTATGTCCGCTCATAATCACTTTCGTTCCTTCTTCTATTGTTTGGATCACTTCATCTGAAACAAGAGTTGCTGCAATTGGTGCATATCCTCCACTTAATCCTTTTCCAATGGCCATAATATCTGGTGTGACTCCCCAATGTTCAATAGCGAACATTTTTCCTGTTCTTCCCATTCCAGTCATTACTTCATCTGCAATAAACAATATTTCATGGCGACTACAGATTTTTTTTATTTTTTGATAATATCCATCAGGTGGTGTGATTGCTCCACCCGCCGCCCCGATAATCGGCTCTGCTACAAAAGCAGCAATATATTTTGCACCTATTCTTTCAATGATATCTTCTAACTCTTCTGCACATTGTATATGACATTTTGGGAAGCTAGAGTGGAATGGACAGCGATAACAGTAAGGAGGAGATAATAATGGATAGTTTTCAAGAAGTGGTTCAAATCGTTCTCTACGAGTAATAAAACCGGATAATGATAAAGCACCGACTGTAATTCCATGATAGCTTAACCTTCTAGAAAGAAATAATTGCTTTTCGGGACGCTTTTTTTCTTGCCAATGTTGAAGTGCCACTTTCATCGCTGTTTCAACTGCTTCTGTCCCACTATTGACAAAAAAAGACCAATTTAACGTACCAGGTGATAATCCACTTAACTTTTTCGCCAATTCTTCCGCTGGTTGGTTCGTAAATTGTGATCGGTAAACAAAAGATACTTTCTTACTTTGTTCGTGCATGGCCTCAATAATTTCATCAACACCATGGCCAATGTTTGCGGTTACCGCTCCCGAAGAACCATCTAAATATGAATGACCTTCGCTATCATATAAAAAAACCCCCTTACCGTAATCAATAATGGGATAATTTCTAGTAAGAAACGGTTTAACCAAATGTCGTCTCCCCATCGCTTTCCTCCTATAACAATATAATCAAAAAGGAGTACAAAATGACCGGCAACTACTTTTTTTTTAAGTGGTTTGTAAATTCTTTAATAAAATCGAATGGAAATCGTATTTTTTCATATTACTTCAGTTTATTCACTAATCAACCTGTCAATGCCATGAAAAAGAGCTGACTCCTAAGTGTCACTCGCTCCTCATGTCATTTCTTTGTTGAGGTGCTTCACACTAATCTAAAGTCAGCTCTTATACTATCACTTATACGCTTTACCTTTTGTAAGAATACAAGGTACCCCTTTTCCGATCGCCCCTGGCTGTGACATCTTTTCCATATACTGAATGCCACGGCTGCACTTTGATTTACAAGCGATGCAAACATCAGAGGTCACAACTTTCATATTAAACTCATGTTTATTCACTTGTGGTGAAATCAGTTTCTTTTTAGATGATTTCTTTGCCATTAACCATTTCCCCTTGAATAAAAAGTATAATAAATGATATGTCGTAAAAAGGAAATTGGTTCATCGCCTATAAAGGAATAAAAAAACTGATTATAAATATGATTTTACAATTCTCAATTAAATACAATAGTAAAAGAAGAGGCGAAAATCGATATGATTTTCACCTTCGTTAGTAGATAAGTAGTAGTAGTTTTTTCTCTCTCAGTTTCAACCGTAAAAACTTAGCAGAAGCATCATTCTTTTTATAAAATTAATTGATCGATTTCTTGGACAAGCTTAACAATTTCCGGCTTACTTACTTGAGCATTTGCCCCAACCTTTTCCCCTTTATGGAATAAGTCATCTGTAATAAGAGAAGAAAAAATGACAACAGGAAGATCGTTCAATCTCGAATGGTTTTTAACTTTCAATGTAAGGTGATGCCCGTCCATCTGTGGCATTTCTAAATCCGTTATTAATAAATGGACTTCTTCTAACGGATTTTTAGCTGAATCATCGGCTAAATCTTCAAGATATTTCCAAGCAGTTTGTCCATTTTCAAAAAATATAATATTTTCATAGCCTGCTTCTGCTAAAGTGTCACTTAATAATTTTCTTAGAATAGCAGAATCTTCAGCTGCTACTATTTTTTTCGTTGACCGTTGTCTTGGTCCGAGTACTTTTAAACTTTCTACATTGACTCCTGACTCAGGACTAATGTCGACAACAATTTTTTCAAAGTCTAATAATAACGCCATTCCTTCATCCATTTTTACAATCCCAATTGTTTGTGCTTGCTCCCCTTGAGATAGCTGACTTGGCTTTTCAATTTGTTGCCAAGAAATTCGGTGTATTCTCGTTACACTATGGACGTGAAAAGCTACTTTTACTTGATTTAACTCAGAAATAATAAACTTATCTTGCTCTGGTCTTTCTGATGGTGGAAAATTTAAAACTTTTGATAAATCGACTACTGGAATAACCTCTTGACGCAAACGAATAACTCCTTCAACATACGGATGTCCATTCGGCGTTTCTGTAATTGGTAGTGGGTTAATAATTTCGCGTACTTTTAATACATTAATACCGAATAAACCTGTTCCTACATTAAACATTACAATTTCTAACTCATTCGTTCCTGTTTCAAGCAGTATTTTGTCATTGTTCATGGAAAGCCCCCATTTTCGTTGCTACATTGTATAACCATATGATAAGTGAAATTTTAGACTAGTACAACAAAAATAATGCTATTGAGAAGCTTTATAATTGATAGTTTGCTTATCTTTTATCGAAATCCAAGCTCGCCCATCTTCCCATGATAACTTCAATGGAAGATTAAAAGCAGACTCTAAATTTTTCGCTGTGATGACATTCTCCTTTTTGCCTTTTGCTACTACTTTCCCCTCTTTTAATATAAGTGCATCCGTTATGCCTCGAACCATTTCTTCAATATGATGCGTAACATAAATGATAGTAGGCCCATTTTCTAGATGAGTTAACTCTTCAATCGTTTCTAATAAACTTTCTCTTGAAAATACGTCTAAACCATTACAAGGCTCATCTAAAATGAGCAATTCAGGATTGCCCATCCAAGCACGAGCTAGAAATGTTTTTCGTTTTTCACCTTGAGATAAAATACCAATCGGCTCATTAATTAAATGGGCAATGTTAAATCGTTCAACGGTTCCTTCTGCACGGCTAATATCTTCAGTCGTGACATCTTCATACAATCCGATTGAGGCCAATTTCCCACTTAAGATCACTTCAAGAACTGTATCGCTTGTACGTGCTTGAAATCGATCATCTAATGCTGTACTCACCCAGCCAATTTTCGTGCGAACATTTTGTATATTACAACTCCCATATGTATTACCGAGAACTGACACCCCTCCTTTAGATGGCCATTCATATCCCGTAATAATTTTCAATAGTGACGTTTTTCCAGAACCATTTAAGCCAAGTAGCGCCCAATGTTCACCTTTTTTTACTTTCCAGTTAATATTACTTACGATGGTTTTCTCCCACTTTTTCATTAAGATTCCATCTAAATTCACAACATCATTCATCAATATCCCTCCAAACATATTAAGAAAAACGCTAGGATTCATTTAATAATCCTAGCGTCATCCACATCATGTTTTCATTGTACTTCAAGAAAATTCATTAACAGCAATCATTATTTCCAACGATCGTTAATGCTTCTTTTCCAAATTCGTTCTTCACACAATCTAACGTTATGTTTTCTACATAAGGTATAACGTGATCCTCAATAGCCACGGTTAATCCATTAATGGTTTCAATTTTATCGCTCTCATCTGGCTCATCCAGAGCCAGTCCTAATTTAGGACCACCTCAACCCATACCTGCAAAAACGACACGAATTGTAGAAGAGTTATTGTTTTCCATTGCAGCTAAAATAAGAGATTTTGCTTTATCTGTTATGAACATGTTTTTCACCTCACTTATTTTCTTACAGAAATACACACTTATTTAAAGTATATAAATAATCCGTACTATTGCAAGCTTAAGATATTCGGTTAATATAATTCTCAAAATTTCCATACGTAAATTGCTTCACATCTTCCTCAGAAAAATGCTTCAATAGCTCTTCAATAAAATAGGGATATTTACTCGCATTTTCGAGTCCTTTAACGAAGACCGAAATCCCATCAAAATCTGAACCGAAGCAGATGTGATCTTTTACACCGAGAGAACATAAGTGGTCAATATGACGAATACAATCTGAAATAGTTGCCTGTTCAGTTCCTGTTAAAAATAAAGGATGCCAAACAAGTCCCACCCATCCACCTTTTTTCACTAGTGCGACGATTTGTTCATCAGTTAAGTTTCTATGGTGGTCACACAATGCCCGTGCATTACAATGCGTTGCAACAGGAAGGTCTGCTAATTCCATTACATCCCAAAATCCTTTCTCACTTAGATGAGCAACATCAGTCCAAACGCGATACTCATTATTCAGTTGAACAAATTGTTTCCCCAATAACGTCAGACCTGCGCCTCTAGGTTCTCCTACACCATCAGCACATAAATTGGCTTGATTCCAAGTAAGCCCAATCGATTTTACACCCAGTTGATAGAAAATATTCAGTTTCGTCAAATTATCACCGATGCAATCTACCCCTTCCAGTGTAAGAATTGCCCCTATCTCATGATCCTGTAAATCAGTAATATCATTCCATTCTTTAATATGTTTTATATGATCATGTTTACTGATAACTTCTGTTTGAAACAATTCAACTTGTCTTAAAATCGATTGATACTTTTCTTCAATTGTTAAGTCTGGTTCAGCAAATAATGCAAAGCATTGAACTTTTACTTTTCCAAGCCTTAATCGCTCATAGTTTACGTCAAGCTCATTTGAGTTCGTGAAGTCACGTTGTGGGTTTTCCCAAATTTTTAATAATGCATCACAATGGGCATCAAAAACGTTCATAAAAACCTCCTTTTTTTCATTAGGTATTTGTCCTTTAGGCGAATATCACTAACAAATACAACCCTTCATTCATATAGTAAAAACAGATAAGAGTATTAAATGGAGTGATCTGTATGAATGATAAGAAAAAAGAACCTCAATTCCCTGATGTCCTAAAAAAATCATATAATGATTTTTTAAAGTCAATTGACTCGTTCTTTTATGATGCGTTCCAAAATCTTCATAACAATGGCATGTTCCATCCACAGATTCCAGTCCAAACATACGAAACAGATTCTGCCTTTATTATCGAGGCTCAATTACCGGGTGTAAAAAAAGAGCAAATTATCTTAGATGTTTATCAAAGTCATGTCAAAATCGGTGTAAAACAAGAGGAATTCATTGAAGAACAAAATGATGTAGAACATTACGTTTCACAGCAATATTCTACTCAAGTAAAAGAGCGCGTCATTTCATTACCATTTCCAGTTACACAAAAAGATGTAAAAGCTAGGTACCAAAACGGACTTTTGACGATCAAAGTACCTAACCGCCGTCATGTCATTGATATTGAATAAACGTTTACTAGTGGAGGGGTTAAATTGAACTTCTATAATGAAACACCTTATATGATGCAAGGCTATCCTTACTATCAGCAGCAACCGAACTTTTATCCTAATCAATTTCAAAGCAACTACAAGCCACATGAGATGCATTCTTATCCTAATCCGAATTATAACTTTCCTTATCAACAAAATTGGCAGGCCAACTATCCACTAAGCAACCGCCCTAACTATTTTGGAGTTCAAAATCCTTATGCTCAGCAAGGTCCTGCTTTTCTTAACGCATTTAAAGGACCTAATGGGAATTTTGATATTGCAAAAACGTTTCAAACCGTCGATCAAGTTGTAAAAACAGTAAACCAAATTTCGCCAATTGTTAAATCTGTTAGCTCAATGTTTACGACAGCAACCAAAATATAATTTAAAAGAGGCTAACTCAATCAAGTCAGCACCCTATTTTTTATCAAACGATAATCAAGGATACTTCCTTTTTGGTATCATCAATATTGTCTGTTTACGTGTGCTGAAGATTTTCATGAGTTAGCTTCAATATTTTAATAGGCACTTCCCTTTTTTATTCTTAAACCATAGGCCAAAGTTTGAGATGAATTGATGAGACGGTAGCCCTGATTTTCGTAGAAATCAATTTTTAAATAATTTCGGACCTCTTCTCTTGCCTTTTCGTCAAGTAAAACATGAACTTTATCAAATATATACACTGCATCATCTACTGCTTGCTCATCCAGAGCAAGTTGAAACTCTAACATCGTACTTCACTCGAATGTATCAATGGCTAATACGCGCAAATAAATAGCATCTTGATCAAATTCTGATACTAACTGTGCGTACGCAGCGTCTGTTACAATTACCTTCATGTTTCCTTCCACCTCTTCCTTTTTATCATATCCTTATTTCCATCAGTTTCCAATATTTTCAATTGCACAACCTTTTTATGAAGCCTCGAGCTCTTTATTTTAAGTATTAGGCATTATGAAAATTTTAACCTATTTTCAATGAAAAAGTCTAATAGAGGCAACTCTATGAGCAACCCCTATGTTTTTGAATATTCCATCGTATTACTTATGCGGCTTTCAGTAAGAAATTTATAAATCATCAACCCGACACATCCAATTATCGATAAATATCCTAAATAACTATATAATTGTGCGACACCTGCATTCTGAATAACCAAACCTCCTACAAACGCACCGATAATACCAGATATTCCAAAAAATGTCGTAATAAATAATACATGTCCTGTCGCTTGCAATTCTTCTGGGACAAGCTTTGAAACAATTTGAAACGCTGCTATATAAAAAATTCCAAATGTAACTCCATGCAAAGCTTGAAAAACAAGCAATGTTTCTGGGGAAGTAGCTGCCCCCATAAAATACCAGCGAACACTATATAATACAGCTGAAATCATTAAAAAGGTTAACGGAGTAAACTTTCTAAACCAAAATGCCGTTGCAAAGAAAACGATTGCCTCTGATACAACTCCGGTAAACCATGCCCAACCTATTAATGATTCTTTCCCACCCAGTTCTGTAATAAAAATTCCAAGATACGTATCATTCGTACGATGGGTAACAGATACAAACACAATAATGAGTAAAAATATAAATAAACGTGGATTTGCCCCTAACTTTACTGCATGTAAAATGGTAACTGGCTTATTCGTCGTTTTAACATCACTAAGAGAGGTAGCAAATAGAAACGCAACAACAGCCATAAATAAGATTGGATACATGATGTACTGGATCCCGACAAAAGTTAAGTAATATCCTGCTAACAATGAAACAACTGCAAACCCTAAGGAACCCCACATACGTATCCGTCCAAAGCTCACTTTATGTTTGAGAGCCGTTTTCTGTGACAAACTATCTCCTAATGCAGTTACGGGTGCTAAAAATAAAAATAATACGAACATCATGATCGTATAGCCAGCAAGATGATTCATTTGAAATAAAACAAACGTTGACACAAACGTTCCAGTAACGACGATAAGTAACACTCTTTTTATTGTTTTAAATTTATCACTCATATAACCCCAAAACGGTTGAGCAAATATAGAAGCGAGCGGTCCTACTGCTAAAAGAATTCCGAGATCCTTTGCAGTCACACCTTGATACCTAAAGTAAACCGGTATATAGCTTATAACTATAGTCATAATCGAATAAGCAAAAAATAAATAAGCCATGAGCCTTAAAACTGAACGATTTGGTATCATAATCCCCTTCACTCCCTTCGTTTTTTACCAGTAGTAGACTTTTTAATTCCAAAAAATCTCCCTTAGACCATTTCAAATCACTTACCATATAAGAATAAAGGTTTTCTCCGAGAATGACTATAGTTTTGTAAATAATTAACTTTTCAGAAAAATAAAAAGAGCCTCCGAAACCAAAAAATGATTTCAAGGCCTTAGTCAAGGTTATATTAATCCGTCTTGTTCAAACAAATAATTATACGGAATATCGACAAATAAAAAGAGACGATCATCAATAGGAAAAGAATATGTTCTTATGATTTCATCTTTTTCAATATCAGTATAAAGATCAGATAAAATTCCCTTTCGTTCATAGTTCATACGAACAATGTTTTCTAAAAAATAAGGTCGCCAACTCCAGTTCTTAAATCGACTTCCTTCTTCTAGGTGCCAATTGTTCTTGTCTTTAACGGCATTTCCAGATTGCTGATAACCATCGTGATCACATATATACACTCGAAAAGATACTTCATCCAACTCCTTTGCAATTTGCATCACAACATCATCATAGCTATCTAACGATTTTAATTTTTTTAATGAATTTTTTAATAACAATCCTAGTTTTTCTGTTAAGGTAAACTGTGCTTCAATTTTTTTACGTTCATAATGAATGAAGTGGTGAAATTCTTTTTTTAGAGACATTTTACAAAAATCACTTTTTTGAAAATTAGGCTTAGGTCGAGAAAGATAAAAGCCTTGATAATACCGGCCTCCATTCCGCCATGCATAATTTAATTGATTAAAACTCCCTACCCCTTCAAACATTAAAGTAGCTCCTATTTTTCTAGTAAGAAGTGAGAGGGAATAAAGGACATCTCGATATAGTTGGGGAAAAGCATCACCTTCTAAAAACTCTAAATCTACCTTTACAATATTAGGTTTTAACTGGGCGATTTGATCAAGGTTACTTCCTGCTTTTCCTACATCATCGATAGCGATTTGTACACCTAAGCTTTGAATATACGTTAACAAATGTTTTAATAAAGAAAAATCTCCTTTGAAGTCTTGTTCCGTAAATTCAATAACGATCTTAGATAGTAACAGTCCATTCAATTCAAACGACTTTAAGCTTTTGATCAATCGTTCCCCATTAGTAGCTAAAATTTCATTCATATCAACATTAATAAAAAGCTTTGTATCATCCTTCAATGATAAAAACTTTTCAATCGCAAGGTGACAAACATATTCATCCACTTCTTGTCGATACTCCTCTGGAATCGAGTGATCTTTAAAGAACCATCCTAGACTTTTGACTCCATCGTCTAATTCAATACGAGCTAATACTTCATAACCAATAACTAGTTGTGTATCAGCACTAATTATTGGCTGAAAGTATGGAACAATTTTATCTTTATTCATTATGACATCTAATGCATCCAAATCAACACCTCCAAGTTACGACAACTAGGACAACCATATTATAGCATACTAACTATATATTAGAGCTTGGATACGCACTGTCTTCATCTAAAAATTCGAATATTTGTTCTGCGACTTCGTTTGGTCGTTCTTCTGGTACTAAATGTCCCGTTTTATCCAAAATAAAAAGTTTTGCATTTGGAAGGTCGAAATGTAGCTTTTTCCCGATGTGAACAGGAATGATTTTATCATGTTTCCCCCACAATATTAAAACAGGTTGCTCGATTTTTCTTAACTGTTCGGCAGATAAATCTCCTTCACGATGACGAAGAATACGTATTAGAGAATGAAAAAATTGGTCATCTTCAAACGTCTTTGCATATTCAATGACATCATCATCATTGACGATTTTTTTATTGTAGACAACATAGGAAAGTGCATCCTTATAATCTCGTTTCATAAAATATCTCTTTACTAGTCTAGGTGCAAATGGAATGTATGAAGCATAGCGAAACGTCCTCTTTGCTCGCTTTAGATAACCTGAACTAGATAATAACACAACTTTCTCCACACGATCAGGTCTTAGTTTAGCCATATATAGTGCCACCTGCCCCCCCATTGAATGGCCAGCTGATACGACTCGATTAATTTTAAGGATTGAAAGGACTGAAAATATTAACTCTGCATAATTCTGTAAGGAATAGACAAACGTATTCGATTTTTCGCTTTTTCCGAATCCAGGTAGATCAACTGCTAATACTGGATGATGACCTGCTAATAACGGGATGAGGTGACGAAAACTATATGTTGATGATACAAAGCCATGGATAAGAACAATCACAGGTCGCTCTAATTGATTGTCATGAAAATAATATTCATAGTGCACTTTTACATTATTAACTAAAATCGTATCAGATTTTTCAACATACTGCTTCATTGAGAATTTCCCTCCAAATGAGCACACATTTTAAGAATAGGATTGCCTTTATTTTAGCAAACTATGATAACTTGAATTATGTATTGGAGGGATAGAAATGAAAAATAACAATAAACGAATTACAGTTGAACCTCGTACAAAAGAATATGGGTTAGAAGCCAACATTGACTTAGAATATACGAAAGATTACGGGGAAGGCTTTTCGATGGAGGATGTAAGCGATGATGACCATAATGATCTTCATGTCGATTCTGGGCCGTTAAAGGATAGAGTTGGTATCCAAAAAAGAAACTTATAATGTAATTTTAAAAGTCCGGGAAAAATAGCTGTCGAATCTCATCGTTGGCTTGCTTCTCCGTTACTCATGTATTAAAAGCATACACTGCGTTACTCGAAGCTTCGCCGCCTCGACCTTCTCGGCTCTTTTTGTCCTCCTTTTAAAAAAGAAACTTATAATGTAATTTTAAAAGTCCGGGAAAAATAGTGGCTGACCCATTGTAGTCATAAAAATACGCTATTTATAAGCGGTTATACTTTCTCGAAATGTTTTGTTAATGAGTCAGCCATTAGCTTCTAATTTTCTTTTAACGGTTCAATGATTTTTTGGATAACATCATTTTGGATCGCTTCCAATTTATTTTTTACGGTGAAAAGATCATAATATTCATCAATCACGTCTTGAGCTTCTTTTGCTTTCATTAAATGAGCTGTACCTTCCTTCATACAGCTTCTATAATTAGATTCACATTGATTAATGGTCGACATTTCAGTTCCCTCTTCTATAGTAGGGTCAATACAGAATTCGAACATATCGATCACTTTATCTCGTTCGCTTTTTGGATTTATTACATGAGGAGCAGTTCCGTCGATGACCGCAATCTCTAAATCTTCAATAATGATCATATCTAAACTAGTAGGGTCGAACCCACAGAGGAAATATGTGATATTCATTCCACGGTGAATGGCTTCCGTTGCCAGCTTACGCATTAACGTTGATTTACCACTTCCTGAACGTCCTTTAATAATATACCTTCTTTTTAACTCAGAAGTTAACTCTTCAATAAAATGTACAGCGCCTTTTGGGGTTGCAGCCCCAAAGAAAATCTCTTCATAATTTCCACTTGTTTGCTTTGCTTTTTTATTTTGAAAGATGGCCTTTTTGAGCTTATCAGTTACCTCATTCGCTTTTGTAAAATCCATTGCAGATAAGTAGATTTGCTCTTTCATTTCATGGTGTTCTGTCGCTTGTGAAAAACGTTCATATGCGAGTTGAATTTGGTAATCACGCTCATTTTCTAGTTGATTAATTTGCTTTTGCAATTGACCAGCCTTTTGAACATCGTATGCCTTATTAAAATTAATAAAGACAACACTTTGCTCTGCAAAGTTTATATCTAAATTTTTTATCATTGTGTAAGTTACTACAGCTAGCTTTAATTCAGGAATGCGTAATCCTTCAACATAATCATTGTGGCTTGGGCTATGAAAGTAATCGATTGAAAAATGACTTTCTTTCAATGCATTAGCGATTTTTTCAATGGTCAGATGCCCTTGCTTCATAGAAAGCCCTTTTAATACAAATAAACATTCCAATTGTTGAGTTAACTCTGGTAACACTGAATAATAACCAACCCTCGTATGTCCACTTACATAATACCGACGATCCATTTTCATAAAAAAACCTCCATCTAAGAAAATTTTGATAAAGGTAAAAAGAACATGTCTAATATCCTCCAATTCTCCAACTTTTACATTGTATAGTTAGTAAGATTACTAGTAAAATAGACATTAACCTATAGTAAACCTATGCTGAATTATTTAAATGGTGACAAAATCAAACATGTTAATAAAAAGGTTGTCTAATGATGAATATATATCGAACATTTATAAAACGCTTATTAAGAAATTATATTATCGGTTCACTTGTCTCAGTCTTCAGAGTTGGAACTGTTTTAATGTTTACAACCATTTCTTTAAATCAAAGCAAAGGTACTCAATGGGAAGCACAATTTGTTGATTATTTTGCTGAATATCTTATAGAAAAAAATTTTATGATTAATAAAGAAGAATATACAAAAGTTGCTCCATAAAAAGAAAGCTAGCTCCAAACTTAAAGCTAGCTTTCTTTTTATTATTTAGATAAGTCGTATGGTGTTTCTTGGTAAACGTAGTAGTTTAACCAGTTTGAAAACAGTAAATTGGAATGTGCTCTCCAACGTAATAAAGGTTTTGCATTCGTATTATCATTTGGGAAATAGTTGATCGGCATTTCGATGTTTAAGCCTTTATTTACATCCCTTTCATATTCGTCTTGTAATGTACAACAATCGTATTCAGAATGTCCTGAAACAAAAATTTGCTTACCATTTCTTGAAGCAACAATGTAAACGCCAGCTTCATCTGATTCACTCAAAATTTCCAAATCTGGTACTTTTTCAATATCTTCTCTCCTCACTTCGGTATGACGAGAGTGCGGCGCAAGAAATACATCATCAAATCCCCTTAATAGTTTAACGTTAGATTCATTATTTACATTATGTGCAAACACGCCAAACATTTTTTTCTCTAGCGGATATTTAGGAATACCATAATGATAATATAGACCGGCTTGAGCTCCCCAACAAATATGTAGGGTGGATGTAACGTTTGTCACAGTCCAATCCATAATTTGTTTTAATTCTTCCCAATAATTCACTTCTTCAAATACTAATTTTTCGATAGGAGCACCTGTAATAATCATTCCATCAAATTTTCTATTCTTAATGTCATCAAATGTTTTATAAAATGATGATAAATGCTCTTCAGATGTATTTTTCGATTTATGTGTATCTGGATGAATAAATACGACATCAACTTGTAATGGAGTATTTCCTAGTAAGCGAAGAAGTTGAGTTTCCGTTACTTCTTTCAACGGCATTAAATTTAGAATAACAATTTTTAATGGGCGTATATCTTGTTTATAGGCCCTACTTTCATCCATGACGAATATATTTTCTTCGTTTAAAATTTCTTTTGCTGGTAAATGATCTGGAACTCTAATTGGCATTTTTACTAACTCCTTTATGCGGGATAAATCAAAGGTAAATCATCCATCCTAAACAATAAATGGCTCTTTTCTCAAAGATTGTTGCTTTTAGCTTTTGGACCGTAAGCCAAGCAGATGCTTGGCTCTTCACGCATAGCGTGAAGGTTTTGAAAATAAAATAGCCGTTCAGACAAATGAATTTGTCTTGAAAAGGCTATTTTATTTTCAAAAAACGGTCCAAAAGCAACAAAGTTTACGAAAACAGCCTAATAAATACAACATAGGAGGGATGGTTAACAAATGATAGGACTAGTGATTCGTAAAATGATTAAGCTTATCCTCTTAAAACAAGGTATTAAACTTATAAACCGATTTCTCAATCAAAAATAAAAGAAATGCTGTCAAAACTTTACCCTTTTAATTTATTAAATTATCATGATTTTATATAATTCGCAATTGTTATTTTGTTATGATTTTTATTAATAGAGGTGAAAGCGTTATGAAAATGCGATTAGAATGGCACTACCAAGTACCAAAAGGAAAAAAAACGTATTTACTCTCAACTGATTTTATGAGTATTCAAGATATTTTATTTTTCGCTAGAGATATTGAAAAAACGGGTAGAGTAAAGCAGTTGCAATTTTATGATCAAATGGATTCAGAGTGGACAAAAAAAGAATTAGAAAAGCTGTTAGAGAAAAAATCTCAAGAGCCCGAGCAGATTGTAGCCTACTTCGATGGTGGCTTTGATAAATCAACACATATTGCCGGTCTAGGTGTCGTTATTTACTACGAGAAAGATGGACAAAAATACCGAATCCGTAAAAATGAACGGATCGAAGAAATGGAATCAAACAATGAAGCAGAATATGCTGCACTATGGAATTTATTATTACAACTTGAAGAGCTCGAAATACACCATACTGAATTAACGATAAAAGGGGATTCGATGGTCGTTATCAACCAATTAACAAATGAATGGCCATGTTACGAGGAAAATTTAGAGCGATGGCTCGATCGAATTGAAAAGAAAACAAAGCAGCTTGGTTACATAGTCAACTACAAAGCCATTTCTAGAAAAGAAAACCGGGAAGCTGATCAGCTCGCTTCCCAGGCATTAAACGAAATATTTATATCAAGCCACTTAAATTTAAATGATAGTGAAACCTAATCATAAGATTAACCAATAGGTAAAAGCTCTTTTGTGTCTAGCTACAGCGCCCAGCGTCTAGTGAGACTTCCCTCACCGCCGTACGATAAGTCAACATCAATTCACTAACGTTCATTGTGTTTCCTTTATCTTCTGCGGCTTAGTCCAGTCCATACGTCGCTGAACGGGCGCTTCCGCTTTTCTTAATTGCAGCTACTAGTTTTTCTGCATAGCTATTATGTATTCTCGTTCTCCCTAGTGGTTCAGGTACTCTTCCGTAATCTTCATGATGAAAATCTGAACCACCAGTTTTCAATAACGATATTTTATGTTTTTTCTCAATCTGTTGTAATAGTTTTTCATAATGGATCCTGTCTTCGTCAGAATGATCTCGATGATACACTTCAATTCCTTGTAATCCATATTCAACTACAAGGGGTTCTATCCAATCATCCAAATCATAATAGACAGGGTGTGCAATAATAGATACACCTTTCATACGATGAATCCAATTTATCGCTTCTTCTGGTGTCATTTCTTTTTCTTTGGAAACATAACATGGACGACCTTCAGCTAAATATTTATCAAAAGCCTCTGCAACATCCTGTACATACTTTTTTTTGATTAATGCTTTCGCCACGTGTGGTCTTCCTATACTTCCACCGTCAACAAATTCTAAAACATCTTCAGCTGTTAACTCAAGTCCAACTGCTTTTAACTTTCCTAAAATGACATCCAATCGTTTTCTCCTCATCTGTTGATGCCCTTTCAACATTTGACATAACTCATCATTATCATAATCTAGACCATATCCAAGAATATGAACACTTTTCCCATGATATTTTGTTGAAAATTCAATTCCTGGTATTACCGTAATACCTAATTCTTTACCTCTATCCATTGCCTCCTTAACACCTTCTGTTGTGTCATGATCCGTTAAGGCAATATATTGCAATCCAACATCTTTACATTTGTCCAACAACGAGCTTGGGCTATATCCTCCATCTGAAGCTGTTGAATGCATATGCAAATCGGCATTTTCTTGTGCTTTAGTCATCAAATCATTCCTTTTCTGTATTCGCAATTTTCATACTACTATCAACCTACCAGTAAAACAAACCATCAGTAGGTTCTTAACCTCGCCGATGGTTTGTGTTTATTTTTTGCACGTCCTATACATTTTTCCACCAATTGTCATGAACTGTAACGGGTAAGTTCCGTTTATGTTCAGTCATTAAATAACGTCTTTCAATTTTTTCTCTTATGTCTGCTGCAACTTCCTTGCCTTCAAGGTAGTCATCAAGCTGTTCATACGTCATACCTAAAGCTACTTCGTCTGGTAAGGCAGGTCGATCTTCCTCTAAGTCAGCTGTAGGTGCTTTCTCATATAGGTGAGATGGGCAGCCTAGCTCTTTTAACAATACTTTTCCTTGGCGTTTCGTTAGTCCAAAAAGTGGTGCAGTGTCACACGCCCCGTCCCCATGCTTTGTAAAAAAACCAGTAATTGCTTCAGCTGCATGATCAGTTCCAACAACTAAGCATTGATAATGCGCACCAATATCATATTGTACCTTCATTCTTTCTCTTGCTTTTGTATTCCCTTTATTAAAATCAGACAATATTTTTCCTGTAGCTTCAGTAAAAGAAGAATATGCAGCATCTACTGCAGGCTTGATATTTACTGTCACTCTCTCGGAAGGCTTAATAAAATTAAGCGCATCTTGAGCATCTTGTTCATCTCTTTGCACACCGTAAGGAAGTCGAACAGCGATAAACATATATGGATTTTCTGAATGTTGATTGTTTAGTTCATCAATCGCCATTTGAACGAGTTTCCCCGTTAATGTTGAATCTTGTCCACCTGAAATCCCAAGCACATACCCTTTCATTCCTGAGTGAAGTAAATACGTTTTTAGAAACTCAACTCTCCGTCTAATTTCAACCCTTGCGTTCACTTCAGTTTGCACTTGTAGTGCCTTCATAATTTTTTGCTGCATTTCTGTCAATTTAATTCCCCCAGTACCTTTCCGTCCTAATAGTAATTTACCCGTTTTTTTCAAGACAAAACGAGGATTATCTCTATCCTTTAACATATACATTACAAAATCAATTTTGTCAGTACTTTTGTTAGAAAATCTCACAATTTGATAATAAAAAAAAGAAATAACAATACATTAACTTATAAAAATGCTTACGATATTATTTAGTATGGTATACTTGAGTTATCGTTGATATTGCAATTATTAAAAAAGCCCGAATCAATATACGATTCGGGCTTCTAATTGATACGTTATTCCTTATGTTTCTCTGCGACATCAGAGCTACTTGGAAAAAGTATAATATTCTTATTAATATTCGCCGCGTTCTCGCGCTTCTTGCTCATCTTTAATTTCTGCATCAAATGCATTTATGCTTTCTCGACGTCTCTCATTCTTTTGTTCAACTGCTTGTCGCTCTGCACCCTTCATATCACTTTGCGCTAAAGTTTCTTCTGCAGCTTCAATGTTTTGTTTTGTGTTTTCTTTCATCTGTTGTAGACGTTCTACATTATTTTTACGATTATCTGGTTTAGCCATGAGGAAGCCTCCTTTAGATTTTTACGTAACTATTTTGCTGCAGGAGGTTCGTTTCTATTCTTATTTTTTTCTTTATTTTTCTATTCTCTTTTCACGTTCATAAACAGTATGCCATTCAGGTAAATGCTTTCGTATAGAAATCGGTCGGAACGATTCTTTTTTTACACAAACATGTTCACTTGTACCTGACACACATTGAACGCCATCAGCGTTCATTATGTTATATCCATAAACAACTCTAATGCCATCATAACGTTCAACCCATGTTTCAATCGTTATCGTGTCGCCATATTTCGCAGGATATTTATATACTAAGTTTATACCCGTTACAGGAGATAATATCCCGTCACTTTCCATTTGCACATAGCTAAATCCTAAAGCTTTTATTAAGTGTGTTCGCCCTAATTCACACCAAACAATATAGTTCGAATGGTGAACGACACCCATTTGATCTGTTTCTTTGTAACGCACTTCAATTTCAGTTACCGATTTTTTCATTTGTTTACCTCCCTTTTATGTTTAAGTTTGGCTCTTTTCTCAAAGATTGTTGCTTTTAGCTTTTGGACCGTAAGCCAAGCGGATGCTTGGCTCTTCACACATAGCGTGAAGGTTTTGAAAACAAAATAGCCGTTCAGACAAATGAATTTGTCTTGAAAAGCCTATTTTATTTTCAAAAAACGGTCCAAAAGCAACACAGTTTACGAAAACAGCCTTAAGTTTTTAGCGGATTAATTGGAACAACATGTATCGGAATGACAGCAGACAAACTTAAAATACGAAATCTTCTTTTTGTACTGTTATAAGTACGGAAGGTTCAATATCAACCTCGTTTAATTGACATACCCGATGCGCTTGCTTGCTTATTGCCATTTCAACTAAATTAACTGCATAGCGACCATTACCTGTTATGTTAATTTTCCGTAGTTCTTCTTGGACATATTTTGCTGCACGATCGTCTAACTGATATCCGTAATCTTGTGCATACATCGTAACCATACTAAATAATTCTTCAGTCGTATAATCTTCAAAGTGGATGTACTTTTTAAATCTTGACTCTAGCCCAGGATTTTGAGAAATTAACCGCTTCATTTCATCCGGATACCCTGCTAATATAACGACTAAATTTTCATTATGCTTTGTCATTTCTTCAACTAGCGTATCTATCACTTCACGACCAAAATCCTTTTCGCCACCAGCGGCTAATGAGTAAGCTTCATCTATAAACAAAACACCGCCTAAAGCTTCACGAATTTTTTTCTTCGTTTTCAATGCTGTTTGCCCAACATACCCAGCAACGAGATCCGTTCGACCGGCAACAACAACATGTCCTCGTTTTAAAAGACCAATATCTTTAAGTAGCTCCGAAAACAACTTTGCTACCGTCGTTTTCCCAGTTCCTGGATTTCCTGTAAAAATAGAGTGAAGTTGGACCGGCATAACGCGCAAGTTTTTTTCTGCCCGTAGCTGCTGTACCCGAACTAATGAGCTTAACGTTTCAACTTCCTTTTTAACTTCATCTAAACCAATTAAGCGAGAAAGTCGCTCTAATGCACTTTCTTTTTGTTCGTCGTTCTCACGCGCTGTTACCTTCACGTCTTGACCATCGAGTATTGTCATTTGTTCAATGGTCAATGGCTTGTCCATTTCTACACGAGACCCTTTTTTAAAAATTGAATCAAGTACAATATTTTTTACCGTACGTGCATTTCCAAACGTTTCATCTACCTGCTCTTTTTCAATTCTTTTTTTTAGTTCCCTTAACCCATCCATCGAAAATACATAATCGTTTTCGAAGGCCATTCTTTCTCCAATCGATAACAACTCATTAATTGAATAGTCAGGTAGATGAATATGATTTGGCTCTGGAAACCGACTTCTTAGACCTGGATTGGCCCATAAAAACTGCCGCATCTCCTCAGGATAACCAGCTAATATGACCGCAAACTTGCCAGCATATTCACTACTCGTCATGGCAGATACTAACGTGTCGATCACTGATTGGCCGTAATCATTACTTGCAGCGCCTTCACGCTTTAAACTATATGCCTCATCTATAAATAGAACCCCTCCAAGGGCTTTCTCAATCACTTTTAAGGTGTTTTCTTCCGTCTGCCCTACAAACCCTGCCACAAGCTGAGAGCGATCAACTTCAAGAACATCTTCACGAGGCAATATCCCAAGTTCATAATAAATTTTAGCTAGGAGACGGGCTAACATCGTTTTCCCAGTTCCTGGATTTCCGGTAATGATCATATTTAAACTTAAGTCATCTTGAAAATGAAACCCCTCTTCTTTACGACGTCGTTGATATTGTAGAAAATGATATAGTCCCCTCACTCGTTCTTTTACTTCAATTAAACCAACCATATGATTTAACGTATTCAACGATTGTGGAAACCTATCCATTGCCTTCGGTAATTCTCCTTTTTGTTGAACCGTCCGTAGCCAAGCTTCTTTTAATCCTTCAATTTTTTTAATTGGAGCTCGAATTTCTTTTAATTGTGACGCAGAATAAAAAATGCCTGTCGCCGATTCCTGGTATGCTTCAGTAGCTTTTGCAATGGCTAGCATCGGCTCATTCAAATCCTTTATAATTTTTTCGAGCTGAACAATCTTATTAAGTTGCATACTACTATCGATTAATTCTGCTGACTGCCGCGCCCGTAAAAGAACAGAATTAATTTCAGAAGCTCTTGAAAAAAAATGATTCGCAATCTGAAAATAATCATGGGCAATCTTTTTCTTCGATGCACCATGGTCAGTTTCTCGTATTTGCGGTAATTTTTCAGGAATAATGTCAAATTGTATTTGTGAAATTAACTGCTCAGCAAGAATCCGATTGGCCAATGGCTGCTGCGGTTCAATCGCTAGCGCCTCATCTAACCACTTACTAAGTAAAGGGTCATCCGGACTATACCGTTCGCTTCTTTTCAATGTTAATAAACTTAATACTAACGCTCGCACTCTGCAAGAAGCGGTATCTGGATGATTTTCTAAATACGTAAGGTAACGAAGGGCTAATGGCTCTTGATTAAATTGCTCGGGTTCTTCAAGCCATAAGTTTACGTCCTCATTGATTTGTTTTAATGATATGCTTAATTCGTTCATAAAGTTGTTTCACCTCTTGCTTGGCTATTCCTTTATTTTACCATCACCTGTTTTGTCTGAATATCCCGTTTTTGTTTCTTAGATTTCACGTACGTCCCAATATATACTCCTGATAAGACAAACAATGCCCCGATTCCATGTGCAAATGTAAACTTTTCTCCTAGAAATAACGTAGCCATAATTACAGCTGAAACAGGCATTACATTAATAAATATTGAAGCTTTAGCTGCCCCTACCTTTTTAATTCCTTGATAATACATGATAAAACTAATAACAGTAACAAAAATACTCATATGAAGAAGTGAAGCCCATACTCCGAGGGGTGCTCCTTTTATTTGTGACCATGTTAATTCATAAAGTGCAAATGGTAGTAAAAATAATGTTCCAAAAAATACAGCATACGTCGTCGAAACAATCGCACTATACTTTCCTAACACAACTTTTCCTAAAACACTATAGAGCGCCCAACTTATAACTGCTCCTAATAAAATAAAATCGATCGGTTCAAAACCTATTTTTACTAAATCTAAAAGCCGACCGTTTGAAATAATAATTACAACCCCAAACAAAGCTACACTCATCCCAACAATATGTCGTTTTGTAATCGTTTCTTTTAAAAACAACCCAGATAATAGGACAATTAATACAGGATTGGAAGCAATAAAAAGAGAACTTTTAATAACAGGAGCATGCTTACTCGCTAAAAAGAAACAAATATTGTAAATACATATACCCGTTAGACCTAACAACGCAAACAAGCCCCAATCTTTTTTTGTTGGCTTCGGACGATTTTTTTCCATCGTCCACATAATTGGAAATAACAACAAAGTTGCTCCTAAGAAACGAAAAAAGGCAACAGTAGCAGGCTCAAAGCTCTCTACCGCAACCTTTCCAGCAATAAATGCACTACCCCAAGTACTTGTTGCTAAGGCTAACATAATATAAGTTAATATTGGTGTTGTTTGTTTTTCCATCATATTCCCTCAATTTCACTTATGTTTTTCTTTATTGTACCACTTTTTTCGAAGAACGAAATATTTATTAAGAAAAGTAAAAAGTTAGTTCCTGTAGCTAGACTGTTAAAAAGCAAAAGGAGGCCGTTTAGCCCCCAATAAATAAAACAACTAAATATTTGTTAGGATTTTAATGACAGTAAACACCCTCCTCAAGAAACCCTCTCATATAACCACCCACAATTTCTTCTTTATCATTGAAAAACTCAATTGGATGATTAGGGTCCCATTCCTCATCCGAGCTGATAACATTAATAAACGTATTATTTTCTACCTTCGCCTCACTCGAATCTCCTTCAAAATAAATACCGACTTTATCAACATCGCTTGGTTCACTTATATACCCAATGGTTACGTAAGTATACGGTTGGTTATTCTGAAGCCATGGTCCATTACGAATAATAAAGGTTCTAATTTTATGATCAAGCTCATTGATTGGAATACCGCCTATCATTAAGTTACTTTCGTTTACTTTATAATAATCCTGATTATCTTTATAGAGGAGATCCACTGCCAACTTCTCATGATTAATGTGATAAACGACCGCAATAAAGTCATTACTTACTCGTTGTTCTACAAGTACTTCCACTTCACCATTCTCCTGACTGGATTGAATCGCTTCTCGTGGAGTAGAAAATCGCTGACTATCAATCCACCCCTGACTTGAAGGATGAGTACTACCGAGAATTCCAAATAACATTAGAAAGGCAAAAGCTGTGCTGACAGAAATGATTCGTATCCACCCTTTTCCTCTTAATACTTCAAAAATAAGTAATAATAAAAGTAAGGCAGAACCAGTGAATAAAACAATTGATAACCAGTTGAACGAGAAAGTAAGTGGAACAATTGAACCGACATGTTCCCCAATGAACCATTTGTATAATAGAGATGGTTCTGTCGTCTGTAATGTTCGCGCCACCTCATGAGGTGGAACTCGTTCTGTCATTACAGCAGTAATTCCAAAGATAAACAAACCGATAATACTCTCCGCTTTTAATGTATTTTGAAAACGAGTAACGCCCACTTTATGTAGCCTTTTTCTTAATAGAAACCCATGAACAACCCCAAACAAAATAATTGGAGCAATTAAAATATGCTTTAATAGCAATAATTGTCCATAAGTAAGCACCCATGAATTAACATACTCTGGAACAATGATTGTCATTAATAGTAGACCAGACAAAATCAATATAATCACAGAAGCAATAGCAACTGGAGAAAACCATCGAATAAATAAAGTCCATTTTTCGGTACTCTTTTCACTCGAAAACCAACTAATTACAAACAAAGTCCCCATCCATACTGTAGCAGCAATGAAGTGTAATCCGTTATATATAAATCCAAGTCCTTCATCTAATGATGCCGCATGACTCGCCCAACTCGATGATAATGCAAAAATAATTACGAGTAATAAGAATATTAATTTTACATAAAAAGTCTTAATGTATACTAATCCATAATATAAAGTGATGCTAATAATAGCTAATAGCGTCGTTACCATCCAAGCTTGGCCGATTTTGTATCCAAGCATGACTTGGGTCATAATCGGCATAAATGGCGCTTCGTATTGAATATGAATTTGATAAGTAGCCGATAAAATAGGAATAACACTTAGTACGGGAATTAAGCAAATGCACCCATAAACCCAACTGTTTTTTACAACGAATGCAGGTCCCCTATTCTTAGGTACAACTTGGAGCAAGGCTACCCCTAATAAAAATGAAAAAAGTAAATACATTAGCACCTGGCTAATTTCAACCATCTGAATTCCCCACTTTTCACTTATTTACGTCGTCTTGCAAATATAATCGTACTAATAACAATGATGAAAACAACGAATAAAATCCACTTCAAATTAGTAGAAGATTCTTCTTTTGTTTCACCACTAATTTCTTGAACATTTTCTTCTGTTTCCATTTGTCCTTCTTCATCGATGCTCTCTTTTTCTAGCTCCTTAACCTCTTCCTCTTTTTCAACGATTACTTCAGGTTCAGGAGCATCAACCGTAAATGAGATCGTACCATCCGTCGCATGACCATCACTCCCTAATGCAGACCAATGAATTGCATAGTTACCTTTATATAAAGGCTGTTCTAGTAATGCTGTTAAGACTCGTTCTTCCACCGTTTGAGCGTGTAGTGGAACAATATCTCCTGCTTCATCAATCAAATCAATTTTTGTATGCTTTTCAATACCAACATCAAAATGCAATTCAATTTGTTCTAATGGTTCCACGATCACATCTCCCTCACTTGGAAAAGATGATCCAACATATGAATGGCCTAAAGCATATACGGGCATTACGAAACAAAAGAATAAAAATAACAATAATACCTTCTTCAACTTTTACACTCCTTTTAATTCCTAGTATTCTTGTCTGTATTATATATTAACAATGTGAACTAATTGTGAAAAGCAAAAAATTTATCACAAAAATTCTTTAATCCCGTTATAATTGATAAAGCACTTTCACATAAGGAGATTCAAATGCTCAAAAAATTAGGTGTAATAGCACTTTATATTATGACCGGATTAATACTTTACGTATATGGTGATCAATTATTAGTTTGGTTAGATAATTACGCAAGAGACTTTTTACTATCAACAATAGTTGTTGCTACATTATTATCTTTATTTCCTATTATTCCTTACCCTATAATTGGAGGAATAGTCGGTGCTGCATTTGGTACTACTTTAGGCGCTTTTGTCATTTGGATTGGATCTTCAGGAGCCTCTATCATTATGTTTTTAATTGTTCGTTACAGCTTTCAAGACTGGGGTAATTCAATACTGCGTAATTATAAATTAACGGAGAAAGTAACCCTATTATTTGAGAAAAATGCTTTTTTTGCTATATTTCTAAGCCGGTTAATTCCCGTCATACCTTCAATTATTGTAAATGTCTATTCAGCATTAAGTCGTGTATCGTTTATTAATTATACGATTGCCTCAACTCTCGGTAAAATGCCATCCATGATGTTATTTGCGATAGTTGGAAATACATTAGTTACTAACCCTAGAGACCTTCTGCTTATTATGCTTCTTTATGGACTCTTTGTAGCAGTTGTCTTTATATGTTTCAAACAATGGAAAAAACGAACATTACAAATTAATAGATAGTTATGAAAAAGGCTGCCCAGAACAAAACCAGCTTCACTATCAAATCTTTGGATGCTGGGCTCTTTCGGGCAGCCTCTTATTTTTTATAAAAAATAACCACTCGCTTTTTTATGGTTCGTATTATAACGAAAATACTTACGCCGATTAATCCACCGAACGTGTTCAAAATCACATCATCAACATTTGAAACACGATACGTAAACAAAAACTGGCACACTTCAATAAAAAGGGAACTAACACAACAAATGAATACCGCTTTAATCATCACTTTTTGAACATGCTTAAACATAAAAGGTAATAAAAAGCCAAATGGCACAAACAACATGACGTTTCCTAATAAAATAATGATCGGGTCCATAATATCTTGACTGAACACAGAAATACGATAAATACTTCGAAATGGTGTTAAATTAAAATTTCTTCCTCCAGGTCCTTCTGGCCCAAGTGATGCGCCGTAATTCCAAGCAAATAGTGTTACATAAAAAAGTAAACATAAATAAATGAAAAGCAAAACAAATGCAACCGTTCTAATTTTTTGATGCGCCGAAAAATTTAACATCTTATTAATCGGGAACACGTCCTTCAATTGCACACTCTCCTATTACTAACCTTTGTTTCATTATTTATTTTTTTATACAATTAGACAAGACTTTTTTATCCCGAATAAATGATGTATTTCTTCACTTTTCAACACCACGTTTTTGCATTATTTTTACTACGGTTTCTTTGGGATCCCAACAATTAAATTGATAATTAGGTTTTGTTTCATACCCTAAACGTGAACAAAAATAATTCGTCTTTCCATCTGTTTTAAATACCCTAAAATGTTTACAAGTAGCACAATAATGATATTGCCAAATAGCCATACTACACTCCTCTTAGTATCTGTTTCCTCTCATGATAGCACGGCAATTTATAAGTTTCGAGAAAAAATTCCAACACATTAAAAAAGTGCTAGGGACCTCTCCTCGACTTAGATGCTTTCACTTATAGCACCTTATCGTTTATGTTAAGAGGTACACTAACACTAATCAGTTACTCTTTATCCTTTCGGTGGCGCATAATCAGGATGTTCATTCCCTTTAGTATTCATCTTCTTTCCTTTATTAGAGTCACTTTTTCTAGGCTGGGTACCTAAGTGATTTGGACGAAACTTATCAAATGCATGCTTTGATTTAGCCATTGTTATCCCCCTTCCTTTACTTTTAATGTAAGCCAAAAGGGGACAAATCATAAGTGGCAGTTTTTGAAAAGAAAACGATTAACCCTTGAATGGAACACTTGATTATAATGAAACTCCATTTTCTTTTTGAATTTTCTGCTCCCATCTTTCTTCTAGTTTCTCAAGCGCTTCTTTATCATTCATTAGTTGACGCTTATTTTCTTGAACTAGTTCCTCAAACGATAATTTTCTAACTCTTCTCATGAAATATCACTCCTTACAAATAGTATCACTATTGTTACTACTATGGAGTGAGTTTATACATAATTGTTAGAAAACTCTTACTATAGTCGCAACTTTTTCTTGCCTAGTTACTAATATTTTGGGGACTAATGTAAATTTGTCCACCTTCATCCATCGTCATTAAGAAAATTTCTCGATAATTGCTATAGCCATGTACTCGTACTTGCTCTCTTAACCAATCTAAAGTTCCTACCTTTTTTACATTTGCTTCAATAATTTTCCCGTCTTCAATAAGAACAGTTGGATATCCTTTAGGAGCACTATATAATGACATATCTTGCGGAGTGACTGATTGGTACTGACTTTTTTTTATGACACTTATTTGTCCATTGGCTTCTAATATTGCATAATCAACTTCATTTAAATCAGTAGCCTCCAATAAACGTAAGTCCATCAATAACGAGTCAATCGTAACTTTTGCTTTATTCATTTCTTTTTTTAAAATTTTTCCATGACGAACTAATATGATAGGTTCATCTTCAACGACTCTCCGAAAACGTGGAGTATGTAAAGAAATCACAGTCAGGGCAAGATGTAATCCTGCGATTAACGCTGCTGCTGCTAACGGACCTCCTAAAGGGAGTTCACCACTTGATAATGGTTCACCAACAACATCGCCCAAAATGACTCCAAAGATAAAATCAATTGGATTAATCGAACTCATCGAACGCTGACCTAATAGCTTTACCATAATAAAAACATATACATATACTATAAGTGCGCGAATTAAAAATCCATACACTGGCAGTTCTGGTGCCCCTGTCCAAAACTCAAACATATTTCTAACTCCTTTCTACATAAGGAGGGCTGACTCATCAAAGTGAAATACACAAATATTTTATCAGTGTATAACACTAGGGGAGTCAGCCACGATCCAGAATAGAATCAATTCCTTGAAAGAAGGATTTTATACCATTTACTATTTGTTAATTTTGATGAAATTGTGGCTCTTCATTTAAAACCTGTTGAAAACGTCCTTCAAGTAAATTACAAATATTTTTTTGTTGCTGTGCTATCTGTTCAAACATCCGTTTGGCTTCTTGGTTTTCTGTTTCTAAAGAAAATTGTACGAGGCTTGCTTGAACACTTTGAGCTTGTGCTATCGCTTGTTGCATCTGAGTTTGAACAGTCATTATTGAATTCTCCTTACTTTTTCATGTCACGACTCATTTTTTGAGATTCAATTTCAGCATAAGATGCAAATTCCTCCTGGTGATTTTGTTTACCCTGCTTCTTTGCATTATTATTGCGGTTAGCGTTGGCATTCCCTTTTTTCGTACGTCCCATACTTTTTACCTCACTTTCACAGAAGTTTAAGATTTCGTTCATAGGTTTGGCTAAAATAGAAAAAAATATGAATGTAAAATGGAAGGGGGACTGACAATGACAGACCAATCGAATGAAGAAATCCAATCCATACTCAATCATTTAAATGATTGGAAAGGTGAACAATTATCCATTGAGAAAAAAGAACGAGACGATCTAGACAAAAATACTCTATCACTCGAGGAAGTAGAAGTCGTCCATCAAATGGACGACACAGATGATTACGTTGATCCATATACCATTCAATTACGCGGGAAAGGTACAGTGGTTCATACAAATGGAAAAGCAAAGCTGCCGTTAAATAGTTATGAGTTGCCGATTAAACAACTTTTATCGTTTGAAACGTCAAAAGAATTTATGACGATTAAAACTGACCGAGCAACGTATTTTATTAAGAAATAAGGTAAAATTACCAAATCTACACGAAGGCTTAGCCATAGGAGTAAAAAAAACAAGGCTGATCATACAATCAGCCTTGTTTTTTACTTTATTAAGCTTTTGTTCTTTCGCCTGCCAGCTTGTTACGAAGAACCATTTGCAGGATACCACCGTGACGATAGTAGTCAATTTCAACTTCACTGTCGAAACGAACAAGAACTTCAAATTCAGTCTTCTTGCCAGCTTCGTCCGTTGCTGTCACTTTAACCATATCACGAGGTTTCACTTCATTTGTAATGGCAACTTCAATTGTTTCTATACCAGTTAAACCAAGTGTATCAGCGCTTTCGCCTTCTTTGAATTGAAGAGGAAGTACACCCATTAACACAAGGTTAGAACGGTGAATACGCTCATAGCTTTCAGCGATAACTGTTTTAATTCCAAGAAGGTTAGTACCTTTAGCCGCCC
Source organism: Alkalihalobacillus sp. BA299 (assembly GCF_017745675.1). Lineage (GTDB taxonomy): Bacteria > Bacillota > Bacilli > Bacillales > Bacillaceae_F > Alkalihalobacterium. The sequence continues at coordinate 118,381 of NZ_JAFLJM010000004.1, forward strand.
AGTCACGTGAACTACCCATACCGTAATCTTTACCAGCAAGGATGACTAATCCAGTACCATCTTCTTTATATTTCATTGCTGCATCATAAATTGGCATCAGTTCTTCTGTTGGCCAGTAAGTTGTGAACCCACCTTCTGTACCAGGAGCCACTTGGTTACGGATACGGATGTTTGCAAACGTACCACGCATCATGACTTCATGATGTCCACGACGCGAACCATAAGAGTTAAAATCACGTGGTTCTACACCTTTAGAAATTAAGTATTTACCTGCAGGTGTTTCTTTTCCGAATGAACCAGCTGGTGAAATATGGTCAGTTGTAACTGTATCACCTAATTTACCTATTACGCGTAAGCCTTGTAATGGAGCAATTTCATCCGCTTCAGCAGATAAATTCTCAAAGAATGGCGGGTTTGCGATATAAGTTGACTCATCATCCCACTTGTAAAGAGCATCATCAGTTGTTTCAATTTCGTTCCAACGTGGGTTACTCTTGAAGACATTTTCATATTCTCGCTTGAATAACTCAGGTGTAACAGTCTGTTCTACAACAGTTTTGATTTCTTCAGCAGTTGGCCAGATATCGTCAAAGTATACGTCTTTACCGTCTTTATCTTGTCCGATTACATCATTTTTAAGATCAATATCTACAGTTCCAGCTAAAGCATAAGCTACTACAAGTGGTGGTGAAGCTAAGTAGTTCGCTTTTACTAGCGGATGAATACGACCTTCGAAGTTACGGTTTCCAGAAAGTACAGAAGTAACTGTTAAGTCATTTTCAGCAATCGCTTTTTCAATTTCATCTGCTAATGGACCAGAGTTACCGATACATGTTGTACAACCGTAACCAACAATGTTAAATCCTAATTGCTCAAGATATGGAAGTAATCCAGAATCTTTTAAGTATCCAGTAACAACTTTAGAACCTGGTGCTAAAGATGTTTTTACGTACTCAGGAACTTGTAAGCCTTTTTCAGCAGCTTTTTTCGCAACTAAACCAGCACCTACTAGTACGTATGGATTTGAAGTATTTGTACAGCTTGTAATTGCAGCGATCGCAATTGCACCTGTTTTCATTGTTGTTTCATTTCCATTTGCAAGTTTAACTGTCACTTCTTTATTAAATTCTTCTTCAGTTAAACCAAGCCCTTGTGTTCCAGCTGGAGCAGTAACTGCTCTTCTGAACTCAGGTTGCATTTTAGAGAACGGAATTAAATCTTGAGGACGCTTAGGACCTGAAAGATTTGCTTCGATCTGAGATAAGTCGATTTCTACGATATCCGTGTATGTTGGGTCTGGTGTTTCACCTGGTACGTAGAATAAATCATTTGATTTGCAATATTCTTCCACTAATTTGATTTGCTCTTCGTCGCGGCCTGTTAAGCGCATGTAGTTGAGTGCTTCTTTATCGATTGGGAAGAAACCACATGTAGCGCCGTACTCTGGAGCCATGTTTGAAATAGTTGCACGGTCTGCAAGTGGCATTTCAGCTAGACCAGGACCGTAAAACTCAACGAATTTACCTACTACCTTCTTTTCACGTAACACTTGTGTCACTTTAAGAGCAACGTCAGTAGCTGTTGTTCCACTTGGTAATGAACCCGTAATTTTAACACCAATTACTTCAGGTACTGGGAAGTATGAAGGTTGTCCAAGCATTCCCGCTTCTGCTTCAATTCCACCAACACCCCATCCAAGAACACCGATACCGTTAATCATTGTTGTATGTGAGTCTGTACCGAATAATGAATCTGGGTATGTTAAAGTAGATCCGTTTTCTTGTTCTAGCGCATGTACAACATTTGCTAAATACTCTAAGTTAACCTGGTGAACGATACCTGTTGCAGGTGGTACTGCACGGTAGTTATCAAATGCTTTTTGTGCCCAGCTTAAGAACTGATAACGCTCTCCATTACGAGCAAACTCAAGATCCATATTGAAATTTAATGAATCAGTTGTACCAGCTTTATCAACTTGGACAGAGTGGTCGATAACGAGGTCTACTGGAATTTCAGGATTGATTTTTTGTGGGTCTCCACCCATATCTGCCATTGCTTTTCTTAAAGAAGCTAAGTCAACGACACATGGTACTCCAGTAAAGTCTTGTAGGATAACACGTGAAGGTTTAAAAGGTACATCGATATCTTGAAGTTCGTTAGTACCCCACTTTGCTAGATTTTCAACATGCTCTTTTTTAATTACAAAACCATCTTCTTGGCGTAGTACTGACTCTAATAACACCTTAATTGAATAAGGAAGCTTAGAGACTTTTCCAACACCTGCTTCTTCTAATGCTTGAAGGCGATAGTAATCATACTTTTTACCATTCGCTTCAAAAGATGAACGTGCGTTAAAAGTATTATTTGTCATATGTATTCCCTCCTAAAAGCTATTATATAACAGATTGACAAAATTGTCGAAATAGTGGGTAAAGATCAACTAAAATTGATAAGCAAAACGAAAGCGCTTTTACCAATGCTTGTCACTTCCCCTACTCTAGAATAGCAAAAGATTCTTAAAGAATAAATGAATTTTTGAAATTAAAATTAAGTTTTTAGAAAAACTACTGTAATGGAGGTGATTTCATTGACTAAAAGAAAATCAAATCACATTATTCCTGGAGCAAATGCTGCTAAAGGACAAGGAAAAGACGTAGGATACAATTCTAAGTTTGGTCAAGAAATGGCAAATGAGCCTTTGACCGAAGAACAACGACAAAATAATAAAAAGAAAAAGAAGAATCAATAACAGCATTGAAAAGAAGAGAGAGCCTACAATACGATGGCTCTCTTTAGCTTTTATTCCTCAAATTGACTTCTTAATTGCTCAAGATCTTGCTCGTATTTATATAACTGCTCTTTTTGGTGTTCTGATGCATTTGTTAAGGCTTTATTAATTTGAGAAAAAGCTTCTTCTATTTCTTGTTTCGCTTTTTTTACATGCCATCCATAATCAGCTCTTGATGCATCAATATCAGATGTTGCTTCTTGTGCTTGAACAAAAGCTTGTTCCGCAGCTTGGAACGATTGTTGTTTATCTTTATGATAAGGCATAATATCCCTCCTCTTTAATTTCATTTTATTTTTCATTACTTCTTCGTCCTTTATTCATAAACCCTTGAATAAACGAGATAAAGATTTTAGATACTATCAATGCGGGTTCAAATAAGGAGGGATAGTTGATGACAGAACGCAATACTTACAAAGATATTCGAAAAAATGCTCCAAAAGGGGAAAACCCTGGGCAACCTGCCCCAATGAAAGGCTCAAAAAAAGTTAAGCAACGAAACCATGTTGGCCAAACAGATGGTGAAAGTTAATGAAAGGCTTCTATCAGTGGTGGTGGTATTTTGCTATCCCACTGATGGATTCCATAAAATGGAACACATTTTTTCCCACCAGCTATTTCCATGTCATGATTGAGTGAGCTGTTCAAGCTGTTTAATAATAATGTTGATTTCTTCTTCCGTAATTGTCCTTAAATCGATATGTACTTTTTCATTGATAATTCTAGTCACAACCGCTGGCTCACACCGTCGTAATTCATTAAATAATTGTTGTGCACTCCTACTTTTAGATGTTATTGATACTAGGTACGTTTTTAGTTCAACACCAGGCATCGTTCCTCCACCAATTTGTGATGTACCTTCTTCAAGCTTCATATGAAACGGTAAACTTCTTCCTATTTCTATTAAACGCAATGCTCTTTTTTGGATATTAGTTATTGGCTCCAAAATTGCATTCACAGTTGGGATTTCATTAATCTTTTCACCTGAATAAATATATGCTTTTAGTGTAGCTTCAAGTGCTGCTAATGTCATTTTATCCACTCTTAATACTCGCGCTAACTGATGCTTTTTTAATCGTTGAATAATTTCTTTTTTTCCTGCAATAATTCCCGCTTGTGGACCACCTAATAGTTTATCACCACTAAAAGAAACAATATCTGCACCATTTATTAATGCTTCTTTTACTGTTGGCTCTTCACCAACTTGAAAGTTTCGAAAATCTAACAGGGCCCCACTTCCTAGATCTTCGTAAAAAATCACTTGAGGGTAGTTGGTTTTTAAATTTACTAGGTTTTTTAAAGGAACTGCTGCCGTAAATCCAATCGTTTTAAAATTGCTCGTATGGACTTTCATTATCATACTTGTTTGTTCAGTTAGTGCCCTTTCATAATCGAATGGATGCGTCTTGTTCGTCGTCCCAACTTCTACAAGTTTTGCACCACTTTCTTCCATAATTGCAGATACTCGAAACGAACCACCAATCTCCACTAATTCTCCTCGCGAAACGATGACTTCTTTTTCTTTTGCTAACGCTTTTAGAATAAGATAGACGGCTGCAGCATTATTATTGACCACCATAGCCGCCTCCGCTCCGGTAACTGTTTTAATTACATTCTCAATAATATCGTGCCTCGACCCCCTTATCCCGAGATCAATATTATATTCAAGATTAGAGTAGTTTCTTGCAGCTAGTACAACTTGATGAATTGCTTCTTCACTTAATTTAGCTCTACCTAAATTTGTATGTAATATCGTACCCGTACCGTTAATTACTCGTTTCAAAGAATAGTCTGAAAATTCCTTTACTACTTTTTCAAGCTCAACAAAAATTCTGTTTTGTAATTGTTCAGCATTTGTAATATTTTCAAGGTTCTCTTTCATCATATCGGCTCTAATCTGGCCAACAACCTCTTGAGCTAATAAAGTGAGCAGTTCCTGTGAACTGTTATACTTGTCCAATAAAGATAAAAACATTTCACTCTTTTGAATTTCATGAATTGGTGGCAATCCTCTTAGTAATTCCTTCATTACATATCTCCTCTCATTTAATTTCATCATGAAAAAGAGGCTGATATAACTTTTTGTCAGCCTCTTTTTGTATCTTATCCTACATTTTTTCCATCTTTTCAATAATCAGACTTGACTCAGGAAATTCACCTGTCTCAAGCTTTGAATAAAGTTTTTCTCCGTTTACAGTTACCTCAAAAGCACCACCAGAACTAGAGATTAACTCCAAACTTTCTACATTTCCACGAAAATGATTAAATAACTCTTCCGCAAAACTTGCGGCTTTTGGTGCAAAGTTTCACATCATGCAAAATTCTACAATTACTTTGTACATCATAAAACCTTCCTTTCTTACAAAAGTAGTTCATTTTTCATTTTAATGTATCATTTGCCAGTATGCAAAGACATTGACTATACTAGTATCCCAATGTCGATGCCCCTTAAATGTTTGCCAAATTACAGCTAATAATGTTTTAAGCGGGATTTTGTTACGTCTATTATCTTTTCCAAACTCTATTTTGCTCTTCCCGACTTGTGTATCCTAATCGATCAAGGAGTTCTAATAAAGGTACGAGGTACTTTCTTGAGACATTTAATACTTCTTTTGCATCTTTTAATGAAAATTCGTTTTTCGTATGATTACGTAAAGATAAAACTACTTTATTTAGAACATCCTTGTGAATAAAATGTTTATCATCAAGGTCATATAATTGTTCCGTTCTAACTAAAAAATACTTAACTTCTTCTTGAAGAGCTGGTGGTAATTGCTGTTTTATAAACCATTCACTTAATGGAGAAACATTTAGTTCCTCTTTTTTTAACCCTTCACAAATATTGTTGACTCGTTTGTCCCATACTTTCGGTATATATGGAGTAAACCCTTCTAAAGCAAGAAATGGTCCCACTTTTATGATTTTTCCCTTTTTAACTGCTAATTCGATAAAATGTTCGAGAAGCTTTAACTCGATGATTGAACCAAAGCTTTGAATAATTTCTGCCTTCTTTTTACCAACTTGCATTGAATTTTCTTCATGAAATTTACTAAGATCAGCCTCAATTTGCATAAGGATCTCCTCATACAATGAATAGAGTGTAAACTGCCCTTTTTCCCACTCATACAGTACGTCTTCTTTGATTAATTCATTCATCGTGTTCAATAATTCAATTGGATTAATACTCGTTCGGATCCCTAATTCCTCTTGGGTCAGGGTATGATATATTTTAAGCGTTTCAATAATTATATCTTTCGGTTCTCCTACTTGTTTTCTTTTGAGCATTTCAATCGTATTTTCACCGAAACGATATCTTTGCCCAATTGGATTTATTACGATCCCACCACCGATCGTTTCTACTGGTGTAGGCCGCCTTAAAATAAAACGATCCCCTCTTTTCGTTACGATCGGTTCATCAAGTTGCAATTGACAAAGAATTTCTTCATTTTCTTGTAGCTTATTACGATCAAACATTACAATTTTACCGTAGACTTCAGCCGTTCCAATATAAACCTTTATGTAACTTCGTTGCTTTACTGGATGTTCTAGTTTGTTTACGACTTTTAGCGAAACATCTAACATCGTCGTTACAGAATAATATTGTGAGGATACAAGAACATCCCCTCGCTTCAGCTCACTTTTGGAAAGACCACCAACATTAATAGCAGCTCTTTGACCTGCTACTGCTTCCGTGATTGGTTGGTGATGTACTTGAATTTGCCTTGCTCGAGTCTTCTGTCTACTTGGTAATACTTCGAGAAGTTCACCTTCTTTAATAATTCCCTCATAGACGGTACCTCTCACTACGGTACCTTGTCCATGAACAGTAAACACTTGATCAATGGGTAACCGAAAAGGACCGACTGGATTACGACAAGGAACAGTCGTCAACTCTTCATTTATAATACCTTTTAATTCTGGTATCCCTTTTAAACTTAGACTATCTACATAGCAAATTGGGGCGTTTTCTAGAAACGTCCCTGCACACTCTGTTCGTATATCGTCTTCTACTAATGATAGTAATTCATCTTCAGCATTATCAATTTTCGTAACTACAATTATTCCCCGTTCAATTCCGAGCAACGATAGAATTTCAATATGCTCTCTCGTCTGTGGCATGACTCCCTCATCTGCTGCCACTACAAGGAGGACTAAATCAATTCCTGCTACACCTGCTATCATTTGCCGAATAAATCGCTCATGTCCTGGCACATCAATGACCGATAACGCGATATCTTCTGATAGCTGTAGATACGCATATCCTAACTCTATTGAAATATTACGGTCTTGCTCTTCTTTTAAACGATCAGTCTCAATATTTGTCAGTGCTTTCGTTAAGGATGTTTTCCCGTGATCAATATGACCTGATAATCCTATCGTATACTGTTTTCCGATCTTAATCACCTCTAAACTAACATACTAAAGCTCATTATAACTTTTTTTTCGTAAAGCTAAAAGATTTACAATAATTATCTTATAAACATTAGTGTAACTAATGTTATAATAGTCGTTGAATTTATTATGAAAGGCGGATAATATGGAGGCTATAAAACGCTTATTTAAAATAAAACCTTACTATAAAATACCGATGATATATATATCACTTGGAATTATTTGGATTTTATCAACAGACTTAATGTTAGCTCACATGGAACAAAGTACTAATATAGATGAAATATGGAGAACTTTTAAAGGTTGGTTGTTCATCATTGTATCTGGGGTGTTATTCTTTTTTCTTTTTAGAAACCAATACAAAATTCAAAAAGTTGAAGAAGAAAGAGAAATGCTGTCGTCTCTCATTAATGCGATGTCTGACTTCATTTCAATTAAAGATGGAGACAATCGGTGGAAAGAGCTCAATGACTTTGCTTATAAGTTATATGAGCTTCATGATGAAGATTACTTAGGAAAAAATGATGCTGAACTGAGTGAATTATATCCTGCTTACCGTGAACATTTCTTAGAATGCGTAAGAACTGACGAAGAAGCATGGGCAAAGAAAAAGCCAATTCAATTTGAAGAAGTCCTTCTACTTGAAGAAGGACAAAAGACCTTTCAAGTCATAAAAGTTCCTCTATTTACGAAAGACGGAAAACGAAAAGCGCTATTTGTAATCGGTCGAGACATTACCGACATTAAACGTGCCGAAGAACTTATCGCGAAAAATGAGAAGCTCTCCGTCGTCGGTCAATTAGCTGCTGGTGTCGCACATGAAATTCGAAATCCATTAACATCACTGAAAGGTTTTGTTAGATTAATTCAAGAAAATAAAGGTGACAACAATTTTTATTTAAACATTATGGATAATGAGCTAGAACGAATTAACATTATTGTTAATGAACTTTTATTAATTGCGAAACCACAAAAAGAATCATTTACAAAAAATAATATCGTTAATTTAATACGAAGTGTTATTGATTTGATGTCTTCTGAAGCAAAAATGACCGGAATAACGATTGAAGTAAAAGCTGCAGAGCAAATACCACTTATCGATTGTGAAGCCTATCATTTAAAGCAGGTCTTTATTAATATAATTAAAAATGCGATTGAAGCATCAAAGGTAGGAACCTCGATTCATGTTAACATTTTTCAGGAACAAGATATGGTATGTATTGAAGTAATTGATGAAGGTTGTGGCATTGAAAAAGAACGACTTCAAAAAATTGGTGAACCATTTTTTACGATGAAAGAAAAAGGGACAGGGCTTGGAATGACTGTCTCCTTTAAAATCATTCAAAATCATAATGGGTCTTTGCAAATTGATAGTGAGGTTGGTCAAGGGACAACGGTTTCGGTTCGATTACCCATTGACAATAATCAACTATCATAAAAATAGAGGTTTTCTTCATATGAAGAAAACCTCTATTTTTCATATAATAGGTAGCTTATTGCTCCTGTAAATGCTCCTAATAATGCACCTCCTATTACTTCCTGTGGTTGATGCCCAAGCATTTCTTTTAATTTACGATCCTTTTCCTCGTGAGCAGCCTGTGATTCATGTCCTGCAAGCTTGTCCACTTCTTCATCTAAATGATTAACTTTTATCGTTAACTCCCCGGCCTGCCTTCGAATACCTTGTGCATCATACATTACAATCAACCCAAAAACAGCTGCTAATGCAAAATCAACTGTCTTAAAACCTTTTTTCAACCCGATATATGTCGCTAAAGCTGTCACACCAGCGGAGTGTGAACTTGGCATATTCCCACTTTCTATTACCGATTTCCAGTTCCACGTTCCCGTTGCTTGCTTATTTAATGGAACTTTTAATAATTGAGCAATACCAATTGTCGTTAATGCCGTCGTAATCTCTTTATTCATCAGAGCTTCACCTCTTGTTTATTGTTCGTCATCAATAGCTTTCTATGCTAATCGAATAAAAATAATCCATATTGTGCATTTACTTATGAGCACAACATGGATCACGATTTCTAGAATTACAAAATAGTACACCGCTTATTTTCCGATTTTATCTATGATATCTTTCATCTCATTCGGCCTTAAAAATTCAACGGGTGAAGCCCCTTTACCAAACTCTAATCGATCGCCTTCTAACAAAACATAATAGCGCCCATTTTGTTTTCCGATATGAACATTTACCCCAAAATCAGATAATAAAGCTTTCACCGCCATATGATCTAACTTAAACGATAAATCGAGTTCTGGAATTTGCTCGACGAGATGATACGAAGCTTCCATTACTTGCTCAGATGACCATTGTTCTTGGAGTTCCCGTTTCGGGCTCGTTGCCCATACTTCCATCGTTGTGTCAAAGTCAGTTTGCGGTGCTTCTGTTGTTTCGGTTACTTCTTGCTCTTCCGATTCCTCATCCTCAGACTGTTTGATATTATACTGAGGCATAGCTCCTGTATCCTCATAATACTGCTTCGCCATTGTAATCACTTGATCTTTTACAATTTCAGGCATTGACCGCTCATATTCAACATACTTAAGGAAGTCCTCAAAATATCGAGAGTGAGACGATTGATGAATTTTCAGCTCCCACTCTTCAATCATGCCTTCTTCTGGCATGTATGGGTATTGGATGGATTTCATATTTTTTGTAGTAATCGCCATTTCAACTTGTTGAATTAAACTCTTTTCATCTGTAATTGTCGCAACTTTCGGTTCAAAATCACATTTTAAGACAAAGACAAATGGCTCATCAAAATACTTATTTAATTTTGCTCTCGCTACAATCAAGGCACCACCTCGTATGGAGCTTGTATCCATATACGACCGTACGAGTTGCTCACAACTATGTTGAAAATCCTCAGATGTAGCTGCCGTTCGAATTTTATTAAATTGATTAAAGTTGGGATTTGATGCTAGATCGTAGCCTTCCTCAACATGAAATCGTCCTATTTTTGTTGGCACTTGTTCAGATTTAGGATGTCTTTCGACTTTCCGTTTTGAAATCTTCATTAATTCACCCTCTAAAAAATCACTTAAAGGATGATTTATATACGATTTTTCATCTAACGTCTGGTAATGCTTATAGCTTTTTGATCCTTGTTCACCTTGACCATCAGAATCAATAACAAAGAAAGATAAAAATTGAATATCAAAATCCATTTTTCTCACCTAATTTATATATGTAATGATAACCTTTTAATTATAGGTATTCATCCCTCTAAGGTCAACAGTTAAAGACCCCATTTTTTTAAAGGTCAGATAGATAAAAAAGGCAATTCAATCAATTTATTATAATTATAAGATATCTTATTTGATTAAATTTACTAACTATTGTTTAAAATAACAAATAATCGTTAGTATAAACGTTTTTGAATTCGTCTTCGACGTTTTTACTAGCGATAATACCGTGTTATCGTCCTCCCTCATGAATTCGAGTCTCCCATTTGTCGATACCACGGTATTTCGTTTTATCAATTTATTGGATATTTAGAATACTACCTCCTAAGAAAAGCGCAAACGCCCGTTTAGCGGCGTATGGACTGGAGCGCTCCGTATGAGATAACGGAAACACGGCGAGTGCTAACGAGGCGATGTTGACTTATCGTAAGGAGGAGAGCGAAGCGACCTCGAGCCGATGACACCTGTAGCTAGACCTTCTCGAATTTTAAACTTTCTTATTCTTCAAAAAAAGAAGTAGGATCTATCCTACTTCTTAAGTGCCATATTTATTTAGATTGGAGGTGTGATGAGGATAATTATTGTGGCGAACCGCCATTTAATTGCTGTTCAGCCATTTGTACAAGACGCTTTGTAATTTCTCCACCTACTGAACCATTAGATCGAGAGGTACCATCAGCATTCAATTGTACACCAAATTCTTGTGCGATTTCATACTTCATTTGGTCTAGGGCTTGCTCAACTCCTGGTACTACCAATTTGTTTGAACTACGATTATTTGCCATTTTCATGACCTCCTTTTGTATGATGTACTTATAAATTGTGTAGTACCTAACTGTTTTATGTAGCCAAATGATGGATGTGAATTCCTTTCCATTTATTATTTTGAGAGCCGTTTATAATAAAACAACAAAAGGGTAAACTTGATGTTAAGGAAAGCCTCAAATTTTAAAAAAGAACTAAAGGTAAATCTAAGTGGCAGTCATCTAGACAAGATAAAAGAACAATAAACTGTGACTAAATATTTCAGTTATCCGCTTCATATATCCCGCACCACTCAATAACGGTAAGTGCAATAACCTCTGCTGCTTCGAAGACTTTATTTAGTTCAATATATTCATTTGGAAAATGCGCCATAGTGGATACACCTGGTCCAAAAATAATCGAAGGAGTCTGTCCAACTTGGGATAGTAAACCACCATCAGTCCCCCATGGGGATGCTTCTATTATCGGAGACTTACCTAAAACATCTTCGTATTTGTTTGATAAGATCTTCATTAATGGATGGTCCTCAACAATTGAACCTGGCAACCAACGTGCACCATACCATTCAAGTTTTACTGGGTTATCTCTGAACCAAAGATCAATAGATCCTAAATCCTTTAACCATTCTTCCAATTCTATTTGAACCTCTTCAATCTGTTCGTCAGGTGCTATACCGATTCGCCCCTCTAGTTTCACTTGATCAGCAACAGATGACGGCCAGTCCCCACCCTCTATACGACCAATATTAATCGGAACAGGAATAGGTATATTATTATATAATGGATCACGAATCCGTTTATTACGTATTTTTTCAAGGGTTTCAATATGTCTAAGAACGAGAGTACTCTTTTCTATAGCACTTACACCATAATAACGTGTTCCCCCATGTGCAGCACGCCCTTTAATGTGTATCCTAAACCATTTCGACCCTTGTTGTTTCGGAAATATTTTCATATTTGTTGGTTCAGGTATTATTGCTGCATCCGCCTTGTAGCCTTTTAATATAGCATCTAAGGTACCCGCTCCACCGCTTTCTTCCTCAACAACACTTTGTAAAATTACATCACCCTTTAGCTGTAATCCTACTCCCTTAATAGCTTCAACCGCTAAATAAAGAGCAAGGTTGCCACCTTTCATATCCGTTGTACCACGTCCATACATTTTTCCATCAATAATATGACCTTGATAAGGATCACTATCCCATTGGGTAATGTCCCCCGCAGGTACTACATCAACGTGCCCATTTAAAACGATTGAAGGTCCATCTCCTGTACCCTTTAGTACACCTACAACATTGGGACTCCCTTTAAACTCCTCACGTGAAGAAAAGAAATAAGGGTGCTTTTTTAACTGTTCTCCATCTAATTCCCAAGTATCCACTTCCAACCCAATCTTTTTTAACTTGTTTGCTACTAAATACTGAATTTCAGCTTCATTACCTTGTACGCTTGGAATTTTTACAAGTTCCTGTAAAAAAGCAACATGGTTTTCTCGATTTTTTTTCAGCCAAGAATAAATCTTATCTCGTAAACTATCCACTAACATCAACCTCCTTAAAGAGTCATATTTTCATAAATTACTGAAAGTCCCATACCACCAGCCATACATAGAGTGACCATTCCGTGGCGAACATTTTCACGGAGTATTTCATGCATTAATGTTACTGTCACCATGAACATAACCATGACCAAACACCACTTCACCAAGAATACGTTAGTTAATACTTGTTACCGTCTCTGCAATTGTAAATCTTGCATCCGTGCTTTTGATTACATCTTCAATACTATATGACTCCATGATTTCACATAAGAGAAGACCGTTAGTAGTTACTTTAAAAACTGCCATCTCTGTAATAATGAGATCCACACAACCTTTTGCTGTTAATGGGAGGCTACACGTCTTCATAATTTTGGACTCCCCATGTTTATTAACATGGTTCATGAGGACAATTACCTTTTTCGATTTCTGAGCAAGTTCGATAGCACCACCCATCCCAGGAATTTTTTTACCAGGAATAATCCAGTTTGCTAGATCTCCAGTTTCACTAACTTCTAACGCTCCTAAAATGGTGACATCAACAAGCCCTTTACGTATAATGCCAAAAGCAGTAGCACTATCAAAATAAGAAGCACCATTTACAATGGTAATCGGATATCCACCCGCATTACATAAATTAGCATCTTCTAACCCTTTTTTGGGACTTGGTCCTGTACCTAAAATTCCATTTTCCGCATGGAACTTCACTTTCATAGAAGTCGGCAAATAGTTTGCCACCAATGTAGGAATTCCAATTCCTAAATTTACAGTCATATTATTCTTTATCTCTTGAGCAGCTCGTTTGGCAATACGTTGTCTTACTTCTACTCCCATACCCATTTCCAATCGACCCCTTGACTCATTAATATAAAATCTACGAAAACTCCTGGTGTAACAATTTCTTCCGGATTCAGCTCCCCCTCTGAAACTATTTCTTCTACTTCTACAATCGTTATATTTCCAGCCATAGCAACGAGAGGATTTGTGTTTCTTGCACTTTTGTCAAAAATTAAATTTCCATATGTGTCAGCTTTTTTTGCATAGACAATCGAAACATCTGCTGTTAAAGCCGGTTCGACTAAATAAGACTTTCCATTAATCTCAACTCGTTCTTTATTTTCAGCCACAATGCTATCAATGCCTATATCAACTAACACTCCTCCTAATCCCGTTCCCCCAGACCTAATACGTTCAACTAACGTACCTTGTGGTGAGAATTCCACCTCTAATTTTCCTTCGTTCATTAACTGGCCCGCTACTGGGTTGGAACCTATATGAGATGCAATTAAACTTTTTACTCGACCCTGACTTATCAATCTACCAATCCCAATATCAGGAAATCCAACATCATTACCAATCAAGCTTAATTCTCTTACTCCTTTTTTTATAATTCCATCTATTAAAGTTGGTGGATTCCCAATTCCACCAAATCCCCCATACATCAAGCTTATTCCATTGTTTATATGTTCTAATGCTTGTTCAATGGTGCATACTTTCATTACCCCAACCTCCCATTTAAACAATTGAAGAATAACCCCATTGAAGTAAATCTTGCTCTACATCCTTAAGAGCGTCGCTAAACCGATTCACCAACACATCTATTTCTTCTTTACAAATAACAAGTGGAGGCGAGATGAGTATTGCATTACCTCGAACACCTTCCTCTCCAGCATTAGCAGGGTACACGATTAGTCCTCTTTCCATTGATTTTTGAATGACCAGATTACTGATATCTTGTGGTAATGAACATTTCTCACCTTTGTTAGCTACAAATTCAATTCCTAGCAGTAAGCCTTTCCCTCGAACATCACCGATAAATTCAAAGTGTTTACCAAGCTGAAATAAACGTTGTTTAAGGTAATTCCCCATCTCTTCTGCCCTTTGGACTAACTGATGTTTTTCAATGTAATGAAGGACAGCGAGTGAAACTGCTGCTGACTGTGGATTTGCACTATACGTATGTCCACTCATAATAACTTTAGATCCATTTACAATCGGTTCCATTACTCGATCACTAACAACCGTAGCAGCCATTGGAGTATAACCAGCACTCATTCCTTTTCCTAATGCCACAATGTCGGGAAGGACATTCCAATGTTCGATTGCCAACATTCTTCCTGTTCTTCCGATACCTGTCATCACCTCGTCTGCAATAAATAAGATGTTATATTGTTCACAGATCGCTTTAATTTCGGCGTAGTACCCTTCAGGTGGAACAATAGCACCTCCAGCAGCTCCTATAATAGGTTCAGCAATAAAGGCCGCAATTTGATCATGACCTATTCGCTTGATCGCTCGTTCTAATTCTTTTGCACAGAGTAAATTACAGCTAGGGTAGGTTTGACTGAATGGACAGCGGAAACAATATGGTGCACAAACATTAGGAAAATCCTCTAATAGTGGAGTAAATCGTTCCCTTCTACCCACATGGCCAGACATAGATAATGCCCCTAACGTTATTCCGTGGTAACTCATCCATCGCGATAATATTTTATTTTTTTTGAAATTGCCTTGCTCTTGCCAATACTGAATGGCTATCTTCATTGCTGTTTCTGTAGCTTCCGAACCACTATTGACAAAAAAAGACCAATTCAAATCTCCTGGAGTAATTTGACTAATTTTTTTCGCAAGAGCTTCAGCTGGCTCACTTGTAAATTGGGATCGATAAACAAAGGACACCCTTTTCGCTTGATCAATCATTGCATTAATGATTTCTTGAACACCATGCCCGATACTCGCTGTTACAGCGCCTGACGATCCGTCAATATATTCTTTGTTATTTTTATCGTAAAGATATATGCCATTTCCGTATTCAACGGTAGGGTAGACACCTTCTAAAATAGGTTTTATTAAATGATCACGTTTCATCCTTTTTCCTCCCTTTTGATAAAACCTTTACTGCCAGTATCCATTCTTATAGGGATACGATTGTGAGCGTTTAAGAAGCCCGTTACATTATTGAGTTCAGTTTATTTGAATTTAATCTCGTGTTCTATTCGACTAAACGATATAAATTAAAGGAATTTTTTATACAACATGTACAATAATTCATATTTAGAAGACACCTTAATTCTATGGTAGACTATTGATATGATAGTTTTATTGTAATATTGCTAAAATAATATTTTTATACATAACGATTAATTAATAAAAAAGAATGCTTTAGATAATTAAAGGGAGGTTAAAAATGGCTATTAGCATTCATGAAGCATTACAGTTACCTGTAATGAGAGATATAAGGTTAATTGCAGGTCATAAAGGGACATCTAACCTAATAAAATGGGTAACGATAGTAGAAGTAATTGAGGATATTAATAGATTACAAGAAGGAGAGTTTTTAATAACCACTGCATTTGGATTAAGTGAGAGTGAGCAAAAGCAAAATGATTTCAAGCTGCTTTTATCGTTGAAAAAATTGTCCGGAGTTGCTATTTATACAGGCTTTTACCTAAAAGAGATTCCATCCCAATATATTGAAATTGCTAATGAAAATAATTTACCCCTACTAGAGATCCCTACTGATATTAATTTTTCAATGATTACTAAGGCAATTCTTGAACAAATTGTTAATAACCAAATGCAATTATTGGAATATTCACTTAGTATTCATAAGGAACTGACTAAACTAGTACTTGATAATGAGGATCCAAACCAAATTGCCAATACATTATCAAAATTAATTTCATCACCAATTATCATATACGATGAACTGCATGATATTGATCACATAGTAAACAAATCAATAGATATTGTAATTCATGGGACTAAAATAACCTTGCCAGAATTAGAATTCGATTTACTAGAAAAGCTTGAAGAATGCTCAAAAAATAGAACATCAGCATATTTCCACCTTAACCATTACCATATTTCTATTCATCCAATTATTGCAAACGATCATTCTTATGGATGTATCGTAGCTATAAAACCTTCAGAAGTCTGGGGAAAAATGGATGATATCGCTATCGAACATGCAGCAACGATTTATGCCATCGAATCATTAAAAAAAGTAGCAATTGAAGAAACAAAAATTCGACTGCAAGGAGACTTTCTTGAAGACATTATTAATGGCCATATTGCGAATAAATCTATATCAATTGAACAAGGGCAAAAGCTTGGATACGACCTTTCCTTGACACAAACTTTCTTCTATCTAACTTTTGAAGAGTGTGACGATAAACAAAGAGATTTACCAACACTAATTAGTAAACTTTTGCAAATCGTCAATCAACTGCTAAAGCAAAAAAGGAAACCTTTCATTGTTCGTTCTAAGTTAGATTCTTTGTTGCTATTAACAAATGTAACAGAAAGTAATAGTAAAAAAATGGCTTATGAAATAGAAAAGCAATGGAGGTACTTCTTTCCATCTATTTTATTAAAAATAGGTATTGGAAAATCTTATGATGATATTAATATGTTATCTAAAAGTGCGAAAGAAGCACAAATTGCTGTTTCATTATCAGGATTAATCTCCAATTCAAGCTCAATAACACACTTTGATGAGCTTGGTATGTATCAATTACTTATTAATATGAAAAAATCGGGTATCGATTTAAAAAATTTCTATACGGAGAACATAGGAGTTTTATTATATAATAGTAGACAAGGAACAGATTTCATCGAGACATTAGATACGTATTTAAAGAACAACCAAAACATGCAAACAACGGCTACGGAATTGTTTATTCATCGTCATACCTTAAAATATCGTCTAAAACAAATTGAGAAAAAAACCGGTATAGATTTAAAAATTGCCGATGATCGATTGAGAATACAGTTAGCTATTATGGCTTATAAACTCCTTTACCACTTAGAACAAGCCGGCGACATAGATTGTTTATAGCATTGGCCCTGATCCTCCTTTAATATTTCATAAAAGAGAGCTTACCCATATGTAGTTTCGACTGATGAGTAAGCTCCGCACGATATTAAAATGGCCCTTCTTTTTAACTGCCTGTATGCTTCTTATTAGTTATCACCAACCACGTTCTTGCATACGTTCTGATGGCTCAAGGGTTGAAATTTCAATTCCATTTTTTCAGTAACGATCTCGACTTATACTAATTTTTTAACCCATATATTCATATCCTCAAATTCTCCAAAAATATCACAGTTCTTAGTTAACCTCCCGTTATACTGATAACCTAACTTCCCAAAAACAGCATTCATACCGAAGGACCGTGCGCGAGCTAATGAATACGCGCAATAAATGTTTTGCTCAATTAAATATTTTTCTAGTTCTGTAATAAGTAGCTTCATAAACCCATATTTTCGATGCTCTTTGAGCGTTGCACAATCGGTCATTTCCGCATTTTGGTAATGAGCATTCACTTCTGCTGAAGCAGCACTAACAATTTCACTATTCCATTCAACAAGATAAAAAATAGTTCCTTCATCCATTACTTTCTCGATGTAACTTTTTTCATTCATCGGTGTTGGATAGGATGGGAAGACGTGGTGATACAGTTTGGCAAGATCACTTGCATCATCTTGTGTCGCTAGTCTCATCTTGTAGATACTTGGTAACAGTTGAATAGGTTCATTATTTGGGAGCTCTAAAACACTGTTAATAATATCATCTTCTTCTTTCCAGTAATGACTTGTTCGCCGTTCATCAGAAAAATAGTAACTCATAAAATAAGCATCACTTCCGCTAAAAAACCCTTCAATGATTCCTTCGAGTTGATATCCATAAGACAAAAATTTTCTCCAATCTCCATCTTTTGATTTAATAATAACTTTTGTAAAAGAATACTCTTTGGCAATCTCGACAACTCTTTTCATAATAGACGAAACATTTCCGCGATAGTCGTCTACACGTAATCGTCGATTAGTGATATCGATATAAATGTTTATTGTATAATTCACGCCAGATTCACATTGAGATATGTGAAATATATTACTATTCTTCATAATAAGCACCTTCCTTTGTTATAAAGGATGCCTCAAAGGCTTTTTACCTTTGAAACATCCTTTAAGCAGTAAGTGTCATACATTCCATTTCGTAAAACTAATTGTTTAAGCATATTGCTTTTTTAGTTCAGCTCATTTTTTTACATTTAGGGCAACCTCACCGATCACGTTTGATTACCTAATGCAAATATATTTTTTACTGGAGCATCAAGCAAATCTTTATATGTTATTTTGTTTGAGTATTCAGATAAATCCTTCATATATAAATGATTATCAATTTCTTGATTCATTTCATCCGTCAAGTATGTGCCACAGCTTTTACAAAACTTTGCTGGTATTTGTAATATTTCTACGTAATCTTTTCCGTCTGGCATCACCCAATAACAGGTTTTAGTCGCTTCTTGTACCTCTTTATCTTCACACCATGTGCATTGCAAGATCTCCACCTCTTTCTTATGATGAACGTTGATTTTCTTCTTTTTTCTCCTTTGCTTTCATCATTCTTTCTTTCATTTCATCTCTCTTTTGACGTCGATCCTTTAATGTAGCATGATCTTTAGATAAGCTATATTTCTTGCGTTTATCAAGTCGTCGTAAACCTTCAGGAACGAGATTAAATTTCTCATCATTTAACAACGCTGCAACTCCAGCAGACTTCGACTCTGCCTTAACACCGTAGACTTCTTCAAAATATGCATCTGCCCGACCAGGAACATAATTATTAGGTTCTGGATACGTTGTAATGACACCTTCAAAATTACGTAACACCACTTTGTCTGGACTTTGAGAAATCAAATAATTAGGTTGTAATGCGATCTTCCCGCCACCACCAGGTGCATCAACAACGAAAGTCGGTACTGCATAACCAGATGTATGTCCGCGAAGTCCTTCAATAATTTCTAACCCTTTAGAGACCGGAGCGCGAAAATGTCCGATACCTTCAGATAGGTCACATTGATAAATATAATACGGTCTAATTCGTGACTTTACTAAATCATGCATTAATTTTTTCATAATATGTGTACTGTCATTAATTCCTGATAGAATAACAGCCTGGTTTCCAAGTGGAACACCTGCCATCGAAAGCATGTCACAAGCCTTTTTCGCTTCATCTGTAAGCTCTAGTGAATGATTAAAATGTGTATTAAGCCACACTGGATGATACTTTTTCAAAATATTACATAGATTTTCAGTAATTCTCTGTGGGAAAACTACTGGAGCTCTTGTTCCAATTCGAATAATCTCTACATGCGAAATAGCTCTTAGGTTTTTTAAGATGTATTCAAGGATTGTGTCATTGACCAAAAGTCCGTCTCCACCAGAGATTAACACATCACGAATTTCAGGGGTTTGACGAATATATTCAATGGCAACATCTAGTTGTTTTTTAGGTACCCCCATTCCCACTTGTCCGGAAAATCTTCGTCTTGTGCAATAACGGCAATACATTGAACATTGATTGGTTACTAGAAACAACACACGATCTGGATAACGATGAGTAAGCCCAGGAATAGGTGAATCATCGTCTTCAGATAATGGATCCTCTAAATCGTACTTCGTTTTATGAATTTCAGCAGACAATGGCACTGACTGCATCCGAATTGGACACCGTGGATCATCTGGGTTCATTAATGAAGCATAATATGGAGTAATATTTAAAGGGATTGTTTGAGTAGAAATTCGTACTCCTTCTTCTTCCTCTGAAGTTAAATTAACAACTTTCTTTAAATCTTCGAGTGTACGAATGGTGTTTGTAAGTTGCCACATCCAGTCATCCCATTTTTCCTGAGGCACATCCTTCCATAGTTCAATCTCAGTATAATGGCGTCCCTCTCTTACATTAAATGGACTAATCGTTTCGCTTCTTTTTGTCATAGTATACCCTCCTCCAATTTACTTTTTCTTTTACTCACTTACATATATTGCAAGAAGGATGCCAAACTGATGAATAATTTATAAAAATTTTAAAATTCAGTCTTATCTCTATTGGATTCATCAATAAATACTGGTAGTTACAGGATTTTATATTTCTAAAAAATTAAATCACATGAAGTACATTTGCATCTCTCAAACTAGAATATTATTTAATTTCCACTGTATAGTGCAAAAAAAATAGCAGCAATGAAAGATCATTTGCTGCCAATTTTTTTGCGATCCATATCAATATGATACTTATTTAATTTATATTGCAAAGCTTGTCTTTTTAGCCCAAGAGCCTTTGCTGTTTGACTGATGTTCCCTGCATTTTTTTCATACATTTTCATAATCATATCTCTCTCAAACTCTTCCATAATATTCGGTAAATCGATTGACTCTTTCGTTGGGACAAAACGGGTTACTTCCGGTTCAGATTGAATCGAGGTTTTAAAGATGTGTGATGGTAAATGGTGCTTTTCTATTCGAGTATATCCTTTGTCAATAACATTAAAGGCAGATTCAATTGCATGACTGAGTTCCCGAATGTTACCAGGCCAATGATAGTTATGCAAATGCACCAAACATTCTGTACAAATCTCCTGAACTTGGGTACCAAACATGCTATTAAACTTTTCAATAAAATGATTTACTAATAGCAAGATATCTGATTTTCGTTCTTGAAGCGAAGGTAATTGAATATGAACAACATTTAAACGGTAATACAAATCTGAACGCAGGATGTTTTGCTCTAATGCGGTTTCAGTACTAATGTTCATCGCTGTAATGATACGAACGTCGACTTCTTTCTCTGTTTCGCCACCAATTCTCCTGATCTTTCCGTCTTGTAAAACACGAAGTAGTTTTGCTTGTAGAGGTAAATCAAGACTGTTAAGCTCGTCTAAAAACAGCGTTCCTCCATTTGCTTGTTCAAAAATTCCTGGGCGATCAATCGCTCCAGTAAAAGCCCCTTTCGTTGTTCCAAACAAAAGACCTTCCATTAACTCTCTAGGGACAGCTGCGCAATTTTGAGCAATAAATGGTTCCTCACTCCGTCTACTACCATTATGTATACTTTGCGCTACTAACTCTTTTCCGGTTCCCGTGACTCCACAAATCATAACAGGTGAATCTGATCGAGTTGCTTTCTTTGCTATTGTAATAGCATCCTGAAAAGCTTTACATTCTCCAATTAAATCGCTAAATTGATAATCTGCTGCCCCTTTTGAATTTTTTCCTTTTTTCTTAGTTTCATATAGCTTCTTCTGCAATTCAATCGTTTGATCATACATATTCACAATCATCGTAATATCCTTAGCTAATTCTACTGCTCCAATGATTCTTTCCTCTTCATACAAAGGATAGGTACTATTAATTGTCGTAATTTGTTTTCCACGCAAGTTAACATAAGTCTGCATTTGGTCTTCAGTTTTAATTCCCATACACAATGCCTTGTTTAAGGTACTTGTTTCAACAGTTAGTGATGGATACAATTGGAAAATATTTTTACCAATGACTTTCTCGCGACTAAGCCCATCAATATCTGCCATTGTTTGGTTATAAAAAACCGTAAATCCATCTTTATCAACAATATGAACACCTTCATTTGTCTTATTTAAAACAAATTCAATATGTGAAGACCACTCCATTTCTATCTTCCCCTCCATCTAATGCTATTGTAAAAACATTTTATATTACATCTTTATTATTGGGTACTATTGAGATTGAGTTTCTTCAAAAAATGGAACATATGGCCTAGATATCTATTTCACTCATTAAAGGATAATTTGTTAATCCCTTTTATTCTTCTTAAAAATTTTATTTTTCGACTTTGTGCATATTTTGAGTTGTATTACTTTTAACTACATTTATCCTTTTTATTATAAAAATGACAGCAATTAATATAAAAATTGAAACTACTAACCCTAACATTACACTTCCTGACACTCCTAAGACCATGTAGCCGACAGCTGTTATTACTGCAATTATGAGGGCATACGGAAGTTGAGTTATAACATGGTCAATATGATTACAGCCAGCACCTGTTGAAGAAAGGATCGTTGTATCTGAAATTGGTGAACAATGATCACCAAATATAGATCCTGCTAATACAGCAGCTAGTATCGGTAAAATAAGACTGATATCACTTAACGCCGCAATCTCTCCTGCAATAGGTAACAAGATGGCAAATGTTCCCCAAGATGAACCAGTTGAAAAAGCCATGACTGCTGCAATAATAAATAACAATACTGGAAGATAAGCAATGTTAAGATATTGATTTACAAAACTAGCTAAATAAGGTCCTGTACCTAATTCGCGAATAATTTCAATTAACGTCCAAGAAAACAATAAAATATAAATCGCTGGTAACATGGATTTAATACCGTTCCATAATCCTATTCTAAAGTCACTAAATGGTATACGCTTTGCTAATAGCAAGACAACAGAAACTAGTAAACCTAATAAACCTCCATATACTAATGCTGTGGCCACATCCGTATTTTCAAAAATCGCAATTAAATTAATTTCCCCTTGAGAAGCTTGTATTCCTGTTAAGAACATAAAGAAAATGGTTCCGATAACTAAGGTTATAATTGGCCATAGTAAATCTCCTACTTTTCCACTTTCCAAAGCTTTTATTGTTCTCTCACTATCAACCAGTTCTTTACTGTTATACTTATCCATTCCATTTGAGTTTATTGCTAACTCTTCATGCTTTTTCATTAAACCAATGTCTAGTTTAAAGATGACAACAGCTATAACCATTAAAATTGCCAAGATAGCATAATAATTCATCGGAATCATTAATAGAAAAGCTGTAAGCGCCTCATATTGAGTTACACCATGATTGACGAGAATTCCACCAATAATAGTAATAATATATGCTCCCCAACTTGAAATAGGAGCTATGATACAGATAGGTGCTGATGTAGAATCTACGATATAAGCTAATTTAGAACGAGAAATGTTATATCTATCTGTTAATGGTTGACTCACATTTCCAACTACTAAACTATTGAAATAATCATCAATAAATATGATGACACCAAGAAAAAAGGTTACTAATTGTGCCCCTACTCTCGATTTCACTTTCTCCATTGCCCACTCTCCAAAGGCGCGGCTTCCACCTGTAATTGAAATAAGTGAAGAGATCATTCCTAATATCAATAAAAAAAAGAGAATATATAACTCCCACGTATTAAGATCACCATCAACAACAAAAATATTTCCAACAACCGAAAAAATTTGTTTAAAAGTATCAAGTGGTTGATATGAATTAATCATTAATGAACCTATTACAATTCCAACGCCCAAAGAAAGCAATACTCTTCTCGTAAAAATAACCATTGTTAATGCCAAAACTGGTGGTAATAATGATAAAATTGAGTTTTCCATACTTTTATATCCTCCATTCTATTTATGTTGTTCAAACTACCCAAACTATTTTATGGTTCGTCGATTCTTTAGTACATGTCAACAAGTATAGACACTTTAAAAAAGTGAATCTTTATTGACAGCTAACCTTATCTCGTCCCTCCTTTAGACATAAATGTTAGCGCTTACATTTATATCTATTTACCATAATATTCATTCGGTTCAAATCATATAGTGAATTTAGATTATTTTATAAACTTTTAATTCAATAAACAATTATCCATAAGAGTGGAATTTACCCTTTTAAATTTATACAAAATGGCAATATATAAAATCTATTAGAAAGTTATCCATCCCTTTGGTTGATAAAATATACGGTTAATTTGTCTTATACTCTATTTACTACTTTATTAAAATTACTTAATATGTTCGACTTCACAATCGTTTCAAACCAAAAAAGCGCTTCAAATAGCGCTTCTTTGGTTTACTGTATTACCGTTAAAGAAAGTCAGTAAACTTTATAATGAACATAGCGATAATTGCAAGCATCAGTAATGTACTAAACATTTTTACTTTGTACACAAGATCCTCATAGGGTTGCTTGTTATCAATCGCTTCAAGAGATTCACGGACAAATTTTGCTGTAAGTCCTAAATAAGCCCCAATAACAATCCATACCGCAACAACAACAATCGTCCATAACGATAAATCAAATCTCATGAACAAACCTGTTACAAGCAGCACTATTAATGCACCGTGTGCGGCCCAAATTACCTTTTTGTATATCTTCAAGATTAACGGTATACGACCAGTACCTTCAGTAACATTTACATGAATTAATACAGGTAAAGGAATTAACATAAAAAAGATAACTGAAATAAATAAATGGATTGCATAGATAATAATGTCTATAAACATCAATTAATCACCTCAATGTTCTATTTTATAGAAAATGAGTAAGCGAGTAAAATATATTTTATGTTCTTCTTCCATTATGTTAAAATCTAATGGTTAGATGAAAGTGTCGAGGTGTTTATATGTCAACATGGTTTATGTGGTTTATTGTTTTTTGGACCATCTTTTTAGTAACTGTTATGTTTATTGGCGGTTATTTTATGTTCCGAAAATTTCTAAAAAAACTACCAAAAGAAGACGGCATGTCAATTTTAGATTGGCAAGATCATTATATTAGGGAAACAACACATTTATGGTCCGCTGATATGAAGCAACTGCTTGAGGAACTTGTTTCTCCAGTACCTGAACTCTTTCGCGATGTTGCTCGCCAGAAAATTGCTGGAAAAATTGGTGAATTAGCCATCGATGAAAAGGTAGACGAGATAACAGAAGAACTTGTTGTTAAAGGATATATTTTAGCTACACCAAAAAGAGATCATAAGTTTTTATTGAAAAAACTTCGAGAAAAACAAATTGATGTTTCTCCGTATCAAGCATTGTTTAAATGAAAAAAACACTTGATCCATTTTAATGTGTAATCCACCATAATAAAAAAGAGGCTGATGTAGCCTCTTTTTTATTATGTCTCTGCAGGTACCATTGATTTTTTACCACTATCTTTCAGTTGTTTCTCTACTTTTTTATAAGAAACGTACATCGATATTCTCCATGGGATGATCATGCCATATGCTAACAAAAAGAACATACCACTTAGCTCTTCAACGTCAATGGAATCACCGATAATGATTTTAAACCCTATTCGGACAATAAGTAAGCCAACAAGAATAAACACAAAAGCTTTCGAACGCTTCATATAAATTTCTTGATTTTTTATTTCAAAACTCGATGTTTTTATAAGTAATATTGAGAAGAGCATTCCCACCGATAGAGCCTCGAGAACTTGTAGTGGTGCAGGTCGTGTCGGTTCATACAAAAACATGAGAAAACCTGTCGACATAAACAAAGGAGGTAAAACGATCTTTTTTACCGATGCAGGTTTTTTAATCGCTTTTAAACGAATAATGATTGCCAATGTGGCCATTATCGCTGCACCTATTGTTGCTAATAGGACCGATGTTGTCATTTGCAGCCCCCTTTCTAAAACGCTAAATTTTATTATAGCATATTCAAACCTATATTACTTGATTTGGAATGGGACAAGCAAGGCTTTCGTAAAAATAATAATACTCGCTGTAATTATAGCCCCAGGTCCACCTGCATAATAGATGAGGTTTCTCAAATCAAACAATAAGGTTGGGCTGAGAGTAAATGGCCAAAGTTTGTAGATAATAAGGAAAATAAATTTTCAAGTGAAAACGTCGGTGCATGATATCCTAATTGTGGTAATGTTAACTGACTATCCTTTATAGCTACTGATTGTTGGTAGTTGCCGAACCATACAAAAATACCCACCGTCAATATAAGGAACACTAAAGATAGTTTTTTCAATATTCATTTCCTTTCTTACTGAACTTTTCCATGGTCAATTAAGATGTTCCAGCTAGTATCCGTTTCTTTTAATAGCAGTGAGGAATTGAGAGTGGTTACAACAAGTTGTCCATGTTCATTCACAACTAAATAATTAATGGGTCCGTGCTCACGGGGGTATGAAACCTCTACACTCTTATCTCCAATCCAATGATAAAGCTGTTCATTTGTTTCATCATAATAATACACTTCTTTATTACCAATCACTGCAAATCCGGTAATATTACCAGGTAAGATTTTTGTCCAATTCACTCCACTATCTTTAGATTGAAGTAACCCTTTAGCAGTAGCAGCAAATACAATATTGTCATCTTCAGGTGAAAATGCAAGATTGTATATTCCATGATGGTCTAGCGGCAAGCCATTTGTTTCTATACGCTCCCAAGTAAAGCCCTGATCTTTTGATCTAAAAATAAGCGATTGATAGTTATTTTTGTAGTCTAATGCAAATCCTAAGATGTGGTTTTCATCTTGATAACTGGCAGCTAACGCATGAAAGTCATACTCTCCAAGCAAGCTCCGTAACTCCCACGATTGACCATTATCTTCACTCCACATAAATCCAAGTGGATCTGGAAGTTCACTATCAAATCCTGGATGACCACTTGACATTAGATAGTTAGTATTGGCGACACGACTGAACCCCATAAAATCATCTCGCATCGCCCCTAAAACGTATGCTTCTTGTAGTCCTACAAATTCAATTAGACCATGATGTGTCGCAATTAAATAACGCCCCGGCGAGCTTGGGTTCAGTTCAAGACCGTGAATATGACTAACTTCATTTGTTTCTTCATTTACGGCATCTTTATCAACAGATTTTTTTTCTTCCTTAATTTCCTCTGTCTCTTCAACTAGTTCACTTTCTGTTTCTACTAATTCTCCTTCTTCTGGTACTGCTTTCGATTGGCCACATGCCGAAAAAAGTACTGCTCCTGAAATAATAAATGAGTAAAGAAGTTGGTTTTTATATTTTTTCATTGTAGGCACTCCATTCCATTGTTCTTTAGGATAATCTTATAGAAGTATACTTTCATAAAGTGAATAAAATATGAAGGGAGCACAAACTTTCATTTGGCTCCCTCACTTTTGTAATTATTACTATAAATTTTATTACACGACATCAAAGCCAGTGTCTTGGATTTCAGATTTTAGTTTATCAATCGACACTTGGTTTTCATTAAATTCTACTGTTACTTCTTTATTTTCCAAGCTAACCTCAGCTTTTGTGACCCCATCAATTTTTGATAACACACCTTCTACTGAAGCTTTACAGTGTCCACAAGTCATCCCATTTACCTTAATCGTTTCTTCCATCATTTTCATATCTCCTCCATCAAATAAAATTTATATTTAAAGCTTTACCCTTTTTAAACGCAAAGCATTACTAACAACAGAAACTGAACTGAATGCCATCGCTGCACCCGCAACCCAAGGGGCTAGTAATCCGGCAGCTGCAATTGGCAAGCCGATCGAATTGTATATAAATGCCCAAAATAAGTTTTGCTTAATGTTTCGCATCGTTAATTGACTCATTTTAATAGCTTGCGGGACAGCTATTAAATCTCCACGCATTAAAGTGATATCAGATGCCTCAATCGCCACATCTGTTCCGGTACCGATCGCCATTCCAATATCCGCAACAGCTAAAGCAGGTGCATCATTTATGCCGTCACCAATCATGATGACTTTTTGACCTTGTTTCTTAAGCTCTTCCACCTTCAATGCCTTTTCATCTGGTAACACTTCAGCAAATACTAAATCTATTCCAACTTGTTTGGCGATCGCATTGGCAGTTCTTTTATTATCACCTGTTAACATGACGACTTTTAGTCCCATGCGTTGCAATTGTTGAACAGCCTCTTTCGACGTTTCTTTCACTTCATCAGCAACAGCAACAATCGCTATAAGTTGACCATCTTTTGCTGCAAGCATTGCTGTTTTTCCTTCTAATTCGAGTTTGGTCAACGTTTGCTCATGCTGATCCTCAATTACAATACCATAATCATGCATTAACCTTCTAGTTCCAACGATCACTTCAGCTTGATCAACTGTCCCTTTTATACCTCTACCTGGTATCGCCTCAAATCGTTCAGGCGGTATGATTTGTAGATTTCTAGCTTGAGCTCCTTTTACAATCGCTCGAGCTAGAGGGTGTTCGGAATTTTGTTCAAGACTTGCGATCCACTGCAATGTGAGATCTTCATTCGACGTATCATACACAAAAAGGTCGGTTAACGATGGTTCACCTTTTGTGATCGTACCCGTCTTATCAAAGACGACAGTGGTAATTTTATGAGCTGTTTCTAACTGTTCTCCACCTTTAAACAGAATTCCATATTCAGCCCCTTTTC
This sequence comes from Alkalihalobacillus sp. BA299, assembly GCF_017745675.1. Lineage (GTDB taxonomy): Bacteria > Bacillota > Bacilli > Bacillales > Bacillaceae_F > Alkalihalobacterium. The sequence continues at coordinate 147,058 of NZ_JAFLJM010000004.1, forward strand.
CAGTACCGACCATAATTGAAGTAGGTGTCGCTAATCCTAATGCACATGGACATGCAATCACTAAGACTGCTGTAAAATTGATCAGTGCTACTTCAAAACTAGCTCCTAAGAAAAAGTACCATAAAACAAAGGATATGAAAGCAATTCCGAAAGCACTCGGAACAAAGTATCCTGAGATAACATCTGCCATACGTTGAATCGGTGCTTTAGATGTTTGGGCATCCTCAACTATTTTTACAATTTGAGCAAGAGTTGAATCTTTGCCTACTTTTGTCGCTTTCAATTTAAAACTCCCGTGTGTATTCATCGTCGCACCAATAACTTCGTCGTCAATTTTTTTATCAACGGGTATACTTTCACCAGTGAGCATTGATTCGTCAACACTCGAATATCCTTCAACGATGATACCGTCAACAGGTATTTTCTCACCTGGCTTCACAACAACGACATCATTAAATTCTACTTGTTCAATTGGAACTTCGATTTCCTCTCCGTTTTTAATTACGACTGCTCTTTTAGCCTGTAAACTAAGCATTTTCTTAATTGCTTCTGAAGTTCTTCCTTTTGCTTTTGCTTCTAGTAGTTTTCCAAGAAGGATTAGAGTAATAATGATCGCACTTGTTTCAAAAAACAAGTATACTTCCCCCTGTATTACAAGCCAAACGGAATAAACGTATGCAGCAGTAGTTCCCATCGCCACTAATACATCCATATTAGCACTTTTATTTTTTAAATTTTTATAGGCCCCTTTGTAAAATTGCCAACCAGCGTAAAACTGAACTGGTGTCGCTAAGACCCACTGCAAGTAGCCATTCATTAACCAATGAGGTAATAGCATTTTTTCAGGGAAGAAATGGTCTATCATCGTTACAAAAAGCGGCAGCGAAAAAATAAGAGCAAATACAAATTTATTACGTTGCTTACGTATTTCTTGCTCCTTTTCGTCGACATTAGGACGTTCGTCTTCATCCACCTTTGCTTCAAATCCTAATTTTTGTATTTTGCTTGTAATCATTTCAAGGTCTGTAATACCTTCATAAAAGGAAACGGATCCTTTTTCTAACGGAAGATTAACCTGAACCTCTTTCACGCCTTCCATCTTGCCAACGACTTTTTCAATTCTTGAAGAACAAGCCGCACATGTCATGCCCTTAATATTTAGCTCTACTTTTTTGAATGGTATATTCATTTCCTTTTTATCCATCACGTTCACCTGCCTTTTATTTTGTAAATTGATGGATTACCTTCATTAGCTCATCTAAGGCTGCTTCTTCTTCACCTGATTTAATCGCATTAGCAACGCAACCTTTTGTATGTTGCTCTAATAATGTATACCCGACTTTCTTTAAAGCAGCATTGACCGCCGATAATTGAACAAGTACATCGACACAATACCTGTCTTCATCAATCATTTTTTGTATACCCCTTACTTGCCCTTCAATTCTCTTTAAGCGATTTTGAAGCTTTTCTTTATCTTCCTTACGTTTTAATACTGAAAACGATGGCTTTTCATTAATGACTTCTAGCGGTATTTCTTTTCTCATAAGATCACCTCACACATATAATATAAATAATATACCCCTGTACCGTATTATTGTCAATAATACTGCCTTTTGTTAACTATTATTCTTGTATAATATTTACAAATAATTGTGTAATATTCTAACAACCTGTTGTGGTTTTATCCAGTATTTTGTATAATTTTTAATAGATGTAAAACAAAGGAGAACATCATGTGTAGAGAGGATATATTAGCAACAATAGAAGAACAAAGAAACAAGTTAGTTACGATAGGACTAATTTACGGGTTAAGTTCTCCTATTGCAGTAAAAAAGAGTCAAGAGCTCGATAAACTATTAAACTACTATGATCAAATAAGTCAAGAAAACGAGAGTGTAAAAGAATTAAAAAAGCCTTAACTCCTACAATCAACTAAGAGTTAAGGCTTTTTTAGTTATGAAACATTTACTTCTTTTTCGGCTCCTTGTTGTAATAAATACATTTTATGGTAAATTCCAGCTTGTTTTAATAGTTCCTCATGATTACCATATTCAACAATCTCCCCTTGGTGAAGAACGATAATATGATCTGCATCTTTAATAGTAGACAGTCTATGTGCAATGGCAATCGTTGTTCTATTTTTCCGCATTTTTTCTAATGCTTTTTGTATGGCCGCTTCTGTTTCCGTATCAACACTAGCTGTTGCCTCATCCAAAATTAATATTTTCGGGTGATTTGAATCGGGGCAAGCTCATCATGGTCCAATACTTTAAATACCCTCCCAGCAGAAACAATGGCTTGCTGGAATAAAGAAAGTCGCATCATCATTTGATTCACCGGTTAAAAAAATCGATCTAAGTAATTATCAAACGCATACAAAACACCTATTTCAATCGGACCATTCAAAGAAGTTATACCAAAATAATTTAAAATTAAAATTAGTGCTAAAATCGAAACAAAATCAACCGCTGGTCTGAGTAATAGTCCATCTAATTTCATACTTTTCATCCAAGCGTCTTGGTGCTGATCATTTATTGCTTTAAACTCTTCTCTCATTCGTCGCTCTTGGCGAAATAATTGAATAATGGACATTCCTTAAATCGACTCATTTAATTTAGCATTCAGTTGACTAAGCTTTTCACTCATATCAGCATAAAAGCGTGAACTGAATTTACGATACATTTGCATAAGTAAAAATAATACAGGTAATAAAAATAAACAGAAAAATGCTAATTGAATATTTAAATAAAACATGGCAATAAAAATACCCATTAAAAAGATAAAGTTTTGCACAAACGTCGCAAGAACAGTAACATATAAATCTTTAACCGATTCCGTATCGTTTGTATTTCTTGAAACTAATGCTCCGGCTGGAGTTCTATCAAAAAATGAAAGTCCTAGTTTTTGTACTTTTGAAAAAACATCAATCCAGAGAGATTTTACATCAATTTTGAAGATTTAGTTGATGTAAGAAGTTAAGCTGAAATAATATGTAATATTATGTGATTATTTTTAAACAATTATTCAAAAAACTATTGATTTATAATCTCCTACCCTTTAATATTATTTCTTGGATACGTATTCGAGGGAGGCTTTTTTATGTTAGGAATGTTAAGCGATGAGGATTTATTGGAGGCATATAACAAGTCAATTAAGTGTAACCTACCTAAAGATTTCATCGAACTATTGAAGACAGAATTACTCAAAAGAGAACTTGTACACGCTAAATAACTATCTAGTGTCATTAATGGTTTTTAAACCCCTAAAGCGTTACATAATAAAGACATGTACAATACGATATAAATTTTCAACGATTAAAAATTTGCATTCGGACAAATAAGTATTCGCTTCATTAAAAAATCCTTCTTCTAACGGAGCGGTATTATTGAATAAGATTTTTTGGTAAAATTTAAAACACCTCCCATTAACGAGAGGTGCCCTTGGTTAATTATGTGTCTTTTGCAAGGTTTTTTCTATTCGGAGCAAGCGGAGGCTGCTCTAACCACTTATATTGCGTCATAATATTGAACCATTCTTTTGTCACCATCAAGTTTTTCAATATAATCTTTTCATAAGTTACTGCAAGGTCTGTTCGCATTGCGGAAGCAAGTCCTGTTCCATGATAGGCTTGTGCGGTTTGTAGTAGGAATCCAATATGATACAACATTAACTTATCTGAAAAAGGAGAATCCTGAGAAGTTGTGACTTCTGATTCCCACGACATTGGTACAGGTAAATTATCTTTTTTTAATATATTACTAAGTGATTGAATTTGGTTATTTGAGGTTTTTTGTGATGATTCTAAAAATCTTCTCACTTCTTTAGATTGAGCAACTTGGCTAAATGCAATAGAAAGAGTTTTCTCCAATATCTTCTTTTTCAAATTAAACGAAAGGCTGATAATTTCAGTCGCAGCTAAAGGTCGTTTGTCCCCAAAGTAGCCATCTAAAAATTGTTGACCTGAAATAAATTCAGGAGTTACTTCAGAATAAAAGTAAGGGTCTCTTTGAAAGTGTCCCTTTTCTAAAAGTAATTCAATTGTTTGATGGTACATTCTTTTTCCATCATTATCGCATGAATCATAAAAATATCTTAAATCCTTTCTTACAGAGGCGCTAAATGATGTTATGTGTCCCAATAAACCATGTAACGTCATAATGTGTAAATAGTGTAAACAAAATATGTCCGAAAACAATCTTTTTGTCCCTTTATTAAGGTCTGAATCAGTAAATCCAATTGGGACAGGAAATCCTTCGTTTTCAATAAACCTAGTTATCTGTTTTTTCTGTTTTTCAAATGTATATATCGCATCTTCAAAAATTGTTCTAATCTTTTCATCTTCTATAATGGATAACATATACTTGTTTACAATATCAACAGCTGTACCATTAACATATTCTCCCCACAATGTCCCTATCTCAGCAGATGTGAGCTTTAAATCCTCTTTATCCATAAAATCACCTCATATAATATATTTTACTATTTTGGATAGAAATATAAATTTCTTTAAAAATATAAAGGAAATGTAAAGTTTGAATCCTTGAGACTATCATATATAAGTATGAATGGTGTATTAACTAAAAAAGGTAAGCAAAGCATTTTACTTACCTTTTTCGTAAACAATGCAAACAGGTAATACTTGATGAATATTCAATAATTTAATTTAGAGATTGCATCCTTAACATCGCATTTAATCTGAATATGATATTGCTAAAGAAGAATGCTACTCTAACTCCCGCAGTAATTAAGCCTGAGAATAAACTAAAAAGAATATCCAAAGTACATCCCTCCACATTGAGTTTAGTGTTAAATAATAACACTAGAGTTAGTATCTAACTTGTGAAGAAATTTATCCAGTGAAATTAATTTTAAAAAGGATTTACTATTTACTATTTACTATTTACTTCGAAGTCTGTAATCAATAAAAGAGAAGCTGCTTCTTTCACTAAAAGATGTTTTAATGTAATTATTCTGAATAAACAGTTATATACAAAATATTATGTATAACATGTATATCTGCTTATTTTTCATACAAAAAAATACTATCATAAACAACATTTTTTAATTCCCAAACCAGTAACGCCTTAGAGGTTAGAGGTTAAAAATTAAACAATTAGACTTATACCATTGATTATGTATTTTAGACTCTCAGAAACCACATAAATAAAGGTTTTTACCCTTCTTAAAGCGTTACATTTTCCCTGTGTTTTCTTACACGTTGTCTTGTTGCTTCTTTACGTTTAACATCTTTACAGAAACTACAATACTTTTGTCTATTATTCTTTTTCTTTAATGAATCTCCACACTCTTTACAGTAAATAAGTAAGAAAATAATGATCTGTTTCAATTAACCTATCTGAAAAGTAATCTTTTTTAATTCGTTCGTATCGAATAAGTATTTTCTTTAAGTGTGGACTTATAAAGACATTCCGTTGTTTTCTACCTTTACCATTGATTAAAATTGTTGTTTCTCCTAGATCATTATTTTTCAATCCTCTTAGCTCAGCCGAACGAAGACCACAGTCGGCTAACATTGCTATAATGGCCTTATTGCGTGCTTGAAAATAATCATTATAAGTAAAAGCATTGATCATTCTTGCTACTTCATTTGCAGTAAATCCAGTTATCAGTTTTTTAGGGACTTTAGGCATATCCACTTTGTTCATGGGGTTTTCTTTGAGATATTCTTCTTTAACACACCAATTAAAGAATGCTTTAACCATCTTGAGCATTGAAACAATACTTTGTGACTGTAATCCTGCTTGCTGTTTGTAACGAATGTAAGCCTTTAAATCATGACTGGTTATACTTTCAATTTCTTTAATTCCTCTCTTCTCATAGATGAAGGCTTTAAAGTGTTTGAATTCATGCCGTTTATTAGAAATAGTCTTTTCGGTAAATCCTTTTGTTAAATTATCGTGTATGTATTCGGCTAGTAAAGCCTCTAATAACAACAAAAAACCACCTTCTTCTGCTTAATCATTCAAACAGAAAAAAGTGGTTTTTTATAAAAGTAGAAAGATTAACCATAATTCATGGAGAAAAATTAACCTTTCTATTTACTTTTAAAGTTTATAATTTATCCTTATGTGGCTGAAAAGCCTGATTTGACGGGATTTATTTAGACGTTTGTTTTTGCATCGCCTTCATCATTTGATTAATTTTCTTCTGTGACGGATTTTGTCCCATCTGCATCATCATAACTCGTAACATTTGTTCATTAATCGGTGGGTTTTTCTTTAAATAGTTCATCATTGTTTTACGGGCAATAAAAAAGCCAATCGCAATACCACCAATTAGGCACAATGTACCTACTAGGATATTAATCCACATAAAACTGCTTCCTCCTTCATGTTGAAAAACATTTTCATCAAATATTATAGAATGACTAGTACAATCTTACTTATTATAACGTAACCCACCTTTGATTAAAAGTCCTAAACGAAAAATCTTTATACGAGTTTCACTTGTTTAATTGGGTTTAACCATCCGTAGCGATAAGTTGAAACATCTAATGCAAAAAAGGTAGGACTCATTTTTCGCATTACTTCAAAAAACATCACTTCCGCTTCGTAAGATCCTTCGCTTACCATGTGTATATAGTCTGAGAATATAAAAACTTGTGCTTTACTCAAAGGATCACCCATTTGGATACGGTGTGCGTGATTAAAAAAGAAGTAGTCAGTTCGGTGTTTAAATGCTTGAAGTAAGCTTTGCTGTAACTTCATTACAGGGATAGAATTTGAAATATATTTAATCTGTTTTTTAATAATGGTCTTATTTTCATCAAATGCTCTAGTCTCGTCTAAAAATAAATGGAACAGTTTAGATTCTTGTCCAAAGTAATTTTGGGCAACCTCTTCATTAATTAGGTAGATATCATATTTTCTCATCATAATCCCTCCACCATTTTAGACAAGTATAATATAGGGCGAAGAAAATAATTGTCACTTTAATGGAGAACATACCTTCTAATTTTGTCGATTAATAGAAAAAATGAATATACCTTCTTCAATAATGATGTTCTAACACAATAGAAAGAGACTGACATTTTAAATAGTAGTCAGTCTCTTTCATTAATTTTAATATATTGTATTATTTTTGAAGCATTGCTTTTACACGCGCAACAATGTTCTCTACGGTAAATCCATATTCTTCCATAATTTTTTCTCCAGGTGCTGAAGCCCCAAATCGATCAATTGCAATCACATCACCATGATCACCAACATATTTGCTCCAACCGAGAGAGGATCCCATTTCAATACCTAGTCGTGTTTTCACGTCACTCGGGATGACTTTTTCTTTATAATCCGCAGATTGCTTCTCAAAGCGATCCCAGCTCGGCATACTTATGACAGATGTAAAAATACCTTCCTTCTCTAATACTTTTTGTGCCTCTACTGCTAATGATACTTCAGAGCCACTTGCTAATAGAAGAGCATTGCTTTGACCTTTAGCTTCAGAAACAACATAAGCACCCTTCTTAACACCCTCATATGAGGAAGCTTGAGTCGTTTCTAATGTTGTAAGATTTTGACGAGAAAGGACGAGTAATGTTGGCTGATCTTTACTTTCTAAAGCAAGTCGCCAAGCAGAAACTGTTTCATGACCATCTGCAGGACGAATAATTGAAATATCTGGCATTGCTCGTAATGAAGCAAGTTGCTCTACAGGTTCATGTGTAGGACCATCCTCACCAACGGCAATACTATCATGAGTAAAAACATAAATAACAGGAAGCTTCATTATTGCAGATAGACGAATGGCCGGACGCAAGTAATCAGAAAATACAAAGAACGTCGAACCGAAAACTTTAACTCCGCCGTGAAGAGCCATTCCATTAACTGCAGCTCCCATAGCAAACTCACGAACTCCAAACCAAATATTTCTACCGCTATAGTCTTCACGGTTAAAATTACCTGTGTTTTTCATCAAAGTTTTATTCGATGATGCTAAATCAGCAGACCCACCAATTAATTGTGGTACTGTAGCTGCAAAAGCATTAATTGCATCTCCAGAGGCAGAGCGAGTTGCCACACCTTTACCAACTTCATAAACAGGTGCATTATCAGTCCATCCTTCCGGAAGTTGTCCATTCACTGCCATTTCAAATTGCTTAGCAAGCTCAGGAAAGGCATTTTTATATTCCGAAAATAACATATTCCATTCGGCTTCCTTTTTAGCACCTTCTTCTTTTACATTTGCATAATATTCTGCTACTTCATTTGGAATATGGAACTCATTCTCATATGCCCATTGATATGTTTCCTTTGTTAATTTTACTTCATCCGCCCCTAATGGCGCTCCATGTGAAGCAGATTTTCCTGATTTATTAGGTGAACCATAGCCAATGGTAGTCTTAACTTCAATTAGAGTAGGGCGTTCATCTGCCTTTGCGGCCTCAATAGCCTTACCTATCTCATCAAGGTCATTCCCGTCTTCTACACGAATGACTTGCCACCCATATGCTTCATACCGTTGTTGAACATTCTCTGAAAATGACATGTTTAAATCTCCGTCCAAAGAAATGTCATTTGAATCATACATAACAACAAGACGACCAAGCTTTAAATGTCCAGCAAGTGAAGCAGCTTCTTGAGAAACTCCTTCCATCAGGTCACCATCACCACAAATTGAATACGTATAGTGATCAACGATCTGGAAGTTATCTTTATTATATGTACTTGCTAAATGACGTTCAGCCATTGCCATTCCAACTGCCATCGCTACCCCTTGTCCTAGTGGACCTGTTGTTGCCTCAACACCAGGTGTATGACCATACTCTGGATGTCCCGGCGTCTTACTTCCCCATTGTCTAAAGTTTTGTAGCTCTTCGATAGATAAATCATAGCCAGTTAAATGTAAAAGGCTATAAAGCAGCATTGAACCGTGCCCAGCAGATAGAACAAATCGGTCACGATTAAACCAATCTGGATTACTAGGATTATGAGCCATATATTTGGTCCATAACGAAAATGCCATCGGTGCTGCCCCCATAGGCATACCAGGATGCCCCGAGTTTGCTTTTTCTATGCTATCAATAGATAACGTTCGGATCGTGTTAACTGCTAAATTTTCTACGTGAGTTGTCATCCTTTTTTCACCCTTCCTATTATGTCAAATAGTATATATACGTTTTTCATCATATACTTTCTTGCCCATTTTAACAAGGAATCAAAGTAAATTTTATCTAATAAAGATAGCATTTACAATAAAAAGTAAACCTATCCTACTAGTGTTGGAACCCTTTGTTCCCCTTTTTAGCATCTTTTAATTTTTTTGGGGTCACATCTTGACCTTTTTCATCGACAACTTTAACCGAATGAAGTTGCTCTTTAAACGAAGTTCTAAATGTTTTAACATACTCTGCTCGTAATTTCTTTTGTTCTTCAACCTCTTTTTTAGTTAGACCTGTTGTCTTTGAACGATTAGCAAGTTCGTTTATTCGTGCAATTTTTTCTTTAGATAACATTGAGTTCCTAGATACTAAAATCTATGATACATAAAAGAAGTTGGAGCTTTCTCCACTTTCTCAATTATTTAGTACCCAGGCTACACCTCCTTTTAATTTTGGTATCATAGTTCTATTGTATCATGAGCAACATTCCAAATTTACGAAGTGCTACTTAATAAATTTTATCATAATTTTTAGTAGTATCCTCAATTGAATAGAAAAGATGTCCTTAGTTTAGGGATAGGACATCCTTTTACTAGTAATAAAACTGTTATTTTAATAACATCATTTTTTATCGAACATAGATAGCATTTCTTTAAACATATTGTTTACTAACTCTGGATTATCTGTCATCGTTTTTAAAACCTCATCCAAATTAGCGGAGTGCTCAATGGTAGTTTCAGTTGCTTCATTTGATTTATTTTGCACTTTTTCATTAATTGCCTCTTTTAAATTGGGATTACTTGCTATATTATTAGTCATTTGCTGTAACCAAACTCCTCCACTAGTTGTCAAGTCTGAGTTTTTTGAATTTTCTTTGTATACATCAATAAATTGGTAATAGAGTATGGTAGTTACTTTTTAATTATCGGAAAAATGAGGTGACAAAGTTTACCTCATTTTTCGTCCAAAATAGTAATAGTTATTTTGAGAAAAACTAGAATTCATTAATATCTGTAACTACTATAGGGTAGCATATTCAACTTAACCTTAAAGACGTACTTTATACTGTGAGATTTCATCAATTCATATATAGTGGAGGTGAAGTTTATATCATTCGGTTACAAAAAAAGGTGCTAATTCTAGCTTCAACCTATTTGTGTTCTTACTATTTATTCTGTTGATCATTATAGTTTTATTTGTATTTGGTGGAGTTCCAGGACCGACACCATTATAGTTAAACAAAGAGAGGCTAACTAATTAATTGCTTTATGTTAGCCTCTCTCCATATATACTCTCTATTTTCAAACTTCAATAGAAATGCTGTAACAGTTCTGCATTAGTCATATTGAATTCCTAAAGACCACCCATTTCTTCTAGGATAAACATGTCAACTAGTGTTGATCAACTTTGTTGCTTTTTTCTTTTTTCAACGTATTCTAAATAGCGTCGATTAACAGTTGCTTTTGATGTATCATAACCGATCCCATTTAAAAAACTACTAATCTCAGAAAACGTAAGTCCTTTCTCTCTCAGTCTAAGAATTTCATCGATAGGCAAGTCTTTTCTTTTTCTTCCACCTAATTGATGCTTGGATAAATTGTTTTCTGGCTGAAATCCGTTTTTTATAGCTTTCTTCATACCTCTTTTAATTTTTAAATTATGTAATTTCCGTTGATACTCTTCGACAATACTAATAATATCCATTAGTATCGTATCCATTTCAGTGGGCTCTAGCTCGTTCCCAAAATTCGCTAAGGTATAAACCTTTTTATTCATCTTTCTAATTTGATATAGTAATGCTGTTTTCGTGTGACCTCTGCCAAGTCGTGTATCATCTTGGATGAGAAGTACATCGACATCATTTCTAAGTAATTCTAATACTTCAATAATACCCTCTCTATCGTTTTCAAAGCCACTTTGTCGTTCTTTTATGACTTTTATTACATCAAGTTGTAATTGGTTAGCTAATTCTAACAGCTCCTCAGCCTGTCGATTCAATGAAGATGTTTGTTCATCATTATTTGTACTCACCCTACAGTAAATAACTGCTTTATTCACTTAATTCACCTACTACTTTTTTCTACCGGTATGATTAAAGTTTGTCCAGCGATTAAATTACTTTCTTCCATTTCATTCGCTTGGATCACCCATTGTATAAACTCATCAACCGAGAATGGATGATCATAGTTAGTTGCAAAGCCCCAAATCGTATCTCCTTCCTTAACGACAACTTCAATAGGTTCAGCTAAACCTTGCTTTTCTGCCCCAACAACTGTCATAAATGCCAAAAAAACAATTGAAAATATAAATATAATTACTAAAGTTATTTCTTGTCGAGTTAAATTTATTACTTTCATTACTAATCACCTCGTAGGAATGTATGTTCTTATCTATCATTTTAAATAAGAACACCCATTCGTGTCAATATCAAATTAGAACTTATGTTTGCATCCCTTTTTTTGACATGATATACTTTAATTAAGATTAATTGGATAAATGAGGTGTCAGTGATGACAAAATTATCAAAAAGACAACAAGAAATCTTAGATTATATTAAAACTGAAGTACGAAAAAAAGGCTATCCACCATCTGTTCGGGAAATTGGTGAGGCTGTTGGGCTGGCATCAAGTTCAACTGTTCATGGACATTTGTCACGACTTGAAAAAAAGGGACTAATTCGTCGAGACCCTACTAAGCCAAGAGCTATCGAAATTATTGATCAGGAAGAAATAGAAGCTGAACAAGGGATAGACACTAGAACTGCATTTGTTCCGGTCATTGGTAAAGTAACCGCTGGACAGCCAATCACTGCGATTGAAAACGTTGAAGAGTATATTCCATTACCTGAACGGTTAGTTTCAAATGACTCTGTCTATGTGCTTATTATTGATGGAGATAGTATGATAGAGGCAGGGATATTCGATGGAGATATGGTCATTGTACGTCAGCAACAAACTGCAAATAATGGAGATATTATTGTCGCAATGACTGAAGAGGATGAAGCAACTGTCAAGCGATTCTTTAGAGAAAAAGACTATATCCGTCTTCAACCAGAAAATTCGACTATGGAACCAATTATTCTAAAAAGTTGTACCATCCTCGGAAAAGTAATTGGAGTTTTTAGAACGATCCATTAAAAAATACCCCAAACTTGGGGTATTTTTACCTTTTCGATATAATAACAAATCCAATTATAACGAAAAGGAGACACCTTAAGTGTCCCTTTTTTTTCATTAATATAGTGAAAGGTACTGCTCGCGCTCCCAAGGATGAACTTGTGTACGGAACATATCCCATTCGATTTCTTTTGCCTCAACAAAGTGTTCTACGGCATGCTCACCTAATGCTTTGACTAGCACTTCATCTTTTACAAGCTTATCCATCGCTTGCTTTAATGTTGCTGGTAAATCTTTAATTCCTTCTTCTTCACGCTCTTCTTTGCTCATGATATAGATATTACGGTCTGTAGCTTTTGGTGGTGTTAATTTACGTTTAATTCCGTCAAGTCCAGCAGCTAACATTACAGCCATTGCTAAATACGGGTTAGCCGCAGGGTCTGGAGAACGTACTTCTACACGAGTACTTAAACCGCGCGAATTAGGGATACGAATTAATGGACTACGATTACGCATAGACCATGCTACATATACCGGTGCTTCATAACCTGGTACTAAACGCTTATAAGAGTTTACAAGAGGGTTAGTAATTGCTGTGAATCCTTCGGCATGCGCTAAAATACCTGCTAAGAATTGCATTGCCGTTTCACTTAACTGTGAATCTGTAGACTCATCAAAGAACGCATTTCCTTCTGCTGTGAATAATGACATATTACAATGCATCCCTGAACCATTTACACCAAATAATGGTTTCGGCATAAATGTTGCATGTAACCCATGCTTACGAGCAATCGTTTTAACAACAAGTTTAAACGTTTGAATATCATCACACGCTTTAACCGCATCAGCATATTTGAAGTCAATTTCATGCTGTCCTGGAGCAACCTCATGGTGAGATGCCTCAATTTCAAATCCCATTTCTTCTAACTCAAGAACGATATCACGGCGGCAGTTTTCACCTAAATCTGTCGGTGCTAAATCAAAATATCCGCCTTTATCGTTTAATTCTAATGTTGGTTCACCTTTTTCATCATTTTTAAAAAGGAAAAATTCTGGTTCTGGCCCAATGTTAAATGATGTAAAACCTAATTCCTCTGCTTCTTTTAGTACACGCTTCAAGATTCCACGAGGGTCACCAGCAAACGGCGTTGGAGCTTCGCCTGGCTTTCCTGGTTGGTATACATCACAAATTAAACGAGCCACTTTACCTTTTTCAGAGGTCCATGGGAAAATCACCCATGTATCGAGATCTGGATACAGATACATATCTGATTCTTCTATACGCACAAAACCTTCAATAGATGAACCGTCAAACATCATTTGGTTACTTAATGCTTTTGGAAGTTGATCAACTGGAATTTCAACATTTTTGATAATACCCATTAGATCTGAAAATTGTAGACGAATAAATCGAACATTTTCCTCATTTGCAACTCTTAGAATATCATCTTTACTAAATTTAGCCATAATATGTATTCCCCTTTCGAAATTTATCAAAAGAATTGATTTTAGTGGAAGAAGCGTGAAAGTTGCCCCTGTATAATAGAAGCTTTCCCATTTCGACCAGCCATTATCAGTTCATTTTTTAAATGTTTACGAAGTTCTTTGTCTGAAATCTCAATTTGTTCATGTGAGTGAGCTAAACCGGTTATCTCAACAGCCTTTTCATTTAGTTCAAGAATTTTCTTGATTCCTGAAATATTTATACCTTGTTCAATCAGTGCTTTGATTTCTAAAAGCCTGTCAACATCATTAAATGAAAATAACCTTTGATTACCATTAGTTCTCACAGGGTGAACAAGTTGATGCTCTTCATAATAACGAATTTGTCTTGCTGACAACTCTGTTAGCTGCTTCACAATTCCAATTGGAAACAATGGCATATTTCGACGAATTTCATCGTTCATAACCGGACCCCCCTTCACTAGAACCTACTATAAGAATAATTGATGATAGCATTGGTGTCAACCTATGTCAGAAAAGTTCACATTGAATACGTTCAAATTATGACTTTTTTCGAACAGTTTATAAAAATTGAATTTTCCTTGGTAACACCTACAAGTTTTGTTAAATACAAGTAGGAATATGTAAACAATAATCCATTTTTTTAATTTATTTTAATATTAAAAAGAACTTAGGTACAAACCTAAGCTCATCATTATTTAATATCTGTGAATTTACCAATATCCTTTTACTTTGTAAATCACTATATTTATATTGAAAAATGGTTTTTTTCTAGTAAATGATTTACCGCTTGGATTACTGCGATTTTTACGTGAGAGTATGTTAACCCCCCTTGTACAAAAGCTACATAAGGCGCGCGAAGCGGACCATCCGCGGTTAATTCTATACTCGCTCCTTGAATAAACGTTCCAGCCGCCATGATAACGTCATCTTCATAGCCTGGCATTGGACTTGGTTGAGGTACTACATGTGAATTAATTGGAGATGCTTGTTGGATGGCCTGGCAAAAAGCAACCATTTTATCACGATTATTAAATTGTACCGATTGAATTAAATCGGTCCGTTTTTCGTCCCAAGCTGGAGCCGTATTCATCCCGAGATTTTCAAGAAATGCAGCTGTAAAATGGGCTCCTTTTAATGCTTGGGCAACTGTATGTGGTGCCAAGAAAAAACCTTGGTACATTTCAAGTAAACTGTATAAAGAGGCCCCCCCTTCTGCTCCAATACCCGGTGCAGCTAGTCTATAAGACGCTAATTCAATTAACTCTTTTTTCCCTACTAAATATCCACCTGTTTTTACAATTCCACCACCAGGATTTTTAATCAGTGAGCCCGCCATTAAGTCTGCCCCTACATGACAAGGTTCTTTTAGTTCTACAAATTCACCGTAGCAATTATCTACAAAAACGATTACATCTTTTTTAATTTCTTTTACGAAACGAATCATCTCTTCAATTTGTTCAATTGTAAATGACGGTCTGTTATCATAACCTTTGGAACGTTGAATTCCGATCACCTTCGTCTTCTCTGTTATCGCTTGTTCAACTGCTAAAAAATCAACTGCTCCACTCTCTGACAATGGGATTGCATTATATGAAACTTGGAAATCCTTTAAAGAACCGTTTCCATCCCCCCGAATCCCTACTACTTCTTCTAGTGTGTCATAAGGCTTACCAGTCATATATATCAATTCATCTCCAGGTCGTAGCACCCCAAATAACGCAGTAGCAATGGCGTGTGTACCAGAAATGATTTGTGGGCGTACTAACCCTGCTTCAGCTCCAAATACATCAGCATAGATCGCTTCAAGCGTATCTCGCCCTGTATCATCATAACCATAACCAGTAGATGGTGTAAAATGAAAGTCAGCTACTTGAAATTTCTGAAAGGCTTGTAAAACTCGAAGTTGGTTTGTCTCTGTTATTTGCTCGATTTCATCAAAGCGATTTTTTAATTTCTGTTCTGTCTGCTCTACAATAGATTGTAAGTGCTGCCCAAATGAGAATTGTTCGTACATAAATATTCTCCCTACTCCTTGTTAAGTTTATCGTTTTTTTAGTTGATATGCTAAGGAATGGTTAGGGTGAACATACCCCTCACATTCATATGCTTCTACATCTTCATTCCAGCTTTGTCTAATAAGGATCGTTTCCGTTTTTACTTTTGATAATAGCTTCCCCTCTGTGGAGAGGATTTGTGCTTTATAATAGACCATATCTTTCTTAAGTAGACCTTCCATTTTTTCCGATAAACGTTTAAGGTGTTCATGCTCTTTAGCTGATATTAAAATTTCAGATGAATGTACAATGACTCTTTCTTGGTCCTCTATTAAATCAGCCTTATTATATACTGTTAACATGGGGATTTCATTAACTTCCAGGTCTTCTAATAGACTCAATACCGTTTTTTGATGCTCAATAAAATTTTTATGCGATGCGTCAATAATATGTAATATGAGATCTGCTTCGCGAACTTCCTCTAGTGTGGAGCGAAAAGCTGCAATTAAAGTTGTCGGTAAATCTTGGATAAACCCAACCGTATCCGATAATAACACATTTAATCCACTTGGAAGCTTAAATTTTCTTGTAGTCGGATCTAAAGTCGCAAATAACAAGTTTTGCTCTAATGTATCAGCAGCTGTTAAGCGATTAAGAATCGTTGACTTTCCAGCATTTGTATAACCAACTAGCGCAATTTGTAATACTTGATTTTCTTTTCTGCGCTCACGATATTGCTTACGATGTTGAACAATGGTTGCTAATTGTTCTTTAATCTCATCCATACGACGCCGGATATGTCTTCGATCGGTTTCTAATTGAGTTTCACCTGGTCCACGTGTACCAATTCCTCCACCTAGCCGCGATAACGCTAATCCTCTTCCCATCAAACGAGGCAGGAGATAATTTAATTGGGCAAGCTCTACTTGGAGCTTACCCTCTTTAGATTGCGCCCTTTGCGCAAATATATCTAAAATGAGCTGCGTGCGGTCGATTACACGCACAGAATCTCCACAAATTGAAGAGATGTTTCGAATTTGACCAGCTGATAGTTCATCATTAAAAATGATAACATCTGCTTCTTTTTCCTCTATTAATAATGAAAGCTCTTCAATTTTTCCCCGACCTAAATATGTCGCAGGGTCAATTGATACTTTCTTTTGCTCAACTGTCGCAACAACTACTCCTTGAGCAGTTGTTGTCAAAGCCTTCAACTCTTCCATCGAATATAAAAAATGATCATCCGTTCGATCTTTTGTTTGACATCCAGCTAAAATGACACGTTCTTGTGTTTCACTTTTTACTTCTCGCAATATGAATTCACAACCTCTATTATCTATTCCGTCTTGAAGATATTACACATTGATCTATTAATTGTCAAGAAAACGGTTGAACTCTTGACTTTTCAAAGTCAAAATCTTCAGCCTTAAGTGTAGAGAGTGACTGGCGATCATACTTACCTTCAAAAAGTAGACGAACAGCCTGCGTGCGAATTGCTTGCTCAATTAAGTTACGTACAAATCTTCCATTACTGAAGGTTCTCCCGTACTCGCCTTTTATTTTTCTTAAATATTCCCGAATTTTTTGTTCCCCTTGTCTTGAGAGTTGATACTCTCTTTCAGCTAACATAATTTGGCTTATTTCCATTAACTCTTCTGTCGTATAGTCCTCAAACGGAATAGTTATCGGAAAGCGTGAAGGAAGACCTGGATTTAGTGATAAGAAGTAATCCATTTCTCTTCCGTATCCAGCAAGGATTAATATAAAATCATGCTGTTGATCTTCCATTGCTTTTACAAGAGTATCAATTGCTTCTTTTCCAAAATCTTTTTCGCCACCTCGTGCTAACGAATACGCTTCATCGATAAAGAGAACACCACCAAGCGCTTTCTTTAACACTTCTCTCGTTTTTTGTGCGGTATGTCCAATATATTCGCCTACTAAATCTGCTCTTTCTACTTCAATTAAATGACCTTTCGATAAAACTTCCATTTCATGAAACAATTTGGCAATTAAACGAGCGACTGTCGTCTTACCAGTACCAGGATTTCCTTTAAATATCATATGCAATGATTGTTTTGAACTTTTCAAACCATTTTCTTTACGACAATTATTAATGTACAGCCACGCATATACTTCTTTTAATAAACTTTTCACATCATGTAATCCGACTAATGATGATAATTCTTTTTCCATTCGTGCAAGTACTTCATGATTTTCTAGCAATGTATTTTCGAACGATTTTTCTTTTAAAGATATATTTACTTGCTCTCTTGTTTTTTCACGGTTCAGGACAACATTAATCTGTCCTTTTGAGCGGGTAACTGTTGTATCTTTCATTGTTTCACCCCTCTATATACAATCGGTTACAATACTATACGCAAATGCCTAATTATTGTGACAAATGCCTATAAAATTTTATTAATAATAGTAATTGAGTTAGCTACATAAGCTAAAAAAGAAAAAAGGGTAACTCGCATTGCGCAAGATACCCCCGTCGATATTTAAATAAAAATATCACGATTATAAGATACACTTGCACATGGAGTCACCCTTACCAATCCCATTAGTTATGCTTGCTCTGGATCAATATTCACTTGAACATTACGCTGTGGAGCAAATGTAGAAATAGCATGTTTATAAACAAGTTGCTGTTTTCCTTCACTCTCGAGGATAATTGTGAAATTATCAAAAGCTTTAATTAATCCACGTAATTGGAAACCGTTTAATAAGAAAACAGTAACTGCAATATTATCCTTGCGTAGTTGATTTAGGAATTGGTCTTGAATATTAACGGATTGCTTCATTTATTAGTCCCCCTTCTATGTACTGTTAATTAATTTCGCTATAATTATAAAGCTTTCCTTCTATAAATTGTTGAATTTCTGTAATCTTTTTATTAAAGTTTGTATTGGTCATGTCGAACCAATGAACATTTGCTTTGTTACGAAACCATGTAAATTGTCGTTTCGCATACCGTCTCGAGTTCCGTTTAAGGAGTTCAATCGCTTCCTCCCTAGTAACTTTACCTTCTATGTAATCATATATTTCTTTATAACCGATTGCTTGAACTGATTGGCAACCCCTAATCCCTTGATCATATAATCGTTTTGCTTCTTCAAACAAACCTTGATCAATCATAATATCAACTCTTTTATTGATTCGTTCATATAATTGATCGCGATCCATCGTTAAACCAACGAAGACGAAATCATATGGCGCTTCCTCATTTTGAGATTGCTGATATTCAGATAACGTCTTTCCCGTTCGTTTAATTACTTCTAATGCCCGAATGACTCTTCGATAATTGTTCGGGTGAATTGTAGCATAACTTACCGGGTCAACATCTTTTAATTTATGGTGGAGTTGATCGACACCATGCTCTTTTACAAACTGTTCCATCTCTTCACGAAATGGTAAATCTGTAGACATTTCAGCAAAATTAAAATTATGAATGACTGAATTAATGTATAATCCAGTGCCTCCAACAATAAAAGGTAACTTCCCTTTTTTATTTAACAAGCTAATAAGCGGCTGTACAAGGCTCTGAAATTCCGCAACTGAGAATGGCTCATCAGGTTCTTTAATATCAATTAAGTGATGTGGAATACCTTCCATTTCTTCTTTAGTTACTTTGGCAGTACCGATGTCCATTCTTTTGTATACTTGCATCGAGTCACCACTAATCACTTCGCCATCTAACCTTTTCGATAACTCAATTCCCATTTTAGTTTTCCCAACCGCTGTCGGACCAACAATAACTACAAGCTTCTCCTTCATTACACCACCCTTTGTATCCTTTACATTTCTTTATCGTGATTGTCTAACTCTATATATCCAAAATGAAATTTTGCCGTTTTCCTCTTCATAACAGCAAAATCAAAGGTAGCAAACCGATCACTTTTCCAGTAGTCTTTTAACACGATACGTCGCTTTGCAACTCGCTTAGCTTCTATTATGGCTTCTTCTGATAATGTATGGTACATAGCTAACTCCTTTAAAGGAGTTATGCCTTGAGAAGTTTGAAGGTCCGCTTCGAACATTGGATCAAAATAAACAATATCGTAACTATTATCTTCTAAACTACGTAGAACCTCTAGGTGACTTCCATTGATTACCTGTATCGAACGCATTGCTTGATTGAATAATTTATTTCCAGAATCCCATTGTTTCAAACCTTCTTTTACGATATAGGCTATCGCACCACTCTCTTCAATCCCAACTACTTTTCCATTCGAGCCCACTACTGCTTTAGCAATTATCGCATCCGAAGCAAGGCCTAAAGTACAATCTAATACAGACATCCCTTGTTGTAACTGAGATGCTTCTATGTATGGGTCATATCCGTCATTTTGCAATCGCTTAAAACGAAACATTGCTGAATTTGGATGGAAAAAGAAAGGGTCACTTGAATATGTTGAGTAATAGAAGAGCTTCTCTTTTCCGACAACGAGTATGTCTTCTTGAAGCTCTTCTATCATCTTCTCAATTGGCCTGTCATTTCTGTGAATAAATGGTGCACGTAATTCGAAACTTATTTTTTTGGACTGTTCTACTAATTGGCGATTATGCTTTAAGGCTGTTGTAATATACACAGTATCTCTCCACGTCATATAATGCTTCCATATTATAGACTTTTTTCAACCCATTGGCAACTTATTAGTAGATAAGCCATCTTTTATTATAACCAGTATGATGAAATAGTAATCACCGTTTTATGACATTTACATAATCCGTTTAAACATCTTCTCCATTTCGTAAGTCGAATAATGAATAATAATTGGTCGACCATGCGGGCAAGTAAATGGATCAATACATTTACGTAAGCTTTCTAATAGCGCAAACTGCTCATCTGTTCTTAAATGTCGATTTGCTTTGATAGCTGCTTTACAAGACATTAAAATCGCTGCTTCTTCGCGTAGTTTTTTAATATCTATTTTTTTCTTTGAGAGAACTTCATCGATCATTTCTCTTAATGTTTCACCTTCTAATCCTTTTGGTAGCCATGTAGGGTATGAGCGAATCATAAACGTTTGCGGTCCGAAAGGTTCTAGAAAAAGTCCAACTTCCTTTAATTCATCAGCGTATTCTGTTAAAGTCATATACTCACTCGCCGTACATTCGAGTGTAATAGGAACGAGTAAGTCTTGAAGCTCTGGTGAAACTTGCCCTACTTTCTCTTTGAAATACTCATATTTAATTCTTTCTTGAGCAGCATGTTGGTCAATAATGTATAGTCCTTTTTCATTTTGAGCAAGAATGTAAGTTCCGTGCATTTGCCCAATTGGATAGAGAGTAGGGACACGGCCATGTGACGTAACCTCTTTTATATTTTGTTCTTGTACTTTTTCTTCTATTACATCAACATCTTGATCTTTAGTTTCCTTCGGTTCACTAATCATAGATTCATATACATCGTCATGAGGAAATATCTCATTTTTAGATTTTTCAGATTGAATCGATTGATTGTTTACAGTAAACGTAGGGCTAGATGGTCGATATTCCTTTATTGTTTGTTGCTCATCATGAGTTAGCTGAAATGAAATTTGATCTGATTTCGGTAGTGCTTTTTTTTCGCGAACTATTTCAGGAATCAGTTGAGTTTTTTTAAACGCATTTTGAATTCCTTCTTTTACTAGAGTTGTCAGCTCTTCCTCTTTACTTAATCGCACCTCTAGTTTGGCAGGATGAACATTTACATCAATTAATAGTGGGTCCATTACAATGTTTAAAACAACAATTGGGTAACGTCCAATTGGAAGCAAAGTGTGATAGCCCTCTTGTATTGCTCTAGCTAAAGAATAATTTTTAATATACCTACCGTTCACAAACGTAGACATATATTGCCTTGATGCTCTAGTTACTTCAGGCTTTACGATAAAACCTGTCACTTGAAAGTCGATCGTCTCTAATTCAATTGGTAGCATTTGTTTGGCTACTGCAGCACCATAAATCGAATGGAGTACTTGTAGCTGATTTCCATTTCCATTTGTTTGCAACATTTTCTTCCCGTTATGAAAAAGCTGAAATGAAATGTCTGGATGGGCTAAAGCAATTCGGTTTACAATATCACTAATATTCCCTAATTCTGTATGAACGGTTTTTAAATACTTCAGCCTTGCAGGTGTATTGTAAAAAAGGTTGGT
Source organism: Alkalihalobacillus sp. BA299 (assembly GCF_017745675.1). Lineage (GTDB taxonomy): Bacteria > Bacillota > Bacilli > Bacillales > Bacillaceae_F > Alkalihalobacterium. Next base: position 168,899 of record NZ_JAFLJM010000004.1, read on the forward strand.
AATCGTTACTTCGGTACCTTTTCTACTACTAGTGGCCTGTTTCGAAATAATTTTTCCGCCTTCTAATTGAATGCTTGTCCCTGCTCCGTCTCCTGTACTCGTATTTAACTCAAGGTATGATACAGAAGCGATACTTGGTAGTGCTTCTCCACGAAAGCCTAGCGTCATAATATGAAATAGATCTTTATCAGTCTTTATTTTACTTGTGGCATGACGATAAAATGCAGTTTCAACGTCTTCTTCTAAAATACCGTCACCATTATCAAGTATTTTTATTTTTGACAGTCCGCCTTCTTCAACTTCAATGACAATCTGAGTACTATTCGCATCTATTGCATTTTCTACTAATTCTTTAACGATTGAAGCGGGGCGTTCCACCACTTCTCCTGCAGCAATTTTATTTGAAAGCTGTTCATCTAATTTTACAATCTTCCCCACGGCTTCACGACCCTCCCATTTACTTTCTTAATTTTAGTTGTATTTCATTTAGCATTTGCAACGCTTCTAGTGGTGTTATGTTCAAGATGTCTAATTTTTTGAGATCTTTAATTATGACGTTTTCAACCGGACTAACATGCACTTTTTTAGGCTGTTTCTCTTCTTCACCAAATAGAGATAATTGTATTGGTTGCTCCTCTGGCTCTACATTTTTTGTGTTTTCCACTGTTCCTTCTTCTTTCTGATCTCCCTCTAATTGATGTAAAATTTCATCAGCGCGGACGATGACATGTTCAGGAAGCTCAGCTAATTGTGCTACATATATCCCGTAGCTTCGATCGGCTTGTCCATCGACAACTTTGTGTAAAAATACAACTTTTCCATCTTCCTCTATGGCAGAAACGTGTACATTCTTTAGTCTCTCTAATTGTTGTTCAAGTGCAGTAAGTTCATGATAGTGAGTAGAAAAAAGAGTTTTCGCACCAATATTCTCGTGAATATATTCAACAATCGCTTGAGCAAGCGCCATTCCATCATAGGTTGATGTCCCTCTGCCAATCTCATCTAATAAAATCAAGCTATTTTCGGTCGCATTCGTTAAGGCATGTTTCGTCTCTAACATTTCTACCATAAACGTACTTTGTCCACTTGCTAAATCATCTGCCGCACCAATTCTTGTAAAAATTTGATCAAATAAAGGAAGAGATGCACTCGTTGCTGGTACAAAACAACCAACTTGGGCCATAATTGAAGTTAATGCTAACTGTCTCATATACGTACTCTTACCAGCCATATTCGGTCCAGTAATTAATAATATTTCCCGTTCTCGATTCATAACGACGTCGTTTGAAACGTATTGGCCACGGTCAATCATTTTTTCAACAACAGGATGCCTACCATTTTCAATATGGATTTCTCGGTCGCTCGTAAAATGCGGACGTACAAAATGTTGTTCATTACTAATTGTTGCAAAGCTTTGTAATACATCTAATGTACTTATCGTTTTTGCAAGTTGCTGTAGTTGGCGAATGTAACTTTTTACTTGTTCACGAATCGTTTGAAATAGGTCGTATTCAAGTTGTTCAATTTTTTCTTCCGCCTCTAAAATGAGTGTTTCTTTTTCTTTTAATTCAGGCGTGATATAACGTTCAGCATTGGCTAGCGTTTGTTTTCTTTCGTAACGCCCTTCAGGAAGGTTTGCGATATTAGCTTTTGTTACTTCGATATAATAGCCAAACACTTTGTTATAACCGATCTTAAGCGATTTAATTCCAGTTTCCTGACGTTCTTTTTGCTCAAGGGAAGCGATCCATGTTTTCCCGTTTAAACTTGCATCTCGGTAATGGTCTAGGTCACTGCTAAAGCCTGCTTTAATCATCCCGCCATCTTTAACTGATAAAGGTGGGTCGTCGACAATACTCGTTTCTAATAGATCTAATAATTCCTCACAATGATCAATACTATGAATTAATCGGTCAACTAAGGGAACCTGGAGCTCTTTAACGATTTGAACAATTTTCGGAACTTGTTGAAGAGACCTGCGTAATTGTACTAATTCTCTTGCATTAACATTTCCGTAAGCTACTTTACCAGCTAACCGTTCTAAATCATATACTTCTGTCAATGCTTCTCGCAATTCTTCCCTCGAGAAAAACTGATCAATAAATGTTTCCACTACTGTTAATCGTTCTTCAATTTCACTTTGATCAATTAATGGTCGTTCTAACCATTTTTTTAATAATCTTGCTCCCATCGCCGTTACAGTTGCATCAACAATCCAAAGCAATGACCCTTTTTTCTTTTTCTCACGTATCGTTTCAATCAATTCAAGGTTTCTCTTTGAATAATAGTCAACTTTCATATACTGGCTAGCCGTATAGTATTGAACTTTTTGCAAATGATCAAGTGATCTACGCTGTGTTCTAACTAAATAATTATAGAGTCTAGCTACGGTTGAAATTAGTCGTTCTTGTTGAAGTCCATCACAAAGGGGGTGAAAATATTCAGGCATAACCTCATTTGTTTCAAAAGAAATCGTTATCGCTAAACGTTGCTTGAACATCTCAAGAAATGCTGAATCAAATTCTGGAGAAACGATTACTTCCTTTGCCCCTGATGAGACAAGTTCAAAAATCACCTCATCAATACCACCTGTTATTACAGTAACAGCACTTTCCCCCGTTGTTAAATCGGTTCGTACAAAACCAAATTGATCTTCCTTAAAATCTGTAACAGATGTAATATAGTTGTTTTCTTTATCTGCAATTGTTTTGCCGTCCATTACCGTTCCTGGAGTAATTAACTTGACGACTTCGCGCTTAACAACACCTTTTGCTTCTCTTGGATCTTCGACTTGTTCACAAATAGCAATTTTATAACCTTTTTCTATTAATTGAGTAATATATTGTTCAACAGAGTGATAGGGTACTCCACACATCGGAATCCGGTCTTTATCACTACCTCTACCTGTTAAAGTAATTTCTAATTCTTTGGCTGCAAGCTTCGCATCTTCAAAGAATAATTCGTAAAAATCTCCTAAACGAAAAAATAAAAAGGCATCTTTATATTGTGCCTTAATTCCTAAGTATTGCTGTATCATCGGCGTATGCTGTGCCATTGTAATCCCCCAAAGTTCTACATTTTACGACTATCATTATACCACACTACACAAAGAGGTGTCAGGCACCTTTACTCCATTAAAGTGGCCTGACACCAAGCTATCAACTATTCTTCTGTATCGCCCATCATAAAGTTAGGGTCTAAGTCTTCAAACTCTTCATCAGTGACTTCTTCTTCAAACATTGAAGGATCTAATTCAGCAATCGTCCCATCAGGATGAACAGCGACGTGAATTTTCGTTTCACCAATTACTTCAGTCAAGAATTCCCTTTCTACTTGAACGACTACGCTTGAACCATTTGGGGAAATTGTTGCTTCAAGCGTATTTGGCTGTTGAACAGCTTTCGCTATCACTTGAACGTCATCAGATAAAATGTTGTCATCTTTCACTTGCAGTGGAACAACGTCCGTGTACGTGACCGTTTCAGTGGCTACCTCTGTCTTTGTGTTATTTTGATGCGAGTACCAAACGTTAATGTCGTAGCTTCCTTGCACTTCTACCGCATCACCTTTTTTAGCTGCTTCGTACCTATGGTTAATGATCCAACAACCAAGGATACTCGTAGGCTTTTGGGAAGGGCTTACTGTATGACTAGCTTGAGTAAACTTTCTTCCCTTACCACAAACCGCCTTCGTAATAATTTCACGATAATTTAAGTTATCTGTTTGTGACATGAGTGAACCCTCCTCGATCAAATCGTTAGAAAAACTCGGCATATCGCCGTAAGTACTCCGCTTCAACATCGTTGTCTAATTGTCGAAGTTAAGACATAGGAGAAAGCCTGACTTTAATAGTCCGATAAATTAGACGGGCGTCCATCTAATCTCATAAATACGATGTCTTAGGTCAAACTAGCGTCGCCAATTTCTTCACTTCCATCCTATGCAGGGCGAATAACCATTGTGCCTAAAATTTAATTTTCTTCGTTGTAAAAAAGAGAACGATAATTCCAATACACATAATCTATAAAACGATATGAGCCAAACCTTGCAATTATGTCTTTTTTCTAGATTTCATGAAATTATTTTTCGGTCAGTTTTTCTTTGGTTAATATAGAATATTCACAGAATAGTAAATACATGAATAGTATCAAAAAATCTTTATATATTAGCAAAGCAATGCACAGTTTTATTTAGCAATCATGAAAGCATATAACAAAAAGAAGCTAACTCTATAAAAAAGAGTCAGCTTCGAAGTTTCTTAGCCTTAGCTATGGCAACCACCAGAGCTAAATGGACTTTTGGTTGTCGTTCCTTTCAGTAGATCTCCATCCATCGACTTAATAATTTCATCTGTTACTGTATTAGAAATCGTCGTTGACACGAGTTGAAGTATACCATTTACTTCCATTTGGCTATTTTTAAATTCCTGAACTAAAGGAATTTGATCAATCTCATCTTGGTATGCATCAATTTTTTCTTCTGCTTTTTTTAATGCTTCTGTTTTACCATAATGTTGAAGGTTAACAGCTTCTTTTTGTGTACTTTTAATTTTCGCCATTAACTCTTGAATTTTTATATTTTCATTAATTTGCTTTTCCGCTTTTTTAAAAAAATCTACTTCTTCGGTTTCCGCAATCATTTTTGCTAGTTCTTTTGCTTTCGCAACGATTTCATCTTTCGTGTACACTTTCTCCATTATTTATTCACCTCTGCTAGTTCAACCATTTCTCCATCTAACGACCACGTTTTTGCATCCGTTACTTTTACATACACTATTTCTCCAATAACAGATTTAGGTGCCTTAAAGTTCACAAGACGATTTGTACGTGTGCGTCCAGATAGGATTTCTGGATTTTTCTTACTTTCTCCTTCAACTAAAACCTCAACAATTTGGTCTTGATAGTCCAGATTTTTCTTTGCTGAAATTTCATTAATTAAAGCATTTAAGCGAGCAAGACGTTTCTTTTTAACTTCCATTGGTACATTATCAACCATTTTTGCTGCAGGCGTACCTTCACGAGGAGAATAAATATACGTATACGCACTATCGAATTCAATTTCACGCACTAATGAAAGTGTATCTTCAAACTGTTCTTCCGTTTCATTTGGGAACCCGACAATCAAATCTGTCGTAAATGAAGCATTTGGGATAGCCTTTTTAATTTTACCAGCTAACTCCAAATATTGCTCACGAGAATACTTACGAGCCATTAGTTTTAATATTTCTGTGTTACCATGCTGAACAGGTAAATGGATGTGCTCAACTAAATTACCGCCCTTAGCAAGAACTTCGATTAAGTGATCATCGAAATCTCTTGGATGACTTGTCGTAAAACGAATTCTTGGAATATCTATTTTTCGTAGTTCATCCATTAAGTCACCAAGACCATACTCTCTTCCCTCGATGTCTTTACCATAGGCATTTACGTTTTGACCGAGAAGTGTTACTTCTTTATAGCCAAGTCGCGCAAGTTCACGTACTTCAGCAATAATATCTTCTGGGAGACGACTACGCTCTTTACCACGTGTGTAAGGTACAATACAATACGTACAAAACTTATCACAGCCATACATGATGTTTACCCACGCTTGCGTGTTCCCTTGACGTTTACGAGGCATATTTTCAACGATGTCGCCTTCTTTTGACCAAACTTCAACGACCATTTCTTTCCCGAAAATTGCATCTTTCAATAAGTGAGGTAAGCGGTGAATATTGTGAGTACCGAAAATTAAATCGATATGCTGATGTTTTTGCATTATACGATTTACAACGCCCTCTTCTTGAGACATACAGCCACATACAGCTAAGATTAACTCTGGTCTTTCTCTCTTTAACGGTTTTAAATTCCCAATCTCACCAAACACTTTGTTTTCTGCATTTTCACGAATTGCACATGTATTTAGAATAATGATATCTGCTTTATTCGTATCATCTGTTTCAGAAAAGCCTAATTCAAGCAACATTCCTGCCATGTTTTCTGTATCATGATAATTCATTTGACAGCCATAAGTACGGATTAAGAAAGACTTCTCTTTCCCAATTTCTTTCATATCCTCGGGAATATTAAAGTCATAATGAACTTGAACATCTTCTTTACCACGGCGCTTTCCTTTGGCATAATCAGGTTGTTCACTAATTAAAATACTACGACCACTAATTTTCATTACCTTTTTACCATCTTCTGTTTCTGTTACTTTGGCATTTGAGAAATCAAAATATTTGCCGTAATCTTTAGCACGATTTCCACTAGAGGATTTTACGTCCTGAGCGGAAACCTTTTCGCTTTTGTTGTTTTTTTCATTCATCATTTTTATCTCCTTTCTTGTTGTTATCATAGAAATAGAATGTAGACGTACAAATTTATATTATATACGCTTCTACCATTGTACACAACATTTGATAAGAATAACCATTGAAGATCTAATGACATTTATCGAAAAAACAAACAAAATGGTGCCAGGCACCTTTACTACATTAAAGTGATAAAAGCGCCTAGCACCATGTGATAACTAATTAGCTACTAGTACGGGGCAATGTGCATGTTGTACAACATTGTGGCTAACACTTCCTAATACATATATTTAAGTTTTATCACCAGAAATAAAATTTTTTAAATAGTTACATTTTTCAGAATTTTCTTTATGTTAGCGTTTAAATATGATATATTAAAAGAGACGTCCACAGTATCATGAACGTCTCTTCTATACTTAGCATTGCTTAATCACATAAACTCTGCCATTAGCTGATTAAATTTCTCTTCGTCAAGCTTTAAGTCTTGTTTAGAAAGACCTTTTTCGTCGTAACCATTAACTAATTCTTGGTACGATTTCTTTTCTTTATCTTGGTAGATAAGTCCTGTAACTAGACCGTTGTTCTCCATTAACGTTTGCATCGCTTGCATACGATTTGATGGGTCGTAACCTTCGATTGCAGAAAGACTAGTTAAGTTTTCTTTAAACCAGTCATACGTGTTCACTTTATTAAATGTAACACAAGGACTGAATACATTAATTAGTGAGAAACCTTTATGGTTAATCCCTTGTTCGATTAAAGATGTTAGTTCTTTAAGGTCACTTGAAAAGCTTTGTGCTACAAATGTTGCTCCTGCAGTTAAAGCTGTCTCCATTACGTTTAACGCAGACTCAATTGAACCACCTGGAGTACTTTTTGTTTTAAAGCCCATTTCACTACGTGGTGATGTTTGACCTTTTGTTAAACCGTAAATTTGGTTATCCATTACGATATACGTAATGTCGATGTTACGACGGATCGCGTGGACTGTATGACCCATACCAATCGCAAACCCATCACCGTCACCACCAGAAGCGATAACTGTTAATTCACGGTTTGCCATTTTAACACCTTGGGCAATTGGTAAAGCACGGCCATGAACACCGTGGAAACCATATGAGTTAATATAACCTGAAATACGTCCTGAACATCCGATACCAGACACAACAGCAAGATTATCTGGCTCTAATCCAGCATTTGCAGAGGCACGTTGGATAGCTGCTTGTACCGAGAAATCACCACAACCTGGGCACCAGTTAGGCTTTACTTTATTACGAAAGTCTTTAAATGTTGCCATTTAGACCAACTCCTTGCATTGTTTGTAGATGTCTGATGGCAGGAATGGATTACCGTCATATTTAAGCATGCTTTCAACATTAGTTCCGCCAACATTCATTTTAATAATACTTGCTAATTGTGCGGTTGCGTTATTTTCTACAACTACAACTTTTTTAGCACGTTCCATTAACGGTCTTAGTTGTTCTGTTGGGAATGGATGTAGTAAACGAACGTGTGCATGGTTTACTTTTATTCCATCTGCTTCAAGACGTGGCATTGCTTCATTAATTGTACCACGTGTAGAGTTAATACCAATGATTAACAGGTCTGCTTCATCATGCTCTGCATTGGCATATACAGGTGTATCAAAACGATCCGCTAATGAATTTAATTTACGTAAGCGCTTGTCCATTTGAGCTACACGATTTTCAGGACTTTCAGATGGTTTACCTGTTTCATCATGCTCAACACCTGTTACGTGATGAACACCATTTTTCATTCCCGGTGCTACACGAGGAGATACTCCGTCTTCCGTTACTGCAAAACGTTTAAAGTACTCTCCATCTACACGCTCTGGTAACTCTTCATTAAAATTATACTTACCACGGCGAATTTCAATCTTATTGAAATCTAGTGGTTCAACAGTTTGTTTTCCTAACGATAAAGCAAGGTCAGTTACAATGATTACTGGGCATTGATATTCTTCAGCAATATTGAACGCTTCAATTGTATCGTAGAACGCCTCTTCTACAGTACTTGGCGTAATTACTACTTTCGGAATATCACCATGAGTGTTATAAACCATTGCCATTAAATCTGATTGTTCTTGTTTTGTTGGTAAACCAGTACTTGGTCCCCCACGTTGAGTATCAACGATTACCAATGGGACTTCAGTAATACCTGAAAGACCGATTGCTTCTGCCATTAATGATAATCCAGGTCCAGCTGATGCAGTTAGCGCACGAACCCCTGCATAATTGGCACCAATAGCCATTGTACATGCAGCAATTTCATCTTCCGTTTGAATAACAGTTCCGCCAAATTCAGGAAGTTTTTTAATTAAGTACTCCATAATTTCGGATGCTGGAGTAATAGGATATGCAGGCATGAAACGGCATCCACCAGCAACTGCACCCATTGCGATTGCATCGTTACCAATTAAGAACATACGTTTCTTTCCGTCTGCTTTTTCCAACTGTAGAGATTCAATTTGACCACCGGCTTCTTTATTAAAGAAATCAGCACCAGCTTGAATAGCATCCATATTTTTTTCAACAACTGACATACCTTTTTTCTTAAAAATTTCTTCTACAACTTCACGGTATGCTTCTACAGGTAAACCAAGAATTGCGCTTGATGCACCAACTGCTACCATGTTCTTCATAAGTGAAGTGCCTAGGTCATTTGCAATTTCTGTGAATGGAACCGCATACAATGTCGCTTTAGAGTCCTCTGCAAGTGTAGGTTTAAACTTTGCATCAGCAACAACAACTCCACCTTCACGAAGTTCATGGTAGTTTACATCAATAGTCTCTTGGTCAAATGCTACAAGAATATCTAAATCGTCTGAAATTGCATTAAGTGACTTTGTACTTACCCTGATTTTATTGTTCGTGTGTCCACCTTTGATACGAGAAGAAAAGTGTCTATACCCGTACAAATAGTACCCTAAACGATTAAGTGCAATAGCAAAGATTTCTCCGGTACTTTCAATACCTTCCCCTTGCTGTCCTCCAACTTTCCAAGAAAGTTGATTGATCATTTTCTCCACCCCTTTGGCGTATTAAATGAGAATGACTGTTTCCACTATATGCATAGTAAATCCCTTAGTAAATTCACTAGGCGAATTGAATGGGTCTTCTACGTGTCATGCTCATGATGAATAATTATGTACTAAACGATTACAATAATAAATCTATCCACAAGAAAAAGCAAGACTTATAAGGAAAATATTACGAAATAGTGAAAACGTTGAAATTTGTTGAAAAATAATCGGAACTAAAAATTTGTTCACGATCTTGTCATAATTTTAACAAAAGATGACTACATACTTCAAAGGTTTTTATTATTTTTTTTACTTTTTTTTAATAAAACATTAAAAATACACAAAAATAAGACTAACTTAAGCGCATTTTCTCCCTTAAAAGCTTGAGAGGTGCGCTCTAAAGTTAGCCTTTGTGTTATGAGCACTTATCGTGGCTCTACAATTAATTTTATCGCCGTTCTTTCTTCACCATCAATCTCAATATCCGTAAAAGCAGGAATACAAACGAGATCAATCCCACTTGGGGCAACAAACCCTCTCGCAATTGCAATGGCCTTAATGGATTGATTTAAAGCACCCGCGCCAATAGCTTGAATTTCTGCTGCGCCTCTTTCTCTTATGACACCTGCAAGTGCTCCTGCTACTGAATTGGGTGTAGATTTTGCTGAAACTTTTAATATTTCCATTTCTTGTACCTCCTTAATGATGAATATTGCCGCTTATTAAATATATTCACGATATTTTCTTATATTCCTGCTTTTAAGAAGGTATTTTCAAAATATTCTAGCATTTATCATTCGAAAAATGGAGAATCCTCGTTAATTAATACACGCTCTATCGATTGAGCACGCCCATTCTTATCATCAATTGTAATGACAACAGCATTTAATTGCTCTCGTCCATTTGCAACTTCAAACCTTACTGGTAAATTGGTCAAAAACTTATTTAATACAGCGGATCGTTCCATTCCTAATATACCGTCGTAAGGGCCTGTCATCCCAACGTCAGTAAGATAGGCTGTTCCCTTAGGTAATACTCGTTGATCAGCTGTTTGAACATGTGTATGTGTTCCAACAACAGCTGAAACTCTACCATCTAAATACCAACCCATCGCTTGTTTTTCACTTGTTGCCTCTGCATGAAAGTCAACAAATATAAATGGGGTTCTATCTTGAACTTGTTCTAAAATTTCATCTACTTTTCGAAATGGACAATCATTTGGCGGGAGAAAAGTTCTTCCCATGACGTTAATAACAGCAACTTCTATACTATTTATCTTAATAATTGTGTAGCCTCGGCCTGGTGTTCCTTCTGGGTAATTGGCTGGTCGAACTAGCGACCCTGCATCATCAATAAATTCAAAGATTTCACGATTATCCCATGTGTGGTTCCCAAGAGTCACTGCTTGAGCACCCGCATCGAGAAAACCTTTATATATTTTCTGGGTAATACCTTTTCCTCCAGCAGCATTTTCACCGTTTACAATTGAAAGCTGTGGTCGGTATTTTTTTTTCAATTTCGGTAAGAATTCTTTTACCATTGCTCTACCTGATGAGCCTACTACGTCTCCAACAAATAATATTTTCATTTAAAGCCTCTTTTCTACAATCATACTAACGTTATGTATATCACTACTTCAATCATAAATATAAATTATGTTTTTTTTCAAGTCATATATGATATCTCCTATGATGAAAAAAATAAAGTGGTTTTCACCACTTTATTTTGCATACTCAACTGCCCTAGTTTCGCGTATAACTGTAACACGAATATGACCTGGGTAATCAAGATCTTCTTCAATTTTTTTCGTGATATCACGAGCCAGTTTATAGGCTTGTGCATCATCAACAATATCCGGTTTTACCATAATACGAACTTCTCGTCCAGCTTGAATTGCATAAGTCTTTTCAACACCTTCAAAAGACTCGGAAATCTCTTCAAGTTTCTCTAATCGACGTATATACGTTTCTAGAGTTTCTCGTCTAGCACCAGGTCGTGCTGCACTTAATGCATCAGCAGCAGCAACGAGTGTGGCTATTATTGAAGTTGGTTCGGTATCACCATGGTGTGATGCTATACTATTGATCACAACTGGATGCTCTTTGTATTTTGTAGCAAGTTCTACACCTATTTCAACGTGGCTTCCTTCTACTTCGTGATCAATCGCTTTTCCAATATCATGGAGTAAGCCTGCACGACGAGCAAGTTGAACATCTTCACCAAGTTCAGCAGCCATTAGTCCTGCCAAGTAAGCGACTTCCATCGAGTGCTTCAAGACATTTTGACCATAACTGGTTCTAAACTTTAATCGACCTAATATTTTAATAAGGTCTGGATGTAAGCCATGAATTCCCATCTCAAAAGTTGCTTGCTCCCCGTATTCACGGATCGTTTCATCAACTTCGCGACGAGATTTATCTACCATTTCTTCAATACGAGCTGGATGAATTCGTCCATCTTGAACGAGCTTTTCTAAAGCTGTACGTGCAATTTCCCTTCGGATTGGATCAAAGCCTGATAAGATCACTGCCTCAGGGGTATCATCAATAATCAGATCTATCCCTGTAAGTGTCTCCAAGGCGCGAATATTACGACCTTCTCTACCAATGATGCGACCTTTCATCTCATCATTAGGTAAACTTACAACAGAAACAGTTGTTTCCGCCACATGGTCCGCTGAGCATCTTTGTATAGCTAACGAAAGAATTTCTCTAGCTTTCTTATCAGCTTCTTCTTTCGCTTGCGTTAGTCGGTCTTTCACTAACACAGCCATTTCATGAGTAAGATCTTGCTCAACTTCGCTTCGAATAGCTTCTTTCGCTTCTTCTCTGGAAAGTCCAGAAATCCGTTCGAGCTCCGTCTTCTGCTTGTTCAAGATTTCCTCCACTTTGCTATCCATCTCTTCAATATGTCGTTGTTTTTTGGCGAGAGACTCCTCTCTCTTTTCTAATGATTCCTCTTTCTTATCTAGAGTTTCACTTTTACGGTCAAGGATCTCTTCTTTCTGAACCAAACGATTCTCTTGTTTTTGAATCTCATTTCTACGTTCACGAATCTCACGTTCAGCTTCTATGCGAAGTTTATGAACCTCGTCCTTAGCTTCAAGAACGGCTTCCTTCTTACTAGCTTCAGCTTCTCGTTTCCCATCTTCAACAATCTGTTTAGCAGCTTGTTCCGCACTAGAAATTTTCGCTTCGGCAATGGATTTTCGAACAAGATATCCAACAACTGCACCAACACCTGCAGAGACAACAAGCAAAATGGAGATGAGTAAGACGTTTTCCATGTAGTCACCTCCTCTTGCTATCTAATTGTTGGTTCCAAAAGTCATATTATCATTCGTTAATTATTGTGCGTTAACTTACACACCTCATGAAGGAAACATGACATTTTAAAATGCCGTATTCTTTTTAATTGTATAGTTGGATAATTTTGTTGTCAAGCATTGTCAGTTCGATTCACTTCACTCATGCCATCACGAATGTCTACGTAATAAGCACGATCACCTGATTGTGCCAAAAGTTGGTTATGTGTGATCATAATAATTTGCCGATTAAACATCGTACTTATTGATTTAAGAAATTCATATAAATAAAGAACGTATTCTCCTGAAACATGTTTCCCAGGCTCATCAAGTAGAAGAGGTCCCTCCATCTTCGGTTGAATGGTTTCAATGAGTGCAACACGTAAGGCTAATGTAACAATATCTACTACACCACCACCACGTGCTTCTTGTGGTTTCGTCTTTACTTTGATCCCTTCATAATCAGATACGACGTAAAATTCAGCAACGGGTTTATTACCTTGTTCATCAATTTCAATTTGAAATTCAAATAATGGACCAAAAATAAACTGTAATGCATTTGTTACTAAACTTTCAATTTGCTGCTTAGCTTGTTCACGTGCGTACTCAGCAGACTGCTGTAATAGAATTCTTGCTTTTTCATAGGTGTCCTTTGTTTCATAATATTGTTCTAATGTACTCAACTTTTCTTCTAACTGTTCTGTTAACAATTTTCGGTTTGCATCCAATCGAAGCCATTCATTTTTTGACTGTTGTAACACCTTTTCTAAGTCATGAATAGACTGTTGAAATTTACTCATGCTTTCCCATCAATTCTTTTGGAATCATGGCTTTTGTTTCTGCTAACCCTTTCACAATTGCCTCTTCTAACTTTTGAATTTCTTCTTCTAGGTTTTCAGGCTTTACACCGAGCTCTTCTAGTTCATTTAAAAGTCTTCTTTGTTGGTTTTCTAACTCCTCTAGTTTTGCCTCTGCACGGTACCGCATATCTTTTGCTTTATCAATTGCTTCTTTTATTTTTGTAAGTTCATGTTCAACATGCTTCAATTTTGCCCACCACCGTTATGTTAATAATTTTTTTATCGCTGTACTACTTAAGTGACCACCACAAGTTGGGCACTTTCCCTTTTCGAGTAATCGCTGCTCATACTCTTGTCGTAACTGTTGTTCTTCTTGTTGCTTTTGTGAAATAAAGGTAACACCATCCTGGAGTCGTTTCTTTACATCTACTAACTTATCTTGTATTAGTTTATATTTCTCTAATTGTTGAATATTAATTTGTAAATTGTCATGTCTTACTTCACATTGCTTTGTTAGCTTTAAACGATTGATCGTTTTTCTCAATGTATTGGCCTGGTCGATATTTGACTGATATCGGAGTTGTAGATGGCGTAGTTCGATAGTCACCCTTACTTTGTTAAATAATTCTTGGACCTTTTGTTCTTCAGAATGGGTTGCAAACCCTGTCTGATTGATTATTACCTTTACATCTACTAAACTACGATTTAAGTGATTATACATATCATTTATTTGTTTGACTTGGTTAAGACGATCATATTTTTGCGTTATCGTTGTTGCATTCTTCTTTGCGAAATCTACATTATTCGTTTTTTTAATCCAATGTTTACACGTATTCATTGCTTTGTTTACTTCAATTAGTTGATCGTGCTTTATTTGGAAGGATCTCTTTTTTTCATTGATAAATTGCAATCTTTCTAAATTTCGTTTCCATTCTTCTATCTCCTTCAGAATGGTTAGACGCTTTTCAACTTTTTCTTTTTCTTTCACAAATTCCTGTAACTGCCTTTTTAAAAGTTCTAGCCTTGATCGTTTAGCATCTTTTTCTTTTAGAAGATGAAATTTACGTTCTGATACGTCCAGCTGTTCCTTTGCTTTGTCTAAAAATTGATACGGAGTGATTTTCTCTTTCAATACTTCTACTTCTGTTTCGACGTGTCTCGTTTGTTGTTGGAGCTTCGCCACATCCTTAGTTGTGTCTCTTACAGCCATATCAATATAATGTGCTCCACTAATTCTTCCAATCGTCTTAGCCCTTACTGAGGCTGTCTGTTCAAGTAAAAATGGACCGTCTAATTGCTGAGAAACATTTAGTAATAATTCCATATCTCGATCAATTCGCAGTGGATAGATTTCATGAGCATCTAGTACTTCTTGAGGAACATGGATACCGAATCCTTCTAAAACGAGTTCGTCTTTTCCAGGTTCCTTAATAATATAACGATTCTTTGAATTAGTTCTCTCTCTTACAATACTACACTCGCTAGCAAACGTTAATGTGACACGGACAAAATCTCCACCAACTCTCATAAAATCGGTACCTCGAGGTTGATTAAATAAAACCCAGCGTATCCCTCTCAAAATAGCTGTTTTCCCACTATCTGACTGCCCTACAATGACGTTGAGTCCGTTTGTAAACGAGATGGACGTATCGAGGTGGGACTGAAAATTTTCAAGACGAACCTCTTTAATCCAATTCATGGTCTCCACCCTTCCACAACTCTTCAATAACTTCAATTCTTCGTAAAGCTTCTGATTTTACCTTATCATCTACATTTGACATAGAGGCTATTTGAGTAATGATCTGCTTCATATTTATCGTTTGGAATTCAGACTGCTCTTTCACTTGCTGAATAAATGAGTTTAGCTTTTCTTCTTGATGAACAGCTTTTTCAAGAAAACTACGATCTAATACCTCTTCACCCTTTAGTGCAGTTTGTAGAGGCACTTCAGTTAACTTAATTCCATCCTGTGAAACATCGCCAATAATCACCTTTGGAATACGGCTAATTTCAGACCAATGATTATTCACCCTTGCAATTGCACCGGGGTTACATATATACTTTCCATCTCTTTCTTTAATTCCAAACCCACCATGAAAATGGCCTGTTAAAATGATATCCGCCGTAGTCCCCCAAATGTGGTCGATTATCGTAAAAGGAATTCCATCTGGAAGGGCCTTTTCCACAAGCATACTATGAACGAGATGGATTAGTATGTCTGCACCACATTGATTCTCAGGGTAATAATCAAGCTTTGCATCCCGTTGATCAATATCATAATGGTACGGTTGCCCTGATACTTGAACCTTAATACCATTTTTTTCAATCAATAAAGGGGTATCTGGAGAAATCACTGTAATAATACCAAAAGCATGTAATAGGCCAAGCATCGTCCTTGAAATTGTTTCAGGATTATGACCGTACGTGTCGTGGTTACCTGATATGGCATAAATAGGGGCTTTCGCTTGACGAAAAATTTGAGCAAATTGTCCAACAACGTTTGGTGATAAGTCTGGACGATCAAACACATCCCCTCCATGAAGCAGAACATCTACGTTTTCACTTTGACTAATCTCCATAATTTCTACTAGTTTTGCTTTTAGAGTATCAACAAACGTATCCAGTCGATTTTTAGGCGTCGTCCCACGAATGTGCGTATCAGTAAAGTAAAGAAACTTCAAACAGCACCCCTCGCTCTCTTAAAAAGAATAAGCACCCCTAAAGGTGCGGTAAATTGTTCTGATTGTTGTTCCTTTTTGAAAGCAGAATACGCCTAATAAAAGTGTCGTTTTATTAGACGTCATTCTGCACTATCCTATTATAACTCTATTACTTTAAATCTAATGGTAAGTCTTCAAACTCACTTTCACTAGGAGCTTCTACTGTAATCTCACCGTCAAGTCCATGATGCGTACGAATTAATTTCTCGATTTCAGCAGTTAAATCTACATTCTCTTTTAAAAATTGCTTTGCATTTTCACGTCCTTGACCTAGACGTTCGTCATTGAAGGAGTACCATGCCCCACTCTTTTGAACGATATCGAGATCTGCTGCAATATCTAAAATAGATCCTTCTCTTGAAATACCTTCTCCGTACATAATATCTACTTCAGCTGTTTTGAAAGGAGGAGCTACTTTATTTTTTACGACTTTAATTTTTGTCTTATTTCCTACCATGTCGTTACCTTGCTTTAATGTTTCAGCACGTCTAACTTCTAAACGAACAGAAGAATAGAATTTCAGTGCTCGACCACCTGGAGTAGTTTCTGGATTTCCAAACATTACGCCTACTTTTTCACGAATCTGATTAATAAAGATTGCAAGTGTCTTTGATTTATTTATTGCTCCACCTAGTTTACGAAGGGCTTGAGACATAAGTCGTGCTTGCAATCCAACATGACTATCACCCATTTCTCCTTCAATTTCCGCTTTTGGAACAAGAGCTGCCACGCTATCGATAACAACGATATCAACAGCCCCACTGCGAACTAGTGCTTCAGCTATTTCTAGCGCTTGCTCACCTGTATCAGGTTGTGATAGCAATAACTCATCAATATTTACACCTAATTTTTTAGCGTAAACCGGGTCAAGAGCATGCTCTGCATCGATAAAAGCAGCTTGTCCACCCTGGCGTTGCACTTCTGCAATTGCATGCAGTGCAACTGTCGTTTTACCTGAAGATTCAGGTCCATACACTTCAATAATTCTCCCACGTGGATACCCACCTACACCAAGAGCAATATCTAATGCTAATGCACCACTTGAAATCGTTGATACTCTTGTTTCAGCCTGCTCCCCCATCTTCATAATAGAACCTTTACCAAATTGCTTCTCAATTTGTCTTAACGCCATCTCTAATGCGGCTTTTCTGTCACTCATTATGTCATCTCCTCAAATATATGAAAATATTTTTTACCACTTCAAAGGCCATATTTTTAATACGCACATTGAATTTTTATATCAACCAAGTACGTAGCAACATATCTCATATGTCTCTACTTATGATAACTTGTTTTTTTTATTTTGCCAATAGATTTTACGAACATTTATTCGTTTTTTATTTAATGTATATAAATGGAATTAAGTAATGAGAAGGGAAATTAGAAGAGTGAGATAACATATAAACAAAGTGTCAGGCACCTCAACCATGATATAAGCTTAACAGCTAAGATCTTCAATTGAGGGGCACAGACACTAATAAGTCTTATATTATCATTTTAATGGGCGTTTTTCACGTTTTGGACGTGGTTTAGCTGGCTCTAAATTTACTCGAGCACCATTAATCCGTGAATATCGAAGGGCTTCATAAACAAACGGTGCAACTTCTTCAGGAACTTCAACAAATGTAAACTTATCAAAAATATCGATTCGTCCAACAGCTTTACCTGGTATGCCAACGAGTTCAGAAATTTCCTCAATCAGAATTTTTGGACTCATATTTACATTTTTACCAACATTGATAAAGAAGCGAACCATCCCTTTAGCACCACCGGTCTCACCGAAGTTATAGCCATCATCATCCATCGTATTATCATTAAGGAAGTTTCTCTTAAGCAAAGCAGTAACAACTCTTTCTGCTGGGTATGTGTTAAGAAGTTCATGAACTAGTGGCGCAAACCATTCGCTATCTTTATCTTCATTCATTGCTTCTTCAATTTGCTTCTTCCATGTTTCTTGTTGTTTCTCTATCACTTCAGCAAAGGTTGGCACGTTTTCTGAAGGAATCGGCATCTTTATCTCATCTTCTATCGAACGCAAATGTTTCATTTCTCGTGGTGTTACTAATGTCAGCGCTAGCCCTTTTCTACCCGCACGTCCTGTTCTTCCAATTCGATGTACGTAGCTCTCAGGATCTTGCGGGATATCGTAGTTAATGACGTGGGTTACATTATCAACATCTATTCCACGGGCTGCGACATCGGTTGCAATTAAAAATTCGATTGTTGAGTCTCGGAATTTCTTCATGACGTTGTCACGTTGTGATTGCGTTAAATCCCCATGTAAACCATCAGCAATATATCCTCTCGCCTGAAGTGCTTCGGTTAATTCCGAAACCCCTTTTTTCGTACGACAAAAAATAATTCCAAGATCAATTTCCTCACTATCAATAATACGACAAAGTGAGTCTAATTTATTACGTTCCAGCACTTTATAGTAGACTTGATCAATTGATGGTGCAGTAACCTCTCCTTTACTGATTGCAACCAGCTTCGGCTTTTTCATATATTTGTATGAAAGTTTTTTTATTGGAGGAGGCATTGTCGCTGAGAACAATAAAGTTTGTCGTTCACGGTTTACCTGCTTTAAAATGGCTTCAATGTCTTCAATAAAACCCATATCTAACATTTCATCTGCTTCGTCAAGTACTACCGTATGTACTCTATCAAGAGTTAATGTCTGTCTTCTAATATGATCTGTAATTCGACCAGGAGTACCTATAACAACTTGCACCCCTTGTTTCAATGCTCGAATTTGGTGTGAAATCGATTGACCTCCATAAATAGGTAATGTTCGTATTTTTTTGTACTTCGTTAACTTTTGCAGTTCTCCTGAAACTTGAATCGCTAATTCACGTGTCGGCGTTAAAATAAGTGCTTGAACATAGCGGTCCTCTGTTACTTTGTCTACAACAGGAATACCAAACGCGGCAGTTTTTCCTGTTCCTGTTTGAGCTTGTCCAATTACATCATCCCCAGATAAGATGACAGGGATTGCCTTTTCTTGGATAGGAGATGGCTCTTCAAATCCCATATCATGAATTGCTTTTTTCACTTGGTCTGTAATATTAAAATCTTTAAAATAACTCATGCTCTATAATTCCACCTTTATAATTCTTTCAGCAAGTAATAGCAGCCATATTTTACAGATCGTTCTCTAATTTGTCCGCGAGTACCAGATAGATTTAATGAAAATGCTTTTGACTCGCCATTTGGTAAAGCAACACCAATAAATACAGTACCTACA
Source organism: Alkalihalobacillus sp. BA299 (assembly GCF_017745675.1). Lineage (GTDB taxonomy): Bacteria > Bacillota > Bacilli > Bacillales > Bacillaceae_F > Alkalihalobacterium. The sequence goes on from NZ_JAFLJM010000004.1 coordinate 188,302, forward strand.
CCCTTACCCTCAACTTGATTCGGTCCTGCTACACCTGTAAAACTAATCCCAACATCAGCTTTACATAACCTCCTAATACCTTCTGCCATTTCAATAGCACATTCGTTACTGACCGCACCATACTCTGCTAATGTATTTTTTGACACCGAAAGGATTTTCTCCTTCATTTCGTTAGAATAACTTACGACACCACTAGAAAAAACTTCAGAAACACCCGCATAATTTGTAAGTTGTTGACTAAACAATCCACCTGTTAAACTTTCAGCGGTTGCTATTTTGATTTTTTTTGTTAATAACCTATTCACTAACTCTTGCATAAGCGATGTATCATCATAGCCATAAAAAAACGACCCAACTCGAGCTAGTATTTTAGCCTCTAATTCATCTAATAATGAGAGCGCTTCTACTTTTTCATTATGCTTCACAGTTAAGCGTAACGTCACATCCCCATCGCCTGCTAGCGGTGCAATGGTTGGGTTACTTTGTGCTTCAATTAAATCTATTAGAACTTCTTCAAGTTTAGCCTCACCAATGCCAAAGAACCGAAGGACTCTTGAATGAATAATAGACTGTTCATGCAAGTGCGCTAATAAATAGGACTGTCCATAAGTAGTAAACATTGGCTTTAATTCCTTTGGAGGACCAGGTAATAACATATAATGAATGCCATCTTTACATATTGCCATTCCAGGGGCCATACCATGATCATTATTTAAAACGGTAGCTTCTTCAAAAACTAGAGCTTGTTTTTTATTATTTTCTGTCATAGTTCTCTTACTATTAACAAAGTAAGCTTCGATACGTTGCAATGAAGGCATATCGTAATTCAACGAGCAATTTAATAGTTCCGCAACCGCTTCTTTTGTTAAATCATCTTTAGTCGGCCCTAGGCCTCCTGTAATGATAATAAGATTCGCTCTCTTTTTGGCTTGTTTAATGGCTTCTTGTAGACGGGTCTTATTATCGCCTACAACTGTATGGTAATAGACGTTAATGCCGAGTGGAGCTAGTTGTTGAGATAGAAATTGACCATTTGTGTTAGCAATTTGACCTAATAAGAGCTCCGAACCTACAGCAATTATTTCACTGTTCATTCATGCACCTCACATACAGAATTGTTGACATGAAAATACCAATATATGGCTGAATTATGCCTTTAAGAAAATATGTTTATTTTTCATAAAATAATCGATGCCCGAAATAATCGTTAATATGGTTGCTATCCATAACATAAGCTTAGCAAACGGGAATCCTAATGGTGCGAACGGAAAATTATGTAACATCAACGTAGAGATAGCAATAATTTGAAATACCGTTTTGAGCTTACCTAAAGGGCTAGCAGCAATAACTGAACCATCAGCAGCTGCGACGAGTCTTACACCAGTAACAGCAAATTCACGGCTTAAAATGACGATAACCATCCATGCAGGAGCCAATTGTAATTCAACTAGAGAAATCAGAGCAGCTGTAATTAATAGCTTATCCGCTAAAGGGTCTAAAAACTTCCCTAGATTTGTTACAAGCTTATATTTCCTAGCATAATAGCCATCTAACCAATCTGTTGCTGCAGCGATAATAAAAATTAACGCTGCTATAAAATGGGAAACTGGAATAATTGTACCAAGTATTTTAATGGTTCCTAGGTCCATTGGAACAATTAAAAATATCATAAAGATGGGAATAAGACAAATTCTAGAAATTGTAATTTGATTTGGAACGTTCACAAAGATCCTCCCTAACTTTAACTTTTCAACTTATTTAACGCATATTGACAAATTGAACAGGGAACTCCAAATCTTTTGATTTTATTAGTTGAATAACATCCTGTAAGTCATCGATGTTTTTTGCAGTCACTCGAATTTGCTCATTTTGAATTTGCGCTTTTACCTTTACCTTAGAGTCTCTTATTAATTTTGTTACCTCTTTCGCCCGTTCTGTACTAATGCCGGAAACAAGTGTAATCACTTGACGAATAGTCCCACCTGATGCTTTTTCAATTTTACCAAAATCCATTGACTTTTGTGAAAGGCCACGTCTAATAAATTTACCCTTTAACACATCAATAACACTTTCTAACTTGTATTCATCATCAGAAATCAACGTTATTTTGTCATTATCTGTACGTTCTATGGAACTCTTAGACCCTTTAAAGTCGTATCTTGTTTGGATTTCTTTTACAGCTTGTTGTATAGCATTATCTACTTCTTGTAAATTAATTTCAGAAACAATATCAAAAGAATGTTCTTTAGCCATAATTTTACATCCTTCCTTACTTTAAAAAGTATATACCCATGTCAACTTAATAACTATTGTACCATAGGTTATACCAAATTGAGAAATTGTTGTAACATTGTTATAACCTACAATATTAACACATAAGAAGAGCGAAGAGGATGACTGTACTCTTCGCTTATTGATTATTGATTTGCAGGTTGAAAAACAATCGTTATTTTTTGGTGAACAACATCAAGTGGAAGTTCAAATGGTTCATCATTAATTTCCATAGTTACATTTTGCGAAGCACCAAGGTTGAAAGTGATTTCTTCTTCTGAACTAAAATCATATTCTAATTCATCTCCTCCTTTTGCTTCAGATGCATAAAAAGAGTTCCCTTTTGCATTTTGAATTCCAACGTAGCTTCGCCCAGTAAAGGAGAGCTTAACTTCAAATGTATCGACCCCATCTAATGTATAAAAGCTCTGGTTACCAGATATATTTGTTTGAGTAAGCTGTTGCTCTTGTGTTGGTTCTTCAACCACTTCTTCAGCTGGGACTGCCTGATCCTCATCTGTTTGATCTTGCGCTTCATCTTCTTCATTTGGTATTCCTTCTCCAGAAGGGATTTCTTCACTAATTTCTCCTTCAAAAGCATCATCTTGTTCCTCTGTGATAACTCCATCTGCACCATCTTTGGTGTTCATTTGGGCAAAAACCCAAATAACACCAAAAACTACTATAATAATGATCCCAGCGATTAACGCAGGAATTATTGAATAGCCTTTTGTTTTTTTCTTAGAATTAGTTGGTGTTTTTTTGGCGCGGACAGTTCGTCTAGAAGGTAATTCAGGTCCTTCTTTATGAGGGTTAGGTAGTTCATTACCAAACTCTTGAAGAATTTGTTCAGCGTCTAACCCAACAGCTTCGGCGTAATTTTTAACAAATGCACGTGCATAAAACTTTCCTGGTAGCGCATCAAAATTACCTTCTTCAATTGCGAGAAGATACCGTTTTTGAATCTTCGTTGTCTTCTGTAAATCATCTAGGTTTATTTCTTTTTGTTCTCTTGCTTCTTTTAATCTTTGGCCTAATTCAGACAATGAAAACACCTACCAACTTAACTAATATCGAAAGATGAAAAACCAGATTCAACGACATCATATGAAATCTCCTCTGACTCATCGTTTCGCAACTCAATGATTGTATCGAAATCGTCTAATGTAAATTCAGTTTCCCTTACAAAAATATCAGGGTGTTCAATAACCTTGACTGCCGGAAGTCTCATCACATCATTTACTAATATTCTGTGTTTTTCAGTTGCTCTCATCGTAGACACAATTCCATCAATAATATAAATATGATTTCCGCCCAATTCATCATCGGCTAACTGACTTCTTACAGTTTGTCTAAGTAATGTCGATGAAATAAAAGACCACCTTTTATTTGCACAAACACTAGCTGCTACAACCGATTCGGTTTTTCCAACACGAGGCATACCACGAATTCCAATTAACGAATGTTCATTCTTTTTCATTAGCTCTGCCATAAAATCAACTAGTAAACCCAATTCATTACGTACGAAACGAAATGTTTTTTTATCATCTGCGTCACGTTCAATATAACGTCCATGACGGATCGCCATTCGATCTCTTAAATGAGGTTCACGTAGCTTTATGACTGTTATATTGTCAATTGTATTAAGTATTGAATGAAACCTTTCAATTTGGTCATCACAAGTACTACGAATGAGCATACCACGCCGTCTGTCTTCAACTCCATTTATTGTAACAATATTAATGGATAACATTCCAAGGAGTGATGCAATATCCCCCAATAATCCAGGTCGATTTTTATGTATTTGATACTCTAAATACCATTCTTTCATATTTTGTACCCTCCCTCCTTTGATTAAAGGTTATCCCATTTGAGCTCATCTTGTTTGAGAACTTTGTATATGTATTATTTATTCCAAACATTTATTTTTATTAATAAATAAAATTGTTTTGAATTATCAATAAATTAATCAGTATGAATCATTTGCCATTTGAACTTCTATAATATCATTTTACGCTAATACTTGTCGAATAAACAAGTCATTTCTATTGACTTCTCATAGTTTTTCACATCACAATTAATTTTCAAACATTTTTCTAACATCACTTGAGATGCTGTTTGTCATGTTCTATTTTTTATTTCTCTTTACAACGAAAAAGTGCTGCAAATCATTGCAGCACCTTCGATTATTGATTGTTTTGTATAAGCTTCACCATCATATTGGCAATAGCGTGTTGTTCTTGCACATCTGCTACTTTCCATAAATCAGCTAAAATACGCTCTTGTTCATTTTTAGGTTCAACTTGTTGTGCTAAGTATTCTCCTACTTGATAAGCTACATCGGAAATAACGGCTTGGTTCATTCCCTCATTTTGTGCTTGGTTAAGACGATCTCCTAGAAAGTCCTTCCACTGATCCCAATTATCTAAAACTGACATATTTATCCCTCCTTAATATTAAGTTCAAACATAGTTTTTCATGAAAGAAGGGATATTATGCAAAATGAATATGGCAAAAAATTGACGTTAACAATACCATGCACCATTTACCGATATAATTTGGCCATTAATATAACTAGCTTCATTTGATGTCAAAAAAGACACGACATTAGCTACCTCCACAGACTTACCTAGTCTACCCATGGGAATTTCTTCTTTAAGCATATGTATTTCTTCTTTATTAAATTGTGATAGCATATTTGTTTCTATTGCTCCTGGTGCAACACCATTGACACGAACATTAGATAAACCAACTTCTTTAGCTAATGCTTTAACAAATGAATTTAGCCCTCCCTTTACTGCAGAATAAACTACCTCACACGAAGCTCCAGTTAATCCCCAAATTGAGGAAATGACCATGATATTACCACTTTGCTTTTTAATCATGGATGGTAATAACGCTTTTGTGATTTGAATAGGTGATGCCAAATGAAGCTGGATGCTTTTCTCGATTTCCTCATCTTTCATGTCTGTTAATAAGCCATAGTAGGTTGAACCACTATTATGAATAATAACATCAATTGGTTCATGTAGCTGCTTTACTAGTCGAGTTGCTGATGCTTTTTGTGACAAATCTGCTTGAATAAGATGAACGTCAACACCATAAGCCTTACAATTATGAGCGACTTTTTGAATGTTTTGCTCATTCTTATAATAGTGTAAGTAAAGTGAAAAACCACGGGCAGCCATTTTTTCAGCAATGGCTGCCCCGATATCTCCACTTGCCCCAGTAATTAAGCAAGTTTGATTCAATTACTCTTCCTCCGTATATCCTTCAGATTTTACTTGACATACTGTAAATCGTTCAAAGTTAAAATGGTCTTTCATTATTGTTGTTAATGTATCCACGTTTATTTTTTCTAACATCGGCACGACATCGAATAGGTTCATATCATTAAACTGATAGCGAGTAAATTGGTTTGCAATGTATTCAGGAGAATTTAGTGACCTTAAGAAAGATCCGATCTTCTTTTTCTTTGCACGTTCAACTTCTACTTCATTCAACGGATTAGAAATAAAATCCTCGACCAGTGTTTTTATTTTATCAGCTAAGCGGTCTGGATATTTCGTGTCTCCTCCAAGTATAGTAAAGCCAAATCCATATTCTGCTGAATAATCAAATGAAAACGTCTCATCGATTAACCCTGAATCATACAATTCCTGATAATTCGTAGAACTTTGACCAAACATTAAATCAAGCAAAATATTCATTCCAAGTTCATGCTCTAGCAATTCCACCCCTTGTTTTGTCGGCTTTCCTTCTTTAAATCCGACGAGGCATTTTGGTGTTTGTACACTCATCTTAATAACATGTTTCTTCTTTGCGACCTCTTCTCCTTCAGCTGGGAAGAATCGTTGAATTTGCTCTGGTTCTTTAAAAGTTTTCGCCTGCTGGTTTTCTTTTATAAGCTGTAAAATTTCATTAGGTTCAACTGGTCCAACAACAAACATCAGCATATTACTCGGGTGATAAAACGTCTCGTAGCATTGATATAATAAATCTTTCGTAATTTTTGAGATTGAAGGGATCGTTCCAGCAATATCGATCTTCACCGGATGATGCTCATACATGTTTTCAATCACACCAAAGTACACGCGCCAATCAGGATTATCATCGTACATGTTAATTTCTTGTCCAATAATTCCTTTTTCTTTCTCAACACTTTCTTCAGTAAAATATGGATGTTGGACAAAGTTAAGTAAGGTTTCAATATTTTTGTTAACATTTGCAGTACTTGAAAACAAATAGGCAGTCCTTGTAAAACTTGTGAATGCATTTGCCTGTGCACCTTGCTTACTAAAATCTTGAAATACATCCCCATGTTCATCTTCAAACATTTTATGTTCTAAAAAGTGAGCAATTCCATCAGGGACTACGAGCGCTTCTTTTTGATCAAGTGGAATAAAATGGTTGTCAATAGAACCATATTTAGTTGTAAATGTTGCATAGGTTTTATTAAATCCTGTTTTCGGAAGGACGTACACATCAAGACCATTATCTAATTTTTCATAGTAAAGCTTCTCTCTTAGTTGCTCAAATTGGATTTCCTTCATGCTGTCGCCCCCTCCTTTCCTTTTAGGAAATAGATGGTATCTAACTGAATTTGATTAGCAATTTTTACAACATCTTCTTTTGTTACACTATTAATTCCAGAGATCCAATCTTCGAGTGAACGTTCTTTATTAGCAACGACGTTGTGGTACAAGAGCTCAGCAAAGCCTCTCGCTGTATCAGCTGTTTCAAGTATCTGATTATTAATCATAGCTTTCGTTTGATCTAACTCCCCATCAGAGAATTCACCTTTTTTCATGTTTTCCATTTGTTCGTTTATTATAGAAACCGCTTTATCATAATTCTCAAACTCAATACCAGACATAACCATAATTATTCCTTTATGGCTTTCATAACGAGAAGCAGCATAATAAGCTAAACTCGCCTTTTCACGAACATTAATAAATAGCTTTGAGTGAGAAAATCCACCAAATAGCCCGTTAAAAACTTGAAGTGCATAGTACGCATCATCTTTAAATGTTGTGTAGGTGCGATACCCCATATGGAGCTTTCCTTGCTTAACATCTTGTTCATCAAATACCGTATTGACTTCTTTAATTTCCTTTTGTGTCGTTTGTACTTCAATCCCAGAATTTGATCGTCCTTCGGGAAGTGTGAAATATTTTTGAACCGTATCTTTTACAGCATCTGTATTAATATCACCGATAATATACAAATCCATTTTATCTTCTTTTAATAGCTGTTGATAATAAGCAAACAGATCTTGTTCAGATAAGGCATCGATCTGTTTTTCATCACCATGAACCGATAAAGCAAACGGCTCTCCTTTACACATCTCTTCTGTAATTCTCATATTCGCATACCGCATTTTATCATCGAAGACAGATTTAATTCTCTGTTTTAATGAACGCTTTTCACTTTCAACAATTGACGTTGCAAACTTCTCATTCTCTTGTTTTGGTTGAAGTAAAACTTCAGCTAACAGTTGAACTCCTTTTTCAAATAAAGGAGTAGATTCTTTTAAAAACTTTTCATTCGCTATATCCATGCGAAAACCAATGACATGCTCTTCGCCCTTCTTTTGAACATCAACAGACAAACTCGCTCCGTAAAGTTCATCTAACCGATTTCTAAGCTCTTTTCTTGTTGGTGAATGAGCTGTTCCACTTTGTAATATATGTGGGATTAGTGCCCTTTTTGTAACAGTACCAGCCTGTAATGGTGCCTTTAATAGTAAAACAAGTGTGGTCGTTTTATACTTCGGTGTATTTACCATATGTAAATGTAACCCATTCAACTCACTATGAATTTCTTGAAGCTCGTTCATTTTATCACTCCCTGCTTGAGATTACACTCTCTACCTAGCCTTATGTTATGCTTTTATCCGTTTTCTTACTACTTTAAACTTAAATTTATCCGCCCGAAAATAATTAAGCGAAAACAAAATAGGGTGATCAGTCTCGTCGTAATGCATTTGCTTTAATAATAATAATGATGTTTCTGGCTCACAGTTTAATATGGGTGAGATCGTTTCATGATAACCAACAGGAACGATTGTTGTTACTGCGTAAGAAATATTATGACCGATACTTTCTAGAAAGTTAAAAATGGATCCAATTTCATGAATCGAATGTTTCCCAAGTATCTCTTCTGGAATTCGGTCTAAACAGTAGACGACAGGTTCATCGTCAGCTGTTCGTACTCTTTCAATAACAACACAGTTCTTCATTTCTTCATTACTAAACCGGTTTCTATCATCATCTGTTGCTTCCTCAACATGAGATGATAAAAATATTGTTCCAGGTGATTTCTTAGCATTTACAATCATATCAGAAACACTATATAACTCTTCAATACCCGAAGAGAACAATGGCTTTGAATGGACAAATGTACCTACACCATGTCTTCGTAGAACTATTCCTTCATCTTCAAGGATTCGTAGTGCCTCTCTTAATGTTGCTCTACTAATACCTAACTGCTTTGATAATTCAAATTCAGATGGTAATTTTTCACCTTCTTTAAATACTTGTTGATCTATATCATCTTTAATTCTATCTATGACTTGTAAATATAATGGACGATTATCGGATTTAATCATTCTCCCCACTCCTTAACCAAAGCTATTATTGTGCAGAAGCTTCTTCTGGTGATTTTGATACTAACACTTCTCGCGGTTTACTACCCTCGTACGGACCAACGATCCCTCTTGCTTCCATTTCATCAATAAGTCTAGCTGCTCTTGTATACCCTATTCTAAATCTACGCTGAAGCATAGAAACGGATGCTGTGTTCATTTCCATTACTAACTCAACTGCCGACTGATACAATTCATCTTCTACTTCTTCAGCTACCTCTGGCTCTTCCGAAGGTGTCATTTCTTCTTGATACTGTGCTTTTTGTTGACTAATAACAAAATCTACAATTGTTTCCACTTCATCATCGGATAAAAATGCACCTTGTACTCGAGTTGGTTTAGTTGCTCCTACCGGCAGATACAGCATATCTCCTCGCCCGAGAAGCTTCTCAGCCCCCCCACTATCAAGGATTGTTCTAGAATCAGTCTGTGAAGATACTCCAAAAGCGATCCTAGAAGGAATATTTGCTTTAATCACACCAGTAATTACATCAACAGATGGACGCTGTGTTGCTATAATCATATGAATACCTGCTGCACGTGCCATTTGCGCTAATCGAGTAATGCAATCTTCAACATCTCCAGATGCAACCATCATTAAATCCGCTAACTCATCTACAATCACAACGATATAGGGTAATAACGGCTGTTTTGCATCGCCATTATCATTTTGTTTCTTTATTAAATCGTTATATCCTTCAATATTTCTCGTTCCAGAATGTGAAAATAAGTCATAGCGACGTTCCATTTCACTAACGACTTTTTTTAATGCTTGAGAAGCTTTTTTCGGTTCAGTGACAACGGGTGTTAGTAAATGTGGGATCCCATTATATACATTTAATTCAACCATTTTTGGATCGATCATCATTAATTTTACTTCATGGGGCTTTGCTCTCATAAGTATGCTTGTTATAATCCCGTTAATACAAACACTTTTACCGCTACCTGTAGCACCGGCTACGAGTAGATGCGGCATCTTATTAATACCTGCTAAAACTGGTTCCCCTGAAATATCTCTACCTAAAGCAACCGAAAGTGGGTGAACTTCTTGACGATTTTTTGAAGAATCTAACACTTCTCTTAATGTAACAATAGCCACTTCTTTATTCGGGACTTCAATTCCAATAGCAGATTTTCCAGGTATAGGTGCTTCTATTCGAATATCTTTTGCGGCCAAAGCAAGTGCTAAGTCATCTGCTAAATTAACGATTTTACTAACTTTAACACCGACACTTGGATGAACTTCATATTTTGTAACAGCTGGTCCAAGGTGGACATCTGTTACTTTTGCCTTAACTCCAAAACTTTCAAGCGTCTGCTCTAATTTCTTTGCATTTGCAGAAATTTGTCTCTTTTCCATATGTTGACCATTATTATTCGGTAAATGAAGTAATTCTAAACTCGGTAATTGATAATGTTCATTCGCCATTTCCGTCATAATTAACGGTTGTTGTGGAATTTGATCTGATTTTTCATTTTTCTTTTCTTTTACTTCTATTTGTGTTCTCACTTCATTTGATAAAGGTAAAGTTAAATCTGGTTCTTCTTTCCGGTCATAAGATTGACTTGTAAAATCATGAATGACAGGCTCTGAAGGAGCTGCAATCTGTCCATCATTTTCTTCTACCTTTTGTTCGTTTTTCTCTTTTTGTCTTTCACGTCGCTCAGCTAATTTTCCTATAAATTCTTTTTTCCAACTTTGAAATAGTCCTAGAAAGAATCGAAAGACAGCTCCACTCATGTGCTTTCCGAGGTTAAGGATACGATTAATTATTTCTGAAAGTGATTGATTCGTAATTAACAATATAGCTACAATCATACAACAAAATGAAATTAAATACGTTCCCGGTGCATCAAACAAAAAGTGAGTAGCAGCATAACCAAGTGCACCTACCATTCCACCACCTAGATCATTAACTGGGGCTGCTTGTTGAACTTGCATCCAAAATAATTCCCATGTATTTCGTAATACTGAAGGGTCTTCAAACCCTTCTTTACTGGCCAATACTTCAAATAAACGCACATGGCTTAATAAAATAAATGAAAATAAAAGTAAATATAGTCCTGCTAATCTTCTTGTCCAAAATGAAGGTACTTTTCTCTTAATAATAATATAAAGTGAAAAAATAAATAGACTAATCGTCAGAACGACATGCCATTCACCTATAAAAAAGCGAAATAGATATACGAATACATCACCGACACTGCCTAACCTTGCAAAAGTAATTATTGACAAAATAAATAAGGATAAACCTATGAGTTCATACGTTAATTGCATTTTCCACTCTGTTTTTTTCTTTTTTCTTTTTTTAGACATCATTTCACCCTCTATAGCGACTTATTATATGAAATTACACTGGTGCTTGTCTCATGAAGTGAAAGTTGTTTTATAAATTCACTTTCCTCAAAAAACTACTGCAAATCTTTTCCTTAAGAGAAGAAAAGCAGCCAAATTTGGCTGCTTCAACCAAGTTGTGTACTAAGATTATAACATAATACAAAACTTGTCTACATAATTAAAGTTGTGGTTTTCCCATAATAACTCGCCCTGGTGTATAGTTTTCGTTTAAATAATGGTGAGGATTACTACTAATAAGTCTAATGACTTTATATTGTGACTGGCCGATATCTTCTACGACTAATAGTCCTCCTTCCACCGGTATTGTTTGTTGGTTTGCAAAGCTACTTTCATCTTGCGGAAATATCATTTCTTCAGGGAGCATTGTATACAATATCATTGGACGATTTCACCACCGTCTGTATGTTCAGATCGACGTTCATCAATTAATGCATTTAATTTCTTTAATGCCTGACCTATTCCGCCTACTTCATTAATAAGCCCATATTCTACAGCGTCTGTTCCAACAACATTTGTACCAATATCTCGAGTTAAGTTACCTTTTGAAAACATAAGCTCTTTAAATTTCTCTTCATCAATAGTTGAATGTTTTGTCACAAAGCGAATAACCCGTTCCTGCATTTTATCTAAATATTCAAAGGTTTGCGGTACACCTATTACAAGACCTGTCAATCGAACTGGATGAATCGTCATTGTCGCCGTTTCTGCAATATAACTATAATCAGAGGCTGTTGCAATCGGTACCCCAATGGAATGCCCTCCACCTAATACTAGTGTTACGGTCGGCTTGGACATCGAAGCAATCATTTCTGAAATAGCTAATCCTGCTTCTACATCACCGCCGACAGTATTCAAAATAATGAGTAGTCCTTCAATTTTTGCATTTTGCTCTGCTGCAACAAGCTGAGGAATAATGTGTTCATATTTTGTAGTCTTATTTTGTGGTGGTAACTGCATATGTCCTTCAATTTGACCGACAATTGTTATGCAATGTATGTTTGAAGCATCCATATCAGGAACATTCGTTTGACCTAATTCTTGAATTTTATTAACAATACTCGACTTCGGATCAACAGCAGGCTTTTCATCACCTTGTGACTGTTGTTGGGTTTCGTTCGTTTCAGTCATATTTTCGTCCTCCTTTATATGTAACTAATGTTAGTATGTCGTGATCCTCACGAATAATTCCCATTAGAAAATCATAATGAAGGATAAATTCCTTATAAGAAAAGCGGAAGGTGTCTGCTTATCGGCGACAAGCGCTGGCCAGCAATTAGTGTCTTGACTTTTGGACACGTTTGATGGACCGAAGCGACCTCGAGCCGATGACACCTGCAGCTAGACATCATCTGAAAAATTATACTTTTTTTCTTATAAAAAGGCTGTTTTCGTAAACTTTGTTGCTTTTGGACCGTTTTTTTGAAAATAAAATAGCCTTTTCAAGACAAATTCATTTGTCTGATCGGCTATTTTATTTTCAAAACCTTCACGCTATGCGTGAAGAGCCAAGCATCCGCTTGGCTTACGGTCCAAAAGCTAAAAGCAACAATCTTTGAGAAAAGAGCCTATAAAAAAGAAGCGGATCCTCCGCTTCTTCCTTTTATACTTCCATAATGATCGGCAAAATCATTGGTCTACGTTTCGTTTTTTCAAATAAATAACGACTTAACACTTCTCTAATATTGCTTTTTAGTGACGACCACTCGTTTACATTTTCAGTAACACATTTTATTAAGGTTTGTTGCACCATGTTAGTTGCTTCTTCAAGAAGCTTCTCTGATTCTCTAACATATACAAACCCTCTTGAAATAATGTCAGGACCTGAAATAATTTCCCCGTTTACTTTATTTAACGTAACAACAACAACTAGTATTCCATCCTTTGAAAGTAAGCGACGGTCTCTAAGTACGATATTCCCAACATCTCCAATACCTAATCCATCGATTAACACATTTCCAGAAGGAACTTTACCAGCTTTTCTTCCTGTACCATTGTGAAATTCAACTACTTCACCTTTTTCAATAAGGAAAATGTTCCCGCTATTCATACCTACTTCTAATGCGAGATCACGATGGGCAATTTGCATTCGAAATTCGCCGTGAATAGGTATAAAGTATTTTGGTTTCATGAGGTTGAGCATTAACTTCAACTCTTCTGCACTCCCATGTCCAGAAGCATGTACTTTTGTATGTCCGTATACCACTTCAGCTCCAATTCGATAAAGTTGATCAATAATCTTGGACACTGATTTTTCATTACCTGGAATTGGTGAAGCTGCAATCATAACTGTATCCTCACTAGAAAGAGTAATTTGTCGATGAGCTCCTTTTGCCATTCGAGTAAGTGCACTCATAGGCTCACCTTGGCTCCCTGTAGTAATGATTGCCACTTGTTCAGGACGATACTTTTTTACTTCGTCTATCTCAATAAAAAGATCATCTGGAGCGTTTAAATATCCTATATCATTGGCTATCCCGATTACTTTCTCCATACTTTTACCAACAATCGCTACTTTTCGGTTTGCTTTGGCAGCTGCTTGAACGACTTGTTGAATTCTATGCACGTTTGATGCAAATGTTGTGACAATAATTCTGTTCATTGTATTTTGAAAAACATCTGCAATTCCTTGTCCGACAACAGTTTCTGAAAGAGTATGTCCAGGCCGTTCAGCATTTGTACTATCGGATAACAAACAAAGCACACCTTGATTACCAACTGCAGCCATTTTACCAATTTCTGCATGCTTCCCATCAACAGGTGTTTGATCGAACTTAAAATCTCCTGTGTGTACGATTGCTCCATAGTTTGTTTGTATGATAACTCCTACTGAATCTGGGATGCTGTGATTAGTTCTAAAAAAAGATACCGGTGTTGAGCCGACCTTTATTTCTGAATTACTATCGATTAACTTAAGTGTAGTTGAAGTATATATTCCAGCTTCACGAAGTTTCGCCTCTACTAATCCAAGTGTTAATTTCGTTCCATGCACGGGTACTTTTAACTTTTGTAAAATATATGGCAATCCACCAATATGATCTTCATGACCATGAGTTAGAATAATGGCACGGACACGGTCAGCGTTTTCAACTAGGTAGGAGATATCCGGGATGACAATATCGACACCCAACATATCATCATCTGGAAACATTAAACCAGAGTCAATAACGATAATATCGTCATCCACTTCCACCACGTACATATTTTTGCCTATTTCGCCGACTCCCCCTAAGGCAAAAACTCGTATCTTTTCTGTATTTACTTTTGACAATTCACGTTCCTCCTAAATGCTACAATGAAATAAATTAAATGATACAAATACACTGACTAACTCAACAAAATTTGATACTTTTTTCTACCTTACTGCAATGATAACTCGTCGTAGACTCGGCAGATTTCCCTTTTATTAGACACTAAATAGACTATAGGGAAACAGCGTGTCCCTATATGCATTCAGCATCTCTATTTGTAGAGGTAGTCTTTTTTCTATGCTTTTTAGTGAATTAAACTAATTAACCTGCAATGCTTTCATACATGTCCATTTCTTAGTGTCCTATAAATTATTGGCGTGCCATCTGCCATAAATACGGTTATTCCATTTGCCATTAAAATTTACCCGAACTACTCACTTGTTTGTAGTATAACTTAAACATCAATTAGAAAACAAGATGTATCTAGAAAAATTGGTATAATAAAACAGCTGAACCAATGGTTCAGCTGTTTATAATTTCGTATAAAATTTCTCGTTCTACTTGGGATAGGGGAACAAGTGGTAGTCTTACACTTCCAACGTCAATCCCTTTTATTAGTAGAGCCTCTTTTACACTAGATGGATTTGGAGTTAAAAATAACCCTTTCATTACTGGGAGTAACTTACGATGTAACATTGCAGCTTTGCTAATATTACCAGCCTGATAGGATCGAACCATTTCTTGCAACTCATTGCCAATAATATGAGATGCAACTGAAACAACCCCATTTCCCCCAATCGCTAATGAAGGTAACGTTAAACTATCATCTCCACTATACAACGTAAAATTGTCTTCGGTTTTTTCGATAATCGCAGCCATTTGCTCTAAATCACCGCTAGCTTCTTTAATCGACACAATATTATTTACCTTTGAAAGTTCTACAATTGTATCAACTGTCATATTTACTATAGAACGACCTGGAATATTATAAAGCATTACTGGCAAAGTTGTTGAACTCGCTATCGCCTTAAAGTGTTCGATCATGCCTTGCTGTGATGGTTTATTATAATAAGGAGTAACTGCCATAATTCCATTTATACCAAGCATCGCTGCTTTTTTTGTCAATTCGATTGAAGCATGGGTATTGTTTGTTCCTGTTCCAGCAATGACTGGAACTCTCCCATTTACTGCTTTAACGACAGTTTGAAAAAGAGCAAGCTTTTCTTCTGTCGTCAATGTCGGTGACTCACCCGTTGTACCAGCAACAACAAGCCCATCGGATCCATTATTGATAAGATGCCGAACGAGTAATTCTGTTTTGTGATAATCTATATTACCCTTTTGATCAAAAGGAGTAACCATCGCTGTTATGACCCGACCAAAGTTCACTTTGTTCAACTCCTTAAACTGTAGCTACCATACAGTATCATTCTTCCATTGAACGACTCGGTGCAAACATACTTTCCTTTTCTAGTTGAAACATGTCATGTAAAGCATTCACTGCTTTTACCATGTCATCACCTTTAACAAGAACCCAAATGGTCGTATGCGAATCTGCTGACTGTAAAATTTGAATGTTTTCTTTTGATAGCGCAGCTACAATTTTTGCGGTTACTCCTGGAACTCCTGTCATCCCTGCCCCAACAGCTGAGATTTTTGCACATTCGCGTGTGACTTGTGGTTCATATCCCATTTCTTGTAAAACTTCTATCGCACGATCAGCGACTTCTTCCATTACAGTGTAAACTACTCCTAATGGATTAATATTTATAAAATCTACACTAATTTTTTCATTGGCCATCGCTTTAAACACTTTTTCTTGAAGGTCATACTGGCCTTCTTTAGCAAGAACTTTGATCTGTGTTACTTTTGCTAAATGAGCGATACCTGTAATTAATCGATCTTGCACATCTTGACCTTGTTGGTCACCTACCATTGCGGTTACTAGGGTACCCTTACTGTCTGAGTAAGTAGACCGTATATGAATTGGTATCTTGGCTTGCATCGCAATTTCAACCGCACGTGGATGAATAACTTTAGCACCTTGGTAGGCCATATTGCATATCTCATTATACGTAACAACAGATAATGGCCTTGCCCCCTCAACAATTCGAGGGTCTGCTGTCATTACACCTTCTACATCTGTAAAAATATCAACCCATTCTGCTCCGATTGCTGCTCCGATAGCCGTAGCAGAAGTGTCGCTACCACCACGACCTAGTGTTGTAATTTCCCCTGTTTTGGATTGGCCTTGAAACCCTGCAACGACAACTGCATCTACTTTCTCCAGTGTTTTTAAAAGTTTCTCACATTTCATCTCGATAATTTTTGCATTAGAAAAATCTTCATTCGTTCTAAAGCCTGCTTGGGCTCCAGTCATCGCTTTTGCATGAACTCCATAGCTACTTAATAAATCCGTAAATACAACTGAAGAAATGATTTCTCCACATGATAGAAGAAGATCTTGCTCTCTTTTCGGTACTGTTTTTGTATTAATAAGATTTAGTAGTGTGTCAGTAGCATATGGGTCTCCACTACGACCCATTGCTGATACGACAACTACGACTTTATAACCATCATTAACGGATTTCTGAACATGACGTGCAGCCATTCGGCGCACTTCATCATTCTTTACAGACGTGCCACCAAATTTTTGAACAATTACCTTCATACGACACCTACTCTTATTTCAATAATTGTAACTTCACTAAACTCTCTGCGATTTGTACTGAGTTCCATGCCGCTCCCTTAAGAAGGTTATCTGATACAATCCACATATGGAAGCCATTTTCTCGATCTAAATCTTTTCTAATTCTTCCAACAAACACATCGGTCTTTCCAACTGAGTCAATTGCCATAGGATACACTTGATTTGCTGGGTCATCTTGTAATGTTATACCTGGTGAAGAAGCTAATAGTTGCTTAATTTCCTCAGCTGTTGCTCCACCTTTTTCTGTCTCAATATAAACCGATTCGGAGTGACCTGTTTCTACTGGCAAACGAACGCAAGTTGCAGCAACCTCTAGTTCAGGTAAGTGCATAATTTTTTTCGTTTCATTGATCATTTTCATTTCTTCAAACGTATAGCCATTTTCTTGGAATTTATCAATTTGAGGAATGGCATTGAATGCGATCTGGTAATGCTTTTTATCTCCACCTACAGGTAGGATTTCTGGATTTACTTCTTTTCCTTCGAGTACCGCTTTAGTTTGATCTTTCATTTCATTTATTGCATGAAGACCTGCACCTGAAACAGCTTGATATGTTGAAACGACAACTTTTTTAATTCCATACTTTTCACGTAATGGTTCAAGAGCAACAACCATTTGAATCGTTGAACAATTTGGATTTGCAATAATTCCGTTATGAAGTCGTAAATCCTCTTCATTTACTTCAGGAACAACTAAAGGAACATTTTCATCCATACGGAATGCACTAGTATTATCAACTACAATCGCTCCTCGCTTCGCTGCTTCTGGAGCTAATTCTTTGGATACTGAACCACCAGCGCTAAATAATGCAAGTTGAACGCCTTCAAAGCTTTCTGGTGTTGCTTCTTCAACTGTTATTTCTTCACCTTTAAAAATAATCTTTTTTCCTGCAGAACGCTTAGAAGAAAGTAGTTTAACCGTTTGAATTGGAAAATCTCTTTCCTCTAATGTTTTTAACATTTGCTGTCCTACCGCTCCAGTAGCTCCTACAACTGCTATATGATATCCTTTTTCAACTGCCATGTTTCCTATCTCCCTTCAAGATCCGTAGTTTAATAGTAATGTTTAATTTCTCATCAATTCTTTTTAGAGTTCATATTGATGAAATCTATTTTAACATACCCAAGCTTAAATGACAGTAGTCATTCAAGCACTTCTATTAAACTTTAAGGGAAATCAACTTTTTTAGCAACAACCCTATAGGACTAGTCTCTGAATTTTTCAACTAAAACTGGTTGATATTGTTTACCAGCAATCGCAGACTCAATTGTTTCAGGTAATGCTTCCATTCTCGCTACAAGAGAGTTTGGTTTTACCGTTGGATTATCTTGACCAAATGGAACAAAATAAATATTTTTTGTTGCCATTAATCGCATAATATTAATACCATTTAAACCGAGAGCATCATTTGTTGAGATCGCTAAAACGACTGGCTTTCCATTTCGAAGCGTAGCTTTTGCACCCATTAGTACTGGTGAATCAGTCATTGCATTTGCAAATTTACTCGTTGAGTTACCCGTCAATGGAGCAATGACCATACAATCAAGTGGTGTCTTAGGTCCAAATGGTTCAGCTTTTGGCATCGTATCTACAATTTCTTCTTGAGTTATTTCTTTGATTTTACGTATCCAGTCCTCGCTATTTCCAAATTTCGTATCTGTTGTTGCTACTGTATGGGTTACGAAAGGAGTTACTTTTGCACCTAATTCGACTAATCTCTTCATTTGTGGTAACACTTCATCATACGTACAATGAGAACCGGTTAATCCAAAGCCAATATGCTTTCCTTTCAAAGACATGACCATGTCCTCCTTTTATTATTCCTCTTGTTCTTTTAGTAACGTAGCAAGTACGTTAGCTAATATTTGACCTGCTGTCTTTGGAGCGACAATGCCGGGTAGACCTGGAGCAAGTAATGCTTTGATACCCCTTTTCTCAGCATAGCGGAAATCAGTTCCACCTGGTTTAGAAGCAAGATCAATAATCAGTGAATTGGTAGGCATTTGAGCAATAACATTCGCAGATACAACCAATGCAGGAATTGTATTAATGCAAATGTCAACATCTGACACATGATCGATTAATTTCGATGTATGAAACGGCTTTAGACCCATTTCTGTAATTCGAGCTAAGTGACTAGAATTTCTTGCCCCCACTTTGACTTCTGCCCCTAAAGCAGCAAATGTTCTAGCTACTGACATACCGACGCGTCCAAAGCCAATAACAACTACTTTAGAACTATGAATCGTAATGTCTGTATGTTGGATTGCCATCATAATCGTACCTTCAACTGTAGGTATTGAATTATAGATAGCAATATCATCTCGCTCTAGTAACTTTACTAGCTTCCGATTAGCAGCTTTAACAGTTTGATTTAAATATTCATTTGTAATTCCAGTATAAACAACACAATGCTCGGGTGTTCTTTTTAGAACTTCTTTTGTAATTTTTATAGCTTCATTGGAGAAGATCGTTTCCACTTCACCTTGTGGACCAGTTCCGCTAACAGGTAATAAGATAGCGTCAACGGTTTGAAATTCTACTTCATCGATTTGCTTTTTTGTTGCACCAACAAATCCATCATCAAGTTGTTCAAAACCAACCATTGAAATTTTCGCATCAAGAGTAGAAAGCTTGCGAATGATTTCCAATTGCCTAGCGTCTCCGCCCATGATGACAATATGCATACCAGTAAGCATTTCTTTTTCCTCCCCTTTCCCTTAAAATTTAACTCTCGGACATGCTTCCTCTTACTCTTTGTTTAATACGATTGAATTCATTATACTTAGGGGATTTATAACCTTTGCTATTTCACAACTAGCATATGTATTTAATGTAAAATGGGTGAATGTTTACCGAATAATTAAGGTTGTCGCTATGCTATATCGTTATAAGAAAAGCGCAAGCGCCCGTTTACGACGTACGGACTAGCCTCGGCCGTAGGAGATAAAGGAAACACGGAGAAGCGCTAGTGATCCGATGTTGACTTATCGTACGAAGGTGAGGGAAGTCTCGCTAGTCGCTGGGCGCTTGGGCTAGACATCCTCGAAGTTTATATTTTTTAATTCTATAAAAAAAAGAGACTGACATCTTTAAATATGTCAGCCTCTTTTTTACAATTTTAAAATTCACCCATATCAATAATAATCATATCAGTGCCAATCTTTTTAATTTGGTTCCAATACACTCTAACTTCTTTGTCTTTTTTTCCAAACCCAAACCACTTCATCGTTGGAATTATAAATGCTTGAATTTGTCCTGTATTCTCATCGATGACAAGATCGGTTTGCCCTAGTATTCCTAAACGTTCCCCTTTTTGATAGTCAATGATTTCTTTTCCACTAATCTCACTCAACCTCACGTAAGTCCCCTCCTGTTGTCAGGCTTCTTTTTTACCCTTAATATTTCATATGAAAAATTGGACAAAAAAATACCGGGTTTATATAACCCGGTACAATATCACTGTAATCCTTTTGGTAATTCACCCGTTGGACTTATTAGAGAAATCGCAGGAGTGCTTGTGAAAATCGTCTTAGCTAAGTCATTTACTGAATCAATCGAAACGTTATTAATCTCATCAATTATTTCATCTAAAGAACGATGTCGCTTTAATAATAATTCATTTTTTCCGTTACGACTCATTCGACTATTTGTACTTTCAAGGCTAAGCATTAAGTTGCCTTTAAGCTGTTCTTTCCCATTATTAATTTCTTTTTCTTTTATTCCTTCGTTACTTAATTGTTGCACTGTATCTATGACGGATTCATATAATTCATCAAGTTGATGCGGTGCGGTTCCAGAATATACTGTTAAAACTCCATCATCTTGATAAGCAGTGTGATAGGAAAATACAGAATATGCTAATCCTCGTTTTTCACGGATTTCTTGAAAGAGTCTGCTACTCATACTCCCACCTAAAATATTATTAAGTAAAACGAGACTATAAATATCATGGTGGCCGATTTGCAAGCCTTGATAACCAATACAAATATGTGCTTGTTCCGTTTCTTTTTTCCTAGCAATTTGTTTCGCTAAAAAGGCAGGTTTTTCAACTTCGCCTTCCCCATTACTTTTATGCACGGTCGAAAACGTTTCTTTAATCTTTTCGATTAACTTTTCATTTACATTACCCGCAATCGAAACGACTACATTTTCAGCTGTATAGTATCTTTTCATATAGTCCCGAAGTAAATCAGCATCAAATGAAGTTAAAGTGTCCACTGTACCTAAAATCGGTAACCCAAGAGGATGTTCACCGTAACTCGCTTTTGAAAGTAAATCATGAACAATATCATCCGGAGTATCATCAACCATTTTAATTTCTTCAAAAACGACATTTTTTTCTTTTTCAAGTTCATCCTGTGCAAAAATCGAGTTAAAAAACATATCCGCTAATACTTCAACGGCATAATCCGCATGTTCATCTAGAACTTTAGAATAATAGCACGTATATTCTTTAGATGTAAATGCGTTGACTTGGCCACCAATACAATCAAATGATTCTGCAATATCTGCAGCAGATCGTGTTGTCGTTCCTTTAAAAAACATATGCTCTAAAAAATGAGATACACCATTCTCACGTTTTCGTTCAAACCTGGAACCAGTACCAATCCAAATTCCAATAGAGACTGAGCGAACATGAGGTATTTGTTCAACAAGTATACGCAATCCATTTGGTAGTTCAATTTTTTGTATCAATCTACATCCCCCTAACTTAGTCTAGGGTTACACCAAAACTTATCCTTGACTCATCCATTAAGTGTGAAACGTTACCAATTTGATACCCTTTATTTTTAATACCGACTATCATTTGTTCAAGTCCAGTTGCCGTCGATGACGTCGGATGCATTAAAATCATGGCACCTGGATGAACATTATTTAATACTCTTTGGACCATGGAGTATGGATTTGGGCGTTTCCAATCGACTGTATCAACACTCCACATAATAGTTTTCATATTCAAACTTGCAGCAATATCAACTACTTCTTGCCGAAAGCTACCACTTGGAGGAGCAAACCACTTTGGTGTAACTTCTAATGTTGCATAAATGACTTCATTTGTCTTACTTAATTCCTCGTTAATTCGTGAAGCTGAAAGCTGCTTCATATCAGGGTGTGAATAGGCATGGTTCCCTATTTCATGACCTTCTTCAAATATCATTTTAGCCAATTTAGGATTATTTTTCACCCAAGAACCATCTAGAAAAAAAGTCGATTTCACATCATACTTATTCATTATTTTTAGCATATCTGGTAAATATTCATTTCCCCAGGCAACATTTACTAAAAGGCTCACCATTGGCTTTTCTGGGTTACCTTTATAAATGGGCGTAGGAGGCAAATCATCTAAATGAACATTGGGCTTCACTTCACGAAAAACCAGTTTTTGCTTTTCAAATCGTCCTTGCTTGATCATTTTTTCATAAGAGGCTTCAATATCTACTTGTAAGCCATTGTATCCGGGAACTGCTTTCCACACTCGATCAACGACTGCGTCAATGGGTGGCTTTTCATATTTTTGGGCTTCTTTAGCAATTTGTTCATATAATGGATCTTGCATTTTAGATACCATAATAGACTCTTGCTTTAATTGGTCTATGTAATTTACTGTAAATGGGTTTTGAATTGACCCATAAGCAATTATAACAATAAATAAAAAAATAATTAGATGAATCCCATACTTACTTTTCATCGTTCTACCCCCTTGTACTAAATCGTATGCATTATTGGGACAGGGTAGAACATGCACTGCTAATAAGTAACGTACAGTCGATTATGTAGTGCTAAAAAGAGACTGGTAATTGTCCAGCCTCTTTTTATTAACTTTCTTGTTTTTGCTCCTTTAATAAAGCTTTACGTGATAAATTTACACGGCCTTGAGGATCAATTTCAGTTACTTTTACTAAGATTTCATCACCAATTTTTACGATATCTTCTACCTTATTTACGCGCTCTTCAGCTAATTGCGAAATGTGAACTAGGCCATCTTTTCCTTTGAATAATTCAACAAATGCACCAAACTTCTCAATTCGTTTAACTTTACCTAAATAAGTTTGACCAACTTCTACTTCACGAACAATGTCTTCGATAATTCCTTTAGCTTTTAAGTTCATTTCGTGATTTACAGATGAAATGTACACTTTACCATCCTGCTCAATGTCAATCTTAACACCAGTATCTTCAATAATTTTATTAATCATCTTACCACTTGGTCCAATGACATCACGGATTTTATCAGGATTAATTTTCATCGTTAAAATCTTAGGAGCGTATTCAGATAGCTCAGAACGAGCTTCGCCAATTGCAGCTAACATACTATCTAAAATGACCATACGGCCTCGTTTAGCTTGATCTAATGCTTCTTTAAGAATATTTCGGTCAATTCCACTAATTTTAATATCCATTTGTAGTGCCGTTACTCCATCTTTCGTACCAGCAACTTTAAAGTCCATATCACCTAATGCATCTTCCATACCTTGAATGTCTGTTAAGACGGTTACATCATCACCCGATTTAACTAGGCCCATAGCTATTCCGGCTACAGGAGCTTTAATAGGAACACCCGCATCCATCATCGCTAACGTACTAGCACAAATCGAAGCTTGTGATGTTGAACCATTTGATTCAAGAACTTCAGAAACAAGTCGAATAGTATAAGGAAATTCATTTTCACTCGGTATAACAGGTTCTAATGCACGCTCACCTAGAGCACCATGACCAATTTCACGTCGTCCTGGGCCTCGAATAGGTCCAGTTTCACCAACACTAAACTGTGGGAAGTTATAATGATGCATGAAACGCTTAGACTCTTCTATTCCTAACCCATCAAGAATTTGAACATCACCTAACGCACCTAAAGTACAAATGCTAAGGGCTTGCGTTTGACCTCGTGTAAATAAACCAGATCCGTGAGTTCTTGGTAATAATTTAACTTGTGAAGAAAGAGAACGAATTTCATCAATTGCTCTTCCATCTGGACGTACTTTTTCTTTAGTAATTAAACGTCTTACTTCTTCTTTTACAATCTTATGTAAAATTTCTTTCACTTCTGAAAGACTAATTTCTTCATTACCTTCTGCTTCGAACTTTTCTACTGTTTCACTCATAACAGTATCGATAGCATCTTGGCGTGCGTGTTTCTCTACGACTTGTACAGCTTTCTTTATATCTGCCTCAGCTATACTACGGACTCGTTGCTCTAAATCTGGGTTCAGCTCTCGTAAAACGATTTCCATCTTTTCCTTGCCCACTTTTGCAACAACGTTTTCTTGAAACTCAATCAGACGTTTAATTTCTTCGTGACCATACATAATCGCTTCTAACATAACTTCCTCAGGAACTTCATCTGCACCTGCTTCTACCATATTAATCGCTTCTTTTGTCCCTGCTACAACTAAATTAATATCACTATTTTCTAATTGTTCGGTTGTTGGATTAATGACAAATTCATTGTTAATTCTGCCGACAGTCACCCCAGCAATTGGACCATCAAATGGAATATCTGAGATACTAAGAGCTAGACTTGAACCAATCATCGCTGCCATTTCTGACGAGCAATCTTGATCGACACTCATGACAATACTAATAACTTGAACTTCGTTGCGGAAGCCTTCAGCAAAAAGAGGACGAATCGGTCGGTCAATTAAACGACTAGCAAGGATAGCTTTCTCACTTGGACGTCCCTCTCGCTTAATAAAACCACCTGGAATTTTACCCACTGCATAAAGACGTTCTTCGTAATTTACTGTAAGAGGGAAAAAAGGTAAATCTTTTGGTTCTTTTGAAGCAGTTACAGTTGACAGTACAGCAGTGTCACCGTATCGGACCATGACAGCACCATTTGCTTGTTTAGCTAATTGACCTGTTTCAACTGTCAATTCGCGCCCTGCCCATTCAAAAGAAAAAACTTGGTTTTCTTGTTCCATACAGGTTTGTACTCCTCTCGTTTAACAAAATGATTCAATATGTCTTTATTATTACCTATTTATACGTAAAATAAAAGAATAAAGCAAAAGTGCATCTAAATGGATAAAATACCCACTAATTTTTCCTAATAAAAAAGCGGGAATGCTCCCGCTTTTTATTAAGTGTTAACTTGTAATTAGCGACGTAATCCTAGCTTATCAACAAGGTTACGGTAACGTATAACATCTTTATTACGTAGGTACGTTAAAAGATTACGACGTTGTCCAACCATTTTCAAAAGACCACGACGAGAATGGTGATCCTTTTTATGAGTACGTAAGTGCTCATTTAATGTGTTGATTTGCTCTGTAAGGATAGCGATTTGAACTTCTGGAGAACCAGTGTCACTTTCATGAGTTTTGAACTCACTGATGATTTGGTTTTTACGTTCTTGAGTAAGTGCCATCCTATCCACCTCCTTTAAATTAATCACCAGTTACCTAGCAGAACGTCGGTGAATCGCTTTGCCAAGCAATGGTTTCTTAAGAAATGTAAAAAATACTATTGTACTTTAATACAAATAATAGAATACCTTTTTTTTATGTCGGATGCAAGTTATTTCGTCTTTTTTTCCTCAAAAAACTTTTCTGCAGCTATTTTATCAGCATGAATTTGTTGAACTAGTTCATCAATCGATCCAAACTTTTTCTCACTTCTCAAATATTGAAGGAAACTAAGCGAAACGGATTCCCTATATATTTCATCATTAAAATCAAATAAATAGACTTCAATGGACGGAAGTTCTTCACCATCTTTAAAAGTGGGGCGATACCCGATATTACAAACACCTTCAAATGTTTTTCCTTTTACCTTTAACGTAACAGCGTAAACTCCTAGCTTAGGTATCATATATCGATCTACTAATTTAATATTAGCCGTTGGAAATCCAATCGTTCGTCCCCGTTTATCCCCATGAACGACCTTTCCTTCTACTTCAAAATTTCTTCCTAAAAGTTTAAAAATTTGATCGACTTCACCACTAACAATTTTGCTTCTTATTAAAGTTGAACTAACCTTTAGCTCATCCAACTCAACTTTATTGACGGTTGTCTGTTCAAATACACCTCGAGAGTGAAATGGTAATGTTTCCATTGTTCCTTTTCCTAAATGACCGTAACTATAATCAAAACCGGCAACAACATGCTTAACCTTCAAATCAATTAAGTAGTGATCAACAAACTGTTGAGGGGTTAATTTTGAAAATGCCTGGTCAAAATGGACAACAAATAACTGATCAGCACCTAAATTCGAGATGATTTCAATCTTTTTATCTAACGGTGTAATATACCTCATCGGTTCAGCTGGCTTTCTTAATACTTCTTTTGGATGAGGGTTAAAAGTCATGACAGAAGTTAGTAAGCCCCTTTTCTCTGCTAAGGTCTTTGCCGTTTGAATTACCTTTTGATGACCAATATGTACACCATCGAAATAACCAAGTGCCATCACTGTAGATTTATCATTTTTAACCTGCTGTGGATGGGTTAAATAGATCACGTCCAACGTCTTTCACCTTCTTTTTATACGATGAGTATGTCAATTTTTATATTAACATTTTCTCTGGCTTTATTAAGCCTTCCTTTGTTGGGTGTTGCTGATAGATTGCTAAACACTCACCGTCTTCATTATATACAGAAAACCGTTTTTCGGCTATTAATTTAAATACTGGTAATACAGATCCGTTTTTAATTTTTGCCTCTGTATATGGATCAACAACTACGGAAGGGAAATGTTCAATTGCCTTTTCTATAGATAATAAGGAGCCTTGTAATTCATTATTATTTACTAGACTTTCAATTTGTTCGAATGTATAACACTCAGAGAGTTGAAATGGTCCTGATGCAATGCGCTCCAAATATGACATATGCGCTGGATATCCTAATTTCTTTCCAATATCAACAGCAAGGGTTCGAACGTAAGTACCCTTACTACATTTGACTCGAAATGAAAACGACACTTTATGATCTTGAAATTTAATTTTATCACTCTCTAATTTTAAAGCATATATTTTTATTCGTCTAACAGGTCGCTCCACTTCTTTTCCTTCTCTTGCATATTCATATAACTTCTTACCTTTTACTTTAACTGCAGAATACATTGGTGGTATTTGATCAATTTCACCCGTAAATATTTTTAATACTTCGTTTATTTGGTCGACAGTTGGTACGGTTTCCACATCTTTGTGTTCTACCGGATCACCACTACGATCTTCAGTCGTCGTTGACCATCCGAGTGTCACTTCACCAATGTATTCTTTAGGATATTCAGTCATATACTCAGCAACTTTTGTCGCTCTACCAATACAAATTGGTAGAACGCCCGTTACATCAGGATCAAGTGTTCCTGTATGACCAATTTTTTTCGTTTTTAATAATTTACGTAACCGAAAAACACAGTCATGTGATGTCATACCTTTTGGCTTTAATAATGGGAGTATTCCGTTATATTCCAAGTTAGTCACCTCATTTATCTAAGTGCAACCTATTACTGTATTAACTCTAAAATAAAGAGGCAGACTCAAATGGTAAAGAGTCAAACACTTACCTTTAATAGAAAGACTCCTAAAACAGAGGAAATTCTATCAAAAGATGGTAAGGTGTTAAGACACTTATGAGTCAGCCTCTTTCTTGTTAATCATTCTTTTGTTTGTTTATTTCGGTCAAGAGTGTTTCAATCCTGTTTCCGTACTCAATGGACTGATCAAATTCAAACTCTATTTCTGGTGTTTTTCGAAGACGTATTCGTTTGCCAATTTCTGTACGAATGAAGCCAGTCGCTTTAGAAAGACCTTGTATCGTGTCTTCTTTTTCTTTTTCGTCGCCAAGTACCGTAATATATACCTTCGCTTGTTGAAGATCCCCTGTTACATCTACACCTGTCACTGTAACAAATCGTACTCTCGGATCTTTAATTTCACGCATGATAATGTCACTTAACTCTTTTTTCATTTGCTCCCCTACACGGTTTGCTCTAACATTACTCATTAAAGTCACCTCACTAATAGCGATTATAGCCATTCATAGTTTGTAACTGTTCGTTCTAATTCAGTCATACGATCAATAAATGATAAAACTCGTTCCAGTTCCTGCTCTGCTACTTTTCGATCCGAGGATACAGTAACTACTGCAATTTCTGATCGTTGCCAAACATTTTGATGACCAATTTCAGCAACAGATACATTAAATCGTTGCTTTAACCTTGTAATTAAACTTTTTAATACTGAACGTTTCTCTTTTAATGACTGGGCATCATAAATTAATAGCTCACAGTAAATTGCACCTATAATCATTTAGGTTTAATTTCCTCCATAATGTACGCTTCAATAATGTCTCCTTCTTTAACATCATTGAAGTTTTCAAGTGTGATACCACATTCGTACCCAGCAGAAACTTCCTTCACATCATCTTTAAATCGTTTAAGAGCATTAATGGCACCTTCATAAATGACAATACCATCGCGAATTAAGCGTACAGTAGAATCACGAGTAATTTTTCCATCCGTTACATACGAACCAGCAATCATGCCAATTTTTGATACTTTGAATGTTTGACGAACTTCTACTTGACCGATAACTTTTTCTTCATATTCAGGATCAAGCATTCCTTTCATCGCACTTTCTATTTCTTCAATAACATTGTAAATGATTCGATGTAGTCGAATATCAACGTTTTCTGATTCAGCTACACGTTTTGTATTGGCATCCGGTCGTACATTAAATCCAATCACAATTGCATTAGAAGCTGCAGCTAAAATAATATCAGATTCCGTAATTGCTCCAACTCCTGTATGAATAATATTTACCTTCACACCAGCAACTTCAATTTTTTCTAATGAACCTTTTAATGCTTCAACAGACCCTTGAACGTCCCCTTTAATAATAACGTTGATTTCTTTAATATCCCCTTGCTGGATTTGATTAAACAAATCATCAAGGCTCACTTTAGATGTTTCATTACGCTCCTCATCACGTTGGCGAATCATACGTGTTTCCCCAATTTGACGTGCTGTTTTTTCGTCAGCAAATACTTTAAATTGGTCACCAGCTTGAGGGACATCATTTAAGCCCGTAATTTCAACTGGTGCAGCTGGTCCTACAGCTTTTACACGACGACCTAAATCATTTGTCATCGCACGAACACGGCCAAATGTGTTTCCGACTACGATCGGATCTCCAACCTTTAATGTACCTGATTGAACTAATAGCGTTGCTACAGGTCCACGTCCTTTATCTAATTGGGCTTCGATGACTGTACCTCTTGCTAAACTGTTTGGATTTGCTTTATATTCTTCTACTTCAGCAACGAGTAAAATCATCTCAAGTAATTCATCAATTCCATCACCTTGTAAGGCAGAAACAGGTACAAATATTGTATCTCCGCCCCATGCTTCAGGGACTAATTCAAATTCAGTAAGCTCCTGCATGACACGATCAGGGTTTGCTGCTTCCTTATCCATTTTATTAACGGCAACAATAATTGGTACACCAGCCGCTTTAGCATGGCTAATCGCTTCTTTTGTTTGCGGCATAACACCATCATCAGCTGCAACAACAAGAATAGTTATATCCGTAACTTGAGCACCACGAGCACGCATTGTTGTAAACGCAGCATGACCTGGTGTATCTAAGAACGTAATACGTTTGCCATTTACCTCTACTTGATAAGCTCCAATATGCTGTGTTATTCCACCAGCCTCACCAGCAGTTACTTTAGTATGTCGAATAGAGTCAAGGAGTGTCGTTTTACCGTGATCAACATGTCCCATAATCGTTACAACCGGAGGACGTTCTTGAAGTTCAGCTTCGTTTTCTTCTTCAACAAACTCTTCAAAATTCGTTTCATCGATAATAATTTCTTCTTCAACTTCAACGCCGTAATCACCTGCAATTAATTCGATCGAATCTTTATCTAACTCTTGATTGATCGTTGCCATTACTCCTAAGAATAATAACTTCTTAATAATTTCAGACGGTTCTTTATGAAGTTTCTTTGCAAGTTCACCGACTGTCAATGTGCCTGAGTATGTAACTTTTTCAGGAAGTGCTTGTTTAACAGGTCTTTGTTGAGCTTGATTATGCTGTTGGTGAGTATTTTTACCTTTTTGTTTTTTATTGTTTCCTTTTTTATTATTGTTATTGTTTCTTTGCGGATTATTTCCTTTATCATCACGGTCATTATGGTTTTTTTTCATTTTTGTTGGACGGTCTTCTTTTTTCTTTGTTGCCACTTGGGCTTTTGTCTCTACTGTAGCATCACCGGCATTTTCCTTAACAAGCTTTACCATCGCTTCTTCATCAATGACTGACATATGGTTAGCGACAGAAAACCCTAATGTCTTTAACTGTTCAATAACTTCCTTACTTGTAACATTTTTTTCTTTAGCATATTCATATATTCGCATCTTCCTCATATGTTTACCTCCACCTTTATTGATCGATAAGTGAGATCAACTTGTTCGCAAAACCTTGGTCGATAACACCTAATACGACTCTCTCTCTCTTCCCAATAGCTTGACCAAGTACATCTCTCGTTCCAGTAACTCGAATAGGCGTATTATAAAAATTACACTTATCATTTACTTTCTTAGTTGTTCCTTCTGATGCATCGGTAGAAACAATAACAAGCTGAACTTGTCTTTTTCGAATTTCTTTTATAACCAACTCTTCACCTGAAACGATTTTTCTTGCTCTCGCTGCTAGACCTAAAAGAGACAACCACTTATTCTCGTTCATTATTTCCCAACCTGTTCAATTAATTGATCATAAATTTCTTCACTAACTTTTACGTTAAGGTGCCTAGAAAGAATATCCTTTTTCTTTGCTTGCTCAAAGAATTCTTTCCCGTTAGAGATGTATGCACCACGTCCATTCTTTTTCCCCGTCTTATCAATAGAAACTTCACCTTCTGGAGAGCGAACAACTCGAATAAGTTCTTTCTTAGGTTTCATTTCATTAGTAACGACACACTTACGAAGTGGAACTTTACGTTGCTTCATTGGCTCCATCTCCCTTATTTATCTATTTCAATTTCTTCCTCATCAACTGTTTCATTTCCTTCAGTTGCCGTGTCTTCTACATTAAGTTCTAACATCTCTTCTTCTGGATCTAATAAACCAAGTTCTTCTGCCTCAGATTCACTTTTAATATCAATTTTCCAGCCTGTTAATTTAGCAGCTAAACGAGCATTTTGTCCACGTTTACCGATTGCTAGTGATAACTGATAATCTGGTACAATAACTCGAGTCATTTTCTCTTCTTCGTTCACTTGTACCTGAACAACTTTAGAAGGGCTTAATGCATTTGCAACGTACTCAACAGGATCTTCAGACCAGCGAACAATGTCAATTTTTTCACCTTTAAGCTCATTTACAATCGTTTGAACTCTTTGCCCTTTTGGCCCTACACATGCTCCAACAGGATCAACTTCAGGGTTGTCTGCATGTACAGCAATTTTCGAACGATCACCTGCTTCACGAGCAACAGATTTAATTTCAACTGTACCATCATAAATTTCAGGTACTTCTAGTTCAAATAATCGCTTTAATAGTCCAGGGTGTGTCCGTGAAATCATAATTTGTGGACCTTTTGTTGTTTTTTCAACTTTTGTTATAAAGGCTTTAATTCTGTCATTGTGGCGATAATTTTCGTTGGGCATTTGTTCATTGACGGGTAAAATCGCTTCCACTTTACCTAAATCCACATAGATAAAACGACTATCTTGTCGTTGTACAATACCTGTCATAATATCTTCTTCACGGTCGATAAAGTCAGAATAGATAATGCCACGTTCTGCTTCACGCACACGTTGAGTCACGACTTGCTTTGCCGTTTGTGCAGCAATTCGCCCGAAGTTTTTCGGTGTGACTTCGATTTCAACAACATCATCAACTTCAAAATTAGCGTTTAGCTCTTTAGCTGCTTCTTCTGATATTTCTAATCTTGTGTCAAAAACTTCTTCAACTACTGTTTTTCTAGCAAAAACTCGTATATCACCAGATTCGCGATTAATATCAACACGAACATTTTGTGCCTGATTAAAATTTCGCTTATACCCAGAAATTAAAGCAGCTTCGATCGCTTCTAAAATAACTTCTTTACTTATACCTTTTTCTTTTTCTAAAGTAGATAGTGCTTCCATAAAATCACTGTTCATGGAAATCTTTCCCCCTTTCAATATAAAAACCTCAAAATACTACCATTTCCTAGCGGTTGATTCATTCATATATTACGAATTTAATTTAAAAAATAATCGCTAACCTAGCGCTTGCTACTTTTGAATAAGGAAGCGTAATTTCCTTCGTACGAGTTTTTATTTTCATTTCAATTTTCAATTCAGAACCATCAAAATCTAACAACTTACCTTCAAAAGCTTTTTCTCCATCTATCGGTTCATATGTAGTTATATGTACATTCTTTCCTACTGCTTTATAGACATCCTTTTCTTTCTTAAGTGGTCTTTCAGCCCCAGGAGATGATACCTCTAGGAAATAAGCCTGTTGGATGGGATCTAATGCATCTAGACGCTCACTAAGTCGTTCACTTACTGTACCACAGTCTTCTATATCAACACCGTTTTCTGAATCTATAAAAACTCGTAAAAACCAGTTCTTTCCTTCCTTTTTGAATTCTATGTCGACTAATTCTAAATTAAGTTCGTCTACTATAGGTAAAACTAATTCTTCTGTAATATCTGTAACCTTCTTGCTCATAGGCTCCTCCTTTATTGCTATCCAGTTTTTCCTTTTCACTAATCCTTACTTTAAGGAGGAATAAGAAAGAGTGGGTTTCCCCACTCTTCTCTCTTCCTATTCTAAGTATTGCCATAAAAACAATATCATAATCTTTTCCTAATTGCAACAGACGTGCATTGTTCCAACGCTAGAATAAAGATAGCTGGTTCGACTCGGGTAATCCTTCGAGACAGCCATGATCCTGTAAATGTTCAATTACTGTTTTCGTTGATTTACTTCGTTGTTGTAAGTCTTCGATCGATAGAAACTCTCTTTCTTCCCTTGCGCGAACAATGTTTATCGCTGCATTCGTTCCAACACCGTTAAGTGCATTAAATGGTGGTAAAAGAGTATTTCCATCAATAATAAATTCAGTTGCACTTGAGCGGTATAAATCAACCTTTTGGAATGAGAAACCTCGTTCACACATTTCAAGCGATAATTCTAAGACGGTTAATAAACTCTTCTCTTTAGGTGAAGCATCTAACCCTTTAGCATTAATTTCTTCAATTTTTGCTCGTATACTCGTTGATCCTTTAATCATCGTGTCAAGATCAAAGTCATCGGCTCTAACTGTAAAATATGCTGCATAATACAGAAGTGGAAAATGCACTTTGAAATAAGCAATTCGAACAGCCATTAATACATACGCTGCAGCATGGGCTTTCGGGAACATGTACTTTATTTTTAAGCAAGAGCCAATATACCAATCAGGTACATTATTCTTTTTCATTTCTTCAATCCATTCTTCTTGAAGCCCTTTACCTTTACGAACAGACTCCATAATTTTAAAGGCTAGTGAAGGCTCTAATCCAGCATAGATTAAATACACCATAATATCATCACGACAACCAATTACATCTTTTAATTCACACGTCCCACTGTAAATTAGCTCATTGGCATTATTTAACCATACATCGGTTCCGTGAGATAATCCTGAAATTTGGACAAGTTCTGAGAACGTACTTGGTTTTGTTTCTTCAAGCATCTGTCTAACAAACCGAGTTCCAAATTCCGGAATACCCAGAGTTCCCGTCTTACACATAATTTGATCTTCCGTTACGCCTAAAACTTCAGGCCCTGAAAATATTTTCATTACTTCAGTGTCATCTGTCGGTATCGTTTTAGGGTCGATCCCACTTAAATCTTGTAACATTCTGATCACCGTCGGATCATCGTGTCCTAGTATATCTAACTTTAACAAATTATCATGAATAGAGTGAAAGTCAAAATGTGTCGTTTTCCATTCTGAGGTTTTATCATCAGCAGGAAATTGGATCGGACAAAAATCATGAATATTCATATAATCAGGAACAACAATAATCCCACCTGGGTGCTGTCCTGTCGTCCGTTTTACACCTGTACAGCCTGAAACTAATCGGTCAATTTCTGCTGAACGAATTTGTAAATTGTTATCACTTTGATAACCTTTAACATAGCCATAAGCCGTTTTTTCAGCTACGGTTCCAATCGTACCTGCTCGATAAACATTATCCTCACCAAATAATACTTTCGTATAGTTATGTGCCCGTGGTTGATATTCACCTGAAAAGTTCAAATCAATATCGGGAACCTTATCTCCTTTAAAACCAAGAAACGTTTCAAATGGGATATCTTGTCCGTCTTTCACGTACTTTGTACCACACTCTGGACAATCCTTATCAGGTAAGTCATAACCTGAACCGACTGATCCATCATTAAAAAAATGTGAATGGTGGCAGTTTGGACAAACATAGTGAGGAGGTAGTGGGTTTACTTCTGTAATCTCCGTCATCGTTGCCACTAATGATGATCCTACTGAACCCCTCGAACCTACTAAATATCCATCAATTAACGATTTTTTAACGAGTTTATGAGAAATTAAATAAATAACGGCAAACCCATGTCCAATAATACTTTTTAGCTCTTTTTCCAGTCTTGCTTCAACGATTTCTGGAAGGTCTTCACCGTAAATGCTTCTTGCCCGGTTGTAACTCATTTGTCGAACTTCTTCATCAGCACCTTCAATATTCGGTGTATAAAGATCGTCTGGTATCGGCTGAATTGCATCAATTCTGTCGGCAATATGATTCGGATTAGTTACGACAACTTGTTTCGCTTTATCGTCACCTAAGAAAGCAAAGCATTCTAACATTTCATTCGTAGTTCGAAAATGAACGACAGGTAATGAATTTCTATTTAATGGATTAGCACCACCCTGCGAACCGATTAAGATTTTTCGATAGATCGCATCATTTTCATCAAGATAGTGAACATTTCCTGTTGCAACGACAGGCTTCTCTAATTTTTCACCTAATTTAACGATATTTCGAATAATTAGTTCAAGATGTGCCTCACTTTTTACAATTTCCCGTTCAAGAAGTTGTGGGAAGTTCGATGGTGGTTGAATTTCGAAATAATCATAGAACTTAGCGATTTCCTCCACTTCATCAGGCGACTTTTGCATCATCGCTTCAAAAACTTCTCCCATGTCACAACCAGAGGCCCCAATTAAAAGCCCTTTTCGTCGTTTTTGTAATTCAGACCTAGGTATACGAGGTGTACGGAAAAAATAATTTACGTGTGAAATCGAAACAAGCTCATATAAATTTTTCAAACCTTCTTGGCTTTGCGCAAGGATAATGCAATGAAACGGCCTTTGTCTGAAAAACTCACCTTTACCCATATTTTGGTTCAGTTGATCATGTGACTCGATCCCTTTTTCAACCGCGTCTTTTACCATTTTCCACATTAAAAACCCTGTTGCTTCTGCATCATAAATTGCCCGGTGATGGCTAACTAATTCAATATCAAACTTTTTACAAAGTGTATTTAAGCGGTGGTTTTTCATCTCTGGATATAAAAAGCGAGCTAACTCAAGTGTATCAATAACCGGATTCGGTGCATCGCCTAAACCAATTTTTCGGTAACCTACATTAAGAAACCCCATGTCAAAACTTGCATTGTGAGCAACTAATATCGCATCCCCTACAAACGCATGAAAATCACCCAGAACATCGTCTACCTCTGGAGCACCTTTCACCATATCATCTGTTATTCCGGTTAAATCAATAATCGTTTGTGTTAATGGTTCGTGTGGATCTGCGAAAGACTCGAATCGGTCAATAATTTCACCATTTTTCACCTTAACAGCAGCTAATTCTATGATCGTATTATATACAGCAGATAAACCGGTCGTCTCCACGTCAAAGACGACGTACGTGTCTTCAAGTAATAGACGGTTTGCCTCATTATAAGCAATCGGTACACCGTCATCGACCACATTGGCTTCTAAGCCATATAATACTTTGACGCCATGCTTTTTACTTGCAGAGTATGCTTCTGGGAATGATTGAACAACCGCGTGATCTGTAATGGCAATCGCTTTATGACCCCATTTCGCGGCTTGCTCGACATATCTTCCTGCACTAACCATTCCGTCCATTTGACTCATTGTCGTATGCAAATGTAATTCAACTCTTTTTTCATCTTCAGGACATGTGTCATGACGTTCAATCGGCTTCACTTGATTGATATCCTTGGCTATCATTACTAAATCACGAACGAAAGTATCGTTTTGTACCATACCTTGAACCTTTAACCACATTCCTTTTTTAATTCCTTGTAATAACGGTACGTCTTCTTTATCACGAGAAAAGATCTTAACGATAATCGAATCGGTGTAATCTGTTATTTTAAATGTAAGAAGAGTTCGTCCTGAACGCAACTCACGCAGGTCTGTATCAAAGACATATCCTTGTACAGCAATTTTTCTCTCTTCATCGACAATTTCACTAATCGCCCTTGGCTCATCTTTTATTTGATAGCCAATAACAAGTGAAGACTGAGCGGTTTTAGTTCCCGCTTCTTTTTCCATCTTTTTCTTTTCTAGCATCGCTTCGATCACTTTTGAATGATCTTCTTTCGCTCGTTCTTCCATAAATTTATTCATTTCTTCAACAGATTCTTTGACCTCAGCTTCTAATTGAAAAGGAGGTAAGCCAAGTGATTCACAAGCTTCTTTGAGCGGTTCTGTTAATTTTCGAAGTAATGCTTCTTTTTCTGCCTCATTTCTCGCTTGTATGACCAATTGACGATTATTTATTTTAGGAGTTTGCTTTTCTAATAATGGAATAAATCCATTCGAAACAGATTTCAGTTGTGCAATGATTACTTTCCAATAATCTACCATCATTGCTTCATTAATATGCGCTTGGTTGTATTGTAGGGAAAATGTAATCTTTGCAATGTGTTGAAATGTCTGTACAAGCCTTTCAGAGAATGCAACATAAACATTGGCAGGTAAAATGGTATCTAAGTGAAAGTGAAAGTGCCAAGCTTTTATTTCCTTATGAATCGATAATTTTAAGATTTGTCCATTTTGAAAATATTGTTGTACGAGTTCTTTAGGTATTAATAATTGCTGAAGGAGTAACTGAAATCGTTCTTTACGTGTCTGCTCGTCTTGGTTACTCATACGTCTCCTCCTACTCCTCTTTTATACGTAAAAGCTAATGAGGCTAACTCAAAAGCAAAGTGCTATCTCACGAAGAAAAAATACAACGTGTAAACACTTATGAGTCAGCCTCAGCTAATTGGTTTGAAATTATTAGAGCGTGTGCATTAGCTCTTGTAATTTTTCATCTAGTTCGTCTACAGAAACTTCAAACATTTCCCCAGTTTTTCGCACCTTTATTTCTACTATACCTTCTCCAGCTTTTTTACCTACACCAATTCGAATAGGTAATCCAATAAGATCTGCGTCTTTGAATTTTACTCCAGCTCTTTCAGGACGCTCATCATATAAAACATCATAACGGGTTTTTCTTAATTCATCATAGAGCTTGTCCGCCAAGTTTAACTGTGCTTCATCTTTTACATTAATAGCAATGAGATGAATATCAAAAGGAGATACTGTTGTCGGCCAAACGAGACCGTTTTCATCATTACTTTGTTCGACAATCGCAGCGACTGTTCGTGAAACCCCGATTCCATAACAACCCATGATCATCGGTTGTGTCTTTCCTTGATCGTCAAGGAAGTTTGCACCTAGTGCTTTACTATATTTTGTTCCTAGTTTAAAGACATGCCCTACTTCAATCCCTTTTGCAAATTGAATAGTCCCCTTTCCATCTGGGGATGGGTCTCCTTCTTGAATAAGCCTGAGATCTGTATATGTCATTACAGTAAAATCTCGCTCAGCATTGACATTTTGATAGTGGAAGCCTGGTTCATTTGCTCCACAAATTCCATTGACAACATATTGAATAGCAGCATCAGCCACAACTTTTACATTGGAAGGTAAGCCAATCGGCCCAATATAACCTGTTTCACAGCCTAAAAATTGCTTCGCTTGTTCAGGCGCTGCTAATTCAACATCCCCTTTTTCAAAAAGGTTTTTCACTTTAATTTCATTAACTTCATGATCACCACGTACAAGAACGAGTACTGGTTCTTCATTAACTACAAAAAGTACGGCTTTTATCATTCGATCTGCTGATTGTTTAAAAAAGCTTTCTAACTCTTCAATCGTCCTAACATTAGGTGTTTCTACTTTCTCGACATTATTTTGTGCTTCATCACTTTTAGAGTATTCCACATGAACAGGTGCAATTTCAATATTTGCTGCAAATTCGGATTGATCAGAGTAAGCAATTGTATCTTCACCTACTTCTGTTAACACCATAAATTCGTGCGTATCTGTACCTCCAATAGCCCCACTATCAGCTTCAACAGCACGAAACTCAAGACCACATCGCTCAAATATCCGTGTATATGCATTATACATTTTTTGGTAGCTTACATTTAAACCTTCTTTTGACGTATCAAATGAATAGGCGTCCTTCATGATAAACTCTCTAGACCTTAGTACTCCAAAACGTGGTCTACGCTCATCACGATATTTCGTTTGAATTTGATATAAGTTTAATGGCAGTTTTTTATATGATTTAATGTCATCACGAACTAAACTCGTAATCACCTCTTCATGAGTAGCCCCAAGGACGAAATCTCGTTCATGTCGATCTTTTAAGCGCATTAGTTCAGGGCCATAATCGCCTAATCGGCCTGATTCCTCCCACAGTTCTGCAGGTTGAATGGCTGGCATTAATACTTCAATGGCTCCTGAAGCATCCATTTCTTCCCGAATAATTTCTTCTACTTTCTTTAACACTCGTTTGCCTAACGGTAAATAACTATAAATCCCTGATGCAGTTTGACGGATCATACCTGCACGGAGCATTAGCTTATGACTAGCAATCTCAGCGTCAGCAGGTACATCGCGCATCGTTGGGATGAAGTATGAGCTTTGTTTCATTTGTTTGTCCCTTCCTTCAACACTTATAGATGATATTCAAAAAGTTATTCTCTATTTAATCACCATTTTATAAGAAGAATTTATTTATATCATTCCAGGTAACCACTAACATGAGCAGCATAAGTAATGCAAATCCTATGAAGTGGACTAATCCTTCTTTTTGAGGATCAATTGGCTTTCCACGGACGGCTTCTACCCCAATAAACATTAGACGACCACCATCTAGAGCAGGAAGTGGAAGCAAATTAATAATACCGAGGTTCACACTTAAAATTGCTGCCCATTTCATAAGAACCAATATTCCCATTTCGGCTGCTTGGCCAGTATAATTATAAATTCCTACAGGCCCTGCAAGCTGGTCCAATGAAAACTGTCCAGTAACTAACATGCCTAGAGCTTCAAAAATGAGTTTAGCAAAGACGTACGTTTCTGTTAGACCATATTTTATCGAACCAAGAACTGTAAATGTTGTGGATTGGCCAACCCCAATAAACCCTTCTGGCTCCCCAGTTGGGCCAGGTCTCTCTTGTGGTGTAACCACAGCTTCAAACGTTTGACCGTTGCGTTCAACCTCAAAGACTAAGTCTTGATTAGGATGTTTCTGGATAATTGATGTTAGGTCTTCCCATGTTTCAAGAGGTTGACCGTTTATTGATACTATCCGATCATTTTCAACAAGCTCGGCTTTAGCAGCTGCCCCATCAGGAGAAAC
Source organism: Alkalihalobacillus sp. BA299 (assembly GCF_017745675.1). Lineage (GTDB taxonomy): Bacteria > Bacillota > Bacilli > Bacillales > Bacillaceae_F > Alkalihalobacterium. The sequence continues at coordinate 228,174 of NZ_JAFLJM010000004.1, forward strand.
CATTCCAATTCTAGACTCGTCAACAGGCATCCCTGCCATTAAAGCGAAAACTGTTAAAATTATAAAGGCCAACACAAAGTTCATTAATGGACCTGCAAAAATTGCCAGTGCTCGCTGAGGAATTGTTTTTGACCCAAACTGCCGGTCAAGCGGTGCGATTTGTGTAGGCTCTTCGTCATAGATTAAGTTGGCTTTTTCATCAACTGCATACGAAACAAGTTCCCCATCATCATAGGCTTCAATAAAAAGATTTTTTTCTAAATCGGCACGCTCAACAGTAACAATTTTTGCTTCGGGATGCTTCGATTTATTATTTACAATAATCTCTGCAACTTTATTTCTTCTGTTAAATACTAAGCCAATTTCATACCCTGGTTTAATTTGGATTAACTCCGGGTCTTCACCCGCCATACGGACGAACCCGCCTAATGGTAATAACCTTATTGTATATAGGGTCTCATCTTTTTTAAATGAAAATAATTTAGGACCAAATCCAATAGCAAACTCACGGCATAATATCCCTGCACGTTTTGCAAAATATAAATGACCCCATTCATGGATAAACACAAGTAAACCGAAGATGATAATTATGGAGATTAAAGTATTCATGAACGTTACCCCACCTTTATGACATGAGTGAGTGAACAAACCTTCTAGTCTGTTGATCCACTTCAATAATAGTTTCTAACGAAGGTTCATTTACCGTTTGGTGATTTTCTAGTGCTTGTTCAATATATTCTTCAATTTGTAGAAACATAATTTTCTTTTCAAGAAATGCAGCTACTGCAACTTCATTTGCAGCATTAAGAACCGTTGGCATCGTTCCACCCATTCTCCCAGCATCGTAGGCAAATTTTAAACAGCGATACCGTTCTAGATCAGGTTTATCAAAGTGAAGCTTACCGACTTCCCATAAGTTTAACCGCTCTTGTTTCTTGAAATCAAGCCTATCTGGATAGCTTAGTGCATATTGTATAGGAACCCTCATATCTGGTGTTCCTAATTGTGCTATGACACTACCATCAATATACTCAACCATAGAATGAATAATACTTTCCTTATGTAAAAGAACTTCAATTTGATCATACGGCATACCAAAAAGCCAATGCGCTTCAATTACCTCCAACCCTTTATTCATCATCGTTGCTGAGTCAATGGTTATCTTTGCACCCATTGACCAATTGGGGTGATTTAAAGCAGCTTCTACAGATACATCAACTAGTTCATCTCGTCCTTTATCCCTAAAGCTACCTCCTGATGCTGTAACAAGCAATTTATTAATCTTTTTAAGATCTCCACCTTGAAGGCATTGGAAAATAGCTGAATGCTCACTGTCAACTGGTAATAAAGAAACACCATTTTGTCTCGCCTTAAGTGTCACGATATGGCCCGCAGTTACTAATGTCTCCTTATTCGCAATGGCTATTGTTTTTTTAGCTTCAATTGCTGCCAATGTCGGTCCTAATCCAATACTACCTATAACTGCATTTACAAGAATATCTGCATCAGCAAATGTAGCTACTTCAATTAAACCATCATCACCATAGCACAGCTTCACTTCACTCGGGACATCATGTTTAATTCGTGCAAAAGTTTCTTTCGATTGCACAGATAAGAGCTTCGGTTTAAATTGATGAACAAACTCCATTCCCAACTCAACATTTTTACCAATAGACATGGCAACAAGTTCAAAGCGGTCAGGATGTTGACTAATAATATCCAATGTCTGTGTGCCAATAGAACCAGTAGCACCTAATAAACTAATTTTCTTCAACAACTTCACCCTTTACTACAAAACACATTTTATATTAATTGTAACAGATGTAGAATTGGCATAACATAAATAAGACTATCAAATCGATCTAATATTCCACCGTGACCTGGTAATACGTTTCCAGAATCCTTAACAGCATAATGGCGCTTCAATGCCGATTCGACTAAGTCGCCCATCTGTCCAAATATAGAAGCAACCAAAACGACAAGCCCTAAAATAATATACGAGTCAAAGATCGGGAATATGAGTTGAAAGGCAAAACCAACAACAAATGCACATATAATTCCACCTAAAGACCCTTCAATCGTTTTCTTTGGACTAATATCCGGCCATAATTTTCGTTGACCTAATTTCCGACCGACAAAATATGCTCCTGAATCAGTCGACCAAATGATAAACAAAACGAAAAAAACAAGAGCTAGTCCATTTTCAGCACCTAAACGAGTCATTATCAAATAGTGAAATCCAAACCCGACATAAACCGAAGAAAGAATAATAAATCCTACCTCGTCAAAAGTAAATTTGTTTTTTGTTATGACTGTAGTCATCAATAATATTAATATCATAAATACAAAAGTTTCAACTTTTGTCACGTGGGAAAGGATCGTTAAGTCTAGCCAGCTAGTAGGGACAAGTAAAATCCACATAAGGATTAAACTTGCGAGGCCTATAAATGAGAAAGGAGGAATTTTTTTCATTTTTAATAGTTCGATCATTGCAACCGACGCAACAAAAATGATCGTCAAAGTAAACGGCAATCCCCCCATCACAGTTAATGGGATAAAAATGGATGCAGCAATGACCGCAGTAATAATTCGTTGTTTCAATTTCCTTCCTCCTTTCTATACGCCACCGTACCTACGGCCTCTTTTTTGAAAGACACGTATAGCCTCCTCGAAATGCTCTTCTGTAAAATCTGGCCAAAGAACATCAGTAAACCAAAATTCACTATATGCTAACTGCCAAAGCATAAAGTTACTTAAACGTAGTTCACCACTCGTTCGGATTAATAAATCAGGATCCTTTAAATCACTTGTCATCAAGTGTTTTCCGAGTTGTTCTTCTGTTATTTGCTCGGCTGATAATGCCCCTTGTTCAACTTCAGTTGCTAACGAACGGACTGCCTTGACGATTTCAGTTCTACTCCCATAATTCAATGCAAAATTTAATATGAGTCCTGTATTATCCTTTGTTTCATCAATCGCAGTTTCTACAGCACGAAGTGTGTGTGGAGGTAATTCATCAGGACACCCCATCAACCTAACTTTTACATTTTCTTTTTTTAACTTAGGAAGTTCATGACTTAAATACCGCTCCGGTAATTTCATTAAAAACTCAACTTCTGGCTTCGGTCTTTTCCAGTTTTCTGTTGAAAACGCATATAAAGTTAAAACCTTTACACCAAGAGCATTCGCTCGACTTACAATCCGATTAACGACTTTCATCCCTTCACGATGGCCAGCTACACGTGGTAGACCTTTATTTTTAGCCCATCGTCCATTACCATCCATTATGATAGCAACATGATTTGGAATATTTTCTAAATCCACTTCAAGTGAGGGTCTATCCATTTCGTTAGATGATCTCCACTTTTTAAATTTCTCAAGCATTTCTAGCCCTCCAAAACAACATCATCCATTTTTGCCATATGGATTAGCTATAATACAAATTTCAAGGAATATGTCTACTTTTTCAATAGAACAGTGTAAAAAAACCCCCTGTATCAAGAGGGTCTATTTACATTATTCTATTGTACCGTGAAATGACTTATACTTCCATGATTTCTTTTTCTTTATTTGTAGCAATTTGATCGATATCTGCGATGTGTTTATCAGTGAGCTTTTGCACTTCATCTGTTGAACGACGAAGGTCATCTTCTGTTAGCTCCCCATCTTTTTGTAGCTTTTTCAAATCATCATTAATATCTCGACGGATATTACGAACAGCTACTTTTCCTTCTTCCGCGTATTTCTTTACAAGTTTAACTAGATCTTTACGACGCTCTTCAGTTAACGCAGGTATAGTAATACGAATGATCGTTCCATCATTTGAAGGAGTAAGGCCTAAATCAGATTTTAATATTGCTTTTTCAATATCACCGATTACGGTTTTATCGAATGGTTGGATAACTAACATCCTTGCTTCTGGTACAGAAATCGTAGCTAACTGATTGAGTGGTGTAGGAGCACCGTAATATTCTACTGTTACTTTTTCAAGTAAACTCGGATTTGCACGCCCTGCTCGTAAAGTCGCTAATTCACGGTTTAAAGCATCTAATGCCTTTTTCATTCGTCCTTGTGCGTCTTGCATAAGTTCTTTTGACATATTAACTCCCCCTTACTACTGTTCCTATTGCTTCACCTAGAACAGCTCGTTTTATATTTCCTTCTTCCATAATTGAGAAAACAATGAGTGGAATATCATTATCCATACATAAAGAAGATGCTGTTGAATCCATTACAGTCAAACCTTCTTTAAGGAGATCAAGATAAGTAATTGATTGATATTTCTTAGCTGATGCATCCACAGCTGGATCAGCACTATATACACCATCGACTTTATTTTTCGCCATTAGAATGACTTCTGCTTCGATTTCAGCAGCTCTTAAAGCAGCAGTAGTATCTGTAGAAAAATATGGATTACCTGTTCCTGCAGCAAAAATAACTACACGTTTTTTTTCTAGATGACGTATCGCTTTCCTACGAATATACGGTTCTGCCACTTGTCTCATCTCGATGGATGTTTGTACACGTGTTTGTACTCCAATGTTTTCTAGACTATCTTGAAGCGCAAGAGAATTCATTACCGTTGCTAACATTCCCATGTAGTCAGCAGTTGCACGGTCCATTCCTTTTGCACTCCCTGCCATACCACGCCAAATATTTCCTCCACCTACAACTACAGCAACTTCAACATCTAATTCAACGATATCTCTAACTTGACTTGCAATTGATTGAATGACTGCTGGGTCAATCCCATATCCTAAATCCCCAGCTAATGCTTCGCCACTTAGTTTTAGGACTACGCGTTTATATTTGCTCATGTTTACCTCCATTAGCGACAAATAGGTACATCGACTACATTTGTATCAATTTATGCACTTTGAAAAATAGGGAACACAGTGTGCTCCCTACCCTAGCTTAAATTATTTCTTAACTTGAGACATAACTTCATCTGCGAAGTTGTCTTCACGCTTCTCCATACCTTCGCCTACTTCATAGCGAATGAATGTTTGAACAGATGCACCTTTGTTCGCTACATACTTACCAACTTTATGGTCACTATCTTTAACAAATGGTTGGTCAAGTAAACATACATCTTCAAAATATTTACTTAAACGGCCTTCTACCATTTTTTCAACGATGTTTTCTGGTTTTCCTTCGTTAAGTGCTTGTTGCTTTAATACTTCGCGCTCACGGTTTACTTCTTCAGCTGGAACCTCATCACGCGAAACGTAGATTGGCTTAATCGCAGCAATATGCATTGCAATGTCTTTTGCTAAATCTTCGTCAGTCGTTCCATCAAGAACTGTAAGAACTCCGATGCGTCCTCCCATATGTAAATAAGAACCGAATACTGCTGAGTCAGCTTTTTCTACAATTTCAAAGCGACGAAGTGAGATTTTCTCCCCAATTTTAGCAATTTGGCTATTAATGTAAGCTTCAACCGTTTCACCGTTCATTGTTTGAGCAAGTGCTTCTTCAACACTTGCTGGGTTATTAGTTAAAATTTGTTTTGCTAATTCTTCAACTAAACTTTTGAAGTTTTCATTTTTGGCAACGAAGTCTGTTTCAGAGTTAATTTCAACGATTACCGCTTTATTTCCTTCATTCGCAACATATGCTAAACCTTCTGCAGCAATACGATCAGCTTTTTTAGCAGCCTTAGCAATCCCTTTTTCACGAAGGAAATCAATTGCTTTTTCCATATCCCCATCAGTTTCCACTAATGCTTTTTTGCAGTCCATCATCCCTGCACCTGTTTTTTCACGTAATTCTTTTACCATGCTAGCAGTAATTGCCATCATCAATTCCTCCTTATGGTTGTATGTAATATTTTTGCATATTTAATGATCATTCAAAGTATCAATCAATATTCATGTTCATGTTGATCATTTTGAAATAGTCATCTTATATGCATGTCCATTTTAAAGAAAAGTAACCCATTATTTAATTACTAGTCTTTTTGAAAAAAAGGTGATAAAGGGCAAACCCCTTTACCACCCTTTTGAAGAGCAAATGAAATTAAACAGTTTCTTCTACTTCAACTTGCTCAGAATCTTGACTCTCATTACCAGTAGCTGAAGTAGCTTCGATAATTGCATCAGCCATTTTACCAGTAAGAAGTTTTACGGCACGAATCGCATCATCGTTACCAGGAATTACATAGTCAATCTCATCTGGATCACAGTTTGTATCTACAATAGCAACAACTGGGATGTTTAATTTATGAGCTTCAGCAATAGCAATACGCTCTTTTCGCGGATCAATAATGAATAAAGCATCTGGTACAGCTTTCATATCTTTAATTCCACCTAAGAACTTTTCAAGACGTTCCATTTCCTTCTTAAGAAGAATTACTTCTTTCTTAGGAAGTACTTCAAACGTTCCATCTTCTTGCATTCTTTCAAGCTCTTTTAAACGTCCAACACGTTTTTGGATTGTAGTGAAGTTTGTTAGTGTACCACCTAACCAACGTTGGTTGATGTAGTACATTCCACAACGCTCAGCTTCTTCTTTAACAGAATCTTGAGCTTGTTTCTTAGTACCAACAAACAATACTTTACCTCCGTCTGCTGCTAAGTCTCTTACGAAATTGTAAGCTTCCTCAACCTTTTTAACAGTCTTTTGTAAATCGATGATGTAAATTCCGTTACGTTCTGTGAAGATGTAGCGAGACATTTTTGGGTTCCAACGACGAGTTTGGTGACCGAAGTGTACCCCTGCCTCTAGTAATTGTTTCATTGAAATTACTGCCACATCAAACACCTCCTTCAATGGTTTTTGTTTTCCTCCGCAATCCTCATCTTTAAGTAAGACTGAAATATATTCAGCACCCCTACTTAAATTAGAATGCGTGTGTGATTAACACCGTGGATTAATATACCACAACGAGCAAGTAATAGCAAGCTACCTAGAATATTTTAATGATAAAATTTTATCATTAACTCTACTTCGCCTTTACCAAGGTTTAATTTTTTTGCGATTTCTTCAGACGATAAGCCTTGTTTTGATAATAAAAGGACTTTTGCTGTATTAGACTGTTCATACAAATCTGGTTTTTCTCCTTCAATCTCTGGTGGCTGATACTCTTCGTATTTGACCTTTTCTTTAGGTTGAGCCTGAACCCGTCCCTTATGTTCTTTTTTACTCTTCACTGTAGCCGTTTTTAAGATCGTTTTCTGTTGCCCGTTTTCTTTTTCATCGCCATTTTTTGTTGCAGTACTTGTTTGTTGATACTTTTTAATTTGCTCGAGCAAAAATTCATTCTCTTCCTTCATTTCTGTCGTATAGGCAACTAACAAATCTTCTATATCACGTTTAAGTTTTTCTTCATTTATTGGACTTGTTTGTTGATTATTTACTTTTTGGAGTAAAGTAATGATCCACAAAAAAGTAAGTAAGTGTAATACGAGACTAGTAGTTAGTAAAAATTGAATCATACATGTACTCCCTTAGCCTGAAAAGTCTATAAATTTCCCCTTATATGGGTGCTCGCTTATGTCTTGTTTTTTATCATGTTTATTTTTTCTGTTTTGGTCCTGGTGTTTCTGGTCTTTTTCCTTTTCTTTATCAGGTTCTAGCTTATTAAGATCCGATTCATTAGACTTATTGACTTGCTTTCTCTTTTGGTCTTCATCTCTTTTATACTGTGTACTAATTATATCTTGCCCAACTTGGGCTCGCTGTTGTAGTTGTTCTTGAATTTTTCCTACACCTTGTGAGCGTGGAAAAGAACCTTGCATCTCAATTGGTTTTATACTCATCTTTATTCACACTCCATCGATTTACCATTTCTTTAATTATAATGGAATGATTTGGATTTCACTATCAATGATTGATACTTTTACATATTGATGGTTAGACGTAATTTTCCGACGATACTTACCAAATGTTAATGTTACATTTGGATACAAGTGACGCTCTACTTTGACAACACCGGTATGACTCTTGTCCATTTCTTCGTTCAATTCGATTAGTTCTTCTTCTGCTATTGCTTTTTTCTCCTTTGTTTGTAAAAGAGTATTTCTTACGCGTAGTTTCATTATTCTTTCATTCGTTTGCAGCACTTGTCCCTTTTTTTCTTTTAGTTCAATTACAAGTAAAAGCTTATTAAGCTTTTCTAGCTCTTCAGTTGCTTGTTTTAATTGATTTTGATGTGTCGATATTTTTTCCAATACCTGTTGATGCACTCCAATAAATAAGTCTGTTGGTGTATGCATTGAGTTACCTAATTCCTTACAGTTTATTTCATACCCCGCAGATAATTTCCCACCGACAATATTTCCTTTTGGACAATAAATACTCCCATTAACATGACATTTACTATGTAATATTGACTGATTGACATGAAGGTTCCCTTCTGCTTCAACATTCCCTTGATTAATAAAGGTTGTATGTATATCCTTTTTGGCTTTCACAAAACCTTTTCCTTGACTGACAATTCCTGCTGCAACAAATATTGAACCTTCTGAAATGATAGTAGCTGCTTCAACTGTACCTTGAATACGAATATCTCCTTTTGCTTTCACCTGAAAGCCTGCAGGAACATTCCCTCGGATTGAAACATTACCGATAAATTCAATGTTTCCAGTCCTCATGTCTAGGTCCCCGTGAACTTCATATACGGGGTAAACATGAATCGTTTTCTTATCAATGCACAGTTGACCATCAACCTGAGCAATCAGTTTTGATTTGTCTTCGGAAACCGATGTATTTTTTCCTGGTCGTAAAATAAAGTCCCTTCCTGGTTTTGCAGGGATTTCTTCGCCCAATACATTTCTTCCTGATTGACCTAGTGTTGCTTCTACTTTTTCCCCTACAGTTTGACCTTGACTAACAGATGGAATATTGATTACATGCCGCAAATCAACTTGATCAACATCTAGCCTATCACTTTTTTCCGATACAAATTTAGTCGCTTTTAAATATGCATTATTCCCATTTAGTGGATTAGTGCCTTCAGCAAAGACAAATGGTGAGGTTAATAGGCCATTATTTTCAACGATCTTTTGCAAGCCGTTATCATTAATGCCATAAACAACTCCATGTTCTTTCACCCAAGTTATAAGCTCATCATACGTAAGTTTAGTTTTTTCATCGTTTTTTTGATTTTGTATAATGGTTGCTTTCATCTTATTACTACTAATTTGAATTTCAAAAATATCATCTAAAGGGGTCATGTTTATTCATCACATCGCTTTCGATTAGCTTTTTTTAGCTTATCGCCTTTTTTAATACTTGCTGCAGTCGAAAAAGTGCCTTTGAATGTATTTGAGAAATACGTGAAGTAGACAAATCTAAGACTTGTCCTATTTCAGTTAGAGTTAATTCTTCAAAGTAAAACAAACTAATGACAATCTGCTCTTTTTCATTTAAATTTTGAATCACTCTAGCTAATTCTTTTTTGGTTGCTTCTGCAATAACAGATTGTTCTGGAGTTAATGTACGTTTATCTTCAATAGTAGATTTGTACGTTTCTTCACGATCAGAATCATTCGTTCTTTCATCAATCGAGAGCATATTAGCGTAAAAACTTTCCGACATGATATGTGTAACTTCGTCTTCTGAAGTCCCTAATTCATTAGCCACTTCATTAGCGTTGACATAACGCCCTAAAGATTGTTCCAAACGCTCAATCGTTGCTTCTACTTTTTTTGATTTTTCTCTCAAGGACCGAGGAAGCCAATCTTCTTTTCTTAAACCATCTATAATTGCACCTCTTATTCTAAAAGAAGCATACGTATCAAATTTTAAATCTCGCTGTGAATCAAACTTTTCAAGTGCGTCATACAAGCCCAACATCCCATGACTCATTAAATCATCCTTATTCACATTACGTGGGAGCCCTGAAGCAACTCGACTCACATGGTACCGGACAAGCGGCATATATAAGCGAATTAATGAGTCGCAAGCCTCATTATCTTTTGTACCGATCCACTTATCCCATAATTTTTGTTCCTCGCATAATGGTGTTTCAGGCATGACTATACCTCCTTGTCATCGAGAAGTTCACGTACATATTCACTCGCCTTTTGAATGTCTTCGTCACTATATTCACGATCTTCTGTTGGATCTTCAATCTTATTTAATTCCTGCTTAAAAAGCACTTCATCCTCCTGAACCTTGTTCGTTGAAGATGCGAAGGCAATCGACCAGAGCCAACGAAAAAAATAGGTGATAAGAAAAGTTACAACAAAAGCAACAGCCGCTCTATAGCAAGTGGTTTTGATTAAATTATTCCCTAATGACCCTAAAAAAACGATAAAAAAAGCGACAATACCAAGATATAAATTAACCAACCAAGTTCCATAAAGCATTAGATTTCCTTTACTCCTTGACTTACTGTTCGTATATTCAGCTTTTTAGTAAGAGGATTAAATTCAATCGTACGTCCACTACTTCCACCGATATCTTCTGCCACGACCGGGATCCGAAGTTGCTTCAACTTTTCTTTTACAGCATCGACATTTCTCGGTCCAATTCTCATCATTTCATTTGAACTTGAAAAATTAAACATTTGAGCTCCACCTGCTATTTTTGCTTTTAATGAATAAGTTCTCGCCCCTGCACTCTTCATCTTTTGAATAAGTTCAGTAATTGCAGTATCCGCATACTTAGCTACATTTAACGTACCAGATTTACCAAGTTTCGAATCTGGAAGCATGACATGTGCCATTCCTGATATATTTGAATAATCATCGTATAATACAATCCCTACACATGACCCTAATCCCGAAGTTCTAATCGTGTGAGGGGATTTAACAATATTTAAATCTGCCATTCCAACTTTAACAACCTCTTTAACCACATCATTCATCCATCTCTACTCCTAAGGCTGTAAAAATTTGTTCAAAGGCAGTTGGATCAGGGAGTAAAAAGAAATGACCACTCGACTGTGATAACTCGTTGTCCATCTCATTTACTTCAGTATCAATAACAATAGTATAGTCACTGACTTGCGACACTTCAATTAGACCAAAACTTAAAATCGCTCCAGCTAAATCAATGCTTAATGCTGGGACAGAGGGCTGTAAGTTCAGTCGTGTAAAATCTGAAAGTGCCGATAAATAAGAACCCGCTAAAATATTGCCCATTTCTTGTAATGCTGATAGACCTAGTTCATCAAATGGTGGTTCAGATAACTGAAAGGTGACATCACCTGTTAAACGCCGAATCAGTTGCTCTGCCTCAGCAACAGGAATTAATAAAAACATACTTCCAGGTGCATCTCCTTCAAGACGAAGAAATATGGCTGCAACGACTTTATCTGCTCCTCCAACTAAATCTGTTATTTCTTGAAAAGAAACTATTCTAACAGATGGTACTTTCATATCTATACTTTTATTTAGTAGAGTTGAAAGTGCAGTTGCTGCATTTCCTGCACCAATATTTCCTATTTCTTTTAATACATCTAAATGGTACGATTTAATTCGTTCAATATAACTCATTTGAGCAACCTCTCCCTAGAACTTGTTTTTATTATTTCTGAGGGTAAACCTTATGTACTAAACTAGCTCCATGACTCGCATACTTATATTTTGAAGATGAACAATCTCATTTACTTTGTTTGTTTTAATAGCTGAACGTGGCATTCCAAATACAATACAAGATTCTTTAGCTTCTGCAATTGAATAAGTGTTAGTAAGATCTTTCAACTTTAGTAATCCTTCTGTTCCATCTGCTCCCATCCCAGTCATAATGATCGAAAGAACACTATAATTCGTCACCTTTGCTAATGACTCAAATAACACGTCAACAGATGGACGATGTCCTTTACGAGGAGGTAATTGATTTAGACAAGCGGCTAATACAGACCCTACTTTTTTTACTGTTAAATGTGAACCACCAGGTGCTAAATAAGCAACCCCATTTTTGATGATCTCTCCATCTTCTGCTTCTTTTACTTCAATATTGCATAAAGAGTTTAAACGGTTAGCTAATGACTTTGTAAATCCTTGTGGCATATGTTGAACGATTAATATTGGAGCATTAATCGTCGGCGGAATTTTCGTAAGAACTTGTTGGAGAGCTTTTGGGCCACCTGTAGAAGTACCAATGGCAACCACTTTTTTCTTCCCATTATTTTTAAATGAACGAATTTCTTTATCTTTTATTATCATTTGATTTGACGTATTTGTTACAATTTTCTTAGTATTGTTAATAAAATTGGATACTTGAGATTGAGCAGCTAAAACAACTTTGCCGATTATTTCATCCTTAATATTGTGTATATCTAGAGATATTGCCCCTGATGTTTTTGCAATAAAATCTACAGCTCCGTATTCCATGGCTAACATTGTATTTTTAGCACCTTCTAATGTCGTACTGCTTATCATCACAACGGGTATCGGAGTAGTTTCCATAATTTTTTTTAACGTTTCTAACCCGTTCATGACCGGCATTTCAACATCAAGAGTAATAACAGTTGGCTTAAGTGTCTTTAGTTTATGCAGAGCATCCTGTCCATTTCTTGCAGTCCCAATTACGTGAATTCGCTCATCTTGTTGTAATAGATCACTGATGACTTTTCTCATAAATGCAGAATCATCAACAACCAATACTGTGATTTTCGCTCTCACATTACCCCCCCTTCATTAAACAACTGACTTAGTAGCTATGTCCTGAAAAAACGCTTAAAGCGATGTAAAAATGAATGAAACTGAGGCTTATCCTGATCGATCTTTTGTTCACCTAAAAACTGCTTGACGATTAACTCTATTGCCTGACTCGATTTCGCTTTTGGATCTAATACAAGAACCGGCTTTTGAGATCTTACAGCTTTTGATACAGACTTATCATTTGGAATACTCCCTAGATACGTTAAATCTTTTTGTAAAAACTGCTTGACGACTCGCATAAAATTTTGTGCTGTCAAAAGGCCTTCTTTATTCGTATCTGTCCGGTTAACAATGATAGAACACTGGATGGAATCCATTTTTGAGTTAATGTATTTAAGCATTGCATAAGCATCTGTTATCGCAGTAGGCTCGGGTGTAGTAACAACGATCACTTCATTCGAAGAAAGGATAAACTGCATGCTATCCTCTGACACACCTGCTCCCATATCAAAAATAATATAATCAAACTCCTGTCCTAATGATTCGAGTTGAGTCATAAAACGTTGGAATTTTTTCTCATTTAATTTAAATAATTGTGTAAATCCCGAACCACCAGAGACAAAGGATACATTTTCTGGTCCTGTCTCAATAATATCCCAAATTGTTAATTCATTTTCAATCATATCGACAACGTTATATTTGCTAGAAACTCCCATTAGGATATCGACATTCGCCATACCAATATCTAAATCAAATAATAGTACTCGTTTTCCAGCTTGTGATAAACCGATTGAAAAATTAATAGAAAAGTTAGATTTCCCAACTCCTCCTTTTCCACTAACTACTGAAATGACCTTTGTATCATTGCCATTATCTATATTATTCATTATCTTACGTAAGCTTTCAGCTTGGTCATTCATCATTTTTTACCTCAACTATAGAATTAACAATTGCCTGTCCACTACCTTCTGTAATGTCATCTGGGACATTTTGACCGTCAGTAATATAAGCAATTCCAACTTTATTTTTCTGAACAAAAGTAAGCATTGAGCCATAATAAGACGTTTCATCCTTTTTCGTAAAAATAACTTTATCTATATGAATAAGTGAGAACTTTTCATAAATAGCTTCCATGTCACGATATTTAGATGTTAATGCTAGAACTAAATAGGTTTCCACTTCATCCGTAAAATCTATAACATTTTGTAGTTCTTCCACGTATAGTGGATTTCGAAAGTTTCGTCCTGCGCTATCAACAAGAACGAGGTCATATTTGGAGAATTGATCTTTTGCCTTTTTAAAATCTTCAATAGAGTAAGCGACTTCTAATGGAATATTTAATATTTTGGCATACGTTTTTAATTGCTCAACAGCGGCTATGCGATATGTATCTGTTGTTATCAATGCAACTTTTTTATGTTTTTTTAAAACACTATGGGCAGCAAGCTTGGCAATTGTCGTAGTTTTTCCCACTCCAGTAGGACCTACAATATTGACAAAGCGTTTCGTAAACGTTATTCCTCCCATAGGTATATCACGAATAGAATCGAGTAAATACGCTTTTAACCATTCAATAACTTCTTCTTTTTTGGTTTCCACCTGATCTTTCTCGTACCACTTTCTTAATAAATGCTTCATCGTTTGTAAGCGAAGTTGCTTTGCTACTTCTTGGTCTTCAAGCAAATTATTAATCGTTTGAAAAGGCTCAGGATACTCACGTTCAGGGTTTACTTCATTCGTAGCTATAGAAGTCACCAATGTTTTTAGATGTTCGATTTCTTTTATCAATTTTTCCTGGCTATGCTCTTGTGTGACCATTTGCTTTTTTTGTTGAAGGACGCCTGGTAATTCCATACGTCCTTCATTCATTTGCTGCTTTTTTGGGGTAGGTCGTTTAATAGTTGGAGTACGGTCAATTGCTGCAATGACCTCAATATTCTTTTTCGTAAAGAAACCTAAAAATCCACCAGATACGATTTCTCTTGAATTTAAAATCACTGCATCATGCCCCAGCTCTTCACGAATTTTTTTCATTGCTTCTGGCATCGACGGAGCTATAAACTTTTTAATCTTCAATCTATATTCACCACCCCAACACTTTGTACCTCAACTTCTGGTTCCAATTCGTTATATGATAAAACAGGAACGTTTGGCATATACCGTTCAAGCAATTGTCTGACATACATCCTAACAGCTGGAGAACATAAAATAATTGGAACTTGTCCCATTTGCGATAGACGTTCAACTTCGATCGATACCATTTCAATGATTTGTTGAGATTGACTTGGATCCATCGATAAGAAATTTCCATGTTCCGTTTGTTGAACTGATTCAGCCATTCGTTTTTCAACAGAACCACTTAATGTCACAACATAAAGAGGCTCTCCTGGTGTAGAATATTGTTTAGAAATTTGTCTTGATAAACCTTGTCGTACGTATTCAGTAATTAAATCCATATCTTTTGACATCGGACCGTAATCCGCCAACACTTCAAATATAACAGGTAGATTTCGTATCGACACATTCTCACGTAAAAGATTTGCAAGTACTTTTTGGATTTCACCAACTGTTAAAGGATTTGGTGTAACGTCCTCTACAAGAGTTGGATAGGATTCTTTTAAATGGTCAATCAACTGTTTTGTTTCTTGCCTTCCAATTAACTCATGAGCATGGCGTTTGATGACTTCTGTTAAATGGGTAGATACGACTGATGGTGGGTCAACAACTGTATAGCCTGATAGTTCAGCTTGTTCTTTCATATCTTCCCCAATCCATAAAGCTGGTAATCCGAATGCTGGTTCAATTGTATCTATACCAACAATCGACTCATCCTCTATTCCTGGGCTCATAGCCATATAATGATCTAGTAAAAGATCCCCTTTTGCAATTTCATTCCCTTTTATTTTAATGACATATTCATTCGGTTGTAATTGAATATTATCTCTTATTCGAATAACAGGTACAATCATTCCAAGCTCTAAAGCAAGCTGCCGTCTAATCATTACGACACGATCAAGTAAGTCTCCACCTTGATTAGCATCAGCTAACGGAATTAGTCCATATCCAAATTCAAATTCAATGGGGTCAATTTGTAAAAGGTTAACAACACTTTCTGGTGACTTCAAATCTTCATTACTGTCTAAGGCTTCTTCAGATTTAGATGATTCTTCCTCCAGCACTTTTTTCTGTGCTTTCGATAAGTACCAACCACCATAAACAAGAAGTCCAGCAATTGGAAACGTGACATATGGAGTAATAGGTGTAACAACACCTAATAAGAAGATTGTCCCACCGGCTACATAAAGCATCGTCGGGTAAGCTAGTAGTTGTTTTGTTATATCGTGTCCTAAGTTTCCCTCAGAAGTAGCTCGGGTTACAACAATCCCTGTTGCGGTTGAAATTAATAACGCAGGTATTTGACTTACAAGTCCATCACCAACGGTAAGCAATGTGAATGTATTCGCAGCTTCACCAATTCCCATCCCTAGCTGTGACATACCAATTATTAAGCCAAATATAAGGTTAATAATGACAATAACAATACCTGCAATCGCGTCACCTTTTACGAACTTACTCGCACCATCCATCGCCCCGTAAAAGTCTGCTTCTTGTTCGATTTTTTGCCGACGCTCTTTGGCTTCTATATCTGAGATCATTCCAGCATTTAAATCAGCGTCTATACTCATTTGTTTCCCTGGCATTGCGTCAAGAGTAAAACGTGCACCTACCTCTGATACTCGTTCAGCCCCTTTTGTAATGACAAGAAATTGAATGATAATTAATATAAGGAAAACGACAAAGCCAACAAGAGCATTCCCGCCGACGACGAATGATCCGAACGTCTCGATTACATTTCCAGCTTCTGCATTTCCTAGGATCGATCGTGTCGTTGAAACATTTAGTCCAAGGCGAAACAATGTAACGAGTAACAAAAGTGTCGGGAATATTGAAAATTGGAGGGGTTCCCGAGTATTCATCGCGACTAATATAATGACAAGAGCAAGAGAGATATTAATAATAATGAGAACATCGAGCATCGCAGGCGGTAATGGGATGATAAGCATGATAATTATTAAGATTACGCCTAGTAATACAGATAAATCTTTAATCGACAATGGAAACTCTCTCCTCTTCTTCCAACATTAACTACTCAACTTTTTTACTTTTTAGACGATATACATAAGCGAGGACCTCGGCAACTGCTTTAAATAAATCCTCTGGAACTGGATCACCGATATTAGCTTGTGCATACAACGCCCTTGCTAAAGGTTTATTTTCAACGATCGTAACATCGTGATTTTTCGCTATGGAACGAATTTTAAAAGCAACATAATCAACACCTTTTGCAACGACAACAGGTGCATCCATTTTCTCACCGTCGTATTTTAAGGCAATTGCAAAATGAGTCGGGTTCGTAATAACAACATCAGCCTTTGGAACTTCCTGCATCATCCGTGACATTGCCATTTCCATTTGCTTTTGTTTTCGTTTTGACTTGACTTTTGGGTCACCTTCCATGTTTTTATGCTCATCTTTAATATCTTGTTTAGACATTTTTATTTGCTTTTCATGATCATATTTTTGATACAAATAATCGGGTATTGATAAAATAAGTAATAAAATAGCTACTGCTATTCCCATAATAATTGTTAATTGTGCGATTTGATAAAACCCATCCGCAACTGACTTTTGAGATAAAATCATCACAGAATCAAGGCTGAACCAAAGAATCGAAAAGACAACTGTCCCTACAAATGTAATTTTTAGAAGTGATTTTAATAATTCTACAATCGCTCGTACAGAGAAAATTCTTTTAAAGCCTTGGATTGGATCTAGTTTAGATAACTTAGGCTTAATCGCTTCCGGTGCAAATAATGGACCTACTTGTAAATAACTACTAAACACACCCGCTACTAAGGCAACTAGCATAATCGGTAATAATACAGTTGCTGACGTTACTGTAATCTCATTCAGTACCACATGTAGTGTCAGCTCTGTTAAATCCAGCAACATATATTCTTGGAACGTATGCTTTAACATTCCTAATAAATGATCGCCTACGATGTGTCCAATAAACCAAAGGAATAAGAAGACTAGTAGCATGATAATTGCAGTATTAACGTCGGTACTTTTAGGAACTTGTCCTTTCTTTCTCGTGTCTTGACGCTTTTTCGGTGTCGCTTTTTCTGTTTTTTCTTGTGCGAAAAACTGTAGATTTAATTGGATATAAGGCATCCCTTAGACACCTCCCAGTAATTGCATAAGCGTTCTCATCGTAACCACGATCGTTTCAAATAGCTGTTGGACAATCATGTAAAATACGCTTAAAAATATAGTTAATAACAAAAGACCTACGAGTATCTTTAGTGGCATACCTACGACAAATACATTCATTTGTGGTACCGAGCGCGAGATCATTCCAAGTGCTACATCAACTAAAAATAAGGCGCCTACAATTGGGAGTGCCATTTGAAAAGCAATAATAAACATTTTATTAAAAGTTAGGAATATAAACTCAATGACATTTTCATTTCCTAGTGGTATGAACAATTGCTCTAAAGGAATAAACTGATAGCTATAGTAAACTCCATCTATTAACAAGTGATGTGCATCAGTTACAAGGAGTAGTAACAATGCAAAAGTGTACAAATACCCTCCGATTAATGGAGATTGAGCGCCTGTTGCTGGATCAACAACATTTGCAATCATAAATCCCATATTCATATCCATAAATGCTCCAGCAACTTGAATTGCATAAATAAGAATTGTCGCAATTAAACCAACGAGTAACCCTACTAGAATTTCTTTAATAATTAGTAGAAAATAGTTTTCATCTAGTGCAAGCTCGGGTGCATCAATTGTAAAAAACATAATCCAAGCTAAATAAACGGCAAGTCCAATTTTCAACGTAGTTGGAATCGTTCGATATGAGAATATTGGCATCACTGTAAAAAATGCCAATACTCGAATAAAGACTAATAAAAAAGCTGGTAAAAAGTTAATCCAATCAATCATTACCCTACAACCCGATGTAAGTTATTGAAAATATGGTACGTAAAATTGATCAATTGAGATAACATCCACGGACCAAAAAATACTAAGGCAACAAATACACCTACAATTTTAGGAATAAAAGCCAACGTCTGTTCCTGAATTTGTGTTGTCGCCTGAAAAATACTTACAAGTAACCCTAGGGATAATGCAATTAACAGTAGCGGTCCTGCTACCATTAAAACCGTCCATACTCCGTTTTCAGCTAGAGAAATAACTTGTTCAGCACTCAAAGAATTCACCTACTTTTATAGTTGGGTTAGCTATAGCTTAGTAATAAAGATTGAACGATTAAATACCATCCATCTACCATCACAAATAATAATATTTTAAAAGGTAAGGCAATCATAACTGGAGGTAGCATCATCATCCCCATAGCCATTAACACACTTGCAACGATCATATCAATGACAAGAAATGGAATAAAAATAAAGAAGCCAATTTGAAAGGCTGTTTTTAATTCACTTATAGCAAATGCAGGTACAAGCGCTGTCAATGGTATATCTTCAAGTGTTTGTGGTCTGTCCATCCCTGCATAACCCATAAATAAAGCTAAATCTTTCTCGCGTGTATGCTTTGACATAAACTCTTTCATAGGTACCACGGCTCGATCAAATGCTTCCTCTTGATTAATTTCTTCAGCTAATAACGGTGATAGCGCTTGTTCATTTACTTCTGCAAATACAGGTGCCATGATAAAAAATGTAATAAATAGTGCTAAAGCAATAATAACTTGATTAGGCGGCATCTGCTGTGTAGCTAGACCCGTTCGTACAAAAGAAAGGACAATCACAATTCTCGTGAAACAAGTCATTAAAATAAGGATACTCGGTGCTAAAGATAATACTGTTAGCAATAATAATATTTGAATGGTAGTGGCTAAGTTCTCTGGTTCATCAGTAAATATCGGGAAAAATTCTGTCATTTCTTATGCTCCTTCATCGCCTCGTGGATTTGTTTTTGCGACTTAGAAACATCCTTTAACTGTTTATTTAATAACTCACTAAAGTCGAGCGTATTTTCCTTACTATCCTGCCTTTTTTTTGTTACGAGTTGGTTAATCCACGTTGAAGCTTTAGTTAATGGCTGTTCGATTCGTTCAAACTCTGATTCTTGTTGAGCTAATATTTTATCAACTTCAGCCTTATCATCAATTTCTTTTATAAGTTGGATCGTTTCTCCAACTCCAATGACTAGAATACGATTACCTAGTTTAATCATCTGCAATGATCGATTTGTTCCTAATGGTACGCCTCCAATACTTTGAATCGTTTGGTGCTCTCTAAAAGATCGCGTCCGTTTACTTACAAACCGCAACATGATATAAATTAATGCAATGATGACAACTAGAGCAGCAATCATTTGTAATAATAACATAAAGAAACTTGTCCCATTATCAAATGATGTTTCAGCTGTATCCTGTATTGGCGTATTATCTTTAAGCTCAGGTTCAGTGTCAGTTGGCGCCGGTTCCACTGCCTCACCGTCAGTTTGTTTATGGTCATTGGTTGGTAAAGCATCAAATACGGAGCCAGTTCCAGTTTGCGAAGCTAGAACTGGCTCGTTAAAGTTCATAGTTAAAACGATAAATAAACTAAAAACAATCCAAAAATAATTACGGTACAAGGGACTATCACCCTTCCTTAACCTAATGTCTTTTTAATTGCCTCTAACACACGGTCGGCTTGAAATGGTTTTACAATGAAATCCTTCGCACCTGCTTGAATAGCGTCAATTACCATTGCTTGTTGTCCCATTGCGGAACACATAATTACTTTTGCATTTGGGTCAATTTTTTTAATTTCCTTTAAAGAAGTAATTCCATCCATTTCAGGCATTGTAATATCCATCGTTACTAAATCAGGTGAAAGCTCTTTATATTTTTCGACAGCTTGTGCACCATCTGTTGCTTCACCAACGACTTCAAAACCATTTTTTGATAGTATGTCTTTAATCATCATTCTCATAAAAGCTGCATCATCTACAATTAATATTTTCCCTGACATGATCGTTCATCCTTTCACTTTGTCCAAACATATAGTAATTATTTCAACAATCGAAATCATTCAACTTTTCGCGCGTATTTTAACGGAGATTTTTTATTCTATCTTGTTGACTCACAATATCAGTAACGCGCACACCAAAATTCTCATCGATAACAACGACTTCACCTTTTGCAATTAATTTTTGATTCACTAATATATCGACTGGTTCACCTGCCAATTTATCTAACTCAATAATTGAGCCTTGACCAAATTCTAAAATTTCTTTAATTGACCTTTTCGTTCGGCCAAGCTCTACTGTCACTTGTAGTGGAATATCAAGTAACATGTTTAAATTGTTTGACTCACTTTGCGTTAGTTCAGGTGGTTCAAAGCTTGAAAATGCAGCCGGTTGTACATCAACTTGCCGTTGTTGAAATTGTGAGCCTAAATGTTGTTGACCACGATGATCATATTGTGGCTGTTCATATTGTGCGACTGATTGTTCATGCATCGGTTGTTCCATTGGCTTCTGTTGCACAGGTTGTGTTTGTTGTATAAACTCTTGTACTGGTCGTTCAGGCATTGTTTGTACTTTTGCCTGTTCAGACATCGGAACAGGCTGTGGTGGATTCATCAGTTCTTCAACTAACTGCTTTGCAAAAGTTACCGTGACTAATTGCATTATTGAAGAGTCGATTAACTCACCAATTTTTAGTCTAAACGAAATCTTGACTAATATATCATCACTTGGAATACTTTCCATACCTTCTTCTCTAGGAATATTCATTAAATCAATTCCTGGCGGAGAAATATCCACTTTCTTATTAAAAATCGTCGACATAGAAGTAGAAGCAGACCCCATCATTTGGTTCATTGCTTCCTGTACTGCACTAACTTGCATTTCACCTAAATCCTCAGAGGGGGTTAAGCCGTCACCACCAAGCATTAGGTCAGCGATAATTGCAGCATCTGTTGTTTTAATAACAAGTAAATTCATTCCCTCAAAACCTTCAGTATATTGAACAGACACCGCAACGTGGGGTTGTGGAAACTCCTCATCTAATGTGTTTCTGTTAATTACCGACACTTGAGGTGTTGTAATATCCACTTTTTGATTAAGTAAAGTAGATAGTGCTGTAGCTGCACTACCAAACGAAATATTCCCGATTTCTCCTAATGCATCTTGTTCAACAGCAGATAAATAATCTTCAACTCTTAAGGTATCAGGATTATTTACATCTTCATCTGAGGTTTGGTCATCGTCGTCGATTCCAACTCCCCTTAAGAGCTCATTAATCTCTTCTTGGGAAAGCATATCGTCATTCATCTTCTAGTGCCTCCTCCATAACCTCTGTTATTTGAATAGCCAGCTGATTTTTCGACTTTCCAGGTTGAGCTTTATATCTATGCTCCCCACCTACAGTCACTAACAGAGACTCATTAATATTTTGATCTAACTCAATCACATCACCTGTGCTGAGCTGTAAAAATTCTTGAATTGTAATTTCTGATCGTCCAAGCTCTGCTTGGATCAGTAATGGTGCTTTACGAACTGTAGCTTCTAATGCCTCAACTTCACCTGGCTGCCGTTGTTTTTTCTTCGTTTGCATCCAATAATGGACAGATAATTTCGGAAGAATTTCTTCTAACGTAACGTGTGGCAAGCACAAGTTAATCATTCCTGATGTTTCTCCAATCGTTGTCGAAAGTGAAATAACAACAACCGTTTCATTAGGGGAAACCATTTGTAAAAACTGAGGGTTAACCTCAATATCTTCCATTACAGGATCTAATTCAACAACCGAAGACCACGCATCTGTAAAGCTTTCTAACGTCCGTTGAAATAATTGTGACATAATTCGAGTTTCAATTTCTGTTAAATTATCGATTTTATTGACGGCAACCCCTTTACCACCTAATAATCGATCAAGCATAGAATAAGCGATATTCGGATTCACTTCCATTAAAAATCTACCATCTAACGGATAGGGTTCAAAGACGTTTAATATCGTCATTTTTGGTATTGAACGTATAAACTCTTCATACGGTAGCTGGTCAACCGAAGCAACTGAAATTTGAACAAATGTCCTCAGCTGGGCAGAAAAAAAAGTAGTTAATAATCTAGCAAAGTTTTCATGAATTCTCGATAAACTTCTTATTTGATCTTTCGAGAACCGCAAAGCCCTTTTAAAATCGTATACCTTAACTTTCTTTTCTGTTTCCTCTTTCTTCAGTTCATCAGCATCCATTTCTCCAGTAGAAAGCGCGGATAAAAGTGCATCAATCTCACCTTGTGACAAAATGTCAGCCAAGAGCCTCACCTCTCAAACTATTACAGACGTTTATTGAACAATTAATCGTCGAGTATATATATCAACGACGATACCTTCTGTCATCAACTCATTTATTTTAAATTTCAACTGGTTTTCTAATTGAGTTATACCTTCTGAGCCAGAAAGTTGAGATGACTTCATCCCAGCTAACTCTCGAATAATAATATTTTCAATTTGAAAATCTCGTTTAGTAATCTCTGATAATGCCTTTTTGTTATCAACTTGAATTTTAAATTGGACTTTCGCAAATTCATTACTTAATAACATTGTCGTTAACTCAGGTGTATCATAAGAAAGAGCAATTATCTCATCAATAGTCGGTTCTCCAGAATCGTTAGTTTCTGTTGATAAATAATTAATAAGTACTAATGTAACAACTCCAATTAATGTAAGAGAAACGAGGAGAATCATCATGATATTCACTAATTTATTTTTAAACAATCAAGAACCCTCCGAATCTTTTTTACTAAAAATTGAAGCAAGACCGATCGTTTGATATAGTTCATTTGTCTTAAGCATAACATCGTTAAGTGACTCAAGCACTACTATCTTTTTTCCATTGACAAGTGTAATGGTCGTATCAGGAAAAGCTTCAACTTGTTCAATTAATAACGCATTTAATAAGAATGTACTATTATTTAATCTAGTTAACTTAATCATAATTACAATTAGGAGAACAGCTCATGAACAGTACTAATAACTTGAACATAATCACATGACCAGTCCCCTTCCTCCTATCCGTCAATGTCTTTTGGAACCAAAAGTAGCCCTTTTCCAATTACGGAAAAATACTATATTAACGTTTTAAGTTAACGAGCTCTTGTAAGATTTCATCGGATGTTGTAATAATTCTAGTGTTTGCTTGAAAGCCCCGTTGAGCGACGATCATTTCTGTGAATTCCTCTGAAATATCAACGTTAGACATTTCTAATGAACTTCCCATCAGCACTCCACGACCTTCCCCTGGTATACCAATGTTTGGCTGCCCAGAATTGTTAGATGCTTGATACGTGTTATTCCCTGATTTATTTAATCCACCTGGGTTATTAAATGTTGCAAGCGCAAGTTGGCCAAGAAGTTGTACACGGCCATTAGAATAAACACCAACAATTTCACCCGATTGTCCAATATTAAAGCTATCTAAAAAGCCGTCAATATTCCCTGTGACATTATCCACATCAGCAGTATTCGAGCCTGAAAATTGAGTGAATTTTGAAAAGTCAAACGTTAACTGAAGATCTTCAGCACCATTGTAATCCCCTGCTCCGAGTGGACGGTCATTTAAATTTAATGTTAAGTTTACTTCTTTCATAGAATTAGTATTAACAGCGTTTGGATCATCCTGGATCACATATCCATTCGCTCCAAATTTAATGAAGTCATCTGTCAAACCAGGAAAAGGAGTATCCTCACTATCTAATCTTTCATATGTGTAGTACAACTGCCCTGTCATAGGATCTTGGTTTTGTTCTCGCGTGTTAAGATCAATGGAAGGCCTAATCAGCCCGACTGTCCATTCTCCAGTGGCTGTTTTTTGAAACGCTAGCTTTACATTGTGAGTTGCTCCTAGTGAATCAACAACTTCATGCGTAATGATAAATCCACTCTTCATTGCATCATTGATTTGTTGCTGAGTTAACTCATCCGCTTCATTAACTAATGCAGTACCACCATCTGCACTTCCAACAGGCGGTCGGTCAGCATTAAAGTTACCTTTATATGAAATATTTGTTGTCGCTTCAGGTGCCATTTGGCTTCCTGCTTGAATTTGCAAAGATTGAATTTGAGTGAAATCAATTTGATCAGTTGTACCTGCTTGTAAACCATACCCCATTACGCGAAGACCGTCTCCGTTAACAAGCGTTCCGTTTTCATCTAAATAAAAATTTCCTGCACGTGTATAGGAATTTAAATTCCCATTATTAACTACGAAAAAACCGTCTCCTGAGACAGCAACATCAAGTGATCGCCCTGTCGTTTGCATACTTCCTTGTGTATGAATGGTATCAATTGTTGCAATCGTTCCTCCTAGTCCAACCTGCATCGGATTTGTTCCCCCACGGTTTTCAGTTGGAGTACTTGCACCACGCATTTGCTGACTCATGATATCTTGAAATGTTGTTCGACCTTTTTTAAATCCAAATGTGTTTACATTGGCAATATTATTCCCAATAACATCTAACTTTGTTTGTGAGTTTTTTAATCCACCAATACTAGAATACATTGATCGTAGCATGTGTATGTCCCCTTCATTGTTATAATTCAATGGTTGTTTCTATCATTCCACAACCTCAGGCTTCCATTTCGGTCCAGCCTCTAATCAATAAGAATCGTTCCATTAATGTTTGTAAAAATTTGTGTGCTTGCTTCGTCCCGGTCTAATGCAGTAATAACGGTATTACTTTTTGCATTTATTATTAGAGCTGCATTATTTAACACAACTAGAGAGTCATTGATGCCTTTAGATTTAGCTTCGATTAATTTGTCTTGGATAACAGTCCATTTGTCTTCATCGATGGAAATTCCTCGTTCATGCAAGCGCTTTTCAGCGTGTTTACTAAGTTTTATTCCTTTGTTGCTGTTGATCTCTGTTTGTAAAATGTCACGGAAATTTCCTTGCCTCATTTGCGATATGCTTTTTTTAGAATAAGGTACTTGAGGCAGTGGTCTTAGTTTTTGTGAATATATATGAGGGTCCATCACTTCACCTCCTATTCACTCGTTTCTTTAGCACCTGAACTAATTTGTTTAATTTGATCAACAACGATCCAATTTCCATTGTCTAATTGAACAGAAACCTCTCCATCACGTTGACGGACGGCTTTAACGACATTTGTTTTTAATTCGCTCTCAGATGATGAGTCATGCTTTTGCCATTGAACTTCTTTCCCTATTAAATGACTATTTTGAATTAACTTGTTTTCAGTTTGCGCTGCAATAAATTTCTCTAACGTTTTATTCATATTTGTCATTTGCTCTAACGATGAAAATTGAGCCATTTGCGAAATGAATTCACGATCATCCATCGGATTAGTCGGATCTTGATTCTGTAACTGAGTAATTAAAATTTTTAAAAAATCATCTTTTCCTAAGTTTCCTTCTCCCGTTTTCTTGACATCACGAGGACGGTTATCATAAAAAAGACTCGGGTCTACGGTATTGTACATACTTAACACCTAAACTTTCTCATTTATTGTAAGTTCATCTAGTAATTGAGAAAATGATTCTTTATCTATCTCACTTTCTTTCTCTTGCTGTTCGTCTTGATCTCGATCTCCTTGTCTTCCTTGACCATCTCTATTTAAATCTCCTGCTAATTGCTGTTGTTGCTGGGCTACTTCAATGCGTTCAACATTCAATTGTTGTTGTGAAAAAGCATGCCTAAGCTGCTGTAGTTGAGACTCAATTAAATCTCGTGCAGTACTGCTACTAGAAAGGATACGTGCCGTAATTACACCATTTATTTGCGAAATACGAATGTCTAAACGCCCTAAATGTTCTGGAAACAGTTTAATTGAAATTTGTGATTGATTATTTAAGTTTTTAAAGACTCCGCGTCCTAGTATTTCTTGAAATTGCCGAAGAAATTGTCGTTGCTCGGCTTCCCTTGTCGGCTGCTCACCAATATGTATGACCAATTGTTGAACACGAGACATACTTTGGCCATCAGTATTAATAGTAACTCCCTGTGGACCATCCTGTTTGTTCTCCCCAATACGCATTCTTTGCATTAAAGACTGTAGAAATTGACTTTGATTCACACGTTGTTCTTCCTTTTGTAATGCTTGTATTAATTGTAGAATCACATCTCTTGGATTTTTTATTTCAGCAGTATTTAGAGTTTCAACTGTTTTGAACAGTTGCTCTATATGTTTCATAAATTGGGTAAAGTCTTGTTTTGTAGAAAATAACCGGTCTGATGATGATCTTTTTAATGTAATTAAGAAAGTAAGCATGTTGGCAGGCTGTTTAGATACATCAACGGATTGTAAAAGAGCTTCAATTGGCAATTCACTATGAAAGATGCTTTCAATTTCTAACTTAAGTTCCTCTGGTAATAATAAGAGTAAGTCTCTCACATCCGAATCGTTAAGCTTATCCTTTGTTAAAAATCCCTCTTCAAATGGAATTACCGCAGCCAAACTTTGTAATACAGCTAATAACTTTTCTTCAGCATCTTCTTGATCATCTATTCCCGTTTCTATTGTGAGCTGATGCACTTTGTCTCCACGATCATGATCAACAGGTAAACTCCCTAGAATTTGGGAGAATGAAGATTTTCTATCTGATGTACCTCTAGCTTCATTTGATCCAACTCCACCCATTGACAGACTAGGATTTATGACTCCTACGATGTTCATGGTTTCACCTCCTTTCAAACCATAATAAACTATTGATTAGCTAGCAATGAGATAATTTCTGCAGCTTTTTCTGCTTCCATTTTAGCAAGTATCCCAGCTCTGGCCTGTGTTGAAATCTGCGACATATGAAGCAGCGCTTCTGATGTTGGAAGTTCAGATAAAATATTAGCAGCATTTTTTGTGGACATAGCTTCATAAGTTTTTGCAATTTCCTTCAATTCTTGCATCACTTCAACAGTAGCTTCTTCTTGTAACTCAACTTGTTCCTCTAATGACGTTATTTCTTGTTGAAGTCGAAGTAATTCTTCATCTTTATTAGAAAGCTGTCGTTCTAATTGAGCGATTTGGGCTTGTTGTGATGAAATTTGTTCATGTAGTTCATCAATGTTGATTAAGTTCTCTTCTTCTTTTTCCTCTTTGAAATATTCATCTAAAAAAGGAAGGTTTCCCCCAACTTCTTTTGCTTTTTCTTTCAGATCAACTCCTAAGAACATAAGAATAACCGCAAATAAAACGATCGCAAAAATAGTTGGGATGAAAATTACAAAAAAGAACCACTGAACCTTACTATACTCTTTATCATTACTCATAAGCTTCACCTTATTTTTAGCGGTTTACATATAGCTGTAAAGATATTTCGTCCATCCGCATATTATCGATCCGTTTTTGTTCTTCAATATACTCTGCATGCTTTATTTCTTTCATTTTTTCATATTTTTTCAATTCAATTGAAGCGTCAACAAGGTCTTTCTGCTTTTGGTACATTGTATTTCGTGCCAAATTCGTTGAATGTTGTTGTCTTTCAATATCCATATTTAACCGCATCAAAAGAGTTTGATGCTGTTGAAGTTGATGGACTGGAATTCCTTCATTCATTTGTCGTTGGCAGCTAGATTCTAAGTCTTCTTTTTTTTTCAATAAATCATATAGGCGTATCGCCATTTCTTCAAATTGCTTTGTCGCCTTACTAAATTCATTTTCTGATGCTTGCTTTTCTCGTTCTTTAATATCAAGTACCTTTTGGAGAGTATAGCGGAATGACATACACTATTCACCTTTCGCAAACTGTTTTTGTAACATAGTTACCGCTTCTTCAAGATTACTTTGTTCGTTAATCCCTTGCTTTAAAAATGCAATTATTTTTGGGAATGCCTGAATCGCCATGTCAACATCTCTTGAGGATCCCCGTTTATAAGCACCAATATTAATTAAATCTTCTGACTCATAATAAGTTGAGAGCAATGCTCGTAATCGTTCAGCTGCGACCAGATGAGACTGTGGAACGATATCATGCATAACACGACTGACACTTTTTAATACATTAATAGCTGGAAATTGTCCTTTATTAGCTAACTTTCGGTCTAATACAAAATGTCCGTCTAATATACCGCGAACTGCATCTGAAATCGGTTCATTCAAATCATCACCATCGACAAGTACGGTGTAAAATGCTGTAATTGACCCGTTTACACTCGTTCCCGATCGCTCTAATAGCCTCGGCAACATCGCAAAAACGGAAGGAGTGTATCCTTTTGTCGTCGGTGGTTCACCAACAGCAAGTCCAATTTCACGTTGAGCCATCGCAAACCTTGTTACAGAATCCATCATTAAGTTCACATTCATGCCTTGGCTTCGGAAATACTCCGCAATTGCAGTTGCTGTCATTGCTCCTTTAACTCGCATTAACGCAGGTTGATCTGAAGTCGCAACGACTATTATGCTTTTCTTAAGTCCTTCTTCTCCTAAATCTCGTTCAATAAAATCTCTAACTTCTCTACCTCGTTCTCCAATCAGAGCTATGACGTTTAAATCAGCATCAGAATTTTTAATAATCATCGATAACAATGTACTTTTACCTACACCACTACCTGCGAAAATACCGATCCTTTGACCTTTTCCTACCGTGAGGACACTATCAATAGATCGAATGCCAATACTCATAGGCTCTGTAATCCTCGGCCGTTCTAATGGATTGGGAGGGGCATTATCAGTCGGAAAAGTAGATAACCCATCTGGCAACTGTGAGTGGTCGATTGTTTGACCACAACCATCGATAATTTTTCCAATTAAGCCTGAACCAACTTTAATTTCTAGAGGATGTCTCGTCGCTTCTACTAAACTTCCTGGTGAAATCTCACCTGTGCCATTAATAGGCATAAGGAGGACATGTTCCTCGCGGAAGCCGACAACTTCAGCCATTACTTTTGCTTTTTGGTTTTTCCCAATATGGATATAACAAAGGTCACCAATCGAAGCTTGTGGACCTTTAGATTCGATCATTAATCCGACGACTCTCGTTACTTTCCCATACCATTTATATGGATTAAGTTGGGGAACGATACTAATTAGATCACATGCTTGCATGCTACCCCTCCTTCAGTTTCTCAAGAAGTAAGTGTTTAAGCTCTGTTAATTGGCTATCCATACTTGCATCGATTCGACCGAATGGTGTTTCAATAACACACCCATATTCGTTTAACTGAGGATCAGGATAAATAAATAACTGCTCGGCATGACTTAACAAATTCAATAATTCATTTTTTTGCTGAAGTGTCCGCTCGTACCAACTTGGGTGAACAAACACTTTCACTTCGTCCTGGTCTCTCACTTCCTGGATCGCTTCTTGGACAAGATTTATCCAAGCCTCATCTTCAGCATTTACTACACTACCTATTAACTTTTGTGAGACTGTAAATGCGAGTTCAATAATCGTAGGCTGTGCTTGCTCAATCACTTCAAGGTAATCTTTTTTCGAAGCCTCTATAATATTTTGGGCTTGAGCTATTGCTTCTTCATACTGTAGTCTACCTGCCTCTAAACCTTGCTCATAACCATTTTCATATCCTTGTTGCCTGGACTGTTCCTTCAATTGTTCGAGCTCGTTATTTACATGTTTACGCTCTATCTCTAGTTGTTCACGAACTTGACGTGCAGCCTCTTCTGCCTTTTGGATGATACGCTGTGCTTGTTGTTCGGCTTGTTGTAACATTTGTATTGCTTGTTCTTGCATTTGAACGTGAGTATCTTCCACGTTTTTATTAACATGGTTTCCATCTTCAATATTATCCTCAATTGAACTAAATCGATTGATTTTCTTTATCGCTATCGTTTTTGATCCACCATTTTCTGGTGTAGCAAAAGAAGACTTGATGATTTTAGACAATAATATCATCTCCTCCACCACGGGCAATGACAATCTCACCAGCTTCTTCAAGTCGACGAATAACTGCGACGATACGAGATTGTGCTTCTTCTACATCACGTAAACGGACAGGCCCCATAAATTCCATTTCTTCTTTAAATGTATCAGCCATACGCTGTGACATATTCGTAAAGACAATATCCTTAACCTCATCACTTGCCACTTTAAGTGATAGCTGTAAGTCTTCATTTTCAACATCACGTATAACTCGTTGAATGGAACGATTGTCAAGAGTAACAATATCTTCGAACACAAACATTCTCTTTTTAATCTCTTCTGCAAGTTCAGGATCTTGAATTTCAAGTGCATCTAGTATTGTTCGTTCTGTACTTCTGTCAACACTGTTTAGCACTTCTACTACTGCCTCAATACCACCAGCATCTGTATAATCTTGTGTCACAGTTGCTGATAACTTTTGCTCTAATATACTTTCAACCTCATTTACAATCTCTGGTGATGTACTATCCATTAGCGCAATACGTTTTGCAACATCTGCTTGTACTTCCTGAGGTAATTCAGACAGTATTTGTGCTGCTTGTACAGATTCTAAATAAGATAATATTAGAGCTATCGTTTGTGGATGTTCGTTTTGAATAAAATTTAATATTTGCGAAGGGTCTGCTTTCCTAGCAAAGTCAAATGGACGAACTTGCAGTGTTGAAGTTAGGCGGTTAATGATTTCCATTGCCTCACCTTCGCCTAATGCTTTTTCAAGAACACTTTTCGCATAACCAATCCCCCCTTGAGCAATATAATCTTGAGCAATTGCTAATTGGTGGAATTGGTCTAATATTTCTTCTTTTAATGAGCTATCAACTTTTCGTACATTTGCAATCTCTAACGTTAATTTTTCAATTTCTTCTTCCGTTAAATGTTTATATACTTGTGCTGACACATCAGGTCCTAGTGATATAAGGAGGGTAGCAGCTTTTTGACGTCCTGATAAGCTTCCTTTTTTTATCGCACTCATACAATCCCCCTCCTAGTCATCTGTAAGCCACGTTCTAATGAGCTTAGCGAATTCGTCTGGCTTTTCTCTTGCCATTCTTTCAAGTTGTTTTCGTTTAGTAGCTGAAATACTATCTTCCTCATTTGGTAAGTCAGGTACTTCTTCATTAACAAGCTCTTCAATAGCTTCTTCTTCTACTGCATGTTGCTTTTTCTTTCTCACCAATAAAAAGATTAATAGAATAATAATAGTGATTAAAATACCACCAACAACATATAACCAAGAAGGTATTGTTGGTTCTGCAATTGGGTCAATTTCGATTTTCCCTTCAAACTTTTGAGAAGAAACAAAGATCTTGTCATTAATTTCTTCAGGTGTTAATTGATTTGCTAAATTACTATCTATACTTGTCCGAACTATTGTACTTAATATTTGTTGTATATCATTCAGTCGTTCAATTGGTAGTTCTTCTTGGCCTTCAGGAGGCTCAACCATGACCTGAATTCCTAAATCTCTAATTTTATAAGGACTCTCCACGATGTCACGTCGAATGCGATTTACATCATTGTTTACTCGTTCTTCAACTTTCTCATAGGAGCCGCCACCGCCACCAACAAGACCTGGATATCCTGGTATCGTTTCACCCGTACCTGCTACTCCACCTTCAGGTACCTCTTCACCTTCATAAGTTTCTGTAATGCGCTCAATACTTACAGCTAAGCCTTCCATATTTTCTCCATCAACAGGTGAAACAAGCTCTTCTTGACGATTTTCTTGAGTGAAATCAATATCCGTTGTCACAGAGACTAATACACTATCACGGCCCATCATCGTTCCAAGCATTTGTGTAAGCTGACGTTGTATATCTCTTTCAATATCCTGCTTAATTTTTCTTTGATGTTCGTAAGCGGTCATTGTTGAGTAATCTTGGGAGTTTTCATCTTTATACTCAAAATGCTCAAACATTTGGTTCATAATGACGATATTTTCTATAGGGAGATTTGGAACACTCTTGGATACTAAATGATATAGAGCGCGAACTTGTTTCGGTTCTAACTGGTATCCAGGGGCGGTATTAATAACAATTGATGCTGAAGCCGTCATTATTTCATCAGAAACCCAAATTCTTTCCTCTGGTAATGTGATCATTACATTGGCGCTATTTACACCATCAATATTTCGAATTAAGTTTCCTAATTCTGTTTGTACTGCTGCTCTTTCCATAAGGGAAAATTCATTTTCAGTCATACCGATTCCCATTTGATCTTTAAAAAAGCCATAATCAATACTACCACTTGTCGGTATTCCCTCTGCAGCGAGCTCTACTTTTAACGTGTCAACCATCGTTTCTGGAACACTAATCGTTGTTCCATTCGCTGATATTTCAGATGCAATACCCCTTGCATCTAGAGTTTCTTTAATTTGTCCTGTTTCTTGTACAGTCAAATTACTATATAAAGGAACAAAATTTGATCTCGTTCCAAAAATGGTTAATAATATAAATATAGTGATTAACAATAAAATAGAGCCGATAATAATACCCTTTTGGGCACTAGTTCGCTCCTTCCAGAAGACAATACTTTTTTCTTTATATTGTACTAACTTATCGTTCATGTGCCCTCCTACCTATGCGACAAATACTATCATTAATTATGTTCTTATACCTGCATGCGCATGATTTCTTGATACGCTTCGATTACTTTATTACGGACTTCTACTGTAGCCTGTAAAGTAATACTCGCTTTTTGTCCTAAAATCATAACATCGTGAAGATTTTCTGCTTCTCCACGAGCAAGTCGTAAAGTTGCTTCAGAAGATTCGTTTTGGATTTTGTTTACGTTTTTTATCGCATCGCTAAGGGCGGTTTTAAACTGATTTTGCGCTTCCGCTGGAGTCCGTTTTACCATTTGTGTTTCAAAAGGCTCTTTTCGTACAGCAAAAGGTGATGTAATTTTATTCATATCCATTTAATCATCAGTCCTTATCTACCAATTTCTAATGCTTTCATTAGCATATTCTTCGTCGCATTTAAAGTTGTTACGTTCGCTTCATAAGAGCGAGTTGCACTCATTAAGTCTACCATCTCTCTTAACGGGTCAACATTTGGTAGCTTCACATACCCATCTTCATCTGCATCTGGATGTTCAGGTTGGTACATCATTTTAAAGGGTGTTTGATCTTCAATAATCCGTGATACTTTTACACCCTCACCCGGATTATCTGAATGATTCATTGCTTTATTTAAATATGAAGAAAAGTTTTGTTGGTTCGGTTGCATCACAACCATTTTACGGCGATACGGCTGCCATTCTCCATCTACAAAGTGTGCTCGAGTTGATTCTGCATTAGCCATATTCGCTGATATGACATCCATTCTTAACCTTTGAGCTGTTAATGAAGACGCAGAAATATTTAATCCATTAAATATCGTCACCTTTACTTCCCACCTTTTATTACTGTTTGAAGACTATTAAAACGTCCGTTCAACCGGTCGATTAAAGCGTTATAGTAGATTTGATTTTGCGCAAGATCTGCCATTTCCTTATCAATATCAACATTATTTAAATTATGATTGTACATCGAATTGTTTACGCTAGTAACATAGGCTTCTCTCTGTTTACCTATGCTAAAATTCATATGACGTTCGTCCGTCCTATTAGCTTCTATGGATTGTTTTGAAATTGCATGATCTAATGTATGTTGGAAATTTACTTTTTTCGTTTTATAATTCGGTGTATCCACATTTGCGATATTTTGAGAAATTGTTCTTTGCTTTAAAGCCGAACCATCTAACGCTCTTTCAAGCGTACTAAAAGTAGGACTTGAAAATAAATTCATTTTAGTCGCTCCTTGTCATAATTACTCATTTATTGGCTAATCCTGCTAATAAATTGTAATTGATCTTATACTAAATGTCTAATAATCATTTCAATACGGCTATAATTCAAACATAAAGACCTACAAAAAAAACTAAACAATAGTCCTAATAAATCGAAAGGAATATGGGTAAGTGTGTCGGATTGTGTAATACTGTGTATATTATAATATAAAATACGTAAAAAAACGTGTATTTTTCATTTCCTTTTAATGTATTTTTGCTTTTTTTACTTAGGTTTATATTACTATACCTTGTAGATAGCCTACTTAATAAATAATGACAATTTGCCAAACCCAGTATTTTTTATTAAAACAGCAAAACGTAAAAAGAAGTCGACTCAAATATAATGAGTCGACTTCTTTTTTATTTACTGCGATTATCCTTGCTTAATTTTATCTAACTCAGCTAAAAACTTATCATTTAATACTTTAATATATGTGCCTTTCATGCCAAGCGAACGAGATTCAATGACACCAGCACTTTCAAGCTTGCGTAATGCGTTAACAATTACAGATCTTGTTATACCAACTCGGTCTGCAATTTTACTTGCTACCAGTAAACCTTCTTTACCTTCTAGCTCTTCGAAGATATGCTCAACAGCTTCTAATTCACTGTACGATAATGAGCTAATCGCCATTTGTACGACAGCTTTGCTACGTGCTTCTTCTTCAATTTCTTGTGTTTTTTCGTGAAGAATCTCCATACCTACTACAGTCGCACCATATTCAGCTAAAATTAAATCATCATCATCAAATGATTTATTTAAGCGAGCTAAAACTAACGTACCTAGTCGTTGACCTCCACCTAAAATCGGTACAATCGTTGTTAGACCAGACCCGAAAAGATCTTTGTTTTCTACTGGAAATGCAGTATATTCACTTTCAATATTCAAGTTCGCACTCGTTTCTTCAATTCTAAATAAGTTTGTTGTGTACTCTTCAGGGAATTGTCTTTCTTCTAGCATTTTTTTCATTCGCTCGTTTTCAATTTCCTGTTTGATTGAAAAACCAAGTAATTTTCCACGACGACTTACAACAAAGATATTCGCTTCAATTACATCTCGCAATGTTTCAGCCATATCTTTAAAGTTAACGTGCTGGCCTCCAGACTTTTGTAGCATCTCATTAATTTTTCTAGTTCTTGTTAGTAAATCCATTCCTTTTCCTCCTAAAAATCCATACTATAATATATATTGGCTCAGATCTCTATTTTTTGCGATCGTTGCTAACTTTTCTTCAACATAAGCTGGTGTAATTACAATCTCTTCTAATGTAATATCAGGAGCTTCATATGATAAATCTTCAAGTAATTTTTCTAAAAGCGTATGCAATCTCCTAGCACCGATATTTTCTGTATCTTGATTGACATCCGTTGCAATTGTCGCAATCTTATGAATAGCTTCGTCAGAAAACTTTACTTTTATACCTTCTGTTTCTAGTAAAGCTATATATTGTTTTATTAATGCATTATCAGGCTCTACCAAAATCCTAACGAAATCATCAATTGATAAATTAGATAGTTCTACCCGGATCGGAAAACGCCCTTGTAATTCTGGGATTAAATCTGATGGTTTTGCCATATGAAAAGCACCTGCACCGACAAACAATATATGATCTGTTTTTACAGGACCGTATTTTGTAACGATTGTCGATCCTTCTACTATAGGAAGAATATCTCGTTGTACCCCTTCACGGGAAACATCAGCGCTATTTTGACTTTTCCCAGCAATTTTATCAATTTCATCAATAAAAATAATACCCAGTTGTTCTGCCTTTGAAACAGCTTCTTGATTTACTTCATCCATATCAATGAGCTTTTGCGCTTCCTCTTCAATTAAATATTTACGAGCATCTCTAACCGTTAGGCGACGTTTCTTTTTCTTTTTGGGCATCATACTGCCGAGCATATCTTGCATGTTGATTCCCATTTGTTCCATACCGGAACCTTGAAACATATCTAAGAAACCAGATGTTTGTTCTTCAACATCGATCGTAACAATATGATCTTCAAGCTCACCTAATGCTAGTTTATGTGCTGTTTGGCGTCTTTTTTGTTGTATATCTTGACTTTCGCTTGATTCATTTGCTTCCTGGACAGGTTGTCCCTGATTTCCAAAGAGCATTTCAAGCGGATTTTTATATTGCGTTTGTTTTTTTGCTAATGGGACAAGTAAATCGACAATTCTTTGATTCGCTTGATCTTCTGCTTTATCACGTACACTATTCATTTTTTCTTCTTTCACGATACGAATAGACGTGTCCACTAAGTCTCTAACCATCGATTCAACATCTCTTCCAACATATCCTACTTCTGTGAACTTTGTCGCTTCCACTTTTACAAAAGGAGCACCTACTAACTTGGCAAGCCGACGAGCAATTTCTGTTTTCCCAACACCTGTAGGGCCAATCATTAATATATTTTTAGGTGTAACTTCATCACGAAGCTTTTCATCAAGTAAGCTCCGACGGTATCGATTTCTAAGCGCAACAGCTACTGATTTCTTTGCTGACTCTTGACCTACAATATACTGGTTTAGACGTTCAACAATTTGTCTTGGCGTTAAGTTATTTTGCATCTCAACATCCTCCGCTCTCAAAGTTTTTACAGTTCTTCGATGACAATTTGTTTATTCGTATATACACAAATATCGCCTGCTGTTTCTAGTGCAGCCATCGCAATTTCATTTGCAGAAAGTTGGGGTGCATGTTTTTTTAATGCACGTCCTGCTGAAAGTGCATAATTCCCACCAGAACCAATCGACAAAATTCCGTCATCTGGTTCTATAACTTCACCAGTACCAGAAACGAGTAATAAATGTTCTTTATTCATAACAATTAACATTGCCTCTAATCTTCGAAGAACTTTATCACTCCTCCATTCTTTTGCCAGTTCAACCGCTGCTCTCTGAAGATTTCCGTTGTATTCCTCTAAGCGCCCTTCGAATTTTTCAAATAATGTAAATGCATCAGCTACAGATCCTGCAAACCCAGCAATCACCTTTCCTTGATAAATCTTTCTTACTTTTTTAGCGGTGTGTTTCATAACTACTGCATTACCAAATGTTACTTGTCCGTCACCTGTCATTGCACATTGTCCATTATGTTGAATAGCAAAAATCGTTGTCGCATGAAAATTTGCTTCTGCCATGCTGAACCCCCCTCATAAGAGATAAGTAAATTCAATAGTTCCTTAAGATGACTGCCTTGTAATATATGGATACTTGAGTTGGATATGTATCATGCTCTTGGGTGGTGTTTCATATATACATCTTTTAGTCTATCCTTTGTAACATGAGTGTATATCTGGGTAGAAGATAAATGTGTATGCCCTAATAATTCTTGGACTACCCGTAAGTCCGCTCCATTATTCAATAAATGTGTTGCAAATGTATGTCGCAGCATATGAGGGCTCATATGCATTGATAGTGAAGCTTTTTCAATTCGTTTCTTGAGTATATCTCGAACACTTCTGTCTGTTAGTGGACCGCCTCGAAAATTCAAAAATAACGCTTCGTGTCGCCCTAACTTTGACTTACTTAATAATTTCGTTCTACCGTCTTCAATGTATTGTTGAAGTGCATCAAGTGCATAACTACCAACCGGAACATATCGTTCTTTTCGACCTTTCCCAATAACAAAAACAGTTCCAATTGAAAAATCAATATCTTCTATCTTTAATTGACAACATTCACTTACTCGCAAACCTGATGAATATAACAACTCCAGTATCGCTTTATCCCGTTGATCGAGGACTTTATTGGCATCGAATGAAGAGAATAACTGGTCAATTTCTTTTTCGTACATAAAAGTAGGCAACCGTTTTCCCATTTTAGGAGAATGAGTGACAGAGAATGGATTTTCATCCACTCTTTTCTCTCTTAATAAAAACCGAAAGAAACTACGTAATGCCGATATTTTTCTTGCAATTGAAGACCTGGCATACTTTTGTTCATGCAAAACTGTTAAATAACTTCTCACCAAATGATAGGTAACCGAAGAAAGTACCGTCACGTTATTTTTCTTCATAAACGTTACAAAGCCTTCAATGTCTAACAGGTAATTATCGATTGTATATTTGGAACAATTTTTTTCGACTTGAAGATAAAACACAAAATCATCAATCAATTTTTGAATCGATGTACCTTCCATATCAACACCTCACAAAAGCTACTAAATTGTACCACAACTTAGTAGCTCTTTCAAGGAAATTTACATTTTTTTCACAAAATTCTGAATTGTTTCTAATGCTCGGTTAGCTAATGTTTCATTTCGCTCTTTTTTATTCTTAATTCTATTATCTAATGGTTTTAACAATCCAAAGTTTGCATTCATCGGTTGGAAGTTTTTCGGGTTTGCTGTTGTAATATATTGGGCCATACTTCCAATCGTTGTTTCTTCAGGAAAAACACATAATTCCTTCTTCTCTACAAACCTAGCTGCATTAATACCTGCTATTAGACCGGATGCTGCAGACTCAACATATCCTTCCACACCTGTAATTTGACCAGCAAAAAATAAATCATCTCTTTCTTTATACTGGTATGTTGGCCGTAATACTCTTGGTGAATTAATAAATGTATTTCGATGCATAACACCATAACGTACAATTTCTGCATTCTCAAGACCTGGAATAAGCTTTAGCACTTCTTTTTGAGGCCCCCATTTTAAATGCGTTTGAAAACCAACGATGTTATACAACGTTCCTGATTGGTTATCTTGTCGAAGTTGGACAACTGCATAAGGTCTTTTCCCTGTTTCTGGATGTTCAAGACCAACCGGTTTCAACGGACCAAAAAGCATTGTTTTCTTTCCTCGTTGTGCCATTACTTCTATGGGCATACATCCTTCAAAAAAAATTTCTTTCTCAAACTCTTTAAGAGGAACAGTTTCAGCTGCGATTAATGCTTCATAAAAACGATCAAACTCTTCTTCTGTCATAGGACAATTTAAGTAAGCAGCTTCTCCTTTATCATAACGCGATTTTAAGTATACTTTATCCATGTCGATTGAGTCTTTTTCAATAATTGGAGCTGCAGCATCATAAAAATATAAATATTCTTCACCTGTTAAGTCTTTCAACTTTTTAGAAAGGCTTTCAGATGTTAATGGACCTGTTGCGATAATCGTTGGTCCTTCAGGAATATCACTAACTTCCTCATTCATAACTGTAACAAGTGGATGGTTACGAACTTCGCTAGTCACTCGTTCAGCAAACTCATGTCGGTCTACTGCTAAAGCACCTCCAGCAGGAACTGAGCAGGCATCAGCTGATGAAATAATCACGGAATTCAATATCCTCATTTCCTCTTTTAGAACACCCACTGCGTTCGTAAGTGTATTGGCACGCAAAGAATTACTGCAGACGAGTTCAGCAAACTTTTCAGTATGGTGTGCAGGTGTTTGTTTAACAGGACGCATCTCATATAAATGCACAAGAATTCCTCGATTTGCAATTTGCCAAGCAGCTTCACTCCCCGCTAAACCTGCACCTATAACGTTAATATGTATTGTCTCCAATCTTTAAACCTCCGTACTTTAATGAAGCTATTGATCGCAACTATATTTTCATACCTTTTAGGATGGCTCTTTAATGAACATCGATATCTCCTAAAAAGCCACCCTAATTATGATCATAAAGCCACTATTTAATTGAATTGTGTACAATAAAGATGTCAGACTTCTAATATCATATACTACAGAAGCCTTACTTTCAATTCATTTCACTAATTTGTCTCTTCTTTATAATCACAAGATGTACATTGTACTTGTACACCTTTCTTCGTTTTCTTCTCAACAAGCATCTGCTCACATTTTGGACACTTTCTAGCAATTGGCTTATCCCATGAAACAAACTCACATTCTGGAAAGCGATCACATCCGTAAAATATTCTACGTTTTTTGCTCTTTCGCTCAACAATATTCCCTTCATGGCAGGAAGGACACTTTACGCCGATCTCTTTTACAATGGCCTTTGTGTTTCGGCAATCTGGGAAATTAGAGCAAGCCATAAATTTCCCGAATCGCCCCATCTTATAAACCATTTCATGTCCACACTTCTCACAATCTTCTCCAGCAGGCTCATCTTTAATCTCGACTTCTTTCATTTCTTCTTCAGCATGCTTAACTTGCTTTTCGAACCCTCTATAAAAACCATCTATGACTTGAACCCAATTTTCTTTCCCGTCTTCGACAGCATCTAAGTCATTTTCCATTTTTGCTGTAAAGTCAACATCTAAGATTTCCGGAAAAAATTCATGGATTAATTCGATGACAATTTCACCAAGTTCAGTTGGTACAAATCGTTTTTCATCTAGAGCTACATAGCCTCTACGTTGGATCGTATCCAGTGTTGGGGCAAATGTAGATGGCCTTCCAATGCCGAGCTCTTCTAAAGTTTTAACTAGTCGTGCTTCTGAGTATCTTGGTGGCGGCTGTGTAAAATGTTGATTCGGTGTAATATCTTCCTTTTTCACCGACTTCCCTTCTTCTAAGTTCGGTAAAAAACGGTCTTCTTCATTTTTTCCATCATCATTGCCTTCAATGTATACTTTCATAAATCCAGCAAATTTTACCTTCGAGCCATTTGCCCGAAACACGACATCCTCATTTTTTAAATCGACAGTCATCGTGTCCATAATAGCAGGTGCCATTTCACTTGCTACAAGTCGATCCCAAATTAACTTATAAAGGCGAAATTGGTCTCGAGATAAGAAGCTTTTTACTGTTTTAGGGTCTTTATATACAGAAGTTGGTCTAATCGCTTCATGAGCATCCTGTGCTTTCTTATCCTGCTTGACAGTTCTTTGTCCTTGACGAGTATACTCTTTACCATACGTTTCTTCAATGTAAGACTTTACTTCTTGTCTTGCAGTTTCAGAAATACGTGTAGAGTCCGTACGCATATATGTAATTAAACCGACTGTACCTTCTTTTCCTAAATCGATTCCTTCATATAATTGTTGGGCGAGCATCATCGTTTTCTTCGCACGAAAGTTTAATTTACGTGCAGCCTCCTGCTGTAACGAAGAAGTAGTAAATGGTGCAACAGGATTCCGCTTTCTTTCTTTCTTTTTAACCGATTCAACTATAAAAAGGTCACCTTTCAACTTGCCAAGAACATCGTTAACTTCAGCCTCTGTTTTTAACTCGACCTTCTTTGATCCTACTCCATAAAACTTAGCTTCAAAACTTTCATTATTCATTGAAAATTTCGCTTGAATACTCCAGTATTCCTCTGGAATAAATGCCTTAATTTCATTTTCTCGATCGA
This sequence comes from Alkalihalobacillus sp. BA299, assembly GCF_017745675.1. Lineage (GTDB taxonomy): Bacteria > Bacillota > Bacilli > Bacillales > Bacillaceae_F > Alkalihalobacterium. The sequence continues at coordinate 269,756 of NZ_JAFLJM010000004.1, forward strand.
TAATCATTTTAACAGCTACCGATTGCACTCTTCCCGCACTTAAGCCTTTTTTTACTTTCTTCCATAAAATTGGGCTAATATTATAACCTACTAATCGATCAAGGATTCGTCGTGCTTGTTGGGCATCGACAAGATCGATATTAATTGATCGGGGGGTTTTAAAAGCATCCTTAATCGCTTGTTTGGTGATTTCGTTAAATACGACTCGGCACTCGGATGTATCATCAATATCAAGACTATGCGCTAAATGCCAAGCAATTGCTTCACCTTCACGATCGGGGTCAGCTGCGAGATATATTTTCTTAACCTTTTTAGCTGCTGCTTTTAACTCCTTTAGTACAGGACCTTTTCCCCGTATAGTTATATATTTAGGATTGAAGCCCTCATTTACGTCTACTCCCATTTGACTTTTCGGTAAATCTCGTACATGTCCCATGGACGCTTTAACTGTGTATTTTTTACCTAAGTATTTACCAATCGTCTTGGCTTTTGCGGGAGATTCAACAATTACTAAGTAATCAGCCATGTTCTGTTTCCTCCCCCTTTGAGGATTAATATAAATCTTCCCTATTATTAAATACATTTTTAGCATTTGTCAAACATTACTTATAATTTTCTTTTAAATATTGAACATTTTCTCCTAATTTTAATAGGCTCTTTCCTCAGAGATTGTTGCTTTTAGCTTTTGGACCGTAAGCCATGCGGATGCTTGGCTCTTCACGCATAGCGTGAAGGTTTTGAAAATAAAATAGCCGTTCAGACAAATGAATTTGTCTTGAAAAGGCTATTTTATTTTCAAAAAACGGTCCAAAAGCAACAAAGTTTACGAAAACAGCCTTTTAATAAGTTAATTCGCTTAAAATATCACTTGCATTTTGTATTAATTTCGCTCCATTTTGAATTAATTGATTTGTTCCCTCCGCTCTCTCTTCCAAAATAGAACCCGGAACAGCAAAAATCTCCCTTCCTTGCTCAAGACCTTGGTCTGCAGTAATTAGCGCTCCGCTTTTTGCTTTTGCTTCTACGACAAGTATTGCTCTACTCATACCACTAATGATTCGATTTCTAGCTGGAAATTGCCATCTTTGGGGCTTCTGATGAGGAGGATATTCGGAAATTAACAAATGATACTTTTCCATTCGTTTGGCAAGATAAACATTTTTTTTAGGGTATATATGGAATAGACCCGAGCCTAGAACAGCAACCGTTTGACCGCCTAAATCGATTGTTAGTTCATGTGCTTTCGTGTCAATACCTTCAGCAAGGCCACTCACAATCGTCCACTGGTTCAAAATAATTGAGGGTAATAGTTTATCAATGCTATGAAGTCCGTTTGACGAAGGATTTCTTGTACCAACAACAGCAAGAGTTTTTTGTGTTGATAAAAAATTTAAATCTCCTTTGCAATAAAGGATCCAAGGAGGGTCAAATATGTTTAATAACAGAGGAGGATATAGAGGATTAAATCTCGTTATTGGAGTAATTTGATGGAAGTTCAATTTCTGAATTATTTTGTCAATATTCAAGTTATGGAGGTCTAAGTAAAAAAGTTCAGCATGGGTTCGCTTCATTGAAAATTTTGTAATCAGTTCAGTAGGAGATAACTGATATACTTTAGCAAATGTTGGATCGTGTTCATAAAATGAATGAATAGTCTTCCAGCCTACACCGCGGCAGTGGTTCATATGAATTAATCGTTTATTTACAACTTCCATTTGATCACCTTATTTTAAATTAAATATTTAAACTACAAAAAAGAGGCTGAGCCAAGAGTAACAGGCACCTCCAACATAATATAGGAGATAATGCCTAACTCTTGACAGGACAGCCTCTTACTATCATTTAGTTTTTATGCGTAACACACTTTTCAAGAAGACCTTGCTCTTCAAGAACAGAGATTAGAGTTTCTCCCATAACTGATGGAGTTTCAGCTACTTTAATACCGCAGCTTTCCATTGTTTTAATTTTTTCAGCAGCCGTACCTTTACCGCCTGAAATAATTGCACCAGCATGTCCCATACGTTTACCTGGAGGAGCTGTTTGTCCGCCAATGAAACCAACTACAGGTTTAGTCATGTTAGCTTTAACCCATTCAGCAGCTTCTTCTTCTGCCGTACCACCGATTTCACCGATCATAATCACTGCATAAGTGTCTGGATCTTCATTAAACAGCTTTAATACATCGATAAAGTCTGTTCCATTAACAGGATCTCCACCGATACCAACAGCAGTCGATTGCCCAATGCCGTTTGTTGAAAGCTGGTGAACTGCTTCATAAGTTAATGTACCAGAACGAGAAACTACACCTACATGTCCTTTATTATGGATATAACCAGGCATAATACCGATCTTACATTCTTCAGGTGTAATAACACCAGGGCAGTTTGGTCCAACTAGACGAGTTTTCTTGCCTTCCATAAAACGTTTAACTTTAATCATATCGTTTACAGGAATACCTTCAGTGATACAAATTGCTAAATCAAGCTCTGCATCGACTGCTTCCATAATCGCATCTGCTGCAAATGCAGGTGGTACGTAAATAACTGTTGCATTCGCACCTGTTGCTTTAACTGCTTGCTCAACTGTATCAAATACAGGAACACCTTCGATTTCTGTTCCACCTTTTCCTGGTGTAACTCCACCTACAATATTTGTACCATATTCAATCGCTTGTTGCGTATGGAATAAACCTGTAGCACCAGTAATCCCTTGTACAATAACCTTTGTATCTTTGTTAATAAGGATACTCATTCTCCACGTCCCGCCTTTCTATTTCACTAGAGATACGATTTTTTGTGCACCGTCAGCCATAGAGTCAGCTGAAGTGATGTTTAAACCAGACTCTTCAAGAATTTTCTTACCTTTATCTACGTTTGTTCCTTCAAGACGTACAACAAGTGGCAATTCTAAGCCAACTTGTTTTGTAGCTTCAATTACACCTTGTGCAATGATGTCACACTTCATAATACCACCGAAAATGTTAACGAAAATTCCTTTAACATTTTCGTCTGAAAGGATGATCTTGAATGCTTCTGTAACTTTTTCTGCAGTAGCACCGCCCCCAACATCAAGGAAGTTAGCAGGATCACCTTTGTAGTGTTTAATGATATCCATCGTTGCCATCGCAAGTCCAGCACCATTAACCATACAACCGATATTACCATCTAACGCGATGTAGCTAAGGTCATATTTTGAAGCTTCAATTTCTTTTAAGTCTTCTTCGTCTAAATCGCGATATTCTAAAATATCCTTTTGACGATATAAAGCATTTGAGTCAAAGTTTAATTTTGCATCAAGTGCCATTACTTTCCCATCTCCAGTAGTAACAAGCGGATTAATCTCTGCGATTGAGCAATCCTTTTCTGCGAACACTTGATAAAGACCCATCATAAATTTAACAGCTTGATTCACTAGTTCTTTAGGAATATTAATATTAAAAGCTAATCTACGAGCTTGGAATCCTTGTAATCCTACAGCTGGATCAATATACTCTTTGAAGATTTTTTCTGGAGTTGCTTCTGCAACTTCTTCGATTTCCGTTCCACCTTCTTCAGAAGCCATCATAACAATACGAGAAGTTGCACGGTCTAAAACAAGTCCTACGTAATATTCTTTTTGAATATCGCAACCTTCTTCAATAAGTAAGCGCTTTACTTCTTTTCCTTCTGGACCTGTTTGGTGAGTAACGAGAACTTTTCCTAAAATTTCTTGAGCGTATGTACGAACTTCATCAAGGCTTTTAGCAACCTTGACACCGCCTGCTTTACCACGGCCACCGGCGTGGATTTGTGCTTTTACAACACTAACGCTAGAACCTAATTCTTTTGCAGCTTCAACTGCTTCTTCCACAGAAAAAGCCACTTTTCCATTTGGTACTGCTACTCCGTATTTACGAAGGAGCTCTTTACCTTGATACTCGTGGATATTCATTCTCTCTCCATCCTCCTATCAATTGTATCCATTTTGAATAGACACTTGACTACATGCCTGTCCAATACAGATATTTCGTGATGAATTGTCAAATTCCTTTTTTATTTTAACACTTTTTAAATTTTTTTGGAGGGATTAACCCTCCAAAAATTTAAAAAATAGACACATTTTCTTCATTTTTCACTGTTATTCTCTTCATTTCCTGTTTTTTTCTCTTTTTTTTGGTCGAGTTCCCGTTAATCCATCGTTACCGTAAGTGACATTAATCGACGGATGCATAAACATTGAACCAGGGGGTGTCATTTTTTCTTCGACTACTTCACACTCAGATGAATCAGCAAACCCTTTATTCTCTAATGGAGCATTCTCTTCTTGAACCCAATGATCACCTGACAATTGAGCAGGGTCAACGTTTTCATCCCAATAATCTAAAGGTGTTTTTGGGTTAGGTTTAAACTCTCTATCCTTCCCCATTATTCACACTCCTCCACTTCATTATTTTTGTTTGTCTTTGACATGATTTTCTTTGTCATACTTCGACTAATCGCATCCATTTCTTGAATACTTCGGTGAACACCAAATTCCATTGCGATTTCTTCACGATAATTTTGGAGCATTTGTTCACATTCAGGAACAACTAATAAATTCCTTTTAGACATCGTCTCACTCCTTTTTAGCATCTACATGTAGTATGTCCAACGAGTTTGAAAGAATGAAAGGAGTTTCGTTTTAGTACTTGTAAAATCGTATGTACACTTTTTTCGTAAGTTTACTCGTTCGATTACATTAATTGTTAATCTACATTTTTATCTATTCGATATATAAATGCAAAAACTTCAGCTACTACTTCGTATAATTCACTTGGGATGGTTTCATTTATCTCTATTTGACTAAGTAACTCAACTAAAGATGTGTCTTCTTGGATCGGGATTTGGTTTTCCTTTGCTAGGGCAATAATTTCCTGTGCAACAAAACCTTTTCCTTTTGCTTTGACACGCGGGGCATCGTCTGATGATTCATTGTACGTAAGCGCAATAGCTGCTTGTGTTTTTTTTCCATTTTTCATATTCTTACATCCACCCCTTCATATTCGTATCTTTGTGTATATGCTTTTTGAGCCGGACCATTCATTAATTGTTGCTTTTTATAATGGATCCACTTCACATTAGAAAGTGTATATCCTAGTTCAGCAAGCTGTTTTTTTAACAAAGGTTGCAGTGTGTTGATTAATATATCAGGTCGTTCATTCTCATTAAACACTTGTAAGGTAATTATTTTCTGCTGAATTTGTACGTCAACAATCGTTTCTTTTAAATGCGCTAAATTTAGATAAAAAAGGATTCGACAATGATTAGGATTGACTTTTCCCTCAGGTGTCCTTTTCCCTTCCCATTGCACGGTAAGCTCAGTTTGCCATTCACCAAGTTGTACCGGAATTTGTAAAAACGTATGCAAAATAGGACCTTGCATTTCTTGCGCTAGCATTTGCTGACCTGTTATTCTTTGGATCATTAAATCCACCTTATCCTTCATCGCTGTAGAAAGGTGTAATTGGTTAAGTTGTAACAATAGACTTTTTAGCTGTTCTCCATAATTATTATTACTAGCAGTTGTTTGGGCTTGAAAAAATTGAGCAAGTTCTCTTTCATGCAAATAGCCGACACTTGCTATCATTCGTAACAATTGACTAGCTATCGTGGAACGTTCACCTTTGTGTTCATTATGAACAGATTGATTCAACATAAATGTTAACGCATCACTTTCCTTAGTCGACAATTCAGGTAATGTACGTTGTATACGTAATAACTGCTCGGTTATTTGGGTTGCATTCACTTTACTTTGAAATAATTGCAAAAGTAATTGAAGTTGTTGTTGTTGATCTACTTTAGCAACTGGTTGTTCTAAACGTGGAAGAAGAACTTGGAAAAGCGTCTTTCCGTCTAAAGAATGTAGAGACGTTGGTCCAGCCTCATTTTGGAGCAATGTTGGCCATAATTTCGCTACCTTTTGTTGATTTACTGGATCAATCAATTGCGCCTTGAATTGCTCAAATAATTGATCGACTGTAATATTCGTTGCCATTATACCTGTTCTATGTAAAAGCTGAATTGCACCTTCACGATCAACTCCTGAGGTACCTCCTGAAGAAGCTGAATAAAGTAATTGAATAAACGGATGTTTCCCCTCAGGTATTTGCATCTCTTTCATCACCATTTGTAATCCGTTTAAATAAGGTCGTAAATCAGAATTTTCCTTCTCTAAATGCTGCAACGAAGAATGAAGTTCAACTATTTGGGAGAGCAGTGGTGTTTGTGAATAGTTCATCGCTCTTATGGCATAGAAGCTTTCTAGTGTCATCGGAAAATTTTTCTGGAATAATATCGTTAAAATTTGAAGACCTTCTTTATTTATTAAACCAGATTGTTGCAATAAGTGAGCTGCTTTTTCAAATACATCTTTCGTAAAGGGGATTTGCTCTGTAGCAAGGTGACGAATTAATACTTCATTTACTTTGTTCCATGAAATACCAAGCTGTTGTAGAACTTGAGCTTGTGTTTGTTGTCCGTCTCTACGAACAGCATTATGATCAAGAATTTTTAGTTGTGGAACACCTCCTGCTCGCACAACTTCTAACCAGTACGTTTGTCCGGCTGTTAATGGTGCTTCAAGCTTCGCAGAAACCGTAATATTTCCTAATTGAAGTGCCGCTATATTGTTTGGGAAAAATTTCATAATCCTCCCTTGAAACAATTGGCCTTGGGAAAGGTGAAGTTTTTGTGGTTTTAGATTAGATACTCTCTGACCTAATTGCTGAATCTTATTAAACAACAGGACACCCCCTTACATTAACTACTTTGCTATAGTTTCTTTTACAGGACTAAAACTCAATCGATGCTCACCTTGAATAATCCCTAATGTTTCAATCGCCTGTAAATGTTCTTTCGTTCCGTACCCCATGTGACGCTCGAAACCATATTTTGGATAGCTATTACCAAGCTGCTGCATATAACGGTCTCTTGTTACTTTTGCTACAACAGAACTAGCAGCAATTGAGACACTTCTTGCATCTCCTTTAATAATTGAAGTTTGTGGTATCGATAATGGTAGTTTCATAGCATCAATTAATAAATGCTCTGGCTGTTTATCTAACCCTTTTATAGCCTCTATCATCCCTTGTTTTGTCGCTTCATAAATATTGACGTTATCAATAATTTTGGCAGAAATAATAGATGTATTTAAAGTAATTGCTTCATTTTGAATAATTTGAAAAAATTCTTCTCTTTTTTCTTTTGATAGTTTTTTAGAATCGGTTAAACCCGGTAAAAAAAAGTCCCTCGGCAAAATCACCGCACAGCAAACAACAGGTCCTGCTAATGGACCACGACCAACCTCATCAATACCTGCAATCCATTCTATTCCTTCGTCACGAAGTTTATATTCGTATTGACTCATCTCAACAAACATTTCACGCAATAATTCTTCTTTTTCTATTTGTTTTTGATATTTTTCAATGAGCTTTTGAACACCTTTTCGCTCATCATTTTGAATACTTTGATATAGTTCATCGGATAGTTCATTCTCATTTTGAAACAATAATTTTTCGATTTGCTTAATTGTAAACTGGTTCATATTTAATTTATCTCCTCTTAGTCTTACTTATTATATCGGTTTGTTACTGTCATATTTTTATTAAGTAACCATGAAAAGTGAAATTCCTTTATTCTACGACAAAAAAAGAAAATACGCAGTGATCAATGATGGCAGACCACTGCGTAAATCCACATTATAGATACTCATCTGGTGTTTCTAACGTAATTCTTCCTAATTTTCCAGAACGAAGCTCGCGTAAAATAACCTCGGCAGTTTTATCGTAATCAATATAACCACCACTTTGTAAAAATCCACGCTTTCTGCCAATTTCGTCAAAAAGTTGTACTCCATCCTCTGGAATTGTATCAAGTTTAAAGCGTTCTTTCACTTGTCCTTCATAACGCTCTTTTAAATAATTAAGTACAAATAATGCGACATCTTGAAAATCAAGTAACTCATCTTTTATCGCGCCAGTTGCCGCTAAACGAAAACCGATTGCTTGATCTTCAAATTTAGGCCACAAAATTCCTGGTGTATCTAAAAGCTCCATTTCATTCCCAACTTTAATCCACTGTTGCTGTTTTGTTACACCCGGTCGATCTCCTGTTTTAGCAATCTTTTTCACCGCAAGGCGATTAATTAATGTACTTTTTCCAACATTAGGTATACCGAGGATCATGGCTCGTATCGCTCTTGGCTTCATCCCACGAGCTTGCATCTTTTCTAGTAATGGCGATGCAAGCTCTTTGCAGCTCGGGCTAATAGCTGAAACTCCTTTACCAGATTGGCTATCAATGGCTAGAACTTTTACACCTTGCTTTGTAAAATAATGTTTCCATTGATCAGTCACTTTAGGGTCAGCTAAATCAGCTTTATTTAATAAAACAAGTCGCGGCTTATTTGTCACAATCTCATCGATCATTGGGTTTCTTGATGACATTGGAACACGTGCATCTAGTAACTCGATGACGACATCAATCAGTTTTAGCTTTTCTGTCACTTCCCGGCGAGCTTTGGCCATATGCCCTGGGAACCACTGTATCGTCATAGTTAACACCTACTTTGCAATTCGAATATCAGAGAACGGCCAAAATACAAAATTAGCCTCTCCCACTACTTCATCATATGGTATAAAACCAATATCCCGACTATCTAAGCTTCTTCTGCGATTATCACCCATAACAAATAAATAGCCTTCAGGAACAACTACCGAATTCGTAACTTCTTCTAATGTGAAGTCGTATGTAAGTGTTGAACCATCATTTATTTCTTCTTTTAATTCATCCAAATAAGGCTCTTCATAGATTTCACCGTTAATATATAAAGTGTCATTAATAAATTCTATAGTATCTCCTGGTAAGCCAATTACTCGTTTTATGTAGTCACTTTCTTCACTTGCATGGAAAACAATAATATCAAATCGTTCAGGTTCCCCAATGGTATACCCTATTTTATTAACAATCATACGGTCACTATGATGTAAGGTAGGAACCATTGACTCTCCTTCAACTACAATTGGTGCAAACAAAAAATAGCGAATAAGCACAGCTAACAGTAAAGCAATCAGAACTGCTTTTATCCACTCGTACGTTTCGCTTCTCCCAAAATTCATAGTCCATCCTCCACAATATATATTATCTATTATGAGGAATAATTTTTCTTCCCTATCTTAGATCATATCACAACTTAATTTAGAAAACACGATTTTCGACAAAGTTACAAAATCAAAATGACGTCTTATCTATTAGTTCAAAAATTATCATAAAGTGTAAAAAGGAGCTTGATAATCAAGCCCCTTCCTTTTTGTCATACAATTATCGAATTTCTTTAATACGCGCTGCTTTACCACGAAGGTTACGTAAGTAGTAAAGTTTAGCACGACGTACCTTACCGCGACGCTTCACTTCAATCTTATCGATTTTCGGTGAATGTAATGGGAATGTACGCTCAACACCTACGCCATAAGAAATTTTACGTACAGTAAAAGTTTCACTGACACTTGTTCCACGACGCTTGATGACTACACCTTCAAACACCTGAATACGCTCACGGTTACCCTCAACAACTTTTACGTGTACACGTAAAGTGTCTCCAGGACGAAACGCTGGAATATCAGTGCGTAGTTGTTCTTTAGCGATTTCACGGATAATATTGCTCATCCTATTCCCCTCCTTCCATCCAAGATGCTCATAACAGTCTTTCTACCTGCAGCGGAACATCGTAATCATGGGCCATAGCCACAACGAGTATAATAACATATTTTTCATTATAGAACAAGTAATTATTTAGAAATTAACGAATGTAATGCCAACTATTCGTTTAATAAGTCCGGACGGCGTTGTTTCGTTCGTTTTAAAGACTGTTCGTAGCGCCATTCTTTTATCTTTTCATGATGACCCGATAATAAAACATCAGGCACTTTCAGCCCGCGAAAATCAGCAGGTCTCGTGTAGTGCGGATGTTCTAACAATCCCGTTGAAAACGAGTCAGTAACAGCGCTAGTCTCATTTCCTAATACACCTGGTAAAAGTCGAGTGACACTATCGGTAATTACCATCGCTCCAAGCTCTCCGCCCGTTAATACGTAATCACCGATCGATATTTCATCCGTAACTAAATGCTCACGAATACGTTCATCAAACCCTTCATAATGACCACAAACTAAAATGAGATGATCTTCTTGAGCAAGCTGCTCTGCTTTTTTTTGCGTATAGCGTTCCCCCTGTGGACACAATAAAACAATTCTTGGTTTTGACTTTTGCTGCGTCTCTACTAAATCATCAACTGCATCAAAAATTGGTTGGGGCATTAATACCATTCCTGCTCCCCCACCATAAGGGTAGTCGTCGACCTTCTTATGTTTGTTTTCTGCGTAATTCCGAAAGTCGACAACATTAAATGAAACATGTCCTTTTTCAGCAGCATGCTTTAAAATAGAAGCTCCAAATACACCGGTGAACATCTCTGGAAATAACGTCAAGATATCTATCTTCACTTAAATTAACCCCTCAAGTAATTCAATTGTCACTATTTTATCAGTGATGTTTACATCTTTGACAACATCATCAATATATGGAATTAATATGTCTTTTCCACCTTCTTTTGATTGTATAACCCAAACATCGTTAGCCCCAGGCGACAGTACTTCTTTTATTTTACCGAGTTCTCGACCTTCCTCGGTATAAACCTGACACCCGATTATTTCATGATAATAAAATTCCCCTTCCTCAAGCTCACCTAGTGCTGCTTCAGATACTTTTAAAAGTCCACCTTTGAACTTTTCAACTTCACTAATGTTTGAATAACCTTCAAACGTTAATAAATCAAAGTTTTTATGCTTACGGTGAGTTTCAACGATAACTCGTGTCATTTCAGGCAGTGCTGGATGTTCAATGTAAAGCTCTGCACCACTAGCATAACGTTCTTCTTCAAAGTCCGTCGTCGAAATTACGCGTACTTCCCCTCGAATACCATGGGTGTTAACGATTTTACCTACTTTAAACCACTTTGTCATGTTCGTTTCATCCTTTTCTAATTTCGTGAACAATTCCATCCTTAATAATAATTTCTGCTTCTGAAAAAATATCATCCCAATTATCGCCAATCTTTACTTCACAGATCGATTGAACTGTACCATCCCGCAATTCTGTACCAATTTCTAGTTTATTCAGTTGATGGACTTTAAAATCGATTCCTCTCAATTTTTCTTCTCGCTGTTTAATCTCTTTTTGAAAACTATTTCTCAAGCTATGATTTTGTTCATGACTTGAATGTTGCTTTATTTTTTTATGTAGTTGAAACTTTAATTGTTCTAATTCTTTTACGACTTGTTCCTTTTCAAAGTGTAATTCATTTAACAGTTGATCTTTTCTTTTTTCCGTTAAGACTTGCTTTATAGCAACTGTTTTTATTACCTTCATGTTTCACCTCATTTATCAAAAGGGTCAATTTCTTCACTATTTGACTATGTCTTCTTTTATTTTATAGAAGCTTATACAAAAATAAAAGGGTGAGGTTTCCCCCTACCCTTTTACTTCGTCAACAATATCAATGCGGATACGCTTATTTGTATTGGTCGCAGCCGCATGAACGACAGAGCGAATAGCTTTGGCTATGCGCCCTTGCTTTCCAATGATTTTGCCCATATCGTCAGGATGAACTGACAATGCAAGGTGAACAGATTGGTTATCAGTCGTTTCTGTGACATGAACTCTTTCGGGATGGTCAACAAGAGCCTTTGCAATATGTTCAACTAACTCTTTCATTGCATTCCCTTTCTTTTCAGACATAATAAGGTTGTTCAAAAAGTCCGGGAAAAATAGCTGTCGAGTCTCTTCGTTGACTCGCTTCTGCGTTGCTCATGTATTTATTAATATACACTGTGCTACTCGAAGCTTCGTCGCCTCGACCTTCTCGGCTCTTTTTGTCCTCCTTTTTGAACTCGATTATAATGCTGATTACTTACTGTTTTTTTCGTTGTGTAGCTTTTCCATAATACCAGCTTTAGAGAAGAGGTTACGAACTGTGTCAGAAGGCTTTGCACCTTTTAACATCCAGTCTAAAGCTTTTTCTTCTTTAATTTCAACTTTTGCTGGTTGAGTTAGCGGATTGTAAGTACCGATTTCCTCAATGAAACGTCCATCACGCGGTGCGCGAGAATCTGCTACAACTACACGATAAAATGGGGCTTTTTTAGAACCCATACGTTTTAAACGAATTTTAACTGCCATTCGTTGTACACCTCCAAATAATTTCACACAATAATTTATATTATAGTAATTTTCACTAGCTTGCAACTAGGAAAAAATGAAAAACTAAATTTAAAATGGGAATTTAAAAGGCATTTTTCCTTTTTTCTTCCCTTTCCCCATGTTCGTCATTTGCTTCATCATCTTCTTCATGTCTTCAAATTGCTTTAAAAGACGGTTTACATCTTGAATTGACGTCCCACTTCCTTTTGCAATTCTACGACGACGGCTCGCATTAATAACACTTGGGTCTTGCTTTTCTTGCTTCGTCATGGATCGGACAATTGCTTCTACACGGCCGATTTGTTTATCATCGACCTGCAGGTTTTTCATGCCCTTCATTTTATTCATTCCTGGCATCATACCTAGAATTTCATCTAGTGGGCCCATATTTCGAACTTGATCAAGCTGCTCTAAAAAATCATCAAACGTAAAGTCCATCGTTCGCATTTTTCTCTCAAGCTCACGCGCTTTTTCTTCATCAACATTTGCTTGCGCTTTCTCAATTAAAGTTAATACATCACCCATGCCAAGAATTCTTGATGCCATTCGCTCAGGATGGAACGGTTCAAGTTGGTCTACTTTTTCACCCATACCCGCAAATTTAATGGGAGTATTGGTTACCGATTTAACCGATAATGCAGCACCACCACGAGTATCTCCATCAAGCTTAGTTAATACAACACCAGTAATATCTAACTGCTCGTTAAAGCTCTCAGCCACATTAACTGCATCTTGCCCCGTCATAGCATCAACAACGAGTAAAATTTCATCAGGCTTTGCAATTTCTTTCACCTGTTTTAACTCATCCATCAACTCTTCATCAATATGCAATCGACCTGCAGTATCAATAATAACATAATCATTATGGTCTTCTTTTGCTTTTTTAATCGCTTCTTCAGCGATTTGCACTGGGCTTACTTGATCACCAAGAGAAAACACAGGCATATTTAGCTGCTTCCCTAATGTTTCTAGCTGCTTAATTGCTGCTGGCCGATAAATATCCGCAGCTACGAGCATCGGATTACGATTATGTTTTTTCCGTAAGTGATTGGCTAATTTCGCGGTCGTTGTCGTTTTACCAGCACCTTGCAAACCGACCATCATGACAACTGTCGGTGGCTTGCTAGCGACTACAATTTTACTCTGTTCTCCGCCCATTAAAGCTGTTAGTTCTTCGTTAACGACTTTAATAACTTGTTGACCGGGAGTTAAGCTCTTTAATACTTCTTGTCCGATGGCACGTTCTTTCACACGTGCAATAAATTCTTTTACGACTTTAAAATTAACATCCGCTTCTAATAATGCAAGTCGAACTTCTCGCATCATTTCTTTAACATCAGCTTCTGTTACTTTCCCTTTACCACGGATTTTCTGCATCGTACTCTGCAGTCGTTCCGCTAAACCTTCAAATGCCATTGGCCGTCGCCTCCTACTCTAGTTTTTCAAGAGCTTCGATGACGCTCATGATCTCTTCAGGAGTCGCTTCTGGTTTTAAGATTGCCGATTTTAACTGTGCAATATAGTTGGAACGCTGCTCGAACTTTTCGAGGAGCGATAATTTTGCTTCGTATTCCTCTAGCATTGCCTCAGTCCGCTTGATGTTATCATAGACGGCTTGACGGCTAATCTCAAATTCTTCGGCAATTTCACCTAGGGAGAAGTCATCTAAATAATAGAGTTCCATATATTGTCGTTGCTTAGATGTTAATAAGGACTGATAGAAGTCGAATAAATAGTTCATCCTTAAGGTTTTATCGAGCAAACGGACCATCCCCTTGTTAAGTGAATTCCCTTTACAAGAGAACATACTACACGAAAAGAAAATGAGTGTCAAGTTTTTTTCTTGAAAGACCTTTTTTCTTACGAATTTGCCTCTTCTTCTTCTTCAAGCTTTTCTTCAAGCACGTCTTTAAAAAGTCCATAAACAAATTGTTCAGCATCAAATGGCTGTAAGTCATCCATTTTTTCACCTAAACCGACGTATTTTACTGGAATATCTAATTCATGACGAATTGCAAGTACAATTCCACCTTTAGCTGTTCCGTCAAGTTTCGTTAATACAATCCCACTAACATCCGTTGTTTCACTAAACTGTTTCGCCTGGCTCATTGCATTTTGTCCTGTCGTTGCATCTAATACGAGAAGAACTTCATGGGGTGCATTTGGTACTTCTCGTTCGATGACTCGCTTTACCTTTTCCAGCTCTTTCATGAGGTTAACTTTATTTTGCAGACGACCGGCAGTATCACATAAGAGGATGTCAGCATTTCTTGATTTTGCTGCTTGAACAGCATCAAACATTACGGCCGCAGGGTCACTTCCTGCTTGCTGTTTAATAACATCAACGCCAACTCGCTCCCCCCATACTTCTAGCTGCTCGATCGCACCAGCACGGAATGTATCCCCAGCAGCTAGTAACACAGATTTTCCTTGTTCTTTAAACATATGGGCCATTTTTCCAATTGTCGTTGTTTTTCCTACTCCATTTACGCCAACAAATAATATAACCGTCATCGTATCTTCTTGGATATTAAGCGACGTGTCTTCTTCTTCTTTTTGCAGAAGTTCAGCTAACTTTTCTGAAATGACAGGTTGTATTTCAGATGTATCTTTAATATTACGAAGTCTAACTTCATCTTTTAAGTCATCAATCAATTCCATGACCGTTGCAACGCCGACATCTGAACTAATTAACAGTTCTTCTAATTCTTCAAAAAAATCTTCGTCTACTTTACGATAGCGAGCAACAAGTTCATTCATTTTACCGACGAACGAATCCCGTGTCTTTTCTAAACCCGTTTTAAATTTTTCTGTAACAGATTCCGTTTGCCCCGTAATTTTTTCTTTTAACTTTTTAAAAAAACTCATGGTATTTCCTCCTTAGTTCTCAATCAATTCTTTCGTATCTTCTAATTTAACAGAAACAAGCTTAGACACACCTGACTCTTGCATCGTTACACCATATAACACATCGGCTTCCTCCATCGTCCCTTTACGATGGGTAATGACGATAAATTGAGTTTGTCCACTAAATGCTTTTAAGTAAGAAGCAAAACGGTTAACATTAGCCTCGTCTAAAGCTGCTTCTACTTCGTCTAGTACACAAAATGGTACAGGCCTTACCTTCAGAATGGAAAATAGGAGTGCGATCGCTGTTAATGCACGCTCTCCACCCGACAATAAAGCAAGGTTTTGAAGCTTTTTCCCTGGTGGTCTAGCCATAATGTCAACACCTGTTGTTAAAAGTTGTTCTGGGTTTGTTAATACTAAATCTGCATGCCCACCGCCAAATAACTGTTTAAAGACGACTTTAAAATGAGCGCTAATTTGATCAAATGTATCTTTAAAGCGTTTTGTCATTTCTTCATCCATTTCCATAATAACATTAAATAAATTTTCTTTTGCCATCACTAAATCTTCTTTTTGCTCATGAAGAAATTGATGACGTTCACTGACACGTTCATATTCTTCAATCGCTCCTAAGTTTACCGTTCCAAGCTCTTCGATTGCGAGTTTTATTAATTTCACTTTCGTCTTTGCTTCCTCAACAGGTAGCATTAGAGGATGTTCGTTTTGTGCGGCCTCATAACTTAACTCATATTCTTCACGCAGTAGTGTTAAACGATTATCAAGTTGAACATCGTAGCGATTTGTTAGTACTTCACATTGATGTAATTCATCAAGCAATAATTTCAAATGACCTTTTTCGATTTTCAAACTTTCTTCTACTTCATCTAATACACGTTGTTTTTCAATACGCTCATTTCGAATCTGACTAATGAATGAAATGGTTTGATCTTTTTTCTTGCGGCTTGCTTCTATTTTCGTTTCAAGATGGTCCTCACCACTCGTATTATCACTCATTTCATGCTCAAGTAACCAATACTGCTCTTCTGTATCTTTTAACACCGAAGTTACTTCCTCAACTTCATCCATAAATCGGGTGACTGTATCACGCTGATTCACCAGCCGCTCTTCTTCTTTTGCCATATTGACTTTAAGGTCGGTCAACTCAACTTGCATCGTTTCCTTTGATGTTTGCTGTAACTTTTTTTTTGCTTCAATTTCTTTGACTTGACTTTCAAGAAGAGCGGTTGTTGCAGAGGATTGCTCAAGCTCAGTCGATAGCGATTCTAAGCGACGTTCAGCTGTTTCTTCGTCTTTTGAAAGCATGTCTTGTTCTCTATCAAATAAAGCTAGCCGTTCGTTCACACTTTTCTCTTCTAATTCAACTTCACGCAGAAGGTCTCTTGCTTCTCGTTCAAACTCTCGAGCAGCTTCTCCAGATTGTCTCAATTGCAGTAGTTTTTGTTCATTTTCCTGTAACTGTTGCTTGAGCTCTTTTACATATGTTTCTAATTTGGATGTTTTTTCTTCCATTCCAGTAAGCTTTGCTGTTAAGTCTTCTAATTCTCGTTGCCGTCCAAGTAGAGGTGTCGTCTTTTGCTTAATCGCTCCTCCTGTCATTGAGCCTCCTGGGTTAACAACATCTCCCTCTAACGTAACGATACGATTACTAAAGCCGATTTTTCGAGCCAAGTTATTTGCACCCTCTAAATTTTTTGCAATTATAACATGTCCTAATAGATTTCCCATCACCTGTTCATAGCGTTTATCATACTCGATTAGTTGGGATGCGACTCCAATAAAGGCTTCATCGTTTTCAATTTGATGAATTATGTCCGCTCTAACACCTCTTCCTTTAATGACAGGTAACGGTAAAAATGTAGCTCGACCAAATCCATTTTTTTTCAAAAACGAAATCGCTTGTCTCGCAGCACCTTCCGTTTCAACAACGATATGTTGAGTCGCTCCCCCTAAAGCAATTTCAAGCGCAGTTTCATATGGCTTGGGAACATTAATTAACTCAGCTATCGCACCAACAATTCCTTGTAAATGTTTATTTCTAGCTTTTAATATCTCCTTAACGCCTTGGAAGAAGCCCGAAAAATCAGCTTGCATTTCTTCAATTACGTCTTTCCTAGACCGGACTTGTTGTATTAAACGAAATGCTTCATACAGCTGTGATTGACGAGTGTCATACTCTTTATTTAACTTTTCAAGCTTTGCTTCTAACGCTCGGTATTGATCTACGATTTCGTGTAGTTCATCTTGTCGTTGATTAACAAGTAGTTCGTAATCTTCCTTCTTACTCAACACTTGTTTACGTAATTGTATTAGCTGATCGTTATCATCAACTAATCTTTTCTTTTTCCGCTTCGATGTAGCGACTTGCTCTTCTAAGTAGCGGATCTCATTTCGGATCGATGCTTGCTCATTTACGATTTCTATGTAGTCTGACTTCAAACGATCCAGTTCACTTTCTAGATCTTCTTGTGCTACAGCAAGCCTTTCTTTTCTATCGTTTAACTCATTCTTTTTGTCTTGAAACTCTTTTTCCATTTTTCTGAGTAATTCTTTTTCGTCTGCAAGCTGTTTTTCAAGGAGCTGTTTTTTTTCCTTAAGATCATTGATCGTTTTAATGAGTTGGTCACGATTATAGTGAAAATTCTTTTTTCGTTCCTTTAATACTTCTTTTTGCCCTTCACTTTTTTCTAACGTCTCACTTGCTTGAAGCAATTCTTCTTGAAGTTGGTTTAAGGAGTTATCAAGTTGACGCATTTCAGTGCGTATTGTTTCAGAAGTCTCTTCTTTTTGCTTAATTTTTTGAGAAAGTTCATCACGACTTTGTTCTAAGCTTTGTAGCTTTTCTTTTTCTTTTGTCCATTTTTCATGAAGTTCAGTAATTTCATAAACCATCAAAGCCACTTCTACTTCTTTTAATTCGTCTTTCTTTTCTAAGTAGTCTTTTGCAATTGATGATTGAATGCGTAGTGGCTCAATTTGACCTGCTAATTCATGAAGAATATCTTCAACCCGGTTTAAATTTTCTTGAGTTTCCCACAGTTTTTTCTCAGCCTTGAGCTTTCGATTTTTATATTTAAGCACACCAGCAGCTTCTTCAAAAATGACTCTGCGGTCATCCGCTTTACTGCTGAGGATTTCTTCTACTTTTCCTTGTCCAATAATAGAAAAAGCTTCCTTACCTAGGCCAGAATCCATAAATAAATCAACAATGTCTTTTAGCCTACATGTTTGCTTATTAAGTTGGTATTCACTTTCTCCTGAGCGGTATACACGCCGTGTAACACTTACTTCCGTGTAATCTATGGCTAAATGTTGATCTTGATTATCAAGAACTAATGTAATCTCTGCAAAGTTTAAAGGCTTTCTCGTATCACTACCTGCAAATATAATGTCTTCCATTTTTGAACCGCGTAGTGATTTAGCTGATTGTTCACCAAGTACCCAACGTATTCCGTCAGAGATATTACTTTTTCCACTTCCATTAGGGCCAACCACTGCTGTTACACCAGAGTCAAATTCAATTGTCATCTTGTCAGCAAATGACTTAAAGCCCATTACCTCGAATCGTTTGAGGAACATGATTCCTTCCCCCTCAATTTTTAGAACATGATTTATAGCCAAGAATGGCGAAAATCGATGTTTTTTCTTATACTTAAATCCTTTAAAAAAGTAAGCTTTCTTAATGTTTAAGGCTCTTTTCTCAAAGATTGTTGCTTTTAGCTTTTGGACCGTAAGCCAAGCGGATGCTTGGCTCTTCACGCATAGCGTGAAGGTTTTGAAAATAAAATAGCCGATCAGACAAATGAATTTGTCTTGAAAAGGCGATTTTATTTTCAAAAAACGGTCCAAAAGCAACACAGTTTACGAAAAACAGCCATGTTTAATAACAACTTTCCTATTTTATCATACCACTAATAGAAGTTGTTCAAAAAGTTACTGAATGAATGTTTTAAGACAAATGTGATATTCTATGTTATGATAACCGCAACGATACCTTTAATAAAGTGAGGAATGCTAAAATGGACTTATCTGTTTGCAACCGTGAAAATATCGAATTTATGCTTGAGGAAATAAAAAAGAAACTACAAATCGTAAATGCAGGCGCATTGAAAGCAAAGAGCTTTGAAACGGACAAGTACGAAGAGTTAAAAGACATCTATGATTTAGTACAACGTCAAAGTAACTTTAGTGTCAGTGAACTAGACGCCATCGTTTCTGAATTAGGCCGCCTTCGTAGATAACATAACCTCACTCGATAGCAAAATAAAACACTCGGATAACCGAGTGTTTTATTCATTATTACTACCCTTATGAGGAGTCTTTATAATTTCTCACTTAATTTTAATAATGCTTGCTGAGCGGCATGTTGTTCAGCTTCTTTCTTTGACCGTCCCACTCCCACTCCAAGGATTTGCTCATTTAATAACACTTCTGAAACAAATTCACGACTATGTGCAGGCCCTCTTTCTTGGACAATTTCATAATGAATTTGACCGATATTATCTCTTTGGACAAACTCTTGTAATTGACTTTTGAAATCCATCATATGCGAAAAAGCACCGTCATTAATCTTCGGATATATCGTCTTATCGAGAAAACAGTATACTGCATCTAACCCTTGATCAAGATAAAGTGACCCTATAAAAGATTCGAAAACATCAGCAAGCAGCGCAGGTCGTTGTCTTCCACCTGTCATTTCTTCGCCCTTCCCTAATAATACTAATTCTCCAAAAGATAACTCATTGGCTAGATTAGCTAAGGAAGCTTCGCAGACAATGGCAGCACGCAGCTTGGTCATATCTCCTTCACTCATCGTATCAAACTTTTTATATAAATATTGAGAAACCGCTAACTCTAAGACTGCATCTCCTAAAAATTCAAGTCGTTCATTATCTTGACTTGAGCTAATTCGATGCTCATTCACATAGGATGAATGAGTGAAAGCTTGAATAAGCAATTTATTATTTTGAAATTCTAAACCGATCTTTTTCAACAACGCATCAAACTTTTCTTTTTGCTTCAAAGACAAAGTAAGTCTACGGGCATGTCTTTTTCGGTCTCCTTGATTACTACTGTATCGTTTTCTATAATTCCTTGAAGAATTTGGCATGTCCTACCTCCAAACTGCTAAGCTGTAATGAAGTAAGAGGCTGACTCATAAGTGCAAGCTTCCCCATTTTATGTAACAAAATAGAGATGACTGACACTCTAGCTTGAGTTAGCCTCATACTAATAGGGTTCAAAAAGTTAGAAAAAGCAATTTCAACTGCTTTATTCACCTTAACTTTTTGAACACCCTATCTAAGAACTACTGTTGACTTTGAATGTAGTTTACTACATCTTGAACAGTAGAAATTTTTTCAGCTTCCTCATCAGAAATCTCAAGGTCAAACTCGTCCTCTAATTCCATAACAAGCTCAACAACATCTAATGAATCTGCACCAAGATCATCTTTGAATGAAGATTCAGGCTTTACCTCTGCTTCTTCAACTCCCAGACGGTCAACGATAATTTTAGTAATACGATCTAAAGTTTCTGCCATCTTCCGTTCACCTCCTCTCAAAAGCTTATATATCTTGTTCTATGTACAAAATAACATCGTATCTATTTTGCATGAAAGGATAAATAAAAGCAAATCCTTTCTTAATAAAAATAGAAGTTTTATTATGGCATGTACATTCCACCATCTACGTGAAGCGTTTGGCCAGTCATATAACTACTATCTTCAGACGCCAGAAAGCGTACGACCCGAGCAATCTCTTGAGGTTGTCCCAGTTTAGCTAATGGAATTTGATTTAACATACTTCCCTTAATCTCATCGGTTAGTTGATCGGTCATATCAGTTTCAATGAATCCTGGTGCAACTGCGTTAACCGTAATATTGCGGTTAGCTAATTCACGTGCTAACGACTTTGTTAGTCCAATAACACCTGCTTTAGCAGCAACATAATTAGCTTGGCCGGCATTTCCTAACACACCGACAACGGATGAAATATTAATAATTCTCCCTGCGCGTTGCTTCATCATTTGACGTGTAACAGCTTTAGAACAGATAAAAACACCTTTTAAATTCGTATTTATTACTGCATCCCAATCCTCATCTTTCATGCGCATAACGAGTGTATCACGAGTGATCCCTGCATTGTTAATTAAAATATCGAGTGAACCATACGTAGAAATTACTTCTTTAACCATGTCTTGAACGGCTTCACTATTTGCCACATCGGCTTGGATCGCAATTGCTTCACCGCCATTTGCAACAATTTCAGCAACGACAGCTTCAGCCTTATCTTTACTCCCTGCATAGTTTACTGCTACCTTTGCACCATTTTGTGCTAACTCAAGCGCAATTGCTTTTCCAATTCCTCTTGAAGCACCCGTTACGAGAGCAGCTTTTCCATTTAGCATATTCATTCTCCTTTCAGCTTCGTTACCATCGCTTCGATTGATTCGATGTCACTTATTGCATAAACATTTACTCTTCGTTCTACTTTACGGACTAGACCACTTAACACATTTCCAGCACCAACTTCAATAAATGTGTCTACTCCTAGGTCAAGTAGGCGGCGTACCGTATCTTCCCATAAAACTGGAGAATAAACTTGTTCAATGAGTTTTTCTTTTATTTGTGTAGCATCCGTTACAACGTCAGCAGTTACATTTGCAATCACAGGAACTTTTGCTTCTGAAATTGTAATTTCATCAAGGACTTTTGTTAATTTTTCAGCAGCAGGTTTCATTAAAGAAGAGTGAAACGGCCCGCTTACTTGTAATGGGATTGCCCGCTTAGCACCTTTTTCTTTCGCTAATTCTGAAGCTTTATGTACTCCTTCAGCTGTTCCACTAATAACAATTTGTCCTGGACAATTTAAATTCGCTAATTGTACAGCATCACCATTGTTTGAAACGGCTTCTGTCACTTCTTGCAACAGATCTCGGTCCATTCCAAGTATCGCAGCCATTGCTCCTTCACCAGCTGGTACTGCTGCCTCCATAAACAACCCACGTTGTCTTACAGCATAAACAGCTTCTTCAAAGGATAAGCTTTTAGCACACACGAGAGCACTATATTCCCCTAAACTATGGCCTGCAACGTAATCAGGGGTAATATCATATGCTTTTAATGCTTCTAAAACCGCTACACTCATTGTTAATAATGCTGGCTGTGTGTTTTCTGTACGTTTAAGCATTTCCTCTGGACCATTTAACATTATATTAGACAGTCCATACCCTAACTGCTCATCAGCCGTTTTAAAAACAGCTTGGATATCTTGTTTATGATCAATGAGATTTTGTCCCATCCCTACAAATTGTGATCCTTGACCTGGAAAGATAAACGCTATTTTCCCCATAATTTTTTCTCCTTTACGATTAAATTGGTTCAAAAAAAGAGGTTAAGAGGTACACCCAGACAAAACTTTGCACTATTCTCCTAGTCTTTTTGAAGAACCTTTAATATTACTCGGCAGGTCGGTTATGTTTGGCTACTTCATTCTTAATAGTTGTTACTACTTGATGTTCAACCATTTCCCTAGCTTGAACAATTGTATGATAAAAAGCGACTTCATCAGACGAACCGTGCGATTTAATAACAGGAGCTTTTAAGCCAAATAGTGCAGCTCCGCCGTACTCAGAATAATCCATCGTCTTTTTTATTTTTAAGAAACTAGGTTTTAGTAACCCTGCTACAAGCTTACTAAAAAGATTACTCGTCAACTCTCTTTTTAATATGGTAAATAACGAAGCTGCAGCACCTTCTGTTGCTTTTAAAACAATATTCCCGGTAAAACCATCACAAACAACGACATCAGCAGTACCACTTAATAAATCTCTAGCTTCAACATTACCAACAAAATTTAAATTTAGTCCTTTTAACAATGGGAATGTCAACTTAGTTAGCTCATTTCCTTTACCATCTTCCGTTCCCACATTAAGTAATCCCACTTTAGGGTTTTTCACTTTACGTACCATTTGCATATAAATGCTTCCCATTATCGCATATTGGTTTAAATGCTCAGGTTTTGCATCCATATTTGCCCCAACATCAAGGATTAAAAAGCCTTTTCCATTTACAGTTGGTAGCATTGGTGCTAAAGCTGGACGATCAATTCCTTGAATTCTCCCTACATAAAGGAGTCCAGCCGCCATTAATGCTCCTGTATTTCCTGCAGAAATACAAGCGTCAGCACGCCCTTCTTTTACTTCCTTAACTGCTAACACCATGGAAGCATCTCGTTTTCTACGAACTGCTGTTGCTGGAGAGTCATCATCCTCAATTTTTTCTTCCGTATGTAATATCGTAATACGATCATTTGGTTGCATATACTTCAAAATTTCTTGTTCATTTCCTACTAATGTAATTGCTAGATCAGGAAATTTATTTAACGCCTTTATTGCTGCATCTATAGACGCTTTAGGTGCCTTGTCTCCGCCCATAGCATCAATTGCGAGTTTCATGTTTAGCAAACCTCTTTTCTTCCATCTGTCAATATTAGTTTAAATATCGATTTCCACATTTCCTTCTTTTTACGTTTAAAAAAGTGGTAAAACCTTTTGACAACCATACCTAAAAATTGCTAACAATCGATCTTTTCTTTACTATTGTTTTGATCTATACATCACAAACTCACCTGAAAACACTTTTTCTTGGTCGACAAAACTATTTACTTCCACGATCGTCCTGTCTTTATCATGTTTTATAACCTTCGCTTTAGCAATCACTCGCTCGCCAACGTTCACCTGGCGAGTAAAACGAATAGTTGCCTTAGCAGTTAATGCAAGTTCATCATTAATAATAGCAACTGCAAGTGAATTCGCTTGAGCAAATAAATGATGCCCTCGTGCAATCTGTGTACGGGAGAACACATGTTCATTTCTAATTTGCAAAATTGAAATGGCACTTTCATCTAGTTGAAGATCGATGATATCTCCAATAACTTCTTCTATCGGTAATGCTCGCACTTCATCTAGCTGTTGTTTTGCAACATCTTTAATTCGTTCTCTTAGCTCAGGAATAGAAAGTTCCATTCGGTCTAACCTGATCGTTTGAACACTGACCGAAAATGATTTAGCTAGTTCCTCATCTGTTACAAAAGGATTTTTTTCAATCGTCTCTTGCAATAGCTTTTGGCGTTCTTGCTTTGATTTTTTCATGTACACGCCACCATCCAAAATATATGACTAGGTACTAATAGTAGTATATAATTCCAACTACTGAATATCAATAGTTAATCTAGTTTTTCTCCACTTAATATTCCTTGCTCTTCTAAATAATAAACAAGCGGTTTATATTCATCTTCTTCCCAAAAGCTAGTAGAATTCACAAACTGTACGGCATCTTGTCTTGCTACCTCTAACGCTCGATAATCATGGACGACATCTGCTATTTTAAAATGAGGGAGTCCACTTTGTTTATGTCCAAAAAAATCTCCAGGACCACGGAGTTCAAGATCACGTTCAGAAAGTGTAAATCCATCATTCGTTTCCGTCATAATCCGCATCCTTTCTTTTCCTACATCAGATTTAGGATCGGCTAGTAGTATACAATAAGATTGGTGCTCCCCTCTTCCAACCCGACCTCTGAGCTGGTGAAGTTGCGCCAATCCAAATCTCTCAGCATCATAAATAAGCATAACCGTTGCATTTGGGACATTTACTCCTACCTCTACAACAGTTGTAGAAACAAGGATTTGCGATTCGTTCCTACTAAAAGCCTCCATCACTTCATCTTTTTCTGAAGGATGAAGCCTCCCGTGCATTAGACCCACTTGATATTCTTTAAAATGTGCTTGTAAGATGGCATGAACATCAATTGCATTTTGCACATCTAGCTTTTCTGATTCCTCAATTAACGGGCAAATAACATACGCTTGATGTCCCTTATTTACTTCTTTTTCGATGAAATGCAAAACTCGTTCTAACATATCATGCTTGACCCAATATGTTTCAATTGTCTTTCTTCCTGCTGGCATTTCATCAATAGTCGAAACATCCATATCACCAAAAACCGATATAGCTAATGTTCTTGGAATAGGGGTAGCGGTCATAAACAAAACATCTGGATTTTCTCCTTTGTCACGTAGAATCCGCCGTTGCTCAACCCCAAAACGATGTTGTTCGTCTGTAATAACTAAACCAAGCTTTTGAAAGTGGACATCTTCTTGGATTAACGCATGCGTGCCAACAATAACATGAATGTCTCCACCTTTAAGCTTTTCGAGCTGTTCTCGTCTTTTCTTTCCTTTTACCGATCCTGATAACAATGCCACTTCTATACCTAAGGGTGATAATAATTCAGTTATCGAACTAATATGTTGTTCAGCAAGAATTTCAGTCGGAACCATTAAAGCCGCCTGAAAACCAGCCTGCACAGTTGCATACATTGCAATGGCAGCAACAACTGTTTTACCTGAACCAACGTCTCCTTGCAATAAACGGTTCATTCGATAATCGGAACTTAAATCCTTCATGATTTCATCTACAACTCGTTGTTGTGCCCCTGTTAACGGAAACGGCAAGGATTGAATAAACTTCTGTACTTTTGTATGATCGAGCGGCATCGGTAAGCCTTTAGTTTGCTCTCGTTTAAATTTTCGAAACGCTTGCATCTTTAATTGGAAAAGTAGAAATTCCTCGTACACCATTCGCCTACGAGCTTGTTTAACAAGTTCTGTCGTTTGAGGATAATGAAGCCTTAATACGGCATCTTTTTTGGGAAGAAGTTTGTATTTTTTTAGTATAAAAGGAGGGAGTATTTCTTGAATTTCTTTTGAATACTCCTTTAGTCCTTGATAGATAATTTTTTTTAGTGTAGCGATCTTTAAGTTTCCACCTACAGAATAAACAGGTGCAAGTTCATTTTGCCTTGTCACTTCACCTAGCTTGAACTCATTTACAGTTAACGTTAACCGATGTCGGTCCCATTTACCGGTTAAAGTGATCGAACTACCAATCTGTAATTGTTTTTTAATAAATCCTTGATTAAAAAAGACAGCTGTAATCAAGACATTATTGATCAATACCCGGACAGATAGCCTCGTTTTCTTCTTGCCAAAATATCGTACAGACGGCTCACTATGTATAACTCCAGCTATCGTAATTCGTTCATCATGCTTTACATCACGGATTTCTCTTATTCGGTAATCCTCATATCGAAATGGATAATACTCAATTAAATCGCCTACCGAATGAATTCCTAAGTTCCCCAACTGTTTTGCGGTTTCTTCTCCTACTCCCTTTATGACCGTTACAGGTTGAGCTAGTTGACTCATTTCTTATCAAGAGAAATCCCAAATATTTTTGCTTCTAATTCTCGGCCAGTTGGGGTAGCCGCTAGTCCACCTTGAGCTGTCTCACGTAAAGCAATCGGCATTGTTTGCCCAATTTTGTACATGGCATCAATTACTTCATCACATGGAATACGACTCGTGATTCCTGCTAATGCCATGTCTGCAGCTGTTATGGCAATTGCAGCACCCATAGCATTTCTTTTTACACAAGGCACCTCAACAAGACCAGCTACCGGATCGCAAACAAGTCCTAGCATATTTTTTAAAGCAATCGCCATCGCTTCTGCAGATTGACTAGGTGTTCCACCAGCTATTTCTACGATCGCTGCTGCTGCCATCCCTGTAGCAGAGCCTACCTCCGCTTGACATCCACCTGCCGCTCCTGAAATCGAGGCATTATTCGCAACAACAAACCCAAAAGCTCCAGCCGTAAAAAGAAATCTTACTTTCTGCTCTTTAGTTGGGTTTAACTTACTTTGAAGTCCAAATAATGTACCAGGTACTACCCCTGCAGAACCAGCAGTTGGTGTAGCGCAAATCGTTCCCATCGCTGCATTCACTTCGTTCGTAGCTACCGCTTTACTGACAGCATCTAATAACACATCACCAGCTAGTGATTTTCCTGATTTAATATATTCTTGTAATAATACAGCGTCTCCACCTGTTAAACCAGAAACTGATTTAATATTTTCTTTTATTCCACGGTTGACTGCTTCTTCCATAATATCGAGGTTTTTTTCCATTAAAGAATATACCATCTCACGACTTTTCTCCGTAACTTCCATCTCTTGCTCGATCATCACTTCAGAAATGGGAATTTGTTTTGATTCAGCTAATTCAATTAACTCCGCAACATTTCGAAACATTATTAACCCTCCAAGTAGTTAGTCATGGATTTTTGTTACTTTATTTATATTGGGTAAAGCTTCCATCTCTTTTAGTAGAGGCCCCTCAACATTTTGATCCACTTCAATTACCATTAATGCTTCTTGTCCTTTTTCTTTTCTCGACACTTCCATATGCCCTATATTAATTTGATATTTCGCTAGAATGTTGGACACATTTGCAATAACCCCATAACGATCATTATGAACAACGAGTATTGCGGGATGATTACCTGAAAGCCTCAACTCAAAGCCGTTTAGTTCAATAATTTCAATCTTACCTCCACCAATCGAAATACCAACTAACTCCAACTTATCCTTATCATCACCAAGAACAATTTTTGCTGTATTTGGATGGTCCGTTACCGCTTCTTCTTCATAAAAGTTAATTTGAATCCCCTTTGACTCAGAAATTTTTATTGCATTCGTAATTCGGTTATCGAATGTATCAAAATCTAATAGACCACCTACAATGGCAACATCCGTACCATGACCTTTATACGTTTTTGCAAACGAACCATAAAAATATATATTCGCCCATTTAGGTTCTCTTCCAAATAACGTTCTAGCTACACGACCAATTCTTGCTGCACCTGCTGTATGAGAACTAGAAGGACCGATCATAATTGGACCAATAATGTCAAAAACTGTACGATATTTCAACGTCTTTCACCTCTAACCATTTTCCCTTTAATTTAATTTTACTTAACCAGCAAAAACAAAGTGCCAGGTACCTCACCACGAATCTTTATCGTGTTAACGTAAGGGAACACAGACACTTTGAGATAGTCTCATTAAACATTTTTTATTCAACTGAGAAAATGAACGAATACAATGGCTGTTTTCCTTCATGAACTTCTATTTCTACATCTTCAAAGCTTTCTTCTACAAATGAAGTTAGTTCAGCTACTGTATCTTCTGTCGCTCCTTCTCCCCAAATTATTGTCAACAATTCTGATTCTTCGTCTAGCATTCCTTCTAACAATTGTTTGGTCGTATCTACTAATGACGGGCCAGAAGAAACGATGTTTTTTTCAGCAATTCCCATGAAATCGCCCTTTTTAATTTCAATTCCATCCATATTCGTATCTCGTACAGCATACGTAACTTGACCTGTTTTTACATAGGACATCGCATCCTTCATCGTAGCACTATTACTCTCTAGAGATGTTGAAGGGTTAAATGCAAGTAAAGCGGCCAGCCCTTGAGGAACCGTTGTTGAAGGAATGACAACTACTTCAGCGTCAGCAACCTCAGCAGCTTGCTCTGCAGCCATAATAATATTGCCGTTATTCGGAAGTACTACTACTTTGCGAGCATTCGCTTTATGTATCGCTGTAACAATATCTTCTGTACTTGGATTCATCGTTTGACCACCAGGAATAACAACATTTGCCCCAAGTCCAATAAATAATAGTTCTATTCCCTCCCCCATAGACACTGTAACAACGCCATACTCACTCTTTTCTTTTGGGGGGCGGATAGATGTTTCCTGCCCATCCATCGCCTTCGTTTCATCTAATAAATGAGTATGTTGTTCTCTCATATTTTCGATTTTTATGTTAATCAGGTTTCCGAAACGTTGCGCCCGATTTAAAATCTCTCCGGGTGTTTCAGCGTGTATATGTACCTTAAGTAAGTCTTCATCGGAAACGACAAGAAGAGAATCACCTAATGCATCCAACTCTTTTCGAAATTCGCTTGCAATAAAAGGTGATGAAATTAACTTTTCCTCATCGAATTTAACCATTACTTCCGTACAGTAACCATACTCAATATCTTCTGTCGCCAACATACTCTGAGCATTATGATGTTCAATTTTGACAAGGTCTTCCATTGAAGGCGTTTCCACTTGTTCAACTGAAATATTTTCACCCTTTAAAACTGTAAGAAATCCTTCATAAATATATACGAGGCCTTGTCCACCAGAATCAACTACGCCTACTTCTTTTAAAACTGGTAAAAGATCTGGTGTTCGCTTTAACGATGCTCTTGCTTCAGATAGCACGAGTTCCATAACAACCCTCGGATCTTCATTTTTTTCCGCTGCATGTTCAGCCGCAATTGCGCTATCTTTAGCAACAGTTAAAATCGTCCCTTCAACAGGCTTCATCACAGCCTTATAAGCCGTTGTTACACCTAATTTAAATGCAGACGCTAACTCATTACCATCTATTGTTGTTTTTCCTTCAACACCTTTAGCAAACCCTCTAAAAAGTTGAGATAAAATAACCCCAGAGTTTCCCCTCGCCCCCATTAAGAGCCCTTTAGAAAAAGCTTGAGCAACATCAGTAACATTTTGAAGGGGAGCTTGTCTAACTTCATTAACTCCAGATGTGATCGTTAAGTTCATGTTCGTTCCCGTATCTCCGTCTGGTACTGGAAAAACATTTAATGCATCAACAATTTTTGCGTGTTTTGTTAAATTAGCGCCACCTTGAATGAACATTTGTGCTAATTGACTAGCATCAATTTCTAAACTTGACACAAAACTTTCCTCCTAATTCACTAAGGGTTGATCACTCTCACCCCTTGAACAAAGATGTTCACTGAGTCTACAACCAAGCCTAACATTTTCTCTAGTTGGTATTTTACTTTCGTTTGTACATTATGAGCTACTTCAGAAATTTTTGTACCATAACTTACAATGATGTACATATCGATATGAATTTCTTCATTTTCTTCACGAATAACAACACCACGTTGAAAGTTTTCTTTACCTAAAATTTCACTTAAGCCATCCTTTAATTGCTTTTGTGACGCCATGCCTACAATTCCATAACAATCAACAGCAGCTCCTCCAGCGATGGTCGCTACTACATCTTTAGAAACATCAATTACTCCCATTTGCGTTTTTAATTCTACAGGCATTAATATGATCCCCCTTTTATAAAATGTTTGGGTAACGTCATTTTACTATACTATTACTTATTTTAAAAGCTTACTCTATCAAAGGTTGCTGTCAAGCAACATTACTTGATAAAAATTGTTGGAAACTGTTGCATTCTAAAAATCCCTATGCTAAGATATTCGAGTATGAATTAGAAATCGAACAGCTGCTTCGATTGGATTAACTGGGTTTAAGGAGGTGCGTATTATGGCACGTAAATGTTATATTACTGGTAGAAAAGCACGCACAGGAAACCAGCGTTCACACGCGATGAATAAAACTAAGCGCAAATGGGGCGCTAACGTTCAAAAAGTTCGCATTTTAGTTGACGGTAAACCAAAGCGAGTATATGTTTCTGCTCGTGCGTTAAAGTCTGGTAAAGTAGAGCGCGTATAAGAAAGTCTATTTAAAAGTAGACGAAACGAAGCTATTTCTAGCTTCGTTTAAAAAACAAGAGGCTGACACCATGTCGACCTCTTGTTTTTTTGTATGGAAAAAAAAGTAGCTTCTTTAAGAAAACGATAATGAAACAATAAACCCAGCCATTTTGGGTATTATCCATTTTTAACCAAATAATGCACCGTCTTTAGGCAGTTACGGTGCATTTTTGGATCTTAATTTTTTTTAAATGAACCTAGGATCGCTCTGACAAACCCGCCAATAAATTTAGGCAGCTTGATCGTATAAAATTTCATAGCTCCTCCTCCTCAACATGAATTGCCACCGACTTACGAATAAATGAAGGATGATGACATGAAGAATGCTCATTTATACTAGTATATTCATCACTAACAAAATAGTACCCATTTTTTCATGTGAGTTCCTATCTAAGGTCGATCTTTTTTTATTTGCCCTACAACCATTCATATGCAAAACTACCTCTGTTATGCAACTTGGTTTATAAAAATAGGACAAACAGCCTTCATTATTTTTCATGCAGCAGTCATCGTTGGAAAGAGACTATGAATTATCCCCTAATTGCTCGTATAGCATGAGAGCGATCTTCTTTACTATAGATTGCTGACCCTGCCACAAGTACAGTTGCACCCGCTTCAACACAAAGCCGCGCTGTTTCTTCGTTAACGCCACCATCCACTTCAATATCAATATTAAGCTTTTTTGACTTGGCCATTTCGGAAACAGCCGTAATTTTGGGCAATACACTATGTATAAATTTCTGACCACCGAATCCAGGATTCACAGTCATTAACAGAACCATATCTACATCATTAATAACATGTTGAATCGTATCTACAGGTGTTGCAGGGTTTAATACGACCCCTGCTTTTACCCCTTGTTCTTTAATCAAGTGAACAGTACGGTGAAGATGAGGACATGCTTCAACATGAACCGTAATAATATCTGCACCAGCACGAGCAAATTCCGGGATATATAAATCAGGATTCTCAATCATTAAATGGACATCTAATGGCAGCTTCGTTACAGGACGAAGTGCTTCAACAATTAATGGACCGATCGTAATATTTGGAACAAAGTGGCCATCCATTACATCAATATGAATATAATCTGCTCCTCCACGCTCCACATCTTTAATTTCTTCACCTAACTTTGCAAAATCTGCCGATAAAATGGATGGTGCAATTTTTATCATGACTAGTACCTCCGTTTTTGACTTTTAATTTCCTCTAAGAATTGTAAATAATGGTCATAACGATATTTTAGGATCTCATCAGCTTCAACTGCTGCCTTGATCGCACATTTTGGTTCACTCGTATGAGTACAACCACGGAATTTGCAAGCTCCCATTTTTTCTTTCATTTCAGGGAAATAAAGAGAAAGATCTTCTGCTTCGATATCAACAAAGTCCAAGGAACTAAATCCTGGTGTATCTGCAACTAAACCGTCTCCAACTGCTAATAATTCGACATGCCTTGTCGTATGTTTACCACGCCCTAAATGAGTAGAAATTTCATTTGTTTCAATATCTAATTCAGGGTGTAAAGTATTTAATAAGGATGACTTTCCTACTCCTGACTGCCCAGCAATGACAGTCACTTTATCTTTTAGGAATGGGATTAATTTTTCAATACCTTCTTTCGTTTCAATTGATGTCATAATGACTTTATAGCCAATTCCTTCATAATCTTCTTTAAACTTCTTAATTTTAGATTGATTATCCTCATCTAATAAATCAACCTTACTGATACAAATGAGTGGTTCGATAAAGTGTGCCTCAATATGAACTAAAAAACGATTTAATAGTAGTGGGCTAAAATCTGGTTCTAAAGCAGAAAAAACTAAAATGGCTTGATCAATATTAGCAATTGGTGGACGAATCATTTCATTTTCTCGTTCATAAATATCTAAAATATATCCATCGGTTCGATTTTCAGCTTCAAAATGAACAAAATCTCCAACGAGTGGCTTAATATTTTGATTACGAAACACCCCCCGTCCTCGACATTGAAACATACCATCCTCATTTTGGACATAATAGAAGCCACTTAAGGCTTTGACTATTCTTCCTTCTGGCATGAAATCCTCCTGATTTTTAAGGCTGTTTCATGTAGAGGTGCCTGACACCTCCTTTTGAAACCACCTCTTTTTTAATTAATTTGTATACGTGTATGTATACGTATTATAAAGATCTCCATCGATATACAATTTATAAGAGCCATCTTTACTTGGAGTCACAATTAAAGGAATTCGAAATGTCTTTGACTCTGAAATCGTATCATCAAAGAAGACTTTTTCTCCGTCTGTCGTAGCATCTTCATAACGTATTAAAATATGCGGTGAATTCCCTTCATCGACTTGGACAGGAAGTACACTTTCAATTGATTTCGTCGGCTCCTTATCATCTTCTACTTCATTGTCTTTTTCCTCTTCATCCCCACCTTCAGGCTTTTTCGGCTCTGGCCCCTTAGAAACAACGAGTGCCACCTCTGAACCTTTTTTAACCTGTGTAAAGGCACTAGGGGATTGGGAAATGATATGATCTTTCTGAACACTATCCGAATGTTCATACGTTACTTTTGCTAATAGGCCTTCGCCATCTAAATATTTGTAAGCTTCTTGTTCTGTTAACCCACGTAAATGATTAAGAGTAATCATTTGGTCCACACTATATGTTAAGTAAACCGTCGTTTCTTCAGCAATAACTTGAGTGCCTGGTTCTGGAACTTGAGTCAGTATTATGCCTGGAGGCTCATCCGATTGTCTTTCCTGATATTCTATATTTTCAAAATCACGAAGAATTCGCTCTGCTCGATCTTTTTGCATACCAATGACTTCAGGCATTTCATCCTTTTCTCTGCCATCACTTACAAACAGCTTCACAGTGCTGCCCACTTTTACAATGGAACCGCCAACAGGATCTTGTCGTATAACATGATCTTCTGGTACTTCTTCATCATAAAGCCTCTCTTGTTCCACAATAAGACCAAGGTTTTTTAATAGTGCTTCAGCTTCAGCTATATCATCACCAATTACATTTGTTACTTCTACTTCATCTACTTTAAAGAGACTTGGAAAAAGTGCAAATGCAGCTACTCCTGAGCCAATCATTAAAAATAATAAAACAATTAAAGTTGTTAACCACCGTTTTTTCTTTTTTGGTGGTTGCTGGACTGTCTTATTTTTATCATCTTTATTGACTGATGGTTTAGCTTCAATTGTTTCATCTAAGTTTTTAACATCATCATGATCTTTAATGACAGGAATTGCTTTTGTTACATCTTCATCATTTGTAGGAATCATAAATTTTGGTTCATTAACTCGAGATGGGTCTAAAGATGTTTCTAAATCTTCCCCCATTTCCATCGCACTTTCATAACGATGAAATGCATCTTTGGCGGTCGAACGTAAAATAATATTTTCAACACTTTGTGGAATCAACCGATTGATTTTTCTCGGAGAAGGAACATCGTTCTGTAAATGCTTTAAGGCAATCGTTACTGCTGTATCTCCAGAGAAAGGAACTTGTCCAGTAACCATCTCATATAGAACAATACCTAGAGAGTAAATATCAGATTTATACGTAACGACTCCACCTCTTGCTTGTTCAGGTGAAAGGTAATGGACTGAACCCATCACAGAATTGGTATGAGTAATTGTTGCACTCGACATCGCTCGCGCAATTCCAAAATCCGTTACTTTAGCATCTCCGGTGGAACTAATAAGAATGTTATGTGGCTTAATATCTCGATGAACAATATGATTAGCATGGGCGTGCGCAATCGCTGAGGTGACCTGTGACATAATATCAACCGTTTCTTCAAGCGAAAGTGCACCACGGTCTTGAATCAGTTCTTTTAATGTAGGCCCTTCTACATACTCCATCACGATATAATATAAATCTTCTTCTTCACCTACATCAAAAATACTAACGACATTTGGATGTGCCAAGCTTGTAGCTGCTTGAGCTTCACGTCTGAATCGTTTAATAAACTGTTCATCTC
Source organism: Alkalihalobacillus sp. BA299 (assembly GCF_017745675.1). Classification (GTDB taxonomy): domain Bacteria; phylum Bacillota; class Bacilli; order Bacillales; family Bacillaceae_F; genus Alkalihalobacterium. The sequence continues at coordinate 304,379 of NZ_JAFLJM010000004.1, forward strand.
TTGAAAACTGTGGTTGTAGTACTTTGACTGCAACGATTCGATCGAGAATGACATCACGTGCTTTGTACACATATGCCATCCCACCTCCACCAATCGTTTCTAAAATATGATAACGACCGTTAATACGTGTACCTATCATAATCGTCACCCCCGTTCCTGACGGTCATGAGAATAGTGAACAATCGCAACGGTAATGTTATCTTCTCCTCCACGTTCATTCGCCATTTCGATAAGTTTTTCTACTTTTTCATTAATGTTTTGACTCATACTCAAAATTTCTTCTAATTCATGATCCATAACTTTATTAGAAAGTCCATCAGAACAAAGAAGAATCGCATTATTTTCTTCCCAATCAATCGTTTCAACATCTATTTTTATAGATGGTTCTGTTCCAAGTGCACGAAGAAGAACATTTTTTCTTGGATGATGCTCTGCTTGTTCTTCTGTAATTTGACCTGTTCGAACCAGTTCATTGACTAATGAATGATCGGAGGTTTTTTGTTGAAAACCACAGTTATTTAGCAAATACCCACGACTATCACCTACATGCCCTAATGAAACGAATTCCTTTGTACATACTGCAACAACAACTGTTGTACCCATTCCCTGACATTCTCGATTTTCCTTTGCATGTATAAAAAGGCTTTTATTAACCGCTTGAATTGATTCATTAATCCATGTTTCAACTTCTGTTGGTTTAGACAACTCTGATGTAGATAACCACCTATCTTTTAAAATATCATTTGTCATTTGACTTGCTACATCGCCAGCTTGATGTCCCCCCATACCGTCTGCAACAACTGCTAACACTGCACCAGTTGGGTGTTGGAAAATACCCCCGCTATCTTCGTTATGCGGCCTTACTTTACCAACACTTGAATTAAACGCAAATTTCATTTTATACTCACCTCGTCTCCTCTTTACGCTCCTTTTCATGGAGCTAACCACATACAGATCAATATTATGACCTTATTCTCTTCAAATCGTTACATTTATCATTCGAGTTTTCAAGATTATTTTACCAGCGAACCATTATTCTTTTTGTGACCACTTATGTCATAGTTATTGTTTAAGCATAGCTGTAATAAAAAAGCCATCTGTATTAAAATGATGCGGCAAAATCGTTAAACTACCTTCTTCTATTTTTGCTTTTTCAGAAATGTGATGAGGTAGACGTTCTATAACTGATGGATCCATAATAAATTCATGATGTTCCTTTAGAAACCACTGAACGATTTTATCATTTTCTGTACGGTCGATCGTACATGTACTATAAACAAGACGCCCACCTTTTTTTAAAAGAGGAACAACTGCTGATAAGATTTCTTTTTGAATTTTTTGGATAGCCTCAATATCTTTGGCATTTTTCGTCCATTTTATATCTGGCTTTCTCCGGATAACACCTAAACCTGAACATGGTGCGTCAACTAATATCGCATCAAAACTTGCCTTTTCAAAATGTTTACTAGCTTGTCTGGCATCCATCACTTGACCCTGAACGGAATTTAGTTGCAGACGGTTACTTAATTGATCGATAAGTTTCACTTTATGCTCATGTAAATCAAGGGCGATTACACGACCTTTATCCTTCATTCGCTCTGCTAAGTGTGTGGACTTTCCTCCTGGTGCAGCACAACAATCTAATACATCCATCCCTTTTACTGGATCAAGTGCTCTTGCTACGAGCATCGAACTTTCATCTTGGATCGTGATAATCCCGCTTTTAAATGCTTGCGTATGGGTGGCATTTCCTTTTTTAATAATAAGAGCATCTTCAGAAAGATGACCACGCTTTACCTCAACTCCATCTTCTTGAAGAAGGTCGATCGCTTCCTCCACAGATGCTAGCGTTTGATTAACTCGTACAGTTACTTGAGGAGGTTGCAAATTTGTTAAACAAATCTGTTCTGCTTCCTCTACCCCGTACTGTTTAACCAATCTCTTTACTAACCATACCGGATGACTTGTCGCAATCGCTAGTCGAGTTGTTTCATCTTTTATTTCATCAAACGACCGCAACTCTTGTCTCCTCACATTCCGTAACACTCCATTAATCATTCCTGAAATGCCTTGGTGTCCTCTTCGTTTCGCAATGGTTACAGCTTCATGTACAATCGCTCGGTCTGGTACTCGATCTAAATACACCATTTGATATAATGATAATTGTAATAATACCCGGACCCAATCATTTAAGTTTTTTACACCTTTTTTAATAAATGGTTCTAAGTAATAATCGAGAGTATCACGGCGTTGTACGGTTCCATATACGATTTCTGTTAATAATCCAACATCTCTGGGGTCTAAACTTGCTTTATTAACGGTTTGATTTAAAAGCAAATTGCTATACGCTTGATTTTTTTCGATTTGAAGCAGCACGTCAAGTGCCACTTCACGAATTGTTTTTGGTTTCATACTATTCTCCTAGTTTATCTCCTGTTGTAATACCTGCCCCTCGCAAAAAATGACCGGCAAGCATTCGTTTTTTACCTGCTGGTTGCAGTTCTGTCACTTTTATTGCCACATCATTTCCTGTTGCTACAATAAATCCATCATCTTCGATTGCGACGACGGTGCCTGGTATCACTTTTTTTACAGTAGGTACTTTTTGTCCCCACCAAATTTTCATTGGTTGCCCTCTTAACATCGTAAAAGCAACAGGCCACGGATGAAGCCCACGTATTTGATTGTAAATTTCTTCACCTGTTTTGTTCCAATCAATTTTCTCTTGATCCCGCGTAATATTTTTAGCAAATGTAACCTCTTCTTCATTTTGCTCAATCGGCTTTATTTCACCTCGAACAAGAGCTGGAATTGTTTCAGATAATAATTTCGCCCCTGCTGCACTTAACGTATTATGTAATGAACCGACGTGGTCTTCTTCTTCAATAGGAACAGCTACCTGTGTTAAAATATCTCCTGCATCTAGTTTTTCCACCATATACATAATTGTTATTCCTGTTTCTACTTCTCCATCTATTATTGCTTGATGAATAGGCGCTCCCCCACGATATTTAGGTAACAATGAGGCGTGGACATTAATACAACCGTATTTTGGTGCTTCTAAAATTTCCCGCGGTAAAATTTGTCCGAATGCAGCTGTAACGATTAAATCTGGCTTTAGTGAAATCACTTTACCTAGTTCTTCCTGTTCCTTTATTTTTTCAGGTTGTAAGACAGTTAATCCATGTTCTACTGCTTCAACTTTAACGGGAGGTGGTGTTAGAACTCGCTTTCTTCCTTTAGGACGGTCTGGTTGTGTAACAACACCAACAATTTCATAGCCATCCTCAACTAGCTGGCGTAATACAGGAACGGAAAAATCCGGTGTACCCATAAAAACAATTTTCATGTATCTATTTACCTACCTTTCATATATCCAAACACATCTTTTACATAAACATTTGTGGATTCATATCTATTGAAATCAGCAATTCGCCTTGAGCTACCTCTCGACTATAATGCTGTTGAATTTCACGTAATACATTACCAAGTTCTGGTTCATTTTTGTATTTTATCATGCATTGATAACGATATCTATCTTTAATCCGAGCAATTGGCGATGCGACCGGGCCGAGTATCGTCGCTTCTTTTGTAAGGTGTTCTTTTATAAAATGAGTAATTTTTTCTGTTACATGGATAACTTTTGGCAACTCCTGATGAGAGATATTAATTAAAACAATATGATAATACGGCGGATACCCGCTTCCCTTTCTGATAAACATCTCTCGTTGAAAAAAAGTAATATAGTCATGATCTTTCACAAGCTCAATACTGTAATGCTCAGGCGTATAGGTTTGAACGATAACTTCTCCAGGTAACTGATGTCGACCAGCTCTGCCACTCACTTGAGTTAACAGTTGAAATGTTCTTTCGGAAGAACGAAAGTCAGGTAAATGTAGCATCGTATCTGCTGATAACACGCCCACCAAAGTGATATTGGGGAAATCAAGCCCTTTTGCAATCATTTGTGTGCCCAAAAGTATATCAGCTTTTCCTTCACCAAACTCTTTCAACAACTTTTGATGAGCCCCTTTACGTCTAGTCGTATCTACATCCATACGGATGACACGGGCTTCTGGCAATACTTTCCCTAACTCTTCTTCTACTCGTTGCGTTCCTGTTCCAAAAAAACGAACGTGCTCACTTGCACATGATGGACAAGTTGTAGGCATTCGTTCTTCATGACCACAATAATGACATTTAAGTGTGTGACTTGTCCTGTGGTACGTGAATGAAATATCACAATGTTCACACGTTGGTACAAATCCGCAATCACGACACATTACAAATGTAGAGAACCCACGCCGATTTAACAATAGAACCATTTGTTCTTTTTTATTTAAGCGATCTTGCATCTTTTCAAATAGTGCACTGGAAAACATCGAGCGATTACCTGCCCTTAATTCTTCACGCATATCGACGACTTTAACGGAAGGAAGGGGACCTTTATTGACTCGCTCTCCTAAGGTAAGTAATTCATACCTACCAACTTTAGCTCTTGCAAAGGTTTCTAGCGAAGGTGTCGCACTACCTAAAACAACGGGACATTGATAATACTTTCCACGAAAAATGGCTACATCTTTGGCATGATATCTTGGCATTTCCTCTTGTTTATAACTACCTTCATGTTCTTCATCAATAATAATAATGCCTAAATTCTCAAACGGAGCAAAAATGGCCGACCTGGCCCCAACAGCAACATTAACTTCTTTTCGATGAATTTTTCGCCATTCGTCATATTTTTCGCCTAGCGAAAGACCACTATGAAGAACAGCAACTTGCGAACCAAATCTCCCTTTAAATCTTTCAACCATTTGTGGAGTCAACGAGATTTCTGGAACGAGCACGATCGCTTCTTTACCTTGAGATAACACTCGGTCAATGACCTGTAAGTAAACTTCAGTTTTTCCACTTCCAGTAACCCCATGTAATAAAAAAGTGTGATGAACGTTATTCTCAATTGAATGTAGAATAGGTACCGTCACTTTTTGCTGGTGCTCAGTTAACGGCAACGGTTTTGTTTGTTCAAAACTCTCATTTATAAATGGATCTCTATAAAACTCTTCATCTTTTTCAATGAGGATTCCTTTATCAACAAGGTTTTTTACTGTTGAACGACTACTGCCTGTTAGTTCCATCAAGCGAATTAAAGGAACTTGTCCTACATGGTTAGTAAAATATTGGACAATTGCTTTTTGCTTTTCTGCTCTTTGTGGTATTGTATCTACAATCTTAGTTAATTCGTCTTTTGAAAGCGGACAGGCTATCATCCGGTGTGTTTGTTTTTTACCTTTATCTTTCACTGAATATTGAACTTCAAGTAACCCTTCCTTCACAGCATCCTTTATTAACTTTAATAAGTTTTGATTAGTGTCAACAATGTCATTCCATTTCACTAATGGCTGGTCTAGAAAAAACGGTTGGAGCGGAGCAGGTAACTGGGAATGGTCTCCAAAGCAATGTAATTGTTTTTCTACTTTTGTTTTTAATGCTGCAGGTAACATCACTTGATATGCTGAAATTTTATAAGAAAGTGTTTGATCGGTTAACCAATTCCCAAGTTCAAGAAGCTCTTCTGTTAATACAGGTGTAACATCTAAAATGTCCTTAATTTCTTTTAAATTATCAACAGTTGAACTTTCGGTGACCTCAACAACAAAACCTTGTATTGCCCTTGGACCAAATGGAACAACGACTCTCATCCCTTTTTCAATAATATGATTCCACTCCGTTGGGATTTGATAATCAAATAAGCGATCGGTTTGTCCACTCGGGACATCGACAACGACCCTCGCAATCATTCTCGAGAACTTCCTTTATGATGATTTATAACTTCACTGAGAATTTGCTCGGCTACTTCTCGTTTTGTCATTATCGGAAGTTCGATTGTCTCACCATTTTTTTTATAAATCGTTACTCTGTTCGTATCTCCTTTAAATCCTGCCCCTGCTTCTGTAAGGTTATTAGCTACGATCATATCTAAGTTTTTTCGTTCTAGCTTCCCTTTGGCATACTTTTCGACTTTTTCCGTTTCTGCTGCAAATCCAACAAGAATTTGACCCGTTTTCAACTCACCCAATGTTGCTAATATATCTGTTGTTCGTTCAAGCTCTATAACTGCATCCCCTGGTTTTTTTTTCATCTTTTCTGTGTGAACCACTTTCGGGCGATAATCGGCAACCGCTGCTGTCTTAATCACGACGTCGGTAGCATCAAAATAATCCATCACTGCCTTAAACATATCCTCTGCTGACTGTACGTTAATTCGCGTTGCTCCTTTAGGGGTATCTAGTTGAGTAGGCCCAGAAATAAGAGTAACTGTAGCGCCGAGTTCTGCTGCTACTTCTGCTAGCTGGTAACCCATTTTGCCAGAAGAGTGGTTTGTAATATAACGTACTGGGTCTATCTTTTCTTGCGTCGGTCCAGCTGTTATAAGAAAGTTTTTTCCCTTTAGCGGTTCGTAAGCTTGGATTTGAAAAAACTGTTTTAATTGCTCCATGATTTGTTCAGGCTCCGCTAATCTCCCTTTACCTATGTATCCACAAGCTAAAAAACCTTCATCAGGCTCAATAAACCGATAACCGAATTGACTAAGCGTTTCTAAATTACGATTGACAGCAGGATGAGCATACATATGTACATTCATTGCAGGTGCTACAAATACTGGTGCTGTTGTTGCAAGTAACGTCGTAGATATCATATCATCAGCAATCCCATTTGCTAACTTTCCGATCATATTTGCAGTCGCTGGTGCAATGAGTACAACATCTGCCCAGTCCGCTAAATCGATATGCGCCACACCACTCGGATCTTTTTCATCAAAAGTATCATTATAAACAGGTTGCCTTGAAAGTGTTTGAAATGTTAAAGGGGTAACGAACTTTTCAGCTGACTTTGTCATCATTACTTTAACCGTAGCACCTGCTTGTGAAAGCTTACTCGTTAAAGCCGCTGCTTTAAATACCGCTACACCACCTGTCACACAAAGCAAAATATTTTTTCCATTAAACATCAATTCTTCCCCCTTGTATAGAAAAGCGTAAGCGCCTGGTTAGCGACGTAGTCCTTGCGCCCTCCGTATGAGATAAAGGAAACACGGTAAACGTAGTGAGCCGATGTTGACTTATCGTAAGGAGGAGTGCGAAGTCCACTAGGCGTTGGGCGCTTGCGCTAGATCGCTTTCGAATTTCTTATTTTTTTAAGAAAAAACAACCTATTTTAAGAATAGGTTGTTATTTTTCAAGGCGCTCATATTGAAGTTGGTCTGATACGATTTCCTCTAAAGCAACCCCTACTGGCTTATGAGAAACAGGTCTTGCTACTAACGGCCCACGGCTTAAATCTTCTTTAATTTCACGTGCACGTTTTGATGATACAGTCACTAATGTATATTTCGAGTCTAACTTATCTAATAATGAATCAATTGATGGATAAAGCATGCTACTCAACCTCCACTAACTGTTTATATTTCTCGATTAATCGTTCACGCTTACAATGTTCAGCTGTTACAATCGCTTTAATTCGATCAACAGCTAATTGCACTTCATCGTTTTCAACGACATAATCATATTTTTTCATCATATCAATCTCTTCTTTAGCAACGGTCATTCTTTTATTAATGACGTCAGCTGGTTCTGTGCCTCGGCCTTCAATACGTTTTCTTAATTCTGCTAAGCTCGGTGGCATTAAGAAGATAAATACACCTTCAGGTAAGCGTTCTTTCACTTTTAATGCACCTTGTACTTCAATTTCTAAAATAATGTCATTACCTTCATTAATGGTCTTTTTCACATAATCAATCGGCGTACCATAATAATTCCCGACATATTCAGCCCATTCTAAAAGATCATCATTTTTTATCATATTTTCAAATTCTTCTCTTGATTTGAAGAAGTAATTGACACCATCTACCTCTCCTGCACGTGGAGCCCGAGTGGTTGCAGACACTGAATATTGTATGTCTGTGTTCTCTTGTCGAAGTGCTGAACAGACTGTTCCTTTTCCTACTCCTGCAGGGCCTGAAAGAACAATCAACAACCCTTTTTCCTTTTTCATAAATACCTCCGTTTAACTTGTCATACATTTTAACCTAGACAAGTTCTTAGTTAAAAAGTGTAAAGAAACCCGGCGGTTGCCGAGTAGTTTGTGTATGTATGTCTATGCGTCTTCTGCTTCATCCTTATTCGTTAGACGCTGTGCCACCGTTTCAGGCTGAACTGCACTTAAAATGACATGGTCACTATCTGCAATGATGACAGCACGAGTACGTCTCCCATACGTTGCATCAATCAACATATTACGTTCTCTTGCTTCTTGAATAATTCGCTTAATTGGAGCAGACTCTGGACTTACAATTGAGATTATCCGATTTGCAGATACGATGTTACCAAAGCCTATATTAATTAACTTAATATTCATCTTTTCTCCCTCGCTTTTTGAGAGGAGTGATTAGGAGCACTTTAGCCATTTATGCTAGTGTCTTATGTAAAAAAGAAAAAACTCACTCTCATATTTTTCCCACTCTAAAATTACTATATACGAAGAGCGGGTGTTTTTCTATAAAATCATTCAATATTTTGCACTTGTTCTTTAATTTTTTCAATTTCACTCTTTAATTCTACCACTTGACGACTAATATGTATGTCATTTGCTTTTGAACCAATCGTATTTACTTCACGGTTCATTTCCTGTATGAGAAAATCAAGCTTTCTGCCAACAACGCCACCATCTTCAATTATTTTTATAAATTGAACCGTATGGGAATCGAGTCGTATTAACTCTTCATCTACATTCGTTTTATCGGCAAAGAAAGCCACTTCATTTAGTAATCTGCTTTCATCATACTCCACTTGCCCTTGCAAAAATTCTTCAACACGCTTTTGCAACTTTGAGCGATAATGATCAGCCACTTTTGGAGCATACTGCCGCAACTCATAGACTAACTGTTTAACAAATTCAACTCTCGTTTTTAAATCAGCATATAATGTACGTCCTTCACGCTGTCTCATCTCCACTAACTTCAATGCAGCCTCTTTTGTAGCCTTGGTCAGCAAAGAGAAAAGCCCTTCGTCCGTTTGTTCTTGCTCGTGAACACTGACTATCTTATCATGAAGAAGAAGTCCGTCTACTGTCGGTTCTGTAGTGAAATTTGCTTGCTTTTTCATTTCATTTGCAATGTGAATGTATTCATTAAATAAATCCCAATCTACGTCAAGTCGCTTTTTAACAAGACCTTCTCCGTCAATGTTGATAAAAACATCGACCTTCCCACGATTCACTTGGCTTTGAACAGCTTTCTTTAATTGTTCTTCAATTGGTAAAAGCTGTCTAGGCATTCGTACCATTACTTCAAAAAAACGATGATTATAGGAACGCATTTCAACTGAAACCTTAAAGCGTCCATTGTCTAAGACCGCTTGCCCGTATCCTGTCATACTTGTAATCATCTTATCACATCCACTTTTTCTATTCTATCTAATTTTAACACCTTCAATGTCAAAAAGAAAAGAAAGGCCATTAAAGGTTTGTAAAGTCACCTTTAACAGCCTAACGAAACTTTATTAAAATAGCAAGTCTAAAAGCTTATCGCTTACCAAATAACTGCCCAGCTCCTAATACGACTGTTGGTATTGCCGCCAAACCAAGGATCAGTAGCCAATCTCGAACGTCCATGAACGTCGTGTGGAAAACCGTTTGTAACGGTGGATAATAAATTACGACAAGCATTAGCAATATAGATGAAATAACCGCAACAACAAGATACATATTTTCAAAAGGATTACGATGATATACAGAATATTCACTACGACAATCAAAAACATGGATGAGCTGTGCCATAACTAATGTAACAAATGCTACGGTTTGTGCTTTCGTTAAATCATCTGGGTTTGCATTTAACATTATCATAAATGCAACGAGTGTTACGATTCCAATCATAAACCCTCGTGTTACAATTTTCCAAGCGAGACCACGAGCAAATACACCTTCATTAGGACTTCGCGGTGGTCGCTTCATCACGTCGCCCTCTGGTTTATCCATCCCAAGTGCCATTGCAGGTAACCCATCTGTTACGAGGTTAATCCACAAAATTTGAATGGCGACGAGTGGTAAAGGTAATCCCAAAATCATAGCAAATAACATGACTAAAATTTCCCCAACGTTAGAAGCGAGCATATAACGAATAAATTTTCGAATGTTTTCATATATATTACGTCCTTCTTTAATAGCGGCTTTAATCGTGGCAAAATTGTCATCACTTAAAATCAAAGATGAGGCTTCCTTTGCAACATCTGTACCTGTAATTCCCATCGCTATTCCGATATTTGCTGCCTTTATGGCTGGAGCATCATTGACACCATCACCTGTCATCGCAACGATATGACCTCGTGCTTGTAAGGCTTTAACAATTTTCAATTTATGTTCAGGAGATACGCGGGCAAAAACATATACATCATCTACAATCTCTTCTAACTGCTCAACGCTGATTCTTGAAAGCGTTTGTCCTTCTAGTACCTTCCCACTTTCAGGTAAAATATCAAGTTGCGTTGCAATGGCCCTCGCTGTAATTGAATGATCACCTGTAATCATAATTGTTTTTATCCCAGCTTCGCGACATTCACGAATCGAAGCTTTCACTTCTGGTCGCGGTGGGTCTATCATTCCTTCAAGACCGATAAAGGTTAGGTCTTTTTCTACATCTAAAGGATAATCTACTTTATCTTGAATTGTAAGCGGACGATAAGCGATAGCAATCGTCCGAAGCGCTCGACTAGCGAGCGTTGTAATCGCATCTTCAACTAATGTACGATTCCTATTTGTCATCGCTTCTTCACGTGAATTAAAAAATATTTTATTACTATTCGCTAAGACAACATCTGGTGCTCCTTTTGTTACAGCGAATCTTTTTCCATTTTTATCCTGAACAATAACGGTCATCATTTTTCGTGTTGATTCAAATGGAAATTCTTTTATAATCGTAAACTGCTTTTGAAGTGCATCTGCAGATATCCCCGCCTTCATCGCTGCTACAACAAGTGCCCCTTCTGTCGGATCACCGTCTAATACATATTCTGTTTTTTTCTTTTTTAATAGGCCTTCTTTTACTGTTTTTTCATTTACCTTCGCATGATTGCATAAGTAGCCAAATGCGAGCATTTGTTGGAGTGCTCGTTCTTTGTGGATATTTACTTTTTCTCCATTTGTTAAAAATTCACCCACTGGTTCATAACCTGATCCTGTTACATTCCATGTTTTCCCACCAATCCAAAGGTGGGTCACGGTCATTTTATTTTGTGTTAATGTTCCTGTTTTATCTGAACAAATAACAGAAGCACAACCTAATGTTTCGACTGCAGGTAGTTTACGAACAATTGCTTTTCGTTTAATCATTCGTTGTACACCAAGTGCTAATGCAACTGTTACAATAGCAGGCAGCCCTTCAGGAATAGCTGCAACCGCTAACGAAACACCAGCTAGGAACATTGTATACACATCATGACCTTGATAAACCCCAACAAGAACAACAAGAGCCGTTAGGAGTAAAGCAACACCAATTAGTATTTTTCCTAACTGTTCAAGTTTTCTTTGTAAAGGTGTAATTAATGTTTCGGTCGACTGAAGCAAATGGGCAATTTTACCCATTTCTGTTTTCATGCCAATTGCAACGATGACACCGACCCCATTTCCCTGAGTAACGAGCGTACCCATAAACGCCATATTCGATTGATCACCCAGTTCAAGGTCTTCACCTTGCAAAACTTTCTCACTTTTTTGAACAGGTACCGATTCCCCTGTAAGTGATGATTCTTCAATTTGTAGACCATTTGCTTGTAGCAAACGCATATCAGCGCCAATCCGGTCACCGCTTGTAATCTTAACAATATCACCTACAACAGCCATACTTGATGGAATTTTCGTCCACTCACCATCTCGAAGTACGACTAATTGCGGAGCAGATAACTCTTTCAAGGCTGTCAAAGACTTTTCTGCTTTTCGTTCCTGAACAAACCCCAATACACCATTTAAAAGGATAATTACCATAATTGTTATGGCATCGATGTATTCTCCTAAAAGACCCGAAATGAGAGTCGCAGCGAGTAAAACAAGCACCATAAAATCTTTAAACTGACCTAAAAAAACTAAAAGTGCTGATGGTTTTTCACCTTCATCTAGTTTGTTTTCTCCATATTGCTTTAATCGTTTTTGTGCCTCCTTAATAGATAAACCAGTTGCTCCGTTAGTTCCTGTTGATTTTTCAACTTCATTTACCTCCATCTCATACCATTTCATGACGACACCCCACATCTTGTACACTTTATACAAGCATCTTATTCAGGCACGTCCTAAAAAATGCTATACTGATGATGGGAATGAATGAGAAATTTAAATTTTTGAGAGGATGTTTAAAAAGTCTGGGAAAAATCTCTGTCGAATTTTCTTCGTTGGTTTGCTACTGCGTTTATTACGTATTTAAAGAATACGCTTCTGTACTCGCAACTGCACGCCTCGAACTTCTCGGACCTTTTTGTCTTCCTTTTTAAACACTTATTAAAAGATCGATTTAGGAAGTTGGTGAACATATGTCATTTGATGGACTAATGACAAGAGCAATAACAAATGAATTACAAGAAAAACTAGAAACGGGTAGAATTTCTCGTGTCTATCAACCTTATAAAACGGAATTATTATTAACTATTCGTGCTAAAGGAAATAATCATTCATTACTCATTTCTGCAAACCCTTCATTTGCGAGAATACATTTAACAACTGAAAAATATGAAAACCCGCAAGAACCACCGATGTTTTGCATGCTTCTTCGCAAACATTTAGAAGGAAGTTTTATTGAAAAAATAAAACAGATCGAAATGGAACGGATTATTACAATCGATATTAAGGGAAAGGATGAACTAGGAGACACAACTTATAAAACATTAATTATCGAAATCATGGGTCGCCATAGTAATATTACACTCATCGATAAAGACAGCAAAAAAATTATCGATAGCATCAAACATATCTCACCATCGCAAAGTAGTGTACGAACGGTAATACCAGGTCATCAATACGAGTTTCCACCTGCACAAGGAAAAACTGACCCTTTTTCAGTAGACGAAGAAAGTTTCCTGCGAAAGCTCGACTTTAATCAAGGAAAATTAGATAAACAAATTCTTGAAAAGTTTGCTGGAATTTCGCCACAAGTTACTAAAGAAATTGTTCATCGCGCCAAGCTATCACAACAGAAAGCAATTGCTGCAGCATTCTTTGAGGTGATCGAACCATTAAAAGAAAAGAAATATGAACCACAAATGATTGTTGGAGATAATAAAGTAGCATTTTCACTTTTTCCACTCACATATCTTCAAGGGGATGTACGGTATTTTTCATCGATAAGTGAACTACTAGACCGCTTCTTCTATGGAAAAGGTGAGCGCGACCGAGTCAAACAGCAAGCACATGATTTAGAACGGTTCTTACGAAATGAACTTCAAAAAAATGAAAAGAAAATTATAAAACTCGAAAATACATTAGTTGATGCTGAAAAAGCACAAAAACATCAACGCTTTGGGGAATTATTAACCGCTAATCTTCACCAAGTCAAACGGGGGGATACAGCTGTTGAAGTGATCGATTATTATGATGAGAACGGCGGTACAGTTACCATTCCATTAGATCCGCAAAAAACACCATCAGATAACGCACAAAACTACTTCCGCAAGTATAACAAAGCGAAAAACTCGGTTGCTGTTGTAGAGGAACAAATCATAAAAGCACAGCAAGAAATTCAATATTTTGATCAATTAATTCAACAAATGGAATCAGCGTCACCGAAAGATGTTGAGGAAATTCGTGAAGAGCTGATTGAAGAAGGCTATGTAAGACGTCGGCAAAAAGACGGGAAGAAAAAGAAGAAGCCTGTGAAACCACAAATTGAAGCTTACATTTCATCGACCGGAGTTGAATTCTTTGTCGGTAAAAACAATAAACAAAATGAATATTTAACGAATCGCTTTGCTCGCCAAGACGAAATATGGCTCCATACAAAAGACATTCCAGGATCTCATGTCGTCATCCGTCACACAAAACCTGATGAGACGACATTAACTGAGGCTGCAACAGTTGCTGCTTTTTATAGTAAGGCAAGACAATCGAGCAGGGTACCTGTTGATTATACAAAAATAAGATATGTTAAAAAGCCAAATGGCTCAAAGCCAGGATTTGTTATTTATGACAATCAAACGACATTGTATGTTACCCCTGATGAGGATTTAGTCTTAAAATTGAGGAAATAAGAAAAGCGGAAGGTGTCTGCTTATCGGCGACAAGCGCTGGAGGTCCAGCAATTAGTGTCCTGACTTTTGGACACGTTTGATGGACCGAAGCGACCTCGAGCCGATGACACCTGCAGCTAGACATTGAAAAGAGGCAGCGCCCGTTCAGCGGCGTATGGACTGGAGCCCTCCGTATGAGATAAAGGCAACACAGAGAGCGTAAGCGATCTGATGTTAACTTATCGTAAGGAGGAGAGCGAAGTCCACTAGACGCTGGGCGCTGAAGCTAGACATCCTCGAAAATTATGCTTTCTTATTCTTTAAGAAAAAAACTTCGTTTAAATTAAACTTAGACGAAGTTTTTTTCTGTCTAAATAATTCCCAGGCAATAAATAAATCAAAGCTTACAAATAGTGATTAAAGCCAAACCACCCACAACTGGAAAATGTTCCACTTGTTTCGCTCCACATCCTAATAAAAAGGTAGATAATTCTTCTGAATTGTAACGATGCCTTAACGTAGAAATATTCGACCACTTCAGCAATGTCGTTTCCTCAAATTGAGTAATATTGTTCTGTTGACAGTAATCGGCTGCTGCTTGTTGATTCATATGTTCGGATGGATTTAACATCGCAATCATCCCACCGTCTTTAACAACTCGAAGTATTTCTTTCATTCCTTTTTCAGGTTCTGGCAAAAGAAAAAGGACACACGTCGAAAGAGCTAAATCGAATTCATTTTGAGCATAAGGCAAGTTATAAGCATCTCCGACTTGAAAGGATGATTGATCACTTTTCCCTTTTTCAGCAAAAAGTTCAGTAGCTGCTTGAACCATTCCTTCAGACAAATCGATACCTACGACTTGACGAGCTTCGTCTACACCTCTAAGTAGTAAGCGACCCGTTCCACATCCAACATCTAGTACTCTTTTCCCAGTCCAGCTTCCAGTTACTCGCTTGATTTGATGGTGGACATCACTTAACCAGCTTGTACACGCCATCGCATCAAAAAATGGAACTAGTGGATCAAATTCTTCCCCATTCATTTTTCTCATCTGATTCCCACCTCATGTTTTCATTAGATTTAGAATATATCGGTTGTAAGTCAAGATATATCGAGTCTAATTCCAATTATATCGCGTTTTAATCAAAATATATCATTCCAACTCATCGGTAGTCCCAGCCAATGATACAAGAAAAGTGCAAGCGCCCGTTCAGCGGCGTATGGACTGGAGCCCCACCGTATGAGATAAAGGAAACACGGCGAGATTCATCGAGCCGATGTTGACTTATCGTAAGGAGGGGGAGCGAAGTCCACTAGACGCTGGGCGCTGTAGCTAGACATTGAAAAGCGGAAGGTGTCTGCTTATCGGCGACAAGCGCTGGAGGGCCAGCAATTAGTGTCTTGATTTTTAGACACATTTGATGGACCGAAGCGACCTCGAGCCGATGACACCTGCAGCTAGACATCCTCGAAATTTATGCTTTCTTATTCTTAAATAAAAAGACCGACACCGAGTCGGCCTTTTTATTTTATTAGGCGTTCATCCAATCTGTTGATGATGGATTTTCACGCCATTGTTTAAGTTTTTCTAGTTCGTCTTTATTGATATCATTTCTCTCGAGTGATACTTGAAGAAGCGTTTCGTAGTCAGTGAGTACTTGAAATGGTAATTCTGCTTTTTCGAGCTGAGTAATACCTTTTTCAAGCCCATATGTAAATATTGCAACGACCCCGATAACAATTCCACCAGCTTCGCGAACAGCTTCAGCAGCTGTAATAACACTGCCTCCAGTTGAAATAAGATCTTCTACAATTACCACTTTATCGCCAGCTTCAATTCTTCCTTCGATTTGATTTCCTTTCCCGTGACCTTTCGCTTTGCTACGGATGTAGGCCATTGGTTTTTCCATTAAATCACTTACCCAAGCCGCATGAGGAATACCAGCTGTTGCTGTTCCTGCAATCACATTGACATCAGCATAATTTTTTTCAATCAATTGTTTTAACCCGTTCGCAATGTCCTTACGAATGATAGGGTAAGAAAGTGTTAAACGATTATCACAATAAATGGGAGACTTCATCCCAGAACTCCACGTAAATGGATCATTCGGGCGTAAATATACAGCGTTAATGTCTAATAGGTGTGATGCAATTTGTTCTCTCATGATTGTTCCTCCCATTCTGCTATTACTTTTTCATAAGCTTTTGTTGGATCACAACTTGCGGTAATGCTTCTACCAACAACGATTCCCCAGCTACCTAACTTTCTTGCATCAGTTGGTGTTGTTACTCGTTTTTGATCTCCTACCGCATCTCCTGCTAAACGAATTCCAGGTGTTACCGTTAAAAATTTTTCACCACACGCTTCGTGAATGAATGGTACTTCAAGCGGTGACGAAACAACCCCCTCTAATCCACTCGTCTTCGCTAATTTCGCATAAGCTTGTACCGCTTCTTTTAGTGTTCCGTGAATTCTCAACTCTTGCTGCATCACTAGTTCGCTTGTGCTCGTTAATTGCGTAACCGCAATAAGCTTCGGACGATCTATTCCTGCTGGCGTTCCTGCATCTAAACCCTCTACTGCTCGTTTCATCATTTCAGAACCACCTGCTGCATGAACGTTAACGATATCGACATTTAAACGAGCAAGAGCTTTCATTCCCTGTTGGACGGTATTCGGGATGTCATGTAATTTTAAATCCAAAAAAATACGATGACCGTTTTCTTTCAAACGATGAATGAGCGATGCACCCGTGTTATAAAATAACTCCATCCCTACTTTCAAGAAAAGGGGCTTATTCGGCATTTTTGTTAAAAATTCTTCAACTGCATCGGTACTGGAAAAATCTAAGGCAATAATAACAGGTCGTTTCATTGTTTCCAGCTCCCTCCAGTTATTTCTGATATATGCTCAACACCAAACTGATCTAATAATTCTGGAAGAGCGTCGATAATCTCTGGACAAATGAACGGGTCGACGAAGTTTGCTGTCCCAACCGCAACCGCATCAGCTCCTGCTAAGAAAAATTCGATCACATCTTCAGCCGATTGGATACCACCCATACCGATAATTGGGATGGAAACAACTTGACTAACTTGGTGGATCATTCGAATCGCAACTGGTTTTACTGCCGGACCAGAAAGTCCACCTGCCCCATTGGCTAAGATCGGCTTTCTTGATTTCAAATCAATCCTCATGCCAAGGAGTGTATTGATCATGGATAGACCGTCTGCACCCGCTGCTTCAACCGCTTTTGCCATCCCAACAATATCCGCAACATTAGGCGATAATTTGACATAAACAGGCACAGACGAAACATTTTTAACTTCCTTCGTCAGTTCAGCAGCTACTTCTGGTATCGTCCCAAACGCAATTCCACCTTTTTTAACATTTGGACATGAGATGTTTAACTCTAACGCCGTTACATTCGATGCTTTCGATACACGTTCGGCGACTTCGATATAATCCTCCATTTCCGATCCAGCGACGTTGGCGATAATCGGAACATCGTACTTTTCAAGCCACGGAAGCTCTTCAGTTACAACTTTTTCAAGTCCAGGGTTTTGCAAACCAATCGCATTTAGCATTCCTGCTGCTGTTTCCGCTACACGTGGTGTTGGATTTCCGTAACGTGGTTCAGCAGTAGTTGCTTTTACAGCGATTGCACCGAGTTTACTTAAATCGTAAAACTTCGCATACTCTTTTCCAAAACCAAAACAACCAGATGCTGGCATGATTGGATTTTTCATTGATAAACCTGGTAGTTCTATTTGTAAACGGCTCATAGGATCACCTCCCCGATCGGGAATACAGGGCCGTCTGTACATATCTTTTTATATGAAGTTCCTGTTGGATCGTCTTGAAGATGACAAACACAAGCAAGACATGCTCCAATTCCACAACCCATTCTTTGTTCAAGGGATAAATATGCTTTCTTATCATAGAAGCGCTCTTCTAAAGCTTTTAGCATAGGAATGGGGCCGCATGAATATAAAATGTCAAAATTTAGCCCTTGTTGTTCAATTACATCTGTCACGAACCCCTTCGTCCCATGCGTTCCATCGACAGTTGCTACATACGTATCCCCAAGTTCACTAAATTTCTCTTCATAAAAAACATCTTTTGCAGAGGCAAATCCTAGAACATGAACAACCCTTACTCCTTTTGCCTTCAATTGTTGAGAAAGATAGTATAGTGGGGGAACACCGATTCCTCCACCTACTAATAATGCTACTTCTCCCTCTTTCGCTTCTTCTACTAGAAAACCTGTGCCAAGGGGACCCATAATATCAACAAGTTCCCCTTTCACACGTTCAGATAAAAGTGACGTACCTTTTCCTTCAGCACGATATAACATCGTAAGCTGTTTTTTCTTTAGATCGACGTTACAAATGCTAATTGGGCGACGTAACAGAGGATCAATCCCACGGTCAACTTTGACATGAACAAATTGACCAGGTGTTGTCATTTTCGAAACGAGTTCACCTTCAAGTACAAGTTCAAATATTCGATCTGCAATTTTCTCTTGGTGAACGATCGTTAAGTTATCCTTAAGCACAAGCGCATCCCCCTTTTTTAAAAAGTTAAGAAAGTATAAAATTCAAAGATGTCCAGCTCAGCGCCCAGCGACTAGCGAGACTTCCCTCAACTCCGACGTCGCTGAACGGGCGCTTGCGCTTTTCCTATTGCATTGCTGGCATACTTTCTGAAGCAAATGTAATCGACTCAATAACTTTTAATAATGCTTCTGCTGTGTCAAGTGATGTTAAACAAACAACACCATTCTCAACAGCTTCACGACGGATACGGAAACCATCACGAGCAGGTTGTTTTCCTTTTGAGAATGTATTGATGACAAATTGAGCTTGCCCTTGACGAATAACATCAAGTAAGTTCGGCTTTTCCGCACCAATTTTATTAACCGTTGTAACCGGAATGTTTATGTCTTTAATCATTTTTGCTGTTCCTTCTGTCGCTAATATGTTATAGCCAATTCGGTGGAAGCGATGCACTAATTGTAATCCCTCTTCTTTATCCTTATCAGCGATTGTAAAAAGAACCGAACCAAACTTTGGAATTTTCATCCCAGAGGCAATTAAGCCTTTATATAATGCTTTTTCTAATGTATAGTCACGTCCCATTACTTCCCCGGTCGATTTCATTTCAGGCCCAAGTGAAATGTCCACACGACGAAGTTTTGCAAATGAGAAGACTGGAACTTTAACAGATACTTCTTTTCCTTCTGGGTGATAACCTGTTTCATAGCCTAGCTCAGGTAGTTTCTTACCTAAAATCGCTTTTGTAGCTAAGTTTGCCATCGCCACCCCTGTAATCTTACTTAAGAATGGAACGGTACGGCTTGAACGAGGGTTCACTTCAAGTACGTACACTTCATTTTCATGTAAGACAAATTGAATATTTAAAAGACCAACAATGTTCAAGCCACGAGCTAATGCAATTGTACGCTCAATTACTTTTTCTCTAATCTCAGTTGATAATGTTTGAGGTGGATAAACAGCAATCGAGTCACCTGAGTGAACACCAGCACGCTCAATATGCTCCATAATCCCAGGTATATAGACGTTTTCACCATCTGAAATCGCATCGACTTCGATTTCTTTTCCTGTTAAATAACGGTCAATTAATACTGGATGCTTCGGATTAATTTTTACCGCATTTTCCATATAACTTAGTAATTCAGCTTCTTTGTAGACAATTTCCATTGCTCGACCACCTAGGACATAAGACGGTCGAACTAGTACTGGATAGCCAATTTCACTAGCAATATTAACGGCTTGATCTACTGAAGTCGCTGTTTTACCTAATGGTTGTGGTATACCTAACTCTTGTAAAGTATGCTCGAACTTATCACGATCCTCAGCACGATCCATATCTTCAAGCGCCGTTCCTAAAATTTTCACACCACGGGTAGCTAACCCATCTGCCAAGTTAATCGCTGTTTGACCACCAAACTGAACAATAACACCTTCAGGTTGTTCTTGTTTAATGACATGCATGACATCTTCAAGTGTTAAAGGCTCAAAGTAAAGCTTATCAGATGTGCTGAAATCAGTTGAAACAGTTTCTGGGTTGTTATTAATAATAATGGCTTCATAACCAGCTTCTTTAATCGCCCATACCGTATGAACTGTCGCATAATCAAACTCAATCCCTTGACCGATACGGATTGGCCCTGATCCTAAGACAAGAATACTCTTTTTATCTGAAATGAACGACTCATTTTCATCTTCATAAGTTCCATAGAAATAAGGAGTTGCCGATTCAAACTCAGCTGCACATGTATCAACCATTTTATAAACAGGTAAGATCCCTTCTTGATCACGTAGATCAAAAATTTCTCCTTCTTCCATTTCCCACAACTGAGCAATCGTTACATCAGCAAAGCCTTTTTCTTTTGCCTCAGTTAAAAGTTCGATATCGCCTTTATTTTCTTTTAGTGATTTTTCTAGCTCTACGATATCTTTCATTTTATTTAAGAAGAAACGATCAATTTTACTTAGCTCCCATAATTGCTCCACAGTATAACCGCGACGGAACGCTTCACCGACAACAAACAAGCGTTCATCATCTGCTACAGCTACTCGCTTTTCTAATTCATCGTTTTCAAGCTTTTCTAACCCGCTTCTTTCGAGATGAAAAACACCTGCTTCTAATGAACGGATCGCTTTTAGAAGTGACTCTTCTAAATTACGACCGATTGCCATTACTTCGCCTGTCGCTTTCATCTGAGTACCGAGAGTTCTGTTCGCTGACTCAAATTTATCGAATGGCCAACGCGGGATTTTACTTACGACATAATCAAGAGCTGGTTCAAAACTTGCATATGTTGTTTTCGTAATCGGGTTCATGATCTCATCTAATGCGTAGCCAACTGCAATTTTAGCAGCGATCTTTGCAATTGGATAACCTGTTGCTTTCGATGCAAGTGCTGAAGAGCGACTTACCCGCGGGTTTACTTCGATAATGTAGTATTGATAGCTATCAGGATCCAGTGCGAACTGTACGTTACAGCCCCCCTCAATTCCTAATGCACGAATAATTTTCAATGATGAGTTTCGAAGTATTTGATATTCACGATCAGATAGCGTTTGACTCGGTGCAACGACGATCGAGTCTCCTGTATGAACACCGACTGGATCGATATTTTCCATGTTACATACTACGATCGCTTGGTTTTTGCCATCGCGCATTACTTCGTATTCTACTTCTTTAAACCCTGCGATACTTTTTTCTAATAAACATTGAGTTACAGGGCTATATTTTAGACCACTCGTAACAATTTCGATAAGGTCTTCTTCGTTATATACGAGACCGCCACCAGTACCGCCAAGCGTGTAAGCCGGACGAACGATTATCGGATAACCGACACGCTCCACAAACCGGTAAGCTTCTTCTAAATTATGAACGATATCGCTTTCTGGAACGGGCTCATTTAATTCATTCATTAATGATCTAAATAAATCACGGTCCTCCGCACGTTTGATCGCATCAAGATGTGTTCCTAATAATTCAATATTGTACTCTTTTAAAATTCCTGATTCTTCTAGTTCAACAGCCATATTTAGACCTGTTTGACCACCTAATGTTGCCAGAAGACCATCTGGACGTTCTTGACGAATAATTCGGCTCACAAATTCATACGTAATCGGCTCAATATATACTCGGTCAGCCATTGTCGTATCTGTCATAATCGTTGCTGGGTTCGAGTTAATAAGTATTACTTCATACCCTTCTTCTTTCAGCGCTTGACAAGCCTGTGTTCCTGCATAGTCAAATTCAGCTGCCTGCCCAATGACAATGGGTCCTGACCCAATTACTAAAATTTTATTTATATCCGTACGTTTTGGCATGTTGTCTCCCCCTTATTTGTTAAATGCGCACTCGGCTTTGTTTATGTTCTTCGATTAAATTAATAAATTTAGTAAACAAATGGTTTGAATCTTCTGGTCCAGGTGATGCTTCTGGATGATATTGAACACTAAAAGCAGGATAATCTAAATGGGCTACACCTTCTACCGTTCCATCATTAACTGCTTTATGCGTAACAATTAAGCGTGTATCTTCAAGCGAGTCTTCCTCAATCGTATACCCATGGTTTTGTGAAGTGATATCAATTTTACCTGTTTCTAATTCTCTTACTGGATGGTTTGAACCGCGGTGTCCAAAAGTTAATTTTGCCGCTCTTGCCCCACTAGCTAATGCAAGTAATTGATGCCCTAAACATATTCCGAAAATCGGAACTTTACCGAGTAAGCCTTTAATCATTTCAATCCCTTCTGGTACATCAACTGGATTTCCAGGTCCATTCGATAACATAATGCCATCTGGGTATAATCTTAAAATTTCTTCAGCGGTTGTATTGTACGGTACGACAATTACATCACAATCTCGTTGAATTAGGTTTTGAATAATCCCGTGTTTTGCTCCAAAATCAACGAGGACGACACGATGTCCTCTTCCAGGGCAGTGGTATGGATCTTTCGTTGAAACTCGTTTTACTTGGTCCTTTGGCTCTTCTCCGGTATTTAATTGGTTAACAACTTCCTCCACATTTACTTCCATACTACAAAGTCTGCCTCTTAACGTACCATGCTTACGAATGAGTCTTGTCAGTTTTCTCGTATCGATTCCTTCTAAGCCAGGAATTCCTTTTGCTTTTAATAAATTATCGATCGATTCTTCACTTCTCCAGTTGCTTGGGTGTATCGCTGCTTCTTTGACAATTAGCCCATGGATCGCGGGTTCAATTGACTCAAAATCATCACGATTAATTCCATAGTTTCCGATTAATGGATACGTTAATGTTACGATTTGTGCGCAATAAGACGGGTCTGATAAAATTTCTTGATATCCTGTCATTCCTGTATTAAAAACAACTTCGCCTTCTTTTTCAAATTCACTTCCAAATGCTTTTCCAACAAATACGGTTCCATCTTCTAAAATTAACTGTCTTTTCATTACTGCTCCCCCTTTTTCCATACAAGCTTACCAGCGACAAATGTATGTGTCGGCCAACCTTTACAGCTCCAGTCAGCAAATGGTGTATTTTTTCCTTTTGATACAAACGTTTCTGGGTTAATCGCCTCTTCTGTTTCTAAATCAATGACAGTAATATCTGCCTCGACACCTTCAACAAGGGTACCGTATGGTAAACCGAAAGCATCGGCAGGCTTAATGGTTAACCAGTTTACTAACTGTTTTAACGTAATTATTCCTTTTTCAACCATATTTGTATATAGCAGCGGGAAGGCCGTTTCAAGACCGACAATTCCAAACGGTGCCTTTTCCATTCCTAATGCTTTCTCTTCCGAACCATGAGGGGCATGGTCAGTTGCGATGAAATCAATCGTTCCATCAAGTAAACCTTCAATTAATGCTTCAAGGTCTGTCCTCCCTCTTAATGGCGGGTTCATTTTATAATTCGGATCTAAACCTGGAATGTCTTCATCACAAAGCAGTAAGTGATGTGGTGTTACTTCTGCTGTGACTTTAATTCCCGCTCTTTTAGCATCACGAACGACACGTACTGATTCTTTTGTACTAATGTGACATACGTGATAATGAGCATCTGCAGCTTCAGCAAGCAGCACATCACGAGCAATATGTACTGACTCACATACCGACGGAATTCCATTAATTCCATGTTTCGCAGAAAATGTTCCTTCATGTACAGCGCCTTTATGAATTAGTGTATTTTCTTCACAATGTGCTACAATCGCTTTTTTAGTTTTCGCTGCTTCTTTCATAGCTTGAAGCATCATGTCAGCATTTTGTACCCCAACTCCATCATCGGTAAAAGCAAACGCACCACTTTCTGCAAGTGCTTCAAAATCGGTTAGTTCTTGACCTAATTCTCGGATCGTAATCGAAGCATATGGAAGCACTCTAACATGTGCGGTTTCTTTAATTCTGTTTTGCAACCAATCTAACTGTTCTTTTGTATCTGGAACAGGTCGTGTGTTTGGCATTGGAGCTACTGTTGTAAATCCACCTCTTGCTGCAGCTAATGTTCCTGTTTCAATCGTTTCCTTATGTTCTCCACCTGGTTCTCTTAAATGCACGTGTAAATCAATCATTCCTGGAATGATTAGATTACCGTTAACATCAATGACCTCATCAGCTTCTTCTACTAATTCACTTCCGATTTTTACAATTTTTTTGTCCTCTATAAGGACAGCACCTTCAATAAGTTCTCCAGCTTCATTAAGTAATTTTCCGTTTTTAATTAAAGTTTTCATTTTATTAAGCCCTCCCTTTATCAATTGCACGTTTCAATACTGCCATTCGAACTGCTACACCATTTGTCATTTGTTTAAAAATTCTAGATCGCTCGCATTCGACAAGTTCGCTTGCAATTTCTACATCTCGATTAATTGGAGCTGGGTGCATGATAATACTGTCTTTTTTCATACGTTGTTCTCTTTCTATTGTTAAACCATATTGTTGATGATAGTCGCTTTTGGTCGTTACCATTTTTACCGCATGCCGCTCGTGTTGTATACGAAGCATCATCATCACATCGGCCATTTCAACAGCATCGTCAATATCTATAAAGTTGCCATACGGGATCGAGTCATCAATCCATGATCGCGGTCCTGAAAACCATACACTCGCACCTAATCGATGAAGAACTTCTGCATTGGAGCGAGCAACACGACTGTGCCTAATATCACCTACAATAACGACCTTTAAACCTTCAAATGTTCCAAATTCTTGCTTTATTGTTAATAAATCAAGTAAAGATTGAGTAGGATGATGTCCACAACCGTCGCCACCATTAATTATTGGAATTGAAACTTTTCCGACAAGTTCATCAAAATAATGATCCTGTTGGTGGCGGATAACAACGATATTCGTTCCAATTGCCTCCAACGTTTTTACCGTATCGTATAGGGTTTCCCCCTTTGTAACGCTTGATGTTTGCGCTTCAAAGTTTAACACTTGAAGGCCAAGTTTCTTTTCTGCAACTTCAAAACTAAATTTCGTTCTTGTGCTTGGTTCAAAGAAAAGATTGGCTACAAATGTTTCTCGATTCGGCATCCAACGGTCACCATTTAAGAATGCTTGAGCTTCATGCAAAATGTGATGAATTTCATTCGTTTTAAGTAATGGCATCGTTAATACGTGCATATTCATCTTCCTCTCCTTGATTTTCACTCTACTTTATTATTTCTAGAAAAAGCACCCTTTTTTTAGAGAAGGGTGCTTAAAAGAAAGACAGTAGTAAATCAACTGTCCGTCTCTAAACCCTTCAAAGTCTCACAGGACTTATGTTAAAGGATAGTTAATTATTAACTTGTTGATCGTCTTCAAACATCGATTTCGATCCGTAACTTAGTTCTTTATTTGGAAGAACTAAGTGAAGAACAATCCCAATGATCGTCGCTAATGCCATCCCAGCAATTTGTATTTCATCTGAAATTTGGATGAATGCTCCCCCAATCCCAATAACAAGGATCGTTGAAGATATTATTAGATTGCGTTTTAATCCCATATTAATTCCGTTTTCGATTAACATACGTAAACCAGATGAGGCAATTACCCCAAAGAGTAGGATCGAAACACCACCCATCACCGCTGTTGGAATGGTTTGAATTAATGCTGCGAATTTTCCAAAGAAAGCTAGAGTCATTGCTAGTACTGCAGCCCCACCGATTACAAACACACTAAATACTCTTGTAATTGCTAATACTCCAATGTTTTCTCCATACGTTGTGTTAGGTGGTCCTCCAAGGAGAGATGCAATCATCGTCGCAACTCCATCACCTAGTAAAGAGCGATGTAAACCAGGCTTCTTAATAAAGTTTTTCCCAACTACTTTGCTTAGAACCATCTGGTCCCCAATATGCTCTGATATTGTTACGACCGCAATCGGTACCATAATGGCAGCAATATGCCAGTTAAAGCTAGGTGTATAAGTTACAAATGGAATAATAAAGTCTGGGACTGCAAAGATAGCCGCTTCTTTCACTGGTGTGAGGTCTACAACACCCATAATATATGCATAAACGTATCCTCCAAAAATTCCAAAAAGAAATGGGATTAGTCCAAAGAAGCCTTTCAAGAAAAATGCCGATAATATCGTAATACCTAAAGTAACAATCGCCACAGAGAACAATACTCCACTATACTCTGATGTACCTGGAACATTCATCGCCATGTTAATGGCAACACCTGCTAACCCTAGTCCGATAACCATAATCACAGGTCCAACAACAATAGGAGGTAATATTTTAAACAGCCAATTAACTCCACTTGCCTTTATTAATAGAGCAACCACTCCATAAATAATCCCAGCTAGAAAACTTCCGATCATCGCCCCTTCTGGACCGCCGATCGTTGAAGCAGCTATAATGGGTGCGATAAATGCGAAGGATGACCCTAAATAAGCTGGTATTTTTCCTCGTGTAATGAATAAGTAAGCTAAAGTTCCTAAACCACTTGAGAATAAAGCGACTGCAGGACTTAAACCAACTAGGTATGGTACTAATATTGTTGCACCAAACATTGCAAATAAATGTTGAATACTAAAAATAAACCATTTATCGATTCGAGGTACCTCTTTGATACCAATTTCTTTTTGCTGTGACATAATTTTTCTCCTCCCTTTAATTCCTGTTGTTAATAAAAACCCTCTTCGTCCATACACTTGACAAAGAGGGCATGTATACAGAAAATGACAGAATAGCTCCCGATTTTCTATATAAAAAGTCTCTTGTCAGCCTCACAGGACTAATTTAAAGAGGATCTATTTAGTTGCTTCGTATTGAATAATACTTACTTCATCTTTACCATCTACTTCTTTTAACTTTGCAGCAATAATTTCACTTTTTGATGTAGGCACATTCTTGCCAACATAGTCAGGGCGGATCGGTAATTCGCGATGACCTCTATCAATTAATACGGCAAGCTGTATTTGTGATGGTCTTCCTAAATCCATAAGAGCATCTAAAGCAGCTCTAACGGTTCTACCAGTATAAAGGACATCATCAATTAAAATCACTTTACGATCGGCAATATCAGCAGGTATATGTGATCCCCGTAATAATGGATCCTGATCATTTGTCTTAACAGTTAGATCATCTCGGTAAAGAGTGATATCGACTTCTCCTACTGGGATTTTTTCACCTTCAATTTGTTCAATTCGATCTGCTAATCTTTTCGCTACGTAAATCCCGCGTGTTTTTATTCCTACAAGAATGCAATTATCAATACCTTTATTCCGTTCGATAATTTCATGTGCAATTCGAGTTGTCGCTCTTCTAATAGCTTGTTCATCAAGAATTACTCTCGCCATAGTAAACACCTCCACACTTTTTATTATTACTGTCCTATCATGAAAGCGGTTGGTATTAATTAAAAAAACCTCTCACCGTTACGATGAGAGGTTTAGTGGTTGTTAGTTAATGGACATACTTCACCCATAAATTAACTTAATTCCGCTTCCTTCTCAGCCTCACGGGACTGTAATTAAAGGATCATATCATATTGTTGTTATCGTTATTATTCCACTATTCGACAATAAAGTCAATTCGTTTTTCTAATTTAAAAATAGTAAGACAGTTCTTACAATTATCTTCTTAACTCTTCAAGTAAAGTCACAATTTCTTGAGGCAGTGGTGCTTCAAATAGTAGTTCTTGTTTTGTTCGCGGATGAGTAAAGCCTAAAACGGCAGCATGAAGTGCTTGCCCTTCAATATTTAACGTTTTTTTCGGTCCATACTTCGGATCTCCAGCTAATGGATACCCAATATATTTCATATGCACACGAATTTGATGTGTCCTTCCAGTTTCTAGTTCACATTGAACGTACGTAAAATCATCAAATCTCTCAAGTACAGTAAAATGTGTGATCGCATCTCGACCATCTTCTGTAACAGTCATACTTTGTCGATCTTTCTTATCTCGACCAATTGGTGCTTCAATTGTACCAAAATCATGTGAAATAACACCATGTGCAATTGCTTTGTATACTCGTTTTGTCGTTTTTGCTTTTAATTGCTCAACAAGAGATTCATGTGCCATGTCATTTTTAGCTACCATTAATAATCCAGACGTATCTTTATCAATACGATGAACAATCCCTGGTCGTATGACACCGTTTATTCCTGATAAATCTTTACAATGGTACATTAAGCCATTTACTAATGTTCCTGTGTAATGACCAGGTGCTGGATGAACAACCATTCCTCGTGGCTTATTGACAACAATGACGTCCTCATCCTCATAAACAATATCTAAATCGATAGGCTCTGGCTCTACTTCTAAAAGTTCTGGCTCTGGTATCTCTAACTCTAAAGTATCATTTAACTGGACTTTATAATTACTTTTTACCTGCTGACCATTAACAGTAACATTTCCGTCTTTGATCCATTGTTGAATTTGTGTTCTTGACCACTCTGGATGAAAGGTTGTCATTAATTTATCAATTCGTTCATTTGCTTGTTCATCGGTGATTAGGAATTCATAATTTTCCATTCTTCTTCCCCTTTGCTATTCTTTCGTCGTTAATAATTTTAATGAAAATTAATGCTACTCCAACGCATAGGGCAGAATCAGCTACATTAAATATAGGGAAATTGTATGTAAAGATAAATGTATCAATAAAATCTACAACTTCTCCACGAAACACGCGATCGATAAAATTTCCAATTGCTCCACCTAAAATTAATCCTAGCGAAATGCCAAGCAAAAGACTCTTCCTTGCTTCTTTTTGAATATAATATACAAGAAAACCGACGACGATAAGTGTAATAATATAGAAAAACCACATTTGTCCTTGAAGAATTCCAAAAGCTGCACCTTGATTACGATGTGATGTAAAATAAAGGACATTTTCAATAAGTGGGATTCGTTCACCTAATTCCATTGTTTTTACGACAATCCATTTTGTCCATTGATCAAACACAATAATAAAAATTGCAATAACATAATATAACCAAATCAAAGTCATTTCCTCCATCTCTTTATACATACGTTAGCATTTTAGCATAAAATGATGAAAGTGTCTTTTTTTAGTATGACTCTTTTCTAAAAGATTGTTGTTATTTAACTCAAAGTGCAAGCACCCCTAAATTTTCCAACAGTATTTTGTGAAATGTATAAACATAGAGGTACTTGGCACTCGAGCATCACTCAGCTTCTTTTATTTGTCATTTAAATATTGATCATAATGAATGTTTCTTTGAAAATCAACCGATTCATCACCCTGATATCCATAAATGTCAGTTGAAGCAAATGCTTCCAATTCTTCTACATAGCCGACTAATTCACCCGTACGGTCTATAGATGCATCTTCAAAGACCATACTATTTTCATTAAAAGACGCGACTGATTGATATGCGTCCTCTGCATCAAATTCTGTTTCATCATCACGGTTGTCAAAATTATATTGATCAAAATTGCCTAACACTTCTTCTTCGACTGGACGGTGATTAGCTAATTGACCTTTTGAGTACTCAACAACAGTTCTCGCCGTAGGGTTTGCCTCTAATCGATCATAAGGAATTTGTTGACCTGTTACTTCGCATGTCCCATACGAACCATTTTCTATTTTATTTAACGCATAATTCACATCTTCCAATTCCTTCTCCAGTTTTTCGAAAATGGCAATGTCTTTTTCACGTTCATATAAGTCAGTAGCAGTATCAGCTGGGTGATTATCATATTGTGACAACTCTCCTGTTGAGAAGCTTGAAGTAACTGCTAACCCATAACGATCGGCTTCTTTTTTTCTTTCCTCTAAGCTTGCTTTGCGTTGCTCAAGTTCCCTTTTAAGTTGGTCATACTGTCCCATTCTTCTCCCCCTTTTTGGTACACAATGAACATGTACACCTTTAGTTTGACCGAATTGATTATTGTTAGCCGAAACAACATTTGTAATCGAATGTTAATTATAGAAGAAGAGGCTGACATATCGTCAGCCTCCATCCAATTAACCACTATAATGTTCAGTAACAATAGTTGCACAAGAAGTACATAATGTCGGGTGATCTTCATTCTCTCCAACCGTTTTTGAAACGACCCAACAACGTTCACACGTTTTTCCTTCAGCTTTTTCAACGACGATAGCGAGTTCATTATAAATATCAGCTTGTTCCGGTGCAGTTACTTTCTCTCCAGCGATTGTAGCTTGAGATACAATAAACAATTTTTGTAAATCAACATTTTCAAGAATAGTCATTAAATTCTTTGTAGGATATAAAGCAATTTGTGCAGTTAAAGATTTACCAATTTTCTTTTCGTTACGTGCATTTTCTAATGCTTTTAAGACATCGTTACGCACATTCATTAAATGATCCCATTTTTGAACAAGGTCTTCTACATTCGTAAATGTTTCGGCGTTTGGCATATCTGTTAATTGAACACTTTCTCCTTCGCTTCCAGGAATATGCGGCCATACTTCATCTGCCGTATGAGATAAAATTGGTGAGACAAGCTTCGCTAATGCAACAACCGTTTCATACATAACTGTTTGAATAGAACGACGTGCATGACTGTTTGGTGCATCAATATATAACGTGTCTTTTGCAACATCCATATAAAATGAACTTAGTTCAACCGTACAGAAATTATTTAACGCATGATAAACATTAGAGAATTGATACTGTTCATACGCCTTATTTACTTTACCAATGACATCATGTAATTTTACGAGCATATATTTATCAAGTTCTGGTAAATCTTCAATGGATACAGCGTCTGTTTTTGGATCGAATCCATTTAAGTTTCCTAAAAGGAAGCGGAATGTGTTTCTGATTTTTCTATACACTTCAGAAACTTGCTTTAAAATATTATCTGATACGCGAACATCTGCTTGATAATCAACCGATGCAACCCATAAACGGAGAATATCTGCTCCTAATTGCTTCATAACATCATTAGGTACAACGACATTTCCTAAAGATTTACTCATTTTACGACCTTCGCCATCTAAGGCAAAACCGTGACTTAATACGCCTTTATAAGGAGCTTTACCCGAAACCGCTACAC
This sequence comes from Alkalihalobacillus sp. BA299, assembly GCF_017745675.1. Lineage (GTDB taxonomy): Bacteria > Bacillota > Bacilli > Bacillales > Bacillaceae_F > Alkalihalobacterium. The sequence goes on from NZ_JAFLJM010000004.1 coordinate 335,663, forward strand.
TTGTTGATAATGAGGAATTAAACCAACCACGATATTGATCTGAACCTTCAAGATACAAGTCAGCAGGACGCTGCAAGTCATCACGTTCGACAAGAACAGCTTGATGTGATGAGCCAGAATCAAACCAAACGTCCATAATATCCATTTCACGGGTAAATTTACCGTTTGGACTATGTGATGATGTGAACCCTTCTGGTAGAAGTTTCTCAGTCTCCCATTCAAACCAAATATTTGACCCATGCTCTCTAAACAATGCAGAAACGTGGTCAATGGTTTCATCTGTAATAATCGGCTCTCCATCTTCACCATAAAAAATTGGAATAGGTACACCCCATGCACGCTGGCGAGAAATACACCAGTCCCCGCGATCACGGACCATGTTATAAAGACGAGTTTCTCCCCAAGTAGGAATCCATTCTACTTCTTTAATCGCTTGAAGTAATTCCTCTCGAAAGTCTTTGATGGAAGCAAACCATTGTGCTGTTGCTCTGAAGATTACAGGCTTTTTAGTTCTCCAGTCATGCGGATAAGAATGAGTAATAAATGAAAGTTTTAAAAGCGCTCCTACTTCCGTTAACTTCTCAGTAATCGGTTTATTCGCTTCGTCATAGAATAACCCTTCAAAGCCTTCAGCTTCACTTGTCATAACACCCTTATCGTCTACTGGACATAATACATCTAAATTATATTTTTGACCAACAATGTAATCATCTTCCCCGTGACCAGGTGCCGTATGAACACAACCAGTACCAGCATCAAGTGTAACATGCTCTCCACACATGACTAATGAATCACGATCGTAAATCGGATGCGTTGCCACTACATTTTCTAGCTGATCACCTTTAAATGTTTTCACCACTTTATAATTGTTATTCCACTCTAACTCATTGACTAACGTCTCAAGCAGACCTGATGCTACAACGAACTTATCCTGTTCTACTTGAACAACACTGTATTCAAGATCAGGATGAACAGTAATTCCAAGATTAGCAGGAATCGTCCAAGGTGTTGTTGTCCAGATGACAATTTTTTCATCACCTTCTAAAACTCCTTTTCCGTCTTTTATTGGAAAAGCTACATAAATAGAAGGCGAACGTTTATCATGATACTCGATTTCAGCTTCGGCAAGAGCTGATTCAGAAGAAGGAGACCAATAAACAGGCTTCAAACCTTTATAGATATAACCTTTTTTCGCCATTTCCCCAAATACTTTAATTTGTTGAGCTTCATACTCTTTATTTAAAGTAATATAAGGATTTTCCCAGTCCCCTCGAACACCTAGACGTTTAAATTGTTCTCGCTGACGGTTAATTTGCTCTAGAGCATATTCTTCACAAAGCTTTCTGAAGTCTGCTACACTCATTTCTTTACGTTTTACTTTTTTATTTTTTGTTAGCGCTGTTTCGATTGGAAGTCCATGAGTATCCCACCCAGGAACGTAAGGAGCATGGTAACCACTCATTGATTTGTATCGAACAATAATGTCCTTTAATACTTTATTTAACGCATGACCCATATGAATATCACCATTTGCATACGGTGGTCCATCATGAAGAACAAATAATGAGCGTCCTTTTGTACGTTGTTGGACTTTTTCATAAATGTTCATTTCATCCCATTTATTTTGCATATCAGGCTCTCGATTAGGTAAGTTTCCTCTCATCGGAAACTCTGTTTTTGGCATTAATAATGTGTCTTTATATTCCATTTTTAATCCTCCTAAATAATATGTAGACAAGAAAAGCGGAAGTACCCGCTTAGCGACGTATGGACTGAAGCCCTCCGTATGAGATAAAGAAAACACGGAGAGCGCATGCGAACCGATGTTGCCTTATCGTAAGGAGGAGAGCGAAGTCCA
>NZ_JAFLJM010000040.1 GCF_017745675.1 Alkalihalobacillus sp. BA299
TCTAGTGGACTTCGCTCTCCTCCTTACGATAAGTCAACATCGACTCGTTAGCACTCGCCGTGTTTCCTTTATCTCATACGGGAGGGCTCCAGTCCATACGTCGCTAAACGGGCGCTTCCGCTTTTCTTACATTAATTTGTTATTGAATGGGGCGTCTTTCTTTTATTACTCGAATTTGCTTGAAGGATGAATCCTCTGGACCTTGAACAGGTAATCCTGCATTTAAATTTTCCTGAATATAATCGATATTTCCATCGGTTATGACTTCTCCAGGAATTAGAATAGGTATTCCTGGAGGATATACCATAACGAATTCAGCGATTATTCTTCCAGCTGAGTATTCAAAAGGTATAACCTCTGTGTCAGAATAAAAGGCATCTCTAGGTGTGAGGGCAAGTGTAGGGCTATTAGGAACATATACAGAAGCAGTTTGTCTTGATTCAATTTTATCTTGATGTAGCTCAGATAGTTCCTGTAAGGCATTAATTAATGCTGTTGTTTCTTTTTTTGTATCACCGAATGTAATAATACATAGGATGTTGTATAAATCGGACAGTTCAACTTCAATATTATGTTTCTCGCGTAACCAAACTTCTACTTCGTACCCTGTAATGCCTAAGTCTTTTATTGAGATGATTAATTTAGTGGGATCATAATCATAGGCAGCTTTTGAACCTAGAATTTCTTTTCCGACACAATATAGTCCATTTATTGTATTGATCTCTTTCCTTGTATTTTGTGCTAATTGGATGGAATTCTCAATCATTTCTTTTCCTACAGTCGCTAATTGTTTACGAGCAACATCTAGGGATGAAAGAAGTAAATAGGATGTTGATGTTGTTGTTAGCATGCTAATAATAGCCTGGACACGTTTAGGGGACACTAAACCTTCTCTAATATTAAGAACTGAACTTTGAGTCATCGACCCACCTAGTTTATGAACACTAGTTGCTGCCATGTCTGCACCTGCTTGCATCGCTGATAATGGCAGATCATCATGAAAGTGAATGTGTACCCCATGAGCTTCATCAACTAGTACAGGTATATTGAAGCGGTGTGCGATATTGACAATTTCCTTTAAATTTGCAGAAACACCAAAGTACGTAGGGTTTATTACGAGTAATCCTTTAGCATCAGGATGTTGTTTTAATGCTTTCTCTACTGCCTGAGTTGTGATCCCATGGGAAATCCCTAAATTTTTATCAATTTCAGGGTGTATAAAGATTGGATTTGCTCCTGAAAAGATAATCGCAGACATGATCGACTTATGAACATTTCTTGGTACAATAATTTTATCTCCAGGTCCACAGACACTCATAATCATAGTCATGATTGCTCCACTCGTTCCTTGAACAGAAAAAAAGGTATGGTCAGCTCCAAATGCTTCAGCAGCAAGTTCTTGTGCTTCTTTAATAATTCCGTGTGGATGGTGTAAGTCATCTAGTGGCCCAATATTAATTAAGTCTATTGATAAGGCATTTTCACCTATAAACTCTCTAAATTCAGGATCAATCCCATTTCCTTTCTTATGTCCAGGAATATGAAATTGGATAGGATTTTTTTTTGCATGGTTTTTTACTCCTGTATAAAGTGGAGTTAGATGTTGTTGCGACAACCGATTCACCTCTTCTATCTTCTAATTGCAAGTTGTCACCTTGCACATAAAACAAGATTGAGTATATCAAAAATAAATTGAAAAGCAATGAAAATTTTGCTTTTTTGAGGCTGTTTTCTTAAATTTTATTTTTTTTGACAGTAGTCAAGCATCCGCTTGAATACTGTCAAAAAAATCAACTAGCATCAATCTTTTAGGTAGGCTGTTTTCGTAAACTGTGTTGCTTTTGGACAGTTTTTTGAAAATAAAATAGCCTTTTCAAGACAAATTCATTTGTCTGAACGGCTATTTTATTTTCAAAACCTTCACGCTATGCGTGAAGAGCCAAGCATCCGCTTGGCTTACGGTCCAAAAGCTAAAAGCATCAATCTTTAAGGTAAGAGTCTTCAATAACAAAAATCTAAATTTTATGTAGGGTTTTCTTAAATGAATGTCGAAATAAAAAGTGACCGCTTTCATTGACGCTTATTTCGTTTTACTAATACTCAAGACAGAGGATAAAAGGAACTCCACTCTTAAGTGAGTTTCACTTTGGTATTTGTAAAATGATGCGTTATTAGTTTGGTTTATGAAAGAAATGATATACAACGTAAGGAGGATTTATCATGCTTTGGGAAACAAGAGTAACAAAAATGTTAAATATTAAATATCCAATTATTCAAGGTGGCCTAGCTTATTTAGCATATTCGGATTTGGCAGCTGCAGTATCGAATGCCGGTGGTCTTGGACAAATAACGGCGATGTCCCTTAGTACACCTGAAGAATTAAGAAAAGAAATTCAAGCGGTAAAAAAGAAAACAGACCGACCATTTGGTGTGAATTATGCGATCGGTCAACATGGAAGGCCATTTGAGCATATGTTAGAAGTGGCTATTGAAGAAAAAGTACCAGTAGTTACAATGACAGGAGGTAATCCCGCTCCCATTTTTGATATGTTAAAAGGGGTAAATACGAAAAAACTTGTTCTTGTTGCCGCAAGAAGGCAAGCAGAAAAAGCTGAAGAGCTTGGGGCAGATGCTGTTATGGTAGTTGGTCAAGAAGGTGGAGGTCACTTGGGAAGATCAGATACAGGAACAATGGTATTAATTCCACAAGTGGTGGATTCTGTTTCTATCCCAGTTATAGCTTCTGGTGGAATTGGTGATGGAAAAGGATTTATGGCAGCACTTGCATTAGGTGCAGAAGGTATAGAAATGGGAACTCGCTTTATTGCGACAAAAGAATGTGTTCATGCTCATGAAAATTATAAGCAAAAATTAGTCGAAGCGAATGAAATGGATACCGTGGTGATCAAGCGCTCAATCGGAGCTCCGGCTCGCGCAATTAAAAATGAGTGGACCGAAAAAATACTTCAAGTTGAAGAAGAGTCACCAACATATGATGCATTAAAAAATTTTATTAGTGGAGAAGCTAATAAAAAGTATATTTACGAAGGAAAAGATATAGAAGGCTTTGGCTGGGCTGGTCAGGTGATGGGAAGAATTAAAGACGTTCCGACTGTTCAGGAGCTTTTTGACCGAATGATTAAAGAAGGTGAAGACATTCGAATCCAGTGGAGTAAATAACTTTAAATTTAAAAAGGTGGAGTTTTTAAAATGGATATGCCAATTTCTTTAGATTGGAGTAAGGAAGAGGTTATAGACGTAATGGCTTTTTTTCAAGCGGTTGAAGAAGCCCATATAAGTGGAGTTGACCGAGCAAAGGTTTTATCATTATATCGTCGTTTTAAAGAGATTGTTCCTTCTAAGAGTGAGGAAAAGCAATTGTTTAAACAATATGATCAAGAATCAGGTGTTTCATGCTATCACGTTATTAAAAAAGCTCGTGAAAATGAACATATTCAAAAAATAAAGATCTAATACAAACCAGGCAAAGGGAATGGATACCTTTGCCTGGTTTTTTTCAATTTGTAAGACTTACTTAATAGTTAGGAACTGTGTATGGGGCTAGTTAAGCGATATAGGGGAGAAAGTGTTGTAAATGTTTCATCAATACGTTTAATGAGCTTGTCCGCATCTGTAACTACTGGATCATTTCGGTTAATATGTATACCGCATAAAATTTCAGCTTTTTTTACATCGCGAAGACGTTCAAATAAAGCTTGTAGATCAGCTTCATGATGAGAAGTTGCTTCCGGTTTTGTATGATCGCCTGACCAGACAAAATGATCTGGGATTTGTTGTTTTATTGTTGCTATTTCCTCTAATAGGTGTTTTGCAAACTGTTGTTTGATTGGGCATTCATAAATGACAGCAAACCAAACGAAGAGATGTGTTTCGAATAACCCGATCTGAAAATGTGGGAGCATTTTATATCCACGATTACTATTTGCAATAGCAACCCATGTGTCTTTTGGAGGGTTTACTTTTCTTCTCGCATGCTTAGCGACGTGATAGAACATTTCATCACCAACTAATGATGATAAAGTAGGGGCAAAGTGTTGACCTAGTACTTCAAGTTTAGGACGTATTTTTTCTTTTAATTGGTCCATACGTGGCTCTAGTCCATCAATCGTAAAGATGTCAAAATCTTCCCTTGAAAATCCTGTAAATGCCATAATATCACCTTCATACTTTTTTTTTCATTAGTTTACCACAAATATCAAAACGGTTGTGCCATTTTGCTAATGTCTCTCATATGCTATAATAACAAAACAATAATCTGAATATTCGGTTAAATCATTTTTGGACACGATTTTAAAATTATTGAAATTTAAGGGGTGTGAATTTCTATGGAACAAGTCATTCAAGCCTTCAAACGAAGGGATGCAGAATTAAGAATCCCAGTCCTCCGTCTAGAAATTGATTATGAGTTAGCGACTTTACACGATGCTATGTTAGCTGAAGATTTAGAAACAATGAACAGATGTAAAAATAAACTGAAAAAACTTAGTCAAGAACTACTTTTATTAGAAGCATAAACGGTTATTATAGCACGGACTGCGCTCCGTGCTTTTCAATTTAACATGTTATTATTTTTCATACCTAATTATAGTATTCTCAATTTTTTGAATTTGTTCATGGTATATGTCTTTTCTTAAAATGAATATTTATGTCATAATAAATCATAACAAAAAGCTTACTTGCTGTACTCAAATAGGGGGTCTTTATATAGATGAATGAATTGGATTGGCTCAAAATAAAGCAAATGGCTATCATGTGGGTAAAGGAAGCAAGTAATCAATTAAAGGCTTCATTAGTTGAAACCATTCGTGTTGAAACAAAATCAAGTCCAGATGACCTTGTTACGGAAATGGACCGAAAGATTGAACAATATTTTTTGCGGAAAATTCAGGCTCATTTTCCAAACCATGCATTTCTTGGTGAAGAGGGGATTAGTGGTGAGGAATATAAAAACCGTGACACAATCTGGATTATTGATCCGATTGACGGAACAACGAATTTTGTTCATCAACAATATAATTTTGCGATAAGCGTTGCTGTTTATCATAAAGGTGAAGGTAAGGTTGGATTGATATATGATGTTATGAATGATGATTTGTATCATGCCATGGCAGGAGATGGGGCTTATAAAAACGATGACCGTTTAGAAAGATTAACACCTGTTGACATTGATAAGGCTATTATTGGTCTCAATGCACGCTGGCTTTTATATAAGAAAAAAGCAAACCACCTGACAATGATTGAATTAGTTGACAAAGTAAGAGGGGTTCGCTCATACGGTTCAGCAGCATTAGAAATGGCTTACGTTGCTTCAGGCCGGTTAGATGGATATGTTAGTTTAAAATTATCACCGTGGGACTTTGCTGCTGCTCTCGTGTTACTTAAGGAAGTAGGTGGATGTTATTCGACTTTTTACGGAGAATCATTAGCTATCCTGAAATCTAGCTCTGTATTCGTAGGAAGACCTCAATTTCATCAAAAGGTCATTCAGAAGTTTGTACATAAGGAGTTGAAATCATGAAAATAGGTTTTATTGGGCTTGGCACAATGGGCCTTCCAATGACGAAAAATATTTTAGCTGCAGGTTATAATACATATGTTGTAAGTAGAAGTCGCCCACCGATTGAAGAGGTCGTAAAATTTGGAGCGAAAGAGGCCAATAGTCCTAAAGAGTTAGTTGAAATTTGTGATGTTGTACTAACATGCTTACCTCTACCACAAAATATTGTTGACGTATATGAAGGTGACCGGGGGATTATAGCTGGAGCCACTGAAGGAAAAATTATTATTGATCATTCGACCGTGAGCCCAGAGTTAAATCATCGACTGAGTGATGAGTTAGCGGGTAAAGGTGCCATGTTTATGGATGCGCCTGTTAGTGGAGGTCCGATGGGAGCAAAAACTGGAACGTTGACGATCATGTGTGGTGGAGATGAGAAAGTCTTTAAGCGAACGTATAATCTATTGAAGGAAATTGGTGATTATGTCGTTCATGTCGGTCCGATTGGAAGCGGAAGTGTCATTAAATTAATAAATAATATGTTAGTAGGAGTTCATACCGCGGCTTTATCAGAAGCATATGTGATGGGGGCAAAGGCAGGGGTCAATCCACAAGTATTATATGACATTGTAAAACGAAGCTCCGGTTTTTCAAAAAGCATGGACTGGTCTGTAGAAGCGATTATGGATAGAAGATTTGAACAGCGATTTAGTATTAATTTATTACATAAAGATATGGGACTTGCAATTGATCTAGCAGAGAACCTCGGTGTTCCGATCGAACTTGTTGAGCATTCAGAAAACATTGTACGTCGAGCAAAAGAATATTACGGTACAAATGATGTTTCTGCAATTATTCGTCCGTTAGAACAAAAAGTTGGGGTTGAAGTTAAGCGCTGGAATAATAAATAAGCTATATAACATAAAAGAGAGTCGATTGGGTAGATTTACCCAATCGACTTTCTTTCTATATTTCTTCTGTTTCTCTAAGCTTCTTTCTTAAGGAAAAGCCAATCCCACAAGCGGCTGTTATTCCAATTAGTGAAAGTATTCCAATTAGAATACTACGTTCAGCGATCGCCACACCAATAGCCATAATACCGATTACGGTCACAATAGCAAGCGTTAAAAAAAGTACATTCTCTTTCTTCACACTAGTTCCTCCTGATTTTTTCAATTCAAATAATAAGTACTTCCATTCTACCTTGAATTGGACAAAAGAAAAAGGCAAAGAATATGACAATATAGTTAAACATCATCATAATAGTGGAAAAAAATTTGTTATTTAAGGATAAGTTATCGCTTATTTTTTATTTATGATATAATTAGACAGTTATAATAACCTGTATAAGGATAGGAGCGTTTAATTAGCATGAATTTACGTGAAGATATTAGAAATATAGCCATTATTGCCCACGTTGACCATGGAAAAACAACTTTAGTAGATCAATTATTAAAACAATCAGGTACTTTCCGTGAAAATGAACAAGTTGACGAGAGAGCGATGGACTCAAATGCCTTAGAAAAAGAGAGAGGCATTACGATTTTAGCAAAGAATACCGCAATCAATTACAATGACAAACGAATTAATATTTTAGATACACCTGGTCACGCTGACTTTGGTGGTGAAGTAGAGCGTATTATGAAAATGGTGGACAGTGTTTTGTTAGTTGTTGATGCATACGAAGGAACGATGCCACAAACGAGATTCGTTTTGAAAAAAGCATTAGAACAAAAATTAAGTCCAATAGTTGTTGTTAATAAAATTGATAAACCTTCTGCTCGTCCAGTTGAGGTTGTTGATGAAGTGATTGACTTATTAATCGACTTAGGTGCAGATGAAGATCAACTCGAATTTCCTGTTGTATATGCTTCTGCGATTAATGGAACTGCGAGTGCAGACCCTGAGAAGCAAGATGATGATATGTCTGCATTATTTAATGCTATTATTGAGCATACGCCAGCTCCTATTGATAATAGCGATGAGCCGCTTCAATTCCAAGTGACGATGCTCGACTATAGCGACTATTTAGGACGTATCGGGATTGGTCGTGTTTTCCGCGGCACAATCGAGGTAGGTCAGCAAGTAGCACTTATGAAAATTGACGGATCAGTTAAACAATTCCGTGTAACAAAAATCTTTGGTTTCTTAGGCTTAAAGCGAATCGAAATCCAAAAAGCACAGGCTGGAGATTTAATTGCAGTTTCAGGAATGGAACAAATCAATGTTGGTGAAACAGTTTGTCCTGTCGATCAACAAGAAGCGTTACCAATTTTACGTATTGACGAGCCGACTTTACAAATGACCTTCTTAGTTAATAACAGTCCATTTGCTGGTCGTGAAGGAAAACATGTAACGAGTCGTAAGCTAGAAGAACGATTGAAATCTCAGCTTGAAACAGATGTTAGTTTACGTGTTGAAGATACAGATTCACCGGATGCATGGACAGTTTCAGGTCGTGGTGAACTTCATCTTTCCATATTAATTGAGAACATGCGTAGAGAAGGGTACGAGTTGCAAGTATCGAAACCAGAAGTTATTATCCGTGAGATTGACGGGGTGAAGAGTGAGCCGGTTGAACGAGTTCAAATTGACGTTCCAGAAGAGTATACAGGTTCTGTCATGGAATCACTCGGAGCACGAAAAGGTGAAATGATCAATATGACGAACACGGGTTCAGGTCAAGTTCGTTTAGAGTTCATGGTTCCTGCTCGAGGTCTTATTGGGTATACAACAGAGTTTTTATCACAAACGCGCGGTTATGGTATTATTAACCATTCATTTGATTCTTACCAACCTATGATTCAAGGTCAAGTTGGTGGTCGGCGTCAAGGTGTTCTTGTTTCTATGGAAACAGGTAAAGCGTCTCAATATGGTATTATGGGTGTGGAAGATCGAGGTACAATTTTTGTTGAACCAGCAACAGAAATTTATGAAGGAATGATTGTTGGGGAACATAATCGTGAAAACGACTTAACGGTAAATATTACAAAAGTGAAACAAGCAACAAATATTCGTTCTGCAAATAAAGAACAGACGGTAAGTATGAAAAAGCCGCGCATATTATCATTAGAAGAGGCACTTGAATATTTAAATGAAGATGAGTACTGTGAAATCACACCAGAATCTATTCGCCTTCGTAAAAAGATATTAGATAAAAATGAACGTGAACGAATTATTAAGAAGAAAAAGCTAGCTAGTCAGTCGAATTAAATAATTTACTACTCATCTGGAGAAGGAGGGGATCAGCGTGGAGGAAACAATACCTGAAATTGATGTTGAGTCATTATCATGGTTACCACGGATAGTAGCTGAAAACCCGCAAATGGGTCTTTGGATATATTTAGCGATTGTTGCCTTATCGATTGTTGTGTTTAATTTAGGGTTTGCTCGAAAGTTACCAATTTTAAAGGTAGTTATTGTTTATATTGCACTATTTGTTGGATGTATCATTATGTTCTTCTTAGCTTTGATGGGCGCGCCTATTATTGAGGTTCTACTCATTTCAACAGCTATTTTAGGCATATATAAGTTAAGATTGCTGCAAAGAAAACGGGAAGAGGCAAGAGGATAATTTCGATGAATTTACAGGACGCAATTTATAATTGGTTATCGATAAAAGTAGTAAGGGAAGCTAGACCAGATGATCAGGCGGCAATCGATACGTATGATTTTTTTACTACGATTTTAACGGAGGATCATCAACTAGAACAAATCGATGTTGAAGTTGTTGCTCCTATGTATATCGTTCATTACGTAAAAGAAGGTCAAAAGGAGCAAAAACAATTTCCTATTGAACTTATTGAGGCATTACTAGAGCAAATCCAATCTGAACCGAAATTTAATTAAAAAAAACAGGCTGTTGAGTAAAGACTCAACAGCCTGTTTTTGTCACAGCTGAGAAAGCCCCTTCCGCTTTTCTTGATGTCTATCTAGTTCCAGGCGCCATCGGCTCGAGTCGCTTCGGTCCATCAAGAGTGTCCAAAGAGCGGGACACTCATTGCTAGCCCTCCAGCGCTCGTCGCCGATAAGCAGGCCCCTTCCGCTTTTCTTAATGTCTAGTTCCAGCGCCTAGCGCCTAGTGGACTTCGCTCTCCTCCTTACGATAAGTCAACATCGGTTCACTACCGTTCACCGTGTATCCTTTATCTCATGCGGAGGGTTCCAGTCCATACGGCGCTGAGCAGGCGCTTCCACTTTTCTTAATGTCTAGCTGCAGGCGCCATCGGCTCGAGTCGCTTCGGTCCATCAAGAGTGTCCAAAGAGCGGGACACTCATTGCTAGCCCTCCAGCGCTCGTCGCCGATAAGCAGGCCCCTTCCGCTTTTCTTAATGTCTAGTTCC
>NZ_JAFLJM010000041.1 GCF_017745675.1 Alkalihalobacillus sp. BA299
TGTTTGCAACCACCTTCTTAATACTTTAAATGATGGTTTCGGGTATCTTCTGAAGATTACAAAGGTAGGATTATTAAGAATAAAAAGCATAGTAAGGAAGCTACATACGAATTGTAGCTTCCTTACTATGCTTTTTAGGTGGGGCTAGTTTATAATAAATTTATAAACGACTATCGGAGGTAAGGATTATGAGCGTAAGTATAAAAGATGTGGCAAACGCTGCAGGTGTATCCATAGCATCGGTATCGCGAGTATTAAGTGGCAAACCAGGCGTTGGCGAAGCAACGGCTGAACGAATACGTCAAGTGATTGAAGAAATTGGGTATAAACCTAATTTGAGTGCTAGAGGCTTAGTTAAACGGACAACTGGAAATATTGCTGTTGTGATTCCTAGGGGTTCATTCATCCTAAATAATCCGTTTTTTTCAACTATCTTAGAAGGTATAGCAAAAGGCATTGATCAAACGGATTACAATATGGTTATATCGTTTACTTCTTTACAACAAAAAAGACTGATAGAAACTCAAGCTGTTGATGGGGTTATTCTTTTTTCACCTCGGCATGACGAACTAAGTTTGGAGTGGCTAAAAAGTATTGGATTGCCCATTGTTGTAGTGGGGAGCTACTTAGAGGAGTCACCATTTCCTTGTGTGCGTCCAGATGATGAGGATGGAATAAGGCAAGCTGTAAATGCACTTTACGATCTCGGACATCGCGATATCGGGCTCGTTAACGGTCCATTAAGCTCCATGCACAGTGTAAAATGTTTAAACGGTTATAACAATGCGATGACAGAGCTAGGATTAGATTGTTCAAATAAAAATGTCCTTGAAATTGATGAGTTTGATATCCTTAAAGTGAAAAAAGCAATGAACACATTCCTTAATAATCATGGAAAAATAACTGGGGTGGTTTGCTCCTCTGATTATTTAGCTATAGGTGTCATTAAAGCAGTTACAACAATGGAACTAACAGTACCTAGAGATTTATCTGTAGTCGGGTTGGATGATGTTCCTATGTCAGATTTCTTAACACCTTCTTTATCAACTGTTCATGTAGATCTAGTAGGTATTGGAAAAAGAGCTGCTTCGATGCTATTAAGTGTGATTGATGGAAAACAAATTAGAAAAAAAGATGTAGTATTTAATATGAAATACGTCAACCGAGAAACAACTGATGTCCCAAAGAATCACTAATTTCAATAAACTTGTTTAATGCATTTATAATTTTATAAGATAATTTGTGGATCTACCTATCTATTTTATTACTCGTTATCACCTTTGACTGAAAGAATATCGTTTTGTTTTTGATTTGAAAACTATCAAAAGATAACCAGTCTCCCATCCCGATTCCACCATCATTGACACGATGCGTTACGATGACCGTGTCTTCACAGTTCCCTAGAGAAAATACACTGACAGGCGGACAATAAAACCACCCTCTACACTCCCCCTTTAAAGTAAATGTCGCCCAGTTATGAGTTTTCATCAGTAACTATAAGGGTACAGTTTATATGAAAGGGTGGTTTTATCCTTAAAAGGTATAATGTAAACAATCAATCCTAAGCAAAATGAAGCCAGACCCGTAATATTTACTTACCACAAACTGTTGCTCAAAAAATAATTCAGTCGAAATAATGCCTATTAATAGCTTTTTTAACTAGAATATCCTCATCTTCATTTTAGGATTTTACAGATTCACTTTTCTTTAAAACAGATTGACGTTCAATAAGTTGCATCGGAAAAATTCTTTTTGTTTTCCTAAGTGTTTTTCCTTGTATAAGAGATATTAGCATATCAGACGCTTGCTTTCCCATTTCGACAAGATCTGTATGCATTGATGATAGCCCTGGATTTGAAAATTCAGCCATTTCAGTATCGCCAAAACCAACGACTGATAGTTCCTCTGGAACCGAAATACCACTCACAGAAGCTGCTTTCATTACTCCAAAAGCTAGGTTATCAGTAGCACATACAATGGCTGTAGATGAAAAGGACGGGTCGGAAAATATTTGGTTCATGGTTTCAAAACTTGCCGCCATATCGAATTCTTTTGTTTCTATGATCATTTCAGGCGATACTTGCAATCCCTCTTCATGCATTGCTGTTAAATACCCTTTTAAACACCGAGGGCTTTTCAAAGATAAGGAAGGGCCGTTTATTAAAGAAATATCTTTATGTCCATTTTTTATAAGGTGCTTTACTGCTTTATAAATACCTTCTTCATCATCTGGACGTACAAAGGGATACGCTTTAGAGACTTCTTCATCGATAAAATTTCCAACAACAATAGTTGGAATGTTAGCATTATCAAGCCATTCTTTTAATATGAAATCTCCCTCCCTTGCAGCAAGTAACAAGACTCCATCAACAGAATAGGTCTCAATTAATCTTTTTTGTTGTGAAAGAGTAAAGGATAATATTATATTGTAATCCTCTTTATCTAACACTTTCGACACGCCATGGAGTATCTGTACATAAAACGGGTTGTCTAATACAATATTACTTTGTCGCGGAGAAACAATAGCAATGTTTCCAGTTTGTTGTTTAACAAGTCCTCTTGCCCCTAAATTAGGACGATAACCCAGCTCCATTGCGATTTCCTTAATTCTTTTGGCTTTATCTTCACCCACACCTGGTTTACCACTTAATACTCGTGATACTGATGCAATGGATACACCTGCAGCATTTGCCACATCTTTTATACTTATACTCACAATACTTTTACCTCCGTAGAGTTATAGTAGTTTCTATTATTACTAGACATAAATCTTTAGAATTATGTCATAAAACCCTATTAATACCAAAGAATAGTAGAGAGAAAACTAAGAGACTTTGATGGCATTTTAATAGGGGTCCCACATATTTAAAACAAGGTACGGAAAAACAAATTACATAATTTTTTTAATAACTTCAGTCAAAGCTAAAATTGATAAAAATACAGTAAATATATAACTTATAATCATACACGTTTGTAAAAGTTTTGGTTGTTTAAATCCTTTATTGACATCTTTTCGACACAATAATAGGCACAAAAAGAAACCCGCTACTGGAGTGGCTACTGCTGTTGCTAGGTTAGCTAGATAAATTAACTGGATTGGAGACCCCCCGTAGCTAAAGCTAACAACTACTGAAATAGCCAACACGATAAAAGAACCCCAGCGTACACTTTTTTCTTCTAGTCCAGTAGGTTTATTAAAACCAGCATTTAATAATACAACTGCACGGTGAGTATTTCCTAATAACGAAGAAAATGCTGCTGCTAACAACGCAATTCCCATTGTATATTTAGCGGCATTACCCATAAATGGAACTAACATATCTGCCATTTGGGTAGGTGTTTGAATAACTGTTTGATTAGCGTTTAAGACAATAGCTCCTACAAGGACAATTGCTCCACTAACGAGTACCACACCAAGAATGTGCGCGATCGCATCAGTAAGCATCGCTCCATTAAAAAGATCTTCTTTTTTCCACTTTTTCTCTCCACTTAAATATGTTCCGTAAAGTCCTGTAGTAATTGAAGCATTAGTACTAATAAATCCTAATGCCATGACAAAGCTTCCAACTGGAAAATACCAGTTGGTGAGACCGTTAACCGCAGCACTTACGTCAGGTCCACCCGTTTTAAACAATGTCGCATAAAAAGCACAGATCAATCCTAAAATACAAATCATGGATACTTTTTCAACTTTTGAATAGACATTTTTGGAGAAATAACAATAAACCAATACACTAAGCATTATTAGTGCACCCAATTTCCAATTTATACCGAATAACAAATTCATTCCTGCACCTGTCCCCGATATATTTCCTATTGTAAAAAACACACAAGAAATAAAGGTGGCTACACCTACAACTTTTGCAGCAAACGAACCATAGAAGTGTCGAATAGCATGAATTGACGGCATACCAGTTAAAAGGGTTACTCGATAAGTTGTTAATAAA
This sequence comes from Alkalihalobacillus sp. BA299, assembly GCF_017745675.1. Taxonomy (GTDB): domain Bacteria; phylum Bacillota; class Bacilli; order Bacillales; family Bacillaceae_F; genus Alkalihalobacterium. The sequence goes on from NZ_JAFLJM010000041.1 coordinate 3,948, forward strand.
AAGGATATTCCCATAAACGCAATTGGAATTAGAATCCAAAGCAAAGAATAGCCATACTTAGATCCTAACATTGCAGCTGTGGTAATGGCGCCAGGACCTATTACTACACCAGTTAAAATAATTCCAGGACCGATACGCTTGATTAACTCTTTAAAAGGGAGCCTTCCTACCTCAACTTCATTAGATTCAGATATCTCTTTTGTAGCAACACTACTTTGACTCATAGTCATCCCCACTCCTTCGTTTACTTAAGTCGCTTCAACATTTCACTTTAATTTCCCATTATTAAATTCCACTTATATGTTAATAAATTTTGGTAAACGTTTACGTAAATCAATGGTATAATGTAAGCGCTTATATGTCAATATATTTATTATTTTTAGAAATTTAGGTACATTTAGTAGATATTATAAACTTTTCTTAATAAATTTGTAGAAAAACATTGGAAAAAGTTTGATTTTTAAGTTTCTTCTAAGTAAACGTTTCCTTAATTTAGTAGCAGAAACAATATTTACTATTAATTTAGTTAAACTGGTATCCAAGTGTTTTGAGTGCTACGAGATAATAAGAAGGCCGTTATGTTTTCTTTAAAAAACATAACGGCCTTTAAGTTCAAAAGCTGGATTACAATATAGCGAGTTGATTAAATTTCAGTTTTAAGCCCCTCTTTTGAAAACCGGGATTTGAGAAGATTTCTTTAAAATAAAATTTTGGATTAAAAACGCGAGCATTATCCCAATTACAGCTAATAGATCACTAGTCCATCCACTATCTAAAAATAGAAGTGATGAACATATTAGTATTATTCTTGGTATTAAACCCCATGATTTTATTAAATGCCCTTCTAATCCTGCGACTATACAACCTACTCCGATTATTGCAGTAAATACAGCTAAAATAACCTGGGATGGAGAGCCTTGCAACAGTAAACTTGGTGAAAATACAAACATAAACGGAATTATATAAGCTATTAAACCTAATCTAAAGGATGTAAATCCAGTTTTATTTGGATTCGCCTTCGCGATAGCCGCGGCAGCATAAGCTGTAATTGCAACTGGTGGTGTCAAAGCTGCTAAACTTGAAAAGAAAAATAGAAACATATGAGCTGCAATAGGAGAAACACCCAAATCTACTAGTGGCGGAACCACGATAGCAACTAAAATAATATATACTGCTGTAGGAGGCATACCAAATCCCAAAATAATAGTAATTATCATCGTTAGCACTAACGCGAGGATAATATTGTCTTGTGAAAGATCGACTAAGGCAAATGATAATTTCGCACCTAGCCCCGTTATTGAAATAACCCCTACGATTATCCCTGCACTTGCGCAGGCAGCTGCAATTGATATTACACCTTTAGAACCGTTCTCTAATGAAGATAGTATAGATTTAAAATTCGGTTTTGTATTAGTTTTATAAAAAGCAATCGCAATAGATAAAACTATTGACCAAAATGCTGTTTTCATAGGACTCCATCCAAATGCAATCATCACAATTAAGAAGATTAAAGGGATAGCTAAATGGCCTCGCTTTTTCATAACTTCTTTAACACTTGGCAATTTATGTTTTTCCTCACCAAGTAATTTTTGCTTAACTGCAATTGAATCAATACTTAGTAAAAGAGCTAGATAAAACAATGTCGCTGGTATTATGGCTGCTATAACAATATCTATATAAGGAACACCAAGATATTCTGCCATGATGAATGCACCAGCACCCATTATTGGCGGAGTAATCATACCACCAGTAGATGCAACTGCCTCTATTGCCCCAGCTTGTGTAGGTTTAAACCCAACTTTTTTCATTAATGGAATTGTAAAGGTACCAGTTGTAGCAACATTTGCAACAGGAGCACCAGAAATCATTCCCATTAATCCACTTGATATTACAGCAGTTTTCGCAGGGCCACCCCTAAATCTACCGGTTAGTGCATAAGATATATCAATGAACCATTGTCCTCCTCCAAACTTATCTAAAAATGCACCGAACAATACGAAAACAATAATGAAAGTTGCTGATATACCTAATGGAATACCGTAAATACCTTCTGTAGTTAAGTATAAAAAGTTAGTTAAACGTTCAAGCGAAATACCTCTATGAGATAACATCCCAGGAAAATATGATCCATACAAGGCGTAGATAATAAAAAACAAAGTAACACCAGCTAGTAAGTTGCCAGCTTTTCTACGAGTGGCTTCTAAAATTACAACAATCATAATAATCCCCATTAATACATCCCAAAAAGAGCTTCCACCTAGCATTAATACTCGATCTTCCCAGACTGCAAGGAGATATATACCGCTTACTATTGCCCCTAAAAGAAATAGAAAGTTGAATGCATTTCCTAATACTTTAAAAGTTGAATTGCTGTTTTTTTTAGGTTTATATAGTAAAAATAAGCTAACAGATAGAAATAACCAGTGTAATCCTCTTTGGTCAGTAGCAGAGAAAAGCCCAAATCCAGCTGTGTAAAGTGCAAAAATGGCGTTCATTATCAGTACTATAGTCCCTAAACGCTGCAATACACCCTTTTTATTTTCCATTTTTATTCTATTACTCCCTGTTCCTCAAAATATCTTTTTGCTCCTGGATGAAGTGGTATAGGTGCTTTTTTAGCTTGCAATTCTAAAGAAAGTTCCTTTGCAGCAGGATGAGATGCTTGTACTTGTTGTATATTTTCAAAAATAGATTTAGTAAGATTATAAACAAACTCTTCATCTAAATCCTTTCTTACAATCATCATATTAGTTAAATAAACCGTATTCGTAGCATTTTTTGTTGCATACATATCTTGAGATAACTCTATTTGATCTAAATAGCTATACTTTTCAAGTAGAACTTCTAACTTATCTGGTTCAATTGAGATTAGTTTAAACTCATTTTTCGAAGCTTCAAGTTCTTTTATTGCTGGAGCTGGAGCCGCGGACTGCACAATTACAGCATCAACATTATTATCAGAAAGCATAGTAATCCCTTCATTATATGCAACATAAGTAGGATCCAAATCATCAACGCCCAGGTCATACACACTTAATATATCAGTGATAACATTAATTGCTCCGCCACCAGAAGGACCTAAAACAACCTTTTTCCCCTTTAAATCAGCGACTGAGTTAATTCCTGAAGATTCCATAACAACTAATTGAAAAATACCTTTTGAAAGCCCATTAAATAAAGTAGCAATATTATCATTCTGTTGCTTATAAGGTTCAGTTCCATTTAAACCAGCAACCGCCATAGGACTTTGGGTAACTGCAATGTCAACTTCTGCATTTTGTACTAGTCCTATATTTTCTAACGCTCCACCAGTTACTTGAGCTGTTGCGCTAGCCCCTAATTGATCCTCTGCAATTTTAGCAATTGAAATTCCAATTGGGTAATAGGCACCTCCCGTACCAGCAGTACCTATAGTAAGAAATTGTGATCCTCCTGAATTAGGTGTTTCCGATGGATTAGAGCTTGATTGCTCAGCATTACTTCCATTACCAGAGCTACATGCAATTAATGAAAGCGCTAACAAAACAAATAGAAAAAAAGAGACAGGTTTTTTCAATTTAATTCCTCCTTATTATTTCTTACTCTCTATAAAGTGTAAGATGGGATTCTATAAACGTTTTGGAAAATAACTAATTCACCATTATAATTACAAGGTTTAACTAATAACAAAACTAACTACAATTTTGCCTCATCTTTAATTAAACCTATGTATTTGTAGGTAATGAACGAATTTCCTAATTCCTCTTTATTTTGTTTCTTCTGATAAAGAGGAATTAGGACAGCTAATATAAGGAGTGGCTAATTAATCCTCGTTGATACATTGCAAGAAATGGAAGAAGGCTTATCCAGTTCATGATTTTTCAACACTTTATACCTCAC
>NZ_JAFLJM010000042.1 GCF_017745675.1 Alkalihalobacillus sp. BA299
TGAACCGCAGGAGATAAAGGAAACACGTTGAACGTTAGTGAGGCGATGTTGACTTATCGTACGGAGGTGAGGGAAGTCTCGCTAGTCGGTGGGCGATGGAGCTAGACAATAAGAAAAGCGCAAGCGCTAGACATCCTATTCTTCGATAAAAAAGCAAGGAGTAGAGTGGTTCTCTACTCCTTGCTTTCCTATAATGTATGATTGCATTAATAACCTTTTTGCTTCTTCCAAATGGCACCAACTAAGAAAGAAACCCCTAGTGTTCCTACAACTGCAACAACCGTTAAAAGTTGCATAAGAAAGTGTACAAATCCGTCCATGATTACCCTCCTCCATAAAGATTTAGAACATCCTTACACTTTTTCTAGATTGATCTACTATTTTATTATAGAGAACAAAGCTTTGCGTGTAAATGTTTGAAAAAACCTTTCCGAAAATGCTCACATTTCGTTTCATAGAGTTGAAGCCATTCTCTTATAAGTCAGTTTTTCTCGAATATCGCATTTTTATTTTACTAAAACTCAAAAAAGGAGAACTTTTTATGTCCTCCTTTTCCTTATGTACTAGAATACTTTACATTTTCCATGTTGTACTGGATTACTTTACACTTTCGCCGTGTTCTAGTTCCCAAAGCTTTTCAAAGAAGGGTTGTCCTTTTACAATTGCTTCACATAGATGATAGTGTCTCTTTGACCAACCCTTCCTTACTTCTTCAAAGAGTCCATTCCAAACTTCCTCAAAGCTCATCGCTTGAATTTCCATATACTTAGTAGGCTCCCACTCCGTGTACCAGTAGCGAATTTCAGCTGCATTTCCTGTAGAGTACAATTGGTCGAGTGCCATAAAGAGCAATTGTTTTAATTGCCGTTCTTTTCTTGTTAACCCTCTCATTTCTTCAGGGCTAGGTGAAAGGATATGGTATTCCTTTTCAAGCTCTATTCCCTCAAGATGGTATACTTCCATTTCTTCTGCCTCAATTAATTCAAGGACAATCTGCTCTTGTCTTGGTGTTAATCGACTTTTGCGAATCGGTGTTTTATAGCCAATCGTATCAACTGCGATAATGCGTTCACCATCAGTCGCAATAAAGCAATAGTCCAATTGGATACGTGACATGTTTTTTCTTAAATAACTTCTACGGTGTACATCTTCTAACAAACTTTCTGGCAAATCAGCTAAATTATTTTCAATATAGCTAAAGAGTTGTTTCGATACTTTCACAACAACGGCTTGGTCTAATACTTCGATCCGATCATCAGTTCTCCATTCATAGAAATCACACACATTGTAACCATTTTCTTCTCCTTCGAACCAATTAATCCAAACATCCCGAATGTGGACCAACAAAATCGCCCCCCTACGTTAAAGTGCTTGTACCATCAGTATAGTCAGAGAGAAGGCAATTTATTCCACAAGTACTATATTCATTCCAAATAATAATTATGCTAATTATTTTCTCTTCGATGGAAAATATATTGAAAGCGTAATGATAAGGCCTCCAACCATCACCATATATAGCTCGATCCTATTTGATATAAAGTGGAGATACGTTATAAAATCATATCCAGCTGTTAATAAATTTAAATACGCTAGCAAGCTAACTCCGCCAGCAACAGCTAAACCAAAGCCAACTAATAATGAAAAGACTCTGAAAATTCACATCTCCTCCCCTCTATTTCTAAACGTGCTCGTCCGTTTCAGCTTTCTCTATTCTTACTAATTTGCTGTTTATACAAAAAACCCTCTTAACAAACTGAAAAGAGGGCAAATTATTCATTGAAAGGTGATTTTTTTAATATCATTTCTGATTCGAGTGTAAGTAATTTTCTAATATTATACTTTTGCTGCTCCATCATCGCCTGAACGATTTGAAAGCCTATTGCATATCCAGTCCATAAAGGGATCCCAAGCGACTCACTTCCGAATAAAAATGGTCGATGATAATGTTTTCCCTTTACTTGAATTCTTTCCTTATAAAAAGTATCCCATAGCTGTTGCAGATCTTGTTTTGAAAACTGATTATGCCACTTTCCGAGTGCGCGCTTCCCACATAATTCTTTTACAGCATATTCAGCCATTCCTTCAACTATAAGTGAATCAAGAAGTGTTAATTCGTACTCTGCTTTTTGTAAATTCGATAACCTGCAACTGTGATTATATTCGTGTGTTAAAAGTGTTTTTAAATCAAAATGATTAGTCTTTGTCGTCACAAATAAAATCACCTTATCATGAAAACCGAGTCCCATTTTTCCACCTAAACTATCCATTATTATTTCATTCTCTTCATTTCCAGGTAATAAAATAATTTTAACTGTTGGTCCATCCCACTCCTGCTGTAATTCACTATATATCTTTTGAACATAAGCCCACATTTTTAGTTTTTTCATATGCTTATATATAAGATCCACATCTTGGTCCGGAGTAAAAAGTCCTTGATCAAGTAACGAACGATGAATAACGTGAAGTGGTATATTCTGAAAATGCCGTGAAATAGGTTGAATGATTGTTTTTAATTGCACTTTCCATTTCTCTTGTCTGAAAGAAACTTTACTCACTTCTTCAATAAACCCTTTAATCCATCTGTCAGTTGCAACTGTCCCCATAGGAGTTCTTCCTTTCTTCCATATCATTTTATGCAGAAAGACAATATTCGCTAAGGTGTTTGCCCTAAACGATTGACACCATTTACATGTTATGTAAAAAAAGAAAGGAAGTGAATGAAAAGCGCTATTAGTGCAAAAAAATAAGGCCTTAGATAATAATACGTCCAAGGCCTTGCCAACCAATCTTTTCTAATATACTTTTCTGTTATAATTAATAATGAAGTTTTAATTTGTAACACTTAAGTTAGTTAGAATGACCTTGTAATGAAATTTATAGCCATTCTATTATGAAACGATATCTAACACATCTTTTTTTACAGTGACTTCCACTGGAGTCTCACCTATAATTTCTCCATCTCCATGTATAACAACAGGGATGTCAGAGATGACTTTTATATTTTTCCCTTTTAATACAGTAACAGCTGAATGCGTGATATGCTTCCCTTGGAATACTTTTGGAAATATTTGAAGAAGCTTAAACTTTGAAGTGTTATGAACAATACATACATCGAATACACCGTCATCACTTATAGCTTGAGGACATATGTACATTCCGCCACCGTAATAAGGAAGATTAGCTACTGCAATAAGCCATACATCATCAAATTTATATGTTACGTCATCTAGCTCAATAGTAACTTGAGTCGGCTTATATTTAAATAATAATTGTAACACGATAAGTAAATACGTAAACTTGCCTAACCGCAGACCATTTAATATCTTTTTATACTTTGATTTATTAGCTAATTGGGCAACTTTTCCATCAAACCCTATTCCAATAACTGTCATACATACTCGTTCACCGACATGTAATATATCAATCTTTTTCATTTCCCCTATTAAAATCCGTTCTAGTGCTAATTCATAATTTTTAGGAATTGACATAGACCTAGCATAATCGTTCCCCGTACCTGCTGGAATGATGCCTAATGGAATTTTTACATTTTGTAATCCATTAACAACATCATGAACCGTACCATCACCACCTATAACAACAACTGCCGTAACAAGTTCAGGGTTAAGAGCTTCAACAATGCCTGTAGCATGACCTTTATCTTTTGTAAAAAATGCTTTAAAGTTCGTCTTTTTATCAATCAGTATCTTTTCTATTTGTGTCCATACAAACTCCCCTTTTCCATTTCCTGAGATAGGATTAACAATAAATACATACATACCATCACACTCCTGTACGATATCAACTTTGACTTTTAAATAACGTTTGCCTTCTTTTACAAGAGCTGTTTTCGTAAACTTTGTTGCAAAGGCTTCACGCCAAAGCGTGAAGAACCAAGCTTTCGCTTGGTTAACGGTCCAATAGCTAAAAGCAACAATCTTTTAGAAAAGAGCCTTTCCAAAACTAGTTAGATCCATTTTCGGCGTTTACTTTTTTATTTATTCTAGCTTTTTTAATTATATTCGTTTAAACTTTTGAATAAAAACTTTTACCAATCGTAAATATGTAAAATACACTTATAAGGTCACCTGCAAATTATGGCATACAAATTTTTTATTGACACTTTTTAAGTTGTCGCTATATAATTAAATCAATTAAAAACACCGAATTGTTTTATAATACGTACTTATTTCTTTTTAAGGTTAGCAGTGCATCGCTGTGATGGTCTCGCAGAGGTGAAATGACAACCGACGAGTAAAAATAAGTAATGATTCGAAATAATCGGTATACTTCAAATATGGAGTATACCGTTTTTTATTGAAAAAATTATACGATGTTCTTTAGGATGGAGGTGTACACTTTGAATAAGAAAAAAGGAATTATAGAATCAGAAATTAGTAAAACTTTAACCCAATGGGAAAAGGAATATTTAGGTAGAGGTTCTGTTCAAGTGAAAACTGATATCCTTAGAAACCTCCTAATTATTCAACTGAAAGGGATCTTGACTCCTGCTGAACAAGCTCTTACAAGAACTGAAGCAGGAATGCGTGCGGTCAAAAGAAATCGCTCCGACCTTATCGAAACGGGAAGCGGTGAATTAAAAAAAATAATTCTTGAAATAACAGGAGTGGAAGCAAAATGCTTTCACACCGATATTAGTACTAAAAGCGGTGAACGGGTCATTGTTTTTACACTAAAGGAAGACCTTGAAGCAAAATTAAATAGTTAATTGGGAGATTATTTCAATATCAATAGATACGGAAATGATAGACCAGCCTCGTAATTACTACAGGGCTGGTCTTTTTATGTTTGTGAATGCTCAAAAAAGCTGAGGAAGAACTTTGATGATATTATTCATTTTTATTTTATGAAATAGTAGGGAGTGGAAAAAATGTTAGAAATGGTAATAGAGAATTTACTCAATCCAGCTGTACTCTTTTTTGTACTTGGTATGGTAGCGGTAGCTCTTGGTTCCAACTTTACGTTTCCAAAAGCACTCGGTGAAACACTAAGTCTATATTTATTAATCGCAATTGGTTTAAAAGGCGGTATTGAATTATCCCAATATTCCATTACTGAAGTTAGTAAACCGATATTAGGAGCGATATTTCTAGGTAGTCTAATTCCAGTCATTACCCTTTTCTATTTAAGAAAAGTAATAAAGCTTGATATTAAAAATGCAATTGCTCTAGCTGCTACCTATGGTTCAGTTAGTATCGTCACTTACGGAGCTGCTGCAGCTTTCCTCGAAAATCGAACCATAAATTATGAAGCTTTTATGAATGCGATGGTCGTTTTAATGGAAATCCCAGCAATATTAATTGCCCTCGTACTGCTTGAATTTTTAAAGGATCGAAAAACAGAAGCTGTATCTGTTCGGAAAGTAGGTATTATCGCTCCTGCCATTTCCTTTAAATTAAATAAAGAGCAGCTCCGAGAATGTTTGTTAGGAAAAAGTGTTTTATTACTAACAGGAAGTTTAATGATTGGAATGATCATTGGGCTCGAGGGAAAACTATTAATTAAACCATTATTTATTGATTTATATCCAAGTATGCTAACATTATTTCTTTTAAACATGGGGCTTATTGCTGGTCAACGATTAGCCGTTGTTCGTAAACATGGGCTCAAGTTATTATCATTTGCTGTAGTCATGCCAATCCTTTATGGCGTCATTGGCGTATTTGTTGGAATGGCTTGTGGATTATCAGTTGGTGGCGCAACACTAATGGGTGTTCTAGCAGCTAGCGCATCTTATATTGCAGCCCCTGCTGCAATGAGTGCATCGGTTCCTGATGCAAATCCATCGATTTATTTAGGGCTTGCCCTTGGCATTACGTTCCCATTTAACTTAACTTTAGGTATACCTATTTTTTATTCACTTGCACAGTGGCTTTATTAATCAACAATAAACGGAGGCGATTAAAATGAAAAACACTTTAATTATTTGTAACTGTAACAACTCCATTCCTTATATTATAAGCGCACTTGAGAAAAAAGAGGATGAAGTATCGATCATTAGTGGGTATCAGCCATATATCGTTCATCCATATGATTCCATACTTCGTACAATCATTTTGGCAGCTCATCAACATGATACAAAAGAAGTAATTTTTGTAAGTGTTAAAAACCCAAATGTTCCTCAAATAACAACCGAGTGGACGGGAGCTAAAGAAGCTAAACATACGATCGCCTTAATTAACTATGCATTGAACGATCAAAGTACCGACTTTAGCCAATGGCTCGGTGAACATGATGAGGATGAAATGCTATGTAAAAGTGTTGAATACTTGAGAAAGCATCCTTTATTACCTAAAAACGTATTAATTAAGGGACTAATTTGGGAGAATCAGAGCATTCGTGAAACCGCATCTTAACTCTCCCTTTAGTGGAAACACACAAATAAGTTTATACTAAGAACAAAACAGCTACTCGCAAAAAACGCCTAAGTGAATGTACTGCACCCCAAAAGTTAGAGTGAAATCTAACTTTTGGGGTGTTTTTAATGGCTAAATATAGTGAACAATTTAAGTTAATGCTAGTTAAAGAATATCAAGCAGGAAAACTAGGATATGACCTT
>NZ_JAFLJM010000043.1 GCF_017745675.1 Alkalihalobacillus sp. BA299
TAATTTATATCCAAGTTCTCCATGTAAATACTCAGTAACAAGCTTTATTTTAAATTCCTCACTATATTTGGCCATAAAAATACCCCCAAAAGTTAGTTTTCTACTCTAACTTTTGGGGGTCGGTACCATAAACTTGAAACCCCAATTCTTCCAGGTTCAAAGTATCGACGTAAGCATCGATCACTCGGACAGGATTTTCTTCATCTACAAAGTCGTCCAACGTATTTGGCAGTATGTAAATTTGATGTCTATCTTCACCTTCGATATAAGGCATACACACTCATCTCCTTTGATATAGAGATTCGACAAAAGACATCCATTTTCATGCAAAAAAACAAAAATTATTAATAATTGTTAGACAGACTGACGTACGGTGTGGAGCAGGGGAAAAGATGGAGATTATATCAAAGTCTTACCTATTGCTATTGCGGGTATGTCCTCCTAGCCACGAAGCCACTTGGTTTCAATTATCCAGTGGCTAGCCCAAAAGGCTAACATACCCGCCACTCCACGTAAAGTTGCTTTGTGTATCATAAGTCTTTATGCTGCTGTTTCTCCTGCTTTTACATCTTTTTGTTTAGGTCGGTCATTATAACTTCTTTCATATTCATTTGGTGATACATAGCCAATACTTGAATGACTTCTTCTCTCATTGTAAAAGCTCATGATGTATTCCGAGATCTCCTTAGTGACTTCCTCACGACTAGTAAACTTGTGCCGATACACTAACTCTTTTTTTAAGGAGGCAAAAAAAGACTCCATGCACGCATTATCATAACAGTTACCTTTACCACTCATGCTTATTTGAATGTTCCATTCCTTTAAACGAGCAATATAATCGTTTGATGTATATTGACTCCCACAATCTGAATGGTGTATTAGCTTTTCTGAAGGTTTTCTTGAAGTGATCGCTCGATTCAAGGCTTTTAATGGCAAATCTTTTGTCATCTTTATATCTGTAGCCCATCCGACAATTTTCCGTGAAAATAAATCCATTACAGTAGCTAAGTATAACCATCCCTGTAGGGTCCAGATATACGTGATATCTGTTACCCAGACACGGTCTGCTTTTTCGGGATTAAACTTACGCTTTAGTAGATTTGGATAAATAGGGTTATTATGATTAGAGTCTGTCGTTACTACAAATCGATGTTCTGGAATGGCCCGAAGACCCATTTCACGCATATACCTACCAACGGTTTTTTCTGAAATCGTAATCCCTTCCTTATGCAACTCTTTCGTTATCCTTGGGCTTCCGTACACCTCTCTATATTGAAAGAAAAGCCTGCGAATCTTAGCCATCAACTTCTTCTTTTTTTCTGGAAATCACACTCTTTCTTATTAAGCCACTTATAATAACCACTTTTAGATACTTTTAAAACGGCGCACATCTTCACAATTCGAAATTCCTTTCGATGCCTAAAGATAAAATGAAAAATTACTTCTGGCTTTGCATGAAGATGTGCGCTGCCTTTTTTATGATTTCATTTTCCTCCTTTAAATCACTGATTTGATCTAATAGCTCTTTCTCCCGTTTTCTATATTCGCTTGGTGTTATATAGCTGATCTCCTCTTGATTTACCTTTATCTTATTACGGTAATCTCTAACCCAGCGTGATATCGTTTTAGGGGATATATCCATTTCTCTAGCAACATCTGTTGCTTTGTTCCCCTCATCTACAACTAATTTTGCAATGTACTCCTTGAATTCATGATCATATTTTCTAGCCATTTTGACACGCTCCATTTTTAGATTCTTGTTTTTACAAGTCTCTCCATTGCGTGTCCACTTTATAGTCTACATTCAGTTGAAAGATATACCTTGCTGGAAGACATGGAGCCATGTCCCAATGTGTTGGATATCACAGGAAGTGATATTTCCTGTGATAGCATTCTTGCAGCTACAGTATGGCGGAAAATATGGAATCCTTTACGTTGATGACCTGACTGCCGGATGTCCGCCTTTTTCATGATGCTACAACTGATGGCATAACAGTTGGAACGAGATAATTTTGTGTATGGTGAATGATATCTCAGAAAAACATATGGAAGAATGCTTTGAGGTCTTGCATTTAGTATATAGTCAGACAATGCATTACCGACATCTGTAAGAAGAGGTAACATTAAATGCCTTCCGCTTTTCTGTTGAACGATGGCGATTGTCTTATTCCGCCAGTCAATGCTGGATAATTCTAAATTTATAATGTCAATGCTTCTAAGTCCTGTGCGCATTGCCAAAAGCACCATGGCATAGTTACGCTTTCCAATACAGGTGGAACTGTCGATTGAATGAAGCAAACGGTCTTCTTCATCCTGTGTAATAGTTGGCACAACTGCGGTTCTTCTGGAACCACTGCTTGGAACCGCCAGAACTAATTTTTCTTTAGTCACACTTTCTTTATAAAGATATTTCAGAAAGGACCGAAGTGCAGACAGTACTGTTCGCATACTGGTACTTTGGTAAGATCTTGCTATATAGGGAATAAAACTCCGAACGTCATCGAGCTGGAGATCAGATATGTTTTTATTAAGTTCTAACTGTACATATTTTAAAAACTGCCTCGAAAGTGTCTCATAACACCTTCGTGTACCGTTACCTTTTCCAGAACAGATAAGTACTTTCGTATAATCGGCATGCAACTGCTTCATTTCATTGGAAAGAGGACCATTAGGTTCCTCAAAATGGAGTTTCCAGCTGTAACTGCCTGTTTCCAAGACTTCAAGGAGAATCAGTACAGAAAGACGTCTCAGTTTATAACGCCAGTTCTTAATCAGGCCTTTGTCCAGGTCATCCTTTGATTCTTGCATAAAACGATTTGCTAATTCTTTGGAAAAGTATAATCGACCCTTTGATTCGAAAAAATAAATCAGTTCATCCCATGCCAATCCATATTGATAGACTGTAGATGCACTATGTTGAATTGGTTTTATTGCTTTTTTAGCTTGAGTAACTAACTCCGTCAGTAAAATTTTTTCCATGTATTTCGCCTCCATAATAAATTAGGGAAAATCCCAATTTCATTATGGACATTTTAGCAACAATTATCCTGAATATTTAGCTGCTTTAACTTGATAAAAAGGGTAAAACAATTAAATATTCGGGATAACAGATACTTCGGAATAATCCTTCTTATCACGAATTTTGGATAAGAAGGATAAAGATAGAATTGAAAAAACTGCAAAATCTAGGATTGATCAATATACCAAAACAGCTGATATAAAGTACGAACTATTATACTCCGATTTAGCAATAACTTTTAAAGGTACTTCTTTTAGAGATCATGATGTGATAGCTGCTCAACCCCTTGATAAATAAGGTTTTTTAAGTGATTTGATAACAAAATGCTAACAAAGTGTAAGTAATACTGAAGCTTCTCATAAGTTCGCTGAACTTTTGGGAAGCTTCTTTTTTCATATCTTGTGTCCCATGAAGATAGACGCTCCTTCGTAATTTGACATCGGCATGACTGAGCGATCCATGATTTGATCTAGTGAGACACCGGTCTCTGCTAAGAGAGAGGTATGTGTATGTCTTAATAAGTATGGTGTTAAATGGTATTTAGTTCAACGATCGCCGTAAGGAGTCTCTTGATAAGAGGATGAGATATTTTGGTAATAGGAGGAAGGGAATTGACGACAGGCAAAACATTGTTTTATAGTCGTTAAAAGTTTTATGATCTTATTAGTGGATTATGATTTGATGGAATATAAATATAATCCATTGAGCTATTTTATAAATCATTCTATTATGAATCGTTTAGGAACAGAGCATTAAGTGAAGTAGAGATTGGATCTGAACCCTTTTTT